>JASBTI010000043.1 GCA_030148505.1 Rhodanobacter sp.
GCAACTCGCTCAGTGTGACGCGCGATGTGCGGATGGCCCCGGGCCAGACTCAGCACATCGGCGGCTACGATTTCCGTTTCGATGGCGCACAGCGCACCACCGGACCCAACTGGCGGGCCGATCAGGGGCTCATCACGGTGAACCGCAACGGCGAGTCGGTGGCGGTGATGAAACCGCAAAAGCGTACCTACCCACGGGGTCAGGTGCAGACCGAATCGGCCGTCGATGCCGGCTTTACCCGTGACCTCTATGTGGCACTGGGCGAACCGATGGACGCCAACAACATCGAGGGTGCATGGTCGATGCGGCTTTACTACAAGCCTTTCATCCGCTGGATCTGGGGCGGCGGCCTGCTGATGATGCTCGGAGGATTTACCGCCGCGGCCGACAAGCGCTTCCGCATCAAGCGCCGCGCCGTCGACGCGCCGACCGAGGAGCTCGTCCTGCAGGAACAACGCGCATGAGCCGATTGCTCGCGCTGATCGGTTTATGCCGTTGCTGGAACACGCGGCACTACCTGACCATGATCCCCTCGCCGCTGACCGCCAAGCAACAAGGATAGCGCCCGCGATTCCACGCCGGGCATCGGTGAGGGGACCCATGGCAACGCACGGCTGTCGACGGCGACGACGAGGGAAAGATCGGCGTGTAGTTGCACGGGTGCTACTCCGGAATGTCCTGCATGTGGATGCCATTGTAGTCAGCAGCTTAGATGTTGGCTTTCCCGGCCGATAGCTGGGAATTCCAGGGGCCACATGACCCATCAGTGTTCTGCGGGGATAGCAAGAATCGAGGACGGCCAGACGGTTCCGCGACCTTTCGAAACTTATGCCATGCTCATAAAAATAGAGACCTTACTGAGGAAAGAAACGTATGCGCGGCCAGTGGAGTGAAGCTCGGAAATTCGATTTCAGTAGGGCAGGGACATTGGTTCTCGCGGGCGGCGGCAATCGGTGCTGGTGGCAGGCGGGTGCGCTGCGACACTTGATGGACCATGGCATGTGTCTGCCTCCGCAACTTGTAGGTACTAGCGCAGGTGCCGCCGTGGCCGCTTCGTTTCTTGCGAAGAGCGCTGACACAGCGCTGCGTGCCTGCCAGACGCTCTACGCGGAGACTCCCAAGATCTTCGACTGGTCTGCTCTGTCGAAACTCAAGATGAGATTTGCTCACCAACACGTGTATCCGACGTGGGTCGATGCATTTTTGAACGCAGATACATTCGCCACGCTCCGCCTTTCCAGCTCTCGCCTCACTGTGGCTATCACACGGCCCGCTCGATTTTTGGGGACAGGAGGATCTGTAGCCGCAGGAACCCTGGCTTACCTTGTCGACAAATACCTGTGGAACAGCATTCATCCCAGGCTACCCAAGCTATTGGGACTTCGTCAGGATTTCATGGTGCTGAACGACTGTGGCGATCTCGAAACGGCTCAATCTCTCCTCATTGCGGCTGCGTCGGCACCGCCGATCATGTCCGCACGTCCCATGGGAGGAGGGCATGCCATCGATGGCGGATATACCGATAACGCCCCCATTCCGCCTCAGTCCGAAACGGAACGATCGAATACTCTGGTGATGCTAACTCGCTATTACCCGAAGCTGCCGTCTCTGTTCACTTGGTTAGGGAGGACCTATTGGCAGCCCAGCCAGCGCATTCCCGTTTCGACGTGGGACTGCACGCCGAAAACGACAGTACGTGAGGCCTACGATCTAGGCGTGCGGGATTCGGCACGTGCACTAAGCATGCACGTGTTTTGACATCGTGCCGATTGCGGCAAAAACGCTTGAAACCGTTGGTGCCCGGGGCGGGAATCGAACCCGCATCGCCTTGCGGCGGAGGGATTTTAAGTCCCTTGCGTCTACCAGTTTCGCCACCCGGGCAACGGGGCATTCAGCTCGCCGAGAAGCGTCGGCCAGCGGCGCGAATCGTACCACGCAAGGGGCTCGCCAGCCGGTTCAGACCAGGCTTCGGAAGATGTGGATACCCGCGCTGTATTCGCCGACGATGGTCCCCAGGCTGACCAGGAAAAAGTTGAGCAGGGTACGCGCCACCCGGTTTTTCCACCAGCCACTCCAGTGCACTACATCGTCGCGCAGCGTTTCGAAGTCGGCTACCCGAGGACGACGCACCCACGCTTCGGCCATGGCACTGATACCACCGGCCGGGATGCCGGGGCGAAAGGGCTTGATCGGCGCGGCGATGAAGGCGGCAACGATGCTCACTGGGTGGGCGCCGGCGGCCAACGCCCCGAGCGCAGCAAACCCGCCGGTGAACAGCACCCACGCCAACAGCGCCTGGGTGCCGAGTGTCGGATTGAGGTGAAAGGCCCAGCCGATCGCGACAAATACCCCCAGCACCAGCCCCGCCGCCAGCCATTTGGGCCAGCGGGCCTTGGCCGGTATCTGCGCCAGCTCGGCGACGGTGAGTGAGGGGTCATCCTGCTGTTCGCGTAGCAGGGTAGTGAGCCCCTTGAGGTGGCCGGCGCCGATCACCACCAGCACCCGGCGTGGTTCGCCGCTGGCCGAGCGCGCCGCTTCCTCGCGCAGGCGCGCGGCCATGAAACTGTCGCGTTCCCCGATCAGGCTCTGATACAGCGGTTTCGACTCGCTGGCAAATTCGCTGAAGGCACTTTCCAGCAGGTCGCCTTGTTTCAGTTTCTCGATCTCGTCGGCGTGGATCTCTTCGCGCTCGAAGACACTGGCCAGCAGGCCACCGAGCAGGCCGAAGCGCTGCCAGAAGCCTACGCTGCGCCATGCGCGCTTGAGTGTGGTGCCAACTTCACGGTCGATCAGCCATACCGGCAGGCCGCGTTGGTCGGCGCCGTCCATCGCCGCTTTCATTTCGGCACCGGGCTGGATGCCCGATTGTTCGGCCAGGCGTTTCTGGAAGGCCGACAACACCAGGCTCGCCGCTACCATGCCAGCCTTGCCCTGGCGCAGGACCTTGAACAGATCCATCTGCTTGTAGGCTTCGGGGTCGCGCATGCTGTGGGCACGGCTGTCGCACAACTCGACCGCGACCGCGTCGAAGTGCTCATGCTCCAGCAGCGCATCGACCGCTTCCATGCTGCTGCGCGAGACATGGGCGGTACCCAGCAGCACATATTCCACGTCATCGCGTTGCACGCGTTCGATCGCCTGGCCCTGCAGTGCCGGCAGCAGGGCAGCATCGGTTGGGGAAACACTCATGCGATCGACGGGCCGGTATGAAAGGGGAATTCCCAGCATGGGGACGACGACGGCGTGGCACAAGCCATCGACCCTCCCGGAATCAGTCGCGGAAGCGTCGCAACAAGTCGTGGTAGGCATCGATACGCCGATCGCGCAGAAACGGCCAGATCCGCCGTATCTGCTCGCTACGTGCAAGATCGACCTCGGCCAGCAGCAACTCCCGCTTGTCCGTACCCGCCTGCGCCAGGAATTCACCTTGCGGACCGGCGGCGAAGCTGCTGCCCCAGAAACGGATACCGCCACCGACACCTGAAGGGTCGTTTTCGTGACCGGTGCGATTGCATGCCAGCAGCGGCAAGCCATTGGCGATGGCATGACCGCGCTGCACGGTGATCCAGGCGTCACGCTGGCGATCCTGCTCGGCTTGCGGGTCCTTGGGGTCCCAGCCGATTGCCGTGGGATAGAGCAGGATTTCAGCGCCGGCCAGCGCCATCAGGCGCGCCGCTTCGGGATACCACTGATCCCAGCATACCAGCACACCGAGCCGGCCAACCGAGGTATCGATCGGCTCGAAACCGAGATCGCCCGGAGTAAAGTAAAACTTCTCGTAAAAGGCCGGATCGTCGGGGATGTGCATCTTGCGGTAGATCCCGGCGATCGCCGTCGAGCGATCGAATACCACCGCGGTATTGTGGTAAAGCCCCGCGGTGCGGCGCTCGAACAATGAGGAAACGATGACGAGCTGCAGGTCCTGCGCCAACTGGCCGAGGCGCGCGGTGGCGGGACCGGGAATCGACTCGGCTTGATCAAACACCTCGACAGATTCGTGCTGGCAGAAATACGGACCGTTGTGCAGCTCCTGCAGCAGCACCAGCTCGACCCCGGCAGCAGCGGCTTCGCGCAAACCGTTTTCGATGGCATCGAGGTTGGCTTCGCGGCTGCCGCGGTCGGTTTCCTGCAGCAGCGCGACCTTGAGGGTCTTGCGGGTCATCGGCGTTAATCCTTGGCGTCGGGTAGGGCGTCGCAGCTCAATCAGTTTAGCCGACAGCGCGGAAACTCAGGTCAAACCCGCCGGCAGCTGCATGGTGATGCAGTGCAGGCTGCCGTTCTGCCAGATCAGCGATCGGCAAGGTATCTGAACGACCTCGCGGCCGGGATGCGCTGCCCCGATGATGCGGGCTGCTTCGTCGTCGGCCGTATCGCCGTAGGCCGGCACCAGCACGGCACCGTTGACGATCAGGTAGTTCGCATAGGACGCGGCGAGGCGGCGATCCTCATCGAGGATCGGTCGTGCCCATGGCAGCGGATGCAGCTGATACGGACGACCCTCGGCGGTACGGAGCGCGGCCAGTTCGGTCGCCATGCGCTGCAATTCGTCGTAGTGCGGGTCGCTGGCATCATCACAGGCCTGGAACACGATACGGTTGCCCGGGGCGAAACGGGCCAGGGTGTCGATATGCGCATCGGTGTCGTCGCCTTCGAGATAGCCGTACTCAAGCCATAGCACGCGCGAGGCGTGCAAGCTTTCCCGCAGGATCGCGCTGATTTGTTCGCGTGACTGATCCGGATGGCGCTGGACCAGGCAGCGCCACGTGGTCAGCAAGCTGCCGGCGCCATCGCTTTCGATGCCACCGCCCTCCAGCGCCCAGTCGATGCGTTGATGCGTCGCCGTACCGAAAACCCCGGCCTGTGCCAGGCCGGCCACCAGTGCATCGTCCTGCGCGGCGCCGAACTTGCCGCCCCAGCCGGTGAAGCGGAAGTCTGTCAGCTGGAAGGTTGCTTCGCCGGCCTTCAGCGTGATCGGGCCGGAAT
Source organism: Rhodanobacter sp. (assembly GCA_030148505.1). Taxonomy (GTDB): domain Bacteria; phylum Pseudomonadota; class Gammaproteobacteria; order Xanthomonadales; family Rhodanobacteraceae; genus Rhodanobacter. The sequence continues at coordinate 4,984 of JASBTI010000043.1, forward strand.
CGCGCAGCCAGGTGTCGTCATAGGCCAGCTCGACCCAGCGAATTTTCGACAGATCGACACCTGCCTCGCTGAGACGCGTTTGCCCATGGATTTTCAGCGCGCCGTCGGCAACCACGATAATCAGTGGCTGGAAACGCGTTACCGCGGCCGCTAACGCCACGTAAGTGGTTTCCACATCAGCCAGCCGCTCGGCCCAGTCCGTGCCGGCGTGGGGCCACGCGATCAACACGGCGGATTGCGGTTCCCATTCGGCGGGCAGGCGCCATGCTTGGTTCGTCATGCGGTGAATTCTCGCGGTCTCCAGGGCATCGATCCGACGCCGAACCGCGGATTGTACGACGACCACCTCGGTGCCGATATGAAAACGGCCCGTGCAGAGACGGGCCGTTTCATCCAGACGCATGGCTCAGTCGGCGTTGGCGGGGTCGGTATTGTTGCCGGCCGGTGTGTTGAGCACCGAATGGATCACATAATTGTGCTGGAAATACACGATGAATTTCGCGTAATCCCAGCGATTGATCACCGGCTGGCGCGGGCTGCCGCCTCCACGCGGTGACAGCTTGCGCAGTGGGGCACCCCACCTTTTTTCGACCTGGGCCATGGTCATGCCGCGGCGGGGCAGGTTCATGCCCTTTTCCTGTTGCACACGCTTGATCAGCAGGTTGTCGCCGTGATCCTGAGTGGCGGCTCGAGCTGTCTGTGGCGCCGCGAACGTGGCGGCACCGACCAGCAAGACGGCCAGCAACACGTGGTGATTGAGCTTGACCATGGTTCCCCTCTCCCTACGAAGCATCATGCGCAGTCGTTTTAGCAGAACTACCCTGACGGCGCTACGAGGACGGGCGCCGATTGCGATGAAATGGACATTTGCAGGCGCGCCGCCAAGCGAGGATACCTTGATGCCAGCTATCATGGGCGGCTGAGGGCAGTAGCCCCGATACTGCGGATACCCGATTCAACGATGATTGCCTTTCGACACTTTGCCTTGCGCCGCGGCAGCCGTTTGCTGCTTTCCGATATCGATCTGGTGATCCAGAGTGGCTGGCGGCTGGGCGTGATCGGTCGCAACGGCTGCGGCAAGTCCAGCCTTTTCGCCGCATTGCAGGGCAAGCTCGATGGTGACGCCGGCGAATTGGACATGCCTGCAAAACTTCGGCTTGCGTCAGTCGAACAGGAGACACCAGCGCTACCCGATGCCGCGATCGACTACGTACTGGGCGGCGACGAGGACCTGGCGGCGGTTTTGCTCGCCGAAAGCGAGGCCCATGCCAGCGGTGACATGGAGGCGTTGGCCCGCGTGCATCACCGCATCGAGGAGCTGCATGGTTATGATGCCCGTGCCCGTGCCGGCCGCCTGCTGCATGGCCTGGGGTTTTCGCCGGACACGCACGAACGCGCGGTGCAGGAATTCTCCGGTGGCTGGCGCGTGCGCCTGAATCTGGCCCGTGCGCTGATGGCACCGTCCGAACTGCTGTTGCTCGACGAGCCGACCAACCATCTCGATCTGGACGCGGTACTGTGGCTGGAAGAATGGTTGCGCCGGTACCAGGGTACCTTGCTGATCATTTCGCACGACCGCGAGTTCCTCGATGGTGTGATCACCCACACCATGCATCTGAACGACGGCAAGGCGAAGCTCTATACTGGCAACTACAGTGCGTTCGAGCGCTTGCGTGCCGAACAGTTGCGGCAGCAGCAGATCACCCATGAGCGCGAACAGGCTGAACGAGCACACCTGCAGTCTTTCATCGATCGCTTCAAGGCCAAGGCCACCAAGGCCAAGCAGGCGCAGTCGCGGATGAAGCGGCTGGAGAAGCTGGCCGGTACCGAGGCGGTGCGCGCCGAGCGCTCCTTCAGCTTCCAGTTTGCGGTGCCCGGGCGCTTGCCCGAATCGATGTTGCAACTGGAAGATGTGGTCGCTGGCTATCCGCTCGAGGGCCGTGACGGCGCACTGACGATTCTGGACGACGTCCGCTTCAGTCTTGAGGCAGGGGATCGCGTCGGCCTGCTCGGTCCCAATGGCGCCGGCAAGTCGACCCTGGTCAAGACGCTGGTGGGGGAACTTCAGCCACTCGGCGGCGAGCGCAAGATCCACAAGGACCTGAAAATCGGCTACTTCGCCCAGCACACCGTGGAAAGTCTGCGCGAAGGCACCAGTCCGCTCGATCATTTGCAGGCACAGGCACCGGGTGTGGCGACCCAGGTCATGCGCGACTTCCTCGGTACCTGGAATTTCGCCGGCGATCGCGCCTTCGAATCCGTGGACGGTTTTTCCGGCGGCGAGCGGGCACGGCTGGCATTGGCACTGATCGCCTGGGAGAAACCGAACCTGCTGCTGCTGGATGAGCCCACCAACCATCTCGATCTGGACATGCGCGAGGCCCTGGCCGACGCATTGAGCGACTTCGACGGCGCCTTGGTACTGGTGTCGCACGATCGCCACCTGCTCGGCCTGGTCTGCGACAGTTTCTGGCGCGTCGCCGATGGTGCGGTAGAGAGTTTCGACGGCGATCTCGACGACTATGCCCGTTGGCTGCGCAGCCGTGGCGCCACCAACAAGAAGGCCGCCAAGGCGGCCGGCAAACCCGTCGTGGCGGATCTCCCGGCCCCGTCCGCTGAAGATCGCCGGCGCGATGCCGCCGCCCAGCGGGACGCCGACAAGACCGCGCGGCAGCGGGTCAAGCGGATCGAAACCCGCACCGCCACCATCGACACCGAGCTGGGCACGCTGGCGGCGAAGCTGGCCGATCCGGCAACCTATAGCGGCCCCACGGCCGAGGCGATAAAGCTCGGGCAGCGGCAGACCGAACTGCAACGCGAAAAAGACGCTCTGGAAACGGAATGGCTGGCCTTGTACGAACAACTGGAGACGGGAGCCTGAATGCCCGCCAGGAGTGCGTTGCCCTTGCAGATATGGCTGCCTGAACTGGCATCCTTCGCACCGGCCCGGCCCCTGCACCGGTGGCTGGCGCGTGCCGACAGGCTTGCCGAAGGCGCGCATGGCTACATGGCCGGCCTGGCAAGTCACTTCGATGATCTCGACACGCCTTTTGCCGCCGCTGCGTTGACCCGTGAATTTCTGGCCGGCGATGCCGGCGACGCCACCTGGCTTGCTGCCGACCCGGCCTGGGTACAGCCAGATCTGACGGGGGTGCGCCTGCTCGCCTGCGGTCAACTCGGACTGCAGATGGACGAGGCGCTGAGTCTGGCCGAGCCTCTGCACCCGCTGTTTGCCGAGGCCGGCATGCAGTTGAAAGTCTCCACCCCCGACCGCTGGCATCTGCGTCTGCCTGCCGATGCGTCCTTGCCCGAGTTCGCGGCACCGGAGCAGGCGCTGGGCGAGGATTTGTCGCAGCATATGCCACAGGGGGCCGAAGGTCGCCGCTGGCGCGTGCTGCTCAACGAGATCCAGGTTGTGTTGCATCAGCACCCCCACAACGTCCAACGTCGTGCGGCAGGACGCGCTCCCGTCAACAGTCTCTGGCTGTGGGGCGGCGGCGCCCTGCCGCAACGCCTGCACAGTCCGCTGTGTGGCGTCGCGGCTGACGACCTCTTGCTCAACGCCATGGCCCGTCATGCCGGGCTTGCGCTGCGGCCACGAACGACACAGACCGTCGCGGCAGCGGAACCCGGTTGGCTGATCGACCTGCAGGATCTGCCTGCCGGCGAGATCGAGTCCCACTGGTGGCCCATCCTGGAAAGCTTGTTGAACCGTGGGCCACTCCAACTGCATTTCGCCAGCGCGGAACGCTGGCAGTGTCGCCCTTGGCATCGATGGCGTTTCTGGCGCGGGGCAGGGCGTTGAAGCCTTGGCGATTGCTACGCCGACCGTTGCAAGGCGTCCCCAGCGGATGGGGCGCGGCGGTACACCCGGTATTGCAGCAAGTCTATGCCGCACGGGGTGTGTTGAATCCGACCCAGGTCGAGCATCGACTGGCTCGACTGCTGTCACCGCAGACCCTGGGTGGCATGACCCAGGCAGTCGACTTGCTGGTCGAGGCGATTCGTGGTGACTGGTCCATCCTGATTGCGGGCGACTACGATTGCGACGGTGCTACGGGCACCGCCGTTGCGGTGCGGGGGCTGCGGATGCTGGGGGCGACCCAGGTCAGCTATGCGATACCCAACCGCTTCATCCACGGCTATGGCTTGAGCGCGGCGCTGGTCGAGTCGCTGCAGCCCAAGCCTCAGCTGATCGTCACCGTCGACAATGGCGTGGCCAGCGTGGCGGGCGTCGCAACCGCCCGGGCGCTCGGCATCCGCGTCATCGTCACCGACCACCACCTGCCGGGTGAGCAGTTGCCTGCGGTCGATGCCATGGTCAACCCCAACCTGGTCGGTGACGCCTTCCCCAGCAAGGCAATGGCCGGGGTAGGGGTGGTGTTCTACCTGCTGCTTGCCGTCCGTGCGCGGTTGCGCGAGGAAGCGGCCTTCGCGGCGAGCGAGCCCGATTTGTCGAGCCTGCTCGACCTGGTTGCGCTGGGTACGGTGGCCGACCTTGTGCCCCTGGATTTCAATAACCGCGTGCTGGTTCAGGCTGGCCTCCAGCGCATCCGTCAAGGCCGTGCGTGTGCCGGCGTCACGGCCTTGATCGAGGTGGGCAAGCGCAGCCTCGCCACCCTGTGCGCCAGCGATCTCGGCTTTGCCGTCGGGCCCCGGCTGAATGCGGCGGGACGCATGGAGGACATGCGACATGGCGTGGAGTGCCTGCTTACCGACGATGCCGGACAGGCTCGTCGTTATGCCGAGCAACTTGACGCGATCAATCGGGAGCGGCGTGAAACCCAGGCCTCGATGGTGGCCGAAGCCGAAGTGATGGCGGCTGGGACCGCCCACAGCGAGGCAGTCGGAGTGACCCTGTATGACTCGAGCTGGCACCCTGGCGTGATCGGGCTGGTGGCATCGAAGCTGAAGGACCGTCTATACCGCCCGGTGATCGCCTTCGCCCCGGCCAGCGAGGACGACGGAAAGAACTTGCGGGGTTCGGCGCGTTCGATCGCAGGCTTCCACATCCGCGATGCACTGGCACTGATCGATGCTCGCGAACCCGGGCTCATCGAGCGTTTCGGCGGCCACGCGATGGCCGCGGGCCTCAGTCTCAAACTCGATGATTACCCCCGTTTTGCGGCAGCATTCGACACGGTAGCGCGCGAACAGCTCCACACCGGCCAGCTTGAGGCGGTATTGCACACCGACGGCGATTTGCCTGCCGGCGCGATCTCCGTGGTGGTCGCCAGGCAACTGCGTTACGGCGGACCCTGGGGACAGGCTTTCCCGGAACCGCTGTTCGACAACCTGTTCGAATGCGCCAGCTGGCGGGTGATGGGCGAGCGTCATCTGCGCTTGCAGCTTCGAGACCCTCGCGACGGATCGGTGCACGAGGCGGTGATGTTCAATGCCTGGCCTGGCCAGGTACCGCCGCCGCAGCTGCGTGCGGTCTACGAGTTGACGCTCAACGACTGGCAGGGGCGCGAAAGTGCGCGCTTGCTACTGCGACACATCGAGCCGGCGTAAGCTGGGGTGCCCACGACGTTTCCGTCTCGCGTGGCATTCACGCAAGCTGCCTCAGGATGCGTCCCCACTCACCACTTAAGGAGCAGGCCATGATCGAACAAATGAAGGATCTCCCACCCGGCACGCTGGGTTTTCAAGCCCACGGCCAGGTAACGGCGGCGGACTACGAGAAGGTGATCGTGCCGGATGTGGAGGCGGCATTCGCACTGAACCGCAAGCTCCGACTACTCTACGTCATCGGCGAGGATTTCACCGGCTTCGATCCCGGCGCCATGTGGGACGACGCCAAGCTGGGCATGCGTCACTTCAGCGGCTGGGATCGGGTGGCGCTCGTCACTGATGTAGCTTGGCTGCGGATGACGGCAACTGCCATGGGGTTTGTGGTGCCCGCCGAGTTTCGCCTGTTTTCCCTCGCCGAACTACCGCAGGCGAAGCGCTGGATCAGTGAACCGGCGAGCGTTTGATGCAATGGTTTCACCCAGACCTTGCATATGGACGTCCAATCTGTTTTAGTCACACCATGTATTCGATAATTGCCAGCCGAAAACTCGTCGCCGCGCCTCTTGCAGGTCGCGCCGTGTTGGCACGCAACAATAATAATTTCGCGATTAACAACGCCAATCCGGGGTGGGCCATCGCGTAGTTTCAAGTTTCACGAAAACGCGCGACGAAGGCCCGCTCAGTGCGGGCCTTCGTCGTTTTCATAGCAGCGGTTTTACGCGCAAAGGGGTGGGCTCCATGTGTTCGATTTTCGGAATGTTCGATCTGCAACCAGGTGACGATCTGACGGCATTGCGCCGGGAGGCGCTGGAGCTTTCACAACGGCAGCGCCATCGCGGCCCGGATTGGAGTGGGGTGTTCGTCGACGCCGGCGCGATTCTGGTGCACGAGCGGTTAGCCATCGTCGACCCGGCCAGCGGGGCGCAACCGCTGCGTTCGCGGGACGGCACGCTGGCGTTGGCGGTGAACGGCGAGATCTACAACCATCGCGAATTGCGCACCGCCAGCGGGTACGATTTCACCACCGGCTCGGATTGCGAGGTGATCAATGCGCTGTATCGCGAAGCCGAGGGTGACTTCGTCGACAAGCTCAACGGCATCTTCGCGTTTGCCCTGTGGGACAGTGAGGCCCGGCGTTACCTCATCGCGCGTGACCCGATGGGTGTCTGCCCACTGTATTGGGGACACGACCAGCAAGGCCGCCTGTGTGTCGCCTCGGAAATGAAGGCTCTGGTCGGGGTCTGTGCCGATGTGGCGTCGTTCCCGCCCGGCCATATCTTTGACAGCGCCAATGGCGAGTTGCGTCGCTATTACGACAAGCCTTGGCGCGACTACAGCCATACGCAAGGTCATGGGGTTAGCGGGCCAGCCTTGCATGACGCCTTCGAGCAGGCGGTACACCGGCAGCTGATGACGGATGTGCCGTATGGCGTACTGCTTTCCGGCGGCCTGGATTCATCACTGGTGGCCGCTTGTGCGGCGCATTTCGCGCGCGAGAGGGTCGAAGATGATGATCGCAGCGAGGCGTGGTGGCCACGCCTGCACTCGTTCGCGGTCGGCCTGGAGGGGTCACCGGATCTGGCCGCCGCGCAGATCGCGGCCAATGCTCTAGGTACGGTACATCACGGTTTCGTCTACAGCTTCGCGGAAGGGCTGGACGCGCTACCGGAGGTGATTCGCCATATCGAGACCTACGACGTCACCACCATCCGCGCCGCCACGCCGATGTACCTGCTGGCCCGCCGGATCAAGGCCATGGGGGTGAAGATGGTGCTCTCCGGCGAAGGCTCCGACGAGATCTTCGGTGGCTACCTGTACTTCCACAAGGCCCCTTCGGCTGAAGCCTTTCATGAGGAAACCGTGCGCAAGCTGGATGCGTTGCACAGCTATGACTGCCTGCGCGCCAACAAGGCGATGATGGCCTGGGGCGTCGAGGCACGCGTGCCCTTCCTCGATCTGGAGTTCATCGATGTCGCCATGAGCATGGATGCGAAATACAAGATGGCCGGTAACGGCAGGATCGAAAAGGCGGTGCTTCGCGAAGCCTTCACCGGCGCACTGCCGGATTCGATCCTGTGGCGACAGAAAGAGCAGTTCAGCGATGGCGTGGGCTATGGCTGGATCGATGGCTTGAAGGCCCACGCCGAACAATCTGTCAGCGACCGCGAATTCGCTGCCGCTGCCGCGCGCTATCCGTTCAATACGCCGACCACCAAGGAGGCGTACTTCTATCGCCGTATCTTCGAGCAACATTTTCCCGGCGAAGCGTGCGCTGCCACGGTACCTGGCGGCAAGTCGATTGCCTGCTCCTCTGCAGCCGCGCTGGCTTGGGACCCGGCTTTCGCCAATGCAGCCGATCCGTCGGGACGGGCCGTTCGCGGCGTCCACGCCAGCGCATTGGCGTGACCGGTTTGCTATCCTGTACCGCTTTACCGACGATGTCGGCTTGCCGCTGGCGTCGCAATAACCTTGATGGCTGAATCATGATCGAAACCAACCCGATCCTTGCGCAAATCGCCGACCTGCGGGAGCGCGTCGAGTCGCTTAGGGGGTATCTTTGACTACGCTTCCAAGCGCGAACGCCTGGAAGAAGTAGGCCGCGAACTGGAGAGTCCCAACGTCTGGGACGATCCATCCCGGGCCCAGGAGCTGGGACGTGAGCGTGCCCGCCTGGATACCATCGTCAGCGGGATCGACTCGCTGACCGCCAGTCTCACTGATGCCAGCGAGCTGTTGGAGATGGCCGTCGCCGACGGCGACGACGCTACCGCGCAAGCCGTGGTCGGCGATCTGGCCAAGCTCGAGGCGCAGGTCGGCAAGCTGGAGTTCCAGCGCATGTTCTCCGGCAAGATGGATGCGACCAATGCGTTCGTCGACATCCAGGCCGGCGCCGGTGGCACCGAGGCGCAGGACTGGGCGGAGATGCTGTTGCGCATGTACCTGCGCTGGTGCGAATCGCGGGGCTGGAAAACCGAGCTGATGGAGGTTTCCGGCGGCGAAGTGGCGGGCATCAAATCGGCGACCTTCCGGGTCGAAGGCGATTATGCCTACGGCTGGCTCAAGACCGAGATCGGGGTACATCGGCTGGTGCGCAAGAGTCCGTTCGATTCGGATAATCGCCGCCACACCAGTTTCACCTCGGTATTTGTGTCGCCGGAGGTTGACGACGATATCGAGATCGACATCAATCCGGCCGATCTGCGCACCGACGTGTACCGTTCATCCGGCGCCGGTGGCCAGCACGTCAACAAGACCGAGTCGGCCGTGCGCATCACGCATATCCCGACCAATACGGTGGTGGCGTGCCAGACCGGTCGCAGCCAGCATGCCAACCGCGACACCGCGATGAAGATGCTGGCCGCCAAGCTCTATGAGCTGGAAGTGCAGAAGCGCAACGTGGAAAAGGACGCGCTCGAAGCGACCAAGTCCGATATCGGCTGGGGCAGCCAGATCCGCAACTATGTGCTCGATCAGAGTCGTATCAAGGACCTGCGTACCGGCATCGAGCGCACCGATACGCAGAAGGTACTGGACGGCGACCTCGACGAGTTCATCGAGGCCAGCCTGAAATCCGGTCTGGAAGCGGGGTCGAAACGGAGTGACGCGTGATCACCGACGCCTCCAGCCTGTCCATCCTGCCAAGAGGGGTAGCCGCATGAACCGTGGAAAAGCCTTCGGAATCCTTGTTGCCTGCGCCGTGCTGGCGACATTTGCCAATGTTAGCTGCGCCCAGCCGGATGCTACTGCCCAGACCATCAAACACGATGCCAAGGCGGCCGGGAAAGACATCGGCCACGGCGCCCGCGCTATCGGGCACGAAACCAAACATGTCGCCACGAATATCGGCCATGGTGCGAAGGAGGCCGGTCATGGCATCGCAAAGGGTGCGCGTACGGGCTGGGATGCCACCAAGCACGCGTTCAAGGAAGTGTTCCAAAAGGGGCACTGAGGTTCCCCTTTCGCCGTTTGGCGCTACTACCGCAAACCCTGAAAACCGGACCCGTCACGTGAGGCGGTGCTGACCGTACTGGAATCCATCATGAGTGAACCGACCGATACCCCTCCCGTCGACGAGAACAAGCTGATCGCCGAACGACGCGAGAAGCTCAACGCGCTACGCGGGCAGGGGATCGCCTTTCCCAACGATTTCAAGGTGGACAGCTTCGTTGGCGACTTGCAGGCGGAGTTCGTCGACAAGGAGGCGTACACGGCCGAAGTCATCGAAGCGGCTGCGCGCCGGGTGAAGGTGGCCGGACGCATCGTGCTCAAGCGCGTGCAGGGCAAGGTCAGTTTCGTGCAGCTGCAGGACTTCAGCGGCCGGATCCAGCTGTTCATCCACCAGGGCACGCTGGGCGAGACCTACGAGGCGTTCAAGGGCTGGGACGCGGGTGATATCGTCGGTGCCGAAGGCGTGCTGATGCGCACCAAGACCGGTGAGCTGTCGGTGCGTGTCGATGCGCTGCGTCTGCTGACCAAGAGTCTGCGTCCGCTGCCAGACAAGTTCCACGGCCTGGCCGATGTGGAACAACGCTACCGCCAGCGCTATGTCGACCTGATCGTCACCGAGCAGGCGCGCCGCACCTTCGCGTTGCGTTCGAAGATCATCGGCTTCATGCGCCAGTGGCTGGAAGCGCCGGCACGCCGCTTCATGGAAGTGGAGACGCCGATGATGCACATCATCCCCGGCGGTGCCACGGCCAAGCCGTTCGTGACCCATCACAACGCGCTCGACATGGAGCTGTACCTGCGCGTGGCGCCCGAGCTTTACCTGAAACGGCTGGTCGTGGGCGGCTTTGATCGTGTCTATGAGATCAATCGCAACTTCCGCAACGAGGGCGTGTCGACGCGGCACAATCCCGAGTTCACCATGCTCGAGCTGTACCAGGCCTACGCCACTTACCACGAAATCATGGATCTTACCGAGGCGATTATCCGCGACACGGCACAAACCGTGCTCGGCACCACGGAACTGACCTGGGAGGGAGCGTCCATCGACCTCGCCCCGGCATTCCGTCGCTGGCACATGGAGGACGCCGTGCTGGAACTGAATCCCGAGATCAAGCGCGACGAGCTGCGCGATCGGGATGCCATGGCGCGCCATGCGAAACGCCTCGGCGCTACCGTGAAGCCGGACTACGGCTGGGGCAAGCTGTTGCTGGAGATCTTCGAGCACACCGTCGAACACACCTTGATCCAGCCGACCTTCATTACCGCGCATCCGGTCGAAGTATCGCCGCTGGCGCGCGAAAGCGATACCGACAAGGGCATCACTGACCGCTTCGAGCTGTTCGTCAACGGCAAGGAGATCGCCAACGGTTTCTCCGAGCTGAACGATCCGGAAGACCAGGCCACCCGTTTCCGCGCCCAGGTCGATGCCAAGGATGCCGGCGATGACGAGGCCATGCACTTCGACGCCGACTACATCCGCGCACTGGAGGTGGGTCTGCCGCCCACTGGCGGCCTCGGCATCGGCATCGATCGCTTGGTGATGTTGCTCACCGACTCGGCCTCGATCCGCGACGTGCTGCTGTTTCCCTACATGCGCCCGGAAACTTCATGAACGCCGAGTCATCGGTGGCATTACAGGATCTCGCCGCACCGGAAGGCATCTGCTACGGCTGTGGCAGCGCCCATCCGCGAGGCCTGCACGTCAAGAGCTACTGGCATGAGGATGGCGTGCACCTGATCGCCAGGCACACTCCCGACGCCGACTTCAGCGGCTGGCCGGGACTGGTCTACGGCGGGCTGCTGGCGATGCTGGTGGATTGCCACTCCAACTGGACCGCCATGGCCTGGCACTACCGCACCGAGAACCGAGCACCGGAAAGCCAGCCGCGCATCGACTGCGTCACCGGCAACCTCGGTGTCAAATTCCTCAAACCGACGCCACTGGGCGTAGCCCTGACCTTGAAAGCACGGGTCGAGGGTGAGGTGGGACGCAAGACTCGCGTGTTGTGCGAGGTTTACGCTGGCGAAGTGCTCACTGCACTGGGCGATTCGACCTTTGTAAGGGTGGATACCACGAAACTCGCCGCGGCAGCGCAAGGCGGTTGATTCTCCGGACCGAGAAGCGCTCCCTCGTCCGGTCGGCTAAAATCGCCTATTGCCCATCCACGGAGCTTCCCATGTGGTTTGCCATCATTGCCAAAGACGTCCCCGACTCGCTGGACAAGCGCAAGGCCGCGCGGCCGGCGCATATCGAGCGACTACAGGCCTTGCTTGACGCAGGGCGCCTGTTCGTCGCGGGGGCGTTTCCGGCGATCGAGGCGGAAGACCCGGGTCCGGCCGGATTCACCGGCAGCATGATCGTGGCCGAGTTTGCCTCATTGGCGCTGGCCGAAGCCTGGGCAAAGGCCGATCCCTATGTCGCCGCAGGGGTCTACGCAGACGTCCAGATCAAGCCATTCCGCAAAGCATTGCCAGCATGAGCGAGGTGATGGTCGAGCAGATTCGTCAGCGGCTGATGGCGGCGTTGCAGCCAACCGCGCTTGAGGTCGTTGACGAAGGTCACAAGCATGTTGGCCATGCGAATGACGGGAGGGGGCATTTCCATGTGCGAATCGTCAGTGCGGCATTCGCCGGGCAGCTGCCGCTGAAACGGCATCGACTCGTCTACGCGGCGCTGGACGGCCTGATGGACCAGGGGATTCATGCCTTGTCGATTGACGCCCGAGAGCCCTCGTAGGAAACATAATAAAAATCATTAACTTGGGTATATTAATTCAAGTAAATTATAAAATTCGTGAGCATTGCGGCCAAGGCTTGGCTTTGGCACAGTGCAACGTCGTCCCGCGGTTGCGGGTCCCCCCGGAACTGTCATTGATGACCGCATGCGCCTGAGCACGATCAAACTCGCCGGATTCAAGTCTTTCGTCGATTCCACGACCCTGCACCTGCCCACCAACATGACCGGCGTGGTGGGTCCCAATGGCTGCGGCAAGTCCAATATTATCGACGCGATCCGCTGGGTGATGGGGGAAAGTGCGGCCAGCCGCTTGCGCGGCGACTCGCTCACCGATGTGATCTTTTCCGGTTCATCGGCGCGCAAGCCGGTGGGGCAGGCGACGGTCGAGCTGATTTTCGACAATGCCGACGGCACCATCCAGGGAGAATACGGCCAGTACGCCGAGATCTCGGTGAAGCGCCAGGTAACCCGCGACGGTCAATCGGGCTATTTCCTCAATGGTTCGCGTTGCCGCCGGCGCGACATCACCGACCTGTTTCTCGGTACCGGTCTGGGGCCGCGCAGCTACTCGATCATCGAGCAGGGCATGATCAGTCAGATCATCGAGGCCCATCCGGAGGAGTTGCGCACGCACCTGGAAGAGGCCGCGGGCATTTCCAAGTACAAGGAGCGGCGCAAGGAAACCGAGAGTCGCATCAAAGCCACTCGCGAAAACCTCGATCGTGTGCGTGATGTCCGCGACGAGGTGGACAAGCAACTGGAACATCTCAACCGCCAGGCGCGTGCGGCGGAACGCTGGAAGGCGCTGAAAGCCGAACAGACACGCAAAGAAGCCGAACTGCGCGCGCTCGAATACCGTGGGCTGAAAAGCCAACACGAACGCGAGGGCGAAGGCTTGTCCAGCGCCGAGACCGGCATCGAGAAGCAGCTGGCGGCACAGCGGCAGATCGAGGCACGACTGGAGACCGTGCGCGAACGCCATGTCGGTGCCACCGAGCACCTCAATACTGTACAAGCCCAGGTCTACAAGGTTGGCGCCGAGATTGCCCGCGTCGAACAGCAGGTACGGTACAACCAGGAGACCGCCGAGCGCCTGCAGCGCGCCCATGGAGACGCCGAGCGCGAGCATGCGGAACTGGCCGCACATATCGCCACCGATCAGGCCCAGATGGAGACATTGCGTCTTGGCTTGGCCGAGGGTGAGCCGCAGCTGGAAGCTTTGCAGCAGATACTGCAGGAAACGTCTGAAGCCCAGCGCGAAAGTGAAACCAAACTGGCCGACTGGCAACAGCGCTGGGATGCGCATACGCGCACCGCCGGCGAAGCCAATCGTGCCGCCGAGGTGGAGCGGACCAAACTCGCCTATCAGGACCGTCAGGCCATCGATTTGTCCCGCCGTCGCGAGGCGCTGGATGCGGAGCGCAAGGCTACCGATATGGCCGCGCTCGAAGCTGCCGCCGAAGCGTTGCAGCGTGAGCACGATACCCAGCACGAACGCGTGGAGACGCTGGGCAGCTTGCTGGAGCAACACAAGACAGCTCACGAACAGGTGCAGGAAGAGGAAGGTCGGCTGCAGTCGACCTTGAACGAGTCCCGCCAGCGACTGCAGACCGCGCGCGGTCGCCTTGCTTCGCTGGAGGCACTGCAACATGCTGCACTGGGGCAGGAGGAAAACGCAGCCAGCGGCTGGCTAGCCCGGCTTGGACTCGACACCTCACGCCGACTGGGCGCATCGCTGCAGGTCGAGGCAGGCTGGGAAACCGCGGTCGAGACCGCGCTGAGCGGCTTCATCGACAGTGTGCTGGTCGAAAGTCCCCATGCACTGGCCGGCGAATTCGATGCCTTGGAGAATGCCGACATCGCCTTGCTCGACAAGGCAGAGGGCGGTGGTGCCGGTGCCGTGGGCACGCTGGCCGCACATGTGCGCGGACCGGCGGCAGCGGTGCATATGCTCGGTCATGTGCTTACTGCCGAATCGCTGGACGAAGCGCATCGACGGGTGGCGGAGTTGTCCGTGCTGGCGCCGTACCAGTCGGTGATGACCCGTGCCGGCGAATGGTTGGGTCCGGGCTGGGCGCGGGTACGCCGGGCGCAGGGAAGCCAGGTGGGCGTGCTCGCCCGCGAGCGTGAAATCCGCACGTTGACCGAACAGGTGGAAACACTGGAGCAGCAGATCAGCGAGGCCGGCGAACAACTGGCCACATTGCGCACCCGCAAGTTTGATGCCGAGCGCGCACGCGACGATGCCCAGCGTGAACTGTACAACGCCCATCGCCGCCAATCGGAACTGGCCGGGCAACTGCAGAGTCAGCGCGGCAAGATGGAAACCGCCAGAGCCCGCTCCGCGAAGGTTGCCGAAGAGCTGTCCGACCTGGTCAACCAGCTCGACGAGTTGCAGGAAAACACTCGTGAAGCGCGGGCGCGCCTGGACGAGTCGGTCAATCACATGGGCGATCTCGAGGATCGCCGCCGCGAGCTGGAGAACGAGCGGCGCGCCTTGCTCGAAGCGCGAGAGGAAGCGCGCATGAATGCGCGTGAGGCAGCCGATCAGGCACATGCGCTGGCGCTGGGCCTGGAGTCAAAACGTTCGTCCCTGGCCTCGCTGGAGCAGACCTTAACCCGTATGCGAGGGCAGCTGCAGCAGATCGAAACGCGCCGTGGGGAAGTCGCCGAACAACTCGCGGCCGGGTCCAATCCGATCGCGGAGCTCGAAGCGGAACGGCAAACCTATCTGGACCAGCGTCTACTGGTCGACAGGCAACTGATTGATGCCCGTCGTACCCTGGAAGATTGTGACAGCGAGTTCCGACGCCTCGAGCAGCAGCGCCACCAGGCCGAACAGCACTTGTCCGAACTGCGCGAAAAACTGTCGGAGAAGCGGCTGGCCGCCCAGGCGTTACAGTTGCGGGCGGAGCAACTGGCCGAGGCGATCGCGGCCTCAGGCCTCGCGCTTGAGGTATTGCTGGCCGAACTGGCCGAGGATATCGATGCCGGGCAGTGGCAGCAGCAACTCGGCGAGCTTGCCCAGAAGATCGCCCGTCTGGAACCGGTCAATCTAGCGGCTATCCAGGAACATGCCGAGCAAAGCGAGCGCAAGACCTACCTCGACAACCAATTGACCGATCTGGTTAATGCCATGGAAACGCTGGAAGGCGCGATCAAGAAGATCGACCGCGAAACCCGGCAGCGTTTCAAGGAAACCTTCGACAAGGTCAACGCGGGCGTGCAGGCCTTGTTCCCCCGCCTGTTCGGTGGCGGTCATGCCTATCTGGAGCTGACCGGCGACGATCTGCTCGATACCGGCGTGGCGATCATGGCGCGGCCGCCGGGAAAACGGGTCTCCAACATCACCTTGCTGTCCGGTGGCGAGAAGGCGTTGACGGCGGTCTCTCTGGTGTTTGCTATCTTCGGTCTCAATCCCGCACCGTTCTGCCTG
Source organism: Rhodanobacter sp. (assembly GCA_030148505.1). Lineage (GTDB taxonomy): Bacteria > Pseudomonadota > Gammaproteobacteria > Xanthomonadales > Rhodanobacteraceae > Rhodanobacter. The sequence goes on from JASBTI010000043.1 coordinate 20,619, forward strand.
CTCGACGAAGTCGACGCACCGCTGGACGAAGCCAATGTGGGCCGTTTCTCGAGCCTGGTCCGCGAAATGAGCGAGAAGGTGCAATTCATCTTCGTCAGTCACAACAAGGCCACCATGGAGGCCGCCAGCCAGCTCTGCGGCGTGACCATGCGCGAGCCCGGCGTGTCGCGGCTAGTGCAGGTGGACCTCGCCGAAGCGGCTAAACTCGTCGGCGCCGCCTGAGGAATTTCTGATGACCTTTCAACCCGTGTTCGCGATCACCTGGAATCCTGCCGTGGGAATCCCGCTGCTCATTGTCGGGGCCATCGTGCTGGCCCTGATCTGGTTGTTCGGCCAGCCAAAGCAGGAGCAGGGCAAGCGTCGCGGTACCCCCGCCACGACAGGCAGCGACCGCCGCGAGCCCACCCTGGGAGCATCCAGCCTCGCCGACAGCCCGGCATTTGGCCACGCTGCACAGCCAGTCGACGGTGAGCCCCAGCCGGCGCAGGGCGAGCTGGACATGGGGTTGCGCGAGGAACTGGAACGCCTCGATGCGACACTTTCCGGGCAATCGGAACCCCTCGCATCGCCGGCGCCCCGGCTATCCGGGCTGGCCGGCCATGCGGCATCCATCGTCGATGCTTTGCGCGCTCCGGCGGCCGGCCCGGCCGCTGAAAAACCATTGTCGCCACCCGCTTCCGACTCGTCCACCGCCACTACAGCGCCGGCTGCGGCGCCCCCCCCACCGCGCTCCGGCCTGGGGCGACGCCCAGCCCAGCTCCCGGTGGAACGCATCGTGACACTGTTCGTCGTGGCACGGGAGGGTGAGCATTTCCACGGTCCGGACTTGGTCGTGGCCACCGAAAAGGCCGGGCTCGAGTTCGGTGACATGGGGATCTACCACCGCTTGCTTGACGGCAAGCGCGAGCTGGGGCCGATCTTCAGCGTCGCCAACATGCTCAAGCCGGGAAATTTCGACCTGAGCAAGCTGGACGCCTTGCGGACCCCGGGCCTGAGCTTTTTCATGACCTTGCCCGCGCCGTTGCCGGCCCTTGATGCATGGGATGCCATGCTGCCAACCGCTCAACGCCTCGCCGAGCTGCTGGATGGCCTGGTACTTGACGAGGAGCGCAACGCACTCGGGCGTCAACGCATTGCGCATATCCGCGATGAGCTGCGGGGCTGGGATCGCGACCATGATGGCCCGGAAATCATCTTCGGCCGTTGACGCCCCCCCCGTTTTGGTAGCCAGCCCGTAGCGTACGCGGAGGGCGCGCAGCGGTGGAAACCGGTACCTCCGACTTACACTTTTCGGGCCTATCAGCTGAGCCAACGGTGTCGAGGACATCGTCGATAGCGGCTGCCGTCAATGCCGTCCGCTGCATCGGCGAGGTGGCGCACACGCCCAGTGCGCGATATCCAGCCCGAGCATTGCGACCCTCGACCAGGCAGCAAGCATGAGACTCGCCGGTTCGGGGACTCGGCAGCAACCTCCTGCACCAAGGCGTCGCAGCGAGTGAATCGGTTGTGCGCGTGGGTTTCCGCAGCGGGGACTACGCGATTTGGCCGTTGGGTTATAGGCTTGAGCGAGGCCAAGTGCCTCCTCGGGGTCAATCGTCATTCGCCCATGGGGCCCCGCGCATTCATGCGCTTCGAAACCGCGCCCATTCCGCAACCCTTCGAAAAGCATCCACCATCATGAGCCATCTCACGCGCAGTCGCCGGCCTTGCACTTTGTTTCTGGTGTGCTTGGCGATCTGTATCCAGCCAGCGTTGGCGACCAACACCGACGCCTCTTGGCAGCCACAACCCTATCACCTGGGCCAGGGGCTTTCTTTCCCACAACACGGATTGCGATTGGGGGGATACGCTGATCTTCAATTTTACGGTGCGGACCACAGGGGCAGCGCGCTTGTCCTCGAGGATATGAGCCTGTTCCTGAGCCAGGACATCGGTCAGCGCTGGAAGCTGTTCTCCGAAGTCGAGTTGGGTGATGGCGTGACGGTCAGCCATCGCGGTGCGAGTACGCGCGATGCCAACATCGATATTGAACGTTTTTACGCTGACTATCGTGTCAGCGACGGGGTGACTTTTCGCGTTGGAAAATTCCTGACGCCGGTGGGGCAGTGGAACCTGATTCATGCGGACCCCTTGGTGTGGACTGCATCACGTCCCCTCACGACGACCTCGGCGTTCTCGAGGCATGCCACCGGAGCCATGATGTATGGCACCACCAGCGTTCACGGCAAGGACCTCGACTACTGGTTGTTTGTTGACGACAGTCAAGCGACCGGACTGGTCACCAGCCATGATTTGGCCTATGGCGCCTATGGTGCCCGCAGTAGTTTGAAGAACGATTTTCTGCACGCCATCGGCGGACAATTTCTGTATCACATGCTCGAGGACAGGCTCAGCGTGGGTGCGTCATTCGTCCGCTATGAGCTGAAAAACCCGCAGCAGTGGTACCGCCTTTCCGGTGTTGACTTCGTCTGGACCGGCAGCCGTGTCGAACTCAGCGGCGAAGCGGTCTACCGCACGGCGGACAACTCGCGGCTGCCGAATGAATACGGTGGATTCCTGCAAGCGGTCGTTCCTCTGCCGCGCCATTTGTACCTGGTGGGGCGCTTCGAGCACTACCGGAACCCGCTGCCCGACGAGACCGCTTCAATCCGCACCCTCGGCATCAATTACCGCCCGCTACCCAGCATCGCCCTCAAGCTTGAGCGCGTCGACGGTACCCACAATGCCGCCTTGGCTCCGAGTGGCTGGTTTGTCTCCATCGGGGTGCTTTTTTAAGCCATGACGCAACTTCTGCGCCATCTGTTGCTGCTGCTCGGTGCGCTTGTCGGCGGCAGCGTCTCGCTGCCAGCGATAGCCCAGGAGAAGACAGGCAGCCCGCGGATCGCCATTATCGTCTCCCGACTGATCCCGCTTTCCGCCATCGACAACACCAGCTTGCGCAATATCTATCTGAAGAAGGTGTTTCTGGATGCTTACGGTCACACCTACGTCCCGGTCAATCTGCCGGCGACTACGGCGTTGCGTCAGGCCTTCACTCGCACCATCCTCCACTGGAATGAACTCCAGCTGCAGAACTACTGGAATCGTCAGTACTTTCAGGGTGTAAGTCCGCCTTATGTGGTCGAATCCCAGGCGGCCATGGTGGAGTTCGTGGCCAAGACACCGGGCGCCATCGGCTACGTCTGGTCCTGCTTCGCTAATGCGAAAGTCAAGGTAATTTTCGAGTTGCCCGTACCCATGTCTTCCGGTGCCACAGAAACGTGCCCGACCCAGGACACCCGCTGAGCGGCACCGCACCCGCCGACTGAGTGGGCGACGACCCTGCAAATACTTGCAGACAACGTTTGCACTCTGCAGCTTTTGCAGGGAGTTCGGATCGCCAAAATAATAAGCTTATTCAACAAAATCAATAAATTATTGATGTGGCGCAGTTATTGCCTTCTGTGCAGAGTCCCCGTCCTCTGCAGGAGCGCCAGATGTCCGTCGAAGCGATCGTCCCCCAGGAATTACGCCGCGTCCATGGAGCACACAAGCCTGGCTGGCGGGTCCCCGCTCAGGCGTCCTCTGGCAGTGCCTGGCATGAGGGATCGGAAGAGGGTTCCGTCAATACCATCAAGGTGCTGCTGTATTCCCACGACACCTATGGCCTTGGGCACCTGCGTCGCAACCTGGCCATTGCTGGAAAGATGCTCGACGGCAGTGGCCGGTTCTCGGTTTGCCTGTTGACGGGTTCACCTGTCATCGGCCAATGGCATCTCCCGGACGGCCTGCGTGTCCAGGCGTTGCCTCCCGTCATCAAGACGGGCGCTGAGCAGTATGCTGCCCGGGATTCGGGGCAACTGTTCGGTCTAGTCAAAGGTTATCGCGAAGCCCTGATTCTCAAGACCGTCTTGCGCTACCGACCCGACATTTTTCTGGTTGACCACGCGCCGGCCGGCATGAACGGGGAGCTGCTCTCGACGCTGGCATTGATTCAACGGGAAATCCCCGAGACGCGAACCATCATCGGGCTGCGTGACATCCTCGACAGTCCCGCCATCGTGCAAAAGACCTGGCGCGAGCAAGATATCTACGCACTGCTGGAAAACGCTTACGACGACATCTTCGTGTACGGCAGCAAGACCCTTTTTGATGTCGCCGAAGGCTACGACATGTCGCCATCGCTGGCTGCGCGCGTTCGCTATTGCGGCCACGTCGTCGAGGCACGCGCTACCCACGCGGCCTCCCCACAAAACACCCCCGAGCAGCTCTGCTGGAGCACGGCGTTGACCCAGGAGAGGCCGGTCGTGCTTGTCACCACAGGTGGCGGCGGTGACGGATTCGCGCTGATGGACGCTTATCTCCAAGCGATCGAACGCCTTCCCGTCGGATTGGTGCACTCGGTTGTGGTGGCTGGCCCACTGATGCCCGGGGATGAGAGCGCGGCCCTGCGCCAACGGGCGGCCAATCGTGCCGATATCGAATGGGTCGACTACACCACTGACCTGGTACCGAGTCTGCGCGCGGCCGACCTGGTCGTGGCCATGGCGGGATACAACACGAGTGCCGAAATCATGGCGCTACGCAAGCGCGCGATCCTGGTACCCCGCGCTGCGCCGCGAGCGGAGCAACGCATGCGTTCGAACCTGCTGGCGAAGCTGGGTCTGGTCTGGAGTGTCGAACCCGAGGCCGATTTGGTACAGAAACTCGTGCAGCTGATCCCCGAGGCGCTTTCCTCGCCACCGCCGATGGCACCAACCAGTGCCGTGATCGACCTCAACGGTGCCGAGCGCGTGATGCAATACCTGTTGCAGGTGTCATGCATGGACGTTCCGATGAAGGAGCACATAGCATGATTGTGGATTGCGATGGTCCGATCGCCTACGTGATGAAGCGTTACCCCCGGTTGACGGAGACCTTCATCCTCAATGAAATTCGGGCCATGGAACGGATGGGTGCGAAGCTCCACATCTTTTCTCTGCTTCCGCCCGAACCGCCCCCCCATCACCCCATGGTGGAGGAGGTTCGGGCACCGATCCATTCCCCACCGCCCGCAGGGCGCCCCAAATGGGCGATGCTGAGTCGCGCCCACGGCCATATGCTGGTTGCCGCCCCGATACGCTACATGGGGGCTTTTCTTAGGGCGATTCTATGGTCGATGCTCTCACCCAACCCGTTTTCAGTATGGAAGCAGTTCGGTCGAGGCGGCTTCGTGGCAAGCACATGCCGCCGCTCGAGGATAAGGCATATCCACGCGCATTTCGCCAATGCGCCTGCGGCCTCGGCACGCTTTGCAAGCCTGATGTCAGGTATCCCGTTCAGCTTCACAACACATGCCAAAGACCTCTACCTGACGCCGCCACGGGTCATCCAGAGGCGAGCACGGGCGGCCACGTTTGTCGCGACCTGCACCGGATACAACGCCCGCTATCTGCATGGTCTGCTGGGTGCCGACGCGAAGAAGGTACACCTCGTCTACCACGGGATCGATCTTTCGCAGTTCGACTCCCGCGAACAGCAGAAGCCGCTCGATAAAATCAGCAGCAGCCTGATACTTTCAGTGGGCAGGCTGGTACCCAAGAAAGGACACGATGAGCTGATCGCGGCCTGCGCGCTGCTGCGTGAGAGGGGCATCTCCTTTCGCTGCGTGATCGTGGGGGAGGGGCCGCTTCGAGAAGAGCTTGCCGCGCAGATCGCGGCCCTGTCGTTGGGCGGCATCGTGAAACTGGAGGGCGCGATGACGCACTCCAGGTTGGTGGTGCTCTATCGCCGTGCCAACTTGTTCGCTCTTGCACCACGTATCACCGATGACGGCGATCGCGATGGCATCCCAAACGTCATCGCCGAAGCCATGGCAACGGGAGTCCCGGTTGTGTCGACGAATGTCTCGGGCATTCCCGAGCTGGTGATCCACGAGAAGACCGGGCTACTGGTGCCACCGAATGATCGTGTGGCCCTGGCCGATGCCATCGAAGCGCTGCTCGCCAAGCCGCTTGTAGCCGCGCGCTTCGCTCACGCCGCACGCGCACGCCTCGAACAAGACTTCGATCTGTGGACGACCACGCGGCGACTGCACGGTTTGATTCATTGCCAGGACTGCGGGGAACACGCTCCCACCCTCCCGGAATCCACGCACTACAAGGCAAATACTGCCGAGGTGCGCTCATGAAAGTCCTGTATCTGAATCTCGACCGGGGTATCCCCGTGCTCGGTGACAAAGGCGCTTCGGTGCATGTCAGGGAATTCATCACGGCTGCTGCGGAGCTCGGTCACGAGGTCGTCCTTGCCTGCACCACGCTTGGCCATGGCAATCCCGCACCTGCCGGACATATCGTCTGCCTCGAATACAACATTACCGACGCGGAACTCAAGGCTGAGTGCAGAGGCCTCGGCTTGCCGATCACCGCGTTGTCCGATCTGGCATTGCGGCGCGAGGTCAGCCGGCTGGCTTATGACCGTACACTGCCGGCACGCGTGCTGGCACAGCTGTCGAACCTCGGCTTCAGACCCGAGCTGGTCTATGAGCGACATGCCTTGTTGCATCGCGCCGGCATCCACATTGCTAGGCGGCTCGGCATCCCGCGGCTGATCGAGGTCAACGCACCTCTGGTCGACGAACAGCGGCGCTTTCGTGGCCTGAACCTGGAAAGCGAGGCGAAGCTTGCGCAAGCAGATTCGTATCGCAGTGCGAACACGATCATTGCCGTATCCGACGCGGTCGCCACGCATGTCGGTGAGATCCTTGGCAGCAAGCAGAGCGTGCACGTGCTACCCAACGGGGTCAATCTGGCGCGTTTCGGCAAACATCGGGGGGGTGCCGAAATCCGCATGCAGCTGGGCATCGACAAGGAGCCGCTGCTTGGCTTTATTGGTAGCTTCAAACCCTGGCACGGCATGATGTTCCTGCTCGAGGTATTCCGTGCCTTGTTGGAGATCCGGCCCGAGATTCGGCTGGTCGCGGTAGGTGACGGGCCGGAGCTGGAGGCGGTTCGCAGCCGCGTGAGTGCATGGAAGCTGGAGGACAAGGTGATTCTGCCGGGGCGGGTGCCGCATGCGGATATCCCGGCGTGGCTCGATGCCCTGGACCTGAGCGTCGCACCCTACCTGCCGCATGCCGATTTCTATTTTTCACCGCTCAAGATCATCGAGTCCATGGCAGCGGGCCGACCCGTGGTCGCGCCTCGCATCGGGCAGATTGCCGACCTGATCGATGACCAGCGGACCGGGAGACTGTACTTGCCGGGTGATCCTGTCACCTGCGCAACAGCGCTGTTGGACCTGATCGACATCCCTAAACAACGGCAGCTGATGGGGTTGGCGGCCGAGCGCGACGCGGCCAAACACAGCTGGTCGCATGTGGTCGAGCAAGCGCTTTCCCTGATTCAGCGGCAAGCATTGGACCGCGCGGTGGCATCGTGAGCCGCCAGGGCAATCATTCGCACAACTGGTTGCGTGGCTATCTGCGAGCGGAGTGGCCGGCATTGTCCATCGGGTCGCTGGTGATGGGCGGCCGGGCCGTGGTGTTGCTGCTGCTCCCGTGGCCGCTCAAGTACATCCTCGACAACGTCATCTTCGATCGCCCGCTGCCCGCCTGGTGGCATGTCGTACTGCCGCATTTTGCGCAACACGGCATGCCGCTGCTCAACCTTCTGGCGTTGGCCATGCTTGCTCTGGGAGTCATTGACGCCTCGTTGGTTTACCTGGGCAACCGGATCTTCCTCGATGCCGGGCAGCGCGTGGTATTTGCGATCCGTTCGGACCTGTTCGCGCACCTGCAGCGCCTGTCACTAGAGTTCCATCGCCGCCATCGCGGTGGCGAACTGATGTCGCGACTCAGTGGCGACGTGAAACAGCTGCAGGATTTCGTCGCCACGCTGGGCATTGATCTTCTGCCGCATGCGCTGACCATCGCCGGAATGGCCTGCGTGATGTTTCTGATCGACTGGCGCTATGCGTTGATCGCCCTCTCCATTGCGCCTGTGCTGTTCTTTATCGCCCGCTTCTATACCCGTCGCCTGAAGATGGCCGTGCGCAAGGTACGGGACTACGAGGGGACGCTCTGGGGCTTTACCCAGGAAATTCTCGCCGCCGTGCAAGTCGTTCAGGCGTTTTCGCGGGAGGCGCACGAGGATGACCGCTTCGGCAAATACGCGGGCAAGAGTCTCGCCGCGAGCATCCAGGCCAACAACGTGCAGGCGCGCTACGGGCCGAGCATGAATATGGTCATCGCCATCGGTACCGGTGCGATCGTCTGGTATGGGGCGTCCCAGGTAATTCGCGGGGCCTTGACGCCGGGTGATCTGTTGGTCTTTCTGGCCTATCTGCGTGGTATCGCCACGCCCGCGCGGCAGTTGGCCAAGGCCGGCCGGGTGATCAGCCGGGCAGGCGTGGCGCTTGAACGGATCGGTGAGTACCGGGCCGAAGCGCCTTCGGTGAAGGATCCGCCGGGGGCAGCAGTCCCTGCAGCAAGGGCGCAGCGACTCGAATTTGATGCCGTCGGCTTTGGTTACCGCAGCGGCGGAGCTATTTTGCACGACATCAGCTTCGTGCTCGAACCCGGCAAGACCGTTGCGCTGGTCGGCCCCACGGGTGCTGGCAAAAGCACGATCGCCAGCCTGATCCCACGCTTCTACGACCCGACCGCAGGGACCGTGCTGCTTGACCACCAGGATCTTCGCACGCTGCCGTTGAGCTATCTGCGCAGGCAAGTGGCGATGGTGCTGCAGGAGCCGGCCCTGCTTCAGGCATCGATCTGGGAGAACATCGCCTACGGCCGTGTCGGCGCACGACGTTCGGATGCAATTTCCGCCGCACGCGAGGTGGGTGTCGACCAGTTGGTTGAGCAGCTTCCCGAGGGTTACGACACGATGGTCAGCGAACGCGGGCTGAGCCTGTCGGGAGGACAACGGCAATGCATCGCGCTTGCACGCGCGATGCTCTGCGACGCACCGATCGTGATTCTCGATGAGCCCAGCAGCAGCTTGGATGCCCGCACAGAAAGCGAATTGATGCTGGCCTTGTCACGTCTTGCTTCACGACGCGCGGCCTTGGTCATCGCGCATCGGCTTTCGACGGTGATGAATGCCGATCTCATCCTCGTGCTCGATCGTGGACGCATCGTGCAGCGCGGTTCCCATGCGGATCTACTCGCTGCCGGCGGTCTGTACGCCAACTTGTGGCAGGCCCTGCGCGATGACAGCACGTCCCCCAAACTGAGGATCGTTGCCCCATGAGTGCTGTCGCCAGCAAGGTTTCACGCAACACGAGGCTGTACATCTGCAGCGGTGTACTCGCGCTGTTATCGGTCAGCCCACGCGTGGCGCAAGCCGATCCGTGGATACCGGCGAAGGGGCATGGCGTGGTCAAGCCGATGCTGCGCTACTTCAGCGCAAACCATGCGTTTTCCAGTACCCGGTTCGGCTCCACCACGTATCCGTCGTCGCAGCAACGGGAGACGCAATTTCGCGTTACCGGGACTCAGGGCATCAGTGGTCGGCTGTCGATCCAGTATGACCTGCGCGGCGGGGCTTCGCAGAAAACCCGCCATCATGCCGGCAAGGCCTTCACCCACCGCAGTTCCGGTCTGGAGGATCAGGAAATCGGGTTGAATTACGGGCTTCGGCAAAGCGCCTCATTCGCCGATTCGATCGCACTGAATGTCGTGGTCCCGACAGGTTCGACCACGCGGGTGCCGGCTCTGGGAGCAGGCAAGGCGGCGATCGAACCCGACTACCAGATTGGCACGAGTCATGGTCCGATGTTCGCCACCTTGCTTGTCGGTCCACGCATCTTCGTGGGGGGCGGTGCCATACAACTGCGAACTTCGGTCAGCCTCGGCTATCGCCTCTCACCGCGCTTTCGGCTGGGTGGCACCCTTTTCTATGTGCGTACCATTCACCGCCGCCAAGCGATAACCACGTACCCGGGCGAGATCTACAATCTGCTGCGCCTGGGAGTGAGGCTGGCGTACCGCCCCCAAGGGAACTTCCGTCAGTGGCGTCCCTTCCTCGCCTACGAAGACTCGGTCGCCGGCCAAGGCATCCATGCCGGAAAGCGCATCGTGCTCGGCCTCGCCGTGCGCTATTGAGATGCCCTCATCCCTGTCCATGCTGCTGGTTCGCCATGGTCACACGGCATGGAGTCGCAGTGGGCGGTACCAGGGCCGCAGCGATTTGCCGTTGCTTCCGGAGGGCAGGGCACAGGCGAGCCAACTCGGTCAGCGCTTGAAGGGGCGAGGCGTATCCCACGTATTTGCAAGCCCGTTGCTTCGCGCTGCGCAGACAGCGCAGATCATCGCCGAGGTGCTGGGGCTAGGTGTGCCCATTCTCGATACCCGACTCGCCGAGATCGCCTACGGACAATGGGAAGGCCTGACGCAAGCGGAAATCCGCCGGCGCTGGCCGGATCAACTGCGACAGTGGAAACGCTTTCCTGACGGTGCGGCAGCACCCGGCGGCGAAAGCCTCGGTGAGCTTCGCGAACGCCTGAATCACTTTCTCACCGAGCCACCGTGGTCTGCTCCGATGGAGGGCACAGTGTTGCTTGTCAGTCATCTTGGGCCGATCCGCCTTGCGCTGTTGCAGGCGGCGCGGCAACCGCTATCCATGTTTCGGCAGCTCCCCGTCCCGATCGCCTCGGTGCATCGCCTAATGCTTTGCTGTGAGGCGAATAACTTCCGCTTGTCCACGACATCTCAGGAGCAAGAGTCATGCGCATTGCAATGATTGGTGGTGGCTACGTCGGCCTCGTCTCGGGTGCCTGCCTCGCTGATATCGGACACGAGGTATGCGTCACCGAAACCGACACCCGACGCTTCACTGCCCTTTGCGAGGGAAAAATGCCGATCTACGAACCGGGCCTTGAGGTGATCGTTGAAAGAAACACCAAGCTGGGTCGACTGCGCTTCAATAATCATCTCGAGGGCGAGCTGAGGGACGTCGATGCGGTATTTCTCGCCGTGGGAACGCCCTCCCGTCGCGGCGACGGCCATGCCGATCTCACCTATGTCTTCCGGGCGGCGGAACAGATTGCCGAGGTATTGACGCGGTCGACTGTCTTGGTGACCAAGTCCACCGTGCCCGTCGGCACCGGACGCAAGCTGGTCGCGCGCATGGCCGAGCTGCGGCCCGACCTTCGCATCGACATCGCCTCCAACCCCGAGTTCCTCCGTGAGGGCAGTGCGATCGAAGACTTCATGCGGCCCGATCGCGTGGTGATTGGCTCGGACAGCGCGCACGCCCGCGACGTGTTGAACCGCATCTACGGTGCGCTGAACCTTCCGGACGACTCGCTGCTGTTCACCGGCATCGAAAGTGCTGAGCTCATCAAGTACGCCGCCAATGCATTTCTTGCCTTGAAAATAAGCTTCATCAACGAAATCGCCGATCTCTGCGAGAAAGTGGGTGCCGATGTGCAGCACGTCGCCCACGGTATCGGCCTCGACCAGCGGATCGGCCCGAAATTTCTTACCCCCGGCCCTGGCTACGGTGGATCATGTTTTCCCAAGGATACGCAGGCCTTGATGCGTATTGCGCAGGAGGCCGGAGCACCACTGCGACTCGTGGAGACGGTGGTAAGCGTCAACGATGCACGCAAAGCCGGCATGGCCGGCCGGATCATCGCCCACTGTGAAGGATCGGTGCGCGGCAAGCGGATCGCGGTACTCGGGCTCACCTTCAAGCCGGAAACCGATGACATGCGCGATGCACCCTCGATCAGCATCGTGCATCGACTGATTGCCGAGGGCGCGCAGGTACGGGCGTTTGATCCCGTCGGCGCGGAGCAGGCAGCCATGTTGCTGCCGGAAACCGTGTGCTACGGCGCAGACATCGCCGAGACGGTTGCGGACGCCGATGTCCTGGTGATCGTCACCGAGTGGGATGCCTTTCGCGCCATCCCGGCAGAATGGTTACGCAGCACCATGCGGGGAACAGTCGTCGTGGATCTGCGCAATATCTTCGACAAGGCCGCCATGCTGGCTGCAGGGTTTACCTATCACTCGATCGGCCGGGCTGCCGGTTATCCGGCCGTACTTACCAAGGCACCGGCTCAGGCAGGCTACCGAGAGCCTCTGGCACTCGCCGCTCATTGATGCCGTGTCCCCCAAGGCGGCCAGGGCTATCGATAACCTGCAGGCATGCGAGACGCCTGGCGGAGCGGGCGAACTGACCGAAGGTGTCTACCCGCTACACTGGCCGTCCCCATGGCGGCGATCGGCCCGCAAGGGCGGATAGTCCCAAGGTAACGCACGGGTATGGGTTTCGAACGGTACTGAGCATCAGTGGGCGGGGGTGATATGAGCTCCGGTTGCAGCATATTGAGCTATCCGGCATTTGCCGGCATGCGTTACCCATGACAACGCGCTCGGCGTTGTTGCGCGCCTTTTCCGGAATGATCCTCGGATCGGTCCTGGTCATGACTGCCTTGTCGTTTTTCAACTTCCGCCGCGCGATGCAATCGGAGATTGCCGACAACCTGCAATTCAGCGCCGGCGCAGTCAAGGAGCGCATTAACACCTTTCTCTTTACTCAGATGGAAAACATGCGGGTCTGGCGCATGCTGCAAGTGATGCAGGATATCCGGGTCAACGACGTCGACAAGCGCATTTCAAACACTCTTGTCGAGTTGCGGGTAGGTCAGGAAAATCTTTACAAGGCACTGATATGCGCAAACGACACCGGACGCGTGGTCGCTGCAAGCAATCCCTCACTCATCGGTAAAACCATGCCCTCACTGAGTGACTGGCAAAAGATGCCTGGCCAGAAACTGAAGGACATTTCCATTGCGCCCCTGTTCCGAAACAATCGGGAGGCGGTGGTGTTACGCACGATGATTCCCGACGCCTTCGGCCAGGGGGATATCGGCAGCTTGTACGTCCTTGTGGATTGGCACGCGATACAGCACTTGCTCGACCAGGCGGTCGCTGGCGGACCCCGCAGCCTGTTGCTGCTGGATGCACAGGGGCACGTCATCGCCGCATCGAAGGCATTGCGTCACCGCTTGCATATCCCGCAGCTTCAGCTCAAGCACTGGATACTGCCTGACACGGGGGCTATTTCGTATATCCATGATGGCACCGTGTTGGGCTACGACTCGCTGCTAGTCGGCGCGGCCAGTTCGAGCCGGGGTGAGCACTTCAATGGCCTCGGCTGGCATCTGCTGATGGTCGAACCGACCAGCGTCGCGTTTCGTCCTGTATGGCATCTGATGTGGGGCATGCTGGTACTGCTGTTGCTGACCTTGGTGCTTGGGTTCTGGATTTCGTCACGGCTCGCGGAACGAATATCCCGGCCCCTCGTCGACCTGACCGAGTTCACACGGCGCTTTCGTCAGGGCGAAGAATCGCTACCGGCGGTGCCATCCACGACGATCTCCGAGGTCGAGGAACTTTTTCGCGCCTATATCGAGATGATCGGTGCGCTTGACCGGTCGCGCGAGCAGATCGTTCGTGCCGGCAAGCTGGCCGTGGTGGGTGAGATGGCAGCGGTGATGGCGCATGAGATTCGCACACCGATGAGCATCGTGCGCAGTTCAGCGCAATTGCTCGAACGCCAACCGATCCGTAGCGAAACCGAGGAGGAGCTGATCGGCTTTATTCTCAGTGAGACGGAAAGACTCGATCGGCTGGTGACGATGTTGCTGGAGTGCGCGCGGCCGAAGTCGCCGGATATGCGCCCACACGACTTGCACGCCATCATCGACAACGTTCTCAGCCTGGTCGCATCACACGCCGAAAAGGCCGATGTACACATTGAGCGTGATCTGGAAGTACAACCGGTGATCTTCGATTGCGATCCTGAGCAAATGATGCAGGTCCTGCTGAATCTGGTGCTCAATGCGCTGAGTTTCGCTCCCCGCGGAGGGCGGGTCGCGGTAAGCACGTATCTTGAATCGGGCGCCCTGTGGGTCAGCGTTGCCGATGACGGTCCCGGCGTTCCGACATCGATACGCGAGCGCGTATTCGACCCCTTCTTCAGTCGTCGTCAGGGCGGCATCGGCCTTGGTCTGACTATCGTGCAGCAGATCGTGCAGGCGCATGGCGGTGAGATCCGGGTGACGGACAGTCCGTGGGGCGGCGCAGCCTTCAATATGCACTTCGGCAAGAATTCCGATCGGTGAGATGCACATGAAACGAATGCTGGTGGTTGATGACGAAGCCAAGATGCGCAAGCTCCTGGAGATCGCGCTTCGCAGCATGGGTCATGAGGTGGTCCAGGCGAGTGACGGGGTAGAGGCGCTGGCCGCCCTCGAGAAGACCCACTTTGACCTCGTGCTGACCGACCTGCGGATGCCGCGCATGGATGGCACGAAGCTGCTGCGAGAGCTTCGTGCCCGCGGGGAAGATGTTCCCGTCATCGTGCTTACCGCCTACGGGACCATCGACAGTGCGGTGGAGGCGATGAGGCTCGGTGCGTCGGATTACATCATCCGTCCCTTCGAGATCGAAACCATCGAGCTTGCGGTAACACGCACGCTCGCAGTGGGTGTAGTGCAGCTGGAAAACCGCTTTCTGCGCGAGGAGATGAACAAGGGATGGGGTGAATTCATCGGAACCAGCGATAAGATGCAGGCGTTGTATGCGCTGGTGCAGCAAGTGGCACCGGCGCGCAGCAACGTTTTCATCGCCGGCGAGACCGGCACGGGCAAGGAGCTGGTCGCGCGAGCGCTACACCACGCCTCGGGGCGCAGTGGACTGTTTGTGCCGATCAACTGCGCTGCGATACCCGGCGACTTGCTTGAGAGCGAGTTGTTCGGACATGAGCAGGGTGCCTTCACCGGCGCCACCCGGGGACGCGTCGGAAAATGCGAGCTGGCCAGCGGCGGTACGATTTTCCTGGACGAAATTACCGAGATGCCTCTTGCTCTGCAGTCCAAGCTGCTGCGGGTCGTGCAGGAAGGAACCATCGAACGTCTGGGTGCCAATGCAATCATGCCGGTCGATCTTCGGATCGTGGCGGCAACCAACGCGGACCCACAACAGGCGGTGGAGGCGGGACGGCTGCGCCAGGACCTGTTTTTTCGCCTCAACGTGGTACGCATCGACGTGCCCCCGCTGCGTGAACGCCGGGGCGATATTGCGCTGCTCGCCGAGCACTTTCTGGTCAAATACGCCGCCGAACTCGGCAAGGCGATTCCGCACTTGACGCCGCAGGCGTTGCAGCAACTCGAGTCGCATGCATGGCCGGGCAATGTCCGGGAACTTGAAAATCTGATGGAGCGCGCCATCGTGCTCAGTCAGGGACAGGCGATCTCGCCGCAGCACTTTCCGCAAAGCATGGGACTGGACAAGCATGCCGCGACGATGCATGCGCAGCATGACAGTGCACAGGGTGATCCGCTCGCGGACAATGTGATGCCGTTGAAAACGTGTGTCGAGGCTCTCGAAAAAAAGCTTATCGAAGCGGCGTTGGCCCACAGTGAAAATAACAAGGCTGCCGCCGCCCGTCTGCTTGAAATCAGTGAACGGACACTCTGGTACAAGATCAAGCACTACGCGTTATGACCTTGGCCATACTACCGGGCGAAAATGCTCAGCGAAGCGGCTTGACGGGCTGAATGAGCAGATTCTGCAGGCGTTGCGCCTCCGCGTCGCGAAACACATCCAGCCCGATCGGCATGGTCTCCTGGGGCTGCCGGGGGGCGATCCGATAACTACCGAACAGCCGGTCCCACCACGAGACATGGAAGCCGTAGTTGCTGTCGTGCTCCTCGCGTAGCACGGAGTGGTGGATGCGGTGCATGTCGGGGGTTACGAACACCCAACGCAGCACGGCATCCAGTCGGGTCGGCAACCGCAGATTGGTATGCGTCATCAGCGAAAAACTGCTGAGCACGATTTCGAATACCACCACGACCACGGGACTGGCCCCGATCAGGATCACGGCGGCGATCTTCACCAGCATCGACAACAGGATTTCCAGTGGATGAAAACGCACACCGGACGTAACGTCCAGGGCCAGATCGGTGTGATGTACGCGATGCAGGCGCCACAGCACGTCAACGACATGCATCAGGCGGTGCTGGCCATAGATCACCAGATCCAGCGCCGCGAAGGCGATGACGGCAGCGGGCAGGGCGGGAACCTGCAACCACGCCAGCAGGCCAAACCGGCTGGTTTGGGCCCATATCGCGGCGTCGACGGCCAGCCACGGCATCAATACCCGCAGCGCAAGTACATTGATCGCACCGAGGCCTAGATTCACCGGCCAGCGAATGCCTCGCCGAGCCGTATTCTTCTGCATCGGCCAGCGCCATTCCGCGATGCCCATCAACACCAGAAGGCTCAGAAACGACAGCATGCGAAGCGCATCTTCACCCATGGTTGAAACCCTTTCAGGGACTGCGCGGAAACAAGGATACTGAACAGCGAGATGGGGCTGACATTGTTGAAAAGCAACGTGAAACAAAGAGTGCGGCAACCACCATGCATTGCCTCAGACCACGGTTATGTGCTCCACCGGCACCTTGGCATGAAGTTCGTACAAATCGTGGCGGCGATCGAGCAGTGGCCGCACCGAGGCGCATTGGCGCTGGATGTCCAGCGCACCGAGGTCGAGATCGGCAATGACCACGGTTTGCGTATTGACGATGCCCTCGGCAGCGACACCGTTCATCGGAAAGGCAAAGTCGCTCGGCGTGCAAATAGCCGCCTGGCCGAAATTGATCGACATCGAGGGGCTGTGGGTGAGGCCGCCGACATTGCCGGACATCACCACATACACCATATTTTCCACGGCGCGCGCCTGGGCACAGTAGCGTACGCGCAGGTAGCTCTTGCGCTCGTCGGTGGCGAATGGATTGAGGATGATGTCGACACCGTGCTCGACCAGCATGCGGGTCAGTTCCGGAAACTCGATGTCGTAGCAAACCACGATCGCGATCCGTCCAATCGCCGTCTCGAACACCTTGATGCCTTCACCCGGTGTAATCCCCCAATACTCGCGTTCCGCCGGCGTGATGTGCAGTTTTTCCTGAGTGTAGGTACCGCCACTAGGGGTATAGAGGTGGGCCACATTGCGCATGCCCTGGGCGGTACGCAGCGGCGTGGTGCCGCCGACCAGGTGCAGCCTGTGGCGCATCGCCGTCTCCCGAAACAACGTGTCGATGCGGGGCGCCAGGGCTGCAAGCTGTTCCACCGCATCGAGTAGCGCAATACCGCGAGTGAAGGTGGAGTACAGCTGCGCGGTCACGAATTCAGGGAACAGCAACAGATGGCTGTCGTAGGTGGCGGCACTCTGGGCGAAATATTCGATCTGGTCGGCGAAATCCTCGAAGCTGCTGATTCGACGTTGATCGTACTGGGTGGCGCAGACCCGGACGTGCCGTGCGGTGCGACGCACCGGAGCACCGGCAATCATCCGTTTGCGTGGCTGAAAGTCCGCGTTCGTCATCACCAGATGGGTGGCATAACCGAGGCTTTCCTGGTCGTCGAGATAGCCGTAGTGCACGTCGAGTACGTCATAGCCGGCGTACAAGTGGGCATTGAGTGCGGGATCGCGCAGCTCGCCGGCCTTGACCTTGTCGACGTACTCCTGCGCTGTCAGCTGGCCCCGATGCGCCGCATAACCGGGGATCCGCCCACCGGCCACCATTTGCTTCAGGTTGTGTCGCTTCATCAAGGTGCGCCGCGCCTGATAGAGCAGGCGGGAAACGCCCTTGCCCTGCCAGTCCGGGTGCACCGCAATATCGGCGCCATACAACGTCTGTCCGGCCGGGTCATGGGTGCTGAACGTGCCGAAACCGGTCATTTCCGTATGGTTGTACCAGGGGCTGTCGTCATCGAGCTGGGTGATCAGGCTGGTGGCGTAGCCGACTACCTGATTACCGACCACAGCCACATGCTGGCCGGTAGGGAAGGCTGCCAGCTGCAGCGAATAGTTGCGTTCATCGGCAATACTTGATGCAGGCCATGCCGCATAGGCAGCGCGTGCCACGGCGGCCATGCCGGCGACGTCCCCGGGCTTGGCGGTACGTACCTTGACTTGCTCTTTCGAGCGGACGGCTTCAACAGATTTGTTTGGCATGGCGCACTCTAGCAGTCTGTCGGGCTTGGTTGGTCGAGGCGACAATGCGACCGGGCGAGGAAGCGGCAGGGAGTGGATCGCACAGACGGATTCGCAGACCGGTCGACTAAAGTCCGACATGTTGCCAGAAAACTGTTGTCATCCTCGATGGTGGCGCCTCCACCGTCATTCACCGCGAATTTTCCGTAACCGGCCGGCCACCTCATCTGTGCCGGGCCTCGGGTAGGTCATACGATACGCCCTGTTTTGAAGGGAGCGACATATGGGTAGCTGCATCGATATCGAACTCGACGCTGCCGAGATGATCCTGCCGAACACCCGGCTGTCCGCTGTGCTATTCGTCGCTGACACCAGCTGTGGCTGTCGCAAGATGCTGGTTCACCTCAAGCAGGCCGGATGCCGCAGGCCACGCGGGTGGGTAGATTAAATATTCGCGGCAGGGAGACGTCGGGCCGAGTGAGGGACGAAGCAGGGCGCTCATGATCTCGTCGTCGGGGGGCTGTGATAGGCGAGTCTGTCTCCATCACCCTGCTAGTCGAGGTCAAGCTGGTCGATCCCACGGATTGACGCGACTCAATGTCACAGCGGCACCCCAGCCTTTCCGGGCTAACCTATCCGGGTGGCCGGAATAGTTGATCTGGATCAATCTTTGGAACCGGATGATCCCTCACACTCCCGCCCGATTGCCTCAGGTATCTCGCGTATTGGTCGGACCCCATGAATACGACACCATACGGGAGCCGCCGTCACTAGAGGCCACGTCTACATTCGACGAGGAAACACCGTGTCGATTTCTATGAAACAGAAAGATCAGGAAATCCTTTGTGGGGCCAGACGCTGCGTACGCGTTGCGCAGACGCTCCCTCTAGGTCCATGGTTGGCGATCCCTGTTCGAACTTCTCAAATTGCCTGGGACCGGCGCCGGACCTCCATCAACGGAACGCGCCAGCTCAAACCACCGTCGGGAAGCCCCTATCATGCATGACATCACCGTCGTCGATCTGTCGCGTTGGCAGTTCGCCATTACCGTGCTGTACCACTTCCTGTTTGTACCGTTGACGCTGGGACTGTCGTTCATGCTGGCCGCGATGGAAACGGTCTACGTTACCACCGGCAAGCAGATCTACCGGGAGATCGCCCAGTTCTGGGGGAAACTCTTTTTGATCAATTTTGCGCTCGGCGTAGCCACCGGGCTGACCATGGAGTTCGAGTTCGGAACCAACTGGTCGTTCTACTCCAGTTTTGTTGGCGATATCTTCGGCGCACCGCTAGCGATCGAAGGGCTGATGGCGTTTTTCCTCGAAGCCACCTTCGTTGGCATGATGGTATTTGGCTGGGATCGCCTCAAGCGCGGCCAGCATCTGGCCGTCACCTATATGGTGGCGCTGGGCTCAAACCTGTCGGCCTTGTGGATCCTGATTGCCAACAGTTTCATGCAGAATCCGCAAGGTGCCACCTTCAATCCAGCCACCATGCGCATGGAGCTGACCAGCTTCACCCAATTGATCTTCAGCCACGACGCGCAGGCCAAGTTCGTACACACCAGCATCGCCGGTTATGTCACCGGCGCGATTTTCGTGGCAGGTATCAGTGCCTGGTACATGCTCAAGGGGCGGCATATCGAGCTTGCCAGACGTTCGTTCCGGATGGCGGTGCTGTTCGGTGTGCTGTCCACTGCAGGCGTGATTACCCTCGGCGACGCGCTCGGCTTCGTCGGTGGCCAGGCTCAGCCCAGCAAGCTTGCGGCGATGGAGGGGCTGTGGAAGAGCGAGGCGGCGCCCATGCCGTTCAATCTGGTGGCTTTCCCTTCGCAGAAGGAACAGGTCAATCACGACCAGCTGCAGATTCCGTACGCACTCTCGCTGCTGGTCACCCACTCCATGGATGGCACCGTGCCGGGTTTCGACAAGCTTGAACAACAGGCTGTGGGGCGCATAAAAAACGGTATCCCGGCCGTCGAGGCCTTGCAGACATTGGCGAGCAAACCGGGTGACGCCGCGGCGCTGGCGCAGTTCCGCGCGCACGAAAAGGATCTTGGCTACGGCTTTCTGGTGCAGCGGTACGCCGAGGATGTCAGCAAGGCCACGGATGCAGAGATCGGCACCGCCGCTCGGGACATTATCCCGGAGGTGGCACCAATCTTCTGGTCGTTCCGCGCCATGGTCGCGATGGGCTTGGCGATGCTGGCCTTCTTTGTACTGGCGGTGATCTTCAGTCTGCGCAATGACATCGTGCGTCAGCGCTGGTTCCTGAAGATCGCGGTGTGGATGATTCCCGTACCATTCTTGGCCTGCGAAGCGGGCTGGCTGGTGGCCGAACTGGGGCGTCAGCCATGGACCGTGTACGGGGTACTGCCAACCTGGATGTCCGCGTCCACCCACAGCGTCGGCTACATGATCTTTTCGCTGGTGGGTTTCGTGGGACTGTATACCGTGTTCATTATCGCCGAGATGTATCTGATGCTGCGCGCGATCCGCAAGGGCCCGGATGAGCCGCATGGCGACGACCCCGACCGGGATAGCGATCCGATGCTCAATAACAGCGCAAAAGCCGGGCCGTTCGCCGGCTATGCGGAGGGTTGATCGATGGATATGTATACCGTTTTCCAGATTGTCTGGTGGATACTGCTTGGTGTTCTGCTGAGCGGGCTGGCGGTAATGGTAGGTATGGACATGGGCGTAGGCACGATTCTGCGCTATGTCGGTCGCAGCGATCTGGAGCGTAGGGTTGCGCTCAACATCATCGGTCCGCACTGGGAGGGCAACCAAGTATGGTTCGTACTCGGCGGCGGCGCCGTATTCGCTGCCTTTCCACTGATCTATGCCACGGCATTTTCGGGCTTCTACGTGGTCATGCTGTTGTTGCTCTGGAGCATGATCCTGCGTCCACTCGGTTTCGAATACCGCAGTAAGTTGCCATCCGCCAGATGGCGTGGCATGTGGGATTGGGCGCTATTCATCAGTGGTCTGGTGCCGATGGTGGTGTTCGGTGCCGCATTCGGTAACTTGTTTGAGGGCGTGCCATTCCAGTTCAGCTGGAATCTCACCTCGACCTATACCGGCTCGTTCCTTGCGTTGCTCAACCCGTTTGCGATCCTTTGCGGCCTGTTGTCCGCTTCGCTGTCGGTCTTCATGGGTTCGGTGACCGTGATGAACGGTGCCGAGGGCGTGATCTATGAGCGCGGCCGCAAGCTGGCACGTTTTTCCGCGGTGCTGGCGGCCGTGCTGTTCGCCGTTGGCGGCTTCTGGGTGAAAGGCATGCAGGGCTATGTGCTGACCAGCAGTCCCGGTGCCGGTGTGCCGCAGACTCCGCTGCAACAGGTGGTGACGTTGATCGACGGTGCTTGGTTCGGCAACTTGCATACCCATGCATGGCTTTGGTTGTTGCCGGCGCTGGGCTTCGCCGGCATGTTGTTCGGCTTGCTGGCTGCCAATGCACGCCGCTCGCATCTGGCCTGGTGGTCGGGTGCGATGGCCTGGGTCGGCGTGATTGCCACCGCCGGGGCAGCGCTATTCCCCTTCATGTTGCCGTCAAGCAGCGAGCCGGCGCAGAGTCTCACCGTATGGAACTCCAGCTCCAGCGAACTGACCTTGACCTGGATGTTCGGTTTTGCCGTGGTATTCGTGCCGCTGATTGTCTGGTACACCAGTTGGGCCTTTTACGTGATGCGTGGCAAGGTCAAAGCCGAGCATGTTGCCGCCGATGAACACAGCTACTGAAGGACGGCTGTGAAAACATCATCGATCTGTTGTGCCCGTCGTGAAACACCCGTGCCAGTGGCGCGCAGCCTGGCATCTTGCTTCACGCTCGCTGAGGACCATCCATGAAAACGCTTCTGCTGTTTGTTCTCTTCATGCTGATTGCGATACTCGTGATCTTGCTGGCCATCGTGCTGGGTGATTCCGGCGCATGGTATTTCGCCTGGCTGGTCGGTACCGGCATGATTGTGCTGATTACCGCCGCCGGTGGCGCGATGCTGGATGCCCAGGATGAACACGCTGCCCTAGAGACAGAAGCCGGGACCAACGCCAAACGTGCTTGAACGTGATGGTCAGCCGATGCTGTTCTCCTCCGGCGGGCCTTGCACTGGCCCGGCCTTTCCTAACGTCCGATGACCGCTTCCACATCTTCCTGGTTACGTGAGCAGGCGCGCCCGACACACCGTTTATTGGCGCTCGGGGTGACCGCTGGCGTGGTACAGGCGGTACTGCTGTGCTTCGGTGCCTGGCTGATGGCGCACATGCTCGCCCAGGCAGTTCTGGCTGGGCGAAAACTGCATGAGCTTTGGCCCGGCATGGTGGCCTTGTTGGTGCTTGCGCTGGTGCGTTTCACTCTCGGTCTGTGGCAGCGGCGCATGACCTTCGAGGCCGGTGCGCAGGTGAGCGACAACGTACGCAACGCACTGGAACAAAGGGTGCGACGGCTCGGTCCAGATTGGGCTGTGCAGCAAGCCAGTGGCGATATTGTCACCCGCAGCGTCGATGGCGTGCAGGCCCTGGTTCCCTATTATGCGGGGTACCTGCCGCAACTGGCACTCACCGCATTGATACCCGCGGTGATCCTGCTGGCGGTAATGCCGGCCGATCCATGGTCGGCCTTGATCCTGCTGCTCACCGCGCCGTTGATTCCCTTGTTCATGGTTCTGGTCGGCGGCGTCGCCGAGCGTGCCAGTCAGCGTCGCTGGTCGCGACTGCGCCGGATGGGTGCGCGCTTCATGGATGCACTCTCCGGGCTGACTACCTTGCGGCTATGTCGCGCCACCGGCAGGGAA
This sequence comes from Rhodanobacter sp., assembly GCA_030148505.1. Classification (GTDB taxonomy): domain Bacteria; phylum Pseudomonadota; class Gammaproteobacteria; order Xanthomonadales; family Rhodanobacteraceae; genus Rhodanobacter. The sequence continues at coordinate 43,392 of JASBTI010000043.1, forward strand.
GAGGCGCTGCTGGCGGCCAGTGGCGAAGCCTACCGGCTGGAAACCATGGCTGTGCTGCGTATCGCCTTCCTGTCGGCGCTGGTGCTGGAGTTCTTTACGACGGTCAGTATTGCGGTACTGGCAGTACTGATCGGCTTCCGCCTGATGTGGGGCACGCTGGGTTTCGAGCAGGGTCTGTTTGTGTTGCTGTTGGCCCCCGAGTTATTTCTGCCGCTGCGTACATTGGGTACCCAGCGGCACCGGCGGATGGAAGCCGCCGCCGCTGCCGAGGATCTGATCACGCTGCTGGGCACGCCTGCTGCCGAGACGTCGTCCCGCCCGGACTCGGCGGCTGCCCGTCGGAATACCTTTGCGACACGGCAGGTTGCGCTGACATTCGACCAGGTGAGCTTCGGCTACGAGCCGGCGCGTATCGTGCTGGAGGATCTCAATCTCCGGGTCGATGCGGGTACGGTGCTGACCCTGGTCGGCAGTACCGGCAGCGGCAAGAGCACGCTACTCAACCTGCTGATGGGATTCGCCTCACCGCAGCGCGGCCGGATCCTGGCCAATGGAAAAGACTTGGCCACACTCGATATGCCCTCATGGCGGCAGCATATGAGCTGGGTATCCCAGCGGGCGCATGTTTTCCACGGCAGTCTTCGCGACAACTTGTTGATGGCGGCGCCAACTGCCGACGAAACGCGCCTGCAACACGCGCTGCGGGCATCCGCCCTGCAAGCGGTGGTGGCACGTCTGCCACAGGGGCTGGATACCCCCCTGGGCGAACATGGCCAGGGCCTGTCCGGTGGTGAACGCCAGCGCCTGGCGTTGGCCCGCGCATGGCTGCGCGATGCACCCTTGCTGCTGCTGGACGAACCCACCCAGCACCTGGATGCCGCCACCGCGGTGAAGGTCGACATCGCCATCGACGCGCTCGCCGTGGGTCGTACCGTGATTCGCGTCGCCCATCGACTGCATGCCCTGGCCGATGATGCACGGATTGCTGTGCTGGCTGATGGACGGATAGTTGAAACAGGGAGGGTTGCCGATCTGCGTGCTTCCAAGGGCGCCTTTGCTCATTTGCTGGCGGCGGATCGTGCCGCATGAGTGGCAAGCCCTCGGATTCCGATAGTTCGCTGGTGGTGCTGTGGCGCCTGTTTGGCCTGCTGCGCAGTCAACGCGGGTGGATGCTGCTGGGCTTGGCCATGGCCTTGCTGAGCACGTTGTCCGGGATAGCCCTGATGGCCGTTTCCGGTTATTTCATCACCAGCATGGCCCTGGTCGGCGCCGGTGGCGTGGCCATCAACTACTACACGCCCGCGGCCCTGATCCGCTTGTTCGCGATTCTGCGTACGGGCGGTCGCTATGCCGAGCGGCTGGTAACCCATGAAGCAACCTTGCGCATGCTGGCGCGCCTGCGCGTATGGTTGTTTGGGCGGCTGGTGCCGCTGGCGCCCGCCGCGCTGGTAGAGCTGCGCAGCGCCGAACTGTTCTCACGCCTGCGCGCCGATGTGGACGCGCTGGAGCATGCCTACCTTGGTGTATTGATTCCCCTGCTGGTGGCATTGGTCGTGATCCTTGTGGTCATGGCGACGACTGTGGTTTATCTGCCGACATTGAGCCTGCCGCTGTTACTGCTCTTTCTCCTGGGGGGCGCCTTGCTTCCCGTCTGGATGTTGCGTCAGAGCAGGGTGCCTGGCGCCATCGTGGTGACTTGCAACGAGACCCTGCGGGCACTGGCTGTCGATGGTCTGCGCGGTCGTGCCGAACTGGCGCTTTACGGTGCCGAAGACGCTCATGCCGCCAAGCTGTCGGCGGTGGCAGCGCGCCTTCGTCAGGCGCAGCGTCAACTGGATCGATTGCAGGCGCTGGGGAGTGGAGGCGTCATGTTGGCAGCCCAGCTAGCGGTGCTGGCAACCTTGCTGTGGGGAGTCGCGGCAAAGGGTGGGGGACTGCTGGCCGGACCAGGCTTGGTCATGTTGGTTTTGTTCGTGCCGGCGGCATTCGAGGCCATCGCACCTCTGCCTGAGGCTTGGGCACAATTGGGCACGACTCTGGCGTCGGCACGCCGTATATTCACTCTTGCCGATACTCCTGTACCGGTACCCGAGCCAGGCCCACCCTCGCCACCGATCGATCGGTACGATCTGCGGATGCGCGGCGTGCGACTGCGCTATGGTGCACAGAGCCCGTGGGTACTTGACGGCATCGACCTCGACCTTGCGCAGGGACGCCGCATGGCCCTGGTCGGCGTCTCCGGCGCCGGCAAGAGCAGCTTGGTAGGCGTGCTGAGCCGGCTGTATCCCTGCGAGGGTTCCATCACCTTGGGCGGTACGTCGTTCGACGCTTGGCATGGCGACGATCTTCGGGCGCAGATCGCGGTGGTCGAGCAACGACCATATCTGTTTGATGCCAGTCTGCGGGACAACTTGCGGCTGGCTCGCCCCGAGGCGACCGAAGCGCAGATCCAGAAGGCCATCGAGCTGGCCCAGTTGAGCGACTACGTGGCCAGTTTGCCGCAGGGGCTGCGCACATGGGTGGGGGAGGACGGCATCCGGGTCTCCGGCGGTGAGGCACGACGCATCGCAATCGCTCGCGTCTTGCTGGCTGACCCGCCGATTCTCGTGCTGGACGAGCCCACCGAGGGTCTGGATGCTGGGACCGTGACCCGGTTATACGCGGCGCTGGACGCGGCGATGAAAGGTCGCAGCGTGTTGCTGATCACTCATCGACTTGGCGGTCTGGCCAAGCTGGTCGACGATGTCGCGACCATGCAGCAGGGACATATCATCGAGTGCCTGCCGGTAGCCGACTACCTCAACCGACTGACGTTGCCGGAGACGTCGCCGACGCGTTGAGGGATAGGCTGAGAACGAATTCTCCGTCTATCGAGGTCGCCGGCCCCTGCGAGCCTCGCTCACGGCAACATGGATTCGATATCCGAGGCGGCGGTAGGGTAGGCGAAGGTGGCGTGCCGGATCGCGTCGGCGGTCAGGCCGCTACGCATGGCGAAGCCGAACAGGTTGATCACCTCGGCCGCGTCGGGGCCGATCAGGTGGGCGCCGAGGATGCGACCGGTCTCCTCTTCCACCAGCACCTTGTAGCCATAGCAAGCCTCATTGACACGGCGTGCCGTGAACCAGCCCGGCACGCTGGCGTGGCTGACCTTGAAACGCAGACCTTGCTCTCGGGCCTGGGCTTCCAGCAATCCGACGCGGGTCAACGTCGGCAGGGTAAATACGGCGCTGGGAATGCCGGTGTAGTCCACGCTCGCCTTCGCCTTGCCGAGCAGATTGTCGACCACGGCGTGGGCCTCCAGCGCCGCCACGGGGGTCAGCGGCAACGGTCCGCCGGCAGCATCGCCAGCGGCATAGACCGCCGGATTGGAGGTGCTGCGGAGGTGCTGATCCAGCGACAGCTTGCCGTGGTCGTGGACGATACCGGCAGCGTCCAGATCCAGCGCTTCCAGTGCCGGCGCGCGCCCGCCACTGTGCACCACCAGGTCGGCGGTAATGACGAGTCGACCATCCGCGCCGTGCGCCTCGACCTCGAAGTTTTCCCCGCGCTGGCGCACTGCCTTGACCTCATGCCCCAGACGCACGTCCACGCCAAGCGCGCGGGTGCGTTCGACCAGCATGTCGACCAGATCCGGATCGAAACCCGTCAAGGGCTGCTGGCCGCGATTGAGGATCGTGACCTCGGCGCCGGCACGTGCGGCGATATGGGCAAATTCGAAACCGATATAACCGCCGCCGACCAGCACGATACGCTGTGGCAGGACTGCAAGATCCAGAAAATCGTCGCTCAGCGCCAGGTGCTCGGCGCCTTCGATCGGCAACGGGACAGGTTCGGCACCGGCAGCGATCACGATATGTCGTGCGGAAAGCGTCTGCTCGCCCACCACGATGCTGTGGGGGCCGCTAAAACGTGCACGACCGTGGAAGGTATCGATGCCTTGTTTGCGGTACGCGTGCTCACGCTTTTCAGGCACCGGATCGGTAAATGATCGCTTGTGCCGCTGCAACGCAGGCCAGTCGATATGAACCTCGCCCTTCACCGTATCGATGGCACCCATGCGTTCGAAACCGTCGATCACCTCACAAGCCGCCACCAGCATCTTCTTCGGATCGCAGCCGCGCAACGCACAGGTGCCACCAAACGGGCGATGGTCGATGATCGCCACCGACCAGCCAGCCTTGCGGCAGCCCATTGCAACGACGCTGGCCGCGGTACCGGTGCCGATCACGATCAGATCATGGGTTGTTTCGCTCATCATGCTCTCCTGGGTAAGTTCACCCCGCGCAACAGGACAGCTGTTTCACATCCTTGGTGAAGGTCTGGGCGGCAAGCTTCAGGCCCTCGACCATGGTCAGATATGGAAACAGCTGATCGGCCAGATCCTGCACGGTAAGCCGTGCACGTATTGCGATGGCAGCCGTCTGGATGACTTCACCGGCTTCCCCTGCCACCACCTGCGCGCCAAGCAGTCGCCCGCTGCCTGCTTCGGCGACCAGCTTGATGAAACCGCGGGTATCGAAGTTCGCCAGTGCCCTGGGCACGTTGTCCAGACTGAGCGCCCGGCTGTCGGTTTCGATGCCGGCAAGCTGCGCTTCCGCCTCGCTCAAGCCGACCCTGGCCAGCTGCGGATCGGTGAATACGACGGCGGGCATCGCGGTCAGGTCGAGCGCCGCTTCGCCGCCGGTCATGTTCACGGCTGCGCGGGTACCCGCGGCGGCGGCTACATAGACAAACTGGGGCTGGTCGGTGCAATCCCCGGCGGCGTAGATGTCCGCCACGCTGGTATGCATGCCCTGGTCGATGACAATGGCGCCGCGGGCATCGGTGGCGATACCTGCGCGGTTCAGCGCCAGATCCGCTGTGTTGGGAACGCGACCGGTGGCGATCAGCAGTCGATCGGCATGGATGTCGCCGCTCGCGGTGCTGAGCACAAAGGTGTTGTCCTGGTAGGCCACCCGGTTGGCCTGGGTGTGTTCGCGTACCTCGATGCCTTCGTCGCGAAACGCTGCGGTCAACGCTTCGCCGATCGCCGGGTCCTCGCGGAAAAACAGCGTGTTGCGGGCGAGCAGGGTGACCTTGCTGCCCAGGCGCGCGAACGCCTGCGCCAGTTCCACAGCCACCACCGAAGAGCCGATCACCGTGAGCCGCGCCGGAATGGTCTCGCTGACCAGCGCCTCGGTCGATGTCCAGTACGGCGTGTCACTCAGGCCGGGAATCGGCGGCAACGCGGGATGGGCGCCACTGGCGATCAGGCAACGATCAAACGGCAGCCGGATTTCAGCACCCTCGGAGGGCTTGACGGTGAGCGTACGCGCGTCGCTGAAGCGGGCGTCTCCATGCAGCAAGGTGATGTTCGGGTTGCCGTCGAGAATGCCCTCGTACTTGGCGTGCCGCAGCTCCTCGACACGTCCCTGCTGTTGCGCCAGCAGCCGATCGCGACGAATCTGCGGCATGCTGCTGCCGATGCCGTCGTCGAACGGACTGTGGCGGCGCAGATGGGCCACATGGGCGGCGCGTATCATGATCTTCGAGGGCACGCAGCCAATGTTGACGCAGGTACCTCCGACCACTCCACGTTCGATGACGGTGACCTGGGCGCCGCGCTCGACAGCCTTCAGCGCCGCCGCCATGGCGGCGCCACCGGTGCCGATGATGGCGATTTTGAGCGGCTTGTCCGGGCCGGTGTTGCCACTGGACGACGCCGACAGGGCGAGTCGATAGCGTGCCGGCAGCGCCACATTGAGCTGCGCCAGTGTCAGCGGTCCGCTGCTGGCGATCCGTGCCTCGCCCTGCGAATACATCACCTTCGCCTCGGTGATCTGAGGCAGCTTGCGCAAGGCCTTTTCAATGTGACCGGCGCAATCTGGACAGGTCATGCCGGTTACCGACAAGGTTTGTTCGTTCATGGTAATTCCTGGCAAGTCGACGACGCGCCGCCGGCACGCTTGCCGCCGACGATGAAACGTCTCATGGGTTGAATCGATTCAGCCGCGGCTGACAGGCTGGCGGTCGGTGCGGCACACTCTATGGCGCGCCGGCGACAACAAGTCCCAGATCGACACCGCCACCATCAGTACCAGACCGCTGTACAGCAGCCATCCCGTACGATGGCCGGTGGCGCGCATTACAAACACCGCGACCAGCACCAGCAACGGTCCGAGCACGCCCAGCGTGGTGCGGTGCCATTGCCGATGGCTGAACCAGCCCAGGGCGTTGGCGAGCAGGGCAATCCCGGCAAAAGCCGGCAGCAGAAAGCGGATGAACAGCCCTTCATACGGGCTCAGAAAGCCCAGTCCGATCGCTGCGCCGAGGCTGGCGATGGCCGGAAAGCAGCTGGCGCAAGCCGCGGCGGAAACCACGCTGCCGAGCAAGCCGGTCTTGTCTGCCAGTCGTGTAATCATCGACATGAATTTTCTCCGGAGCTGCTCAGCGGACCACGGTGGATGGGTAGCCTGCATCCTTGGTGGCCTTGGTCAAGGTGGCGACATTGGTCTTTGCGTCGTCATAGGTGACGATGGCTTCGCGCTTGTCGAGATTGACCCGGGTGCCCTCGACACCACGGACGCGTGATAGTGCCGCCTTTACGGTGATCGGGCACGCGGCGCAGGTCATGCCTGGCACCGACAAGGTAGCGGTCTTCGTCGCGGCCCATGCGGGCGCGGCGAACAGGGCGGAAAGCAGGATGGTGGCGGTCAACTTTTTCATGGGTGTCTCCTTCAGTAGAACAACGGCAAGACGTAGGGATATACCAGCGCCAGCAGGACCAGGCCGGCTACGAGCCAGAAAATGAGCTTGTAGGTCGACCTGACTTGCGGTATCGCGCAGACATCGCCCGGACGACACGCGGCCGCAGGGCGAAAGATGCGTCGATAGGCGAAAAACAACATGGTCAAGGCCACGGCAATGAAAATCGGCCGATACGGCTCCAGCACGGTCAGATTGCCTATCCAGGCGCCTGAAAACCCCAACGTGACCAGCAATAGCGGACCGAGGCAGCAGGTGGAAGCCAGGATTGCCGCGAGTCCACCCACGGCGAGTGCCCCTTTGCCATCCTTCGATGCAGACATGATGTGCACCTTTTTACGCAGTGGTGATTGGGTTACCTTATTCCCGTAGTCAAGTACGGAGTCAAGGGTATGGGCCACCAACCAGCAAACCTTTCCATTGGCGCCTTTGCCAAATCCGCGGGGGTCAATGTCGAAACGATCCGCTTCTATCAGCGCAAAGGCCTGCTGCTGGAGCCGGCGCGACCATTAGGCGGTATCCGTCGTTACGGCCGTGCGGATGTGAGCCGGGTGAAGTTCGTCAAGTCGGCCCAACGATTGGGCTTCAGCCTTGATGAAATAGCCCAACTGCTCAGACTGGAAGATGGCACCCACTGTGCCGAAGCGGCGCAGCTGGCTGCGCTTCGTCTGGCCGATGTCCGTACCCGGCTTGCGGACCTGTTGCGCATGGAGACTGCGCTGTCGGGACTCATCGAACAGTGCGAGTCGGCGCACGGCGACGTGTCGTGCCCGCTGATAGCCTCATTGCATCAACTCGACCGGGATTGCGCATGACGTGCAGACCCGCAACCAGGGCTTGAGCTTCAACATGTACCGCTGTGAAGCGGGTGACGCGCTGTTTACCTGCACGTGACGCCGTCTGCATGGGGGCAGGGCGATGCTAACGTTTTTCAAGTGGAGAACGTCATGTCCCCAACCCCCCTGACAGGCCGTCGCATTGCCATTCTCGCCACCGACGGATTCGAGCAAGTCGAACTGACCGAGCCAAAACGCATCCTGGAGCAGGCCGGAGCGCTGACCGAGGTGATCGCCCCCGGTAACGGCGGAAAGATCAAGGGCTGGGACCACGACGAGTGGGGCGACAGCGTGACCGTGGATGTCGCGCTGAAAGATGCCAAGGCCGACGGTTACGACGCGCTGGTTCTTCCCGGTGGGGTGATGAGCCCGGACAAGCTGCGGTTGGAACCGGCAGCGATCGCGCTGGTCAAGGCATTTGTCGATGCGGGAAAGCTGGTGGCGGCGATTTGCCACGGTCCATGGACGCTGATCGACGCCGGCGTGGTCGGCAACCGTCAGATGACGTCCTGGCCGTCGTTGCGGACAGATCTGGAAAATGCCGGTGCGCACTGGCAGGACAGCGAAGTGGTGCGCGATGGTCAGTTGATCACCAGCCGCAAGCCCGCCGACCTCGCAGCTTTCACCGATGTCATCATCGGCGCGTTGGAAGCCACCGCTTAGAGCCGGCGAATCCCGCGTTCATTCGAGTTGCCTCATGATCCCCTCGAGATCCTGGCGCACCGTCTCGAGGCCGGCCCATGGGTCCGCACGCAATCGTGCGAGCCGCCGGGGCGCCGATCGAAGAGTGAAGGCGTGGCCATTCTTCAACCTGCCCAGTTCGCTCCAGCGCAGCGGCATGGCCACCGGCGCACCGGCGCGTGCGCGAAGCGAGTACGATGCCACACTGGTGGCGCCACGGCTGTTGCGCAGGTAATCCACATAGATCTTGCCGCGGCGCGACGCTTTGCTGGCGCTGGCAACGAACTCCAACGGGTACGCTTGCACCAGCGCACGGGCGAATGCCCGAGCAAAATCCTTCACTGTCGCCCACGAACAGCCGGGATTCAGCGGGATCACCACGTGCAAGCCTTTGCCGCCCGTGGTACGTACAAAGGAAATCAGTCCCAGCTGCGTCAGTTCCTTCCGCAGCAGTCGCGCGGCCGCCACGACGCGACCCCAGGCGACGTCATCGCCCGGATCCAGGTCGAACACTACGCGGTCGGCGCGATCCGGCTGCTCTATGGTCGATCCCCAAGGATGGAATTCCAACACGCCGAACTGCACCAGTTCGAGTACCGGGCTTGCATCGCGGGGATAGATATAGGTCGCTTTGGTGCCTGCCTCTTCCTCCAGCTTCACGCTGCCCACATGTTTCAGGCCGGGGATAAGGTGCTTCTGGAAGAAACAGGTTTTCGCCGTCCCTTCCGGACAGCGGAGCACCGAGGTGGGGCGATTCATCACCCCAGGCAAAAACCAATCCATCACCCTGCCGTAATAGTCGGCCACATCCTGCTTGGTGATGCCGTCGTCCGGATATACCTCCCGATCGGGGTGACTGATTGTGATATCGGTCTCCATGACGGAACCCCCGCGCCGGTTGCGTCGTGCCGTCGTTTTCGCCGGCTGAGCGGCACGGGGGCTATCGGAATCAGCCAGCTCTGCAGCAGTCTTGTCGATTCGCATGGTCTTCAGGCTCGCTTGGCGCAGTAGGTTGTTCTTGCCGCTGCCGCGGTAATAGACCTCGGCAACGGCGGTGGGCTCGACCCAGCGCGCGTCACGCAGCAAAGGATCGATTCCGGTGAGTGGCACGGCAGGTCGGTCGCTACTCTTGCCGGCCAAGGTCTGCTTCAGCTGGCTTAACTCGGCATCTGAAAAGCCGGTGCCGACGCGGCCGGCATAGGTCCAACCATTTTTTACCGAGGGGTCGGGTCGGGCCAGCAGCAGCGAACCAAGACCTTGGCGATGACCCTTGGGTGGCGTGTAACCGACCACCGCGAACTCATCGCTTTCCAACCTCTTTATCTTTAACCAGTCATCGCCACGTCCCGGCCTGTAGGGCGAATCGACGCGCTTGGAAACGATGCCTTCCAATTGCTGTTCGGTGGCCAGTCGGAAAACATCGGCCCCATTGCCGATCGCGTGGGTACTGAAGGCCAGATGGCTTGGCGCGTGCGTCAACAGCTCTTGCAGCAAGTGTTTGCGCTGCACCAAGGGCACTTGCGAGAGGTCGCTGCCTTCGAAGTAGGGCAGATCGAACAGTACATAGACCAAGGGCAGCTGGGCCTCACCCGCCAACGTCTGCTGCAGTCCGTTGAAGTCGCTGTGTCCGTATGCGTCCAGTGCAACCAGCTCGCCATCGAGTCGGGCAGAGCGCAGGCCCAGCGCCGTCAGCGATTGCACGATATCGGGCAAGCGGTCGTTCCATGCCAATGCATTGCGTGACCACAGCTTCACTTCGCCGTCCGCGATCGCCGCAAGGAGGCGGTAGCCATCCCACTTCACTTCGTGCAGCCATTGCTCGCCATCGGGTGCGAACTTGCGAAGGCGCGCCAGCTCAGGTTTGAAGAAGGCTTTGCTGGGCGGTGCGGCACGCGCCCCAGCCAGCGCACGCGCCGCCTTGGCCAGTCGCGGTCGCGGAGCTTTCTTCGCCTTCGGAATAGTTCTTTTACGCGCCGTGGATTTTCTCGCAGCGGCCTCGGCTGCTGGCGTTTTTGCTGCGCTTCGGGTGCTGCGGATCATCTTAGCGTCGAGTAAATCGTCGGCCTCGACGTCACCCGCGAATGCATCCTTCGCCTTGATCAGAAACCAGGCCTGCTGGCGTTCCTTGCGGTGGCTGCGCACAAGGTGCCAGCCACCTTGAAGCCGCTTGCCGAACAGCTCAAAGCGCAGATGCCCCTTCTGCAGCTGGGCTTCCGCGTCGCCTTCGGTTGTCCATATGCCGATGTCGAACCGATCGACATGCCCCTTGCCGTAGCCGTGTTCGATATCGCCCTCGAAGGCGGCGTAGGAAACCGGATGATCTTCTACCTGGACCGCCAGGCGCTTCACCTTGGGATCGTAACTTGGGCCCTTCGGAATCGCCCAGCTTTTCAGCAGTTGGCCAACCTGCAGCCGGAAATCGAAATGCCGGCGGCTTGCGTGATGCAGTTGCACCACAAAGATCGGACGGCGGCCGAGGCTGTGTTGATCATTGTCGACAGGTTCACGCGTTACGGCAAAATCACGTTTGCGTTGGTATTCCCGCAGGCCGCTCATGATCAGTCCGTCACTCCATCTATCCCGACTTTGAGATGGCCTTCTATGAGGCCGCCATGTAGCCGCGTGAGGGCTCGCTGGTACGCGCTGCACGTTGACCGGCGAGCCGAGCAGGGCGGCGGTATTCCCTCGGCGCAAACAGCTTATAAGTCAAAACGCTAGCGGATGTACCGTGCGTCCCGAGTGAAGCGTTTATCGCCCTCGGGTAGTTGACAGCTCGTCGACATCCCGACGGTAATAGTTGAGCACTCGTGTGAGGGAGCTGTGCCACGCGCCTGAGGAGAAGCCCCAGCGTGGCGCCAGCAAAGACAAGTAAGGAGCGGGGGCTGCTTTGCAGCGGCAAGAAGGCGGTGAAGACCCGCGCAAATATGCCATCTCATCGAACACGCTTCGCCGGAGACCGCAGCCATGGCACGCCCCATCTGGACAGGAACGCTTTCATTCGGCCTGCTCAACGTGCCGGTTTCCCTTATGGCCGCCGAACGTACTGTCGATTTGCATTTCCGTATGCTTGACAGCCGCAGCAATACCCCGGTGCGCTATGAGCGTGTCAATGCCGAAACCGGCGAGGAAGTCCCGTGGAAGGAGGTCGTCAAGGCTTTCGAATACAAGAAGGACAGTTACATCGTATTGGAGCCTGAAGATATCCAGTCAGCCGCCTCGGAACGTCGCGAGGTAGTGGAGGTGCAGACCTTCGTCGATGCGGACGCGATCGGGCCCGAATATTTCGAGAAGCCTTACGTGCTCGTGCCCGGCAAGAAAGCGGAGAAGGGCTACGTACTTTTTCGCGAAACGCTCATGCGAACCGGCAAGATAGGGATTGCGCGGGTGGTCATTCGCACCCGTGAATATCTATCAGCGGTGATTCCCAAGGGCAATGCGCTGATGCTCGTGTTGCTGCGCTACCCCCAGGAACTGGTCGATATAGGCGACTACAGGATTCCCGAAGGTGCCACTTCCAAATATCGTATCTCGGCGAAAGAAATGCAGATGGCCGAACAGCTGATCGATTCGATGAGCGGCGACTGGAGGCCAGCCGACTACCGCGACGAATTTCGCGACCGTCTGCGTAAAATCATTCAGAAACGTCTGAAGTCCAAAGGTGAGGTCGCTACGCCACCTCCCGAAGATACGGAGGCGCCGGAAAACGCCACTACCAATGTGGTGGATTTCATGGCACTTCTGCAGAAGAGTTTGGCTAACAAAAAGCGGACACCGGCGAAGAAGGCCCCGCGAAAAGCCACACGCCAGACAGCTAGCCGAAAGTCTGCTACCACCCCAGCGAAGAAAAAGGTCAAGGCACCAAAAAAGCCCCCCAAACGGACGCCGCCGACCCGCCGCCGCTCAACCACCGGGGGCTGAGATCTGGCCCGGTCAAGGTCGAGCTCAATGGGCTCGGCTACCGCATCTTTCGATCATCGTTTCTGCTTTCCCTGACCACGCACGCGAAACGCCAGGCTGATGCGCGGGCCGATCGGCGTGCGTTGCTTGGGAATCCCGTGGTGGTAGTGCAGCTGTGTCTCCCAGCTCATCACCAGTAAGGTGCCAGGCGCAAGATCCAGCTGCAGTACTCGGCGTGGTGGCTGTTTGGCGCGTATCGTCATGCGTCGTGTAGCGCCCAGCGAGAGCAGGGCAATGGGATAGCCCCGAACCAGGTCGGCAAGCCTGTCGTTGTGCGGTGCGACGCTGTCGTGCTGATTCCGGTAGAGATTGAGGCCGATACTGTCGAACGGTGCACCTACCGAAGCCTTCACGATATTCAACGCGTCATGCAGGACAGTCGGCAGAGCTGCGTCCTCGGCACGAAAATGGGCGCGCAACCGCGGTACCTCGACCTCTCGCTCGTACATGAGTCGGGTGCCGGCTTTCCAAGCGATACGATCGTGCAAATACTCAAACCAATGCGCCGCGATATCGGCGCCAAGCAGGTCGGGAATGAGCACGATGCGACCGCTGGCGTCATCCAGCAAGGGCTGCGGACCTTCGCCGAAGAGGTTCAGCTGAGCCATGACGCGACAACGGCGTGGAGTCGTGACCAGGGGTTTTGGGGGTACTCAATCATTTTGCTGCAGCGGCGTCGGAGCGAGGCTGGCCCGACATTTCCTGAATGAGGCTTAGGTTGTATAGGTATCGGGAGGTGGTGGTGGTGAAGGAGCCAAACCCTTTGTCGCGGAGACTCTGGTCTAGCGACCACGAGATGTCCCTGGGTTAGCGCAAATCGGGAAGTGCGCCCAACAGCTCGAGCATAAGCTGCTTCAGTGCCTTCATGTCCAGCGGCTTTGAAATTGTGCGGATCTGGGGAAACTCCACAGCCAAGCTCCTCAGATCGCCTCCGGACATCACAACGAAAGGTATGCTTCGGTCCAGTAACGCGAGAATCACCGGTCGGGCGCTCTCACCACGCAACCCCAGGTCTATCAGCGCAACATCGAACTCGCTGGCCTCGATTTCGCTCAGGGCATCGATCAGGTTGAGATCGATCAGTACATCCAGTCCCATGTTCCGCAGCGTGTCTTCTACCACCATGGCGACAATGGGGTCGTCCTCGACCACCAAGGCACGTCGCTTCGTCTCAAATGTCATTGTTGAGCCATCTCCGACAACCGTTCCCCTGCAGGGACAGTGTATTCCTTCGCCCATGATCATCAAATGGACGGTTCTGTGCGGAGGATGGTCTGGAAGGGGCCATGGAACCGGTGCGAGCGTTGGTGACCAGCGACTAGCTGCGTTCAAACATGACCTGGCTAGCGGACCAATTTCAAATTGGCGACGCAGTTAAGTGCTCACCGTCCGGAGGCGAGAACCCTGCTTAGCCAGGGGTTTGCGAGCTCTGCGCCCTTAAAGTCGGCTGGGAACTGCGGACGTAGCTGTCGGTAAGCCTGTAGACAACGTGACGGGTCCTGCCCGGATTTTTGCGGTGTGGCGGCGCGTTCAATGATGGAGAGGGCAGGCGGCTCATACGCGAGTTTCATGGCTTCCACAGCCGTCGCCTGCGCATCGGCAAGCGGCTGCTGACTGCAGAAGCCCACCCCTCGTAGAGCGAGTTCGCGGACCTGATAAGGATGCTCGTACGGGGGACTTTCGAACGCGATGTCCAGGAACGTCGTGGTGAGAGCCGAGAGCGCCTGCTGCCGTTCGACGTCGAGGAATGGTGTTTCCCAGTAGAAGTGTCCGAAGCCGCCAAGAGTGACCGCTGCTGCTGTCAGCAAATAGGTCCTCGGCAGGTCAACAAGTTCTGCACCGATGAGGCGCAACGCTCCGGCGACGCAAGCCCCCAAGATCCCCAGGCCTTGCCAGGGCAAGCCCGCCCACACATCGTGCACCGCCCAGCAGATTCCAGTCACCGTCAATGCCAGCGCTACCTTGAACAACACCCTGTCTCCTGAAGTACGGAAGATCTATCGGCCGTTCATGGGTGCTTCTGAATGGGTCGGCCATTCTTGGCCAATCTACCCAATCACGGGCACCACGGATAAGGAATTGCTCGCTAGACTGATATATTTATACATTATATCAATAGCTTACTAGCTATAGCGGGTGGTTCTTGAGAACCTAGCATAGTGCGGCTGGCTCGTCGGGTTTCGTGGGCCCGCATGCCGGTACAACCGGCGCATCCGTTTGGACCTTCCCCGATAGGTCCTGGCACCGGAAGCGGATCTACCAACTCGCCGAATGCCTGCTGACGCTCCCAGCGCGGTGTACCAACGCCGACGGCAAGAACGACAGCTGCGGTTCCAGCGGGAACATGACACGGTTACGTGGGATGACATGGTTAGCTGGTCAGGTGACATGGTTAAGCGGGTTACGACACGACAACAACAGGGATCCCGCGTCGACAAGGGAGATCCACTATATTTCGCATAATGTATATTATGTAAAATCCTAAAAGATGACTGTGCATAGGGTTCAGATATGTCGTAACCCTGTCGTAACCCAGTTAACCATGTCACCGACCCACTTAATCGTGTCACCCAGCTAACCATGTCGCTAATTTTCGGTGTTTTTGGTTCCGTGAGGCTGCGACGGGCGTGAACGAGTTCCCGTGCTTTTCCTACGGTCGCGTTTGAGCGCGCCCTTGGCTGATGCCTCTCGCTTCTGCGCGGGAGCTGAATGTGCTTGGGCCAGCGCCTTTTCCAAAGCAACGACTTGACCTGCGTAACGCGCCTCCCTCTGCTCAACGGCCCGCAACTGTTCCCGCAGAGAATTTTGGTCTGCCTGGCACATGGCCCGCGCCTCTCGATCCGTCCGTTCGGCGGCCTCGAGGCGCTGCTGCCACTGCTTGGCGTCCTGTCGTAGCCGATCGACTTCCTGGTGGGCGCGATCTTCCACATTGCGGACATATGCCTCCTGTCGGGCCCGTTCCGTAGCCGCAACCTGATGTTGTTCGGCCAACTGGCCGCGCAGCCTCTGAAGCTCGGCGCTCAGCTGATCGCACTGGGCCTGCAGGCGGTCCCGCTGCTGGGCGAGGTCGGCCCGAAGGGCGTGACTGTCCTGCAGCTGCGCATCCAGGGTGGCGCAGGCGTGTTCGGCCAGATCCTTGGCCGCTTGGGCCTCGGCGCGATCGGTTTCCGCAGCGTCCAGACGGACGGTCCAATCCTGGCGTTCGGCCGCCAGCGCTTTCCGGTCGGCTTCCAGCGCCGTTCGTTCCTCGGTAAAGCGCTCGGCGATCGCCTGGCTGGCATGCTCGGTGGCCAGTCGCCACAGCGTCATCATTGCCTGTCCTACGGGTGTCGGTAAATTCGGCAAGGCACTGAGCTCGCGCAAGCGTTCACCCAGTTGGCTGCGCCACACGTCGAGCATGCGCGTCACCGTATTCGGGGAACCGGTACCGAGCTCGGCGCGCACTTTTTCCACGGTTGGATTCTCGCCGGCACCGAGGATCGCGTCGGCGGCCGCATTGACCTGCTCTTGGGTGATACCGCGCGGCATGAAACGGTCTCCTCGATCGGCGCCCTACCCGCTGGGTTTTCTACTGGTGATAAGTGATGATTACACTAGTACGCGCCCTATTTCGTAATATACATTACATAGTATGAAGCATAAAAACACCATGCCAGCCCTCGCCACACCCGCTGGCGGCTTGGTGCTGCCGGAACAACTGGCCCAACAAGCGGCTGACGCCGTGCGCGAACTCCTCGCCGAAGCGGCCGCGGCGAACACCACCCGCAGCTACGCCGCCGCCCTGCGCTACTGGGCCGGCTGGCATCAGGCGCGCTTCGGCGTCGAGCTGACCCTATCGGTGAGCGAGGCCGTGGTGATCCAGTTCCTGGTCGACCACATCCAGCGCAAGAACAAGACCGGCCTCGTGAGCGAGCTGCCGCCGGCGATCGACCTGGCGCTGGTGTCCGCCGGTCTCAAGGCTAGGCTCGGACCGCTCAAGCTCGCCACCGTGGTCCAGCGCGTGGCCGTGCTGTCGACGGCCCACAAGCTCAAACGTCTGACCAATCCGTGCGAGTCGGCCAGCGTGCGGACCTTGCTCAGCCGTGCCCGGCGCGCCGCGGTGAAACGTGGCGAGCGGCCGACCAAGAAGACCGCAATCACGCGCCCGGAGCTCGAGGCCATGCTGGCGACTTGCGACGACTCGCTGGAAGGGCTGCGCGATCGCGCCCTGCTCTGCTTCGGCTTCGCCAGCGGTGGACGCCGGCGCAGCGAAATCGCCGCGGCGGACCTGCGCGACCTGCGCAAGATGGGCGAGGACGGCTACATCTATCGATTGGAGTATTCGAAGACCCAGCAGGCGGGCGTCAAGGCGGATTCGACGCCGGACAAGCCGATCCTCGGGCGCAGCGCGGAGGCGCTCACGGCCTGGCTGGAGGCGGCCGGGATCAGCGAGGGGGCGATCTTTCGACGCATCTGGAAGGAGCGGGTCGGTCCTGCCCTGCTCCCGGGCTCGGTGGCCACCATCGTCAAGCGACGGGCCGCCTTGGCCGGGCTGGAGGGGGATTTTGGGGCGCACAGCCTACGCTCGGGTTTTGTCACTGAGGCCGGCAAGCAAGGCGTGCCGCTGCCGGCCGTGATGGCGATGACCGAGCACCGCTCGGTGGCCGGTGTGATCGGGTATTTTCAGGCTGGTGCGGCAGAAGACAATCCTGCGGCTCGCTTGCTGAAATAGAAGGCGCTTCCTTGCTACGCGGGGGGGAGTTTGCCTGACTCGTTCCTGATGTTGCTTGGGACGCCGGTGGCGCGAATGCGGAAGGTGCTCGCGGGGATGGACGGCAGGTTGAGTCAGAATTAGGGCTATTCATTACGCATTTAGTGTGTTAGGAGATGCCTAACACATTGGCCGAGTGACGAAAATGAGCCCAAATCTTGGCACGCTCCTCGCCCAAGCCCGGTTGGAGGCCGGCTACGCCCAGCAAGCTGAATTCGCCGCGGAACTGGGCGTGAAGCAACAGACAATCAGTCGCTGGGAACGCGGCCTGTCCCGGCCGCGCGCAGAGCAAATCCCTGAGATTGCCGCAACGCTCGGCATTGATGCCGATGCCCTGAGGCTCGCGGCAGGCTATACGGCGCCCTCGTCACCTCAGCTCAGCCTCGATCGTCCCTGGCCCGTGGACGCACTCCCGCCGGAGACGTTCGAGCGGTTCTGCACCGAGTTTGTCACGTTGCTGCACGGTGACGATGCGCAAGTTCACCCCTATGGCACCCAAGGGCACACCCAGCTCGGGATCGACATCGACGTCGTGCACGCAGATGGCACGCGAACCACGTATCAGTGCAAGCGGCATGCTTCGTTCGGCCCAAAGAAGGTAGCCACCGCCGTCGCAGCCCAGACGACTCCCGCCAACAGGAAAGTCATCCTGTTGAGCAGTTCCGCGAGCCCACAGGCGCGGGAAGAGATCAAGAAGCATGCCGGCTGGCAGCTCTGGGACCGGGAAGACATTAGTCGCCGGGCCCGGCTCAAGCTTGCCAAGCGCGCGCAAATCCAGCTCGTTGACACCTTCTTCGTCGGCCAGCGGATGGCGTTGCTTGGAGAGCCCGAGCTTTCGCCCTGGCAGACGCCGGAACAATTCTTCGCCGGACAAACGGAACCCGCGCGCGGCTTCTCGCATGGATGGACGTTGCAGGGCCGCGAGAAAGAACTCGATACCCTCGTCAAGTTCGCAATCAGCACCACGCCCTCTGTTGTGATGCTAGTCGGCAACGGCGGCACAGGGAAATCCCGCCTCTTGAAAGCCTTCTCCGACCGATTGGCTGCCACTAACCCGCGTCCGTTGATCTACTTCCTGAGCCGCGAACCGCTCAAGATGAAGGACCTGGAGGCGCTCGGATCCAAGCCCAAGTTGCTGGTATGCGACGATGCGCATGACCGTGAAGACCTCGCGCTCCTTGCAGACTACGTTGCCAATCCGGGGAATAGGAGTCGCCTGCTCCTGGCGCTCAGGACATACGGCGTCCAGCACGTCCTGCAGCAGACCCGCGCATTGGGTCTCGCTGAAATCTCTAGGATCGAACTGCAGACACTCCCGAAAGCCGATAGCGAACGGCTGGCCAAGCAGGCGCTGGAGCATTTTGGCGCGCCGGTGGAGTTTTCATCCCGTCTGGCCTCTTACACACGCGACTGCCCATTGGCCACGGTGATCGCAGCCCAGATTCTCGCGAACGACAAATCGCTTCCAGAATTCCTGATTGACGAAGACACCTTCCGCTCTGAGCTCCTCCGTCGTCTTGTCACAAGCACTGTTGAAGGTATCAGCTCAAAGCTGGATGCCGAGTCGGTCCATTTGGGCCTCGCTGCGATCGCCCTTCTCCAGCCGATCAAGGAGGATGACCCGAAGCTGCACGACGCCATCGCCGCGGTCGCCAGCATCACCACCCACGAGGTCGCCAGGATCCTCAAGAGACTGCGCGAAGCCGGCGTGCTGTACAAGCGAGGTTCCAGCAGTCGGGTCGTTCCTGACCTTTTGGGGGATTTCATCGTCGAGGAACGCTGCATTTCGGCGACCGGTCAATCCACCGGATTCGCGGCCACTGTCTTCGATGCGACACCAGACGCCTATGCGGAGCACATCCTTGTGAACTTCGGGCGTCTGGACTGGCGGAAATCTAATGGCAATACGCGCAACAGCCGTATGCTCGACGAACTCTGGTCTCGACTCAGGTACCAGGACAAATACGTCAATCCGCATCTCCGGGCGGCCGCGGCAGCGGCCTACTACCAGCCCAGCCAGGCGCTAGCCTTCGTTCGCAGGATGCTGCGGGAAGGGCACGTGGACAGGATGCTCGCCGACATCCTCCGGCATGTCGCGTATAGCCACGACCATCTCCCGAAAGCCTGCGAAATACTTTGGGATCTTGGCCGCAACGACGACGAGCCACTGAACCAGGAACCATCGCACGGCATTCGAGTACTGACGGAACTGGCGTCGCCCGAGCTCTACAAGCCCTTCGACTTCATGGACCAAGTCGTCGATTTCGGCCTGTCGCTGATCCCCTACGATGATAGCTGGACGGGCATCCACAACCCGCTGGAAATACTGTGCGGCGCACTAGAGACGGAGGGCCATTCCTCCTCGGCCACGCACCGGGCGGTGATGCTGACTCCCTTCATCGTCCAACAGTCCGACGTAGCGGCGATCCGAAAGAAGATCATCGATGCCTGCATTACCCTGCTGTCGCACACGGACACCCGCCGTGCTCTTGCTGGTGCGAGGGCGCTTGGAAGCGCGCTGAGAGCGCCGCACGGTCTCCTGGGCGCCACCGTCCCGAAGAGCATGGTGACCGCGTGGGAGAACGAGTTCGCCGAGACCTTCAAGGTCATTAACGCGGAATTGGATCGCGTTGACGTGGCTCCCGTCGTGCTTGTCAAACTCGCCGTTTCGACGGGCTGGTACTCCAGGTACGGAACCGGAGAACTGAAGAAGCTGTCAAGGCGGATCGTATCCCGCCTCGACACGACGCTCGCCCTTCGCGCGACGCGCCTACTCGTGGACGGATGGGGGCACTTGTCCGATCAGATCGGAAGCGGGCGCTTAGAAGGACACACGAAGGAGCTCGACACGTTTGCGCAGGAAATTCTGTCGGCTGCCGACGGTCCCGGAGAAGCATATCGATTCGTGGAAGGGCTTCTCCCGGCCGTGCTCCAAGATCAGGAATCGGCGCCGCATGCATTGATTGACCACATCATCTTCCATTCGGTCGAATTCGCCAGGGCACTTTTGCAACCGGTAGTCCAAGGGAAATCGACTGCCTCAAGCCGATATGCCGGCAGGGCCTTGGGTAGGCTGTTGCATGACCAGCACGAACTGGCACTGACGATCGTGGAAAATGCCGTCGACACGAGCGACGCCCGACTTCTGCCCGTCGTTGCCGAGGCGTACGCCGGCCACAAGCCCCAACGCTCGTACAGTCCGCTGGATCTGCGCGCACTACGGGGCGTCACATCCTCCGCCCAGCCGGCGGTGCGAAGGTGGGCTCCCCACATCGTGTATCAAGTCGCACAGACCGACGCCGACCTCGCGATTGAGCTCACGATTTCCGCGGACTTCGGCGACTCCCAGCAGCTCGCTCACGACTATCTGATGTGGATCGCCGGAGACAGGTGCATTCCGTTCGACAACATTGGCGAATCGAACGTCAAGGCGATCCTGCAGAAATTGCTTCCGTTGCAGCAAATCGACGACCACTGGGTTCAGGAATTCATCAAGAAGTCGCTCCACCACCATCCCGGCCTAGCCGTCGACTTTCTAGTCGCCAGGGTGACGATCGCCCAGGAACGCGGCGACTGGTCCTACAGCCCGGTTCCTTGGTCTTCGGGTCTGCGCGGCGACTGGGGCCTGATGAAGCAGCAGGACGCACTTAAGTGGATCCGTCGTTTGTTCGACTGGGCCCTGGCCCAGGAGCAGGCGGGCGAAAGTGTGCTGCCTTGGTTCGGCGACCTCGTCAGGACTCTCTGCACCGTCAGCAGTTCGGATTTCGTCGAGTTCTTCCGGCAGTGGATCTCAAGCGCCGGGCGTGAGGGCTTCGCCGTCGCGACCAGTCTCGCTCGACAGACATCTCAGTCTTTCGCCTTCGAGCAGCATGAATTCGTCGTCTGGATGATGCGGCTGGCAAGGAGCCACGGGGCTGACGTTATGCGAAAACTGGGCAGTGCCCTGTACTGTGCCGCAGTCAGCGGTTCACGATCGGGTGTTCCCGGCGAACCCTTCCCGCAAGATATCAAGCTGCGAGACCGTGCCACCAAGGTTTTGTCGGGCTTGACTCGCCAGGATCCGGCATACGAACTCTATTCCGACCTGCTGCGGCACGCGATCCAGTCGATCGAAATGCAGGAAGAAGAAGGCCGGATGATGGTCGAGATGGATGAATAGCCAACACCTTTTCGTCGCAATTGGACGCTGCCCCGCCACCCGCCCCTTTCTCCGAACGGTTTGCGAACTGCCTCGATGCCAACTTTTCGCCGCCCCGGCCGCTTCCCTCAACGCGACATCTATCCTCACGAAGCAGGCGAACTAATCGAACAACTGCGCCGGTTCATCGGGCACGACAGATTGGTTCAGCAAACCGCTGAATACCGCTCGACCGCGCGCACGAACAACGGCATTGTCGTTGCCAGACTGCGGGATAACCAGCCGCTCATCGAGGCGTTCGAGAAGTATGAGAAGGTGACCCGCCACCGCCAGCGACCGTTGCGCACGGTCGGCGGCCAACTGGGCGATCTAGCAAACGTGGCAGCATACTTCCGCGTAGTGGCACCGACGCTCGTGGATAGCGTCGAGCGACACCATCGCGACAAGCTGATCAATCTCAACGGCCAGCTAAAGCCACTCCTTCTGGAATGGAAGACGGCATCGCATTTCGCACGCGCCTACCATGCAGAGATCGCCTGGCTTCCCGTTGACCAGACTGGTCCGGAGTTCGTTGCGCGCATGGACGGACTCGAGTGCGAAGTAGAGTGCAAGCGCCAGTCCGACATGATCGTTGAACTCCTGGGGCTTGCAGAGGCCGATCATCTGGCTCAACGGATCATTGACCGCGTAGCGGGGAGCCATTTGCGTGGCAGTTTGCTGCTCCACGTGTCCGACGACTTCCAGAGGAGTTGTTTGGACGATGCCGAGGCGTGGTCCGCAAGTCTGGCCAGCGTCGGCGGTCCCGGCGTGGTGAACATCGAATTGCCCGGAGGACTTCGTCTTGAGGGCGAAGTGTTCCCTGCCGACGGAAGCGGTACCAACGCGTCTGAATGGCAAGCCATGCTGAAGGATCGCCATCGAGACGACGCGCGCCTGTATTCCCAAGCAAAGGCTGCCGGCCAAGTCGCCGTTGACTCGATCGACCTGCAGATGATCGGACCGCGCCGCAGTGGCATGGACCTTGTGGAGTATCTCTGGGACAGGAAATTCAGCAGGGCCGCCAGTCAATGTAGCGGGGAACGCGGCGCGGTACTGGTATTCGAATGGGAGGGAGTCGATGACCCATCGGTCTTTAGCGAGTCGGATGCTTTTTTCAGTCTTCTCACAAGGACGTTTAACGAGCACCGTCATGTTGCCGCCATCGCTATGCGTTGCGACACCGCTCCAACGCGGTTGAATGGCGTCATCGACTACGCCACCGGAGCTTACTTAGCAAAGAGTGAAGTTACTAACTTTCCGGAGGTTTGGGATCTACTGAGGCTGGATTGAAAGCTGTCCCCTCCCAGCGCTTGATCGAGTCGTCGATTTTCCAGGTCGACGTTCGGCCTCAACGGCGGTTTTCTGAGGATGGCGTCACGGCTGCTAGGCTCTCGGGCTCCCGGCAGATCGCATGTAAGACGGGCGAGGCAGCCGGTCTTCGCAGCCCAAACGCCGAGCGCCCGTACGGGATACGTGAGGTTTCGTCTCAGCGCTGCGGCTGCTGGCTTACCCTCGATAACGCGCCCTAATTCTCTATACTGAGAGCCTTATCTCCGCCCTTCGGCAGCGTTCGGCTCGCGATCGACCCACAGTGTGAACCTCTCGTCTTCCAGCTGCGCCTGCCAAGCGCCGAGCGCCGGTATACATCTCATACGGTCGCATTAAGCCTAGCAAAGGCTCGCCCAAGCGGGCCTCGTGGCGCCACTGCCCTATCCCCATCCGACTCGCACCTCGCAATCTGCGGGGACAGAGGAAACAGGATCGATAGCTACTTGCGCCACGGCCACACCATGTCATCCGTGCGTCGGCGCAAAAAGTTCTGCTGCAGGGACAGGCTGGATTTGTCCGCGCCGTTCCGCCAGCGTGCCCGATTCATTGCCCAATGCCGGCGCTTTCGTGCCCGCTGAGCTTCATCCACCGAGGCCGCACTCTCTTCAGGGCTCATCCAACACAGGGCGCGCCGATCGGCGCATTCTTGGAACAATACCCAGGCAGCGAAGGCTTCTTCTGGGTCGTCGCGCCGCCAGTACTCGATCCACCAGTGACGGGCGCAGGCTTCCAAGTACCGCAAACGCGCCGCACCACGCCGGACCTCTTGGGCCCAAGAGTGCGACTGGCCCTCGGGCCACGCGTCGTCCACCGGCAGCACGTTTCCCGCCAGAAAGCCGCGCAGAACCTCGCCTCGCTGCTGGCGCCAAGGCACGTGCGAGGCTAAGTCCCGCAAGATTGCCGCCTCGAGCCAGGCCGTGCAGCCATTGAGCTGCGCCGCAAGTGCAAGCGCATACAGCTGCTCATCGGTATTCGTGTGCTCCGGCTCCAGCAGCGCATCGCGCGCCGCGATGACCTCGGTCGAGGCCGGGACCCGGAACAGCATGTGCCAGAGCTCCGGCAGCTTCGCGGCGCCTGTCACGCGCGTACGCATGGCGTGGCCCAGGGCGCGCCACACGCTCACGCCGCGCGCCGGCTGCTCGATGAGCAGCGCTTCGGCGATCGCCAGGAACAATCCCTCGGCCAACTGCACGCGCCGCACGAACTCCACGCTCAAGGCGTCGTGACCTTCGATCCAATGCGTAAGCAGTTCGGGGCCGTGCTGCAGGATGGCCTGCCCGTCCTCGCGCGTGACAAACTCCAGATACAAACTGGCGCCTTCCTTGCGGGCCTTAGCGATTCGCGCGCTTGCCGTCTCGCTTGCGCGCTCGTGCGCTTCCCGCTGCGCCTTTTCATCGAGCGCGTGTCTGAGGGCTTCGGCCGAATTCGGGGCCTCGGAAGGCATCGGGCGAGCGGAGTACCACGGCGGTCGATTTGACGCGTCCGTGCGCTCGACGAAGATCTGTGCCCCGGGGTCGGGTGCCTCTCGCGGACCGCCGACGAGGATGGCATCCAGCCGCTCCAAGGCAATGCGGGCTTCCGAGGCGTCGCTGCCGCGCAGCCGCACTGCCTCTAACAAACGCCACGGCGCCAGGCGCCCGGCGACCTGCTCGAACGGCTGGCCTCGGGTGGCCTCGATGAGCGCGCCGGACGCGGCGTGCGCCGCGAGCGTGTCGGCGTCGAGAGTAATGCC
Organism: Rhodanobacter sp.; assembly: GCA_030148505.1. Lineage (GTDB taxonomy): Bacteria > Pseudomonadota > Gammaproteobacteria > Xanthomonadales > Rhodanobacteraceae > Rhodanobacter. Next base: position 67,598 of record JASBTI010000043.1, read on the forward strand.
CCAGCCCATCCGGTCCAGATGCGTCCCTAGGCGACGGAGATCGGCGGCGGCCAACGCCATGAACGCCAGACGCATGTCGATCTCGTCTGTCGAATTCGCCTTCTCCAATAGCCAATCCCAGGCCGCCTCGCTCAGCGCCGGCGGCTCCGTGATCAGCAGCGCTAAGACATCACGTTGCTGTTTGGGTGAACCAAATCGGTATCGTTCGATCAACTGATCGACCTGGATGCTGCTCATCGGGCGGAGATCATCGGTAATCCTGGTAGAGATACCCGACAGGTCCGCTTCCACGACCAGTAGCGCTTGCGCAAGGGCATCAAGATCGGTCAGTTCGGTCAGGAGCAGTTGCGTCGCGATATAGGCCTCCTCACTTTTGCGGGCATCGCGTTCGAACGTTCGCAAGATAGGGGCGGCCGCGATCTGCTCGGTTCCGTGCAGGAGCAACGCATCGGTCTGGTGCCATGCTTGTACGGCGCGTGCCTCCAAGGTCGTCGCGGTCCGGGACGCCAGCTTGCGATGCAAGTCCGCCAGCACGTTCGGCACGCACCGCGCCAGTACCGCCTGCAGATCTTCGAAGATGAGGGATGGCCGAGATTCGTGCGAAAACGCTCACATGGCGCCTAAGACGCTGTTTTCATTGAATTAGCCGGCCCGAACTAAAATTAGCAAGACCGAGGAAATCCCGCTAATCGCAGCTGTACCTGAAAACCGCCCCCCCCCTACTGTCAGTCCGATCCGTCCGGTGATGCGATGGCGGCGGGTGGCGCTGGCGTGGACGCAAGCTGCAGCGTGGACAAGACCTGTTCCAGCGTCTCCAGCCGGGCCTGCATTGATACGACTCGACCCTCGGCATCCTGCCTCGCCGCCCTCTCCTGATCGAGTGCCTGCGCGGCGGCTTCGAGGTCGAGACGCGCGCGTTCGAGCGCCTGGACATCGTGACCCCACGTCGTGCGGAGGCTGGCCAGTTCCGCCACCACCGGCTTGAGCGTGGCCACCTCGTCTTGCGCCGCGCGCACGGCGCTGCGTGCCTGCTGCACTTCCTTGTCCAGGCGCGCGTTGTGCTCTGTCAGGCGCCCGTTGTCGCGATTGAGCTGCAGGAGCTCGTGGTTTTTGCCCGTGAGGGCTTCGTTGGCTTGGCGCAGGGCCACCTGGAGTTCCTGGATCTGGTGCTCATGCCGACGCTGCTCCTGCTCCCGCTGTTCCTTCACGGACGTGCGGTAGTGTTCCAGGGCTTCGCGGGCATGCAGGTGTTTCTCTTCCAGCGACTGCGCGTGCGCTTCGTGCTCGGCCACGCGGGCGGTCAAACCCGTGACGCGTTCTTCCAGTTGCCGCGCTTGTAGCGTCGCATCGAGCTGCGCCTGGCGGGTGATCTCGTGTTGCGCCTGTTCTTCGCGCAGCGCCGTCGCCGTGCGCTCCTGGTCGGCACGGATGGACGCCGCCTCCTGCCGCGTCTGATCCAACTGGGCAGTCAGCTCTTTCCGCTGGGCCTCGAAACGGGCGGCGGCCTCGGTGATCTTGGCGTCCGCCTCCTCGTGGAGCCGACCGGCCAACCGGCTGACCAGATCGGCCAAGGCGTCGCTGATCGGGAACTTGCCGCCCACGCCGGTCGCGTCCTCGGCCTCCAGTTCCTTGAGGTAGCGATGGATGGTCGTTTTCGAGCCGGTGTTGCCCAACGCCACCCGCACCGCATCAACCGAGGGGTGCTTTCCCTCGGCCAACAAGGCGTTACGGGCCTTCTCGATCTCGGTCTTGTACACGCCGCCACGGGCCATCGCCGGGTCTCCTGGGTATTTCGTAACGTATTACATACCATGTAATTACGTAATACCTCAAGTGAGCACAGCAGCAGTCATGGCCTGAATTCTGACACCGGATAATGGGAAGTTATCCGGTGTCATGGGTGCGCCGGGAATTTGTCTGTCCTCTGACCGTTATGATGGACAAATCGGGAGATCCTCTTTGCCGACGGCGTGGTCTCCGCGGCTGCTTACGATGTGGCTGCCTGGTCTCGAGTCGTCAGTCGACCAGCCGCAACGCAGCCATTGGAACTACCCGCGATGCTTGCAAGGCGGACTTCAGAGCAGTCAGCTGACACACGATGAGCATTGCTACCGCACCTGCAAGTAAATAGGAGTATGGAGTCCGCTCCAGACTGAGATGGCGCGTGATCCAAGTGCTTCCGGCGTAGGTAACGAGCCCGCCAGCTACAATTCCGATTCCAACGACGAGGGCGTTCTCCAACAGGAAGAGCAAAAGAATGTCTGCTCGCGTAGCGCCAAGGGCGCGCCTCAAACCAATCTGTCGCCGACGCAGTTGGACCCAGTAGGACGTTAAGCCACCGACCCCCATGAGGGCCACGAGGAGCACAACGCCCGTGATACCGGAGAGCAGCCACGCTGCGGCGTGGCGGCTTGCGAGGGCGCGTTCGCGCATGGCTGAGTAGGTCTCGCAACGAGGTTCGATTCCTTGCACCAACTCACCCCAAAAAGAGTCCTTTAGAACATCGACAATACGTCGACAAACCCCACCTACGTCGGATGGCTGGTCAACTCGCGCTATGTAGACAGGTAGCGGCCATTCGCTAGGTATACCGGGAAAGATCATGGCCTCTTCGAGCTTACTTGGCATCGTGGGCATGGCGCCCGAGGCCACGCTCAGCATCTACAAGGCCTGCTGGTATCCGGCCGCCGGCACCGGCGTCGCACGCTGCAATTCCTTCACCCTGGCCAAGGCACTGGCGGCGGTTATCAACACGCCGGCACGCATCGTCAACCTCAGCCTCGGCGGCCCTGCCGATCCGCTGCTGCGACGGCTGCTCGTCCAGTTGCTCGACCAGGGCCACATCGTGGTCACGGCGATGCCGCCGTCCGGACGGCTGGCTGGCTTTCCCGACGACACGCCAGGTGTGATCGTCGTGCGCAGCAGCGCTGCCTCGGCTGCGCCGCCCGACGTGCTGAGCGCGCCGGGCGACGACATCCTGACCACCCAGCCCAACGGCGGGTACGACTTCACCTCCGGCTCGTCCATGGCCGCCGCGCACGTGAGCGGCATCGTCGCCCTGCTGCTCTCGATGTCGCCGAACCTCGACGCCGGTGCGGTGCGCGGTCTGCTGCTGCGCACCAGCAAGGTTACCGACGGGATGCTCCAGGTGAACGCGCGGGCCGCCGTGACTGCGCTGCAGGGCGCGCACGAAGCCCCTCGCTGATTCACACCGCTTCGCGCCGCCAACCGACTGAGGAACGGAGATCCCGCATGACGCCCGCATTCGGACTGCCCGACGTCCCCCCGCTTTCAGTAGCGGTCGGGTTTAGAGTCCGGGGTTGATCGTATCTGTGTTTGCCAAGTGCTGTGCATAGGCCGCTGGCGTCATCCCGCTTAGGGCCGCCTTCGGCCTCTCTTCGTTGTATTCGCGTCGCCAGGTCTCGATCACGGCTCGGGCGTGCAGCAGGTGGGTGAACCAGTGCTCGTTGAGGCACTCGTCGCGCAGGCGGCCGTTGAAGGACTCCACGTACGCGTTCTGGTTGGGTTTGCCCGGCTCGATCAGCCGCAGCTGCACGCCACGCTCGTGCGCCCAGACCACCATGGCCTTGCCGCAAAACTCCTTGCCGTTGTCGGTGCGGATCACGTCGGGCAGGCCACGGCTGAGCGCCAGGCGATCGAGCACCCGCGTGAGCATGTGGCCCGAGATCGCTCGCTCGACCTCGATCGCCACCGCCTCGTGTGTGGCGTCATCGACGATGGTCAGGCACTTGATCACCCGCCCTTCGGCCGTGCGGTCAAAGACGAAGTCCATGGACCAGACCTGGTTGGCCGCCATCGGCCGCAGCAACGGCTGACGCTCGCCCACCGGTACCTTCTTGCGCTTGCGCCGCCGCACCTGCAGCTTCGCTTCCTGGTACAGACGTTCGACGCGCTTGTAGTTCACGAGCATCCCTTCCTGCCTGAGCTTGAGGTAGATCATCCCGACGCCGTAGCGCTTGTGCCGGTGCGCCAGCGCCAGGATGCGCTCGCGCAAGACGACGTTGCGGTCCGGACGAGGCGCATAGCGCAGCGCGCTGGCACTCATGCGCATGACGGCCAGCGAGCGCCGCTCGCTTAAGCCTCGATCCATCAGGTGCCGCACCAGCCCGCGACGGGCCGGTGCGGTCACCACTTTTTTCGCAGGGCGTCCTTGATGACCTCGTTCTCGAGGACCTGCTCGGCCAGGAGCTTCTTCAGCCGGCCGTTCTCGGTCTCCAGCTCCTTCAGGCGCTTGGCATCGGGCACGCTCATGCCGCCGAACTTGCTGCGCCACAGGTAGTAGGAGGCCTCGCTGAAGCCGTGCTTGCGGCACAGGTCCTTCACCGCCATGCCGGCCTCCGCCTCACGCAGGAAGCCGATGATCTGCTCTTCGGAAAAGCGCTTCTTCACGTCCAATCTCCTTCGGATGGGGGATTGGACTCCAAACCGGCGTGCTACTTAAAGGCGGGGGGACGTCGTGCCGGCCCTCGTTCTCGCCGCGCTGGCAGCACGCCTGCTGCGGCAGCGGGGCCGTCCGCACTGTGTGTTCGCTTTTGCCCCGGCCTCGGCCTTCTTCGCGTCCCTGGCTGCTTCCGGGATCCACCAGTCCATGCGCATGCCCTCTTCCACCGGCGGCGACAGCAGCGGCGCCATCCTGACATTGTGCTCCAGCCGGAGCGGCTCCAGTCCGGGGGCATCTTGATTTTGGTGCAGTTTGTAGCGGTCCAAGCGAACCCTTCGGGCTGAGAGGCTGGATCACCACCAGTAACACCCTGGATCGCCACGTAAGCTCTCTGACCGATTTCCGCTTCTTGGACACGCCCGACAGTCTTCACCTATCGCCGCGCAAGGTTGCGCAAGCACTCTAGTTGCACTCGCCTGGGCTTCGGCGAGGGCGATGTCCCACACTTTGTGTTCCTCGACCAGAGTCGTTTGTTCGGCCAACAGGGCATTCCGCTCGGCCACGAGGGCGGTCCGTGCGGTGGCCTCACCCTACGCCAGCGCCAAGCGCCACGCCTCGGCAAACGCAAGCTGGCACGATCGTGGACTTGTCATAGCCTGCCTAGTTGGAGCACCCGTGGAAATTCATTCATGGACAACGCGAAGATTCCGACGCACATATAGACGGTGGAAGCCAGCAGAACGGCAGCCATGGCGACTTTTCTCACCTTGGTCGTATCCCTTGCACGCAGGCACCCTTCCAGCAATAGCAATGGAAGCAGGTAAGAGCCGAAGTCAATCACGAAATTCATGGGGCCATCCAGGTTGTCGGTGACCCAGAGACCGCCGGTGAATAAATACCAGGCAAACAGATCAAGACGCAGGAACCACACGGCGTTGGCTACCATGAACAGGCGCAGCGCCCAACGCCGGTGGCTTTGGATCTCGCCTCTGCGGGCACGACTCCACGCTATGGCGGCAAAAGCGATGATCAGTAGCGTATCGAAGCTTAGCGCCGCCAGGCCCAATCTGCTGTTGCCGCTTATTCCCACCCCGCGCACCCAGGTCATCCAGAGGCCGGTGATACCGCACCCCAGTGCGGTCACCATGAAAGCGCGCCCATTCCACCGGTGAAAGCCAATGGCGTGACGCCGGAGCCACGGAAGCAGCTGCAGTGCACCACCGAACGAAATAACGGCAGCCAGCATGACATGAGCGCCAAAATACGCATTCCAGGCGTGGTCACCCGCCACATATCCTTTGAAGAGGTCGTGATTCCGGTTCCATAACTCGATCTTCCCCGTCACGATGGTGCGACCGTAAAAACCGGCAATGTAGTAAAGAAACGCCCACTGTCCGATCAATGTGACCGCCCACCACGACGCAATGGAGAACGACAGGAAGCGTTCTGCCTTGTGTGGACGTGCGGGCGACTTGATGGCGGTTGCGATGGTGGCGGACATATGAACTTTCCTTTGTTTGCCTGTTCCGTTGCGGCGCTGGCGAATATGATTCTTATCAAGACACCCACTCGTACTCCCGATGAAACTCCTTGATTTCCTTCAGGAACAAAGTGGGCCTGCCATGCGCCTTGCGCGCGGCGGAAATAAAGCCCGAGTCTAGCTGCACGTTACGCGTGCCGAACTTGACTGCATTGCTGGAAACCAGCAGCGCGTCGTACTCGTCCATCGTCAGCTCGTAACGGCGGTTCAACTGTTCGTCGATTTTCATTTGGCGCACGCGCTCCTGCCCTTCCTTGCTTGCTACGCCGCTGAAGAATTCCGAACAGCAGCCCGATCCATAAGAGAAGCAGCCAATTCGCTGAGGAGCCTCGAAGTCACCCTGGTCGATGGTGCTGGCGAGCGACATCAGGGTGCAGGCGCCCATGATGTTTCCCACCCGTTGCCCGTAATGCAGGCTGGGACGAACGCGTCGCTCGAAGTCCACCTCGATGTCGGCCGGCTTCGCGCGCGCGATCTTGCGCATCAGGTTGCGATGCGCTCCCTTGACCATGCCGCCAAACGGCGTGTGCATCGCCAGGAAACCGAATGTCGACTGGATGTCGGCGCCTTGTACGCGGGACCGGTACTCGTGGAATGCTTTCTCGCAACAATCCAGGTAGGAGAGCAGCGACAGGTCCGAGTCGCCGGCTTCCTTGTCTGGAGCCGGTCGGCAGGTATCCATGACTTCGTAACCGTAGTAACCGCACGCACCGACGTCCATCTGGAAAACCCGCGGGATCTCGCTGACCAGCGCCGCCACGGCGCCAGCCCCGCTGCTTGGCTCCAGGAACGACCAGTCTTCCGTCAGGCCATCACCGCCCTCTTCGGTCATGAAGCGCGCGATATCGGTTGCGATAACCAGCACTTTGGCGCCGGGCGAGGCCTGCGAGAGCACGAAACTCACGGCAGTCTGAAGGCCGGCGATCCCCGAATAGCACGCGTTCTTCAGTTCGAAAAGCCGGCAGTTGCGGTTGAGACCCAGCAGGTCATGGAAGTAGGTACTCATCGACTTGCCGAAGTCGAAGGCCGACTCCGTGCAGGTAACGACCATCTCGATGCGGTCTTTTTCTTCCGGGCTCAGCGCGTCGATGATCGGCCTGGCTGCGTTCACGCCATAAGTGATCGGGTCCTCGTAAGGCAGCGGCACCGTTTTTTCCTTCATTAGGAGATTGGCAAACCGGTTCATGTCCAGTTTCCGATGCATGGCCAATTTCTCCACGTCCACGCGGGCAGTTCCTGCATAGACATTCATTGCCTCGATTCCCACCGCTCGCATAACCCTTCTCCATTTACTTGGGTTCTTCCGGTTGCCGCTTTTCGGTTGGCAACCGATTGGTTTCTCGTGTTTCGCGATGCCAGGTGACACGCGTGCCACTCTTCAATAGCGCGCTTTCTCGCGCCCGCTCGACGCAACCGGCTCACCGCCCTCCCCGGCCTGAAAAATCTCCCAGGCGAGCTTGCCAAGCCGATGGAAATGCGCCGACACGTCCGGCCCTTGCCAGGAGGGCGCCGCAACGGGCGCTTCGGCATCACGACCGGGGCCGGCGGCTTGCGTGGCGCCGTCGGAGCCTGCGCATCGCTGTGCGACGATGAGCTGGTAGTCGGGATCCTGGCGCGACTGCATCGACCATGCCATCGGTGAAAGCCCAAGTTCGGACAGCACCGAGCGCCACGTAGCCGATGCCAGGGCCGGACCACCCTGTAGCCGCAAGGCGGCATCCTCATGAAGCCACCAGCCGTCCAGAAGACCAAACGTGAGATGCATCATGAGAGTGTTCTTGCTGATCTCGTTGATCAGCAAAACCCCATCGGGGCCAAGCAGGCTCTTGGCATGGGACAGTGCACGGCGTATGTCGCGGGTAGCATGCAGGACATTGCTGGCCAGCACGAGGTCGTACCGACCGAGATGCCGGGCGTCGACTTCATCGAAGCGTTCGATATCCAGCACATCGTAGGTGATATAGCCCCGGCCAGTGCCATAGCGCTGCTGCGCATCAAGCAGGAAGGTCTTGGATATATCGGTGTAGCAATACTCGGCAACGCCCAGGCCTTCGGCATCGAAACGTTCCAGCACGAGGTCGCTGCTGGCGCCGGTGCCCGCTCCGATTTCGAGTATCCGCACGGCCCGCGAAGATGCGCTTTCCTGGAAGTGCTTTATCCAACATGCAGCCAGCGCCGCCAGGGACCGGTTGAACGCCGTGGCCACGCGATCGTTCTTGTAGAAGGTTTCCACCAGTGCGATCGACGAGTCGGGAAAGATGACATGCGTAGCCTGTTCGCGACCGGAGAGAATGTCCGGCAATGCCGGCAAGGTTTTGGCGAGCAGGCCCAACCAGTACCGGCAGTCCGACCGGGCACCCCACCCCTCGACCGCTTGCGACCAGCGTTTCCAGTCTGGCGCCCGGCGGTCGGCCTGCTCATCGACCACGATCGTCTGGCCTCGCAGTTCCAGCAACCCGCTATCGGCCAACAGCAGAAGCGATTCTTGCAGCCAGTGCTCATGCCGCGAAGGAATGACGACATAGTGGCGCTCGCCGGCTCCTGCTGGCGCGGGTGCTTCGCCAACGATACCCGCGCGCTTGATCTGCGCCCAAAGCAGTGGCAACAGCATCTCCTCGATGCGCTGACGACTGTCGTCCGAGGTGCCGTCATCGACCGAATCGAGTACCTGCCTCAAGCCTGACGTCAACGCATCAGGCAGCTCGGGGGCTGGCACCGCCTGCGGGTCGATGGGAACGCCAAGCGACGCTAGCGCTCGATAGGTCGAAAGATAGACGAGCCGATCAACCCCGCCGCACAATAGCCGCTCCAGCGCCTGCATGGCCGTTGCCGGATCGATCGATGCGATGCCCTGGGCGGCCATGCGTTCGGCAATGACCGGATTGGCGACGATGCCGGTCGTCCCCCAATAGCCCCAGTGGATCACCTTGACCGGGAATTCGACCAGGCCGGCAAGGTGCGACGCCAACGCGTCCTTGAACATGCAGCCCGCTACGTAATTGCCCTGCCCTCCCGATTTGAGAAAAGAAGCCGCCGAAGAGAAGAACAGCATGAAATCCAGCGGCATGTCGCGGAATACCCGTGCCAGATGCACGCTCGCGTCGACTTTGGCAGCCATGACGCGCCGCAATGCGTGCTCGCTCATGTTCGCCAGGCTGCCATCTTCCAGCGTGATCGCCGAATGCACGACGCCGTGGATGGTCCCGAACTCCTGACGGATGCGTATGAGCGCACGATCCCAGGCGTCGCCATCGCTGGTGTCGAAAAATAGATACAGCGGCTTGGGGCCTAGCGCCGCCAGGCGCTCGACCTTGCGCTCGATCGTTGCATCGGGGGCACGCCTTCCCACCCAGATCAGCCTGGCGCGGTAACGCGTAATCAGGTACTCGCTGAACACTTCGCCGAGGCCGCCCGCACCGCCCAGGATGAAATACACCCCGCCATCGCGATAGGCGTCGGCGCCATCGCTGTCGATGCTGCATGTCTGCAACACCTGGCGATACCACTGCCCCGCACGCAGGAGCAGGGTATTGCCCTCGGCGTCAGGCGGCAGTGCCCGCCATGCCCGCGATAATCCATCGAGCGATGCGTCGGTATCCAGCAATGTCACCTGCCATGCCGGATGCTCCTTGGCCATCGAGGCCGCCAGACCATGTACGCCGCTGCAAGCAGGGTCGACAACGTTGCCGCCATGCTCGCCTTGCGCATGCCGGGTGACAATGCTCCAGGCCAGTTCCCTGGAGCGGTAATCCAGTCTGTGAAGGGCTTTCACCAACCGGAACAGGAAGACGGTGGCAAGGTAGCAACGATCTACCAGGGCCTGGTCCGGTACGCAGTCGGCAGATGCCGACGGGAACGCAAGGATGATCTGCGCGAGCCCAGGGGATGTCGACAGCTTTTCGACGATGGCATCCACCGTGTCGTTCCACTGAACCCCAAAGTCCGACCAGCCCGGCTGCATCGACGAGAGTGAAACGCCGACCGCGCACACATCCCCCTTCCCTGCCATCGGCAGACGCGAAACATACTGCGGTTGCCACGCGATCCAGCGAGGGCGAAACATCTGCGCCTTTGCCCCGGCGATGTCCCATTCGCCTGCCTGCAATGCCGTCTGCATGATCATCTCTCCGAAAGTGGCCGCGCTGCCGTATGACGCGTGGTCATGTTCCATGGACGTGCGCAGATCATTCGACTGCACGCAACAAGTTAACGGCCTGCGCCGGGTCCAGTTCGTCGGTATCGAGCCGATCCAGGATGTCCTCTATCCAGCCCAGCTGCCCCGACTGCCCGGCAACAGCGACACCCGGCTTGTGCGCTTCGCCCTCGATCCAATGACGCTCCCTGGCGAACGGATAGGTCGGCAGATGGGCCCGCCTCGGCATTCCATCGACATATAGCCGTTCCCAGGGCACGTCCGCACCGCGCATCCATGCGGCAAGCAGCGAATCGACATCGCCGCACTCGAGGTAATGCCGTACGGCCTGCTCGTCCCCGGCCTCATGCGTGCCTCCGTCGACGCGCACCCGCTTGAACCGGTCGGATTCGGGCCCGCCTTCGAGCCAGCGCTGCAGTGCATCTGCAAACTCCGCGGTCGAACTCGCCAGAACGCCGAAGCGCTCGTTCATCGGCTCGCGTCCAATTTGCAGTGTGCGGGCGATCTCCTCCAGAGTGACGACGCGGTCTGATTTCAAATAGGCAAGCAGGTCCGAGACCTTGCGGTGCAATGCTTCGGATGTGCGCGCGGACAGCGGGAGCGCGTACCTGCCGCCACCGTCGTGATGGCTGCCATGTCCGGCCTGTCGATGGCCCGGTACGTATTCTTCGATGATTACATGCGCGTTGGTGCCGCTGTAGCCGAACGAGTTGATGCAGGCCCGCAGCGGCGCGCCTTCTTGGGATTGCCACGGGCGCGCGTGCCGGTTCACGTAGAAAGGCGACTCGGCGAACGCGAAGTGTGGGTTTTCCCTCTCGACATGAAGGGTCGGCGCGATGGTGCGATGCCGAAGCGAGAGCAGTACCTTGTGCACGCTGGCGATGCCGGCGGCCGCCGCGGTGTGCCCGATGTTGCTCTTGAGCGAAGCGAGCGCGCAGTAGCCGACCTTCCGGGTTTTTTCCCTGAACACCGTGGTCAGCGCTTCGAGCTCGATGGGATCTCCCAGCCGCGTTCCGGTGCCGTGGGTCTCCACATAGCCGATCGTGCCCGGATCGATGCCGCACTTCGCAAAAACGCTTCGTTCGAGCTCCGCCTGGCTGACTGCGCTGGGTGCGGTGATGCCGTTGGTGCGCCCGTCCTGATTGACGCCGGAGCCGGCAATCACGCCATGTATGGCATCACCATCCGCGACTGCGTCGGACAGGCGTTTGAGCACGACCGCGCCGACGCCGTCGCCCATCACGATGCCATTGGCTCCTGCATCGAACGCCCGGCATTGTCCGGTAGGCGAAAGCATGCCGGCTTCATTCATCGACAGATATTGCTCAGGCGTAAGCCACAGGCTGACGCCTCCGGCCAGCGCCATGTCGACCTCGCCGCTGCGCAACGCCTGACAGGCCAGATGCAGGGCGACCAGCGAGGACGAACAGGCCGTGTCGACCGAGATTGCGGGCCCCTTCAAGTTGAGGTGGTAGGCGATCCGCGCCGCCGCGATCGAATAGCTGTTCCCGGTAATCGGCGGCGCCATGATGCCGTGGCGTGCCAGCATCATCGCGTAGTCGTTGGTGGAGATACCCAGATAGACGCCGCAACGTTTGTCGCTGAGTTCGCGATGGGCGTAACCGGCATCCTCGAACGCACGATAGCTTTCCTCGAGGAAAAGCCTGTGCTGCGGATCCATCAGCGAGGCTTCCTCCGGCGAAATCCGGAAGAACAGCGGATCGAAGCAATCGACGTCTTCCATGGCGCCCAGCCACTTGGACACGGCGGTATTTGCACGTTGTCCGTGCGGATCATAGAAATGCGCAACGTCCCAGCGCCACCGTGGCACTTCGACGATTGAATCACGTCCCCGCACCAGGTTGGCCCAGAAGGCATCGAGATCGGACGCCTGCGGATAGCGGGCGGACATGCCGACGATGGCGATGCGTTCTTCTTCCGGCAATGACGGGCGTATCCGGCGCGACTGGGATGGCACCTTGCGCAACACTGGCGGTGCTACGACCTGGCGTACGCGCGATTCATGGGCGATGGTTGTTTCGGAAGATGAGGCAGGCGCAGGTGCTGCGGGTAGCTGCGCCTGCAGGAACGCGCTGAACTCGCGGATCGTAGGATAGCTGTAGATGTTGGTTGCTTCGTAGGACGTTCCGAACGCCTCGTTGATGCGACGTATCCAAGTGACGCCAATGATCGAGTCCATGCCGAGTTCTACAAAACGGTCATCGTCGTCGATCGTGCGCCCCTGCAGGTGAAGCTCCGCATCCAGCGTCTCCCTCAGCTTCGCCTTGATGGAAGAAGGCGTATGCGCTGCGCCATTTCGAACCGGTTGGGGAGCCGGCTGCCTGCCACGCGTCGCCGAGGCGTCCAGCTCGGCGAAACGTGCCTGGATCCGCGTCGTGGTTTCTTGCTTGCCGACGAAAGTGCGCTCGTGCATGGCCAATTCTTTTTGCAGCACGTCGTCCAGGCGCGCGAGCAAAGGAGCGTTCCATGCCTGCTTGAGCCGCACCAGGTAGTCGCGCGGCTGGCCTGCGATGCGCGTGGCCAACGCGAGCGCCGCGGGAACGACTTGCTCGCGGGGCAGCACGGCATGAGCCAGGCCGCGCTCGCGCAATTCCGCGCCGCTGTATTCGTGTGCGGACAACAGGCTTTCGCGTGCCAGGTCAATGCCCAGGCGCATAGGCGCCACCAGGGTCGCCCCTGCCCCAGGGGTGAATCCGTATCCCATGTAGGGGCTGACGTAGTGGCTCTCTTCGGCGTAGATGCCGACGTCGGCGAAAAGCCCGAGCGACCAGCCCGCGCCGATGCCATGCCCCTGCATGGCCGCAATCACCGGCAACGGGCACTGGATCGGCAACAGGAATATCGACTGGTCGGTGAAGCGTGCCGTGCCCGACTGGATGGCGAGCAGGCTTTCCCGGGTGCCGCCCGAGGCGAAATAGCTGTCGAAGCCACTGAGCACGACGACCTTGTAGGCGTGCTCGGCGACATGGCCGAACGCTTCCTTCATGCCCTCGACAAGAGCGGGCGAATACATGTTCTTGGCGTCGCGGTCATGCAGCTGGATCAGCAGCACGCCTCCAGGATGCGCCGTTGCGACGATCACCTCGCTGCGCAGTTCGATGGGGCCGGTCGATGGCGCCGGGAGACTGGCCGGCTGGCATGGCCGCGCAAGAGCGTCCGCATCGTCCTTCCGCCATGCCTGCAGGCGCTCGCGCTTGCGCGCGGCCACGTGCAAGCCGCCATCGGCGAGCCATGCCGCCGCCCATTCACGCGCCAGGGAATGGACGCCGTCTGCGGGCGCTACCAGCAAGGCCGGCTGCCGCAGTTTCAGCGCGGTGCCGGTAAAGGATTCGCCGGTCAGCAGCATTTCCCGGCCCAGCACATCTCCGAAACAGACAGGTGCAAGTTTTGCTGCCGCGACCATCAGGACTGGAGCGCCATGCAGATCGGCCGCCCCATACCAGCCGGACTCGCTATAGACGGCCGCATCGCAACTCAGTGCCATACACCAGCCCGCGCCCAGTGCATCGCCGGACAAGGCCGCCACGACCGGCATCGGAGCCTCAGCGATGAGCCGCTGCAAGGCGGCCAGCGCATCCGGCTGCACGTCGCCGTCGAATGGCGCAACATCGCTCCTGAGGATGATCGCCCGGCATTGGCGGCGGCTCCTGGCATCCTCCACGGCGTCGGCGAGTTGCCTCGAGACGGTTTCGATACTGCGCGCGTCGCAGCGAATGTCGATGGGCTCGTTCACGATGCTCCAGGCACCCGCATCGTGCGCGACTGCCGCATCGCCAGCTGCGAGCGATTGGCGCGAAGCCTGTCGCAGATGCGCCTTGAGCAACCGCAATGCCTCCGCGGGCTTGCTCTTCAGTTGATCGGCCCATGCGAATGCATGCTGCTCGACGTCCTTGCCTTCGGCCACGGGAGCGGACCAACCCCGGGTCTTCCAGTCGTTTCCGCTGGCGGCACCAAGCGGCGAGAGCAGCCTTTCGCTCATCAGGTCGCCGAACCGTTCCCGCAATGCACCGGCGCGGCTTGCCGGCCATGGGTCGCTGAAAGTGGTAAATCCGTAGGACGCTTCGGCGGCGCATACCATCACGTCGCAGAGACTGCCCAGCCACCAACCGGCGTCCGTGGCGTGGCCGGCCATGGCTGCAATGACCGGATAGGGAAAGTCAGCCAAGGCATCTTCGAGGCCGCTTTCGTGCAGCGATGCGTACTGACGCCCCTGCAGGAATCCCTCGCGCGTACCGAGCAGCACCAGGACGCGCAGCGAGTCGATGGCGCCAGCGGTATCGAGGGCTTGACGCAACGCTTCGGCCAGTTCCATCGACAACGGATTGCCGTTGCCCGCATCCATGCGAACCTCGACCACACCGTCTCCGCGATCGACCACCCGGACAGTGCAGGCGGCAAGCCGTCCGGACTCAGTGTGGGCAAGCGTGATCTGCGGACGCTGCACAGGCACCTGCGAGTGCAATGCCGCGGAGTCGATGGAACGGGGCGGCGGCAACAGGATCTGCGGCTTGCTGCCAGGGACAGCAGGTTCCGCAGTCGCATTGCTTGGTTCGGCGACGCCATGGCCCACCTGGATGAGTAATGCCTGGCGAGGCGCGTGCAACGGCGGCCCGCATGTTGTTTCGGCATCCGTCTGCGCGAGAGGCACCCGCCGCAGCACTGATGCGTCGCTTACCGCGATGCCGCGAAGTTGCCATTGCGGCACGCCCGAAGCGTCACACAGGTCCAGATCCCAGGTCCCGGCATCGCGGCGGATCCATGCCTGGCTCGCCATCGGCGCGAACGGATCGAATACGATCGACGAAGCCGCCGACAGCTGATCCGGCAGGCCGCCAACCTCGCGCCATGCTGCATCCAGCATGGACATGAGCGATGCGCGCGCCGCGTCCTTGGTTGCGGGTTCCGGTAGCTTGACCAACGCTTCCGCGTTACCCCTACCCACTCCAGCCTGGCGCATGCGGGCCTGCAGCGCCTCCAGGTCGACGCGTGGCATGGTGCTGGCCGGTACGATCGAGGAATCCGCTTGGCAATGGAGGTGTTCGCCCTCCTCCGCGGCGCTGGCGATCGTGACGCCAATGTGGTTCTCCGCCACGTCCAGGGCAACCGTCACGGGCGCACCGGGCTCGATCGGCACGGGTGCGTTCCAGCGCATGTCTCGCAACAGGATCGCGTCGCCCTCCGCCAATCGTTCGGCATGAGCCAGCGCCGCCAATGCCATTTCCATGTGCGCGGCTGGGTGCAAGGCGCGCGCGGCGCTAAAAAAGGGCTCGTCGCCACGGAAGACGGACCGGTAGCCGTGCTGATACAGGTCCGATATGTTCGCGTGCAGCAAAGGATGAATGACTTCGGCTCCCTTGCTTTCAGTGGCGGCGGCATCACAGCCTCGATGCCAGTAACGCTCACGCGCGAAGGGATAGCCAGGCAGGCGAATGCGGCGCGGCATGCGTTCCCGATGCAGTCTGCCCCAATCCCACTCCACGCCCTTGACCCATAGCTCGGCCAGCTTCTCGAGCCGGCGATGGTCCAGCCAGCGCTCGACCACTTGTTGCAGATCCGCGTCGCCGGTGAACAGTGCCGACGTTCCCTTGCCCTGCCGCACCTGGCCCTGATGCACGCCAACGGCATCGCCATCCAGGAATGCCTGCAGCGTGACCGACATTTCGGCAAGCGTGGCGGCAACGAAGCTGAGCCGATCTTCCATCGCCTCACGACCTACCTGCAGCGTGTACGCAACCGATGCCAGCGATGTCGCGGGTTCGCGTGCAAGGTAAACCACCATGTCCCGCACTTTTTCGCGCAACCGTTCGGCCGAACGGGCCGACAGCACGATCAGTTCAGGACCTTCCCAAGGTTCTTGCGGCGCTTGTGCGGGAGCTTCTGCCACCACCACGTGCGCATTGGTTCCGCCGAAACCGAACGAACTCATGGCCGCCCGACGCGGCTTGCCTGCGGGCACTGCCCATGGACGCAGCGATGTATTCACATAGAACGGGCTGCCGTCGAGACGGATATGTTCGTTGAGATGCTCGAAATGGATAGTCGGCGGTTGCTGACGATGCTGGAGCGACAACATCAACTTGATGAAACCTGCCGCGCCCGCCGCCGTCAGGCAATGCCCGATGTTGCTCTTCACCGAGCCCAAAGCGCAGTAGCCTTCTTGCTGCGTGTATTTGCCGAAGGAGGCTTTCAACGCTTCCACTTCGATCGGGTCGCCCAGCTTGGTGCCGGTGCCATGCGCCTCGATCATCTGGATCTCGCCCGGATCGATGCCGAACCGCGAATACACGTCCTGTTGCAGGCGCGTCTGCGAGTGCGGATTGGGCGCGGTAATGCCGTTGGTCCTCCCATCCTGATTGACGCCCCAGCCTTCGACCACGCCGTAGATCGTATCGTTGTCGCGCAGCGCATCCGACAGGCGCTTGAGCACCACGGTGCCTACCGCCTCGCCGGGCACGAATCCGTTCGCGCGTTGGTCAAACGTGAAGCAGCGGCCGTCTGCCGAGAGCATCCCGGCCTGGGCCGTCTTGATGTGCATGTCGGGACCGACCATCACGTACACGCCACCGGCGAGCGCCAGGTCGCTGGCGCCGTTCACCAGGCTGTCGCAGGCATGGGCTATCGCCACCAGCGACGACGAGCACGCTGTATCGATCGACAGGCATGGCCCCTGCAAGTCGAGCAGATAGGAGATCCTTGCGGCCAGGATGGAACTGGCGTTTCCGGTAAATCCCTGCGCCGTCAGTCGCTGCTCCGCGGAGAGCTGCTGATAGTCGCCGTGCGCGCAGCCGACGAAAACACCGCAGCGGCTTCCCGAAAGTGCCCGGGGGCTATAGCCGGCATCCTCGAACGCATGCCAGCACGTCTGCAGGAACAGGCGCTGCTGGGGATCCATGTGCTCGGCTTCCCTGGGGGAAATGCTGAAGAACAGCGGATCGAACAGATCGTAGCCATCCAGTGCACCGAGCCAGCGACTGTTGGTGCGCCCCGGAGCCGCATCGCCTGGCTGATAGTAGCGCTGCGCATCCCAGCGCTCTGGAGAAACGGACGTAATGCAATCGCGGCCTGTGGCCAGATTGTTCCAGTATTGATGGAGATCGCTTGCTTCAGGAAAACGGCCGGCCATGCCCACCACCGCAATCGACGGCGGCCGGGAAAGCACCGGCGCTGCCGACGACTTGGGCGACTTGCGCCGGACGGATGCTGCCGGGGCGACGGGCCGAGGCGGCGTGATCGCCACCATTGCGGTGGGACGTGATGCGGGCATCGGCGTTGCCGGCGTGGGCAGCCGGCCATGTCGTTGCAGTTCCGCGCCGACATGCCGGCTCATCTGGGCCAGCGTTGGATGGCTGTAGACACGGGTGGCTTCGATGTCCAGGCCGTACGCCTCGTTGATCTTGCGCACCCAGGTCACGCCGACGACCGAATCGAGGCCAAGGTCGACGAACTGGGCGCCCTCGTCCAGCTGCGCCTCGGGCAATTGCAGTTCGTGCGCAAGCAGCCTGCGCAACGTCGCACTCACCTCAGTCGAAACAGGACCCGCTTGCGCTATCGCGACTGGTGCAGACACCGGTGCCGGTGCCGACACAAACAAGGGCGCAGCCTTGGGCGCGGGCACGGCTGCCTGCGAAGGTAAGGCAGGTGCGCGCAACCGGCCGCAGCGCAGAAGTTCTTCCGTAACGTGACGACTCAACTGCGCCAACGTCGGGTGGCCGTAGATACGGGTGGCTTCGAGGTCCAGACCATAGGCTTCGTTGATCTTGCGCACCCAGGTCACGCCGACGACCGAGTCCAGGCCCAGGTCCACGAACTGCGCCTTCTCGTCCAGCGTTGTCATGGGCAGCTGCAACTCGTGCGCGAGCATTCGGCGCAGCGTAGTCATCACTTCCTCGTCTGGCACATTCACGCTCGAGGACGCGATGGGAATGGCCATGTCCGAGGCGCGCGCTGGCTCGCTGGCGGGCTGGAAGCGGTGCTCGATCAGCGTCAACGTATCGTCTCTGCCTACGAACGTGCGCTCGTGCATCGTCAGCTCTTGCTGGAGAACGGTATCCAGCGAGGCGCGCAAGGGTGCCGACCATAATGTCTTCGAAGTCACCAGCCACTGGCGCGGCAGGCGCGCCATGCTTGCCGCCATTTGCAACGCCGCGTCGAACACGCGTGCCCTTGGCAGCACGTGCGACAGGGCTCCACGCTCCCGCACTTCCTTCCCGCTGTATTCGTGGCCTGCAAACAGGCTCTCCTTGGCCAGGTCCCATCCAAGCCGTGCCGGCAACGCCAGCGTGGCGCCCGCCCCCGGCGTGAAGCCGTAATTCATATAGGGACTGGAGTAGCGGCCCTCTTCGGCATGCAGGGCGATGTCTCCGAACAGGCCCAACGCCCAGCCCGCTCCGATGCCATGCCCTTGCATGGCTGCGATGACCGGGACCGGGCAGCGCATGGCGATATGGAATACAGCGTAGTCGGTGAATCGCATTGCGCCCGACTGGATCGCCAGCAGGCTTTCCTTCGTACCGCCGGAGGCAAAGAAATGGTCGTATCCAGTCAGGACCACGACCTTGTAGGGCTCGGCCGCCGCATGCGCGAACGCTTCTTCCAGGCAGGCGACGAGTGCTTGCGAAAACATGTTCCGGACGTCGCGGTCATGCATCTCGATGACCAGCACGCCACCCGCACGGGCCGTCGCAGAGACAACCTGGCTTGCAAGCGGAATGCGCCCTTCCGCCGGCGCTGGCCGTTCCAGCCCGACGGATTGTGCAGACTGCTGGCATTGCGCATCGACGAGTGCATCGACCCGGCTGCGCTTCCACCCTGCCAGCGTATCGTGTGTTTGCGTGGCGAATGTGTCGGCGAGTGCGCGCGCCTGGTCGAGCACCTGCTCTGCAGGGGCGACGACGGCGAAGCCCGAATGCGAGCCAAGCGATGATCCGGCAACCAGTTCGCCAGTGAGAAATGTCTCCCGCGCACGGGCCTCGCCGAGATACTCCGCGGTCAACCGTGCGAGGGCGGGCATCAGTTCCGGGTCAGTGCCTGGGCTGCCGATTCCATAGCGCCCTTCCTCGTCCAGAACCATCGCGTCGCAACACAACGCCAGCAGCCAGGATGCGCCGCGCACTTCGCCGCTCAGCGCAGAGAGCACCGGCACCGGGGCCTGCATGACGCAATGCTGCAAGGCCAGCACATCACTGGCGCGGCTGGCCGCAAGCGACAGATCGGCGGCCGCCAGGATGATGGCGCGGTACCTGCCACTGGCAGCCATCTCCGCCAACAGTCCGCTCAGCTCTCGCTCGATGGATGCGGCATCGGCATGGTCACAACGCATGACGCTGGCATCGGCCAGGCTCGTCCATTTGCCGTCAACACGCGAATGCTTCTGCGGTTCGATGTGCACGGCATCGGCAAGATGCGCTTTCAGCAGTCGCAAGGCTTCCGCTGGCTTGGCGGCGAACTCGCCTGCCAGGGATAACGCGCAGCGGTTCACTTCGGCGCATGGCACCACCATGCCCATCCATCCGGCCTCCGTCATTTGCGCGCCGGTGAGTCCGCCTGCCGGGAAGCACAGCGATCGCGCAAGCCGGGCGCCGAGACGCGCATGCAGCCAGGAGGCGTGCTGCGTCGCACAGCCGGCATGTGTGGCCGTATAGCCATGGTGCGCCTGCGATCCGCAAACCATCACGTCGCACAAGGTACCCAGCCACCAGCCAACCCCGAGCGCGTCGCCGGCCATGGCCGCGATGGTCGGATAAGGGAAGTCCGCAAGCGCACGGTGCAGGCCCGTTTCGAGCACCGCTTCCTGTTCCGCCTCACCGCCTTGCAAGAAATGCGCGCTGCTTCCCTGCAGTACGAGAACGCGCAACGCAGGCAACGATCGCGCCGCCTCCAGCGCGTTGCAGATGGCTGCGCAGACGGTGCGAGTCAGCGCATTTTCCGCTGCCTCGACATGCAGCGTGACGACGCCTTTTCCTTCGTTTTCCACGCGCACGCCACATGGGTCGGCCCACACCGGCTGCACAAAGTCGCTCTGTTCTACGGCAGCAAGAATCCAGCCACGCAGTTCAGCCAGTAGCGTGCCCGACCCGTCGCACAGGTCGACATCGATTGCCGCCGAATTCGTGGCTGCCGGACGAATCCAGGCCCACACCTGCTCGCGGCAGCGCGCATAGACACGCAACCTGTCCAGGGCGATCGGTTGGTGAGTCGCAAGCGTTGCATGCGTGCCGGCCACCCACTCGGCCGCCGCGCACCTGAGTGCCAGCAGCATCTTTGGATGCAGTACGTAACCGGTCGAATCCTGTTGTTCCGGCCACGCCAAATCCAACCTGACCAGTACATCGTTGCCATGGCGATAGGCATGTTCCGCGACCTGCGCCCATTGCCGTTGCAACGCGTGCAGATCCAGGCGCATCGCCTGTCCGTCTGCCAGCGCGCTTGCCCTGCCACGCACGTGGACGATTTGCTCGCCATCTCGTTCGCTGAAAACTTCGCAGTCGAGATCGGAAGTCTCTGCCGGGTGTGCGAGTATGACCACGGATTCATCCGGAGCCACCGGAACGGGCGCATGCCACTGCACATCCTGCAGTTCCACGGCGCCGTCGTGACGCAAGGTGTCAGCGGCCACGGCACGCAGCATTTCCAGATAGACGCTGCCATCCAGGCAGCGCTGCGCGTAACAGAATGCCTCGTCGCCGCTGAAGTTCGAGCGGTAGCTCTGCTCATACAGGCTCGAGGTGTTGACCTGCACCAACGGATGCAGGCGCGCGCCCGCAAGCGCTTCCTGCGGGACGTGTCCCGCCTCGATGTCGATCCAATAGCGCTCCCTGGCAAACGGATAGCTGGGCAGGCTGATTCGGCCGGGAACGGAATCCGGATACAGCGCACTCCAGGGAATGGACAGTCCCTTGACCCATAGCGCCAACACCTTGTCCAGCTTGCCCGCCGCCAACCACCGCTCCAGCGTTTGCTGGATGTCCGCTTCGTCGTTGAGATGGGCCATGGTATCCATGCCCGCCTGCGCCTGCCCGGCGTAGATTCCAGCGGCACCCTCGCGACCCTGTACAAAGGCTTCAAGACTATTGATCAGGGATGCCATGTCAGGCGCGACGAAGCCCAGTCGCTCGTTCATTGCCTCGCGACCGGTTTGCAAGGTATATGCGAGCCCGGCCAGGTCGCACCCGGATCCCACGCCCTGCAGGAACTGCAGCAGTTCGCTGGCCTTTTGCCGCAGCTGTCCGCCGGTACGGGCCGACAGCACGATCGCCGCCGCTTCCGGCGCGCTTGCTGCGCGCGTCGTCGCCACGTATTCCTGCACGATCATGTGCGCATTCGAACCACCGGCTCCGAAAGAGGAAAGCCCGGCGATGCGCGGGATCCGGCGTCCCCCGAGCATGGGCGCTTCCCACTCGGCGAGTACCTGATTCACGCGAAATGGCGTTGATTCGAAGTCGATGTGTGGATTGAGCCTGGCGGAATGCAGCGACGGCACGATCTGCCGGTGCCGCATTTGCAACAAGACCTTGGTCAAGCCCGCTACGCCCGCGGCGGCCTCGCAATGGCCGATGTTGGATTTGGCTGACCCGATCAGGCAGAACTGCCGATCGCGAGTCGTGCGACCGAACGCCTTGCTCAGGGCGGCTATTTCGATCGGGTCGCCCAGGCGCGTCCCGGTACCGTGCGCTTCGAGATAGCTGACCCAGCGCGCATCGACGCCGGCATCGGCCAGCGCATCCTCGATCGCACCGGCTTGTGCTTGCGGGTTGGGGACGGTGTAGCCGTTGGTGCGCCCGCCATGATTGAGCGCGCTGCCGCGAATCAATCCATAGATGCGGTCGCCGTCGCGCTCCGCATCGGACAGGCGCTTGAGTATGACCACACCCACGCCTTCGCCTGGAATGTAACCGTCTCCGCCTTCGCCGAAACTCTGGCAACGACCGTCGCTGGATATGAACTGGCCGGCACTGACGGCCAGGTATTTGTTCGGATGGATGCTGACGTTGACGCCACCGGCGATCGCCAATCGTACGCGGCCCAACCGTAGATCCTGGCAAGCCAGATGGATCGCCGTCAGGGATGAGGAGCACATCGTGTCCACGGTCATGCTCGGGCCGTGCAGATCCAGCGCATACGACACGCGGTTGGCGATGCTCGCGGTGCTGCCGACCAGTCCCGTGCGCTGCCCGCGCATGCTCGCCTCGACCCCGAACAACTGGTATTCGCTGTACATCACTCCCGCATAGACGCCGACCTGTCCCGGCAGGCTGGCGGACGACCCGGCTGGCCGCGACTGTGCCTGCAAGTCGGCGCGCGTGCACCCGGCATCCTCCAGTGCCATCCATGTGTGCTGCAGGAACAGCCGTTCCTGGGGATCGATTCGCGCCGCTTCCCGTGGCGAGATGTTGAAGAATTGAGGATCGAACTCATCGACGCCCTCGATGAAACCACCCCAGCGGCTGTAGTGCCGTCCCGGTTCGGTGCGATCTTCGCTGTAGTACTCGCGCCAATCCCACCGCTCACGAGGGACTTCGACAATGCAGTCGCGCCCTTCGCGCAAGTTGTCCCAGTAGGCGGCTACGTCCCGCGCAGCTGGATAACGTCCGCTCAGTCCTACGATCGCAATAAAGTCGGAACCGGACTCGCCCTGAGGCGCCGGAGCCGGCGTTTTAACCGCCGAGCCCACCGATCTGGCTTGCGGACTTTGTTGGCCTGTGGTCACGGGAGAAGCTGCGGCGGCGCGGTTAGCCAACCCCTTGCCCGGATCCGCAGCAACCGGACGCCTGGTCGAGGAGACGAACAATGTACCGACGACATCCGGACGCGCCTCCACCAGGTGCGTGGCAAGATCGGCCAGGTTGTGATGCTCGAACAGCAGCGTCTTGGACAGCGGCCCGAAGGTTTTTTCCAGGTGGCCGGTCAAGCGCATGGCGAGGATGGAGTCGATGCCGTAACGTTGCAGCGACTCCTGCGGATCCAGGCGTTCCGCCGGCACTTTCAGCAGCGTGGAAAATTCCTTGCGCAGGAATTCACGCATTTTCGCCTGCAGGTCGTGTTTTTCCGTGCTCGGCTGCTCCGCTGCCTGCAAGTTCGCGCGCGGCGCTGGTTGCAACAGATCTTGGTCGCGCCGTCCGTGCAGCGCCTTCAGTCGACCGGGGTTGCCTTGCACGGCCAGGGTGCTGCCTGCTCCTGCCATGATGCTGGCGTGGAAGGCTCGCATACCCTGGGCGGTCGACAATGGACGCATACCGGTTGCGTTTTCCAGCGTGGCCAGCGCTTCGGGGTCGAGTTCTGTCTCAACGTCCTGCCAGGCCGACCAGTGAATGGCCACGCTACGACCATGACGCCTGCCCTCGCCAACAAGCCGGTTGCGATGCTGCGCCAACGCCGCGAGAAAACCATCGGCGGCGGCAACGCCCAGTTGCCCGCTTTCACCGAGGACCGATGCTGCCGAGCAGGACAACGCGAAGAAATCGAGCTTGAGCTCCTTGGTGGCTTCGTCCAGGTTCGCGGCCGGCATGATCGCCGCGGCCAGGGACCGCTCGAACTCAATGGCAGGTTGATTCAGAAGCCCGGCCTGCGCGAGCTCAGCGGTTTCATGAAGAATGCCTTCGATGCCACCCCATTGCCGGACGACAGTCGCTATCAGGTGTTCCGCCGCTTGTGCATCCCGCAGGTCGATTGGTTGATGGTGCAGCCGCCCGTTCGACTGCTCTTGAAGCGTCTGAAGTTCGCTTGAAAACCGTGCTTTCGCCGGCGAGCCGGCCAGCACGACCTGCGCATGCCTGGTCTGGGCCAGTATGGTGCTGGCAAACAGAAGCCCCCTGCGCCCCAGCGCGCCAGTGATCAGGTAGACCCCGCGCTCCTTCCAGACAAGCCCCTGCGTGCGCATGGATTGCTTGCGCCAACGCAGAGACATCGGTTGGGCGCCGTCTTCGCAGCGGAGCACGGGTTCTGTCGTTCGGATTCCGGCCTGCTCCAGTTGCCGGGCCAGAGATGCGGCGGTCAGGCCTGGTTGCACAAGAACCAATTGGCCCTGGAACCCAGGATGCTCGGCGCTGGCCACTTTCAGCATGGAAGCCAGTCCGACAAGCGCCTCCATGTCGTCCGTAGCAGGCATGACCCATTGCATGAACACCGGCCCACGCACGCCACGCCGGAGTATGGCCCCGGTTCGCTCCAGACAGGCAGCCGCGCAGGACGTGTAACGTTGCACAACCGAATCGCCGGAAGCGCTGGGCAATACCGCGTAACCGTCGCATGGCAGCAAGGCCTGCAACTCGACTGGCGCAAGACCGGGGAGTTCGCAGAGCAAAACGTGGCGTTCGCCTTTCTGCGCCGCAGTGCCGGTCTCGGCGGAGACGGCTTGCCATGTCGGCGCAGCCAGCAGCAGCCGGCTGCCATCGGACTGCTTTCGCCTCAGCGCCAGGATGCGATCCAGCGCATCCTGCTTCGAGATCCTTGCTGCGGCCAAGTCCCGGTAGATCCCTTCCAAGCTGCGATCATCTGACATCACGTCACGTGCCCCTAGTCCACGAATACCATGTTGGCGCCTTTGCCTCCGAGGCCGGTTGCGCCATCGCTTCATCCATTGCCGCTTTTCCTGCAACGCCGCAGTGCTCAGGCGTGTCCCGGCACAGCAACCCCCAGCGTCCTCGATGCACCGCAGGCATGACTTCGCTGATACGGAACGCGATCTGTTCTCCGGCGCTCGCGCACTTCACCGCCAGCGCTGCGCGATGGCGCTCGTCCACCCGCCACGCGCGGAATCGCCACAGGCCCGGGTCGCCCTGATCCACATCGTGAAAGACAATCGACGCCTGCTGCGCGCCACAGCTGAAAGAAAAGCTGTCCAGCGGCAACGTCATGCCCAGACCCTTAGCCTTGATGTAGGCCTCTTTGAGTGTCCACAGTTGAATGAACCGCTCATGCCGTTCGACAGACGGGAGCGCGCGGAGCGCGCGTACTTCATCGGGAGAAAAGAACCGCTCGGCGATCTTCTCTCCCTCGTGATGGCGCGCAGCATCCTCCACATCGATACCGATGGGGCGGCCAGATGCCACCGCGCAAGCCACCAGTCCACAGGTGTTCGACAAATTGAATGACAAATGCGCCGCCGGATCGTCCGGTGGAAGCGACGGTCTTCCGTAAGCATTGCTGGCAAATACCCAGGTGCCGGGATGGCGGTCCGTGTAGCTTGATAACGCTACCCGGCACAGGGCGCGGGTGAGCAGGAATTCATGTTTCAGATCCTCAAATGCAAGACGTGCCAGCCGCTGCCGCTCGTCCGCCGTCAATAGCGACAGGTATTGAGGCATCAGCCCAGCGCGCACGCAGGCATCGGTGCGTGCAAGCCAAACATGTACATCCGCGCCGCCAAGGGCAACGCGGACGGATGTATCGGCCAAATGCGACACTTCAGGTCTCTGGAACGGCATCGGGCAACATGCCGGCCGCATGCGGCCTTCGCATGGGATAGTCGGCCAGCAGGTGGCGGAAACTCGGCCAGTAAGCCTTCAGCAGCACGAGATTGAGAACCGCCACGAGCGTGAAGGCGTAATACCAATGCAGGTCGAATACGTAGAACAGACACAGTACCGACGAAATAGGCGTCAACAATGCCGTGCCAAGGGCGGGCTTGAAGTTGAGCAAGAGGGACAGCGCGCCGATGAACTCGATCGATTTCAAGAACGACCAGAAGTACACCGTATGCTGGAGGACACCGTGAAAAGACGCATCCGTGGATTCGCCGGTGAGGTAGATGCCGAAACAGAGCGCGAGAAAGCCATCCACCGCTCCGAAAAGGTAGATGATCCCGAGCAGGTAGCGGGCTATCGTTTCATAGATTTTCAATCGCATGGCTCTTGCTCCTTGTAAGAAGGCATGCCTGCCGCGTCGGCGATTTCGGTGTCTGCGGCCTGGAGGTCTCGGGCAATCAGATCGATGGCGGGAGGGGCGAGGATCGAGAAATGTCCGGCATCGATGTCTACGACCCGCAACGGGCCGCGCAGCACCCTGCACCACCCATGTTCATCCGCCTGGCGCCCGTCGGCCTGGCGGTCAGCCGATGCGCGATACAGGGTGACGGGAACGTCTTCCGGCAACGGAGTCGGCTCGTAGCTTGCGTAAGCACGGCGGCTGGCCTCGAAGACCCGCAAAAGTATCTCGAATTGCTCCACTCCGACATCGATTCCCTGTTGCGCCAGTGCGGAAACGATTTCCTGTGCGCTCTTGCCGCGAAGACTGCCGGCCGGCATCGATACGGTTCGTCCATTGAGTTCGCCCAAGGTGCTGCATAGGTCGCTGAGTACGTCGGCGTCGTCCATGGCCACATCGCCCGCAGCGATCGCGGTGGCGAACGCATCCACCAATACGATCTTCTCGATGGTTTCACCCTGCTCGAGCAGCAGGCGCGAAGTCTCCACGGCGACGACGCCACCGTAGGAATGCCCCAGCAATCGATAAGGACCTGAGGGCTGGATGGAGCGAATCGCCTTGACGTTCTTCTGCGCCGTTTCTTCGACGCTTTCCAGCGGTGCTGCCAGCCCATCGAGCCCAACCGCCTGCAGCCCGTACAGCGGCTGCCCGCTGCCCAATGCACGCGCCAAAGGCTGGAAGGAAAGCACGTTGCCGCCTACGCCTGGCATCACGAAGACCGGTTGTGCCGTGCCCCCGCGCTGGATGGGTACGAGGACGGCGTCTTGTTCCGCGAGCGCAGGTCCACCCAGCCGCCGGGCCAATTCGGCGATGGTCGGCGCAGCAAAAAGGATCGCCAGCGGAAGCAAGGTTCCAAAGCATCGCTCGATGCCGGCCATCAGGCGCACGGCCAGCAGCGAGTGACCGCCCAGCTCGAAGAAGTCGCTGTGCACGCCGATACTTTCCGGCGGCAGGTTCAGCACCTCGGCCCACAGTTCGGCGAGGCGTCGTTCGTCGTCCGTGCGTGGCGCCACAGGCGCCGCGGTGTCGACGGCGACCTGCAGGGCCCCCAGCGCACGCCGGTCGGCCTTGCCGCTGCTGGTCAGCGGCAACGCATCGAGTGCAACGAAGCGTGCCGGGACCATGTAGTCGGGCAAGGTCTGCGCCAGGTGCGTGCGCAAGGCCTCGTTCGCCGGCGGCTCGCCGGCAGCGCGATAAAACGCCACCAGACTCTGCTCGCGCAGGATCACCACGGCGGTCTCGATGCCGGGGTGCGCCTCCATCTGCGCCTCGATCTCGCCCAGCTCCACGCGCAACCCGCGCAGCTTGACCTGGGTATCGATGCGCCCGAGGTATTCGAGGATGCCCTCCTCCGTCCAGCGCGCCAGGTCGCCGGAACGGTACATCCGCTCGCCGGGGAAGAACGGGTCGGTCACGAAGCGCTCGGCCGTCAGGTCGGGCCGGTGGAGGTAGCCGCGCGCCAACCCTGCGCCGGCGATGTGCAGTTCCCCCGGCACGCCGACCGGTTGCGGTTCTCCGCGCGGATCGAGAATGTAGATCCGCGTGTTGTCCATCGGCCGTCCGATCGGCACCGTGGCCGACACCAGGTCGGTGCAGTCGTGCGCGGTGACGTCGATCGCCGCCTCGGTCGGACCGTAGAGGTTGTACAGGTTCGCCTCCGGGAAGCGCGTGCGGTAGCCCGTGGCGGCCTTGCGGCCCAGCGCCTCGCCGCTGCAGATGATCCGGCGCACCGAGGGATGGACGGCCTGCCCGTTTTCCAGGAACGCGGTGAACATCGACGGCACGAAGTGCAGCGTGGTGATGCCGTGCGTGGCGATCAGCCGGTCGAGATACGCCACGTCGCGATGGCCTTCGGGTGCGGCCATCACGAGCCGGGCCCCCACCATGAGCGGCCAGAAGAACTCCCAGACCGAGACGTCGAAGCTGTAGGGCGTCTTCTGCAGCACGACATCGTCGGCCGTCAGGCCGTAACGGCGCTGGCGCCAATGCAGCTGGTTGACCAGCGCGCGGTGTTCGGTCAGGACCCCCTTGGGCCGGCCAGTGGAGCCGGAGGTGTAGAGGACGTAGCAGAGGTTCGTCGCACTTGCACTGTCGTCGTACGGTAGATGCGCGGCTTCTTCCACGATCGCCGGCCACTCGCTGTCCAGGCAATACAAGGCAGTCGATGCGGTGAGCAACGGCGCGATCGTGTTGCGCAGATGCGCCTGGGTGAGCACCACGCCGACCGCGCTGTTCTCCAGCATGTAGCTCAACCGGTCCGCCGGATAGGACGGATCCAGCGGCAGGTAGGCCGCACCGGCACGCACGATGCCCAGGATGCCCACGACCATCGCCACCGAGCGCTCGGCGCACAGGCCGACGATGGTGTCCGGTCCCGCACCGCGCGCCTGCAGCACGCGTGCCAGCGCCAGGCTGCGTGCGTCCAGCTCGCCATAGGTGAGCGTCTCCTGCGCGGTCACCACCGCCACGCGTTCCGGTGCCGCCGCCATCTGTTCGAGCACGAAGTCGTGGATGCGCCGCTCGCGCGGGAAGGCCCTCGCGGTCTCGTTGAGCGTGTGCACCAGGTACGTGCGCTCGTCCTCGGCGAGGTAGCGGAGCGTGTCGAGGGCTTGCCCGGGCGAATGCAGCGCCGACGCGCACAGCATCCCCAGGTGCGCCGCCATCCGCTCGATGCGTTCGGCGCTGTACAGCTCGGTGCTGTAGGTGATCGCACCGGCCAGCCCCGCGGCGGTCTCCTGGAACTCGAAGGACAGGTCGAACTTCGCCACGCCCTCGTCCAGGTCCAGCGGCTGCACGCCGTCCGGCAGGGTCACCGCCTCGGTGTTCTGCAGCACCACCATCACCTGGAACAGCGGACTGATCGCGCGGTTGCGATGCGGCCGCACCGCCTCGACGATGCGCTCGAACGGCGTGTCCTGGTGCTCGTACGCATCCAGGCAGGTGCGCGCCACGTCGGCCAGCAAGGCATCGAAGCTTTCCTGGCCGCGGACGCGCGTGCGCAGCGGCAGCGTGTTGACGAACATGCCCACCAGCCCTTCGGTCTCGCCGTACTGGCGGTTGGCCACCGGACTGCCGATGCACAGATCCTCCTGCGCGGTGTAGCGGTACAGCAGCGCCTTCACCAGGGCGAGCAGTGCCATGTAGAGCGTCGCCCCGTGGGCTTCGGCATGGGCCTTCAGGGCGCCGAGCCGGTCGGCATCGAGGCGGAAGCTGCGCGTCGCGCCGGCCGCACTGCGCTCGGCCGGACGCGGGTAGTCCGGGATCAGTTCGAGCGATTCGGGCAGACCGGCCAGTTGCGTCGTCCAGTACCCCAGCTGGCGCGCGAGCACCCCGCCCTCGTCCAGCCAGCGGCGTTGCCACACGGCGTAGTCGGCGTACTGGATCGGCAGTGCCGGCAGCGCCGCCGACGGATCGGCCAGCAGGCGGCCCAGCTCGCCGAGCAACACGCCGATCGACCAGCTGTCGCTGATGATGTGATGCATGTGCAGCATCAGCACGTGCTCGTCCGTGGCCAGCCGGATCAGGCGGCTGCGCAGCAACGGGCCGCTGGCCAGGTCGAAGGGCGTGGCCGCTTCGGCCTGGCACACGCGCACGGCGTCGGCCTCGCGTCCGGCCGGCGGCCGGTCGCCCAGGTCGATGACGCGCAGGTCGGCCTCGGCGGCCGGCAGTACCTGCTGGCGGGGCTGGCCGTTCTCGCTGGGAAAGACCGTGCGCAGGCTTTCGTGCCGCGCCACCAGGCGCGTCAATGCCGCCTGCAAGGACACCGCCTGCACCGTGCGGCCACGGATGCGCACGGCACCCGGCACGTTGTACGCCACACTGTCCGGCTCGAGTTGTTGCAGGAACCACAGCCGTTCCTGGGCGAAGCTCAGCGGCAGCGCCTGTTCGCGCGCGACCGGCCGGATCGGCGGGACCTGGCTGCGCATCGCTCCCGCCAGCGCTTCCGCCAGGCGCACCAGCGTGCTGCTCTCGAACAACGTCCGCAGCGGCAGGTCCACATCGAAGTGCGTGCGCAGCCGGGACACCAGCCGCGTCGCCAGCAGCGAGTGACCGCCCAGCTCGAAGAAGTCGCTGTGCACGCCGATGCTCTCCGGCGGCAGGTTCAGCACCTGGCTCCATATCGCGGCCAGGCGCTGCTCGATGTCATTGCGTGGCGCAATGAACTCCCTCGAGTGGTCAATGACTATCCCGGTCTGCTCAAGCTGCCTGATGTCGACCTTGCCGTTGGGCGTCAGCGGCCATTCGGCCAGTTGCACGCATACCTGGGGAACCAGGTAGTCCGGAAGCCGTTGGCGCAAGTAAGTCCGCAGCGCCTCGCTGTCCGGTCTAGGATCGGCCGATGGGTCGGCAGCCCGCCAGAAAGCGACAAGGCATTTGCCTTCGGCATGCTCCTGGGCAACGACAGCTGCATCGAGAACGGCCGGATGCTCCACCAGAGCGGCTTCGATTTCGGCCGGCTCGACGCGAAACCCGCGAATCTTGACTTGCTTGTCGGTACGGCCCAGGTATTCGATTTGTCCATCGTGACGCCAGCAGCCCAGATCGCCCGTGCGGTACATGCGCGTGCCCGGATTGAAGGGGTTGCGCACGAATCGTTCGCGGGTGAGGTCCGCGCGTCCGAGGTAGCCACGGGCAAGTCCCGTGCCGGAAATGCATATCTCGCCGGGAATGCCGATGGGCACCGGGCGCCTTCGCGAATCCAGGATGTAGATCTGGGTGTTGTCGATGGGCCGGCCGATCGGCACCGTCTCCGCTGCTTCGAACACCTCGCGCGTCACCCTGGCGGACGTGCTGATGACTGTCGTCTCGGTCGGTCCGTAAGTGTTGTAGAGCACCCGGGAGGAAGCGCTGTCGAAGAACTTCGCTGCCTTGCGCGCGTCGAGTCGCTCGCCGCCGACAATGACTCTCCGCACGGATGGCAGCCGGCATTCCGCCGTTACGAGTTCATGGAAAAGCGCGGTGGGGAGATTGAGCGTGGTGACGCCGAATTCCACCGCCAGCACTTCCAGGGCGGACGGCGAAAGGATCCGCTCCCGTGGCGCCAGCACGAGGGCCGCGCCGGCACGCAGGAAGCTGAGCACCTCTTCGAGAAACAGGTCGAAGCTCAGGCTTGAAACGAGGATTTGGACATCCGTGGCATCGAGCTGGTAATGATCCGCTGCAAACCGGTTATGGTTGACCAGCGACCGGTGTTCCACGACGACGCCCTTCGGCTTGCCGGTGGATCCGGAGGTATAGATCACATAAGCGGCATCCGCTGGCGTTGGCTCGGCATCGAACGAAGACAACGCTTCAACGATGTCGGCAACGCCGGACGATGCGCGCCAGTCGTAGCTTATGCGGCACGGCGACGCCTCGGCGATTCCTTCCAGCGCCGCCTCTCCCAACCCGTCGGTAACGATGAGCCGCGCATGGCTGTCCCCCAGCATGTAGCGCAACCGTTCGGCTGGATAGTTCGGATCCAGCGGAAGGAACACGCCACCAGCCATGAACACGGCCAGCATGCCGATCACCATCGCGGGCGTGCGATCAACGCACAGCCCTATCACATCGCCTGTTGCGGTCCCGGCCTTTTTGAGGTCCGTGGCCAGCTTCAACACCTGGGCCAGCAGCTCGCCGTACGATATCCCGACGTCTTCCATGCGAAGAGCTGTACGCGCAGGCTCGCTCAGTGCCTGGCGGACGAAGGCGTCGTGTGCGCGTTCTCCGGGCGCCAGCGGTTTGTCGGTGGCATTGAACTGGCGTAGAACCTGGTCGCGCTCGGGCCCCAGGAATTCCACGTCGTCGATTTGCGTTTGCGGCTTCGCCAGCAACACGTCGAGGATCGTCGCGTAGTGCCGCGACAATCGCGCCATGCGGTCAGGCGCGAACATATCCGTGCTGTATTCGATGAGACCATCGATGCCATCCTTGGTCTCGGTGAATTCGAGGCTCAGGTCGAATTTGCTGACTCCGGTCTCAAACAGGAAGGGTTCGGTTCCGGGGGCGGCCCCGTTCCTTGCCGCTTCCTGAACCAGCAGCATCACCTGGAACAGCGGCGTGGTCGCCAGGCTTCGGGCCGGAGCGACCGCTTCCACGATCTTCTCGAATGGCGCGTCCTGCCGCGCATACGCATCGAGGCAGGTCTGTCTGGTCTGGTCGAACAGCTTTTCGAATGTGGCGGCGGGGTCGACCGACGTGCGAAGCGGCAACGTGTTCACGAACATGCCGATAAGCCGGGACGTCGCCATGTGCCTGCGGTTGGCCACGGCCGTCCCGATGCAGATGTCTCGTTGGCCGGTGTAGCGGTACAGCACCGCGTTCAGGGCAGCCAGCAAGGCCATGAAGAGCGTCCCCTCCCTGGCACGCGCAAACTGCTTCAGGCGCGATGCCAGCAAGGCATCCAGCCGGAACCTGAGGGTTGCCCCCACATCCCTTCGCTCGGTCGGACGCGGAAAATCCGTCGGCAGGTCGATCGACGCGGGCATGCCGGCCAACTGCCGCTTCCAGTAATCCAGATCCGCAGCCAGCCCGCTGCCTTCTTTGAGCCAACGACGCTGCCACATGGCGAAATCCGCATACTGCACGGGAAGCTCGGGCAGGATGTGTTCGCCAGCGCCCAGAATGGCCGCCAGGTCTTCCATCAGAATACCGATCGACCATCCGTCGCCGACGATATGGTGCAGATTCAGCAGGAGCACGCTTTCGTCTTGCTTCAACCGAAGCAGCAGCGCACGGATCAGTGGTCCATTCGATAGTTCGAAGCCCCGTTGCGCCTCCTCGACACAAAGGCGCCGGGCGATCTGTTCGCGGGAGGATTCCGGCAGCTGCCGAAGATCGTGGAAAACCAGTGGAACTTCAACGGCGGGAAGAATGAGCTGGAAGGGCTCTCCGTCACGGCTGGGGAAAACCGTTCGCAGGCTTTCGTGTCGGGCCACGAGCCGCGCGAGGCCGTTCCGAAGCCCGTCCGGATCGACATGCATCCGGATCCTTACCGCGCCGGGAATGTTGTAGCCGGGTCCGCCGGGCGCCATCTGCTCGATGAACCAGAGCCGTTCCTGCGCATAGCTCAGCGGCAGGATTCCGGAACGATCAGCCGGAGGGATGGCATCGTCGCCCGATGCTCTCGCGAGCCGCTGGCGAAGCAGCCCTATTAACACGTCCCTGTGCTCGAAGATGTTCGCTCGCAGATGTCCGGTGAGCACTCCCGGCGGGGCATAGCAGACCAATTCGTCTTGCTCCAGGGTCAACTTGACACCTGCCTGTAACAAGGCATGCAAGGAACTGGTCACCGTCTCCATAAGTCCATCCCCTGTTGAATCCGACTCAAGTCCCTGTCTGCCCGCGGGAGGTGCCGCCAGCGGGCGTTAACCTCAAGACTCCACGACGGCCAATACGGGCTGTGCGATGGAGCGATCGTCGACCAGCTTGCCGTCGAACAGCGAAATCTGCCGGTGCGCCCGCTCTGCGGATCGTGGATCATGCGTCACCATCACGACCGTGCTTCCCTTCTGGTGGAGCTCGTCGAGCAAGTCCATCACCATCTCGGCATTTTTCGAATCGAGGTTGCCGGTGGGCTCGTCCGCCAGCAGTACCTTGGGGCGTCCTACCACGGCTCTGGCGATCGCGACTCGCTGTTGCTGACCGCCGGAGAGCTCTGCGGGCCGGTGCTTGTGTCGATGCCCCATCTCTACCTGATCCAGCGCTTCGGCAACCAGGGCATGCCGCTGCTTCTTGTCCAGGTCATCCCGAAACGTGAGTGGCAGCTCGACGTTCTGGAAGACGCTCATTTCCCCGATCAGGTTGAATGCCTGGAAGATGAACCCGATGTCGCGATTGCGAACACGGGCGCGGTCCTTCTCGCCAAGTGCGGACACCTCTGCGCCATTGAGCCAATAGGAACCTTCAGTGAGCGAGTTGAGGAGCCCGATGACCGACAGAAGCGTCGATTTTCCGCAGCCTGAAGGACCGGTGATGGATACATATTCACCCTTGCCGATCGTCAAATGGACATTGTTGAGCGCCCAGGTCTCCAGCTCTTCCGTAAAGAAGATCTTCTTGGCAGCCCGCAAATCGATCAGGGGTTGTTCGGTCATTGCAATCTCCCGTTGCTTTGCGACCGCAACAGGTCGCTTTTTCTGGAGCAGATATCGGCCTCCCTGCGAGGCCGGTCACTTCAGCAGGATCCGGTCCTGGCCCTGCCACTCACCCGTTTCAGAAGTAATCAGCCGATCCCCCTCCGAGAGCCCGCTGAGTACCTGCATGTAGTCGAGTGAAACCTTGCCGACGCGGACCGTCACGCGATTGGCGTAATTGCCGCTGGCGTCGAGTTTGTAGACGGACACTGTCGCATCGGACTTCACGAATGAAGGGCGCCCCACATAGAGCGTGCTGGGAATGCGGGAGACATAGATGACTCCCTCCACCGGAAGTTGTGGCCTCGCGCTTGCGGGGATCTTTCCTGTCAGGGCGACATCGACCGCCACCGTCCCGTTGAGGACCGCCGGATCGATGCGTGACACCTTCCCATCCACGGTGCCATTGCGCGTGTCGACCGAAACGTTCTGGCCCAACTGCACGTCATTCGCCTCCCTGGCCGAGACAAGCAGTTCGGCATAGAGATCGTCCGGTTTCGCGATTCGCCCGATGGGAGCGCCGGGTTGCAGCTGCTGGCCGGCCTCCACGTTCATTTCCTGCACGATGCCGTCGATGCCGGCAACCACCCGCAGGTTTGAAACCTGGTCATTCGCGCGTTCCATAGCGCCTTTCAGCTCGTCCGCACGGGATTGATCGGCGTTGAGTTTCTCGCGGATGTTTACCTGGATGGCTGCGGTGCGGTTGGTTTCGAGAGCCAATTGCGCGGAGGCCTGCGCCGCATTGAGCTTGGTGGCTTCGTGCTCGAGTTCGGGGATGATGCCGGGCGGCAGCGCATTCTCCGCAGCCAGCCGGCTCTTCGCTTTCTGCAACGCGAATTTCGCCTGCATCAGCGTCGATTGCTGGTTGAGCAACTGGGCGCGGCTGTCAGCCTTGGAGGCATTCAGTGCATTTACCGCCCCTTCCCAGGCATCCTTGGCCTCGGCTGCGCTGACCACCAACTGGGGATTGCTGAGTTCCGCAAGGACATCTCCTGCCTTCACCGCATCGCCAGGACGCACGTTTTTCTTGATTACGCGTCCGGTGACCTGCGCCGCAAGGTATTCGACGTTGCGTGGGATCAGCTGCCCGTTCGCGTGGATCTTGACCTCGAGGAGGCCGCGTTGGACCGTACTGATGGTCACCTTGTCGCGCGCGATCCGTTGCGTGCTGAAGTCGATGGTCGCCAGGCCGATGCCGCAGACGCCGAGAACGGAGGCGCCTGCCAGCACCAGGACGAACCTTTTGGGGAGCTTGGATTTGGGTTTGATTCTGATGTGGTCCATGGCGAACATTTAGCAATGCTTGTGCCACACGCAAATGGCTGAGATAACAGGGCTTTCCGCTGTCCCGGCCGCGTCCTGTTTCCCAGGGCCGGGAGTTTTTCGTCCCATTATCGGGAAGCCTTCAGTGCGTCGATCTCGCTCGCCAGATCGCGGATGGTGGTGCGCTCGAACAGCGCACGTATCGGCAGCTCGACCCGCAACCGCGAACGAATGGTGTAGAGCAACTGGGTCGCCAGCAAGGAGTTGCCGCCCAGGTCGAAAAAGTTGTCGTTCGCGCCTATACGGGAATCCCTCGGGACGAAGCCCTTTTCCTTGAAGACATCCACCCAGATGGAGGCCAGTTCGCGCTCTGTCTCTGTCGCAGGTGGCTCGTAGCGCTCTTGCGGCTCGATGCCCACCTCCAGCTGCTGGAGCGCGCGGCGGTCGGCCTTGCCGTTCGCGGTGACGGGAATCGATGCCACGCTCACGAATGCCACCGGCACCATGTATTCGGGCAGCGTTTCCTGCAAATAGGCACGCAATTGCGTGTGCGGGACATCCTGCAATTGGCCAGGCAACGAATCGCGCATCCGGTAGAAAGCGATCAGTTGCGTGTAGCCGGTGGAACCGCGCGGTATCACGGCACAAGCGGCCATACCCGGAAACGATGCCAGGCGGGCTTCGATTTCGCCGGTCTCGATACGGACGCCGCCGATCTTGACCTGGTCGTCGATACGGCCAAGGTACTGGATGTTTCCGTCCCGGAGCCAACGCGCCAGGTCCCCGGTCCGGTACATGCGGCCATCGGGGGTGAAGGGGTTGGGGACGAAACGCTCTGCGGTGAGCTCCGGGCGGTTGAGGTAACCGCTGGCGAGGTTGACGCCGGCGATGTGCAACTCACCCGGAACGTCGGGCGGCTGGGGATTCCCACGTTCGTCAAGAATATAGATCTGCGTGTTGCTGATCGGCTTTCCGATCGGAACAAACGCAAGATCCAGCCGACTGCAATCAAAGGCGGTGACGTCGATGGCCGCCTCGGTCGGACCATACAGGTTGTGCAGCGCCGCGTTCGGAAACACATCCCGATAACGCCGGGCGGACTCGGCGTCCAACGCTTCGCCGCTGCAAAACACAAAGCGAACGTCCGGGCACGACCCTCCGCTGTGATCCAGAAACGTGTGAAGCATGGATGGCACGAAGTGCAAGGCTGTGACGCGTTCAGCCACGATCAGCCGGCGCATGTACTGGGCATCCATGTGGCCATCCGGCGCTGCGAATACCAGCAGCGCACCCGTCATCGGCGTCCACAGGAATTCCCAGACCGAGACGTCGAAGCAATAGGGCGTCTTTTGCACCACAACGTCGCCAGGTCCGAGTGGGTAGCTGGCCTGCATCCACTGCAGCCGGTTCACCAACGCCCGGTGCTGGACGAGAACTCCCTTCGGCCGACCCGTCGATCCGGAGGTATAGATGATGTATGCGGTGTCTTCGGCTCCGGCTTCGTCTGGCGCAAGCGCACGCGCTACCCCTTCCAGAGGCACCCCATCGGCCTGGATCGAGCCGCCGTCGCTATCCAGTTCGACGATCTCCAGGTCGCTGGACTCCAGCCCGGCCAGACGGCTGCGATGCTCGCCTTCTGTCAGTACGACGCGCGCGTGCGAGTCTTCGAGCATGTACGCCAGGCGTTCCTGGGGGTACCCGGGATCGATCGGCATATAGGCGCCACCTGCCCGGAGTATGCCGAGGATGGCCACCATCAACGCCACTGATCGGTCCATGAGGATCGCGGCGACCCGGCCCGAGCCGACACCCTTGTCCTGCAAACGCAAGGCGAGATGGCGAGTGGCGACCTCGAGTTCGCGGTAGCTGAGCGTCAATCCGCCGTAACGGACGGCGGGTGCGTCTCCCCCCTGCTCCACGCGCTCGAGGAAAAAATTGTGGATGCATCGCGTTCGAGCGAACGGCGCGTCCGTCGCGTTGTTGTGCTGCACGACCTGCTCGCGTTCGCCCCCGGTCGCCAACGGATAAGCGCCAACGTCGAGGGACGGCGTCGCAATGACTCGCTCAAGCAGGCCGACGTAACGTTTCAGCGCGTCCGCAATCACGTCATCCGGATGAATGCGCGGGTCGCCTTGTACAGCGATGCGGAATATTCCTTCTTCTTCGAATACTTCCAGTGCAAGCTCGTAGTCCCCTTCACCTTCAAGCTGGAAACCTGGCAGTGCCTCGAGTCCGTGGCGTTCGCGAAGAATGGCGAATGCGGTGTCCGCCAGGCTGCTGAACTCATGGAACCCGTACAGGAGTCCGAATGGAACATTGGCGTCGGAGCGCTGCCGGTCGAGCATGCGGGAAAACGGAAAACTCGAGTGAAAGACGCCATCCATCGTTGCCATCTGGACGTCGCGGAAAAGCGCGGCCAACGGCTTGTCGTTCGCCAGCGTCATGCGAACCGGGATGACGTTGAAGAAGTAGCCAACCTCTTCGGCAAATGGTTTGCCGGGGCGGACCATGACTGGCATGAGAACGGTGAGGTCTTCCTGCGCGCTGTGTTTGTACAGGAGCACGAAGAAGAGCGTCAGGAAGAAAACCGAGGGCTGGATGCCGCATGCCTTGCACGTCGACCGCACACGTCCAGCGAGCTCCGCAGACAACGTCTCGTTGAATATCCGGGACGGGCGGTGCGCATCGAATGTGCCCGCATGCTCCGGCAACAATTTGAAGTTAGTGCGTTCGGCCGCAAGCCGCTGTTGCCAATACGCCTGATGGGAACGCCCCTCCGCCGAGGCCAGCATCTCCGCTTCCCAGGCGACAAAGCGGCGGTAGGCGCTTTCGCGTCGGGGCTCTGCAGGCAGGCCCGCGACAACGCTCTCATAGGCCTTGAAGAGCTCGCGGATGAGAATGCCGATCGACTGGCCGTCAAAGATGAGGTGGTTCACGAGCAGGAAAAGACCGCGCCTTCCATCCGGTTGGGAAAAGAGCGTCGCTCGTGCGAGAGGACCGTGACTCCACTCGAAAGGCTCGCGTGCGCGGGCCTGAAAATGCCTGACGACCATCTCGTCCCGGGAAAAATCAAGGGCTTCGCGGCCCATGACTGGCCGCGCCTGGGCGTCGATTACATGCATCGGCTCGCCGCCGTTCTCGACGATTCGCGCCGAGAGGATGGGAAAGCGGTCCACCACCCTGTCCCACGCAACAGCCAGCGCCGTCTCGTCCACGCCGGCCCCCAGGCGAAAGCATGCCGCGACGGCATGACTTCGCTCGGTATGCCATCGCTGCAGCAGATAGTGCGAGCGCTGCCCTAGCGAAAGCGGAAATGTCCAGGGCGAGTCCGCCGTCGGATTTTCGCTGCTGAATTCGCCTGAAAGCGTCTGGACCAGACTCTGCTTGAGGCGGGTAATCGCCTCTCGCAGATCAGGGGTGAGTCTTCCTTGCGGAGCGTGGCAAGTCAGGCGGCCGTCCTGCACCTCAAGCTTGATTTCGCGACTCGCCAACTCTGCCAGCAATGATGTCACGTCGTTCATAAGCCTCCCCCTATTGCGGATTCCCTTCGCCGGCTTGCTTCGAATCAATCGGCCACGATCGGTTGTCCGTTATAGATCCGGTCAAGCGAAACCTGGTCGTACTTGCTCTCGTTGTACAGGCGAGGCAAATCCGCGAAGGCATCGAACACCGCTCCTGGTGCATCGCTGTTGAAGAGGAAGTATGGAATACCGACGTCGATGTCCTGGAAGAGATCGACCTTGATGTCCTTCCCGTCGATGGGCGTGAGGGTCCACACCGCATGCATATGGGTGAGCCGGTAGCAACAGTTGTCCGCCGGCAAGGCATCGGGTGCGGCGATGAATTCCACCGTGACGGGGGCCGATTTGTCTTTTTGCTGGAACTTCGTATGCAGCAGGAATTGGCGCGGCTTGAACGGACTCGGAAAATTTTCCACCCAAAGCCGGGTGTAATCCCGATTGACCGGATTCCATGGCTTCACCAACCGCGAGGAGACGCAGTCAGGAATCCAGTCGTGGCAATTCTCCAGGCTGCCATCCAACTGGGACGCGACGGCCTTGTCCATGCTGGCACGCACCACGCGCTGGGCATGTATCTTCAGCAACGTGTCTCCGGGCGTCTTGATCGTATAGACCTGGATTCCGTCGCGGTCGATGACGAGCTTCGGCTGGCCATTCCCGGAGTATTTCCAGATGAGGTGTGCCGCCAGCAGAGCCACCCCGATGCAGGCGATCAAAATCAGGCTGACCTTGCCAATGCGCCTGACGATTCCCTTTCGCTTCTTTTCCGCCATGAACTCCTCCTGATCGCATGCCGGGATTTCCTGTCACCCGGCCTCCCCTGTTTTCCGTGCGCCTTCCGCGAATCCCGCTTCAATGGCACTCATTCGTATCGCAACGCGTCTCCTGGCTCCATCGAGACAGCCCGGCGAGCTGGCAGGTAGGACGATATGAAGATGACCCCGACCATCGCGAGCAGCACACCGGAGGTTACCGTAACGACACCCTGCAGTGCGTTGGGCACGACGCTTGTCATGCCAGTCGTCAGCAGTACTCCGACGGCACCTCCAAGCAAGCCGATGCACAGGTACCGGAATGCCTGCCACAGGAACAGGCGAATAATGTGCGAGCTGGTACTGCCGAGCGCACGCATGATCCCGATCTCCTGCGTCCGCTGGGCGACGGATCGGCTGATCAGGCCGAACAGTCCGCTCGCGGCAAGGATCATGGTGATCACGCCGATGCCGGTGAAGCCCGGAACCATGGACTTGTAGCCGTTGATCGCAACCAGGTACTCATCGAGTCGTTGCAGGTTATGCAAGGGCACCCGCGGATCCACATCGAACGCGGCGGCACGAAGTTGCTTCGCGCTGTCGGCCGCGGTGGCCGGCAACTTCACCAGCAGTTGGAACTGCCTGGGAAGCACCTGCTTCAGAGGGCGGTACACCACCCCCACGCTGTCGCTGTACGGTCCGGCGACGGCCGAAGCCACGCCTACCACGGTCACCCAGGGAGTGCCGGGATCGGAATCAAACCGTATACGTTCTCCGATCGGATTGTGCCCCGGCCAATAGCGCGCCGCCGTGCGCTGATCCACGACCGCAACGGGCTGGCCGGAAGCCGTATCCGTGTCGTCGAAGCCTCGTCCTGAAACGATCCGGATGCCGAGCGTATCGAAGTAGTTCGCTGAAACCGTCGAGACCGGCAACTCCAGCTTGTCGTCCTGGGACGCCGAGCGGCCTTCGATCTGCGCGCGCACGTCCGTCGGTACGGTCGGACTGGCGCTCATGAAAACCACTCCGGCTCCGGGAATACGCTGGCCGATGGATGCCGTCAGCTGATCCCAGTAACGCAACCGGTCTTCCGGTTTCGCATAGCTATCGCCAAGCGCGCTTGGATAGGTGGAGAGCATGCGGTTTTCCACAGCCACGCCTACCGGCTTGGACAGCTCGCTGTTGACGGCCGCCGCGATGTTCGCGCAGATCACCAGCAGAAGGCAGGAAATGGCCACCTGGATACCGACGAGGATGCTCGTGGTGCGCTGGCTTCCCTTGGCTGCGTTGCCCTTGCCGGTACCTGCGAGCGTGGTGGCCGGGTCCAATCGCGAGATGCGCCAGGCGGGAGCCAGCGTGCTGAGGAGCCAGAGCGCCACGGCCGCAAGGATCGCCACCAGGAAATCGAGCGGCCGCATGACGAGTTCGTTCGGATCGCGCCCGGTCGCCTGCAGGCGCGCGGTGAAGTCGAGCAGTCCATGAGCCCAGTGGACAGCCAACATGGCAAGCACGCCCCCGAGCATCAGGCCGAACACGATAACCAGCACGGATTGCAGCAGGCATTGCCGCAGGACGCGAAACCTGCTCGATCCCAATGCAGTGCGCAAGGCCAGTTCGCGGCTGCGCTCCAGCAGCATCGCAAAGAAGATCATGCTGATGTTCAGCCCACCCAGGAACAGCACCGCGATGGCAATGAAGGTCGCCATGGCGATGACTGGAATGTTGTCATGGGTATACATGCGGTGCGCCGGGAAGACAGCGATCAGCCGCTTGGCGTCGAAGACCTTGGGAAAGTCACTGTTGATGGACGCCAGCGCCTGCGTCAGGTCAGCCGCGATGGCATCCTTGCTCGCGCCGTCCTTCGCCACTACGATCGGCGTCAGCTCGGGCAGGGACAGGTCCGGCGCCGCCAAGAGCGGCAATTG
This sequence comes from Rhodanobacter sp., assembly GCA_030148505.1. Taxonomy (GTDB): domain Bacteria; phylum Pseudomonadota; class Gammaproteobacteria; order Xanthomonadales; family Rhodanobacteraceae; genus Rhodanobacter. Next base: position 109,210 of record JASBTI010000043.1, read on the forward strand.
CAGGGGCGTCCATATCTCGAAGTCCCGAAAGGCGAAGAAATCTTTGGGCATGACGCCGATGACGCGAGCCGTACCGCCATCCAGGCGAATCTGTTTGCCGACGATGCCAGGGTCGGACGCGAAATAGGTCTTCCACGCACCAAAGCTCAACAGCACCGTGGACGCGGCGCCGGGTGAGCTGTCCTGGTCGTCGAACAAGCGGCCGTGAAGCGGCGAGGCACCCATGGCGCGCAGGAGCGACGGGCTGATGGCCGCCCCGCGCAAGCGCGTACTTGCCTCGCCTTCGCTGAGGATGGGGCCGCGAGGCGAGAAGGCGCCGAGATAGTCGACCGTTCGCGTGCGCTTGCTCAGTTCCTGGTAGGTAAACGGATCGACGTGTGGATCGAACGAGTCGGAAGCATTGCCTGCGATCTGGATGCTCAGCCAACGATCCGCGCCTTGGAAGGGAAGCGGCTTGAGGCCGATGTTGTAGTCGATCACGTAGACGAACAGCGAAAGGCCGACGCTCAGTGCCACCACCACGATGCAAAGCAATGAATTGCCGGGCGAACGCAGGAACAGCCGCCACGCGTGCCCCAGATCGAACCATATGTGCTTGAACATCCCGAAGCTCCATTCCTTCTGTAGCGGTTGTCGCTGCTGCTCGCCGGCCTTTGCGGATTATCCGGTTGCCGTTAAACAACGATCAGCAAGCGATGTGCCAACGGTGGGATCGCACTGTTCCGCCACGGGCACGTCCAGAGGCGTGCTGACCATCCCGGATTCGGGATGGCCGATGTCCCGATTTCGGGTCCCAGGCCCCGACCAGGGCGATGCGGCCAGCTCAACCTTCGATGGCAGCCAGCATCGGCTGGACCTGCCGGCAGTCGTCTACCAGCTTGCCGTCGAACAGCGAGACTTTCCGCTTGGCATGTTCCGCGGACCTTGGATCGTGCGTGACCATCACGATCGTGCTGCCGTTGCCATGAAGTTTGGAAAGCAACTCCATGACCATATCCGCGTTAGCCGAATCCAGGTTGCCGGTCGGCTCGTCCGCCAGCAACACTTTGGGGTGTCCGGCCAGCGCGCGCGCGATGGCCACCCGCTGCTGTTGACCGCCCGAAAGCTCAGAGGGAGCGTGCTTTTGCCGGTGCCCCATGTCCACCTGCTCGAGCGCCTCGACGACCATTGCATGGCGTTGCTTCTTGCTGAGGTCGTCACGAAAGGTGAGCGGCAGTTCGACATTTTCGAAGACATTCATCTCGCCGATCAGATTGAATGCCTGGAAAATGAATCCGATATCGCGGTTTCTTACCCGCGCCTGCTCAACTTCGCCCAGCGCGGACACTTCCGTGCCGTTGAGGAAGTAGTGCCCTTCATTGAACGAACTCAGCAAGCCCATGACCGAAAGCAGCGTCGACTTGCCGCAACCGGATGGCCCGCTCACCGACACGTACTCTCCCTCGTCGATCCTGAGATGGATGTTGTTGAGGGCCCACGTCTCCAGCTCCTCCGTGTAGAAGACTTTCTTGACGGCCTGCAAATCGATCAGGTGTGGCTTGCTCATATCTGTCTCCTTGGGCGTTGACAGCCTTGGCACCGGAATGCAACGCGTTCTAGGGCGAACCGCAGTCGCGCATGCGGGCGGTCTATTCGTATCTCAGCGCGTCACCCGGTTCGAGCGAGATGGCTCGCCGGGTTGGCAGGTACGACGCCGAGAACACCACCAGGAACATCACGACTATGACGCCCGCGATGACCAGGATCATGTGACTGAGGGCATTGGGGATCACGGAAGTCAGCAGGCTGGTGATGACGATGCCTAAAATCCCGCCCACCATAGTGATGCCCAGATAGATCGCCGCCTTGCGCATGAAAATGTTGCGTACGCGCGCCTTGGTGCTTCCCAGCGCACGGCGGATACCGATCTCCTGCGTTCGCTGGACCACCGAGCGGCTGATCATGCCGAACAACCCGCTGCCGGCCAGCAGCACGGTGATCGCCACGATGGCGCTGAATACCGGAACAATCGAGACGTACCCGATGTCGAGCGCGGCCAGGAGGTCGTTGAGCGACTGGATATTGTGCAGCGGCAGGTCGCGGTCAACCGTGTAGGCTGCTTCGCGGATGGCAGAGGCGAGGTCGCCCGGGCGCTGTGAAGCGCGCACGATGACCTGGAAAGCGCTGGGGGCAGCCTGCCGCAAGGAGCGATAGATCACTCCCTTTTCTCCGCCATAGGGTTCGCTCGCAACGTGGCTGGCCACGCCGATGACCGTGAGCCAGGGCCCGTTCGACGCTGGATCGAACTGGATACGCTTGCCTACGGGATCCTGTCCAGGCCAGTAGCGTCGCGCAAGCTCTTCGTCCACTACGGCCACCTGGAGACCGTCCGAAGCGTCGGTGCCGTCGAAGAACCTGCCGCTCACCTTGGCAATGCCCATCAGGGCAAAGTAGTTATCCGACACCACCGTGACCGGAAGCTTGAGCGTACTTTCGTTGAAGGCCGCCTGGCGACCCTCGATCGCCACCGGGAAATCGTCCGGACGAGTAGGTACTGCCGTGGCGAATGCGGTCTCCGAGCCAGGCAGGCGCTGCGTGATCGCACGCTCCAGATCCGTCCAGTAGTTGTTGCGCGCCTTGGCATCCGCGTAACGCGAAGTAAATGTCGTCGGATCGCTCGTGACGTACATGCCGTCGACATGGACTCCGCGAGGCTTGCTTACTTCCCCGGACACCGCCAGCACCAGGCTTGCGCAGATCACCAGGAGCAGGCAGGAAATGACCAGCTGCACGCCGACCAGGGCCGTCGCCGTACGCGATCGGCCACCGGCCGTTGCGCCTTTACCGGTACCACCGATGACTTTCGCGGCGTCCTGGCGGGACATGCGCATCGCGGGAACGAGCGTGCTTGCAAGCCACACGACGATGGCGGCGAATATGCCGATGAAAATGTCCACCGGTCGTAACTGCGGATAATCCCAGGGCATGCCGGTGGCCAGTACGCGCGAAGGAAAATCGCGGATGCTTTGCCCCCATTGGACGCCAAGCTCGGCAAACGCAATACCGACGACGACGCCGATCGCGACGATAAGAGCCGATTCAAGCAGGCACTGGCGAAGCAATCGCCGCCGCGTGGAACCCAGTGCCGAACGCAAGGCGAGCTCGCGGCTGCGCTCGAGCAACCGCGCATAGAAAATCATGCTGATGTTCATGACGCCCAGCAACAATATCGCGATGGCGATGAAGCCGGACACCGCGATGATCGGCATGTTTTCGTGGCTGTAGATACGAAACGCGGGGAAGAGTTCGGCCGAACGGTGTGCATCGTAGACGCCGGGATAGCGCTTGTTGACGTCCTGGACGATGGGCTGGATCTCGTTGAGGATATCCACGCCGCTGACACCCGCCCTCTTGCGCGCAAAAGCCGAAACGCGCAGCTTCGAATCCTGCGGGGATGCGATGGGGGACATCGCCAGCGGGAACCACAATTCGTAGTCCTGGAAGGCGTAGAACCCCTTGGGCATCACGCCCACTACCTGCGTGGGTTGCGCGTTGATCCGGATCTGCTTGCCGATGATCGCAGGGTCGGCTGCAAAGTATTTCTGCCAGGAGTCATAGCTGAGAATGACCGCCGGAGCGGAGGTCACCTGTCCGTCATGCTCGTCGAACAGGCGCCCCAGCCTGGGTGCGACATGCATCGCGGCGAGCAGTCCCGGGGTAATCGCAGCCGCGCGGAGAGGATTGCTTTCCTCTCCTTCACTCAGCACCGCCTCCCGCGAGGTAAACGCGCCGATGTAATCGACGTTGCGACGACGGTTAAGCAACTCCTGGTACGTGTAGGCGTCCAGCCGGGGCTCAGCCGACTCGGTCGGCTTGCCAGCAATCTGGATGCTGACCCAACGGTCGGCGCCGGGGAAAGGCAGTGGCTTGTAGGCGATGGAATAATCCATCACGAACACGAACAGCGCCAGGCCGACACTCAGCGCGACCACCATCGCGCATAGCAGCGAATGGCTGAGCGCCCTTCGCAACAGACGCATGGCGTAACGCAAATCGAACCAGAAATTGCTCATCATGAGTATTGAGTCCCCACTAACGTAAGAGGATCCTGTCCTTAGCCCTGCCGCCCGCCGGATTCGAACGCGTTGACGCGCCCCTACGCGCAACCACGTAGCAATGGATATGCCATCCGGGCCGATACAACAGGATCAACCATTTAGATGCATGATGTGAACGGGGCCGTCCCATTTTGGCGACAGCCGGCGTCCCGCAAACGCACACCCTCACGCCGTGCCCGGCAAACTCCGCAGGACGTCCCCCTGGCTGGCAAGCGGGGCCATGGCACCCCGCCCTGGCCGCCATGCTGTCCTGTGCAATCAGTTGGCTCCCTGCACTTGCATGGAAGGCTCCGTTATGTACGGAAGCGGCGCCGCCCCCGCGATGTATTTCTGCTTGAATTTCTCGCTGTTGACGAATTTTCGGACCCCCGCAAGCGCCTCGTAGGCGACGGTTTCATGAATCTTGTTTGCGATGAAGAACGGGATCCAGCCGCCCTCGGATTCGTTGATCACATACTCGACCCGCACCATGCCATGGTCCTGCGGCTGGAATCGCCATGTGTTGTCCATGTGAGGCACACGGACACAGCAAGGGTTGGGCGGAAGCAGGTTCGCGTCGCTGCTGTAGCGAACGAGCTCTTCGTGGCTTTGGGGATCCTGCGATACCTCGATCTTCACAACGAACTGCCGTTTGTCGAACGGATCGTAGTCGTACACAAAGGACATGTATTGGACTTGCGGATTGACCGTCTTCAGGACCACCGGGTCTGTGCATCCGACGTCATCGCATGCCGTGGGGTCTTGCATGAACCTGGTAATGCTCGTCAGGGAGACAGGAAACTCCGTCACGCCCTTGTATATGATGAGGCTGCTCTCTGGTCGCTTCATGCTGAAGACGGCGATGCCATTGCGCTCGCCCAACGATTTCCAATGACTCCAGCCGTAGAAGTAGTAGCCAAGAAAGGCCGCTCCTGCAGTCACCATCGTGCCGAGCAGGACGATGCCAAGCCAACGGACCAGAGGCCGAAAGAAAGAGCGCTTGCCACCCGTCCCGCGTGCTTGCTTCGAATCATTCATTGCCAACTCCCTTATCCATCTTGTATGGCGGCCACTCGACGCTGATGCACCGCCGCGCCGTGCTATGCAGCGACGATCTCATCCAGGTCGAAGTAACCCTCGTAACCTTCCAGATACACGGCGGCGCGGTGACCGAACAGCACGATCGCCTCCGTCCGGGTGCGCAGCGGTTCCTTGTCGGCCTGGATCGCGATGACTTTCGTTCCTGCCGGGTGCATGCGGTTCCAGGCGGCGACCTTGCTTGCGGCGTCGCCCGCACCTGCAGGCGGCGCCACGGCCTCGACAGGCTTCGCCGCCTTGGGTTCCGGCGCGGCCACAGGCGATGCCAGTGGCTTCGCCTGGCGAATGGCACGCATCATCTTGGCCAGTACATCGCCATGCCCCACCTCCTCGAACTCCATCGGATTCGCGTCGTCGCCGAGCGAAAGCAGATAGCGGATGCCGTCACACCAATGCACCGGGCTGGCGATCTGCCGGGCGAGCGTGTCGACCAGGGCATCGGATTCGTAGCGCCTGGCGGTCACGTTCGATATCACGGGGATGCGCGGCGCGGCCAGATCGAAGGTGCGGAGGAAAGCAAGGAATTCATCCTGGGCCTGTTGCATGAACGGCGTATGGAATGCCCCGCTGGTCTTCAGCGGAAACACCAGCACGTTGCCCTTTTGCAGCAGCGGCTGTGCCGCGGCGACTTCGCTGGCGGCACCGGAGATCACGGTCTGCACGGGCGTATTGAAGTTCGCCAGGTGGACGTTCGCCAGGCCACCCTCACGCAAGGCGCCCTCGATCGCTTCGGGCGTGGCATTGATCACCGCCGCCATCGCACCCCCGCTGGCGCGGCTCATGAGTTCGCCGCGTTTCTGCACCAGGCGCACCCCGGCCTGGAAATCGAAACAGCCCGCCGCGTGAAGCGCATTGAATTCGCCCAGGCTGTGCCCGACGAGAAAGTCCGGCTCGGGCTTGCCTTCGCGCTGGCGCCGCAAATACGAAAGCGCACTGACTACAAACAATGCGGGCTGGGTGAACTGGGTGTTGTTCAGCTCCTGCCGCGGGTCTTCGAGGCAGCGCTCGCGGATGGAATAGCCCAGGATGGCATCGGCTTGTGCCACTTCGTCGGGAAAGGCGTCGAAAAGCTCGGCGCCGCCCATGCCTTTGGCCTGGGATCCCTGCCCGGGAAACATGCATGTCTTCATAGGTCGTCCTCCAGATTGGCTCTGCGCAACATGTGCCCGCACCGGTCAGGCCGGCAGGCTGGCCTTGCGGTCGGCGAGCAACTGCGCCAGTTCGCCGATATTGCCTGCCTTGAGCGTTTGCGCCAGCGGCATATCCAGGTTGATGGCTTCGAGCGTCATCATCACGATCTCGGAGCGATCGATCGAGTTCGCTCCCAGCTCCCGCAGCGAATCGGTCTCGGTGAAGGCATGCGTCTCCAGACGGGGAATCACTTCGCATGCGTGGGTGACGATCAGCTTGAAGATCTGTTCTTTGGTCATGGCTTCTGGCCCTTGGTTGAAAATCTACCGATTGTCTGCAATCAGGAAACCCACTCGTATTCCCGGTGAAATTCCTTGATCTGTTTCAGGAAGAGCGTCTCGCGCTCGTGCGCCTTGCGGGCCGGGGCGATGAACGAGGGATCGGGCACGGCATTGCGCGTGCCGAACTTGACGACATGGCTGCCGGCGAGAATCTCGTCGTACTCGGTCATGCTGAGCCGATGGCGCTGGTCGAGCCGGTCGCCGATACCCTGCGCATGGATGCGTGCCTGCCCCTCCCTGCCCGCAACGCCACTGAAGAATTCCGAGCAACAGCCGGAGCCGTAGGAAAAGCAGCCGATCCGCTGCGGTGCGTCGAACTGGCCATGCTCGATCGCGCTCGCGATGGCCATGAGCGTGCTCGCTCCCATGATGTTGCCCACGCGCTGCCCGAAGTTCAGGCTCGGCTGGACACGCCGCTCGAAATCGCTTTCGATATCGGCCGCGCGCGCCTTGGCGATCTTGCGCATGATGTTTCGGTGCGCCCCTTTGACCATGCCGCCGAATGGCGTGTGCATGGCCAGGTAGGTGAACGTACTTGCGAGATCCGCATCCTCGACGCGCGCCTGGTACTCCATGAATGCCTTCTCGCAGCAATCCAGATACGAAAGCAGCGACAGGTCCGCGTCGCCGGCTTCCCTGTCGGGTGCCGGGCGGCAGGTGTCCATCACTTCGTAGCCGTAGCAACCGCTGGCGCCTACGTCGACCTGGAACACGTAGGGCAGCTCGCTGACCAGCGCGGCGACTGCGCCGGCGCCACTGCTCGGCTCGAAGAACGACCAGTCGTCGGTCAGTCCCTCCCCGCCCTCCGCGGTCATGAAGCGCGAAATGTCCGTGGCGATGAGCAGCGCCTTGGCGCCTGGCGATACGCCCGCAAGCACGAAATTGATCGCCGTCTGCAGGCCGGCGATGCCCGAATAGCAGGCGTTCTTCAATTCGAACAGGCGGCAATTGCGGTTCAGGCCAAGCAGCTTGTGGAAATAGGTACTCATCGACTTGCCGAAATCGAACGCGGATTCCGTGCAGGTGATGACCACTTCGATGCGGTCCTTTTCCTGCGGTGTCAGCGCGTCGATCAGCGGCTTGGCCGCATTGATGCCGAAGGTGATGGGGTCCTCATAGGGAAGCGCGACGGTCTTTTCCTTCATCAACAGGTTGGCGAACCGGGTGATGTCCAGCCCGCGGTGCCTGGCCAGTTCTTCCACGTCGACGCGCGCCGTGCCGGCGTAGACGTTCATTGCTTCGATTCCCACCGTTTGCATGATGCCCCCATGGCCCTTTGTCGTCGCTTGTGCCGGATCGCGGCGCGAGCGTGTCTTTTTCACTGGAACGCAAAAAGCTTTTCCCGACTTTGTCCTCGCCGGAGCCGGAAGGCGGCAAAGTCATCCTTGTTGTTGAATTGCAGATAGATGTTTTCGTGCAGGACATCCGCGAAGCGCTGCCCGGGTACCCTGCCGAACGAATGCCCTGGATAGATGCGCGTGTCGGCCGTCGATTCCCGCCTGAGCTTCTGCAGGCTTTCGTACATCTGGTGCGCACCCTGCAGGTTCGGGCAGATGCCGCAACCTTCGGCGAACAGCACGTCGCCGGTGAACAGGTTGCACCCGATGCCGAAACACATGCAGCCCGGCGTATGACCCGGCGTCAGCATCGGCCGGATCAGCATGCCGCCGACCATCCAGGGCGACTCGTCGATCGCGACCAGTGCGGGCACGCTGAAACCCGATGCGGCGATCTCCGCCGAGGACATCCACAGCGGACACCCGTAGTGAGCGGACATCGGCAACGCGAGATCGATGTGATCCGGATGTGAGTGCGTCAAAAGGATGCCGTCCACGCGCACTCCCGCGAGCGCCACCGCATCGTGGATGAGTCCCGGCTGCCAGGATGGATCGACCAGCACGGCCGACCGGCTCGTCGCGTCGACGACCAGATAGTTGTAGTTGGTCATCTTGCCGTGCGTCGTGCGCAGGACGACCACACCAGGCTCGCGCGACGCATCCATCGCCAGCGGCGTGCGAGTCGGATCTTCGTTCATGCCCGTGCACCTTCGCCACCTGAAAACCGTTGCCATTGCGGACCAACTCGTTTTTCGTTTCGCATAGCCCTGCCTCTTTCAGCACTCCACCGCCACGTCGTATTCCCGGATCCAGTTCGCCACCGACAACGCACGTTCCAGGTCGGCCCGCTGGTAATGCAGCGAACGCTCTTCGCCCAGCGGCCGGTTCAACAGGCGACGGATACGCTTCTTGTCGAACAGGTCGCCTGCCGGATGCGCGGCGTCGTCCAGCAGGCGCTCCACCTTCGCACGGAGTCCGCGTTCGTAGGCGGGATCCTGCGTCGACGGATACGGGCTTTTCACCCGCTCGACGATCGAAGCGGGCAGGCGTTCCCGGACCGCGGCGCGCAACACGCTCTTCTCGCGGCCGTCGAACGACTTCATGCGCCAGGGGATGTTGAAGACGTACTGGATCAGGTGCGGGTCACAAAACGGGACCCGTACTTCCAGACCGACCGCCATGCTCATGCGGTCTTTACGCTCGAGCATGAACTGCAGGAAGCGCGTCATGTGCAGGTAGGACAGTTCGCGCATGCGGGCATCCTCGGCCGACTCGCCCTCCAGCCTCGGCGCTTCGGCAACTGCCTGGGCGTAGCTGTCCGCCTGGAATTCGCGCAGGCAAAGCGCCTCACGCACTTCGCGAGCCAACAGGTCACTTCCGTCGAACACCGTGCCGGTCATGGCCAGCCAGGGAAACATTTGCGCATTCACCACCGCCGGATGGTGGAACCACGCGTAGCCTCCGAAGATCTCGTCGGCCGATTCGCCGGAGAGCGCGACCGTGGATTCGGCGCGCACGGCGCGGAACAACTGGTAGAGCGACGAGCACATGTCGCCCGACAGGCTGAGCGGGACGTCGCCGGCCTTCAGCACAGTGTGGTCGAGCGTGTCGTCGGCAAGCGCGCCGCTGTCGAGCACGATCTCAGTGTGATTGCATCCGACGTGGCGGATGAAGTCCCTGACAAACGGCGTGTCGTGGGATTTGTGCGGCCCGTCTTCAGAGAAGGACGCCCCCTGGCCGGCGAAGTCGACGGAAAACGTGCGCATGGCCTGGCCGAGCGGCATCGTGAATTCATGTGCGATGGCGGTAATGGCCGAAGAATCCAGCCCTCCCGAGAGCAACGTGCACAACGGCACGTCACTGACGATCTGTCTTTCGACCGAGGCTTCAAGCAGCGCCTTTACCCGCTCGATCGTACGCGGCAGGTCATCCTCATGCGGCCTCGCCGCAAGCTTCCAGAACGTGTGGGAAGCCATGCCATCGCGACGGAAACGCAGCCACTGGCCGGGCTTGACCTCGTACATGCCGGCATATGGGCTGCGTCCAGGGGTTCGCGCCAAGACGAAAATCTCGCGGAGACTGTCCTGGTCGGCACGCGCGCGAACGTCGGGATGGGCGAGGATGGCTTTCGGTTCGGAGCCGAACAGGACGCCATTGCCCAACGGCTGGTAGTACAGCGGCTTGATGCCCATGAAATCGCGAGCCAGCAGCAATTCCTGGCGGGCGTCATCCCAGATCGCGAAGGCGAACATGCCATTGAGCCGCTCGGTCACGGATTCTCCCCATTGGAGATAGCCGCGCAATACCACTTCCGTGTCACTGGCGGTGGCGAAGCGGTGCCCCAGCGCGACGAGTTCGGAGCGCAGTTCGCGATAGTTGTAGATCTCTCCGTTGTAGGTCAGCGCGACAGTGCCCCGCTGCGTATCGTCGTGAATCATCGGCTGCGCACCGCCGGCCAGGTCGATCACCGCCAGCCGGCGGTGTCCCAGGCCGACGCGTGGCGACATCCATACACCCTCGCCGTCGGGACCGCGCGCGGCGAGCGTGCGCGTCATCGCCTGCACGACTGAATGCTGGTACGTCAGGTCCTGCGTGAAGCTCAACCAGCCTGCGATTCCACACATCGATTCATTCTCCTTGAAGTGGCACTGACGTCGCTCAGTTCAGCGCTTCGGCGCCGGAGCCGATCGCTTGCGCCTTGTGTGCGTTCGCCACGGGACGCATGGCCAGCCCTCGCACGGTGACGATCGGAACCCCTTCCTCGTCCAGCAGCCATGCGTCCATTCGCGGTGCGGCCGCGTCTCTTTCGGCCCAGGCCACCAGGGCATGGCATGCCGTGGGAAGGCCGCGATGCATCGACAGCGCATCGAAGCCGGAAAGCGCGGCGTCGGTTCCAGGCACATCGCGATCGAGCAACAGAACAGCCGTGCGGAACAGTCCCTCGAGCAGGTCGGGCTGGAGCAGGAAGTTGCCGCGTTCCGCCCCGTCCGCTGCCAGGTCGAGCCGTGCCAGCGCGAAGTCGCCGCATACATGCAGATTTCCGATCAGTCCAGGGCGGTCGCCGTCGCGATAGCCGCGAACCTTCAAGCGGGCCGCCACGTCGCCGGGCGCAATGCCCATGCAACGCCGGCGCAGCTCTCGCAGGTCGTGTTGGCCTTCCGTTGCGGGCACGGGGCGACCGGACACGAGAAGACCTTTCCCCAGCGGCTGCTCGGCGCATTCCCCCGGGCTTTCCAGGCGAAACGCGATGCCCCTTGCGCTCGGTTCGAGCACCGTCCTGATCAGGTGCAGATCCTTCTCGCCACGTAACGCATCGTCGATGCGCACGTCGCGCAACCCGCCGATGCTCTGCTCCCCGGCCAGCGTGCCGCACGCGACCGCAATTTCCAGCAGCGTCGGCGGAGCGAGCATCGGTTGGCCCTCGGCCGGATGCCGGAACGCAGCGGAATCGGAAGTGGACAGCCAGGAGTCGAAGCACACCCGATGAAGCGTGGATGCGTTGTAGGACACCCATGGATGCAGCCGTTCTTCCGCGGGCCTCGAACGCGACGGCGAGAGCGCGCGGGATTCGGGAACGATCCAGAACCGCTCCCCGGCGAAGGGATAGGTCGGCAAATCCAGCGGCGGCGCGGTGACGCGACTGTCCCAGGCGACGCGGCGGCCGGCTACCCAGTCCATGCCCATCTGCAAGGCCGGTTCGTCGGGCGCACTGCTTGCCGCAGCCGGTGCCGAGTGGCGCGCAGTGGCGACTCCGGTGACGACGCGCGACTGCTCGCCTGCCAGCCATGCCCGCAATTGTCCGGCAGCTTCTGCGGCTGTTTGCACGACAACCGCCAGGCGCGTCGCGAACGATTCACGGCCGTGCTGGAGCGTGGCGCATACCGCGCCCAGATCGATGCCGTCTGCGCGTGCTTCCAGATAACTGGCAAACCGTTCGGCATACACGCGCAGCCTTTCTTCGCTGGTCGCCGACAGCGCGAATATCTGCGGCAAGGGTGCATCCGGCAGGACGGGCGCGGCGGTCACCGGCGCCTGCTCGAGTACCACGCAGGCATTGACGCCCCCCGCGCCGAACGCGTTCACCAGCGCGCGGCGCGGCCGGCCAGCCGGTTCCTGCCAGGGTTCGCCGACGTGCTGCAGGCGCACGAGCCCGTCAGCGAGGCCGACATGCGTTGCGTCCGCACGCGCATGCAGCGTGGGCGCCAGATACCCGTGCCTGAACTGCAACAGGACCTTGGTCAGGCCGGACAGGCCAGCCGCGGACTCAAGATGGCCGATGTTGCTCTTCACGCAGCCAAGCGACAACGGCGAGCGGCGCTGCGTGGATTGACCGAAGACCTGGGCCAGCGCCCGCAGCTCCACGTCGTCGCCCATCGGTGTGCCCGTACCGTGTCCTTCCACATAATCGATCGTGTCCGGATCGATCGAACGCTCGGCTAGCACGCGGCGAATGAGATCGCCCTGTGCGTTGGGGTTGGGCGCCGAATAACCGTTGCCGCGCCCGGCGTGCTCGAAACCGGTCGCGGCGATCACGCCATGGATGCGATCGCCGTCGTGCAGCGCCTGGTCGAGTGGCTTGAGCACCAGGCTGCCGATGCCTTCGCCGGGCACGAAGCCGTTGTCGCCCTCGCCGAAACTGCGCGTGGCGCCATGCCGGGCCAGCATCCCTCGCTGGCACAGCGACAGGTATTTCGATGCGTGCAGATACAGATTCACCGCGCCGACCACCGCAACCCGGCATTCGCCGCGGCGCAGGCTTTCGCACGCCATGTGCAACGCCACCAGGGCCGACGAGCAGGCGGTATCCACCGGCACGCTCGGTCCGCGGAAGTCGAACATGTAGGAGACCCGGTTGGCGATCGACCAGGGCATCGACGAAGGCGCGAGCATCACGCCCTGCTGTTGCGCCTGGGCGGAAAGCATCGCGTAGGACTGTGTGGTCGTACCGACAAACACGCCCACGTCCGCGCCCTTCCCCTTCGGATAGCGCGCCCGCAGGCCGCCGCGCGTATAGCCGGCGTCCTCCATCGCGCTCCACACGGATTGCAGGAACAGCCGTTCCTGCGGATCCATCACCAGCGCCTCTTCGCGCGGGATGCGGAAGAACGCAGGGTCGAAGCGGTCGACTTCCTCCAGGAACCCACCGTGCCGGCAATAGATCTTGCCATCGGCAGCGGCCTTCGGGTCGGCATCGAAACAGGCATCGGCGTCCCAGCGCTCCGGGGGCACCGGCCCGATTGCCTCGGCTCCATCGGCCAGCATTCGCCAGAACGCCTCCGTGTCCGGCGCACCGGGATAGCGCCCATGCAACCCGACGATGGCGATCTTTCCCTGGGCCGGCTCCGCTTTTTCCGACACCGGCTTGGCGATGACGTCCTGCTCGACGGGTTCGCCGGGCACGTACGCGGCGTCGCGTCCCTGGACCGGCGGTGCCATCGCAAGCAGGCGATCCGGTGCGTGCCGGGCGATGAAGGATGCAGCGGCGGCCAGGGTTTCATGCTCGTAGAACAGCGTCTGCGGCAGTTCTCCGACGACATCATGCAAGCGCGCGTTGAGCCGTCCGATCGCGATGGAATCGAGCCCGAAACTCTCCAGCCGCTCGCGCGCGCCGATGGATTCCGGGGCGAGATCGATCTCTTCGCCGACCAGGCGACGAAGCAACGCAAGGGCCACCGCGGCAGGATCACCCGATGACCCAATCACCGGCGTCCGCGGCGGAGGCATGACGGCGACCGATGGCGCGAGTGATGCCGCCAGGCGTTCGATCTGTCCGTACAGCGGTATCGCAACGGTCTGGTCGTCGCGCAGGATGGCCTCGAAATGCGCAATGCCCTGGTCGGCAGGCATCGGCAGCATGCCGATCTGGCGATACAGCCGCTCGGATTGCGGCGCGGCGATCCGCATCCGGCCCTCGGCCCAGAGCGGCCAGGCAATGCTGACTGTACGTCCCTGGCGCGCACCTTCTTCGCGCTGGCGCTCACGCTCGATCGCAAACGCATCGAGGAAACGATTGGCGTAGGCGTAGTCGGCCTGTCCGGCGTTCCCGCGAATGCCGGCCAACGAAGAGAACAACACGAACAGATCGAGCGCTTCGTCCCGGGTCGCGTTATCCAGCGCCTGCGCGGCGCGGATCTTTGGCGCGGCCACGTCCAGCAGATCGGTAGCGTCTTTGTGGAGGATCGCCCCGTCGCGCGTCAGGCCCGCTGCGTGAACGATGCCGTGAAGCGCACCGAAATGACGCTTTGCCGCGCCCACGATGCGGTTGGCATCTTCGTCAAGCGCCACATCGCCGCGTTCGTACACAGCGTTGCCGGGACCTTCGTTCAATGCGTCGAGGAAACGCTTGCCATCCGGATCCAGCGCGGATCGCCCGACCAGCACGACACAAGCAGCGTGACGGCGCACCAGGTACTCGGCGAAGATGCGCCCCAATCCACCCAGCCCACCGGTGATCACGTACGTGCCGGCGTGCCTCAGCGGCAATCCTTTGGTGGACTCGGCCCGGTCATCGAGGAACAGTTCGCGCTCGAACCGCAGCCATGCCATGCCGTCCTGCGCGCGCTGATAGCGGATTTCGCGGACGCCATGATTCGCCTGCGCGGCCTCGGCCAGCGCGAACCCTGCCATCTCTCTCGCCTGCGGAGTCGCAGCGAAACCCACCGTGACAACGCGAAAACGGGGCTGCTCCTGCACCAGGCTGTGCAGAAATCCGGCCAGCGCTTCCTGGGCGGGACTGCGCGGCGCAGCGAGCAGCACCAGTGTGCATGCATGGCCCGCTTCGATCAGGGCACGGCTCAGGTGCAACAGCAAGGGCGCTTGCCCGGTGCCGTCGTCCGCCCTCCAGACGATATGCGATGGCATGCGTCCCGTGCGTGCCAGGTCATTGACGAAGTTGCGGACATCCGCAAGATCCGCTGCGCCGGAAGCACGCCCGGGCTGCAATGCATCGAGAGCCAGTCGCATGGGTGCCGCAACGCCAGCCGCACGATGGGAGGCAGCCATCGCTTCGTGCAGGTCGCCGGCCGGATCGATCACCAGCAACGGCCCGCCTGGTGCCGCTGCGATCGTCTCCGGCGCGGACAGCGGGGACCAACGGATCGCCAGCCGCGCGCGCGCCGGTTCGGCCATCGGTACGGTCTGCACGGGCGTCCGATCCTTGCTTACGCCGCCGATCCAGAAGCGCTGCCGCTGGAAGGGATAGGTGGGCAACGGAACGCGCCGGCGCGGGCTGTCTGCGTGCAAGGCCTGCCAGTCGACCTCGAGTCCAAGGATCCACAGGCGGCACAGCTTTCCCATGTCCTGGATAGCCATGAGCTGATGCACGAAGGCGCGGCCGACCTCACCGTCGACCAGGCGATGCGCGTACGACGGCAGGTCGTTCGCATTGCCGGTCAGCACACCTTCGTCGGGTGCTGCGGCAAGGCCGGCCATGGGCGTGGCTGCGGCCTGGGCATCGGCCCAGCGCCGCAACCGCACCGCCGCTTCGCCCGGATCGTCGGCGACCATGGCGATTCGCGCGTCCATCGCGGTCCGTCCAACCTGCAAGGTATACGCGATATCCGCCAGCGCACTCCGCGGCGCAGCGTCGAGTGCGTCGGCGATGCGGCGCGCGTATTGCTCCAGTGCCGCGGAATCGCGCGCGGAGAGGATCAGTGCAACCGGCAAAGGAATGACCGGCGCCAGTAGATCGGCGCGGAACTCTTCCACCACGAGGTGCGCATTCGCGCCGCCAGCGCCGAATGAGCTGATACCGGCGCGGCGTACGCCCGACCCGGGCGCCTGCCAGGGTTCTGAGCAGGCCTGCAAGCGGAACGGCGTCTGGGCGAAGTCGATGTTTGGATTGGTCGTCTGCGCATGCAGCGAAGGGACCAGTTGCCGATGGCGCAATTGCAACAGCACCTTGGTCAGCGCGGCGATGCCTGCGGCCGATTCGAGATGCCCGATATTGGATTTGACCGAGCCGATCGCACAGGGCGTGCGAACGCCGCCGCGCGCGGCGAAGGCCCGCGTCAGACCGGTGATCTCGATGGGATCGCCCAGCGCCGTGCCGGTGCCATGGGCCTCGATGTACGACACGCTGCCCGCCTCGACGCCGCCCTGGCGAAACGCAGCCTCGATCAGTTCGGCTTGTGCGGACGGGTTGGGCACCGTATAGCCGTTGGTCTTGCCGCCATGGTTGAGCGCGCTGGAACGGACGATGCCGTAGATGTGGTCGCCGTCGCGAAGCGCCTGGTCCAGCGATTTGAGCAAGACCGCCCCCACGCCCTCGCCCGGCACATAGCCGTCGCCGCCGGCGCCGAAGCTCCTGCAGCGGCCATCGGTGGCGGCAAAGCGCCCCTGGCTGAGGGTGAGGTATTTGTGCGGGTGGACGTTGAGATTCACCCCGCCGGCGATCGCCGCATCGATGTTGCCACGACGGATTTCCTCGCAAGCCATGTGGATGGCTGTCAACGACGACGAACACATGGTGTCGATCGCCATGCTCGGTCCGCGCAGGTCGAAGAAATAGGACACGCGGTTGGCGATCGAGGCGTGAGACGAGCTGGGGACGCCCTGCCCGGCCATGATCGCCTCGTGACCGTACAACTCGTACTGTCCCCACATCACGCCGACATAGACCGCGGTGCGCGAACCTGCCAGCGAGGCCTTGCTGTACCCGGCATCCTCCACCACTTGCCAGGCCGTTTCCAGGAACAGGCGCTCCTGGGGATCAAGCAACGCAGCCTCTTTCGGGGAGATACCGAATAGCAGCGGATCGAATTGATCGATGCCGGCAAGGAAACCACCCCATTTGCTGTAGCTGGTGCCAGGGCGATGGCCGAGCGGATCGAAATAGCGCGCATGGTCCCAACGCTCGGAAGGAATCTCGGTGATGCAATCGAGGCCTTCGCGCAAGTTGCGCCAGAATGCCTGGAGATCTTCCGCCTGCGGATAGCGTCCGGCCAGGCCAACGATCGCTACGTCACGCTCGCGCGGCCGATCCGAAGACAGCCGCTGTGCGGCAAGCCGGCGCAACGGCGTGGCAGGAGTCCGCCGGTCTTTCGACATCGCGCCGCCGGTCGAGGCGGCATGGGCCGGTGCGACGTTTGCCGCCACGCCAGGGAGGCGATCGGGGAAGGCACCGGCCAGGTAGCGCGCGAGTTCGCGGAGATTGCGGTATTCGTAGAGCAAAGTCTTGGAAAGGGAGCCGAAGATACTCTCCAGGTCCGCGGTAAAACGAACCGCCAGGATGGAATCCATCCCGTAGTCTTCCAGCGGCGCCGACGGATTGATCGCCTCGGGCGGAAGCTTGAGGACATTCGCCAGCCGTTCGCGCAGCAACGCCTCGGCGCGTTCGTCACGAGTATTGCCTGGCGCGCCGGCGGTCGCTGCCGCCATCTGCAACGATGCGCGGGGGGCGGGCAGCGAGGCAGCACGTGCCAGCGCACGCTCCAACGCCGGCCGATCCCCCGACAACACCGCCACATGGGAATGCTCCGCGGCGAGCAAAGTATGGAATACGCGCATCGCCTGCGGCGTAGCCAGCGGCCGCATGCCGGTGGCGCGCTCGAGGCGTTCGCGCTGGGCCACGCTCAACTGCATCCCGCCGTCAGCCCATAGCGGCCAACCGATCGACACGGTCCGGCCGCGGCGTGCGCCGCTGGCGACCAGGCGAGAACGCTCCCGGGCAAAGCCGTCGAGAAAACCGTTTGCGGCGGCATAGTCGACCTGCCCCGCATTGCCGAATGCACCGGCCACCGAGGAACACAGTCCGAACCATTGCAGGTCCACGTCCCCGGTTGCCTGGTCGAGGTGGAGCGTACCTGCCACTTTCGGAAGCAGCACGCGAGCCATTTCCTTCGCGGTCTTGTCCAGCAACGACGCATCGGCATGGCAGCCTGCCAGATGCAGCACACCGTCCAGGCGCCCATGCCTGGCCAGGATGGCCTCAACCACCCGCCGCGTCGCGACCGCGTCGTCCAGATCCAGGGCTGCGTAGCTGAGCTGGCTGTCCTGCGCTTCGCCGATGTCCGCAACGCGCGCGGCGATACGTTCGTCGAACGGGTGCCGTCCGCTCAGCACGACGTGGGCGCCGCGGCTGATCGCTTCGCGTGCAAACAGGGCGCCCAATCCGCCCAGGCCACCGGTCACCAGATAGACGCATCCGGGAAGAAAAGCAGGAGGCGCATCGTCGTCGAAAGCCGCGATCCGATCCCAGGTTGCGGCAAGAACCTCGCCGCCGGCTGTCAGCCGTACCGTCGTGGCATCCGAACGCGCAGCCACGCGCAGCCCGCGCACAAGCGTATCGAACGCATCCGCGCCGCTCTCGTCCACGACCATCTGGACACGCCAGGAAGGATGTTCCTGCGCTGCGCTGCGCAGCATGCCCGACACCCCGGCAAGGACGCCTTCGCCAAGCCCGGCATCGCAGAGCATCTGCACGGAAACCGCTTCCGCTCCTCGCGCCAGGCGCTGCAACTCCGCCAGCGTGCCGGCGAAGATCGCCTCGGCGGACGGCGCGATCGCCAGGGCTACGCGACGGCACACTCCGTCCATGACCGCCTGCAAGGCGGCGGACTTCGCTTCGCTGCCGCCCAGGACGATGACCTGCGGATCATTGCCAGCATCTCCGGATGCGCTCGCCGCTGTGCGCCAGACCGGCGCCAGTGCCACGATCTCGTTGTCGGAAGATGCACTCATTCCCGGGGCCGACGCAGGGCGCACCGCGAGCCCCACGATCTTCAGGCGAACCTGGCCGCGGGTGTCGAGCAGATCGATATCGAAATGCCTGGTCTGGCTGTCGCCGGCCGGCGCAAGGCGAATCCACGCCAGCATGTCCGGTTCGCAGACACCGGCAAGATCGACCCGCTCGATGGCAAACGGGAGATAAGCCTGCGAAGAATCGTCCTCCAACAGGGCCGCACAGGCCTGGAAAGCGCCATCGAGCATCGCCGGATGAATCGCCATATGGGCAACGGGCACGCCACCGTCCGGCAACACCAGTCGCGCAAGCACCTCTTCTTCGCAACGACGCACCGAGTCGATCGTGCGCTGGCTTGGACCGTACTGGAGTCCAAGTGTCTCCAGGCGCGCATAAAGCCCGGCGACGTCGCATGTTTCGGACATCCGCTGCTGAAGAGAGGGCAGCTCGATCGTCTCGGTCGCAATCGTGGCGAACGACGCGCGCATGTGCGCATGCTCGATGCGGGCTTCGTCATTCACGCGGACAATATCGACGTGGATGCCGGCGTCGTCGCCCGGCCTCACCTCGAGCTCGACGACAGTCCGCGCTTCCACTGCAAGCGGACGTGGCCACACGATGTCGTGCAACTGCAAAGAGGTTCCGCCAGCGTCGCCTTGCATGGGAACGGCGCGTTCCACCGCTGCGCGCGCCATCTCCAGCCATGCCGCTGCGGGCATCAGCGGAACATGGTCCACGCCGATGCGCACGCGATGATCGCGTAGCAAGGCCTCGTTCCCGTTGAAGGATGAGCGGAACGCCTGACGGGAAAGATCCGAGACATTTTCATGCAGCAACGGATGCAGGCGTCCGATCGTCCCCACGTCGCCCGCACGCGCCCCGGTGTCCAGCCAATAGCGCTCGCGCGCGAACGGATAGGTCGGCAGGCTCACGCGTGGCGGTGGTGTCGAA
>JASBTI010000048.1 GCA_030148505.1 Rhodanobacter sp.
CCATGCGTTCAAGCGCCATCAGACGCATGTCTTCCAGCGTCTCGTGGGACAACGTGCGGCCGTCTCGCTTCATGCACGATCTGACCGTGCTACCGAGCGAAAGTTCCCACATTGTTCCCTATATTTCTGACTTGTGAGTAAAAAAGACCGCAAGGTACTTTGCTCAGCAGCCGAGTGAAGTACCTGTTCATCAATGAGCATCGCCACGAATACCAAGGTCGCCACCATGTGTCGTGTCCTGCACGCGTCCCGCAGTGGCTTTTATGCATGGCTGCATCAACCGTTGTCCGATCGCGCGATCGAGGATCGGCGTTTGCTCGGTTTGATCCGTGATTCCTATACGGCCAGTAGTGGCGCATACGGCTATCCCCGTGTGTTTGCTGATCTTCGGGAAACCGGTGAAACCTACGGCAGACATCGCGTGGCCCGGATCATGAGAGAGCAACGAATCAAGGCGTTACGTGGCTATAAGGCACCCCGGCATATCGCCGGACGGCCTTCGATCATCGCACCAAACCACCTGAAGCGTGAATTTACCGTCGCCCAACCCGATCAGGCCTAGGTGACCAATATCACCTATTTGGAGACATAACATGGATCGACCAATCCGATACCCGATTTCGGGCCTCGTCAGTCTGACCGTCGAACCCGGTGCCTTATGATGAAGATGATGAGCGGAGGGAGCAGCAACCATTGCGCAAGGGGCGCCAGTCCGGTGCCGAGGCCAGGCAGGGTGGGCATCGCATTGGTATATGCCCAGCGATCAAGCGGTCCCGTTGCCATGGCCTCAAACACGATGGTCATGATCACCCCCGGCAGAAGGAATAACACCAGTGATCGCACTGAGGGATGAAGATACCATTCCCTGTCTTTTTGCAGTAACACAACCACCCAAAAAGCAATGACGATCATTGCTGCATCGCCGGCGGATGCCTGGATGCAGGCAAGATTTATCTGCGTCATCGATGAATCCGCAGGATAGGAGAAAAGCGGCATCTGCAGCATTTCCCAGACGAAATTGATGACGAACCCCAAGAAAAAAAGCTTGATCTGTACCCGCTTCATCATCGTCATTCTGGTTTGTTAGTGATCCATACCATGGTGCCCAACGACGGTTATGGTTTCAACGCCATGATCGCTTCGACCATCTCTCGCTCCTCATCAATCGGCATAACGAAGGTTCTTACTGTCGCCGCCGATGCACTGATCTCCAATGCTCCAGTTTGGTTTTTTTAGCATCGATTCCAAGCCCCATCCACCCGAGATCAGCCACCGCCCGTGCGTGAATTACGGACGCATGATTGTCATGACGGTGGCGCAAAACGTAAGAATGCCGCTCAGTTACCGCTTACAGCTCTTTGGCGGTTGCCTTGTTCAAGGGCATTTGGGTATACCGCTGCCGATGCGCAAGGAGTGTCGCCAACTCCTTGTCGGTAGGGGCCTGGATACCCATCATCCCAACCGTCCCCATCCCCTCCGCCGGTCCTTCGGGACATATCAGTATCGGGCGTACGCCGACGATGCCGGCGAGCCCTGCTGCGATCTCAGGTGGAGCCCATGCCGCTTCAGAAAACCATGCCGTAGCTCTTGGTGCAGTTGGCCGACTGCCTGCCGCAGCCTTGGCGTTTTCCGAACCGGGAGAACAGGCCTGTGGACCGTCAGCATGCACCCTGCATGCGCCGGCTTTTGGCTGAGGAAGGCTGTTCATGCCCGGGCAACGGTGGCGAGTATCAGCTGCCCCGCAAAGCCCAGACCCACCGTAACCATCAAGGCAATGACCCATACCGCAATGATCAGAGGCGCGTTCCCACGCGGCGGTATGACATTCCCCTCCCCCTCGTCGCCGCCTGATCGGAACATGGGCACGATGATGCGCAGATATACCGCCAGCGACAGGACACTATTGAGGATTGCCACGACCGTGAGCCAGGTGAAATGCGCATCGATCGCAGCGCCGAACAACAGGAACTTGCCGACAAATCCCGCCAGCGGTGGGATTCCGACCAGCGATATGAGAAAGACCGTCATTGCGATGCCGGCAACCGGCGTGGTGCGCGCCATGCCAGAAAATGCATCAAGGGTACGGCCCGTACCCTGGACGATGGCGAACGCCCCCAGGTTCATGGCGGCATAAGCGGCGGCAAAAACCACCAGGGACGAATACGCCAAGGGACTCTCCCCGACCGCAACGATGCCGAGCAGAAAGTAGCCTGCCTGGGCAATCGACGAATAGGCGAGCAACCTCACGACGTTATCCTGCACCAGCGCAGCGAGATAACCCCATGACATGGTCAGCACGGCAACGGATGCGACCACAAGCGGCCAGCCCGTGGTCGATGGCAGGTCGCGAACGACCTGGGCCAAGGCGAAGATCGCGCCGATCTTCGGCACCACGGAGAGATAGGCGGCAACCGCTACGGGTGCGCCTTCGTAGGCATCCGGTGCCCAGAAGTGGAACGGCGCCAGCGACGCTTTGTAGCCAAGGCCGGTAATGACCGCAACCAGGCCGACCGCTGCCGCAAGCGGTGCCTTGTCGAGATGCGCCAGATCGGCAAGCAGCGTGGATCCGGTTGCGCCGAACCAGTAGGTGAGCCCGAAAATCATCACGCTACCGGTCACCGAAGCGAATACGAAAAACTTCATGGCTGCTTCGGTCGCAGCGTCGTTTCGAGGATACGCCACCAGGGCAAACGCTCCGAGCGAGGACAACAGCACACCCAGCACCAGGAGCATGGCATCGCCGCCTCCAGCCAGCACCAGCGCGCCAAACGTGGTGAAACAGAGCAAGCTGTAGACAGTGCCTTCGCGATCGCTGCCGGCGAGTTCTGCGCGCACCAGCAGCAGGGACAGCACGGTACTCGGCAACAGGATCAGCTTGGCCCAGACACTGAGCGTATCGATGCGGAAGGTGCCGCCGAACACGCTGGTGTCGACGCCGAGCAGGGGTAAGGTCAGGCAGGCAGCGAGCAGCAGACCGACGATGGCGAAGGCCAGTGCGGCGCGCGGCAGGCGCAACATCTCCAATGCCAGCGTACCGCCACCGGCGATCAGCACGATGACCTCGGGGATCAGGTACGACAAGTCGTGCGACATCTGGCTCATGCCGGTCATGTACTCCTCAAAAACGTAGCGCAGCGGTGGTCCGGTGAACCGTGTCCAGTACCCAGGACGGCGCAACGCCTACGGCGACAATCAACGCCAGCAGCGGCGCCAGCACGAGAACTTCGCGCAGATTCAGGTCGGGCATGGTGGCCCACTGCTCACGGGGTGCGCCGGAAAAGACCTTGCCGATAGCGCGCAGGTACAGGCCGGCAGTGACCACGATCCCGAGAATGACAATCAGCGCCAGGGGTTCCACGCGCAGCGTGGCAAGGAAGATCTGGAATTCAGCCGGAAAATGCGCGAGCCCCGGCAGACCGAGTGAGGCGAACGCAGCCAGGACGAAGGACCAGCCGAGCAGTGGCACATATTTCAACAGGCCACCGAAACGGTCCATCTCGCGGGTATGCGCGCGGTCCTGCAGCATGCCGACCAGGAAGAACAGTGCGCCGGTGACCAGCCCGTGACTGACCATCTGCAGAACGGCACCATCCAGGGCTATCGCACGGACGGCGGGACTGGTGGCCAGCGCGGCAACAGCCACGCCGACAATCACATAACCCATGTGGTTGACAGAAGTGTAGGCAATCAGGCGCTTGAGATCGGTTTGCGCAAGTGCGGCGAAGGCACCGTACAACGCGCTGAACACGCCGAAGACCAGGATCACCACTGCAGCATCACGGAAAGCGACCGGGGTCATTTCCAGTGCGAAACGCAGCAGTCCGTAGGTACCGAATTTGAGCATCACGCCAGCCAGGATGACGCTCCCCGCAGCGGGCGCCTGCACATGGGCAACCGGCAACCAGGTATGGAAAGGAAACATGGGCGTCTTGACCGCGAAGGTGAACAGCATCGCGACCAGCGCCAGCATCGCCGCCAGACCGGTCAACGGCGGGTGGGCGATCCACACGCGCATGTCGAAGGTATGCGGGTCGCTACCCAGGTAGAGGCCCAGAATGGCCAGCAGCAGCGGCAGGCTGCCCAACAGGGTATAGATGAAGAACATCAGTGCCGCTCGCTGCCGGTCCTCGTAACCCCATCCGGCGATCATGAAATACATCGAGACCAGGGAAACTTCGAAGAAAACGTAGAACAACAGTGCATCCAATGACGTGAAAGTACCGATTGATGCGGTCTCCAGCATCAACATCAGAACCACGTAGGCATGCGGTCGATCCCTTACCTTGGCCGAAAAAATGAAGGTAAGAAGAAACAACACCGCGGTCAGCAGCACCAGCGGCAGACTGATCCCGTCGACACCCACCCGGTAAGCCGCACCGATGGTCGGCATCCAGTCGACCTGCTCCACTTGGGCGAATGCCCCCGGCTGCACGCCGCGCAACCATATCCACAGGGCGCCGGCCAGCGTCAGCGCACTCGTGGCAATACCGATGCCGTGCACGACCCGCGCGGAGGCGTTGCGCGATGCCATGACAAGAAGCGCCCCCAGGAGCGGTAGAAACAGGGTCATCGACACAATGGGAAGCACTAAAGCATCTCCTGTTCAATACAACACGACAGCCAAGATCAGCATGGCGAGAATCAGCGCAACTCCCGCCATGGTGACTGCCAGTTCACGGTGGACCAACCCGCTTTGCAGGGTGCGGGCACGTTTGCCCATCGACAGGGTTCCTCGCACCAGCGCAAAGATCATCCCATCGATGCCACGTTCGTCACTGATGCGGGCCGCCCGTCCCGTGGCGAGCGCGAAGCGCCCCGTCGCCAGGACACCCAAAAACAGCGCATGCTCCAGCCGCTCGCAGGCTTGCGCCAGTCCCATGGCGGGACGCGCGACCCATGCATCCATACCGCCGGCGATAGCGAAACTTCGTCGCGCCCAGGGTGCAAGCGGACCGAGCAGGCGTTGCCCACCGACGAACCAGCCGAGTAGCAGGCCAGTCACGGCCGCGCTCAACCCCGCCACCTGCGCTGCGGCACTTTCGGCAAGGCGGTTGCCCAGCAAAGTTTCAATGGAAGGAAAAGCGAGACTCAAGCCAGCTGCCAGCACGGCCAGCCCGGCGAGCCCAGCACCCATCCAGGTCAATCCAGCCACCTGCCGTTGGTGGCGTTCGCCGCGCCACAGGATACGCAGGGCACGAGCCATGTAGGCGCCGGTAAGTACGGTTCCGGCCAGCGCAAGCGAGCCGAGTACAACGACATGGTTCGAAGACAATGCGGAGGCGATCACGGCATCCTTGGCGAAGAAACCGCTCAGCGGCGGGATCCCCGCCAGTGCCAGTGCAGCCAGCGCGAAGCCGGCAAAGACAAGCGGGTGGTCACGGCCGGCGCCCTTCACGTCTTGCAGACGCGTGGACTGACGGCTGTGCTGAAATACTCCGGCGCCGAGAAACAGGGCGCCCTTGATGGCCGCATGGGCCAGCAGGAGAAAAAGTGCCGCCAGCGGTACCCCTGCCCCCACTGCCACCAGCATCAAACCGTATTGGCTGGAGGTCGACGCCGCCAACAGACGCTTGAGATCATGCTCGGCCAGGGCGATGAGGCCAGTGACGACCGTGGTTGCACCGCCGACTACGCCGATCGCGAACAGGGCATCCGGCGGCAGCAGGGGCGAAATACGGATCAGCAAAATGGCGCCGGCTGCCACCAGGGTGGCCGAATGAAGCAAGGCCGAGACCGGAGTCGGTCCGGCCATCGCCCGCATCAGCCAGTCGTGCAACGGAATCTGTGCTGACTTGCCCATGGCGGCCACCAGCAGGAAAAGCGCGGCAACGAGGGCAGCGTGGCTACCGGTAGGCCAGGTGGCGGCAATTTCGCTGCTGCCGGTCGCTGCGATCAGGATGAAGACAGCGATATACAGGCCCAGGTCCGCTGTTCGGGTGTAAAGAAAGGCGCGCAACGCGGCCACGCCGACCCCAGAGCGCCGATACCAGAATCCGATCAGCAGGTAGCTACTGAACCCGATCAGTTCCCAGGCCGCCAGCAACAGGATCCAGTCGCCGGCCAGCACCAATGTCTGCATGGCGGCAATGAAAAACAGCATGATGGCGAAAAAACGGGGCTTTTCGGGATCCTTCTGCATATAACCGACGGCATAGACCAGCACGAAGGTGCCCACGATCGAGACCATCACCGAAAGAAGCGTACTAAGCGGATTGGAAAGCAGTAGCAAGGGCATGCCCGGCAAACCGGGCAGAATCAGCGTGCGGTAACTGCCTTCGAAGGCGTTGGCGAGCAGCCACAGGCTTGCGACCAGCGCGATGCCCACACCCAGCAGGGCAAGTGCGGCAGATGCACGGCGCACGCAAAGGATCAAGGCCGCCGCCGACAGCGGGGCCAGCATGACAAGGGCAAGGGGGCTCATCCCTGCAACTCCGTGGCTTCTTCCATCTCCACCGAGCCCCTGGCGCGAAACCGCGCGATGGCCACGCCGAAGCCAACCGCCATTTCCAGCGCCATCACCGTCATCACAATGAGTACGAACATCTGTCCGGCATAGCTATGCGGATGCAGGAAACGCCAGAAGGCCACCAGATTGACCAATGCACCGGCGAGAATCAGTTCCACCCCCATCATGATCATGACCAGGTTGGTCTGCGACAGGGCACCATAGATTCCCACGCCAAAAAGCGCAGCGCCGGTGAACAGGGCCAACAGCAGGTCCGGGCTCATGCGTTCCTCTTCCGCTGCAAGGTGGGTAGCGCTACCGCCGTGGCGGCGATCATCGCGGTAAGTATGGTAACCCCGGCGGTCTCGAAGATAAGCATCGACCGGCCGAGCAGTTCGGTACCCAGCGCACGGGTCTGCTCTGCAGCCGCCGGCGCGCTCGTCACCACCACGCCCCATTGGGTGAACAGGGCAATGCCGGCAGTAGCCAGCGCGCCCGCCACGCCGGCCAGAATGGACAGACGTTTCTGGTGGGACATTTCCATTGCCCCGAGCCCGCCCGGATCCATCATGAACATCACCATGAAGATGGCCATGATGCTCATCTCCGTGGCCATCATCATGATCTGCAACACGCCGAGAAACTCCGCCTGCATGGCCAGGAACATGGCGCCGAGGGCGGTCTGCGAGAACAGCAGTGCCAGCGCCGAGCGCATCATGGACGAGGTGCGAAATACCCAAATGCCAAAACCGATGGCGGCGATGCCAAAAAAGGCGATGAATACGGTCTGCAGTGAGATCAGGGCCATATCAATACCATGACGCCGACGATGAAGAGGTTGATCAGGGCCAACGGGATGCCCAGCTTCCAGCACCAGGCCAGGAGGTGTGCCTCACGAATGCGCGGCAGCGTGTACCCCCCCAGCAACATGGCAGCACTGACGGCGAGAATCTTGATGGCGCTCCAGGCCCATGGCGGCAGAACCGGCCCCATCCAGCCGCCCAGGTAGAACACGGTTGTGGCCGCTGCCAGCGTGATAACCAACACCATTCGGCCCAGCCGAAATACCGCCAGGCGTACCCCGGTGTACTCTGCCTCCACGCCGCCGGCCAGATCTCCAACTGCTATGGGCAGGTCAAAGGGTGGAAGAAAGGCCACGGCCATGCTGGCGACGAAGAACAGCACGAAACCAATCGGCTGGTAGAGGATGTTCCACACCGCCTCCTGCGAGCTGACGATATCGGTGGTGAGCAGGGACTCGGCACGCATGGCCACCGCCGTGATCGGCATGACAATGAGCATGGAGTAGGCAATCACCTGGCCCAGAAACCGCCATCCGCCCACTAGCGCGTAAGCACTGTCCGAACCCCAGCCGGCCATCAGCAGCGCCACCAAAACATAGGCCAGTGCCGCATTGACGAACAGGGCGCCGGTGGCCAGGTTGGCCATGACCATTGACGGAGATAGCGGTAGTACGGCAGCCGCCAACAGCGCGGCGATCAGCAGCAGGACCGGCGCGGTTTCAAAGAAGATACGGTCCGGCGTGCGCGGGACGATGGATTCCCGACCCAGCAGCGCCACGGCAGCCCAGGCCGGGGCCGCCAGCCGGAATCGACCGGTCGCCAGCCAGGCCTCCAGGACGGCGACCAGATACGCCCCCGCCAGCAGGGACAACACGATCACCAGCGTATTCATGCCGTGACCTCCCACGGTGACAGATCCAGGGAGCAGACCGTGGTCAGCGCGTCACCCAGTTCCTGCTGGTCCAGCAGATCCGGCAGCAGTTTCATGTGGTACGTGGTGGCTGTGTCCAGCTGCGCCTGAACCACCCGGCCGCTTTCCAGGACCAGGCGCAACTGCGCTTCGCCGCGTGGTGTTTCCAGCGAGGCATGCCCAGCACCCGAGGCGGAACCGACGGCCGTCGACGCAGGCTCAGCGAAGCCGCCGACCGACTGGATGAGCGCAAGGCTTTGCTGCATTTCGTCCAGCCGGATGTGCAGGCGGTCGAAGCCATCTCCGCCCTGGCGCTCCGTCATCTCGAATGCCAGCGCGGCATATGTCTCATCATCGATGCGCGCATCGCACCGCATGCCAGCCGCGCGCGCCACTGGCCCCCGCAGGTCGGATGACGGCCTGACGATGCCGCTGCCGTGCAGCCGGGAGCGCAGCAGTGGGGTGCGTACCAACCGGGCCGTCAACGCTTGTATGGTCGAGCGAAGCTGCAGAATGCGCGGCAAGTCGGCGCGCAGGCATTCGAGCTGCATCCGGGTCGCGTGACGTTCGAGCCACGCAAATCCAGTCTGCAGCCCCAGCATCGCCAGCCAACCCAGGTGGCTGGCGATGCGTTCCCGCTCCAGCACGGCAATGCGTCGGCGCCTTATTTCTCCATCGGGAACCTGTCCTGCTGCAGCCTCCAGTGCCCGGCAGGCCAGCAAGCGGTAGGCCACGGGAGCGAGGGGATCCATCGCCTCCAGATGCGCAATGAAACCGGTTGCGCTAAGGCCGGCTGTCGGCAACACCCCGCCCCCGCCGACCACCGATCTTACCCGTGTCTTCGCCACGGCATCGCCGTCAAGCGTCAGGGTCAACAGTAGACCGCCGGGAAGTCCTGGGAACATGGGGCCGAACGGTACCTCGACCCACTCCATCGGCAGGCCATCCCGGCTGCGCGGCAAATCCTCCGTGACCTCAACCATGGACATGAACGGCATGTCGCCATGCTGCGCCCGCGCGTGTCCGGCATGTGCGCGCTCGACTGTCATCCCTGCAACACCAGGGTCATGCCGCATTTGGGGCAGGAGCCCGGCGTGGCCTGCACCACTTCGGGATGCATCGGACAGGTATAGACCGCTGTTTTCTCATCTGCCATTGTCGTAGTCTCGACGTTGTCAGGAGCACGCTGATGCTCTGCACGGCTACGGCCTGCGGCGTCGCCATGCTGATGCACCGCGGCATCACTCGCCTCACCAGCCTGCGTCTCGCGCGGCACCAGAGCCATGCCGCACTTGGGACACGAGCCCGGATCATTCTGGACAACCTCCGGATGCATGGGACAGGTGTATTCGGTGCGCGCCTCGAGTACCGGCGCGCTGAAATCCGCTACCGCGGCTCGGAATACGCCCTGTGCCAGGACTGTCCGCAGCCGGCGCGCGCCGCCGACAAGATCATGCTGTGAAAGAGGGGTAGCCACATCGACAGGCAATGACGGAAACTCGCCGCTGCCGAGCGCAAATACCGCGCGCGGGCGCATCATCTGCGCATACAGCACGATCGCTGCATCGGCCAGTTCCGGAGGGATGCGACCGACCAGCAACAATATGTTGGCGTGGCGCGGGGTAACGGCTATCCGCAGCCCTGCAGCGTCGAGATCCAGGCCGCAGGCACGGGCCACTTCCGGTCCCGGAACGACGAGTGCACGCAAGTCACGTAGCGCACCCATGGCTACCAGGCTTCGTAGCCAGGACGGTTTCCCCGTTCGCGCACCGGCAGTCCCGTTCATCCTATTGTCTCCGGAACGCGCCCTGGCTCCAGCCGTACAGAAGACCTAGGAAAAGGATGGCCAGAAAAACACCCATGTCCAGCAGAGCGACGAGGCCGGTCTGCTTGTATACCACGGCCCATGGATACATGAAGGCCATTTCCATGTCGAACGCCAGGAACAACAGAGCGTAGCCGTAATAGCGTGCGTGGTAGCGCACCCAGACAGGGTCTCGCGAAAGCATCCCCGCAGTAGCGGGAACGTTCTTGCCAGGTTCCTGTTGCGTGCGGCCGATGGCGCGAGCGAGAGCAAAGAGGATCAGGACCAGTCCGATCACACCGCAGATCAGGGCCAGCAGCAAACCATACTGTTGTAATGCATTCATAGTGATTACCTGCCTTTGCGCAACACTGATCGGTACCGCCGTGCCAACGGCAACATCGCCGTCTCGGTGGCACACACGCATACTGCGGATGCACGCTTCGCAGCGCAGTGAACCCCGTACCCGACAAGGCTACCTTTCCCCCCAAGCCGCGATGAACTTTTCATTTGCGGCGCAGATATTTCCACAGTGCGGCGATGGCCAGAACCACCAGGATGATGATCAGAATCCATCCCAAGCCCATGCCCCACATGCCCATACCACTCATTCCGCTGTTCATCTCGACTCTCCCTACAGGAACCGCCTTCGCGGCTTGGTTGATCTCCGTACTACATGATTGGCGATCAAGATCCGGTCAAATCGACCTATGCTTCTATTTGATGGTTGATTGCAGGCTTTCTCGATCTTGCGCGAGGCAGGCTGCAGCCCGTCACACGTTGACTTTGTAATAGCGCATCATGCCGTTGTCCTCGTGTTCCAGATTGTGGCAGTGATAGAGATAGAGTCCGCTGTAGTCCCGGAACGGCAGCAGGATTCGCACCCGTTCGCCGGGCATCACCAACACGGTGTCATGCCAGCCTTCGTCCACATACCCTTCGTCGAGACCGCCCCAGCCCATCGAACCTCTGGCCTGGCTGCGCTGCAGAACCAGGAACTGCAAGCCGTGCACATGCATGGGGTGGGGCAGCATGCTCCGGTTGTCGAACTCCCACACCTCGACGCTGTTCAGATCGACGATCTCGTCATCCGCAACATGGGTGCCATCGAAACGTCGTCCGTTGATCAGGCCCTGCATCATGCGCATGGTCAGTTCGAAGCGACGCGGTTGGTTCCGGTTCACCGCGTCATGCACTGTCAGTGCCGGCGCTGCGACCAGCCGGTCCGGCAGTTTGAGCGCGTGCTTTTCGTGTCGATCGACATGAAAAGCCATCACATCGAACGCACTGCCGAGTGGAAGCTTGCTGGCGACCTCTGCGCCCATCATGCCGTTGCCCATCATGCCGTTGCCCATCATCCCACCGCTCTTTCCGTCGCTGCCCCGTGTCATCATTCCCGCCATCATGCCGGCCTTGAATTCATGGCTTACAAGTCGCAGGTTGTCGCCCACCCGGCTATGACTGAAGTCGACCCAAAGGTCGATGCGCTCCGCCGGTGCGAGGGTCAGATAAGGACGCTTGATCGGTCGCGCGAGAAGCCCGCCCTGGACACCAAGCACGGTCATGGGGCGACCGTCACTCCAGGCCAGTTTGTAGATCCTCGAGTTGGAGCCGTTCAAAAGTCTCAGACGGTACGGTTTCGTCGCAACGTCAAGTCGATGATCGACCTTTCCATTGACAACAATCCGGTCGCCGAGGAAACCCATCATGCGCTCGCGCATGCCTTGCATACCCTCAGCGAGGTAGACCAGCTGGTTGTCACCGTCAAAGCGTCGATCCTGGATGACCAGCGGCAGGTCCTGCTCGCCGGAGGGGAGCCCCAATGAGGCCTCCTCGGGCGAGTCGATAATCAACAGGCCCGCGAGGCCGTGGTAGACCTGAAAGCCGGTTCGCCCGCCATCTGGGCCGTGTGGATGCGGGTGATACCAGTAGATGCCCGGCCTATCCTTGACGATGAAATCAGCGGTGAATGCGGCTCCCGGAGCGATCGGCAAACGCGGTTGCCCATCCATCTCCGAAGGCACATGCAAGCCGTGCCAGTGCACCGTCGTGGCTTCGGTGAGGTGATTGGTGATGTGGGCGCGGAAATGGTCGCCCGGCCGCAGACGCAGAACGGGTCCTGGATAGCTGTTCCGGTCACCGGGGGTCAAGGCATTGGCCCGGCCTCGGACCAGATGGCCACGATAGCGCCATACCTTGGTCGCTGTCCCGTCCAGAATGGCAGCGTGGCCGACACCGGCATCCAGGGTGATTTCGACATCGGGATGCACGACTTTCGATGCCGACGCCCGAACGTGTCCGGTGGCGGCGATGGCGGCCGGCATCATCAACATCGGTACGGCACCGATGCCGAATTGAAGAAATTTCCGGCGTGAGAGTTGATCAGATTTCATGGCAATAACCTCGAGACGTGTTTGTCGTAGGGTTCATCGGCCTGGCTTGGAATGCGTCGATCATGGTCGGGGGGACAGCTTGCAGCTCCGCCCCGAACACTCCGACTTCGATCCAGCTTTCTTCGTCCTGGTTGTCTGAAGCCGGACCCGCCATGTCGGTGGCTCTATTTGCTGCGCAGGTATTTCAGCAGGGCGGCAATACCCAGTACCACCAGCACGATGATCAAAATCCACCCGATGCCCATGCCCAGCATCATCGTGCCGCCCATAGGGTTCATCATCATTTCAATTCTCCTCATGGAGGCCGTTTTCGCGGCCTTGGTTCATGTCCTTGATAACTGGACTTTGCAGGGTAGCGGGAGGCACCCGTTCAGATGTGCCCTAGCCAAGCTTCGAAAGCAATGGAAACTGAACGATGAGCCGCGCAGATACGGAGGTCATCCGGCCTGTTGCTATCGCAATACCAGTGAGCACTAGCAAGCCACCCGCAACTCGCTGTACCCACGCGCCCATGTGGGCAACTCGATGCATGCGGACCAAAAGAAAATCCAGAGTTGCACTGGCCAGCAGGAAGGGAACAGCCAGACCAAGGGCATACACCAGCATCAGTGTCGTGGCATTGCCCATGGTGCCGGCGGCCGCAAGAGTCATGATCGAACCAAGAATCGGCCCAATACAGGGGGTCCAGCCCAGCGCGAAACCGACGCCAAGTACATAGCCACCGAATATCCTTTTGTTCGGATCAGCAGCCGGATGAAAACGCAGGTCGCGGTTGAGCCATGGAATGTGAATCAAGCCCGTCATCAGTAATCCGAAGACCATGACGAGTCCTCCCGCCAAATAGTTCATGATCACCGGGTCGATGGCTATGACTTCCCTGAAGGCACTTATGCCAAGACCAATCAGGATGAATACCGTTGAAAACCCCGCAACAAAAGGCAGGTTACCTGCAACAACCCGTATCCGCCGACGGAAGCTACCATCTTGCTGATCAATAAAATGACCCGCGGAATGTGATAGATAACCCGGAACGACCGGCAGCACACAGGGAGAAATAAAAGAAGCCATGCCGGCAAAAAAGGCAGTAACGACACCTATTGTCGTGATAGAGATCATTTTGCGCTATCTCGTTTAAAATATGACTGAATCGATTGACTGGCATCCCGCGGAGACGCACGTCCCGATTGCGCCTTTGCCGGCAAATTTTACTCTCTTGTCGTTTAGCCAGCCGGCATTGTCTGTACGATAGCCCAGGATGGGGAGCCGTCGAGTTGGATCTTCACCTGCTCGCCGGGTCGCAGACAATGATATTTGCTCATCTTGTGTGTATTCTGGATGGTGACGAGCTTTCCATTTTTCAGTTCGATGATATTGTGGCAATGGCTTAGCCCTTGCGAGTCCGGCATGCAATTCGAATCAGTTTTGACAACACCCGCAGTTGATTGGGTAATCGCGCCCTTCACGACCGCGACAAAATATCGACCATCCTTGCCGTTTTGACTCCAACTGACTGGCCCATGCACTCCCTTTGGCAATACAGGCTCCCAGGCTCTTATTGTCGTGGAAAAGCCCATGAAAATTATACCGACAAGGGCAATGGCGGACAATATTTCAATATGGCTGAAATGTGGTTTTTTCATAACTAAGAAACCTCCATATTTAGAAAATGATTTACGGTACGTCTACAAAGGCGTCGAGAATAAGTGCTCCTTCCCGCCATCCACTCCAGAGACGATTACCGCTGGCTGCTACGTCGTTGCACGGTGGCTCAAGGCGACGGTCGTGGTATGTGGTCTCTGATTCGGTAGATGTCCTCCACCGGAAGTACCGCCACGATGCCGTCGTTGTCGAATCCGGCATAAGCTGCGCCCATGATTGCTTCGGCGATACGGGGGACATCGGCCAGCACGGCAAACACCTCGACCCGAGCCTGGGCGGAAATCCATTCCGGGTCGTAGAAATTCTTGTAGTCGCCATACCCCTTGATGCGGGTAATAGCGACTTCGATGGTGGCCTCATGCTGCAGTGCCTCCTCGACGGCTGGCAGACAGCCGGCGCTAATGATTGCGGTGATTTTCCGATACTCCATCACACACCTCCTCGATTCACGGGATTCGTCATGACTATTCGATGCGCTTGGGATCAACATCGCCGCTTTTGCGCAGGCGGCGCCATTCCCACAGCAGATACACCGCGGGGATCACCAGCATGGTCAGCACCAGGGCGCTGATCATGCCGCCAACCATCGGCGCGGCAATGCGTCGCATCACTTCCGAACCGGTACCGCCACCGAACATCACCGGCAGCAGACCGGCAATGATCGCCGCCGCGGTCATCGAGATCGGTCGTAGGCGCAGCAGGGCACCGTCCCGCACCGCGTCACGCACGCCCTCGAACCGGACCGGCGTCGATGTCTCACGACACCCTTGCAGGTAGGCACTAACCGATTGATTGAGGTAAACCAGCAGCACCACACCGATTTCCGCAGTAACCCCTGCCAGCGCGATGAAGCCGACCGCCACCGCCACAGACAGGTTGTAGCCGAGCAGGTACAGCAACCAGAAACTGCCGGCCAGCGCCATCGGCAGACTGCCGAGGATAATCAGCACCTGGGCGACGCTGCGAAATGCCAGGTACAACAACAGTGCAATCAGTACGATGGTGATCGGCACGATCAGGGCCAGACTCTTCTTGGCTGTCTGCATGTACTGGTATTGGCCCGACCATGTCAGCGAGTAGCCCGGCGGCAACTTGACCTTGGCCGCCACCAGCTTTTTCGCGGCCTGCACGTAGGAGCCCACATCCCTGCCCGCAATGTCGACGTAGGTCCAGCCGGTAAGCTGGGCACCCTCGCTCTTGATCATCGGAGGTCCGTCCGCCACCACGACTTTCGCCACGTCACCCAGCGTGATGTTGCCGCCGCGGGCGGTGACGATCGGCAGTTGCCGTATCCTGGCGACCGAATTGCGCCAGTCGCTTGGATAGCGCACGTTGACCGGGTAGCGCTCCAGTCCTTCGACCGTCTCGGTGACGTTCATGCCACCGATGGCACTGCGCACCACATCCTGCACGTCACTGATGTTGAGGCCGAGCCGCGCCGCCTTCTCACGATTGATGTCGATGTCGATGTAGCGACCGCCGGCCACGCGCTCCGAATAAACTGACGTGGTACCGCGTACCGCCGGCAGGACTTTCTCCAGTCGCTCGCCTATTTTCTGGATCACTTGCAGATCCGGCCCGCCGACCTTGATTCCGACTGGCGTCTTGATCCCGGTCGACAGCATGTCGATACGCGTCTTGATCGGCATCACCCAGGCATTGGTCAGCCCCGGCAGGTGCACGCGCTGCTCCAGCTCCTTGCGGATGTCGGCCTTGGTGATGCCGGGACGCCATTCGGACTTCGGCTTGAACTGGATGATGGTCTCGTCCATCGCCAGTGGCGCCGGATCGGTTGCCGACTGCACCCTCCCCATCTTGCCGAAGGCGGACTTCACCTCGGGCACGCTCATGATCAGCTTGTCGGTTTGCTGCAGCACCTGGCGGGCCTTGTCCGCCGAAATGCCGGGGCGTGCCGAGGGCATGTACATCAGGTCGCCTTCGTCCAGCGGCGGCATGAACTCCGAACCCAGCCGCGAGGCCGGCCAGATGCCAACCAGCACCACCACGATGCCGAGCCCCAGCAGGACCCACGGATAGCGCACCACCTTGTCGATCACCGGTCGATATGCCGCGGTCAGCAGGCGATTGACCGGGTTGCGGTGTTCGGGCGTGATCCGGCCACGGATGAAGTAACCCATCAACACGGGAATCAGGGTAACCGCCAGGATCGCCGCGGCTGCCATCGAGTAGATCCAGGTATAGGCCAACGGCGAGAACATGCGTCCGGCCTGCCCTTTCAGGCTGAGGATCGGCACCATGCTGAGGGTGATGATGACCAGCGAGAAGAACAGCGGCGGCCCGACTTCCACGGTCGCCGTCATGACCCGTCGCCAGTGGCCTTCACCACCGCGGTCGCCGTCGTCGTCGTGCTCCATGTGTTTGTGCAGGTTCTCGATCATCACGATCGCCCCGTCCACCATTGCGCCGATGGCAATGGCGATGCCGCCAAGCGACATGATGTTGGCGTTGAGACCCTGGATCCGCATGATGATGAAGGCCATCAGGATGCCCACCGGCAAGCTGATAATGGCCACCAGCGACGAGCGGAAGTGGAACAGGAAGATGCCGCAGATCAACGTCACCACCAGGAACTCTTCGATCAGCTTTTCGCGCAGGTTGCCCACGGCCTTGCCGATCAATTGCGAACGGTCATAGGTCGGCACGATCTGTACGCCCGGCGGCAGGCTGCCTTTCAGCGAAGCCAGCTTCGCCTTGACGCCATCGATGACCTTCTGCGCGTTCTCGCCGTAGCGCATGACGATGACGCCGCCGACCACTTCGCCCTGCCCGTCGAGCTCGGTAATCCCACGGCGGATCTGCGGACCGATGCGCACGTCGGCCACATCCTTGAGCTGTACCGGCGTGCCGTTGCTGGTGGTCATCAACGGCACTTCCAGAAGATCCTTGATGCTCTTGATATAACCGCTGGCACGCACCATGTACTCGGCTTCGGCCAGCTCGACCACGGCGCCGCCGGTCTCGTGATTGGCGTTCTGGATGGCTTTTTTCACCCGCTCCAGGGTGATCCCGTAAGCACGCAGCTTGTCCGGGTTCACGACGACCTGGTATTGCTTGACCATGCCGCCGGCGGTAGCCACCTCGGCGACTCCCGGTACCGTTTGCAATTGGTACTTCAGGAACCAGTCCTGCAGGCTGGTCAACTGAGCCAGGTCATGCTTGCCGGTCTTGTCCACCAGCGCGTACTCGTAGACCCAGCCCACCCCGGTAGCGTCCGGCCCCAGGCTCGGGTGGGCATCGGATGGCAGGCTGCTGGCAACCTGGTTGAGGTACTCCAGCACCCGCGACCGGGCCCAGTACAGGTCGGTGCCATCCTTGAAGGTGACATACACATACGAGTCGCCGAAGAACGAGTAGCCCCGTACCACGGTGGCATCCGGCACCGCCAGCATGGCAGTTTCCAGCGGATAGGTAACCTGGTCCTGCACCACCTGCGGCGCCTGCCCGGGATAAGGCGTCTTGATGATGACCTGCACATCGGACAAATCGGGGATCGCGTCGACCGGCGTGCGCTGCAGCGTATACAGGCCGCCCACCACCACAAAAAGCAGGGCCAGCAGCACAAAGACGCGGTTGTTCAGTGACCAGCGGATAATCGCGGCAATCATTGCGGCTGCCTCCCGCTGGCGGGCTTATCGGCACGCTTTGCCTCGGGCTGGCTACCTGACGCATCCGCACCCATCGCCATGCCTGGCATCGCCGCACCGGCCGGTGCGGCCTTTTTCGCTTTCGTCGTGGTTGTGCCAGCATCATCCTTGCCCGATATCGTCGGCATGTTCTTGTCGGCTGCCTTGCCGTTTGCCGCGGATTTTCCGTTGCCGACGTGGTCCGGCGGCGACACATTGCAGCCGGTTCTGCCACCCCCCAGACGCAAGGCGGCGGCGCCGACATTGGCCTCGGAGTCGATCATGAACTGCGCCGAGGTCACCACCCGCTGACCGGGTTGCAGGCCCTTGAGGATCTCCACCCGGTCACCGGAACTGAAACCCGCCTGCACCGGACAGACATCGAAACGCCCCCCACCGAGCGCCACAATCACGCGCTGGCTGTGCCCGGTGCGGATCAGTGCCTGATTGGGGATATAGATGCCATTGCGCTGAGGCTCGGCGTGGATGGTCACCCGCGCATACATGTTCGGCTGCAGTTTCAGGTCGGGGTTGGCAAAGCGCAGACGCACCTTGACCGTGCGCGTCATTGCGCTGAGATCCGGGTAGATGTAGTCGATCACCCCCTCCCACTGCCGGCCGGGAAAGGCGTCGAATTCGGCGACGGCTTTCTGTCCGATATGCAGCAAGCCCGCGTTGCTCTCGTCCACCTCGGCCATGACCCACACGGTGTGTAGATCCGCCAACTTCATGATCTGCGTGGCAGGCATCACGTATGCGCCTTCGCTCACCGCAAGGCTCATCACCGTACCGGCACTGCGCGCATACCGGGCCACGCGGTCGCTGACCTTGCGTGTGCGTCGCAACTGGCGAATTTGCGAGGAGGTAAAGCCGAGCGAATGCATGCGCTCGGCCGATGCGGCGATCAGCGACTGGCTGCCACTGGACAGGGCCGTCAGATACTCGCGTTCGGCGGTGGCCAGCTTGGGCGAAAACAGCTCGTACAGCAGTTGTCCGGCACGCACCGGGTCGCCGGCACTCTTGATTGCCAGTTTTTCGATCCAGCCGTCGGCACGGGTATTGATGCTGGTGATGGTGTCCTCGTCGTAACCGACGTAGCCGACCGTGACCAGGCGATGCGAAAGCGAGCCACGCTGTACCAGCGCCGTGCGCACGCCGAGGTTGTTGACCACATCCGGCGAAATCTTCACGTCACTGGCGTTGTTCCCGCCGTCACTGGCATATACCGGCACCAGCTCCATGCCCATCGGCGATTTGCCGGGTTTGTCGCTATGAAAGTTGGGGTCCATCGGTGCCTTCCAGTACAGCACCTTGCGTTTTGTCGTCGCCGGAGCTGTACTGGAACCTGTGTCCCGGCTGCCCGTGACGCTGCCACGCTTGCCGACAAAATAGCCGCCGAGCAACGCGGCCAGCACGATGACGATAGTCAGGGGAATTACGCTTGACTTTTTCATGGGTTTGCATCCTGGGCCGTGGCAGACACCGGAGAGGGCCACAGTGCGCCACCGGTCTGGTAATCGAGGGAAGCCAATTGGGTATAGAAATCCGCGCGGGCACGCGCTAGCTCCAGGCGCGCCTTGAGGTCCTGCTGTTCGGCGGTGATCAACTTCAGGAAGTCACCCGTGCCGTTGCTGTAGTCGGCCTCGGCGGCATGCAGGTTCAGTGCGGTCAACGGCAACAGCTTTTGGGTGTAAAGCTGAATCGTTTCCGCGGCCTGGGACGCCGTCGCATGGGTCTGGTCGAGATCGCTCAACAGCTGGTTGCGCGCATCGGCCAGGTTGGCCTCGCTCTCTTGCAGGTTTGCGTTGGCCTCATTGACCTGGCCGCGGTGATTGCCCCCGAATGGGATGCTGAAACCCACGCCGATCACCAGGCGTTTGGCGGGCATGTCCATCAGGCTGTTGTAACCGGCCATCAGCTTGAGTTTGGGGTAGTTGGCCTTGTGCGCCAGATCGACCCGTTTGCGACTTGCGTCGACCCGCGCGTCGAGGCTTTGCAACATCGGGTAGTGCGCCAAGGCGGCATCCTGCAACGCCCTGTAGCTCGGCAAAACACGTTGCCGCGGCAAGGGGGCGGGTGCTGGCACGATCGTGCCGGGAGCGAGATTTTGCAACGCGTTGATCTTCGCTCGCACGGTACGCCGCATCCGCTTGAGTTCCAGGGCCTGGTTGTCCAGCCGCGTCAGCTCGACCTCGGCCTGCAACACATCTTGCTGCGGGGACTGACCCGAGGCGTAGGCCGTCTCTGCCACCTTGCGCAACCGCATCACCAGAGTGCGATTTCTGGCATTGATGGCCAGTGCCTGATGCACGTAGTACCACTGCGCGTAGTCGGCACGCGCGCGCGCCGCGAGTCGAAGCCGAAGGTCGGCCAGTTGTTCGTCTGCCGATACCGCCTCCGCTTCGGCAACCTTGCTGCGCAAGTCCAGAGTGCCGGGCCATGGAAGGTTCTGACTCACCTGCACATTCTGGTTCAAACCCTGGCGGGGCCCACCAGCCGTATTGGGGGCCATGGCGTAACTCACCGTCGGGTCGTCGAGTGCGCCGGCTGACTCTATCCTTGCGCTGGCCGCCGCGGTGGCAGCACGCATCGCGTCGATGCCGCGATTGTGTCGCCAGACGTTGCGCACCAGCTGACGGACCGAGAGGAGCTTCGCTCCTGTGGCGACTACGGCTGCTGGTTCTGCGGGAGGGGGGCTGAGCTGTTCGGCGTGTTGCGACGGCCTGGGTTGCGGGCGAAGTTCACCCGCCTGCAGTGTGGCCCATGGCAGCGCCGTGAGCGCACACAGCAGTAAGACCGGCACGCAGCGGTGCCGTGAAACTAGATTGAAACGCATGGAGATACCCGTTGACTGAGATCAAGTGCGACTACCGGACTGGGCCGGGCACAAAATGACTCAACGGATATCTAGATCAGCAGCACCCGAAAGCGCAACGCGGGGGCAATACCCCGGACCGGCGCAGCAGCATCGCTATGCAGCAGGCTACCTGGCGCATAGGTGGGGACCAAGGCCAGCGGTGCCGGCAACAGTGCCGGCATCGACAGCGGAGGCACGCTGGGCAAACGGGCATCGGGGGTTGCGCTCGCCTGCTGTGCGCAATGCTGCGCGCACAACGCGGGGGCTTGCTGCTTCTGCAGCACCGACATGCCTTCGCAATGCATGCTCATTGCCGCGTTGCCCACCGGCATGTCCGCGGTGGGGCAAAGATACGACGCCAAGGCAACCTGTTGTCCCAGCAGCGACAGCACCAGCAGCAGCATCAGCCGCAGGCAGGTACGTCGCTTCAGCAGGTAACGTCGGTTCATCGTAAGTGCAGTGTAGTGGAAAACTTCTTGCAGGGAATATGTCGAAGGAGCGGTGCGGCGTTGCGCCACAGCAGCCGGTTCCGTCCGGCCAACCGCGGCGCCACACCGTCCCGTCACTGGATCAGAACCAGACTCTCACGCCCATCAGGATCTGCCGCTCGGAGACCGGGCGGCCGGCGGCGCGGGCCATGTTCGCCGTTGCGCCAAACTTGCGCACCCAGGCATAGCCGATATACGGCGCAAACTTGCGGCTGAACTCGTAACGCAGCCGGAAGCTCAACGACGCGTCTGAGACACCCGCCCCAAGATCGCGCCGTGGATCGGCACGGCCGTAGGCGTTCAGATCCAGCTCGGGGGTGAGAATAAGCTTCTGCGTGAACAGCCACTCCTGCGAGGTCTTGAGGCGAAACGCCGTGCGCCCCGACGGCCCTGCATAG
This sequence comes from Rhodanobacter sp., assembly GCA_030148505.1. Classification (GTDB taxonomy): domain Bacteria; phylum Pseudomonadota; class Gammaproteobacteria; order Xanthomonadales; family Rhodanobacteraceae; genus Rhodanobacter. Next base: position 21,402 of record JASBTI010000048.1, read on the forward strand.
GCGGTTGCCTCGAACTCGAATTCGTAGGGCGCGATGCCTTGGAAGCCAAACGCCGCCCAGTTTCGGGTGGGTCCGCTGCCCAAGTCATGGCGCACGCCGACCATCAGGTTCCAGAAGGGACTGACGGCATGCCCCCAAAGCGCTTCGACATCGCCCTCTTCGATACGCCCTTGGCTGCGGCTGCCCTCGCTGCGGATCCACAATTTGTTGAGATTGTGCCCGACCCAGAAGCGGCCGTCCCATTGCTGAGCGTTTGCGCCGTCGCTGCTGTGCGCGCTCTCGAGGTTGTCGATCTGCACCTTGGCCAATAAAGGATCGTCGTGAATGCGCAAGGCAACGCCGTAGGCGTCATAACCCTTCGGTGCCGCGCCATCAGTGCTCGGCAGGCTACCGATCGGTGGCGCCTTGGATATCGCCTTGCCGTGCTTCATGTCCATCGGCATGGCCATGCCAGCCATGCCCGGCATGTTTTGCATGGCACCCATGTCGGCGGATTTTTTCGCAGGCTGCTGGGACATGTCCATCATCGCGCCGCGCGCCATGGCCTTGTGGCCGTCACTCGGCGCCATGGTTTGGCTGGTGCCGGGTCGTTTCTTGCCGTGCATGTCGTGCATGCCGGCACCGTGTTTCATCGTCATCGTCATCGACGAGCTGGCCGCTGCTGTGCTCGAAGCGGCCGCCGGCGCGTCGGTTTGCGCCAGGACCGCGGATGAGATTCCCAGCAAAGCCAGTCCGAGGGCGGCGGGAAGCAAGCCACGGCGAAAGGTGATCGGATACATGGTCATCGTCGTGGTCCTCATGCCACCACCACCGCGCGGAACATGCCCGCGTCCATGTGATAAAGCATGTGGCAGTGGTAGGCCCATCGTCCCCGGGCGTCGGCATTGACCAGATAACTGATGCGCTGCGCCGGACGCACATTGACCGTGTGCTTGCGCACCTGGAACTGTGCCTGAGCGGTTTCCACCTCGCTCCACATGCCGTGCAAATGGATCGGGTGATTCATCATGGTGTCGTTGACCAATACGATGCGCAGCCGCTCGCCGTAATGGAACAGGATCGGCTTCGCCTCGGAATACGGCACGCCGTTGAACGACCACAGATAGCGTTCCATGTTGCCGGTGAGGTGTAACTCGATCTCGCGGGTCGGTTCGCGCGGGTCGAGCGGGCCGCCGATGGTATGCAGATCGGCATAGCTCAGCACGCGCCGGCCATTGTACCGCAGGCCTGCGCCGGGGTCGTCCAGCGCGGTCGACGCCACCTGGGTGACCTTGGTATTCATCGGCCCGTATTCGGTCGCATAGTGATGGTGGATCGGCACCGTCTGGCTACTGCCCATACCGCCCATGGCCATACCCCCCATGTCCATGCCTGGCATGGCCTTCATGCCACCCGCCGCCATGCCGGCCATCTTCGACATGTCCATGCCCATGTCCGCCATGCTCAGGCTGGGGACCGGGTCCATTGCTGGAATCTCGCCACGCATGCCTTCGCGTGGCGCCAGGGTGCCGGCCGCATAGCCGGTCCGATCGATGGCCTGGGCGAAAATGGTGTACGCACGGTCATCGCTGGGGCTGACGATCACATCCAGGGTCTCGGCCACGGCAATGCGGAACTCGTCGATCGACACCGGCTCCACGTCTTGCCCGTCGGCGGCCACCACGGTCATCTTCAGACCCGGAATCCGTACGTCGAAGTAGGTCATCGCCGAGGCGTTGACGAAGCGCAGCCGGACTTTTTCGCCGCGGCTGAACAGACCGGTCCAACGGCCTTCGGGGGTCACGCCATTGGTCAGGTAGGTGTAGGTATAGCCGGTTACGTCGGACAAGTCCCGCGGACTCATGCGCATGCGATTCCAGGCCATCCGCTCCTTCCACGCCTTGGCAAACCCTTCCATGCCGGCCTGCTCGAAGATCTCCGGTGTGGTCGGTTCGGTACGGCTGTAGTAGCTGCCCATCTTCTTGAGGTTGGCGAATACCTGCTCGGGGTCGGTGTCGGTCCAGTCGGACAACACCACCACGTGTTCGCGGTCACTGGGAAAGCGTTCCGGCTCCCGTGGCTCGATCACGATGGCACCGTACAAGCCGGTCTGCTCCTGGAAGCGGGTGTGGCTGTGATACCAGTAGGTACCGGCCTGCTGCACCTTGAAGCGATACTGGAAGGTTTCGCCGGGTGCGATACCCGGATAGCTCAGCCCCGGCACACCGTCCATACCCGCAGGCAGGATCATGCCGTGCCAGTGGATCGAGGTGGATACATGCATCCGGTTGGTGACATTGAGGGTTACCGTGTCGCCCTCGCGCCAGTACAGCGTGGGCGCCGGTACCTGGCCGTTGATGATGGTACCGATGGCGGGTTTCCCGGTGAAATTGACCGGGGTCTCGGCGATCTCCAGATCGAAGGTGGTGCCCCGCAGGACCGATGGCGAACGCCGCAGCCCCGCGCTGCTTTTGGCCTGGATGCCCTGGGCGATGCTGGCCGCCGGAACCAGCCCGGCCAGCACACCGCCCAATGCCAGACCGCGTACGAAACGGCGTCGCGAGGGGTCGCTCAGCCCGGGCGGATCAAAAGGTACTTGGATACGTGACATTTCAAACTCCAGAGTCAAAGAAAAAAAGTTTTTGTGGGGCAGACAAGAGGGTTGGCGAAGCGCGCGCGGGCACCAGCGTGCTTGAAGCACGCGCTCAGGCGCTTCATGAGAAACCTCCGAACAGGACGGCGACGCCGATACCGAGGGCAAACAGCGCCATTGACATGTGATGGAGCCTCCCTTTCTAAATGAGCCGTCGTTGGGGAATGGAACATCCAGCCTCCCGCTCAAGCATGAGCCGTCATGCCCGCGGTCCGTGGGTGGCAAACACGCGGGTGGAGCCGTCGCGGGCAATCAGCAGCACGTCGTAACGCACCGGAGCACCCATCTCCATGCCGGGTGAACCCATCGGCATGCCAGGGGCGGCCAGGCCCCGGGCATCGGGGTGCTCGGCCAACAACCGCCGGATATCCTCCACCGGCACGTGGCCCTCGATCACGTAGCCGCCGATCAACGCGGTATGACATGAGGCCGCATCAGCCGGCACGCCAAGCCGCGCCTTTACCGCCGCCATCGGCTGATCCTCATGACTGCTGACGGCATAGCCGTGGGCTTGCAGATAGTGAATCCACGCGCCGCAGCAACCACAGCTTGGGTCGCGATAGACCTCGGCGCTGTTCGCCATGGCAACGGCCGGCAAGATCAGCGCAGCCAGGACCAGACTGGTGATAATGCGCCACGCCCCCCGCCTCATGACGCTTTCTCTGTCAGCGGGCTCGATTGCCAGTGAATCGCCACGATCTTCCATGTATTTCCGATCTTTTTCAGATTGAGCAGTTCGCGGCTGCGCAAGCTGACCGGCTTGCCCTTGATGGTGGTGCGGATCTCGCTCTCGCTGCCGACCACGGCCGTGTTGCCCTGCTGCACCGAACCCTGCGAGACGGTAGTGACTCTGGCGTGCTTCAGAAATGCGATGTCCTCGCCCAGATGAGCCGCCGCGTAGGCCTCGCGGGTCTGCACCACGTTCGCTTCGCTGATCGTCGCATCGGGGGCCAGCAAGGCCAGCACCGCGTTGCGATCTCCTTGCTGCAAGGCCTGGTGCAACTGGTTGGAAACAGCCTCCGCCTGCGGAACGGCATGTGGCTTCAAGCCGTCCATGTTCAACCGTGTGCCGGCGACAGGTGCCGCATTGGCGCGTTCGTGACTACCCGTATTGGCATGACCCTGCCCCGCTTCCTGCGGCATGCCACCCCCATGATCGTGGCTGTGGCCGCCGTCACCGCCGTCCATGTCATCGTCGGGCGGCGCCTTGGCCACAATGTCTTTGTACTGCGCCGGCGTCATGTCCGGCAGTTTTTGCAGAAACGCCACCATGCTCCAGATCGTGGGGTCATCGTGACTGAAACCCCACGCCGGCATCGCGCTCATCTTGATGCCGTGTTTGATGACCCAGAATGCATCTTTGGGATCGACTCGCGTCTGCGAAAGATTCGGCGGTTGCGGATACAACCCCGGACGAATTTCCGAGGTTTTCATGCCCGGGGCCAGATGGCATCCGGTGCACATCGCGGCATACTGGCCGGCACCTTTCAGGATCAATGGCGGATCGTTCAGATTCGGTACCTTCAGGTCTTCCGAGCGGACATGGATCGAACGATTCCGCAAGGTTTGCAAGACTGCGAATACCGGCTTGGTGTGATGGTCGTCGGCGCCGATGTTGTAGAGCCCGGAATAGACAAAAGCTCCGGCGCCCACGGCAAGGACACCCAGGACCACGGCGACGGTGATGCTGTGGTGCTTGATATGCTTATTCATGCTCAACCCTTGTTGGAAGCACATAGAGATGCCGGCAAATCTTGCCGGTGGAAAATGCAGGTTTGCGAAATCGCGGGGTGCTGCCCACTACGGCCCGGCAAAACACGTCCGCGACGGCACGCGTGGCGTCACGGACTACTCCGTTGAGCGGAAACATGACGGGTATGGATGCACGCAACGGATGATCCGTTGCCGGCCATGAAATCAACTTCATCAAGAATCTCCGAAACACGGGTATCGCGTGCTGGATACCCGGCGACGCCAAGGCTCACGACGATCGCTGCACGATCAGTCGCAAACAGGTACATGCGATAACGGAAGAAACTAGACTACGGGTGGTCGAAACGGCGTGGCGGCAGGCTGGGACGGCGCATCGACCAGCGATGGAGCCCAATAGCTGGTATTCATGCTGTACGCGAGAGCAAATACGTCGGACACCGGAAGCCCCGTACCGCAGACAACGGCACAGCTGCAATGCTGACCGGCAGGCCCCCCGCAACAACCCGAGTCGACATGGGCCGGGGGATGGCTCTGATGGGCGATTGCCGCCTGGGTGGCTTGAGTAGCGCTGGCGGTGATCGGCTGCGCGGCATGAAAATCCAGACCGTGTGCGATCCCCGGCGGCGCAACTGTCAAGGCCGTGACCACCAGCATCATCCATGCCAGCCAACGCATCATGGCGCGAGGGTGACGTGACAAAATGCGGGAGCGCATGGCGGCTATCATTGGCCCATCTTATACAGCCAGCGCTGCGCGCTCAACTCTGGAGGCGGGTGCAGGGCTGCAAGAGGACCCGCGTGACCGATAGCGAAGGCCCCGTGCGATACCTGCGCGGAACCGCATCGCCATTGGCTCAGTGCGAACCTGCAGCCAGGGCGGGCCACATAATGCCCGGAAGCACCGCTGTGCCCTCCTCCTTCACTGCCTGCAGACGGCTCGGTGCCAGGCCGAGTGCCGCCAGCATGCTGGGGGCCAGCTCGGTGGTGCTAACCGGCATGGACAACCGGCTCGTCTGGGCTGACAGATGTGGATTGCTGAGCAACAGGCCGACATGAGTGTCATCGTCATCGAATCCACCATGTTCGGCCAGCTTGGCATCACCGGGCTTGCCGTAGATGACACCTGCATGCGGGATCACCACCACGTCCGGAACCCGACTGTCATGGGTGCCGGCAGGAAACAGTCGTGCCAGCGCAGGACCTTGCAGCACCTCGCGGATACCCAGTCGCGGCGCGGCCTGACGCAAGGCCGCCGCAACGCGTGCTGCGTCCGTGCTGCGGTGCAGCCAGATCAGCGCGCCCTGGTCGGCCGTCAACTGGGCCAGCGCATCGGGCGCGGCCGCATTCACCGCATCGGCTAGGGCCGACTTCTCAATGTGCCGCAAGCGTGTGCGGTCGATCGGTGCATTGCCGTGTTTGGCGGTGATCACGATCAAGGTGGTGCCGAGCGCGTGGTGCAGCCGAAGCGCTTTGACCATTCGGCCCAGCAGGCTGTCGCAGTGGGTGAGCGCCTGTTCGAGTCCTGGTTTGGGTTTGCCTGTCGCATCGATGTAGCCGACCAGCTTCTGTGCCACGTTGACTGCCTGCATGTTCATGCCGAACAGGGTCGGGATCGGCGCGTGCCTGGTGCGGTCATGAGTCCAGCCATCGATCTCATTGAGCAGGGCCTCGGCCTTCATCGCATCGTAGTGCTCGGTGTGCCGGATCGACCCGGTAATGTGGTCGGCGGCCTTCACCTGCTCACCTTCATAGTCTCCGCCGATCTCCGGGGTATAGAGGTCGTTGATGCCATGCCCGCTGGGGCCGCGCAGGATTTCGTAGACCGGATGCTTGTCGATCCACGCGGTATACCCGCCGGCCGCACGTATGACTTCGAACACGGTATTCGTGCGCAGGTAATCGTGCGGGTAAACCGGCTTGCAGCTGCCGGCCCGTCGCGGCAAACGGGATACCTTGAGCGTCCGCTGACCTCGCGCATCGAGCGCCCCATCAACAGCTTCGTCAAAGGCCACCGTGGTTCCCAACCGACCCGCCTTGCAGGCGGCCTCGGAGCTGGCAAGCCTGCGGTCGTAACTTACGTCGTAATACACGCCAGTCGCCGCGGGGCGGCCTCCGGTCATGATGCCGAGCAGTCCAGGAAACGAGTCGGCAGGCATCACGCTGTGCGCATTGGTGTATTCCACTCCATCCGCCGCCAGGCTGGCCAGAGTCGAATCGGGATGTGACTGCACGTACTGCCGCAGGTCGACGGCATGCATGCCGTCGATGCTGATGACCAGCACATGCTGGATCGCGGAAGCGGGAAGTGTTGCCTGCGCCATGCTGGGCAGCCACAGCGCCAGTGCCATGAGGATCAATCTCGCGGGCGACGATGTCATTTGCTGGTATTTCCCACATGGGACAAGAAGTGTTGCGTCACCTTACGTGGCACAACCGCTCACGGCAGGCTGCGACTGCACCGAGCGGATTTCTCAGCCGGCTCAGAGATGGGCAGACACGTCCAGCTCGAAGCTTCGCTCCGGGATCGTCCAGTACAGCGGCGTGCCATCCTGGCCGGTGTAGCCGGCCAACGCATAGATGTTCTTGGTATCCCCGATGTTGCCTACCTTGAACGACATGGTCGCGTCGCGCACCCCGGCCAGCGGGTGCACGAACATGTAGCTCAAGGCCAGGTCCGTCGTGGCATAACCACCGAGTCGCTGAGTCTGGCCGCTGTCGCCATAACGGACGCCCACGTACTTGTCGAGCATCGAGGCCGACCACGGGCCGTGGTCGAACAGCACGCCGAGCGCCGCGGTACGGTCCGGCGCGTTCGGCAACCACTGATTGTTGACCCTCTCCCGGGCACGGTTCAGCGAGGCATTGCCGTAAACGCTGAAGCCGTCCCCGATCGCCACGGTAGCCTCGCCCTCCAGGCCTTTGTAGATGGCACCGCCAGCATTGTAGAACTGGGTCTGGGTACCGACCTTGCGCTTCTCGATTTTGTTGCTGAAATCGATATGGTAAGCATCCAGTGACAGGGTCAGGCCGTCGCTGTTCCACGCGGTGCCAATCTGCTCGTTGGTAGTGCCCTCGGGCTTCACCTGGTTGATCGACGGATCGACGGAATAGAAGGTATTGAGGTTCGGGGCGAGAAAGCCTTTGGCCCACTGCGCGTAGGCGCTCCAGTGGTCGCTCAGTGCGTAATGCATATCGAGCGATGGCAGATCGCGGGTCCAGGTCTGGGCGTAATCGATCGGCTGGCCGGTGCCTTGGTTCACCGTGGCGTTCAGGGTGCGGCGGAAGTTCACAAACTTGACGCCGCCGGTGACGTCCAGCTTGTCGGTGGCATGCCACTGATATTCGGCATACGTCTGCATGTCGGTCAGGCTGTCGCTCAGGTAGCGATCGATGGCGGCGCTGGTCGGCACGGCATTGAGCGCGCCGCCATTGCTCCAGTCGATCTCGTACTGTCATTCTGGCGCAAGCGGGTCAGATTGGTGGCAAACGTCAAGGTGGTACCCGTGCCCAGCGGCTGCACGACCTTGGCGAAGAAGTTCTGTCGGTGCAGGCCGGCATGCGTGAGGTAGCCATCCGAACTCAGGTTTTTGGCGCTGAAGTAGGCGGTGGTGCCGCCGTATTGTTTGAGTGTGCCGGTATCGAAGCGCAAGCCTTCGACCTGGGTGTTGAAGCTGGCCACACTGAAGAACGGGTTGATCGACATCACCGGGTCGGGATTCTTCGAGTCCACCGACAAGGTTCCGCCAAAGGTGGCGTTGCCCAACGTGCGTGCGCTGCCAGGACCGCGATCGAGGGTGACCTGGGCGATATCCTGCGGCATGAAGTAGGAGGTCGAATGCTGGGTGAAGTCGTTCGAGTCGCCCCACGGGATGCCATCGAAGGTAACGTTGTACTCGCCGTTCTGGAAACCGCGTATCGACAGGCCCTGTGACTCCATCAAACCGGGGCCGTTCGGGTCAACGTCGGCCACGCTGGGTGCGATCTTCACGATGTCGCTGTAGTTGGCCGTGTAAGCCGCCACGTTCTCGATATAGCGGTCGCCAATGATCGACTGCGGTTCGGTGGCCACCAGTGATGCCTGGGTCGGTGCCTGGTCACTGGTGGTTTCGGCGCCTGCCTGCACCACGATCTTCTTCAGCTGTACGATCCGCGTATTGCTACCCATGGTCCCTGTCGTACCCATGGGGGGAGCGCTGTCCGTGGGCATCGTCGCAAAGGCGGTACCCGCAAACGCGGTCAGTGCCAGCAGACCCAGAGCCGTGGCTACGGCGGTGGCGAGTGGCGATCGGCGTACGGCGGAAACATGCGTCATGAGTTCTTCCTGCGGGTGGACAAGAGGTTGCTGCCAGTCCTGCAGTTTTTGCCTGTCACAAGTCCGTGCCGAGACCACCTGATGAACCTTTCCTTGCCAACTTGGCAAAAAGACCTCTATCCATGACAACTCGATGACGAGCCCGCTTCCGCCTCCAGTTATTCGACTTTGGTCGTGTGGCGCAAAGTTGCTGCATCCCTAAGATCGAAGCCTGATGTCCGGCGTCGCGCACGGATCCAAACGGGGGGAAGCTTATGGCTGGAGTATCGGAGGCAGTAGCGGGCAATACGGCAACAGGGGGGTCGGCGGGCTTCTTCGCCAGAGAGCGAACCATTGCGGGGCCCAAATTCAACCGCTGGCTGGTACCGCCGGCCGCGTTGGCGATCCACTTGTGCATCGGTATGGCCTATGGCTTCTCGGTGTTCTGGTTGCCGATGACCCGTTTGCTGGGTATCACCGACCCCCTGGTATGCAGCAACCTGGGCTTTTTCGCTGCCTTGACCAGCACCAGCTGCAACTGGACGGTGCCGCAGGTCACGCACATTTTTGAAACCTTCATCGCCGTACTCGGCATTTCGGCCTTTATCTGGGGTGGCTGGCTGGAGCATGCCGGTCCACGCAAGGCCGGTGTGATTGCAGCATTCTGCTGGGGTGGCGGCCTGATTCTCGGTGGTATTGGCGTCTCGATGCATCAGCTTTGGCTGGTCTATCTGGGTGCCGGCATCCTCGGCGGCATCGGTCAGGGACTGGGTTACATCACGCCGGTGTCCTCGCTGATCAAGTGGTTCCCCGACCGTCGCGGCATGGCCACCGGTTTCGCCATCATGGGTTACGGCGGAGGCGCAATGATCGGCGCCCCGCTGGCCGTAGCGTTGATGAAGCATTTCTCCGCCGGTGGCGGTCAGGGTGTGGCGGCGACGCTGATGGTAATGGGCGCCCTCTACGTCATCGTGATGGCCGCCGGCGCGATCGGCTTTCGGGTGCCGCCGAACGGCTGGCGGCCGACCGGCTGGACGCCGCCGGAAAGCCACAACGGCACGGCCATGATCACCCATCGCCACGTACATCTGGACCGTGCCTGGAAAACCCCGCAATTCTGGCTGATATGGGGAGTGCTGTTCCTCAACGTGACCGCCGGCATCGCGGTGATCTCGATGGCCAGCCCGATGCTGCAGGATGTGTTCGGCGGCAAGCTGGCCGGCTTGACCGAAGCGGCAGCCACGCTTACCGCGGCACAGAAGGCGGCCGTGGTAGCCGCTGCCGCGGGCCTGGTCGGACTGATCAGCCTGTTCAACAGCCTGGGACGTCTGTTCTGGGCGTCGCTGTCGGACCGGATCGGCCGCAAGAACACTTATTACGCGTTCTTCGTGATCGGCATCGTCGTGTATTGCCTGTTGCCGACCTGGGGCCATCTGGGCATGGCCGGCATGTTCGTGGTCTCGATCTGCATCATCCTGAGCATGTACGGCGGCGGGTTCTCAACCGTACCGGCCTATCTTGCCGATGTATTCGGCACACAGATGGTCGGTGCCATCCATGGTCGTCTGCTGACCGCCTGGTCGGCCGCAGGCATCATCGGTCCGTTCGTGATCGCGGGTATCCGTCAGGCACAGATCAACGCCGGCGTGGCCAGGAATCTGGTCTACGATCGCACGCTCTACATCATGGCCTTCCTGCTGCTGCTGGGCCTGATCTGCAATGCGCTGGTAAAGCCGGTAAAAGAATCGGATTACATGTCCGATGGCGAGCTGGCCCACGAGCGCTCACTGCAACATGAGACGGCCGCCGTGGCCGCGCGTGCCGACACCGTCGCACGCGGTCGCTTTGGCGTCACCGGTACCTTGGCATGGCTCGCCGTCGGCGTACCATTCCTGATTGGCTTGTATATCGCACTGGCCAAGGCCGCCGCACTGTTTTGAAGGTGTATGGATGAAACGTGTTGCCAACGCTGCATCGCTGCCGGATCTTCCCGAGGAGGTCCGCGCAGCGGTTCTGGACGTCACCGGACGTCTCAAATCGCTGCCGGGGGCCTTGCTGCCGGTGCTGCACGGGGTGCAGGAAGCCTTGGGGTATGTCCCTGAACACGCCGTGCCGCTGATCGCCCGCGAACTGAACCTGTCCCGGGCCGACGTGCACGGCGTGATCAGCTTCTACCACTTCTTTCGCAGCAAGCCGCCTGGCCAGAAGGTGATTTATGTATGCCGCGCCGAATCGTGCCAGGCAATGGGTGCCGCAACGCTTGAGAAACATATCAAGCAGCGCCTGGGCGTAGACTTTCACCAGACCACCGCCAACGGCGCGTTCACGCTCGAGCCGGTTTATTGTCTCGGCAACTGCGCCTGCTCGCCGGCGATGATGGTCGATGACGAATTGAAAGGCCGGCTGACCCCCGAGGGGTTTGATGCGTGGCTGGCCGCGGAGACGAAATGAGCATCACGGTTTATGTTCCGCGCGATGCCGGTGCCCTGTCGCTGGGCGCCGAAGCGGTGGCGGCCAAGATGGCAGCGGAAGCTCGTCAGCGCGATCTCGACGTCGCCATCGTACGCAACGGTTCGCGTGGCCTGTACTGGCTGGAGCCGATGGTCGAAGTGGCTACGGCCGACGGCCGCGTCGCTTACGGTCCGGTAACGCCCGAGCAAGTGGCGTCGCTGTTCGAAGCGGACTTCCTGCATGGCGGCAGCCACCCCCTGGCGCTGGGGCCCACCGAAGCGATCGACTACCTGAAGAGCCAGCAGCGGCTGACCTTCGCCCGTGTCGGCATCATCGATCCACGCAGCCTGGACGACTATCTTGCCCATGGCGGTTACCGCGGCCTTGGTGCCGCGCTCGCAATGGACGCGGCGGCCATCGTGCAGACGGTCACCGATTCAGGCCTGCGCGGACGCGGTGGTGCGGCGTTCCCCGCAGGCATCAAATGGAAGACCTGTCTCGACGCGACGGCGGCGCAGAAATACATCGTCTGCAATGCCGATGAAGGTGACTCCGGCACCTTCTCCGATCGCATGATCATGGAAGGCGACCCGTTTGTGCTGATCGAGGGCATGACCATCGCCGGCCTCGCGGTCGGGGCAGACCATGGCTATATCTATCTGCGCTGTGAATACCCGCATGCCCAACGTGCACTGGAGGCGGCGATCGCCAGCGCCGAAGCTGCCGGTTACCTCGGCGCCGATGTGCGTGGCAGCGGCAAGGCTTTCCGGCTGGAAGTGCGGATGGCGGCCGGCGCCTACATCTGCGGCGAGGAAACCTCGCTGCTCGAATCGCTGGAGGGCAAGCGCGGCCAGGTCCGCTTCAAGCCCCCCTTGCCGGCCATCGAGGGTTTGTTCGGCAAGCCTACCGTGATCAACAATGTCATCACCCTGGCCACCGTGCCGATCATCCTTGACCAGGGTGCCGCGTACTACCGCGACTACGGGGTCGGGCGCTCGCGGGGCACCTTGCCGCTGCAGCTGGCCGGCAACCTGAAGCGACCCGGCCTGGTCGAGCGCGCCTTCGGCTTGACCCTGCGCGAACTGATCGAGGGCTATGGCGGCGGTACCGCCAGCGGTCGCCCCGTGCGCGCCGTGCAGGTCGGTGGCCCGCTTGGCGCTTACATCCCCGCCTCGCAGCTCGATACGCCGATCGACTACGAGGCCTTCGTGGCGATCGGCGGCATGCTTGGTCATGGCGGCGTGGTGGTCTTCGACGACACCGTCGACATGGCCGCCCAGGCGCGTTATGCAATGGAGTTCTGCGCGATCGAGTCGTGCGGTAAATGCACGCCCTGCCGGATCGGCTCGACCCGTGGCGTCGAGGTGATCGACCGTATCGTGGCGGGCGACCGTGCCGAGCGCGAGCGCAACGAAATCCTGCTGCGCGACCTGTGTCAGACCATGCTGGACGGTTCCCTGTGCGCGTTGGGCGGGATGGCACCGTTCCCCGTGCTCAGCGCGCTCGAGCATTTTTCCGAAGATTTTTCAGGCACGGCTGAGAAAGCCGCGTCCTGAGGAGGTAATGCGTCATGTTGTCCATTGTCGAAATCGATTACGGCACGCCCAAGGCGACCTCTAAAACCACCGTCGAGCTGCAGGTCGACGGCAAGACCGTGCGCGTCCCTCAAGGTACCTCGGTGATGCGTGCCGCCGCCCAGGCGGGCATCAACATTCCCCGGCTTTGTGCCAGCGAGATGCTGGATGCATTCGGCTCCTGCCGGCTTTGCCTGGTCGAGATCGAGGGCCGCAAGGGCTATCCGGCCTCGTGCACCACCCCGGTCAGCGAGGGCATGACCGTCAGCACGCAAACGCCGCGGCTGGCCGATCTGCGCCGCGGGGTGATGGAGCTGTACATTTCCGATCACCCGCTGGATTGCCTGACCTGCCCGGCCAACGGTCACTGCGAGCTGCAGGACATGGCCGGCGTGGTCGGCCTGCGCGAAGTGCGCTACGGTTATGAAGGCGCCAACCACGTCTACGCGAAAACGCCGGCCGGCGAGGCCAACCCACGGTTCGTGGCGAAAGACGAATCCAATCCCTATTTCACCTTCGATCCGTCCAAGTGCATCGCCTGCTCGCGCTGTGTGCGGGCCTGCGACGAGGTGCAGGGTACGTTCGCGCTGACCATCCAGGGTCGCGGTTTCGACTCCAAGGTGGCGGCCAGCCAGGACAACCGTTTCCTCGATTCCGAATGCGTATCGTGCGGCGCCTGCGTACAGGCCTGCCCCACCGCCACGCTGTCGGAAAAGAGCCTGATCGACAAGGGCCAGGCCGAACACAGCGTGGTCACTACCTGCGCCTACTGCGGCGTCGGCTGCAGCTTCCGCGCCGAGATGAAGGGCGAGGACATCGTGCGCATGGTGCCGAACAAGGATGGCCAGGCTAACCACGGCCACTCTTGTGTGAAGGGTCGCTTCGCGATCGGTTACGCCAGCCATCCCGAGCGCATCACCACGCCGATGATCCGCGCGAAAATCTCCGACCCGTGGAAAGTGGTCGGCTGGGATGAGGCCTTCGCCCATGTCGCCAGCGAGTTCAAGCGCCTGCAGGCCGCGTACGGCAGGCAGGCGGTGGGTGGTATCACTTCCTCGCGCTGCACCAATGAGGAGACCTATCTGGTCCAGAAGCTGGTGCGTGCCGGCTTCGGCAACAACAACGTCGATACCTGCGCCCGGGTTTGTCACTCGCCGACCGGCTACGGTTTGAAGTCGACCTTGGGCGAATCGGCCGGAACCCAGGATTTCGACTCGATCGAGCAGACCGACGTGGTGCTGGTAATCGGTGCCAATCCGACCGACGCCCACCCGGTCTTCGGCTCGCAGATGAAGCAGCGGCTGCGCGCCGGAGCCCGGCTGATCGTGATCGATCCGCGGCGCATCGACCTGGTCCGCTCGCCGCATATCCAGGCCGACTATCACCTCAAGCTCAAGCCCGGCACCAATGTCGCAGTGCTCGATGCCCTGGCGCATGTGATCGTTACCGAAGGCCTGGTCGACGAAGCCTTTGTCAGCGCGCGCTGCGAACCGGAAGCGTTCGCCAAGTGGCGTGCGTTCGTGGCCCAGGACAAGTACAGCCCGGAAGCGATGGAAGCGGAAACCGGCGTGCCCGCCGACCTGGTTCGTGGGGCGGCACGGCTGTACGCCACCGGTGGCAACGCTGCGATCTACTATGGCCTCGGCGTAACCGAGCACGCCCAGGGCTCGACCGCGGTGATGGGGATTGCCAACCTGGCGATGGCCACCGGCAACATCGGCCGCGAAGGGGTGGGCGTGAATCCGATGCGCGGCCAGAACAACGTGCAGGGTTCGTGCGACATGGGTTCCTTCCCCCACGAATTCCCCGGATACCGGCATGTCAGCGACGTCGCCACGCGCGCGCTGTTCGAGAAAGCCTGGGGCGTGCCGTTGCTGGGCGAACCCGGCCTGCGCATTCCCAACATGTTCGAGGCAGCGCTGGATGGCAGCTTCCGTGGCCTGTACATCGAGGGCGAGGATATCGCCCAGTCCGATCCCGACACCCAGCACGTCACCGCCGCATTGAGCGCGATGGAGTGCATCGTAGTGCAGGACCTGTTCCTCAACGAGACGGCCAAATACGCACACGTGTTCCTGCCGGGCAGCTCGTTCCTGGAAAAAGATGGTACCTTCACCAACGCCGAACGCCGTGTCTCGCGGGTGCGCAAGGTGATGGCGCCCAAGGCGGGCTATGCCGACTGGGAGATCACCCAGAAACTGGCCCAGGCGATGGGCTACCCGATGCATTACAGCGACGCCTCGGAAATCCTGGACGAGATCGCGCGCTTGACGCCCACCTTCCACGGCATGAGTTTCGACAAGATCGACCAGCTCGGCTCGGTGCAGTGGCCGTGCAACGAGGAGCACCCGAACGGCACCCCGGTGATGCACGTCGACGAATTCGTCCGCGGCAAGGGACGCTTCATGCTCACCGAATACGTGCCCACCTCGGAAAAGGTCAACGCCGAACACCCGCTGATCCTCACCACCGGACGTATCCTCAGCCAGTACAACGTCGGTGCCCAGACCCGGCGCACCGCCAACGTGATGTGGCACGACGAAGACCGGCTGGAAATCCACCCCCATGATGCCGAGGAACGCGGTATCAACGAAAATGACTGGGTCGGTATCCGCAGCCGCTCCGGCGACACCGTGTTGCGTGCGATGATCTCCGAGCGGATGCAGCCGGGGGTGGTCTACACCACCTTCCACTTCCCCGGCTCCGGTGCCAATGTGATCACCACCGAAAACTCCGACTGGGCCACCAACTGCCCCGAATACAAGGTCACCGCGGTACAGGTCACCCGCGTCAACCAGCCTTCGGACTGGCAGAAGCGCTTCCACGCCTTCTCCGACCAGCAACAGGACCTGCTCGAACAGGCACAGTCGGCTGACACGCTTGGGCCGGCATGAGCGTGCAATGACATCGCCTGGATTCGTCACCCGTCCGCTCGATCGCTGGCGGGAGGGCGAGACAAGCCGTGAGGATGACTGCGTTGCCGAGGAGGTGCCCGTGGCGATGGTCTACAACGGCGTCAGCTTCGCCGTGATGATGGCGACGCCCTCCGATCTGCGCGATTTCGCGCTGGGCTTTTCGCTCAGCGAGGGGCTGATCGACGAGCCGGCACAATTGCTGCAGGTCGAGGAAAGCAACTTGCTGGAAGGCTATCAGCTGGCGATGCAGGTCGGCGACGCGGCGCGCGCAGCGCATCTGGATGGGGATAACCCGCGTCTGCTGCCCGGGCGCAGCGGCTGCGGTATCTGTGGAACCCGTGATCTTGAACAAGCGGTCAGGCAACATCCCCAGGTCGGCACAGGTTGCCGCACAAGCCACCAGGCGCTGGAACAGGCGCTGGCGCACTTGAAGACACGGCAGCCGATGAATGCCGCCAGCGGCGCCGTCCATGCCGCGGCCTGGGCCGACCGCGAAGGTCGAATCATCCTGGTGCGGGAAGATGTCGGCCGCCATAATGCGCTGGACAAGTTGATCGGTGCGATGCACCGCGCCGGCATCGATGCCGTTGACGGCATGGCGCTGGTGACCAGTCGCGCGAGTTACGAAATGGTGACCAAGGCGGTTAGCGTCGGCATTACCGTGCTGGTTGCCATTTCCGCGCCGACGGCGCTGGCGATCGAGCTGGCGCGCAGTGCCGGCCTCACCCTGATCGGCTTTGCGCGGCCCGGCATCCATAACGTGTATACCCATCCCTATCGTCTGCTGGCTGGCACAAACTGACATGAACATCGAACGACTGGTCACCATGGCCAACGACATCGCCACGTATTTCACGGTCGAACCGGACCACGCCGTCGCGGTAGAGGGCGTGCGCGACCACCTGACCAAATTCTGGGATCCGGTCATGCGTCGTCAACTCAAGGCGTATCTCGAGCAGGGCGGCGAAGGGCTTGTCCCGCTAGCCCGCGAAGGCGTGGAAAAATTGATTTTGCCGCCGATTGCCGGCAATTGAGGCCTGCGCTGGCAAACCCAGCCATCGGGTTGGCCTTTCCGATTGCTTGCCCCAGCCCTTGCTCGACACCTTGATCTGCGCATAGTGTGAGCGCAACACGTCACGTCGCATCCATTGTGGCTGTGGAAGATTTCACCCTCCTCCTTCTCAAGGTAGTGCCACATGAGTGACCACAAGGTTCCCGGCGTCAGTCCTTATGAGGCGCCGGCGGGCGGCTGGGGCGCATTGCGCGCGGTTGCCGGTGCCGTGCGCGAGCAGATGGGGGTCACCCGCGAAACCAGCGCGCTGAAGCGGGTCAACCAGCAAAGCGGCTTCGACTGCCCCGGCTGCGCGTGGCCCGACCCCCATCACACCTCGTCGTTCGAGTTCTGTGAAAACGGCGCCAAGGCGGT
>JASBTI010000004.1 GCA_030148505.1 Rhodanobacter sp.
CCAGGCTGTGTGAAAACTCCGCCATCGGATAAAATTGGCGCGTCGAATCGACGAGAGCCAGCCGATGAGCCGATTTGTAGAAGGAGTGGATCGCTCGCAGAGTGTGCTGTTCCCCGAGCGGCTTGAAGATTACGTCGGTGAGGACAACCCGGTGCGGGTGGTGGACGCGTTCGTCGAGCACCTCGATCTGAGGACGTTGGGGTTCGACCGAGCGATTGCACAGGCGACCGGCCGTCCGGGATATCACCCGGCTACGCTGCTGAAGATCTACCTGTACGGGTACCTCAACCGCGTCCAGTCAAGCCGGCGTCTGGAACGCGAAGCGCAGCGGAACGTCGAGTTGATGTGGCTGACAGGTCAATTGGCGCCGGATTTCAAGACGATTGCCGACTTCCGCCGGGACAACGGTGCGGCGATCCGCAAGGTCTGCCGCGAGTTCGTGCTGCTGTGCCGTCGGCTGGGTCTGTTCGCGCAGGCGCTGGTTGCGATCGATGGCAGCAAGTTCAAGGCGGTGAACACCCGCGACAAGAACTACACCCGGGCCAAGGTACAGCGGCGCATTGAGCAAATCGAGGAGAGTGTTGCGCGGTACCTGTCCGAGCTGGACACTGCCGACCGCCGCGGCGATGCCGAAGTCAACGAAGCGCATACGCGCCACCTCAAGGACAAGATCGCCAAGCTGCACTCGGAGATGCAGCGCATGCAAACCTTGGCGAAGGAGGTCGAGGCTGCGCCCGACCACCAGATCTCACTCACCGATCCCGATGCACGGTCCATGGCGACCAGCGGCAAGGGTACCGGCATGGTGGGCTACAACGTGCAGACGGCTGTCGACGCCAAGCATCACCTGATCGTCGATCACCAGGTCACCAACGTTGGCCATGATCGCAATCAGCTTGCCGTGATGGCGACACGTGCCAAGGACATCATGCAGCTTGAGCATCTGGAAGTGGTTGCGGATCGCGGCTACTTCAGTAGCCCGGAGATCGTGGCCTGCGAAACGTCCGGCATCACGCCGTACGTCCCGAAGCCCCATACGTCCAACAACCATGCCAAAGGGCTGTTCGACAAACGGGACTTTGTTTACCTGCCGGACGTCAACGAATACCGTTGCCCGGCTGGGCAGTCCTTGACTTGGCGCTTCCGCTCCATCGAGGCCGGACTGGAGATGGACTGTTACTGGAGTTCAGTCTGCAAGAGTTGCGCGCTCAAGGCGCCATGCACGTCGGGGCCGAATCGCCGCGTCAGGCGTTGGGTCCACGAAGACGTTCTGGACGCTATGCAGCAACGGCTCGATCGTGACGCGGGCAAGATGCGCACGCGCCGGTGTACGGTGGAGCATCCCTTTGGCACGTTGAAGTCATGGATGGGCTACACGCACTTCCTGACACGCACGCTTGAGCACGTCAGTACTGAGATGAGCCTGCACGTGCTCGCGTACAACCTGAAACGGGTGATGCGAATCATGGGGATCGCACCATTGATGGAGGCGATCGCCACGTGAGTGGCTTCGCGCTTCGCTTCCGGCCACCACAGCGAGCCCTTTGCGCCAACCTTCTGATCGAATCGCAGATCCGATGGCAAACATCGCGATGCCCGCATTGATCCACGGGGAATGCGATCTAGGCGTCCTGCGCCGCAAAACTGATCCACGTGATCCGCAAAAGCGTTTTCACACAGCCTGGGTCGCCAGGTGACTTTCAGTCGGATGGTCCAGTTATCCGGCGAGCCGGGTCAGCTCTGCAGGCCATGTGGGTCAACAACTTGGCAGACTGAACTATTTACTCGATCGTATCCGGTTGCCCCTCCGGCGCGCCACGTTGCAGGTGGTCCGGCAGTGGCTTGCCCTGTTCGGTGAAACTCAGCGACACCGAGTTGAGGCAGTGGCGCTGGCCGGTCGGGGGTGGACCATCGGGAAAGACATGGCCCAGATGGCTGCCGCAGCGGGCGCAGACTTCCTCGGTGCGGATCATGCCGTGGCTGTTGTCGCGGATCAGCTGGATATGTGCATCGTCGTACGGCTGGAAAAAGCTCGGCCAGCCGGTGCCGGAGTCGAACTTTGCGCTGGAGCGGAACAGCGGCAGGCCGCAGAAACGGCAGGTGTAGACGCCGTCCTTCTTGTTGTCCAGAAATACCCCGCAGAAGGCCGCCTCGGTACCGTGCTCTAGCAGCACGCGCTTCTCGTCGGCAGAGAGGCTGTCGGTAATCTGCTGGCGCTGGGCGTCGCTGGGCGGGGTGAGGTCGAAGGTGGTCATGGCGGCTCCTGGATGGGGTAGGCGAAGCGATCCGCTGGTGCGAGCCTTCCTTGATGGGTATTCGAGCCGCAGCTTGCAAGCCTTGCCAGCCTGTGTCATCTCGTCGCGACCGGCTGGCGCGGCCGGGCTATTGCGCGTCTTGCAACTGCCCCTGTACCTCGTTGATCGAGTCGCGGATGCGCTTGCTGAATACCGAGTCGTCGTGGTGGATCAGCAGCAGGTGTTCGGTGGCGCGGGTCATCGCGACATAGAGCAGACGCGCTTCGTCGGCTTCACTCTGGCCCTCCTTTGGCAGCGAGCCGAGGCCGGGGATGATGACGAACGGAAACTCCAGGCCCTTGCTGGAATGCATGGTGACCAGCTTGACGCTGTCCTCGACCACGAACAGGGTCTGCTTGCCGGCATGATCGGCGAGCCGGCTGGGGATGCCCAGGTCCTTGAGTATCGCGTGCAGTTTCTCGCCCTCCCACTGGTTGCGGTAGAGCACGGCCAGGTCGGAGTACGGGCGACCGTGGGCGTGTTCGTCCTGCAGCCGGGCGATCAGCACGTCGAGCTGGGCGCGAGCTGTATCGGTGCGTACCAACTCCGGAATGGCGCCACGACGGCCTGAGCTTTCCGGTGCGATCAGCGGCACGCCATCGTCGTCGTCGCCGCGCGAGGTAAGCAAATCCTGGGCGAACACGCGCGCCACCGAGAGGATTTCAAGGGTGTTGCGGTAGTTGAGCTTGAGGATGGTGGTGCGGCCTTGCGCCTGCACGCCGAGGCTTTTCCAGCTGATCTTGCGTCGCTCGCTGTCACCGTAGATGTTCTGCGCGTCGTCGTACAGCACCAGCAGCGAGTTGGTGGACGGGTCGATCATCTGCACGATCAGCTTGTACCAGTCCGGCTCGAAATCGTGGCCTTCGTCGACCAGCACGGCGCCGTACTGAAAGCGCGGAATTTGCCCACGATCCACGCCATCGATGACATTCTGTACCATCTGCTCGAAGAAATGCTGGCTGCCCTGCGCGGGCAGATCCACGTGGTAGGCCATCAGCATCTTGCGGCACCACTTGTGGAAGTTGTAGACCTGCACCTTTTCGCCGAGACCGCGCTCCCCGATCAGCTGCTCCAGTCGGGCGGCCAATGTCTTGTTGTAGCAGAGCACCAGGATGGGCCTGGAGAGCTCACGCGCGAGCTGCATCGCGCGGAAACCCAGGATCATGGTTTTGCCCGAGCCGGCGACGCCGTGGATGACCCGGTGCTCGCCGCCGATCGAACGCGCCAATTGCTCCTGTTGCGCATCCATTACCTTGACCAGATCGGGGATCTCCAGCGGTCGCATGGCAGCGTCGCTGGGGCCGAACAGGCCGAACTGGCCGCTACCGGCTTCGACCCGCAATTCTGGGAACAAGTGCCAGCGCACCCGATCGATCTGCGGCAGGGTAAGTGCGACCGGAAACACCTGGGGGAACATCGCCCACAGCCGCTCCTGGAATACCTCCGCGTCGACTGTCTCGTACAGCTCGTCGCGGCAAATCACCAAGTGTTCGGGCAATACCTCGCCCAGCGTGCCTTCGTCGAATTGCTTGCGGGTGATATTGGCCAGCACCACGCCCCAGGCCCATGGCATAATCAGCTTGCCGGCATGGCGCGAGCCTTCAGGGTGGCGCAGCGCAGGGTCGCGCTCCAGCACCACGCCGATTTCCAGGGCATAGGCGCGGGCCTGCAACAGCGGGTTGTTCTCCTTGACCAGGCCGCGCTCGGTGACCAGGGTAAACTGGGTGCGGTCGGCGTGGCGGATAGTATCCGCCTTCCAGTCCTTTACCTCTAACACCAGCAGGCCGCGGCGTGGATGAAATATCACGAAATCCGGGTGGCGTTGCTTCAGCCCGACCGGCACGTCGTACCAAAGCAGATAGTCGTCTTCGAGCTTCTGTTCCAGTCGCTCAGAAAGTCGTTTTTCGCCGCCGCTCATGCGTGGCAGGCAGCTGTGCCGGGTTGGAATGAGCGTGGCCATCGGTATCCGGTGTGTTTTCCCTGACAGGGAAAGTAGCGAAACCTGGGATACTGTCAACGTTTTCGAGGCCGCCATACTGCCTGCTTGTTGATAGTCATTGTCATTATCCTGGCCGCGAGATGGTAAAACAGCCTCATTGATTACCCCGCCGCGTCGGGGGCGGGGAATGGACGATGCCCTTTCGGGTAGAAACACTGTCAATGATCAGCATGCTCCAGGCTGCGGTACTGGCGGTCTTGCTGTGGGTCGGCACGCATGGTGACGGTCAGATCCGGACCAGCCTGCGGATCCGGGCGCTGGCGCTGGCAGTGGAAGCGGCAGGTTGGGGCACGCTGGCGTTTCATGTCTATCTCTCCCAGGCGCAACTGGTAATGGGTGGCAACGCGCTGAACCTGATCGCCCAGGCGATGAGCGTGATCGCCCTGCGCCTGCTGCTCGGGGCTCCGCTGCGCTGGCGGCTGGTGACCGCCATCGCGGTGGTCGGATGGCTTGGCGTTGCGTGGTTCGGTGTGGTGCAACCGGACTATCGCTACCGTGTGCTGTGGGGCTCGTTGACGATCACCATGAACATGCTGCTCAACGTGGAGGCGCTGACCGACGGCTTTCGCTCGTTTGGCACCCGGGCTCGGCGGGTGTTGCTGACGGTCAGTTTGCTGGCGGTAGTCTTGCTGGTGTGGCGCGAGAGCCAGTTGTGGTTCGGCAGCGATCAGCCTACCCGCATCAACGTGTCCGATGACACCAACACGTTCTATCTGGTGCTGTCGGGCATGCAGCCGCTGTTCGCGAGTATCGGCTTTCTTCTGCTCTACAGCGAGATCCTGCAGCAGGCGTTATACAAGCTGGCCCGAATCGATGCGCTGACCGGCGTAAGCAACCGGCTGGCGATCGATCAATCCATCGCGCAGATGCTGGCGCATGCCCAGAGACAGCACGAATCGCTGGGCGTGCTGATGATCGACGCGGATCATTTCAAACGGATCAATGATCGCTTCGGCCATGCCGGGGGCGACAAGGTGCTGCAGGCGCTGGTTACCAGTATCCGCGCCAGTTTGCGTGAGGGTGATGTGATAGGTCGGATCGGTGGCGAGGAATTCGTGGTGCTGTCGCCCGGAACCGACTTGGCAGCGGCGCAGGCACTGGGTGAGCGGGTGCGGCAGATGGTCGAGCACACCCGATTGCCGATCGACGGCGAGCTGCTGCAGCTCACCGTGTCAGTCGGCGTGGCCGTGGCGGTCGCCGAGGAGAAAGGCAATGCCCATGTATTGCGGCGTGCCGACAAGGCACTCTATGCCGCCAAGCGTGGCGGTCGGAACCGGGTCATGGTGGCATTCACCGCAGAAGACGGCAGCCATGGGGCATCGGTCGGCGCTTGAGCTTCAGCGCGTCGGTGGAGCGGCACCCCATGTTGTCAGGCTCTGCGGTGCCAATCCGACACGTCGGCAGGCACGGCTGGCGATGCCGTCTCTCAAGGCAGCGCGAAATGCCGGGGCGATCGACCACAGCGCAAGCGCTGCCAGTCGCGCCTGGCGCTGTTGCCATAGGGTACGCTGCAACAGGTCCGATGCCCACGTGGGCAGCAGGGCAGCGCCAGCGTACAGAAACAGATCCCGGGAGAGTCCTGCGGCCGGCACCGGCAAGCGTACCCGGGAAAGCAGCTCAAGCACCACGCGCGAGCGCTCGGTAAAGGCAAGTTCCGGCTGGATGCGGCAGAAATATTCGGCCACGGCCTGCTCGGAGGCTGGTACCTCGCGAGCACCCAGAGCCTCGGCAATCCGGCGGCCTTCACGGTAATACTGATCCGCTGCGCCGGGCGGCAAGCGGATGTGGCTGTAATGGCGATAGCCCTGAAGAAAACTGTAGGCTTCGGTCACATGCACCCAGGTCAGCAGGTCAGGGTCGTCGGCGGTATAGGGTCGCCCGTGCTGATCGAAGCCGGCAATTTGGGCATGGATTTGCCGCACGCGCTCAATCATGGCTTTGGCCTGGGCTTCAGGAGCATAGGTCGTGCCACCGACGAAGGCGGTGGTGCGGCGCAGTCGTCCGAGCAGGTCATCGCGAAAACGGGAGTGATCCCAGACAGCGGCCAGCGCGCGTGGATGCAGCGTCTGTAGCGTCAGCGCCGCCAGTCCACCGGCCAGCATGCCTGGAAAGTTTGCGTGAATGCGCCAGGTGGCGCCCGCCGGGTCGAACAGACCCGGATCACCCTGCGGCTGATCATAGTCGACGCCGCTGTCACGATCCCTAGGAAAGGCACTCAATACCCAATGGCGTAGCGGTTCGCCGACGGTGCGCGACAACAGTTGCAGGGGAGAGGGCATGGGGCGATCTTAGTCGCTTGCCGGTCGCTCCGGTCTGACTGCCGCGGACGCTATCGGGTCCTCTATGGAATATCAGGGCGTGTGCTTATGCCAATTGCTTGTTTGATTTAGCCGTCCGCTGTGCTATTGATACGCCCATGATTCTTTCCGCCGCCCGCTATTATTTTTGGTTTTATGGCTATCCGATGCTGCAGGCGGAGCCAGGGGCGCGATCGTAAAACACCGGTCAAGATCATCCCGAAAAGCCGCCAGCTCCACACTGGCGGCTTTTTTCATGGCGCCAGTGGAACCCGAATCCGAGGAACCACCGCATGATACTTAGCAGCACCATACCCACGCCACAGGGCGCCACCGACGACTTGCGTATTCGCGAATTGAAGCGATTGAGTACGCCGAACGAAGTGATCGGTGATTGCGGCAGCAGCGAACGCGCCTGCCTTACTGTGACCGGCGCCCGTAGCCGCTTGCATGACATCCTCAGCGGCGACGATGACCGCCTCGCTGTGGTGATCGGGCCCTGCTCGATCCATGACACCCGTGCGGCACTCGAGTACGCGAGCCGCCTGCAGACCGAGCGCGTGCGTCACGCCGACGCGTTGGAAATCATCATGCGTGTGTATTTCGAGAAGCCGCGCACCACGGTGGGCTGGAAGGGACTGATCAATGACCCCGACCTGGATGGCAGCTTCCGCATCGATCGCGGCTTGCGTCTGGCGCGCGGTCTGCTGATCGGCATCAATGACTTGGGTGTACCAGCCGGGTGTGAGTTTCTCGACATGATCACCCCGCAGTACATTGCCGACCTGGTTGCATGGGGCGCTATTGGCGCACGCACCACGGAAAGTCAGGTTCACCGTGAACTCGCGTCGGGACTGTCTTGCCCGATCGGTTTCAAAAACGGCACCGATGGCAATGTGAAAATCGCCGTGGATGCGGTGCAGGCCGCATCGCAACCGCATCATTTCCTCGCGGTGACCAAGGACGGCCGCACCGCGATCGCCACCACCGGCGGCAACGAGGACTGTCACGTCATCCTGCGCGGCGGCAGCGCCCCGAACTATGACGCGGCCAGCGTGCAGGCAGCTTGTGCCGCCCTTGCCTGCGGTGGCTTGCAACCACGGCTGATGATCGATGCCAGCCATGCGAACAGCGGCAAAAGGCCGGAAAATCAGCCGCGGGTAATCGACGATATTGCCAGTCAGCTCGAAAACGGTGAATCCCGCGTGATCGGTGTCATGGTGGAAAGCCATTTGATAGGCGGTCGTCAGGAGCTGCGGTCCGGACAGTCGATGGTGTATGGACAGAGCATCACCGACGGTTGCCTCGATTGGGCCTCTTCGGTGGAATTGCTGGACCGGCTTGCCGAGGCAGTGCGACAGCGGCGGCGACTTCGAAACCGGCGGGTGGCCTGAAGGGGAACCCGAACATATCGATGGCCGGCACCAGCAGCGGATCCTGCTCAGGTCTCCAGGGCCGCATCCAGGGTGATGGTGGTCTTGAGCACCCTGGAGACCGGACAACTCTGTTTGGTAGCTTCGGCAATTTTTTGGAAGGTTGCCTGGTCGGCCCCGGGTACCGCGGCTTTGCAGATCAGATGCACCGCAGTAATGGCGAAGCCGTCATCGTCCTTTTCAAGCGTCACCACGGCAGTGGTGTCGATGCGGTCGGGGGTCAGGCCTGATTTGCCAAGTTCAAGCGACAAGGCCATCGAGTAGCAACCGGCATGGGCCGCGCCGATCAATTCCTCGGGATTGGTGCCCGGACCGTCCTCGAAACGCGAGGTGAAGCCGTAGGATGCGTCCTGCAGTACTCCGGTTTCGGTCGAGATCGTGCCTTGACCATCCCGGATGCCACCGGACCAGTGGGCGGATGCAGTTCTCTTCATACGGCTCTCCTCATGTCGGCGTCGAAGTAAACACTGTGTCGGTATCTGCATGGAGGCGGCGCGAAGGTCTGCGGGAGGCCGCTTCACAGACAGTTGCCTCCCGCCAATCGTATGCTCGCTGATCGATCGTACGGTAGAGCCAGCATGTTCTTCGATATCCAGCACGATCACGCGGCACGACGCTTTCAGGCCACGCTCGAGGGTGATTTTTGCGTGCCGGACTACACCGAGCCAGGCGAGGTGATAGCCATCATCCATACCGGCGGACCCCGGCGCGTCGATGGGCGAGGAATAGCGGCGGCGTTGCTACAGGTTGCGTTCGACGAGGCGCGTGAGCGGAGGGTGGAGGGAGCGTGCGGTGTGCTGCTATGCCACCGTGTGGATGCAACGACCCCCGGGGTATCTCGCGCGATGCCTAGGGCAGTCCCGCTATCATGCGGCGGGGGGCACTCTGCTCGTGGGCGCCGTCGTGGAGATCCGCATGGTTGAAGATAAGGAGAGTCTGGCTGCAGCTACGCGAAAACGCCGCTGGCGTCCGATGCGTTGCGCCAAGGCGCGACCACACGTGCTCATCGGCCTGCTGATTTTCATCGTGGTGGGTGGGTTGCTGATCGAGCTGCAACTGCGGTCGGCCACGGCGATTCTGCTGTCTTTCGATTTGGCGGCCATGGTGCTGCTGGGCAGCTTGGTGCGCATGTTCAACCGAGCTTCGCTGGCCCATATGCGCATGCAGGCGAAAGCGCAGCGCAGTGGACGTTGGGGTGTCCTATGGGGTGGTATCGTGTTAACGACGGTAGTACTGGTGGCTCTGAGCAGTGAACTGCATGCCTCCAAGGCGGGTGGCCTGCTCGCGCTGGGTGTAGGCGTATTCAGCGTGGTCCTGAGCTGGCTGTTTCTCAATATCATGTTCGCCATACATTACGCTCACGGCTTCTACGGAGATTTCGGCGAGCAGCATTCGGGGCTGGCGTTTCCCGATACGCCGGAGCCGGACTATTGGGACTTTGCCTACTTCGCCCTCGTCATTGGCATGACCTTTCAGGTCTCCGATGTGCAGATCACCAGCCGCTACCTGCGCCGCGTGGCCCTACTGCACAGCGTGATCGCGTTCTTTTTCAATGTGTTCATCATCGCGATTACGGTGAACATCGTGGCCGGGCAGGGCGGCTAGGCGATGACGGCATCGGCCTTCACGCGGCGACTGGGTATCGCGCATGCGTTGATTCAGGCGCCGATGGCCGGCTCCACGCCACCGGCGCTGGTGGCGGCGGTTTCCAACGCCGGTGGGCTGGGCTCGCTGGGTGCAGGTTATCTGGAGCCCCAGGCGATCATCGAGCACGCCGCGAAGATCCGCGCTCTCGGCGACCGCCCCTACGCCATCGGGTTGTTCGCGTTGCCCGATGACTTCGACGTCGATATGGCCGCGGTGGCAAAGGCCCGGGCGCAACTCGATGCGCTGATGGCACGGGAGGGGCTGGCTGTACGCACCAGCCTGCCGTCGCGGTGGGCACCACGCTTTTCCGATCAATTCGCGGCGCTTTGCGAAGCTCGCCCGGCGGTTGCCAGTTTTGCCTTCGGACTGATCAACGCAAACCAGCGGCACGCGCTGCGGCGGCGGGAAATTTTCTTGATCGGTACGGCCACAACAGTGGCCGAGGCGCGCGCCTGGGCCGAAGCCGGTGCCGATGCGGTATCGATGCAAGGTGCCGAAGCGGGTGGCCATCGCGGTACGTTCCTGCATGCTGCCGGAGACGCGATGATTGGCCTGTTCGCACTGCTTGCGCTGGCGCGCCGGGCGCTCGATATTCCGTTGATCGCTGCCGGGGGCATCATGGATGGTGCCGGGATGCTGGCGGCGGAAGTTCTCGGTGCCGCGGCCAGCCAGCTCGGGACGGCCTTCCTCACTTGCCCGGAGTGCTCGGCGGCCGAGGTCTGGAAACAGGACTTGCTCAATGCCAAAGAGCACCAGGTCATCACCATGGACAGTTTCTCCGGTCGCGCAGCGCGAGGCTTGCGCAACCGGTTTGTCGAGGCGGTACCGGAGGCCCTGGAGGGCCTGCCGTATCCTGTCCTGAATGCGCTGACGGCGCCGTTGCGACGGGCGGCCGCGGAAGCTGGGCGCGGGGATCTGTTGTCTGAGTGGTGCGGGCAAGCGGCCGCGCTGGTGCGGCCACAGCCCGCGGCGGAGCTGGTCGCGCGCTTGATGTACGAGCGCCGCGTGGCGGTCCGCGCCTTGGCGTCTTGACTCCGCCGCGACGGAGGGGCGTTATACTGAAGATGCTATCGCCCATCGCGATCCCGTTCCGAGGCCCAGAAACTTGAGTAAAACTCAACGCACCAAATCGACTGTTACCACCACGGTATTACGCAAACACGTCATCGATGCCCTCGAAGAGTTGAAGGCCAAGGACATCCGCGAAATCGATGTTCGCGGCAAGACCTCGATCGCCGATCTGCTGGTGATCGCCTCGGGCACCTCGGCACGCCACGTCAAATCGATTGCTGACGAGGTCGGCAAGTTCGCCAAGAAAGCCGGCGTGATGCCGTTGGGCGTGGAGGGCGAGGTGGAAGGCGAGTGGGTGCTGGTGGATCTGGGCGATGTCATCGTCCATGTCATGCTGCCGCGCATCCGCGAGTTCTACGGACTGGAACGACTTTGGACGGTGGGCGACGCCGGGCACGAAGTCGACGCCTTGCAGGCCAGTTGACCATCCTGGTTGGGCCCCTCTCCTCTGCGGGTGAGGGGTGGGTGCTCGCGGGATGATTGATCGAAGGACGGATTCGATGCGGGTCTTGCGCAAGATCGGCCCCTCACCTCACTCCTCTCCCCCGAGGGGAGAGGGTGCCAACGCGGGCGCTGCGCGCCAGTGGTTATTTGAGCAACGGCGATCATGCGCGCGCGCCTGATCGCCGTTGGCGAGCGCATGCCCGGCTGGGTGGCCGAGGGCTTTGCCGAATACCGCAAGCGGCTCTCGCACGAGTTGCCGCTGGAGCTGATCGAACTCAAGCCCGGCGTCCGTGGTAAGGGCCGCGACGATGTGCGGGCGATGCAGGACGAGGGTGCTGCGATTCTCTGCGCGCTGCCGCAGGACGTCCACGTGGTTGTGTTGGATGGCCGTGGCAAGCCATGGTCCAGCGAGGAGGTGGCCGAGCAACTGGCCAAGTGGCGCATGAGCGGACGCGACCTGGCGTTCCTGATCGGTGGTCCGGACGGTCATGCCACCCAGGTGCTGGCGCGCGCCGACCAGAGCTGGTCGTTGGGTCCGTTAACGCTGCCACACATGTTGGTGCGGCTGGTACTGATCGAGCAGCTATATCGGGCTACCACCATCCTCACCGGCCACCCTTACCACCGCGGCTGATGGCAAACTGGTGCCAGCGATCAGTGCGGTTTTTTTACGCGCTGACATCAAGCCACCGGAGTCGCCATGCCGCTGCAGATTCGCCTAGCTCGACTCGCCGACCTCGAGGTATTGAGTCCGCTGTTCGAGGGTTATCGCCAGTTCTACGGACAGTCCACGGACCTGACTCGCGCGCGTGACTTCCTGAGCGAACGCCTGAGCCGGCACGAATCGGAAATCTTGCTTGCCCTCGACGATACCGGCGCCGGCCTCGGCTTCATCCAGCTCTATCCGCTGTTTTCCTCGGTGCGCGCCGTACGCACCTACCTGCTCAACGACTTGTTCGTCGCCACCACCGCACGCCGTCAGGGTGTTGGCCGGGCATTGCTGGTCGCTGCCGCCGATCACGCCCGTCACCTTGGTGCCGCCAGTCTTTCGCTCAGCACTGCCCACGACAATCTGCCGGCCCAGGCCCTGTACGAATCCTTGGGCTGGCAGCAGGATCGGCAGTTTTGCGAATACAGCCTGACCCTCTGAGGTCCGCCAAGCCGCTACCTCGTGGATGGTCTGGCCTGCATGGCTCGAGTGTTTACCTTCGCTGGCGCGGCGCCAGCGAGCAGCGCGAAATGCCCTGACTGCGTCGCACGGGAGTCACCACCGATATAGACATCGTAGGTGCCAGCTTCGGTGCCCATACCGCGGTTGCCGCGATAGAACGCCAGATCGGCTGGCTTGATGGTGAAACGCACCTCCTGCGAAGCGCCCGCGGCGAGGGTGACACGCCGAAACCCCTTCAACAGGCGGACCGGCGGGCTGACGCTGGCAACCCTGTCGCGCGTGTACAGCTGCACCACGTCACTGCCGCGGCGGTCACCGATGTTCGTCACGCGTACGCTGGCATGCAATACACCGCCGGCCTTCAGCCGGTCGCTGTCGAGGTGTACGTGGCCGTAGCTGAAACGGGTGTAGCTGAGACCATAGCCAAACGGATACAGGGGAGTGTTCGGCACGTCCACGTAATGGGTGGTGTAGTGACGGCTCACGGTTGTTGCCGGATCCCACGGGCGTCCGGTTTCGAGGTGCGCGTAGTAGATCGGCACCTGGCCGACGTCGCGGGGAAAGGTCATCGGCAACTTGCCCGAGGGGTTGGCCTTGCCGAACAGCAGGTCGGCGACCGCGGGTCCGGCCTCATCACCTGGGACCCATGCCTCCAGAATTGCCGCCACGTGGTCGTGCAACCAGGTGATACTCAAGGGTCGACCGTTGATCAGGACCACTACCACCGGTTTGCCAGTCGCCACGATGGCCTTGGCCAGGTCCAGCTGGCGTCCTGGCAAACCGAGTCGCGAGCGGCTGTGTCCTTCGCCGATCAGATGCTCATCCTCGCCGAGCACCAGCACGGCAACATCGGCGGCTTCGGCTGCCTGCACGGCAGCGGCAATGCCCGAGTCATCGCGGCTGTTGACCTTGACCCCTTGGGCATAAGTCACGGCGACAGCCTTGCCGGCCGCTGCCCGGATACCCTCGAGGATCGGCACGACGTCCCGCGGTTGGCCCTCGGCGCTCATCTGCCCCAGCATCGCCTGGCGGTCATCGGCCAGCGGGCCGATTACGGCGATCCGCTGCTGTGGCGTTAGCGGCAAGGTGTGGCGGTCGTTCTTCAGCAGTACCATCGATTCGCGTGCGACCCGGCGGGCCAGCGCGCGATGGGCCGGTGACAGCGTCACGCGCTGCGCAAGGGTGGCATTGCCGTAGCGGAAGGGATCCTGGAACAGCCCCAGTCGATATTTTGCGTCCAGCACCCGACGCACGGCATCGTCGATTTCACTCATTGGTACCGTGCCATCGCGCACTAAGGCGGGCAGCTGGGCCAGGTAAGTGCCGCTGTGCAGGTCGATGTCGACACCGGCGGCGAGCGCCAGTCGCGCCGCCTCGGCCGGGCTTGCGGCGATACCGTGCTGCTGCAACTCCGGAATCGCGTCGTAGTCGGAGACGATGACGCCGCCAAATCCCCAGCGTTGCCGCAGCAGACCGGTCAGAAGCCGATGATCGGCGGTACTGGGCATATCGTTGAGGGTGGTAAGCGCCGGCATCACTGCCGCGACACCGGTGTTGACCAGCGCGTGAAATGGCGGCAGATAGACGTCGTGAAGCAAGCCTCGTGGCAGGTAGGTCGCGTTGTAGTCGCGCCCGCCCTCGACCGCGCCGTAGCCGACAAAATGCTTGGCTGTCGCCATCATGGTATCGCCGGCCGCCAGATTGTTGCCCTGGAAGCCGTGCAACTGCGCCCTTGCCATGGCGGCTCCGAGAAACGGATCTTCACCGGCACCTTCGACCACGCGGCCCCAGCGCGGATCGCGGCTGATGTCGACCATCGGGCTGAACGTCCAGTCCACGCCGGCCGCAGTGGCCTCGGTGGCGGCGGCATGCTGTACCCGTTCGACCACAGCGGTGTCCCACGTGGCAGCCAGCGCCAGCGGCACCGGGAAGATGGTGCGGAATCCATGGTTGACGTCGCCCATGAACCACAGCGGGATCTTCAGTCGTGACTGCATCGCCAGCTGCTGCATTTTTCGGGTATAGACCAACACATCCTGCCCTGGCAACACACCGTTGGTACCGCCCAGTTGACCGGCACGAATCAGCTGTTGAAGGTCCTTGCGGTCAGCGCCAGCGATACTCAGCTGGCCGACCTTTTCCTTCAGCGTCATGCGCGCCAGGAGGTCGTTGACGAAGGCATGCATGGCAGCCGGGTCGGTCGGTGGCGGCGCCTCGGTCGCTGTCGCACACGAGATGAGCGACGCCAGCAACAGGAAGGCCAGTGCACCGAGTCTGGAAGGCATGGTGATACGTCCTGCGAAGTGAAACGAAGGATTCATTCTATCGAGGTGCCCGTCTGCGCTGCAGCGGATTCTTCGCGTCACCGTTTCGTGCGACTCCGCCCGGATCGGGTAGATACCGCATTATGCTGTTGCCTTCGATATTCCCGCTGCGGAGTTTTCATGCTTTATCTTGCGTCCCAGTCGCCACGTCGGCAGCAGTTGCTGCAACAGCTTGGCGTCGATTTTGCCGTGATCGATGTCGAGGTGGCCGAAAGTCGGGCACAAGGTGAGTCACCGCATGACTACGTGAGCCGGGTAGCGCACGACAAGGCGCAGGCGGGCCTGACTCGCCTGCGGGCGCCAGCCGGCGCCTGGGTGCTGGGCGCCGATACCGAGGTGGTATTCGAGGATGTGGTGTTCGGCAAACCGCAGGATGCCACCGCCGCAGCCGGGATGCTGCGCCGGCTCTCGGGCCACACGCACACGGTGATTTCGGTGATCTGGCTTGTCGGGGACGGATATGAAGCCTCTGCCAGTTGTCTGTCACAGGTGCGGTTCACCTGCATGGACGCCGCCGCCATCGATGGCTATGTCGCCACCGGCGAGCCTTTCGGCAAGGCGGGCGGCTATGCCATCCAGGGGCGTGGTGCGGCCTGGATCGAGCATTTGGAGGGGAGCTATTCCGGCGTGATGGGGCTGCCGTTGTTCGAGACCGCACTGCTGTTGCGCGAGCACGGGGTGCTGCCGTAGTGAGGCTCAGCTACCGGTTTTGATCACCACAAACCAGGCCACGACGGCCAGAAGATTGTTGGTGCCATGCGCCAGCACCGAGGGCCAGATCGACCCTGAACGCAGCCTTAGCCATGCCAGCCCCACGGCCAGCAGCAACAAGTCGGGCAACGCATACCACTGATACTGCAGGCCTGGCAGGTGCGCCATCGCGAACAGCAGCGAGCTCACCGCAATCGCCCAGCCGACTCGCCAGCGCTGCAACAGGGCCGACAGCAATACGCCGCGAAACAGCATCTCTTCGACCAACGGGCCCAGCCCTGCGACCATCAACACCAGCGGGATGCGCCACTGCAACGGTGTATGGGCGCCGAGTTGCTGGATGTCCTGGGGGACCTGGTGGCCGTCGGCAAGGAATTGGGTGAGCAGCCCGCCGAGCAGCGGAGCCGCAAGCCCGAGGCCGATGGCCAGGGCAAAGTACAACAGGCTTTTGGGTCGGTGGAAGCCTAAACCCGGCGGCGCCTCACGCGACCATAGCGCTGGCCATTTACGCCAAGTCAGCAGCACGGTAAGTAATCCAGCGATGGCCAGGGTCAGGGTGACGGTCAGTGCCTGCATGCCGGGTTGCGCCAGTATTTGGTCAAGCTCAGCGCCGAGCCGCCCATTCCCCGAGATCGGATGGATTAGGCCCATCATGATGCCGATCGCCATGGCAACCAGAAAGCCGCTGATACCTTGCAGCACGAAATACAGCACGATCAGGCCGCTGGCCGCAGCGAGGCTTGGCGGCTTCGTGGGGGAGTGCCGCGAGGGGGAAGCGGCGGCGGGCGGCAAGGTGTCGTCGAAGCGGTCGATCATCGGTTTAAAGGATTCCTGGCAACAGGTGGCAGCGTCAGCGTGGGCAGCCTTTTCACATCCGCCCGGCCGGTCGTTGTTGATTGCGCTTTTCGACTGAGTGCCGTTGGCTGGCAACATGGTGCAGGACACCGAACGCCTGATTCTGGCCTACGACGCCAGCCGAGGATTGCACTGCGGCAACGGCTTTGCTTGTGTCGGCGACGCGGCATGCGGTCGAGCCAATGGCAGTGCCTCAATAGGTATGGGTGCTGAGCGGGACCATTCCAACGCCGCCGGTCTGATGCCGGCATTCAGCCAATCAGCATGGCGCGGGTGAGGCCGACGCCTGCCATCAGCAGCAACGCAGCCCAGCTCATCATGGCGAGCATGAATCCGGGACCGCGTTTGCTCGCATCACGCAGATAAGCGGCGGCATACCACACACGTCCCAGCAGCCAGACCAGGCCGACGATGCCAGCCCAGCCACTGAAGCCGAACTGCGCTGCCAGCCAGAGCGTGGGCAAAAACATCACCGTCTGCTCCAAGGTGTTCATCTGCACACGGTAGGCCCGTTCGAAGGCCGGGTTGCCGGTGGTGGCCGGGGCCTTGATGGCGTATTTGCTGCGGGCCTGGCCGACGGCCCAGCCGGTGCCCAGGAGCAGCAGCATCGTCAGCAGGGTAACCAGGGCAGGAAGATGGATCATGCGAATGTCCTCACAAAGGGAAGCCCACTTTACCTGGCTGCGCAGCCCTGGTGTTGCTCTGGGCGACGGGCTATCGCCACCTCTGCGGACAGCCGCGGAGGGGCGGACGGGCGAATACGCAAGCCGCAACCGCAACGTAGCGATCGATGGGCGGGCGGCGAGCGGCTTTTGGCGATGTAGCTGAACGTATCGCCGGCGGACTCGCACGAAGGGATCGTGACACTTTAAAATGAGTGGGCTGCGTGCCTCGGGGTGCGCCATGGTCATCCCGTCGATGGAACATCCCTGTCTGCGCTGCGGCGCCTGCTGTGCGTTCTTTCGCGTAGCGTTTCACTGGTCGGAGGCAGAGCCCTCGCTTGGTGGTGGCGTGCCGCCGGCATTGACCGAGAAGCTCGATCCCCATCGCCTGGCCATGCGTGGGACCAGCGCCACCCGGCCGCATTGCGTGGCGCTGCAAGGAACGGTCGGCGAGGAAGCGCATTGCGGTATCTACGAGCATCGTCCCTCGGTATGCCGGGACGTGCAGCCCTCATGGGAGTTTGGCGTGCACAGTGCGCAGTGCGACAAGGCGCGCCTGGCGCACGGCTTGCCGTTACTGACGTCGCGGGATTGGCTTGACGGGGGGCGACGGGGCCACCTAGGGTAGCCGGGCAACCGGATGGCGCGCTACCGGCTCAATCGAACCGGTAGATGTCCATCGCCAGCAAGCCCATGTCGATACTTGCATCGATGCGTCGCACCTGCGGCTTCGCGCCGAGTGCGACGAAAAGCAGTGGCCGCCAGATGCACCTATTTGCGCCGCGGCGGCTTGCCGCCCCCGTGGCGCGGTCGGCTGTCGGCACCCTTGAATTTGCCGGGCTTCTTGACGCCAGGATGACGAACGGGTGCCGCACTGTCGCCTTGCGATTCCGTGCCATCCCATTCGTGGATGCGCAACTGCTGTTGGACTACCCAGACTTTCTTCAAGTGTTCGAAGATCTCCGGCGGCATGCCGTCGGGCAGGTCGATCAGGCTGTAGTGGTCGCGGATACTCAGGCGCCCGATGAACTGACTGTCCAACCCTGCTTCGTTGGCGATCGCGCCGACGATATTGCCCGGCTTCACACCATGTTCGTGACCAACCTCGATACGGTAGGTGCGCTTGCCTTCCTCGGTGGCATGGGCCCGTATCGGGCGATGGCCGGGTTCCCGTGCCGGCCGCGCCGCGACGTTCTCGCGCGGCGGACGTTCACTGGCGGTGCGTTCGCGGGTGGCTGTCTCGTATTTCTCCCGCTTGGGTGGTGCGCTCAGCAGCAGCGGCTGGTTGCCCTGGGCAATGCGCGCCAACGCCGCGGCAATCTCGATCGCCGGCACGTTGTGTTCCTGTTCGTACTGTTCGATCAGTTGCTGGAATTGTCCCAGTTCACCGATCGCCAAGGTGTCGCTGATGCGTTGCTTGAATTTCGCAATGCGTACATCGTTGACGACGTCAACCGACGGCAGCTGCATCTGTTCGATGGGTTGCCGGGTAGCTCGTTCGATGGCCCGCAGCATGCCTTTCTCGCGCGGACTGACGAACAGGATCGCTTCACCGCTACGCCCGGCGCGACCGGTGCGACCGATCCGATGCACATAGCTTTCGGTATCGTACGGGATGTCGTAGTTCATCACGTGGCTGATGCGGTCTACATCCAGGCCGCGCGCGGCGACATCGGTGGCAACCAGAATATCCAGCTTGCCGTCCTTCAGCTGCTGGATCACCCGCTCGCGTTGCGGCTGGGCGATGTCGCCGTTGATGGCGGCGGCGGCCAGGCCACGCGCCTGCAGCTTGCCGGCAAGTTCCTCGGTGGCCTGCTTGGTGCGTGCGAAGATGATCATCGCGTCGAACGGCTCGGCCTCGAGTATGCGGGTCAGCGCATCAAGCTTGTGCATGCCGCTGACGAACCAGTAGCGCTGGCGAATGTTCGGCGCGGTGCTGGTGGAGGATTTGATGGTGACTTCGACCGGCTCTTTCAGATGCCGCTGCGCAATCTTGCGGATCACTCCGGGCATGGTCGCCGAGAACAGCGCCACCTGACGTCCCGGTGGGGTCGCCTGCAGCACTTTTTCCACGTCGTCGATAAAGCCCATCCGCAGCATTTCATCCGCTTCGTCGAGCACCAGGTATTTCAGCTCGGACAGGTCCAGCGTGCGCTTGTCCATGTGATCGATCACGCGACCGGGGGTGCCGACCACCACGTGCACGCCGCGCTTGAGCGAATGCAGCTGCGGACCGTAGCTCTGGCCACCGTAGATCGGTAGCACCTGAAAGCCCGGGATATGCGCAGCATAGCGTTGGAACGCTTCGGCCACCTGGATCGCCAGTTCGCGCGTCGGTGCCAGTACCAGCGCCTGCGGTTTGCCCGCGCGCGGATTCATCCGCGACAGGATCGGTAGGGCGAAGGCTGCCGTCTTGCCGGTGCCGGTTTGTGCCTGACCAAGGACGTCCCGGCCTTCCAGCAACGGCGGGATGGTTGCAGCCTGGATTGGTGATGGTGACTCGTAACCGACATCCGCCAGGACGCGAAGCACACTCGGGTCGAGCCCAAGTGCCAGGAAGCCGGCAGCGGCCGGCGTGGAATCGGAGGGAGGGGAAGACATGGGGGAACCTCGACGTGGCATGCACGATGGCATGCGGGATAATGCGATCATTGTAGCAGCCCGCAGGCCAGGTGCCTGATTCTGCCGAACAAAGCAATCATGGGAGAAACCAAGCATGTCGAAGCGATTGGCCGGTCGGGTAGCCTTGGTAACCGGGGCATCATCCGGAATTGGCGAGGCGACGGCTCTGGCACTGGCGGAACAAGGAGCACGGGTGGCGATTTCGGCGCGCCGTCGTGATCGCCTCGACGCCCTGGCCCAGCAGTTGGAAGAACTCGGCGCTCAACCGCTGGTACTCATAGCCGATCTACGCGATGAGGCCGAGGCGCAGCGCATCGTCCAGGAAACGGAGCGCCACTATGGACGTCTGGACATCCTGGTCAATAACGCCGGTGTGATGTATTTGGAGCCGGTGGCCGAAGCCGACCTAGGACGCTGGCGGCAGATGCTGGAACTCAATGTGCTGGGCCTGATCGCCGCGACCCAGGCGGCACTGGCTGGCATGATGGCTCGCGGTGATGGTCATGTGGTGAACATTGCCTCTACCGCGGGGCGCATTGCCAACGCCACTTCCGCCGCTTATTCGGCAACCAAGTTCGGGGTAGTGGGTTTCTCCGAAGCGCTGCGCAAGGAAGTCTACAAGCATGGCATCCGGGTCAGCGTAATCGAGCCCGGCGTCGTCGAAACCGAGTTGCGCGAACACATAGGCCATGCCGCTACCCAGCAGGCGATCAATACCTGGGCCGAGGGCATGCGCCAGTTGCAGTCGCGCGATGTCGCCGAGGCGATCGTGTTTTGCGTGACCCGCCCGGCGCATGTCAACATCAATGAGATCCTGATGCGCCCGACCGATCAGGAGCGCTGACTCCCGGGGCAATCCTGCAGCGATTTTCTATGCCTACTATGATCGGGTCCAGAGCATGGAGCGACGGACATGGTAGCTATCGAGACGATTTCCGAACAAGTCTGCTTCGGCGGGGTGCAGGGCTTCTACCGACATCTTTCCGATGTCTGCGGCGGTCCCATGCGTTTCGCGGTCTACCAGCCGCCTCAAGTCGTCCGCGGACGATGTCCGGTGCTGTACTACCTGGCCGGACTCACCTGCACCGAGGAAACTGCGGTAATCAAGGCTGGAGCGCAGCGATTGGCCGCCGAGCTGGGCTTGCTGCTGGTGATGCCGGATACCAGTCCGCGTGACACCGGTTTCGAAGGCGCTACCGGCGACTGGGAGTTCGGGGAAGGCGCTGGATTCTATCTGGACGCCACCCAGGCGCCTTGGTCTTCGCGCTTCCGAATGCATGATTATGTGGTCGATGAGTTGTCGGCACTGATTGCCGGACACTTCCCTGCGGATACCTCACGCTGCGGCATCTTCGGCCATTCCATGGGTGGGCACGGCGCCTTGACGATCGCCTTGAAGCATCCCGATCGCTACTGTTCGGTGTCGGCTTTTGCGCCGATCGTGGCGCCCAGTCAGGTACCGTGGGGTCGCAAGGCGTTGCCGCGTTATCTCGGCGCCGATCGAGCGGCTTGGGCGGACTATGACGCGTGTGAGCTGGTACGCCGGCAGGTCTTTCCCGGCACCATCCTGATCGATCAGGGTGAAGCCGATCCCTTTCTCGAAAGCCAGCTCAGGCCGGAGTTATTCGACCAGGCTTGTGCCGAGGCGGGCCAGGCGCTGCTGTTGCGCCGGCATCCCGGCTATGACCACAGCTACTATTTCATCAGCAGTTTCATTGCCGATCATCTACGTCATCACGCCCAGGCCGTGGGTCTGGCATGAGTACCGTGCCGATCTTGCGGACGGCGCGGACGTGCATCCGCCTTGTGCAGACAACGGATGTCGGCAAGCTGCTGCAATTTCGGATCGACAACGCGGCCCATTTTGCGCCGTGGGAGCCTCATCGCGACGAGGGTTACTACACGCTGGAGCACGCAGCACAGACAATAGAGCACACCTGGGAGGCCGCGCAGGCAGACCGTGGCTATACGTTCGTGGTGTTGGATCCCGATGAGGAGGCAATCATTGCCAGCTTCACGTTCTCCGGCGTGATGCGTGGAGCTTTCCAGGCATGTCTTCTTGGTTACGGGTTGGCGGCAGATTGGCAGGGTGCTGGTTTGATGCAGGAGGTACTGCAGGCTGGTCTGGGGTGGGCGTTCGGCGAATGCCGCCTGCATCGAGTGATGGCGAATTACATGCCACGCAATGAGCGCAGTGCCCGGTTGCTGGAGCGTCTGGGTTTTGAGCGTGAGGGCTACGCCCGGGATTACCTGAAGATCGCCGGGTGCTGGGAAGACCACGTGCTCACCGCGAAAATCCACGACACGGCCTGATCCGCCCTGTCGCCGTCCGTTCGGGTCATGGATATGACAAGGCGACCCTCAGGCCGCCTTGTCGGGTGATCTTGTGACCTTCGATCAGGCCTTCGCCGCCGGGCGTGGCCGCGGGCGGCGCTTTTGGTTGCCGGCGGCATGTTCCTGGCGGCCCGGTGCGGCATAGCCGTTCGGTCGGGCCGAACTGGATGCCTTGCCCTGACGCGGTTGCCGTGATGGCTGACGCTGACCACCGCCTTGCTTAGGACGTGGTGCACCGGCATCCAGACGCAGCGGGGCCGATGGCTCGTAGCCTGTCACCGCAGTGATCGCGATGTCCTGCTTGAGCAACTTGCGAATGTCATGCAGTAGGCCGCTTTCGTCATGGCTGACCAGCGAGATCGCCAGGCCTTCCATACCGGCCCGGCCGGTGCGGCCGATCCGGTGCACGTAGTCTTCGGCTACCGACGGCAGGTCGAAGTTGATCACGATCGGCAACTGTTCGATATCGATACCGCGAGCCGCGATGTCGGTGGCCACCAGCACGGTTACGCGGCCGTTCTTGAAATCGCCCAGGGCACGGGTGCGCGCGTTCTGGCTCTTGTTGCCGTGGATCGCGGCGCTGCGCAGGCCCGAGGCATTGAGGAAGGTGACCAGTTTGTCGGCACCATGCTTGGTCCGGCTGAACACCAGCGTCTGGCGGCGGCTGTCGGCAGACAACAAATGGAGCAGCAGATCGCGCTTGCGCCCCGCATCGACTGGATGGACCTGGTGGCTGACTAGGGTCGTTACCGTGTTGGGCGCCGACACCGAGATTTCACGCGGGTTGTGCATGAAATCCATCGCCAACGTCTTGATCGCGGGTGCGAACGTGGCCGAGAACAGCAGCGTCTGGCGCTTTTTCGGCAGCGCGGCGAGGATCCGCTTGAGCGCGGGCAGGAAGCCCATGTCGAGCATGCGGTCAGCTTCGTCCAGCACCAATGTTTCAACGGCGGACAGATCCAGCGTGCGTTGCTGCATGTGATCCATCAGTCGGCCTGGTGTGGCAATAACGACATCCACGCCGCGCCGCAGTGCATTGATCTGGGGGCCCATGCTGACACCGCCAAAAATAGTGGTGGCGCTGACCTGCATGTGCTTGCCGTAATCGCGCAAGTTTTCGTGTACCTGCGCGGCCAGTTCGCGGGTCGGGGTCAACACCAGCGCGCGCGGACGGCGCGTCATGGTCTGACCGCTGGTGGACAGCCGCTGCAGCAGCGGTAGTGCAAATGCGGCCGTCTTGCCGGTGCCGGTCTGGGCAGCGGCGAACAGATCGTGACCTTCCAGCGCCGGAGGGATCGCGGCGGCCTGGATCGGTGTGGGCGTGGTGTAGCCGTAGTCGGCAAGCGCACGCAACAACGCGGGCGCAAGGCCCAGCGAATCAAAAGACATATCAAACTCCTGAGCAACCCGGAGTGTTGATACCGTGTTGCAGACTTGGGGGAAGGGGGCGGTATTGGCCGCAGCAGTCGAAACAACTGCAACGCCCAGTATAGCCGGATTAAGGGTGTCGTGTCTGCTTTACCTTGGCGCAGGGTGTTTCGGGTCCTTTCCAGACGTGCAGCTGCATGCTAGCGATGTGCGTTGGCGACGATCAGATAGCTGTTGTAGGGAGTCTTTCCGCGCAGCGAGCGGATCTGTACCTCCAGTCCGGCATTCTCCAGCGGTGCGCGCAGCTCCTCAGCCGTCGGATAATGCTGCGCGCCACCGGGAATCCAGCCCGATCGCTCGAGGAAAAATTCCTCGAGGCGGGTAGCGTGGAAGCGCCAGTTCGGTTCGCGCAACACATTGCGGATGATCAGGCGACCTGCCGGCGCCAGATGCGGTACCACAGCGGCCAGCAAAGTCTGTTGCCTCGGTGCGGAGAGATAGTGGAGTACATCGAGCAGGACGACATGGCCCTGGACGGAGGGCAGCACAGCAACATCGGTCGGGCATAATTGCATGTGCTGTTGCAGGCCGGCCTGCAGGGCGGCGGCCTTCGCGGCGGCGATCTTGCGTGAGTCGTGATCCAGGCCGATGTAATCGGGCAGGCGGTCGCGAGCGCTCAGGTAATGTCCGAGCAGGCCGAGACCACAGCCCACATCCAGTACGGGCAGCGAGGTGTCGGCGAGCAAGTCACTGGTTGCCGCGTAGACCGGATCGATAGCCAGTTTCCATCGCACATGCAGTCGGTGACCGGGATTGTCGAAGCAACGGACGATAGTCTTGCGTTGTGCACGATCAAGTCGGTGGCGACCAGGTTTCACGTGATGCTGCCAGCCAGATGCCTGAGCATGATTCTGTTCCCGTGTGACGAGGGGAGACGGTACATCGAATGCGCTTCGACGGCAGTATAGATCAGTCTCAGTGACGACTTGAGGAAGGGGTTCCGCGCAGGATGCGATCCCCTCAGCTGTCATGTAGGCCATGCGCGACAGCGCGAGTCCGGCCCCAGCGGGCCGGACTCGCGTGACGGTGCAAACTGCAGACTATTGGCAGG
Organism: Rhodanobacter sp.; assembly: GCA_030148505.1. GTDB lineage: Bacteria > Pseudomonadota > Gammaproteobacteria > Xanthomonadales > Rhodanobacteraceae > Rhodanobacter. The sequence continues at coordinate 24,344 of JASBTI010000004.1, forward strand.
TGACGCCAACCGTATTGAATGCGGCGGCCACGTCAGTGCTCGAGTAGCCGTAGTCGATAGCGGAACTTTCCACCCCGCAAGCGCCGGAGTTGAACGTCGAGGTGGCCGTCCAGTACATTGCGTTGGCACGCGCGAACACCTCAAAGGCCTTCCTGGTATTCCAGTTCGGTGTCTGCGCCAGCGTGCAGTAGGCCTTGTTGTAGACGCCACTGGAGTAATGCACATCCATCGTGCTGGTGAAGTTGGCGGCGTTGTCGATGGAGCGGCCGTCCAGCGTAGGCGTGCACATCCAGCGCAAAGCCGTACCGTTCTTGATGATATCGGCGCCGACCAGCCAGTCGTTGTTGCCGCGGTCGTAGTACTCGGCGGCTTCACCCGCCATATCCGAGAATGCTTCGTTCATGCCGCCGGACTGGCCGGAATACTGCAGGGCGGAATGCTGCTCCGTGAAGCCATGACTGACTTCATGGCTGGTGACGTCCAGCGATGTAAGTGGATAGAAGTAGCTGGCGCCGTCGCCGAATGTCATCGAGCTGCCATTCCAGAAGGCATTTTCGTAGCTACGGCCGTAGTGCACGTTCATCACCAGCTGGAAGCTCAGCGGCGGCATTCCCAGCCAGCTGTTGTACATGCCGTACACCACGCCGCCGAAATGGTGGGCGTCGTTGATCGGCGAGTACGCGCCATTGATTCCGTCGCCGCTGCTGGTCGGGCAGGTGAAGGACCAGACCGAGCCACCGCTGCGGCGGCCGTTCATGTCGATGGTCTTTACATCGGTATTTTGCGTGTAACAGGTGCTGCCCGATTGCTCGACTTGCAGGGCGGCGTAGTCGGTACCGTAGAAATACTGCCCGGTCTTCAGATTGCCGCCGGGACCGTTTGCTGTGGTCGGCGTGGTGGTGCCGCCACCGCTGCCCGGCTTGCCCTTGGTGGTCAGCCCTTCCCAGCTCTGGATGATGGCGCCGGTGTTGGCATCGATCAGCGCTGTCGGGCGACTCGGCACGCCGTTGCGGTCGACGAAAAACGAGGTGAGATAGACCAGGCGAGCGCGCTTGCCCTCGGCGTAGACGAACAAGTCGCTCTTGGCGTTCTGCATATCTGACGTCGGCACCGCATGGGCGCCGATACCGGGCAGCATGCCGACATGCTGCCGCAGCAGCGACACGGCATGGTCGTCACTGAGGCCCGGAGTGGTCGAGGCCAAGTCGAAACCGATGCCCTGCGAAATCTGCCCGTCGACGCTGCGGACATCGCCGCTGGCATCCCGCTCCACCACCACGCCGTGGCCGTAGACCGGTATGCCGCGGAACATCTGTTGCTCGCGGGTCTTCAGCGTACCCTGGGCGGTGCGCATCTCCAGCCGCGGCGAGAGTGACGCACCCGCATCCAGGCCGAGCCGTGCAGCGAGCGCGGTCGGCGTGAGTTTCCCCATCGCCGGGGCATGAATGCGGGTAGGTGTGGCGGCAAAGGTGGCCGACATGGCGATCAGGCCAAGGGTGCCCAGCAGTGCGCCGGCAAGCGGTTTGTGCATCATCGAGTGTGTCCTCCCCAGGAGTGGTTGGCGCGATGTCGTCGACCCTTCCGGCCGCGAGCACCTGCCTTTCAGCGCGGCTCCGGGCGTGGTGGTTCCATCCCGGCACTGATCGCATGAACTTACGTTATGGGCATGCCATACGTCAATTTCATGCGGATTCGCTGTTTCGTTCTGTGACGCGCGTTGTGACGCGTCGCTGTGGCCGTCGGGTTCAATCCCGTCAAACGCGGGGATTGCATCGCCGCCGATGCCGCGGCGATCCGTGTTACCCCTGCGAGATGGACCTATCCAGGTGGGCGACCGGCTTGACCGGGTTTCCGCGCGGCTGACGGCCCTGTCCTGATACGATTGGCGTTTGCATTTGAAGAAGAGACAGGCTCATGAAGGCTGGCAAGGACAAAGTCATCGCGATTCACTACACCCTGACGGTGGATGGCGAAAAGGTTGAGAGTTCGCATGATCGCGACGAGCAGCTATGGGTATTGCTCGGCCACGGTCAGCTGATCCCGGGTCTGGAGAAAGCTCTGGAAGGGCATGAGGCAGGCGAGGACCTGCAGGTGGAAGTGGCCGCAGCCGAAGGATACGGCGAGCGTCAGGAAGGCCAGATCCAGCGTATGTCGAAGAAATATTTTCCGCAGGCCAACCGCCTCAAGCCAGGCATGGTGACCGTCCTTCAGTTGAAGGAAGGCGGTCAGCGCGCCGTGACGGTGCACAAGGTCGGGATGAGCGCGATCGACGTCGATCTCAACCATCCGATGGCCGGCAAGGCGCTGCATTTCAACGTGAACATCGGCGAGGTGCGCGATGCCACCGCGGACGAGCTCAAGCACGGGCATGCGCATGCGCCGGGTGCCGAAGCACACTGACGAGGTCTGACTCCCTAAGCGAAACGAACGACGGCGCCTCTTGGCGCCGTCGTTCGTTTCCGTCGCGGTTGCTCAGCGGGGAAGACAGTGCGCAGGCGCTGAACTGTCAGCACGGGTCGACGCCGACCTGGCGCGCGCCACACATCAATTCAGCAGTCGCTTGCCATAGGCGAAATGACTGCGCCAGTAAGGCCCGTCGATATCGTCCAGCCGCACGGTGCCACCGCTGTTCGGCGCGTGCACGAACCGGCCCTTGCCCACGTAAACCCCGACGTGGCTGATCGACCCGCTGATGTCGAAGAACACCAGGTCACCGCTGGCGAGCTGGGTCATTCGGCGTATCTTGCGCCCCTCCATGACCGACATGTCGCGCGAAGTGCGCGGCAGGCTGATGCCGGCGGCGGTGCGGTAGATGTAGTCGACCAGCCCGCTGCAGTCGAAACCGCTCGCCGGTGTGTTGCCACCCCAACGGTAGGGGGTGCCGACCAGGCCAATGGCGCGAAACAGGATGTCGTTGGCTTCGCCGGCCGTGGCGGCCGAGGGTGCGCGGGCGGGTAGGTCGGCCATCGACGAATGCGACGCCCGATAGGTCGGCTCGCGACGATGCGGGCTGCTGGCACAGGCGGTCATGAGCAAGAGCATCGCCAGCAGCGGCAGGATGCGCAGCACGCGGCCGGATGCCGGCAAGGAGTGGCATGTTGCAGAACGATCCGGCCGCATCGGATACCCTCGACGAAAGTCATGTCGAGGGTATCAAATCAACGACTTGGGGGAAAGTTCTCAGGTGTTGGTGGATATGTTGTGTGGGGGCGCTGGGGGCGCTGGGGGAGCGAGTGGCGGTGGCGGTGGCGGCGCTGGGGGAGCGGGTGGTGGTGGCGGCGGTGCACCGGGAGACGGGGCGGATAGTGGATTCAGGCTGAAGACAACCGGAACGCGTGCGAGTCCTTCAATCGGCTTGCCGTTTCTGGTTGGCGGTGTGAAGCGCCAGTGCATGGCGGCCTCCTTGGCGGCTTCGATCAGACTTGGAGTCGCCCTGTTCGAGGGATCCACGTCGATCCTGCGTGGTGTTCCGTCGGCAGCCACAAGGACGTTGAGCAGGACGCTGCCCTGCTGTGTGGGGTGGAAGTTCGGCATAACGAGTGTGTTATGGCCCAGGTTCTGGCTGGCCGGCACCTGACTGACGGCTTGCGCCGCAAAAGCGCCGCCGATCATCAGTGCCGTCAGGCTGACAAACCCGATGCGACGCCGCAGGGGGCCGGGACGATGATGTCGAATCATGTTCAGTCGCTCCTTCAATTGGGGCTCGGCGAGCCAGGGGATGAGCGCCGGCGTGACCTCCAAACCGGTGCTGTGCAACAACGCATGGGCGTATCTCGAACTTTCCTGCGGGGACTGGCGCAGTACGCGTTCGTCGCAGGCCAGTTCCTGGTCCAGCTGCAGGCGCGGCAGCGCCAGCCAGGCCAGTGGATGGAACCACAACAACGCGACGCTGATCTCGGCGAGCAGGTTCCACAGCGGATCGCCGCGGCGCAGGTGGATGTACTCGTGTTGCAGCACCAGTCGGCGTTCCTCGCGGTTAAAGCGTTCGAGGAAATCAGGCGGCAGCAGTATCCGCGTGTGCGGTCCCCACACAACCGCCGGCCCGGCAGGGTGCAGCTGGAGTCGGTCGGGCTTCAGTGGGCCCAGTTCGGCACCCAGCGATTGCAGCATCGCCTCGGGCAGAGGGCGGCAACGGGTCAGAAGTCGCGTGTAGTGGATGCCCAGGCGCAACAGGCCGATCGTGCCGCCGGTCAACCACAACCCCAGTAGCCATCCGGTCGTCGTCGACGCGGTCCCCATGGCGGGGGCGGACTGGGTCACCGTGGCGGGGAAGGTCAGCAATCGGGGTGCGATAGCCCAACCGACCGGTACCGCCGGCAGCCATGGAAGCAACGCCAGCAAGGGGGGAAGCAGCCACACCGTGAAAGCCGGACCCGCACCGAACAGCCGCCGCAGCGGTCGCCGGCCGAGCAGTGCCAGTGCCAGGCCCAGGGTGAGATACAGCAGGGTGGCGGCCATCGTCAGCACTCCTTTTTTTCGATCGCGTCGATCAGTTTGCGCAATTCGGCGACATCTGTGGGCGAGAGCTTTTCGTGCTGGCTGAAGTGCGCCAGCAGCGGTACCACTTTGCCGCCGAAAACCCGATCCAGCAGGCTGCGGCTTTCCCGTTGTTGCCAGTCTTCGCGTCGCAATTCCGGCGCGTACAGATAGCGACGCCCGTCCTTCTGCGCGCTGACCGCGCCCTTGCCGAGCAGGCGGTTGAGCAAGGTCTTGATGGTTTTCTCGTGCCAGCCGGTGGGTTCACGCAAGGCCGCCACGATTTCCTCGGAGGTCTGCGGAGCGCGGCGCCACAGCACGGCCATGACCTGGCTTTCTGCCTCACTGATGGCAATCGACGGTTTGGGCATGCTTCGCTCACTTGAGATTACATATGTAGTCAATTGAAGATTACGAGCGTAATCAAAATAAAGCAAGTCCTGCCGCGAAGTCCGGGATGACGTGTTCTGAGGCCGCTTTGCTAGGTCGGCATCGGCACTGTCTGCCGGTCGGGAGTTATGGCTGTGCGGATACCCGCGTGCCGGTTATCTGGATGATTTTGCGAGATAGCGTCTTGCCGTCCTCACCCCAGGCGCGCAGGCGGTAACGGCCCGGCCGCAGATACAGTTTGCTGCCGCTGTTGGGTTTGAGGAAGGCGTAGCGATCCGCGGCGACCGCGTCCGCTGCTTCGTCGAGGTACTGCGCTTCCACCACGCAGGGCAGCGTGGTGCGGCATAGCGAGGTGCTGACCGGATAGGACGAGCGCTGCCCCTCCAATGCCAGCCACCCCGGGCGGTGCATGAGATTCAGATTTGGCGTGATGAAGGAGAATCGTGTGGTGTCCCGCAGCAGCAAGGTCCGGTTGTCCAGTCGCGTCCCATAGCGGCTTTCATCGCCGAAGGACTCGAGGCTGACCGATGGCGGCAAGATCACATTGAGGTTGTACAGGGCTGGTTGATCGCTCCACGGCTTGCCGTCGCCACGCCGCACGAGGACCACCGGACCTTTCGGATGAAAACGATCGACCAGTTGGCGATAGGCTCCGGACGGACTCAGCGTATCTTCCAGGAATTCGGTCTGATCGATCGATAGCGGATCGAAACCGCTCATCTCCTGCAGCTGCATCGCCATCGGCTTTACGCTGCCAAGACGGCCACGGGCCTTGTCGATGTGTGCATAACCGGCGTGCACGAACAGGCGCGCACCGGGGTCTTTCGCAAATACCTTGCGGTACAGATTCTCCGCCTGAGCGGTTTCACGTGCCTGTGTCGAGCCGCCAGCCGCGTCGTACGAAACCACGGTAAAGCCAAGCTTGATGGCCTCGCGAATGATCTCGCCGTACAACGCTTCGTGCAGGTACTCGGTGCCGCTGGCGTTTACCGGATAGCCACGGTGCATCAGGTCCGGGTCATCGGTCAGGGCTTCGGCCGCGAAGTAGTTGAAACCTAGCGCGCGCAACCGTGGCAACAGCGCCAGCGTAAGCACACGGGTGTGGGCATTGTGATGCGCCTCGTTGATCATCACCAGGCGACGACCCGCGGCCAGTCGGGTGATCACCTGAACTGCATCGCGTGCCTCCCAGTCGGCAGCGGTGGGCAGGACCACGTCCGGGGGTATGCGACTTTTCAGGGGGAACGCCAGAATCGCTTGATCGTACAGTCCCAGTTCGCTTTCGGCCGAGGCAAACAACTGCAACGCCAGACGCTGTTCGGGCGCAGACAACGATGGTATCGCGTCGTTCAAATAGGTAAGGCGCGCCAGCGCGTTGGGTTGGCGTTTCAGCGCACGGAAAAGTGCCCGTTCGGTATGGTTGAACGATTGCGCGGCGACGGCCATGGGAATTAGCAGGGCGGCAAGGCCGGTGAGCAGCGAGCGAACTCTTGTGGATATAGACCTGTGGGCGATCATATGAGCGACCTCGGTGATGTGCACTGTGACATGCCGGTGCGACAACTTTTCGCCACCGAATCGACAAGAATCCCGCCATAATCGGCAGATGCACACGATGCGCAGCGATGTACTGATTCTTGGTGGCGGAGTGATCGGCCTTGCCTGTGCCCTGTATCTTCTGAAAGCAGGCGCCAGCGTGCGCATACTGGAACAGGGTACCCCCGGCTGCGGCAGTTCGCACGGTAATTGCGGCACGATAACGCCCAGCCATGCTCCACCGCTGTCGATGCCGGGCATGCTGGGTGTGGCCATGCGCGCGATGTTGAGAGCCGACGGGCCGCTGTACATCAATCCGCGGCTTGACAGTGCCCGATTACGTTGGCTTCTTGGCTTTGCGCGGCGATGCAACTGGCGTGATTTTATGCAGGCTGCGATGGCCCGTTCGGTCATCTTGCAACGCTCGCATCATCTGCTCGGTCAACTGATCAATGAGGACAAGCTCGATTGCGAGTTTACCCGGGAGGGGTTGCTTTACATATACCGTACCGAAAAGCAGAAGAAATCCGACGAGCGGAGCCATATCGACATGCTGGATCGTCTTGGTGTCAGCGTGCAGCGGCTGAATGGCGAAGAGGTGCAGTCGATGGAGCCGGCGTTGCGGCCGAAGATGGCGGGTGGCCTGTTTCATCCCGACGATGCGCAACTTCGACCGGATCGCTATGTGATCGAACTGGCGCGCCGTGTGCGCGAGCTCGGCGGCGTGATCGAGACGGGCACACGAATTGAAGGGTTTACCACCGGTGACGGGCAGATTCTCAAGGTCAATAGTGACCGTGGCGCGTTCGCCGGAGATCGTGTGTTGCTGGCGCTGGGGGCATGGTCGCCGTTGCTGGGATCCAAGCTGGGTCTGCACCTGCCCATGCAGCCGGGCAAAGGATACTCCCTAACCTACAGCCGCCCGACACGGTCACCGCGGCATGCCTTGGTGCTGCGCGAAGCCTCTGTATGCGTTACGTCGTGGGGCAGTGGTTACCGGCTTGGCAGTACGATGGAATTTTCCGGCTATGCCGAAGGCCTCAATCGCTCACGACTCGAGGCCTTGCGGCGGGGTGCGGCGACATGCCTGCAGGTTCCGGAAGGTCCCGAGCTGCTCGAGGAGTGGTGGGGCTGGCGGCCGATGAGTGTGGATGAGGTACCGATCATCGGCCCGAGTACGCGTTGGTCGAATCTCATGTATGCCACTGCACACGGCATGCTGGGTGTCAGCATGTCGGCAGCTACCGGCGAATTGATTACCGCGATGCTCGGTGGGCCGCCTTCGCCGATCGATGAGAAAGCCTACGCACCCGCGCGTTTTGCGCTGTAACGCCAGGAAGGTTTCGATCACTACGACGTGGCTCGACAAGACGAAGGTGGATATCGTCACCGGTCAGCAGCCTGTGGGGCCGCGCGGCCAGCAAGGCTGGTCTGAGGTCGACCTTGACGTGACTGTGGCGATCCATCCGACCTCGGCGGAAGAACTGATACTGATGGACTGAGTACAATGCCAGCATGGCCAACTTTACCCTGCAGCGCGGCAACACGCCGTTGTTGATCAGTCTGCCGCATGACGGCAGTGCGATACCCGCCGCTGTGGCCGCGCGGATGAGCCCATCGGCCCGGCGTTCGCCCGACACCGACTGGCATGTCGGGCGCCTGTACGGGTCGCTGGCCCAGCACCTGGGAGCAAGCCTGCTGAAGCCGTTGAACTCACGCTACGTGGTCGATCTCAACCGCCCCGCAGATGGGCATGCGTTGTATCCGGGGCAGAGCGAGACCAGCGTGGTGCCAACCATCGGTTTCGACGGCGAGCCGCTGTACCGGGATCATGCCGAACCCGGCGCGATCGAGGTGCAGCAACGGATTGCGGAATTCTGGCAGCCTTATCATCAGGCGCTGGCGCAGGAGTTGGCACGGCTCTGCGCCGAACATGGGCGGGCGGTGTTGTGGGAAGGGCACTCTATTCGCAGCCGAGTGCCGATGCTGTTCGAGGGACGCCTGCCTGATTTCAGTATCGGAACGGCCTCGGGTGCCAGTTGCAAGCCGTCGCTGCAGGATGCCTTGCAGGCCTGTCTGGCATCGCAGTCGCGCTTCAGTTTTGCTGTAAATGGGCGCTTCAAGGGCGGCTATATCACCCGTCATTATGGACGGCCCGACAGCGGCGTGCAGGCGGTGCAGCTGGAGTTGGCGCAGCAGACCTACATGGACGAAGAAAGCTTCGACTATGACCCGGCCAGGGCGATCGCGGTGCAGGCGCTGATCCGGCAATTGTTGCAGATTACGCTGGCTTGAGTCCGGGTCCGGGCCGATGGCGAGGGAAGGTGATCTTCAGGCGTTGGCTGGCAGGGCGGCGATGCATTTCAGTTCGATCGCGATCGGGGTAGGCAAGGTGCTGATGCCCACGGTGGTGCGGCAGGCGTCGACCCCGGCGAAGTGTTCCGCATAAAGTCGGTTATAGGTGGCGAAGTGGCGCGGTAGATCGGTTATGAAGACGGTGATGTCGACCAGGTCGCCCCACGTCGCCCCGCTCGCCTGGAGCACCGCATGCACATTGGCAAACACTTGCCGGCACTGCGCTTCGAAGTCGTAGCCGGTCAACGTGCCGTCGTCGTCGTGCACGTTGCCCGCGATGTGGCCGTCACCCGGTCGCCGCGGTCCGATGCCAGACAGGAACAGCAGGTTTCCGACGCGCCGTGCATGCGGATAGGCGCCGACCGGAGTCGGCGCGGCATCGGTGCGGATGCTTCCACTCATGACGTTGCAGCCGGCACCCGGAGCAGTCTTTGCAGCGCCTTCTCATAGGCCGGTTGCAGCTCGGCCCGGGAATCGACGTGCATGTTCAGATCGCTCATGTGACCATTGTCCAGGCTGTAGCACCAGGCGTGGACCGACAGCTTCTGACCGCGTTCCCAGGCATCCATCACCATCGTCGTGCGGCAGACGTTGGTGACCTGCTCGATCGCGTTGAGTTCGCACAGGCGGGCGTTGCGCAAGGACATCAGATCCAGTCCGGCCAGCATCGAGGCGTGCTTTTCCGCTACATCGCCGACATGGCGCAGCCAGTTGTCGACCAGACCGAGCCGGCGCTCGTCGAGCACCGCCTGCACCCCGCCGCAGCCATAATGGCCGACGACGATGATGTGCTCGACCTTGAGGATGTCAACCGCGAACTGGATCGCACTGAGGCAGTTCAGATCGCTGTGTGAGACCACATTGGCCACGTTGCGCTGGACGAAGATCTCGCCCGGCGGCAGGTCGACGATCTGGGTGGCGGGTACGCGTGAATCGGAACAGCCGATCCACAGGTACTTGGGCGACTGCTGCTTCGCCAGTTGTTCGAAGAAACGAGGATCCTGGGCCCGCATTTCGGCTGACCAGCGGCGGTTGCTCTCGAGCAGTTCATGCAGCGGGGCGTTCACGGGGCGGCTCTCATGGCTAGATTTTTCACGGTGGCTCTCCATCAGTAACGAATACAAATATTTTTCGGTTCGGTGAAGAAATGCAGCGCCTCGGTACCACCTTCGCGGCCGACCCCCGATTGACGCATACCCCCGAACGGTGTGCGCAGGTCGCGCAACATCCAACAGTTGACCCAGACGATGCCGACCTCGAGCTGGGCGGCAAGCCGGTGGGCGCGGGAAAGGTCCTGGGTCCATAGCGAGGCGGCCAGCCCATAATGACTGTCATGGGCAATGGACAGTGCCTCGGCTTCATCCTCGAAAGGGATCAGGCTGACCACGGGGCCGAAGATTTCCTGCTGATGGCTCGATGCCGACGAAGGCAGGCCTTCGAGCACCGTCGGCGCCACAAACCAGCCTTCGGCACAACGCCCGGCCACGCTGAGCGGGTGGCCACCACACAATATCCGGCCACCCTCGCCGCGTGCTTGTTCAATGCAGTCGAGGACCTTGTCCTGATGTGCCTTGGACACCAGCGCCCCCAGGTCGTTGTCGGGGTCCTGCGGGTCGCCGACGCGCAAGGCCTGCACCCGCGCGAGATAGTCGCTGCGAAACGCTGCGAAGATCGAGCGTTGCACCAGCAGGCGCGAGCCGCACAGGCAGATTTCACCCTGATTGGCAAAGCCCGAGCGCACAATGGTATCCATGGCGGCGTCATTGAGATCGGCATCGGCAAACACGATCGTCGGATTCTTGCCACCCATTTCAAGCGAAATCTTTTTGAACTGCGGCGCGGCTGCCGCCGCTATCAGGGCGCCGGTGGCAGTACTGCCAGTAAACGAGACGGCCTTGACCTGCGGATGTTCCACCAGGGATTGACCGACAGTGGCTCCACGTCCCTGTACGATATTCAGCACCCCGGCGGGGAAGCCGGCCTCGATGCTCAGCTGCCCCAGCAGCGCGGCGCTGCAAGGCGTGATTTCGGAGGGTTTGGCCACCACCGTATTGCCGGTTGCGAGAGCTGGCGCGATTTTCCAGGTAAAGAGATATAGCGGCAGGTTCCACGGGCTGATGCAACCAACCACGCCCAGTGGTTGGCGCAGCGTATAATTGATGGCGCCGGTATTGGGCGCACCCATGGCCATCGCCTGCGACTGGCTGCTCCATGTGCTGACGGCCGCAGCGAAGTAGCGAAGATTGCTGACTGCACGGGGGATGTCGAGCTGACGGGCGAGACTCAATGGCTTGCCGCTGTCGCGTGATTCCAGTGTGGCGAACTCTTCCTGTCGTGCCTCGACCAGGTCAGCCAGTCGCTGCAGCAGGCGCGCACGCTGTTCAAGCGGGGTGTTCGCCCAGCCGCTGGCGGCGCGGCTGGCGGCGGCTACGGCTGCCTCGACGTCGGCCACGCTGGAATCCGGGCACTGCGCGAAGATTCTGCCGGTAGCCGGTTCGAATACGTCGAGCCAGGCATCACCGACGGCAGCCTGCAGGTGTCCGTCGATCAGGTTGGAAAGGCGCATGCTGGGCATCGGTGCAAGCTTAAGCCGAGCGCGCGGGAATTGCACCGAACGCGGGCGTATGGCGTATCCGGGGCGTCAGTCATAAGTTACAGCGAGTGCATCCGGCCCCCATCCACAGGCAGGCTGACACCAGTCACATAACCTGCCGCCGGCGACGCGAGAAAGGCCACCACGGCGGCTGTTTCGGCCGGATCGGCAAAGCGGCCGAGCGGGATTTCCGCGGTCATCTGCTGCTGCACTTGCTGCTCGCTGCAGCCGGATTTTTGCGCGCGTGCGGCGATAATCTGCTCGATGCGCGGCGTATGGGTGGAACCCGGCAGCACGTTGTTGACGGTAATGCCGGACGGCGCCAGCTCGAGGGAAAGCGTCTTGGCCCAGCTGGCGACTGCACCGCGCGTGGTATTGGAGACGCCGATACCGGGGATTGGTTCCTTCACCGAGGTCGAGATGATATTGATGATGCGGCCCCAGCCGGCCTCGCGCATGCCGGGAATGACGGCTTGCGCCAGCACATGATTTGCCAGCAGGTGTTTGCGGTAGGCATCGAGGAACTCGGCCGGTGTGGCGTCGCTGACGGTTCCGGGAGGGGGTCCGCCAGTGTTGTTGATCAGGATATGTACCGGCGCAGTCGATACCAGCGCTTCGGCCCGGCTGCGCAGTGTGTCGGTGTCGGCGGCGTCGGCGCTGATGAAGCCGTGCACCTGGGTATCGTCGATGCGCGGCAGCATCGGAACCAGTGCCGCCAATACCTCGCCGCGCCGTGCCAGTACCGTGACGCTGGCGCCAAGTGCGGCCAGCTCGATGGCGCTGGCGCGGCCGATACCTTGCGAAGCGCCACAGACCAGTGCGTGGCGACCTTTCAGATCCAGATTCATCCCGTGCTCCCGTGAATTGTCAATGCAGCCATAGACGCATGGCCAGTGCGCCGAGCCAGCACACCCAGCCCAGCCATGGGCTGTAACGCCAGACGCGCTGCCAGCGGTCGATGTCGGTATCAGCCAGGGCGGGCAGTGCGGGTGATCGCAGCGCGTGTTGCAGGCGAATCCAGGTGCGAAAGCTGCTGGCCTTGCCATGCTCCGGTTCGGCGATGATTTTCCAGTGCTGCGCATAGCGCCCCCGCATCAGGCCGGCGATGCGGAACTGCGCAACATAGGACAGCGCAAACAAGCTGATACCCCCGAGCAACAGGGCCAGATACAGGGCAATCATGGCTGGCCGCCGTCCTTCGAAGGACTGCTGCTATTGCCCCAGGGGAGAGGTAGTACCGTGCGCAGCGTATTCAGTACGCCATCGCCCTCCTGCGCCTTCTTGCAGATGGCGTTGTCCACGGCCTTGGCATACGTGGAGTTCATCATGCCTATCCACAGGGTGCCGTCGGGACCGTGGGGAATGCTGAAGCTGCCTGCAGAATTCATGTCCAGCGTGGCCTTGGTGGAAAACGAGGCGGGTGACTGTTCCCAATAGGTCTTGCCCGATTGCTGTTTCGCCGAGCTGTAGACCAGCAAATATCGCGCCCGCGGCTGACTGATCCTGATGTCGCCGAAAGCGCCGGTGGTCTCGTCGCTCCAGCCCATGTGCTCGCACAGCCCGACATCCTGCGAATGGATTGGTTGGAAGCCGGCGTCCAGCAAGACGATGGTGGGGGCAAACAGGTAGCTGGAATGCAGCCAGCGGCCTGTCAATTCCGATTTGAGCGCGACCCGGTAGGGCAGCTTGACGCCAGTGGGCAGATTGAAGGCGAGGAAGTAACTTGGTGTTCCATTCAGATTCGCCACCATGCTGCCGCTGCCAAGAACGAATTTTTCCGGTTGCCATGGCAGGGGAGTGCGATAGGAAAAATCGGCGAAGCTATTGCAGCATGGCGTGGCCTGCTGCAGCTTCTGTCTCGCCAGATCAAGCGCATCGGCGCTGTTCTCCGACGGTGGCCGCAGATTCGGTGGAATCAACATTTGCACGCTTTGACACCCGCCCAGCAGGAGCGTGAAGGGCAGGATCGAGACAAGGAGAAGGCGTCGGTGCGGCATGGTTTGTCGGTAACGGGGCTCAGAATTCGGCTGTCCCTGCAGCGCGAGGATAAGGGATGGCATCGCGGATGTTGGACAGACCACAAACGTAGACCAGAAGCCGTTCGAAACCCAGCCCGAAGCCCGCGTGCGGTACGGTGCCGTAGCGGCGCAGGTCGCGGTACCAACCGTACGTTGTCTTGTCGAGGCTGAACTTGTCCATGCGTGCATCAAGGTAATCCAGGCGCTCCTCGCGCTGGGCGCCGCCGATGATCTCGCCGATGCCTGGCGCCAGCACATCCATCGCCGCCACGGTCTTTTCGTCGTCGTTCAAGCGCATGTAGAAAGCCTTGATCGCTTCCGGGTAGTTCATTACGACCACCGGGCGCCCGATATGTTTCTCGGCGAGATAGCGCTCGTGCTCGGTCTGCAAGTCGACACCCCAGGCCACCGGATACTCGAATTTCTGACCGCAGTTCTTCAGGATTTCGATCGCGTCGGTATAGTCGATACGCTCGAATGGCTGGGCCACGAAGGCCTCGATGCGGCTGACCGCATCCGACTGCACCCTTTCGGCGAAAAACGCCATGTCGTCGGCACGTTCATCCAGTACCGCCTTGAAGATCGCCTTGAGGAAGCCCTCGGCACAATCGGCGGTGGCAGCGAGATCGGCGAAGGCGATCTCCGGCTCGACCATCCAGAATTCGGCCAGATGCCGAGGTGTATTGGAGTTTTCCGCGCGGAAGGTCGGGCCAAAGGTATAGACCTTGCTCATCGCCAGGCAGTAGGCCTCGACGTTGAGCTGGCCGGAGACGGTGAGAAATGCCTCGCGGCCGAAGAAATCCTGGCGGAAGTCGATCTTGCCGTCCGGCGTGCGCGGCAGGTTGGCCAGGTCCAGGGTGGACAGGCGGAACATGTCGCCGGCACCCTCGGCGTCCGAGGTGGTGATGATCGGGGTGTTGATCCAGAAGAAACCCTGTTCGGTGAGATAGCGGTGGATCGCCATCATCATGGTGTGGCGCACCCGGGTGATTGCGCCGAACAGGTTGGTGCGCGGGCGCAGATGGGCCACTTCGCGCAGGAACTCCATCGAGTGCTGCTTGGGCTGGATCGGGTAGGTTTCCGGGTCGTCGACCAGCCCGGTAACGGTCACCTCGGTGGCCTGTAGCTCAAAACGCTGCCCCTTGCCCTGCGATGGCACCAGGGTGCCGCTGACGATCAAGCCGGCGCCGGCGGTAAGGTGCTTCACTTCGCTTTCGTAGTTGCCCAGGGTGGCCGGTACCACCGCCTGAATCGGGTCGAAGCAGGAGCCATCGGTGACGTTGACGAAGGACAGGCCGGCCTTGGAGTCACGCCGGGTGCGCACCCAGCCGCGCACGCTGACCGTGCTGCCGGCTTCGATCGCGCCGGATAAAGCCTGCTTCACACTGGCCACTGTCATGAATTGAAACTCCTGCTGATGCGCCGCATATGGGTATGCGTGGTAGCAAAACGGCAGCACCGCATGAGAGTGCGGCACACCGGGTCAAACCCACATGATAATGTAGCCGACGTCCGGGCTGGGACAATCCGGGCCACTTTTCGTTTCTGGAATAGTCGTCATGACCATCACCATCACTTCTGCCGCCAATGAACGCATGCGTCGTTTCCTGCAAGCCACGCCGACAGCAGTCGGGGTGCGCTTTGGCGTGAAGCGCACCGGTTGTTCCGGGTTTGCCTACGTAGTGGACCTGGCCGAGGCGATCGGGGAAGGCGATCGGTTGGTCGAGATGGATGGTGTGCCCTTGGTTCTCAACGACAAGAGTCTGGCCATGGTCGAGGGGACGGTGATCGACTTCCAGCGGCAGGGGCTCAACGCCAGCTTCGTGTTTCACAACCCGAATGCTACTGGTGAATGCGGTTGCGGCGAGAGTTTCACTGTCGGCTGAGTCAATGGGGCGTCTCGATTACGGATTTCAACGACTTGCGTGATCCCCCGTCGACACCGTACAATTCCGCTTCTGTCCATGCCAGCAAGCGATGGACGGGTACTTGCCTCACCGCACCGACGGGAGGCTGCAAGGCCGATGGGCCGCATCCATAAGGAGTCCCCCCGATGACCCTGCGTCATTACGAAGTCGTGTTTCTGGTCCACCCTGACCAGAGCGAGCAGGTCCCGGCGATGATCGAGCGCTACAAGACGGTGATCGAGACCGACGGTGGCAAGATCCATCGCCTGGAAGACTGGGGCCGTCGTCAGCTGGCCTATCCGATCGTGAACCTGGCCAAGGCTCACTATGTGATGTTCAACATCGAGGTGAGCCAGAGCGCGCTGAACGAACTGGAGTCGGGTTTCCGCTTCAACGATGCCGTGCTGCGTCACCTGGTGGTGCGTCGCGACGAGGCCGACACCGAGCCGTCCTTCATCCTCAAGAGCAAGGAAAAGGATGACGCCAAGTCGACTCGTCGTCGCGACGACGAAACCGAAGGCGAGGGCCGTCCGCAGGGGCGTGACCGCGACGACAGCGATAGCGACAACGATCGCGACAGCGACGACTGATCAGGAATCGAAGACCATGTCCAAATTTTTCCGCCGCCGCAAGTTCTGCCGCTTCACTGCCGAAGAAGTGAAGGAGATCGACTACAAGGATCTCAACACCTTGCGTCAGTACGTCACGGAAAACGGCAAGATCGTGCCGAGCCGCATCACCGGGACCAAGGCGCGTTACCAGCGTCAGCTGGCTACCGCGATCAAGCGCGCACGTTTTCTGTCGCTGTTGCCGTACACCGACAACCACGACGTCTGATAACACCTCCCTCCGGGCGACAAAGCGGCGGGAAAGCTGATGTGCATGCCGCAAGCCGCCCGCAGGGCCGATGAGGGGCGGGTGCCGGCAGGGTAGATGATCGAAGCTCGCTTCGACCACCATCCTGCCGACAACCCAGCCTTTCACCCCAGCCCTCTCGCCGATCGGAAGAGGGGGCGACCTTCGGACAGCCGTCCACGGCTGCGTCGGGCCACACCGGCGCTAACGAACAGGAACCCTCATGGAACTCATTCTTCTACAAAAAGTCCGTAACCTCGGTACGCTCGGCGACAAGGTCGAGGTGAAGCCTGGTTATGGGCGCAACTATCTGCTGCCGCAGGGCAAGGCCGTACGCGTCAATGCCGCCAATCTGGCCGCATTCGAGCAGCGGCGCGCCGAGTATCAGGCGAAGGCGGATAGCCTGCTGGCTGATGCCGAGGCCCGCAAGGCAAAACTGGAGGGCGTGTCGGTGACCATTTCCACGCACGCTAGTGCGGAAGGCAAGTTGTTCGGCTCGGTGGGTCCGCGCGATATCTCCGAGGCGCTGTCGACGGCAGGTCACGAGGTCAACAAGGGTGAGGTGATTCTGGGCGAAGGCCCGCTTCGCCATACCGGAGAATTCGACGTGGCGCTGCATCTGCACGCCGACGTGCATACCAGTGTCAAGGTCGTCGTCGTCGCCGACTGAGTGAACCGACCAGGGCGATCTTCAGCCGATGCAGACCAACGGGCGCCGCGAGGCGCCCGTTTGCTGTGGGAAAGACTGATCATGCCGGCAGAGCGATGCTGGCGCTTGCCCAGTCGCAGACTGTTTCCGCAGCTCATTTATCCCCAGCAACTCACAAGTTTTCCACAGACTTGTTGTCTCGACGGATGAGACGCCGCCGCGCATGATGGTGCTTGTGGTCTCACGCAAGGCGCTGTTGCGTCGCGTGGCGGCCGCGCGCCACTTTACCTCGAGGTAGATCGATGTCTTTCGCGCCCGAACGCAAACCCTCGACCCCGGCCATTGAGGCGCTGCGTGTGCCTCCACACTCCATCGATGCCGAGCAGGCCGTGCTGGGTGGTCTGATGCTGGCACCGGATGCGCTGGACAAGGTCGCCGACCGGCTGGCCGAGCAGGATTTTTACCGCAAGGATCATCGCCTGATCTGGCGGGCGATTAATGAGCTGGCCAACAAAGGCATGCCGTGCGACGCGGTGACCCTGGGTGACTGGTTCGAAAGCAGCGGGCTGGTCGAGATGGTCGGTGGTGCCGGTTACCTGATCGAGTTGGCCAACAGCACGCCGAGCGCCGCCAACATCGCGGCCTATGCCGATATCGTGCGTGAGAAATCGGTATTGCGGCAACTGATCGACGCGGGTACATCGATCACTGAGGATGGCTACCGGCCCGAAGGCAAGAGCATGCAGGAGGTGCTGGAAAACGCCGAGCAGCGCGTCTTCCATATCGCCGAATCGGGTGCGCGCGGCAAGAAGGACTCCGTCTCGATGCGGGACGCCGTCAAGGATGCGTTCCGCCTGCTGACCGAGCGTTATGAGAACCGCGGTCAGCTTACCGGGATCACCACCGGCTTCAACGACCTGGACGAGCTCACCTCCGGGCTGCAGCCTTCAGACCTGATCATCGTGGCCGCCCGCCCGTCGATGGGCAAGACCGCGTTTGCTCTGAACATCGCCGAGACTGCGGCGTTGCGCAGCAAGAAGGCGGTGGTGGTGTTTTCGATGGAAATGTCCGCCTCCCAGCTCGCGTTTCGCCTGATTTCCTCGGTGGGACGCATTCATCAGCAACATCTGCGCAATGGCGACTTGCAGGAGGAGGATTGGCCGCGCGTCTCCAACGCCATCTCGATCCTGTCGGAAGCCAAGATCTTCATCGACGATACGCCAAGTCTGTCCCCGGTGGAACTGCGCTCGCGCGCTCGCCGTCTGCATCGCGAACACGGGGGGCTGGGGTTGATCGTGATCGATTACCTGCAGTTGATGCAGGTGCCCGGGAACAAGGAGAATCGCGCCACCGAAATTTCAGAAATTTCGCGTTCACTCAAAGGCCTGGCCAAGGAACTGAACGTGCCGGTGATCGCCCTGTCACAGTTGAACCGCTCGTTGGAGCAGCGTGCCGACAAGCGGCCGATGATGTCCGATCTGCGTGAGTCCGGCGCCATCGAGCAAGACGCTGACGTGATCATGTTCATCTACCGCGACGAGTACTACAACAAGGAATCGCCGGACAAGGGGATGGCCGAGATCATCATCGGCAAGCAGCGCAATGGCCCTACCGACACCTGCAAGCTGACCTTCCTCGGCCATTACACCAAATTTGAGAATTACGCGCCGGATTCGTTCGTGGGGAGCTTCGATTGAGAGCACGTAGCGGGATGTCCCGCCGTTCAAGACCATGAGCCGCGCCACCGTCGCCACCATCCATCTCGGTGCGTTGCGTCACAATCTGACGCGCATCAAGGCGCTGGCAAGTCCGGCCAAGGTCATGGCCGTGGTCAAGGCCGATGCTTACGGACATGGTCTGGAGCGGGTGGCGCGGGCCTTGGAGGGCGAGGCTGAGGCGTTTGCCGTAGCGGCGCTTGGCGATGGCTTGCGTTTGCGCGCGGCAGGACATCGGCAACGTATCGTGGTGCTGTCCGGGCCGGATGATGTCAGCGATATCGCCGAAATGCAGCGACTGCAACTGGACGCGATGATTCATCATCCAGCGCAGCTGGGCTGGCTGGAAGCGATCTCCCCCCGTCGTGGACGGCTGCGGGTATGGCTGAAAATCGACACCGGCATGCATCGTCTCGGTTTCCCGCTGGACCGCATTGATGCCGTGCATGCGCATTTGTCGGCGATGCCCGGTGTCGATCCGGAGATCGGCTTGTGCACGCATTTTTCCGAATCGGAAATCGTTGGCGGTGGCGTGACGCCTACCCAGATTGCCCGATTCACCGCGGCGACAAGTCATCTCTCGGGGCCGCGCTCGATGGCCAACTCCGCCGCCGTGATGGGTTGGCCGCAGGCACATGGTGACTGGGTTCGCAGTGGCGGTCTGCTCTACGGCCTGTCCGTGGCCGACGGCAAAAGCGGGGCGGACTTCGGTTTTCGCCCGGCGATGACCTTGACCACCCGCCTGGTCGCCGTCAATCGGATCGGCCGGGGTGAGCGCATCGGCTACAACGGCACCTGGACGTGCCCGGAAGACATGCCGGTCGGTGTCGCGGCGATCGGGTACGGTGATGGCTACCCGCGCAGCGCCGTCGCCGGCACACCGGTGCTGGTCGGCAATGAGCGCGTACCGTTGATCGGTCGCGTATCCATGGACCTGATCACCCTGGATCTGCGTGATGCGCCTGCCGCTAAAGTCGGCGATCCCGTTACGCTGTGGGGCGAGACGCTGCCAGTCGAAACGATTGCGGCGCAAGCCGGCACGATCTCCTACGATCTCACCTGCAGCATGACGCGCCGGGTACTCTTCGTCGAGGACGACGCGTAAGCGGACCTGCACGCGGGGGCGTCGGACGAGGGGCGTGTCTCGCCGTTTGCGATGACCGCAGGCTAAGCTCACGCCTCTATCTGTTTCAAGCCGGGAATTAGCATGGCCAAGGCCAAGACCGCCTATGTCTGCACCGAATGCGGTGCCGAGCACAGCAAGTGGCAAGGGCAATGCATCGAGTGCGGTGTCTGGAACGTACTCAGCGAGATCGTGCTGGCGCCGGCATCGAGCGCCAAGTCGTCGGTCGGTGCCCAGCGATCCAGTTACGCGGGGCAGGCCGCCGGTGCGGCCAGGATCACCCAGTTGACCGAGGTGGCGCTGACAACGGAGGCGCGTACCCATACCGGCATCGGCGAGCTCGATCGGGTGCTCGGCGGCGGTCTGGTGCAGGGGTCGGTGGTGTTGATCGGCGGCGATCCAGGCATCGGCAAATCGACCTTGTTGCTGCAGATGCTCGGCACCCTTGGCGCGCACCTCACCAGCGTCTACGTCACCGGCGAGGAATCCCTGTCGCAGGTGGCTTCGCGGGCGCAGCGGCTCGGCCTGCCGCTGGCGCCGTTGCAGGCACTGGCGGAAACCTGCATCGAGCGGATACTCGATCAGGCGATGGCCACGCGGCCGCGGGTATTGGTGATCGATTCGATCCAGACCATCTGGACCGAACTGCTCACGGCGGCGCCGGGCTCGGTCAGCCAGGTACGTGAGTCGGCGGCCAAGTTGACGCGCTTTGCCAAGGAAACAGGTACCTCGGTATTCCTGGTCGGTCACGTGACCAAGGAAGGGGGGATCGCCGGCCCGCGAGTGCTCGAACACATGGTCGATGCGGTGCTGTATTTCGAGGGTGAGTCGGGCAGTCGGTTCCGGGTCTTGCGGGCGTTCAAGAACCGTTTCGGTGCGGTCAACGAACTCGGCGTGTTCGCGATGTCGGACAAGGGTTTGCGCGAGGTGCCGAATCCGTCGGCAATCTTCCTGTCTGCGCACAGCGGTCCGACCTCGGGCAGTGCGGTGATGGTGACCCGCGAAGGCACCCGCCCGTTGCTGGTGGAGGTGCAGGCGCTGGTCGACCAGTCTTCGCTGGGCAATCCGCGCCGGGTGGCGCTGGGGCTGGAGCAGAACCGTCTGGCCATGCTGCTGGCGGTATTGCATCGCCATGGTGGCGTGGCGGCTTATGACCAGGATGTGTTCGTCAATGTCGTCGGTGGCATCCGGGTACAAGAGACCGCTGCCGATCTGCCGGTGCTGCTGGCGGTGCTGTCGTCGCTGCGCGACCGGCCGTTGCCCGAACAGACCGTCACCTTCGGTGAGGTGGGTCTGTCCGGGGAGATCCGCCCCGTACCAAACGGCGAGGAACGGCTGAAGGAGGCGGCCACGCACGGCTTCAAGCGCGCGATCGTGCCCAAGGCCAATGTACCGAAGCAAGGTCGTTTCGGTGAGCTGGTGGTGGTGGGCGTGGAGCGCCTGTCCGAAGCGATCGACGCCTGCCGCTGACGCGCTCAGGGGATGGATCATGACCAGGCCTGAAATGCGGGCCACTGCTCGGCGCGAACCGCTAGCGTCGTCAGGGTGCGGGATAATCCCCAGCGTCGAGCCACTTCACGGTCATCAACGGGATAAATCCTCCGGTCAAGGCCATGCTGATGTCCGTCGGTCCCGGCTTTTCGCCCGGCAACCAGGTCGAGCGGTTCTCACCGGCTTGCGGCCAGCCCGACCGGATCAGGTGCTTCGATGCAGTACCAGTTCCAGTACCGCCTTGGTACCGAAAAACGCCAGCACAAGAACGGCCATGCCGAGCAGAGTCAGGTTGACCGCACTGCGGCCGCGCCAGCCGTAACGCCAGCGTCCCCACAGCAGCGCACCGAAGATCAGCCAGGCGATCACGGTCAATATGGTGGTATGCAACAGGTGCTGGGCACGGATGTTGCTGATGAACAGCATGCCGCTGAACAAGGTCATGGTCAGCAGAAAGAAGCCGATGCCGATCAACCGAAATAGTAAGGTCTCGGTTTGCGTCAACGGCGGCAGAGCGCGGATCAGCCGGCCCGGTCGATGCGAACGCAGGGCACGCTCCTGCAGCGCTAGCAGCAGCGCCAGTACGGCGGCAATCGACAGCACGCTGTAGCCAAGCACCGCGATGATCACATGCAGCGTGATCTGCCAGTCCAGCGGGGTGGGCGCGGTGGGCGGGGCCAGGAAGGCGTCCAGCGCCAACAGCACGGCAGCCAGTGGAAACACCACGACGCCCAGTCCGGTGACCGGCCGCACCAGGTTGACCAGCACCGTCAACCCGGCCACGACGCAGGCGACCAACGACAGCGCGGGAAAGAAATGCAGATCCAGTCGTCCGCCGTGGGCACCCAGCAGCACGCCGGCATGCAGCAAAACCGCCAATGCTGCCGCGGGCAGGCCGAGGCGCCGCAAGGTATGCGGACAGCCGGTCAGCGGTGCGGCTAGCACGATCGCGGCGCCGAGGTAGAGCACCACGGCAATCAGGGAGGGGAGAACAATCGACATGACGCAGAAGTGTGGCACAGCCTCGCCGGTGAGGTGAATGATATTGGCGCTGGCGAATCGGCGGGCTTGCAGTAATTAGAAATTTATCTAATTATCTAGAGATGCCGCTATCAGTGATCCCTCGATGAAACAGCAGGATGTCTTCAAGGCGCTGGCCGATCCGACCCGGCGCGCGATCCTGAAGCGCCTGCAGGGCGGTGCCTTGACGGCCGGCGAAATCGGTGCCGCCTTCGAGATCACCGGCGCCTCGCTGTCGCACCACTTTACGGTGCTCAAGCAAGCCGACCTGGTGCGTACCGAACGGCGGGGCCAGTACATCGTCTATTCGCTCAACAGCACCGTGGTCGAGGATCTCGCGCGCGTACTTTTCGACTTGTTCCCGGCTCGGGGTGGCAGGACAGGAGATAAATCATGAGATTCACCCGTAGCTTGCCGATATCGGCGGCATTCGTTCTGATCGGGGTGGCGGTCGCCGCATGGCTATGGCACCGACTGCCGATCAGGGTGCCCTCGCACTGGAACTGGGCCGGTCAGGTCGATGGCTGGTTGCCGCGATTCTGGGCCGCGGCGATTCCTTCGCTCGGCGTGCTGGTGGTGGTCTTGCTCACTTGGCTGCTGCCGGTCGTCTCACCAGCTCGGTTCCGGATTGCGCCGTTTGCGAACGTCTTTACCGGCCTTATGCTGGTGATTCAGGGTTTCGTTCTGGTGATCGGCGTATGCGTATTGCTGGCCGGTGCCAGCTATACGCAGCCGATACCGCGCGTTGCGATGCTGGGCACCGGCGCGCCGATGATGGTGCTGGGCAATTACATGGGCAAGCTGCAGCGTAATTTTTTCATCGGCATCCGCACGCCCTGGACACTCGCCAGTGCGGCGACCTGGGAGCGCACGCACCGACTGGCCGGAAGGCTTTTCGTGATCGCGGGTCTGATCGTGCTACTGGGCACGGTCTTTGGTTTGCCGTTCTGGATCGGTGTCGGCTGCATTCTGGCAGCGGTGCTGATTCCGGCGTTGTATTCGTTCGTGATCTACCGGCGCGTCGAGGGGACGCCGCAGGATTGACGCGATTGAGCAATCGTCTGTGGCAGGCGCCGCCTCAACTGTGACGATCCTGAAGCCATGAAGGGATATGCGTGACCGTGACTTCGCCGGGGATGCCGCCCTGGGCGGAGCTGAACTATCGGGTACCAGGCCACGTGGGCGCCGAGATGGCCTCAGGACTCCCCAGCTGGATCAAGGCGCAGCCGGCGCGTTGAGCCAGCAGTCTGCCGGACTTCGTTCGGCTGATCTGCGGATCCATTGATGCGGTCCACTAGCTGCCGGTTCTCGGCTCCTGAAACCGGCGAACGTCAGAATTCTGTCCTCGCACAGTCGAGCTCTC
Source organism: Rhodanobacter sp. (assembly GCA_030148505.1). Taxonomy (GTDB): domain Bacteria; phylum Pseudomonadota; class Gammaproteobacteria; order Xanthomonadales; family Rhodanobacteraceae; genus Rhodanobacter. The sequence continues at coordinate 47,835 of JASBTI010000004.1, forward strand.
GCCTCGACCACCAAAGTCCAACAGGCGGCTGGGCGCTCGGCTATAATTCGAGCTTTACATCCAATCGGTTGCGTCATGTTCGAATCCCTGAGCCAACGCCTTTCCACCACCGTCAACCGTCTGCGCGGTCGCGGTCGCCTCACCGAAGAAAATATTCGCGAGGCATTGCGCGAAGTACGCATTGCACTGCTGGAAGCGGATGTCGCCCTGCCGGTGGTGCAGGCGCTGATCCAGCGCATCAAGGTGCGCGCGGTCGGCCAGGACGTGGTCAAGAGCTTGTCGCCGGGTCAGGCGCTGGTCAAGGTGGTCAGTGATGAGCTGACCGTGGTGATGGGTACTGCCAATACCGAACTGAACCTCGCTATGCAGCCGCCCGCGGTGGTGCTGATGGCCGGTCTGCAGGGCGCTGGCAAGACCACCACCGTGGCCAAGCTGGCGCGGCTGCTGAAAGAGCGCAAGAAGAAAAAGGTAATGGTCGTCAGTTGCGACGTGTACCGTCCTGCCGCGATCGAGCAGCTACGCACTTTGGCCGAGCAGGTAGGGGTGGCATTTTTCCCTTCCGAGGTTGGACAGGAACCGTTGGCGATTGCCAAGGCGGCTATTGCCGCAGCCCGTCGCGAGGTGATCGACGTGTTGCTGGTCGATACCGCCGGCCGCCTTAGCGTGGATGAGGCGATGATGGCCGAGATCAAGGCGTTGCACGCCGCGATCACGCCGATCGAGACGCTGTTCGTGGTCGATTCGATGACCGGCCAGGATGCTGCCAATACCGCCAAGGCGTTCAACGAGGCGTTACCGCTGACCGGTGTGATTCTGACCAAGACCGATGGCGATGCCCGGGGCGGTGCGGCCCTGTCGGTGCGCTATGTCACTGGCAAGCCGATCAAGTTTCTCGGTGCCGGCGAGAAGACCGATGCGCTCGAGCCGTTTCACCCGGATCGGCTGGCGCAACGCATTCTCGGCATGGGCGACGTGTTGTCGCTGGTTGAGGAGGTCGAGCGCAAGGTCGATCAGGACAAGGCGCAGAAGCTTGCCCAGAAGGTCATGAAGGGCAAGCGCTTCGACCTGAATGACATGAAGGACCAGCTGGAGCAGATGGGCAACATGGGCGGTTTGGCCGGCCTGATGGACAAGTTGCCGGGCGTTTCGAGCCTGCCTGACAGCGTGAAGTCGAAGGTCAACGACGGCGAGATAAACCGAATGATCGCGATCATTGGCTCGATGACCAAGAAAGAGCGCCGCCATCCCGATCTGCTCAATGGCTCGCGTCGCGCGCGCGTGGCCCGGGGCTCGGGCACCCAGCCGGCCGATGTGAATCGTCTGCTAAAGCAGTATATGCAGATGGAAAAGATGATGTCCAAGCTGTCCCGAGGCGGCAGCAAGGGGTTGATGCGGCAGATGCGCGGTGCGATGAAGGGCATGGGCGGCATGGGAGGTCTGCCGCCGATGCGCTGAAGAGCGAGAAATGAGGGCGAAGACGAGTGGGCCGACAGGTGAAGAAGCGAAACGCACCCTCTCACTCCTCGCTCTTCTTCCCTCACTCCTGCTTTCCAGCCCTTCCCTTTTCGGAAAAAGCCGCTAAAATATCCCGTTTACCGCGCACGACTCTCGTGCGGCTGCCGCTGGTTCGGCAATTCTGGAGTTCAACTATGGTCAAGATTCGTCTCGCGCGCGGCGGCGCCAAGGGTCGTCCGTTTTACCACGTCGTGGTGACCGATCAGCGCAGCAAGCGCGACGGTCGCAACATCGAGAGCATCGGGTATTACAACCCGGTGGCTTCGGGCAAGGACAAGCGCCTTGAGCTGAACGTCGATCGCGTCCAGGAGTGGGTCGGCAAGGGCGCGCAGCTGAGCGACAAGGTTGCAGCTCTGGTCAAGGAAGCGGGCAAGCAGCAGCCGGCAGCCTGAGTGATGACAGCCAGTCGGCGCGTCCTGATCGGGCGCATCGTCGGGCTGTACGGTGTGCAGGGTTGGCTCAAGATCGAATCCTGGGCTGAACCGCGCACGCGGATCTTCGACTACCAGCCATGGCTGCTCGATGTGGCGCCTGATGGTGAGATGAAGATCTCGGGGGCGAAAGGTCGTGCCCAGGGCAAGGGCATGGTGGCCCAGCTACCGGGTGTGGATAACCGGGAACAGGCGGCGATGTTGATCGGCTGCGATATTCATATCGCCCGTGAGCAGTTGCCGACTCCCGCAGAAGGTGAGTATTACTGGGTCGATCTTGAAGGACTCGAGGTCGTCACGACGGAAGCTGTGGTGCTGGGGCGGATCAGTCACCTGTTCGCTACCGGTGCCAACGATGTCGTGGTAGTAAGGGACAGTGAGCGTGAGCGGCTGATTCCTTTCGTCCAGGGTTCGTATGTGCGTTCGGTGGATTTGTCTGCAGGACGTATGGTGGTGGACTGGGATCCTGAATTCTGACGTTGCCGGGTTACGGGTACAGAGGATCTAGGGTCATGCGCATCGATGTCGTTACGTTGTTTCCCGACGTCGTACGCCAGTGTGCTGCCGTCGGTGTGGTGGGGCGCGCGCAGCAACGCGAGTTGTTGCAGGTGGAAACCTGGAATCCGCGTGACTACACCCTCGATCGGCACCGGACCGTGGATGCCACCTCGTATGGTGGCGGCCCGGGGATGGTGATGATGATCGAGCCGTTGCGTCGGACATTGGCTGCCATGCGCGAAGCCGCGGCCGAACCGGTACATGTGATTTATCTCAGTCCGCAAGGAGCGCGGCTGACGCAGGCACGGGTTGAGGCGCTGGCGAGATTGCCGCGAATTGCCCTGCTTTGTGGACGTTATGAAGGCGTGGACGAACGTCTGCTGGTACATGAGGTCGACGAGGAGGTTTCGATCGGCGACTATGTGCTGTCGGGCGGCGAACTGGCTGCGGCGGTGGTTATCGACGCAGTAGGTCGCTTGCAGGATGGCGCGTTGAACGATGCGCAGTCGGCCGAGCAGGATTCATTTTCAAATGGTCTGCTCGATTGTCCGCATTACACGAAGCCGGTGCATGATGCGCTGGGTTCCGTACCGGAAGTGTTGCGCTCAGGCGACCATGCGGCGATAGCCCGTTGGCGTTTGAAGCAGGCACTGGGTCGGACCTGGTTGCGCCGACCGGATCTGTTGTCACAGTGTGCATTGGACATGACGTCGCGTGCATTGCTGGATGAATTTCGCCGCGAACATGCTTCGCAAGAGCTGGCTCGAAAAGAGCTGCCGCGGTCCAACAAAACGGTCGATGATTGACCGTGGTTACTGAAAATACACAGGTGTTGCCATGAACAAGATCATTGAACAGTTCGAAGCCGAGCAGATCACCCGCCAGCTGCCGGAGTTCGGCCCTGGCGACACCGTGGTGGTCAATGTCAAGGTGAAGGAAGGCAATCGGGAGCGGGTACAGGCTTTCGAGGGTGTGGTGATCGCCCGTCGCAGCCGTGGTCTGCATTCGGCCTTTACCGTGCGCAAGATTTCCCACGGTACCGGCGTCGAGCGCGTGTTCCAGGCGCACAGCCCGTCTATCGACTCGGTTACGGTCAAGCGCAAAGGTAAGGTGCGTGGCGCCAAGCTGTACTATCTGCGAGGTCTGGAGGGCAAGGCTGCACGCATCAAGGAAGATATCGCCGCCGCCGCCGCCGCCAAGGCTGCTGCCAAGGCCGCAAGCAAGGCAGCTTCAGCCGAGTGAGCTACTTTGAGTAGCTGATAGGTAGCTATTGCTGGAGGTCTTGCACTTCAGAAAAAGCCCGCGAAGCTCTTCGCGGGCTTTTTCATGGTTGGGCGTCGCCTTTGTTTGCAACGGCATATGCCGCGGATAGCTCTGTCTTTCAGCCCAGGCGCTGGGGTTCCTGGAGGAAATTGCCCTGCACGAAATCAACGCCGCAGGCAAACAGCAGGGATGTGCTGGTGGCGTCTTCAACCCACTCGGCAATGGTCTGACGCTTGAGCTCGCGTGCCTGCTGACAGATCGCCGAGATTTTTTTCTGGTTTTCCGGATACTGCGGCAGCTCAGTCATATAGCTGCGATCCACCTTGAGATAGTCTGCATCGACATGGTTGAGCAATTGGAAGGAGTTGAGGCCGGAGCCGAATTGCTCAAGCGCAAAGGCACCTCCCAATTTCTTCCATCCGGCGACGAACTCCTGGGCTGGTCGCAGTAGGGTCATGACCTTGCTTTCCGTCATTTCGAGTACGATGCGACCGCTTTTCAGCGAGGCGGCGCCGAGGCGCTCTTCCAGCCATGGCAGCAATGCCTCATCTTGCAGTGATGCTGCGGTCAACTTGATGAAGAACGTGGTTTGCTGGTTGTGCGGGTCGCGAGCCTTGAGCACCTTGATTGCCCGGTCAAGCACCCAGCGGTCGATTTGAACAGTGAGGCCATGCTTTTCCGCGATCGGCATGAAGAAGCCTGGCATGACTTCCCCCTGAGGACCTTTCATGCGGAGAAGAATCTCCGAATAATCGCCTTCGGCATCCTGCAGACTGATGATTTGTTGGTGATATAGCAGCAGCCCATCCTGTGCCAAGGCCTGATTCAGCAACTCGAGCCAGTAGCGTTCCCGTTCGTCGTCGGCTTTTTCTCGCGCTGCCGGGTCGTGCAGGTCAACCGTGTTGCCGCCCAGATTCTGGGCGTTGCGCAAAGCCTGGCTCGCCTGGTTCAGCAGCAAGTCGGTGTTGGCGTTCATTTCGCCAAGCAGACTACCGCCGATGCTTGCGGTAACCGCAATCGAGCGGGTGCCGACATCGAAAATTTCGCTGCCGATACTGTGTTGCAGCGTGCTGATCCACTCCTTGAGAGCGGCATCTGGCCGGGAGTCGAGGATGATACCCATGGTGTGCTCTGCCAGCATGCCACCGACATCGTTGGTATCGAGCAGCTTGCGCACCCGGTCCGCGAAGATGTTCAGAAGCTCGTCTACCTTGCCCAGGCCAATGCTGGTGACGATGGATGTCCAGTTGTCGGGTTCAACCAGCAACAGCGACTGACCTTTCCGCCCCTGCGCAGCGGCGGCTACGATGTCATCGATGGATTCCAGCATGCGGGCACGATTGAACAGGCCGGTAACCGGATCACGCTGCAGCTGTTCCAGCGCGGATGGATCGATCTGTTGTCGACGAAATACCACTTGCAGACACGCCTCGCCCTCGAAGGTGGCCGGCGCAAAATCAAGCGTGGCATTGAAATGCTCGCCATCGGCACGGGAGGCGCGCAGGGCAAGTTGGGATGGCAATTTTTGGTGCCGAGCATGATTTTTCAGGACTGACTTGAATTCATCGGCATTGGCCGGATCGATCATGTCCAGTACCGGCATGCCGAGCAAGTCGTCGAAACTTTCGTAGCCGAACGTGTCCAGATAGGCGCGATTTACGCGCACATGCATGCCCTCGTGGATGTAAGCGATCGCATCAGTGGATGAGTCGAGCAGTGCATCGCAGCGACGCTCCGACTCGCGTAGCGATGTTTCCAGCCGGCGCAACTGGCGGCGCGTCTGCAGGGCGTCAAACTCATTCTGCAAGACCGCGATGAGTTGTTTTGGCTGGGTACGCGCTGCGACACCGCGGGCTCCCCCGTTGAACAGGTCGGCAACGATCTGCGTATCGATGGTGTCGGTAAGGCCGAGCAGCGAATAGTCCCGGCCATGGGAATCCATAAATGTCACCACGTCACGAAGCTTCAGATTGCCAACGGCCGGGTCATACATCACCACGTCCGGCTCCAGCTCGGTGGCGGTTGCCTGCAGTTGTTCGAAGTTGGTGGCCCGTGCCGGTCTTACTGCGATGCCGGAATTGCGCAGGAGGCTGATGATCTGCTCCGCCTCTTCAACCGAGTTCTCGATGAAGAGGATCTTGATGACATAATCTTTTTTCATGGGGCTTGGAGCTGTCCTTTGATCACCACCGGCTGCATGAACTTGTCTTGATGACTGCCTGATACCCCTGTTTGTAACGGATTATGCCGATACTCGCCAGCCTGGTGGCGCCACTTTGAGCAGAAAGCGTTGATCAGACCGGGCGCTTGGAGGCATCACCTCCGATCTCGCGCACCAATTTCGGCACTAGATAACCGGGCAATTGTGCGCGTAGTGCCTCGCTCAATGCCAGCGCCACCTTGTCGCTGACCTCGAAGTGGGCGGCTCCCTGCACCCGGTCCAGCTGATGGAGGTAATACGGCAGCACGCCGGCCGCAAACATACGCTCGGACAATGCGCTCAGTGCCGCGACACTATCGTTGACGCCGCGCAGCAAGACCGACTGGTTCAGCAGGGTGACGCCGGCCGTACGCAGGTCGCTGCAGGCGGCATCGACATCGGCGTTGAATTCGTTGGCATGGTTGGCATGCAGTACCACGACTTTCTGCTGCGGCAGTGCACTGAGCCAGTCCTGTAGCGCACTGTCCACCCGCTGGGGCAGCACCACCGGCAAGCGGGTGTGGATGCGCAGGCGGGTGACCTGGGGCAGCGCTCGCAGGCCTTGGGTCAACTCCGCCAGCTTGCCGGTGGTCAATGCCAGTGGGTCGCCTCCTGACAGGATCAGTTCGCTGATCGAGGAGTCGCTGCGCAGATGATCCAGTGCGCGGCGCCATTGGCCGGCGGCAGCCATCTCCTCGCCATAGGGAAAATGGCGACGGAAGCAGTATCGGCAATTGATGGCACAGCTACCGCTGGCGATCAGCAGGGCGCGGCCATGGTATTTGTGCAACAGGCCTTGCGCTTCACGGGCGTCAAGGTCGCCGACGGCATCGCGGCTAAAACCCGGCGTTTCATTGCGTTCGGCCAGTTGTGGCAAGACCTGAAGCAATAGCGGGTCGCTTGGGTCGCCATGACGCATGCGTGCGACAAAGCCGCGCGGTACCCGTAGGGCAAAGCCGGCGTCGTCGGCCGGGAGGGTCTCGGCAAGTGCCTGCAGTCCCAGCAAATCCAGCAACTCGAGCGGGTCGGTGACGGCATCGCGCCAGAGCTGTCGCCAGTCGCCTTGGGGGACGGATGTAATGCGGGCTTGCGGGCTTGCGGTTATCATGTACGACCTTGTGCCGGCTGTCCGGCCCATCAAACCATCTATTTTAGCCGTTGGCGACAACGGTTTTTCTCATTGGAGTTCACTGCATGGCCACCTATGGTCTGAACGACGTCAAGAACGGTGTGAAGATCATCGTCGACGGCGACCCCTGTACCGTCGTCGAGGCGGAGTTCGTCAAGCCGGGCAAGGGCCAGGCCTTTACCCGCATCCGCATCCGCAACCTGCTCAATGGCCGCACGGTCGAGAAGACCCTCAAGGCGAGCGAATCGTTCGAAGGTGCCGACGTCCACGATACCGACATGCAGTATCTCTATGGTGACGGCGAGTTCTGGCACTTCATGCAGCAGGAGACGTTCGAGCAGCATCAGGCCGACAAGGCGGCGGCGGGTGAGGCCGCCAAGTGGCTAAAGGGCGAGGAGGAGTGTGTGGTGACGCTGTGGAACGGGCGCCCGATTGCGGTGCAGCCACCGAATTTCGTCGAGCTGAAAATCGTCGAGACGGATCCGGGTGTGCGCGGCGATACCTCGGGTGGCGGCGGCAAGCCGGCCAAGCTGGAAACCGGGGCGGTGGTGCGCGTGCCGCTGTTTGTGAACCAGGACGAGATCATCCGGGTCGATACGCGCTCCGGTGAATATGTCGGTCGCGTGAAATGAGCTGCTGAAGAGCCCATAGGCGATGCTCACGTTGTCGCGGCCTATCCCGGCTGGTCGGCGCGATGAGCTGGACAAAGGGGCGGGCACCGCGAGGTTTCGCTCCTTGGTTTTACTCAATCTACTCCCAATGCGAGCCATCCATGAGCCAGACCATCCCGCAGCCCATCGACCTGTTGATCGAAGCGCGCTGGATCGTGCCGGTGGAGCCACATGCGACGGTGCTGGAGCAGCATGCAGTGGCGATCAACGCCGACTGCATCGTCGAGCTGTTGCCGATCAGCGAAGCGCGCCTTCGCTACAGCCCGCGGGAGCGCGTCGAGCTTTCCGAACACGTGCTGATCCCGGGCATGGTCAACACGCATACGCACAATCCCATGACGTTGTTGCGTGGATTGGCCGACGATTTGCCGTTGATGGTCTGGCTGCAGGAACATATCTGGCCTGCCGAAGCCAAGGTCATCGGCCCGGAGTTCGTGCGCAACGGCGTCGAGTTGGCGGTCGCCGAGATGTTGCGTGGTGGGACCACCTGCGCCAACGAGAACTATTTCTTTCCCGACGTGATCGGTGCCACCTACCGACGGATGGGTTTCCGCGCAGTGGTGGGTTTGCCGGTGATCGACTTTCCGACCGCATGGGCGAAGACCCAGGACGAGTATTTCGAGCGGGCTGCGGAAGTGTATGACAGCTTCCGCGGCGATCCCCTGGTGGGCACGGCGTTTGCGCCACACGCACCGTACACGGTGTCGGACGAAAGCTTCGAGCGTATCCGCATGCTGTCCGACCAGATGGATATATCGGTACATTTGCATACTCACGAGACTGCGCACGAAGTCGATGAGGAGAAGAAAAAGAGTGGGCTGCGTCCGTTCCAGCGCCTGCAGAAGCTGGGTCTGGTCAACGATCGTCTGATCGCCGTGCATATGACCGAGGTGACCGATGGCGAGATCGCGGCCTGCGCCGAGGCCGGCGTATCGGTGGTGCACTGCCCGGAGTCCAACCTGAAGCTGGCCTCGGGGTTCTGCCCGGCCGAAAAGTTCCGCCATGCCGGCGTCAACCTGGCTCTGGCCACCGATGGCTGTGCGTCGAACAATGATCTGGACATGTTCGGAGAGATGCGCACCGCAGCTCTGCTGGCCAAGGCCGTAGCGAAGGACGCGGCGGCCTTCGATGCCCCCTATGCTTTGCGCGCGGCAACCCTGCACGGCGCCAGGGCGATGGGCCTTGACGCCAAGATTGGTTCGATCGAGGCCGGCAAGCAGGCGGATCTCGCGGCGGTGCGTCTCAGCGACCTGGAGTCCCAGCCGCTGTTCAACGTCCTCTCGCAACTGGTCTATGCCACCGGTCGACATCAGGTCACCGATGTGTGGATTGCCGGGCGGCGCAAGCTCGATGCGCGCGAGCTGGTCGATGTCGATACCGATGCGATCCTGGCCAGGACCCGAGCCTGGCGCGAACGCATTGCGGCCCACTGATTCACCTGTCCCCGCGACCGGGAGGTCTGCAAACGGCATGAACCGGTATCTCGTTGTTCTCCTGCGACGCCCCCAGCTGGATCCCGCGGTGATCCCGCAGCACCAGCGGTTTCTCGAAGGTCTGCGCGACGAAGGCCGCAATGACATGTCCGGGCCGTTTACCGATGGCTCCGGTGGAGCCTACCTGCTGCGCGCCGCTGACCTGGCGGAAGCAACGCGCATGGCGCATCGCGATCCAGCTCATACCAGCGGCGGCTGGGAAATCACGGTGCGCGAATGGCAAGCACACTAAACTTGCCCAACCATCACGAGGGTCTTGCCATGTCGACTGCCGCCAATGTCAGTGCGGACGAAATTGCCCGTTTCGATCAACTGGCTTCGCGCTGGTGGGATCCGGACGGCGAGTCCCGGCCACTGCACGACCTCAATCCGGTACGTACTGCCTACGTCGCCGCACGCGTCGATCTGCGCGCCGCGCGGGTTGCCGACGTTGGCTGTGGTGGCGGCCTGCTCAGCGAGGCGCTGGCACGGGAAGGCGCCGATGTCACCGGCATCGACCTGGGCCCGAAGGTGATCGACGTGGCCCGACTGCATCTGCACGAATCGAATCTGCAGGTCGACTACCGACTGCAGTCTTCCGCCGAATTGGCGGCCTTGGAGCCGGCCACTTTCGACGCGGTATGCTGCATGGAGCTGGTTGAGCATGTACCCGATCCGGCGGCGCTGGTGCGCGATCTGGCCGCCTTGCTCAAGCCGGGCGGACAGTTGTTCATGTCGACGCTCAATCGCACACCTGTGGCATTCGGTGCGGCAATCCTCGGTGCCGAGTACGTGATGCGGATGCTGCCGCGCGGCACCCATCACTATGCGCAGTTTCTCAAGCCGTCGGAGCTCGGGCGCCTGCTGCGCCATGCGGGACTGGGGCTCGAGGACGTCACCGGGCTTGGCTACAACCCGCTTACCCGCAAGGCGTGGTTGAGCCGGATGACTGCAGTGAACTACCTGCTCAGCGCACGCAAGCCGACATGACGTCGCGCGTCTTTCCCCCCGAAAACCTTCATGGTGTGCTGTTCGATCTAGACGGTACGTTGCTCGACAGTGCGCCGGACCTGCATGCCGCCTTGTTGCTGCATTGCGCGGAAGAGGGTGTTCCCGGGCCGGCCTATGCGCCGGTACGCGAGGTCGTCTCGCGGGGTGCCCGTGCCGTATTGCGAGTGGCATTCGGCGACCGCGGCGAGGGGGTGGTCGAGGCCCTGGTGCCGCGTTACCTTGCGCTCTATGAGGAGGTGATGGCGCAACAGACACAGCCGTTCCAGGGTGTCGAGGCCATGATCGCTGCGATTGAAGCGCAGGGCTTGCGCTGGGCCATCGTCACCAACAAGGCGGGCTTCCTCACCGAGGAATTGCTGCGGCGGATAGGCTGGGGTGGGCGCGCACAGGCCGTGGTATGCGGCGATACCCTGGCGGTGAGGAAGCCCGATCCGGCACCGGTATGGCTTGCCTGCCGGCAGGCCGGGCTCGATCCCGCACGCTGCATGTTTGTCGGCGACGATCGCCGCGACGTTGAGGCTGGCCGCGCTGCCGGTCTCTACACTGTGGCGGTGAGCTGGGGCTACCTCGATGGCGGCGACCCACACGAGTGGGGCGCCGATATGGTCGTCGACAGTCCCGCCCAGCTGATGGCGCTGTTGCCGTCGTCGCCGGTGACTGCATGAGCGATATCGCGGCATCTACGGGTGCGCTGCAGAGTTACGTCGACAAGTGGCTGGCGATTCAGCCCTATCAGCGCATGGCACTGGTCTTTGTCGATCCGCGGCGCTATCCCGGGCATATTGCATTGGCGGGGCTGGAGCAAGAGTTGCTCGCCGCCGCCTACGGCATCCGTGAGCCCCAGGTTGCCGCGACCAAGCTGCACTGGTGGGCCGACGAATTGGCCGGCGCGGCGGTCAGCGGTGGCCGCCATCCGCTGACGCAGCGGTTGTTTGCCGATGATCGTGCCCGGGCCATGCCGATTACCGGTTGGCTGGCGCCGGTGCGGGCCGCCACGGCACAGTTGGAGGAAGGTACCGCGACAGATTTTTCCGCGCAGCTGGCCGCGGCGGCGCCCCTGCACGATGCATTGGCCGCGCTGGAGACGGCGTGGTGGTTCGGCTCGCAAGCGCCGTCCCAGCGAGCGGCTCGCTGTGCGGTGCTCGGCCATTTGCTGCATACGCTGCGGCGGCTGCAGGACGATGCCGGACGCGACCGTCTGCCATTGCCGATGGCCTGCCTGGCCCGCTATGGTCTGAGCCGGCGTGAGCTGGATCAGCCAGGGGTGGCGCGCAATCAGGCGATCAAGGCGCAGCTCGCCGACCTGAATGCCGCCTGGCGCGAGGCGGCATGCTTGCCGGGTCCGCTCAGCGTGTTTCGGGCAATGGAATCCCGTCACCACATCGCATTGCTGCGACGAGCCGAAAAGGCCGCCGATCCGCTGGCGATATTGCAGGCCGATTCGTCGCGGGGTGGCATTGGCGATAGCTTCGCCGCCTGGCGGATGGCGCGCGACTGGCGGCGCCTCGCCGGTTGAGCAACCCCGGACGCAGCGTTTCCCGGATGGGCCCATTGCGGCCGGGAAGAATGGCCCCAAAATGACAGAGTCTCGCGGCGGCTGGTCTGCCCGATCACAGGAAAACCCATGCACAGTCACGAAAATACCGCTCGCCTGATGCCCGATGTCGCCACCCAGGCCCAGCCCCATCTGAGCGGTGCGCTGGACTGGGTCGGCATGGACGGTATCGAGGTGCCGGTGCATTTCGATGCCGGTGATGGCGACGTCCAACGTGCCAGTGCGCAAGTGGGCGCCTTCGTCAATCTCAACCGTCCGGATAAGCGTGGCATCCACATGTCGCGACTGTACCTGCTGGTCGACAAATACCTTGCCAGTCAGGCCTTGAGCGCGGCCACCTTGCAAGCGATGCTGCAGGAATTCCTCACTTCCCACGACGGGCTGGCCGACCGCGCCCGCATCAGTATCCGCTTCGAGCAATTGGTCCGTCGCGCCGCCTTGCGCAGCGCAAACAGCGGGTGGCGGGCGTACCCGGTGTCGATCGAGGCCCACTTGGGTGCGGAGGGCTTCCAGCTGGAGCTCGGCACCGAGGTGGTCTACTCGTCCACCTGCCCTGCCTCGGCGGCGCTTTCGCGGCAACTGATCCAAGAGCAGTTTGCCAGGGATTTCGCGGCCACCGAAGCGGTCGATCATGCCGCGGTACTGGCTTGGCTCGGCAGCGACCGGGGTATCGTGGCCACGCCGCACGCACAACGCAGCGTGGCAAGGCTGCTGGTGCGCTTTGTCGACGCGGCGCCGCTCGACCTGATCGGCTTGCTCGATCGCGTCGAGCAGGCCCTCGGTACGCCGGTACAGACGGCGGTCAAGCGCGAGGACGAGCAGGCATTCGCGCTGGCCAATGGCAGCAATCTGATGTTCTGCGAGGATGCCGCCCGAAGGATCCAGAATGTTCTCGACACCGATACCCGCATAGCCGATTTCCATTTGCGCCTTGAGCATCAGGAAAGTTTGCACCCGCACGACGCGGTGGCATATGCCAGCAAGGGCGTGGCAGGGGGCTACGGCTCGATGCCATGAGCCGAGAAAGGCTATCGAACTTTGCCCGGCCAGTATGAGGCATTCGCTGACAGTCTGCTGGCCGCTTCGTCGGGCAGCCATCGCCTGGCGTTACTCTGCATTACCAAGACATGGATGCGAGAAAGGATGCGGGCAGGGAGGATTGGTGGGACAACAGTACGCTCTGCGCGTCCTCGTATGCGGCTAGCTCGCGTCAATTATCTGCTCCTGCGTCAATTTGCCTTCGGACACCTCTTGCCGTGTGTCTTGCACCGGGCGCAGTCCGGCGGTGCCTTGCCGTACTGCTGTCTTTCACCCGCAAGTCCGCTGGGAAGCGGCGGCTTTCATCGATCACCCGGGGTTCGTGATCGGCCTGTTACCACGTACCTGGGGCTTTCATCGGCAGCGACAGCGGGGGTAGTGAAAGTGTTCGGGCACCGGGTCCTCGCCACCGGTACACAAGGGCTGGCAGCGCAACAGCCGCCAGCCTGCGAGCAGGCTGCCACGCCAGGGGCCGAATCGAATGATGGCAATCCGTGCATAATCGGAGCAACTGGGGTAGAAGCGGCATCGTTGTCCCAGCAGGGGGCTGAGCCAGCGCTTGTAGCCTCGGAGCAGAAAAAGCAATATTCGAGTCAAGACAATTCACGTTACCGAAACAGTTTACGGTATGGGGATATGCGAGTATTCCAGAAGCGGGCTTGCTGGTGTAGCCCACTTGGGCTATAACACCCGGCCGCCACGGCCAAAAAACGGTGAGGGAAATGGCGAAAACGACGCGTAGTTCGACCGCCGCCAAGGCGAAGAAAGGCACGGCTTCGGCCAAGACGAAGGATGTCAAGGCTACCAAGTCGCAAGCACCTGCCGGCAAGAAGCCGCCGACCAGGAGCGCAACCAAGGCGACTGGAAAGGTAGCCAAGGCAAGCAGCAAGGTGGCGCCAAAAAAAGCCGTTGCCAAAAAATCGGGCAAGGTAGTCGCGGTCAAAAAGTCTGCACCGAAACCATCGGCCGGCAAGGCGGCGAGCAAGAAGGTAGCCGCAAAGCCGTCGAAATCGGTTGTCGTGAAAGCCGCGGCGAAGAAAGCCGTAGCGAAGAAAGCTGCAACGAAGAAAGTGGTGACAAAGAAGGCTGCGACAAAAAGACCAGCGGTGAAGAAGACTCCTCCGGTGAAGGCGACTGCGACCAGGAAGCCCAGCCCGAAGGCTGCTGTCGTGAAGAAACCGCGAACCGAAAAGAACGTAGCCAGCAAACCGGCGAAATCAACTGGCAAGACAGCCAGCCGTGCCAGGCCGGTACCCGTCAAGTCGGCTCCCAAAGTCGAGGCGGCCACTTCCAAGTCGGAAAGCAGGAATGAATCAGACTCATCCACCGCCCGGCTGTTCAAGGGCAAGGTGGCAAGTGCAACCGCCATGGTGACTCCGAGGACTGCTTCCGCCTCGAAACCCCATGACTCTCCCCACAAGAATCAGAAAAATTTGTCGTCCTCAATGAATAAACTCGCTGCAAAAAAACTTGATAACGGTGTCACCCGCGAAGACGGGCGCTACGCACTGCCGGCCACCAGTACGATTACCTTGCCCAAGGGTTACCACCCCTCCAGCAAAGAGGAGTACATGAACCCGCAGCACCTGGCCTACTTCCGCAACAAGCTTCGTGACTGGCGCGACCAGTTGGTGGAAGAGTCCCGCCAGACCATGGACAACCTGCGCGACGAGGTTCGGGACGTTGGCGATGAAGCCGAGCGGGCGACCCGCGAAACCGAAAACTCGCTGGAGCTGCGGACCCGCGATCGTTACCGCAAGCTGATCTCCAAGATCGACAAGGCCTTGCGCCGTATCGAAGAAGGTAGTTACGGGTTCTGCGAGGAGACCGACGAGGAAATCGGTATCGACCGTCTCGATGCCCGTCCGATTGCCACCTTGTCCCTGGATGCGCAGGAGCGGCGTGAGCATCTGCAGAAGCAGATGGGCGATTGAACCCGGTGTTTTCCCGTACATAAGCCGCCCCCGCCGTGCACGGGGCCAGGGGTTCTGCTGGCGGGTTACTCGGCAGCCCTTCGAGGCGAGCCTGGATTCAGGCCAGCGCGTTGGCGGCGTGTTCCTTGAGTTTTGCCAGCATCGCCGCCAGACCGTTGGCTCGCGTCGGTGAAAGGTGCTTGGCCAAGCCAATAGTCGCGATGAATTGCGGCTCGGTAGCCAGTATCTCCTCGGCGGGACGATTCGAGTAGACCCGCAGCACCAGGGCAATCAGTCCGGAGACGATCGCCGAATCGCTGATCGCTTCGAAGTGCATGTTCGTCGCATCGCCGCCGGGTACCAACCAGACCATCGACTGGCAGCCATGCACGCGGTTTTGCTCGGTCTTCCAGATGTCGGGAAAGGCGGGTAGCTTCTTGCCAAGATCGATCAGGTACTGGTAGCGCTCGCTCCAGTCGCTGAAAAAGGCAAATTCCTCGGCGATATCCTGCTGTGTCTGTGCGGCGCTGGTGGTGGCAGTCTCGTTCATGAGTGGATTATCGCGCGACGGGACATAAATCACGAGCTGCCCGGCGAGGTCATCAGCTCTTGAGTACGCTCCAGCGGGTGCCTTGGGCGCTGTCCTCGATCACGATGCCCAGCGCGGTGAGTTCCGCGCGAATGGCATCGGCACGGGTGAAATCGCGCGCGTTGCGTGCCGCCTGACGTTGTTGCAGGAGATCTTCGATGTGCGCCTCGTCAAGGGCATTTTCGCCGTGCCTGAACCAGACTTGCGTATCCTGCTGCAGCAGACCGAGCAAGGCGCCACCGCCGAGCAGCTCGGCCTTGGCTTCGGCAGTTCCGGCCTGGCGCGCGGTATCGGCCAGCACCGACAGCTCCGCCAATGCCTGGGGCGTGTTCAAGTCATCGCACAGCGCCGCTTCGACTCGCGCCGGAACCGGCAATGCAGCTGCGGGCAAGGCGACGTGGGCGAGGTCGCGCAGGACGCGGTACCAGCCATTGAGTGTGTTGACCGCCTGCGCAATCGCGCTGTCGGACCAGTCGAGCGGCTGGCGGTAGTGCCCGCTGAGCAGACGCAGACGCAAGGCTTCTGCCGGATGTTGCTTCAACAATTCGTGTACCAACAGTACATTGCCCAGCGACTTGGACATCTTGCGACCGTCGAAAGTGAGCATGCCGTTGTGCATCCACCAGCGTGCGAACAGCTTGCCGCCGTGGGCGCAGGTTGACTGGGCAATCTCGTTTTCGTGATGCGGAAATTGCAGGTCGATCCCGCCGGCATGGATGTCGATGGTTTCCCCCAGATGTGCTGCGCTCATTGCCGAGCACTCGATGTGCCAACCGGGACGTCCCATGCCCCAAGGACTTTTCCAGCCGGGAAGCTCGGGAGGTGAAGGCTTCCACAGCACAAAGTCGGCTGGATTTTTCTTGTAGGGAGCCACGTCGACACGCGCACCGGCGATCATTTCCTCCGTGTCACGCCCGGACAATGCGCCGTAGGCTGGGTATGAGCTGACGTCGAACAGTACGTGACCTTCTGCTGCATAGGCATGGCACCGTTCGATCAAGTTGGCGATCATCGCGATGATCGCGGCGATGTGGGCGGTGGCATGCGGCTCGATATCAGGCGGGGCGATACCTAGGCCGGCCATGTCCTGGCGGTAGGCCGTGGCGAATTTTTTGGCGATGACGCCGATTTCGACCTTTTGGGCGATCGCGGCGGCGTTGATCTTGTCGTCGATATCGGTGATGTTGCGTGCATACACTACCTGTGGGTAATGCCGCCTCAGCAGCCGCGCCAGCACGTCGAAAACCACCGGACCCCGGGCGTTACCGATATGCACATAGCTGTAGACCGTCGGTCCGCACAAATACAGGGTCACTCGGTTCTGGTCGAGTGGCGTAAACGGTTCGATGCGTCGGCTGAGACTGTTGTAAAGCGAGATCGGCATGGCTGGGGAGTCCGCAACGTGAGGCCGCACGGGCAGTGCGAAACCAGCCCGGCATCTTAACAAGCTGTAAGCGCCTGCGTGGAACCAGGGGAGAAGCGGCCCATTCTAAGCGTGTATTCAGCGTGAATTTGCTGGAATGCAAGTCGTGGGCGCGTGGTTGCGTCATCGTTTCGGAATGGGAGGTCACACAATGACCAGGGTATGGCTTTCCGCGCTGGTATTGGGTCTGGCGGCCAGCAGTGTCAACGCACAGGACGTGCGGTATCAGAACAACACCGACAATGTCCACTACGGTTGGGCTGATGTATTGCGCGCAGACCCGGTACGCGGCGTGACGCGGACGGAGGTCCCGCAACAGCAGTGCTACGACCAGCAGGTAATCCGCCGGGATCCCGGTAACAGCACCGCTGGTACGGTCCTCGGTGCGGTGATCGGGGGCGTGCTGGGGCATACCGTAGGCAAAGGTGACGGGCGTACCGCGGCCACGGTTGTGGGGGCGGTGGCGGGCGGTGCCGTGGGTAACCGGGTGTCGGATCACGGTGGCGACTATGCGACCAACCAGACCCGGTGCCGGCAAGTGGACATGGTGACCGAGCAGCGCCGGATCATCGGTTATGACGTGGAGTACCGTTATCGTGGCAACGTCTACATGTCGCGTCTGAGCTATGACCCGGGCGACCGCCTGCGGGTCAGAATACAAGTCGAACCTGCGGACTGAGCCTTGCTTTCCGAGCGCCATCGCCGCCCGCACCTGGCGATGGGCTCGGAAAGGGTGATTTTCTTGTTGCAAGGCAGCGGAATTGTCGCCATCATGTGCCCCATTCACTTGGAATCTGCATGTCTACAGCCGTCTATACCGCCACCGTACTGACCAGCGCCCGCGCGGCTGCGGGCATGACGTCGCGTGCGCGTCGACCGTTGTATCGACATTCGGCCGGGTAGGCTGTCGCGCGCGTTTCATGTGTATCGACAATAAAACCCGGCCCGCGTGCCGGGTTTTTTTATGGGTGGTCAAAGGCCATCGAGCTGGGTGTCAGATCTCGCGTCCCGGAATGGGACAGGTATTTCACGAAAGTTTATCCGCCATCTCCCGACCTGCCGGGCCGGGCTTTTCCACAAGGGCTTCGACTTCATGACCATTCGGCACTTCTTGACCACGCAGGACTACAGCCGCTCCGAGATCGACGCGTTGTTGACGCAGGCGACGGCATTCAAGCGTTCGCCACAGGGGACACAGCTCGCCGGCAAGTCCATTGCGTTGCTGTTTTTCAACCCGTCGATGCGCACACGGACCAGCTTCGAGCTCGGCGCATTCCAGCTCGGTGGCCATGCGGTGGTTTTAGCGCCGGGCAAGGACGCGTGGCCGATCGAGTTCGAGCTGGGCAGCGTGATGGATGGCGATACCGAAGAGCACATTGCCGAAGTGGCGCGCGTGCTCAGCCGCTATGTCGACCTGATCGCCGTACGCGCATTCCCGAAGTTCCAGGATTGGACGGTGGATCGCCAGGACCGCGTGATCAAGGCGTTTGCGCACCATGCCACGGTGCCGGTGATCAACATGGAGACCATTACCCACCCTTGCCAGGAACTGGCGCATGCGCTGGCCCTCAGGGAACACCTGGGCGAGCTGCAGAACCGCAAGTATGTGCTCACCTGGACTTACCACCCGAAACCGCTGAATACCGCGGTGGCGAATTCGGCGTTGCTGATTGCGACCAAGCTCGGCATGGACGTGACCCTGCTGTGTCCGAATCCGGACTATGTGCTGGATGAACGCTACATGGCATTTGGCCAGCAGAATGCACGCGACAACGGGGGCTCGCTGAAAGTCAGCCACGACATCGAAGAAGCTTATAGCGGCGCCGATGTGGTCTACGCAAAAAGCTGGGGGGCGCTGCCGTTCTTCGGTCGCTGGGAGCAGGAAAAGCCGATTCGTGAAGCGAGCAAGCACTTCATCGTCGACGAGGCGAAGATGGCATTGACCAACCAGGGCGTGTTCAGCCACTGCCTACCGTTGCGTAGAAACGTCAAGGCGACGGATGCGGTGATGGATTCGCCGGCCTGCATCGCCATCGACGAAGCCGAAAACCGGTTGCACGTGCAGAAAGCGGTGATGGTTTCGTTGCTGGCCGGTCGCTGAGCAAAGCAGGGCATATCGATGTACATACCAGCATCTTTCCGTGAAAGTCGCATTGAAACCCTGCGTGGGCTGATGCGGGCGCATCCGTTTGCCACCCTGGTGGTCGGCACTGCGAGTGGGTTGACCGCCAATCATGTGCCATTTGAGCTGGCGGCTGACACGTTGTTGCACGGTCATGTCGCCCGGGGCAATGAACTGGCGCAGCTGGACGGTGCCGAGGCGCTGCTGGTGTTTCAGGGCCCGCAGGGCTATATAAGCCCGAACTGGTATCCGAGCAAGCACGAGACCGGTCGCGAGGTGCCCACCTGGAACTATGCGGTGGTGCATGTGCATGGGCGATTGCGGGTGATCGACGACGCAGCCTGGTTACGTCGGTTGCTCGAATCCTTGACGGATCGCCATGAGGCTGACCAGCCGCGGCCCTGGAGCCTCAGCGAGGCACCCGCAGACCATATCGAAAAAATGTTGCCCGCGATCGTCGGCCTCGAAGTCGTGATCGAGCGAATCGAGGGCAAGTTCAAGCTGAGTCAGAACCATCCTGTGCGCAATCGTGCCGGGGTGATTGCCGGCCTGCGGCGGCGGGACGGTGATGGTGATCGTGAGCTGGCCGAGCTGATGGAACAGCAAGAGGTATCGGCGCCGTGACGCGGCAGCACCACTATCGCGTCGACGTGGAATGGACCGGCAATCTCGGCAGCGGTACGGACGGCTATCGCAACTACCGCCGCGATCACCAGATCAGCATCGCCGGCAAGCCCACTCTGGCGGGCTCGGCTGATCCGGCCTTCCGTGGCGACGCGACAAGGCACAATCCCGAGGACATGCTGGTGGCCGCGCTGTCGTCCTGCCACATGCTGTCCTACCTGCATATGGCCGCTGCTACCGGGGTGGTGGTGACGGCCTATACCGATGCGGCCGAGGGCACGATGGCCACCTTAGGCGATGGCGGCCACTTCGTGGAAGTGGTGCTTCGCCCCACGGTGACCATCACTGCAGGCAGTGACCCAGCCAAGGCCCGAGCCGCCCATGAGGCAGCCCATCACGCCTGTTTCATCGCCAGTTCCGTGAATTTTCCGGTGCGCTGCGAGCCGCGCATCGTTGTCGCTTCCGACTGATTTCTCCTTTATTTTCAGGATCTGCAAGCCATGAGCAAAGACATTGTCCTCGCCTTTTCCGGCGGCCTCGATACCAGCTTTTGCGTGCCCTATCTGCAGGAGCGCGGCTGGGCCGTGCACACCGTGTTCGCCGACACCGGCGGTGTCGATGCTGACGAGCGCGCGTTCATCGAGCAACGTGCGGCGCAGCTTGGCGTGACTTCCCATGTCACGGTGGACGGCGGCCCGGCGATTTGGGAAGGTTTCGTCAAGCCGTTCGTATGGGCCGGCGAGGGCTATCAGGGACAGTACCCGCTGCTGGTGTCGGACCGCTATCTGATCGTGGATGCCGCGTTGAAGCGCGCCGACGAATTGGGGACGCGGGCGATCGCGCACGGCTGTACCGGCATGGGTAACGACCAGGTGCGTTTCGATCTGACCGTAAAAGCGCTCGGCGACTATGAAATCGTGGCGCCGATTCGCGAGATCCAGAAAGAGCATACGCAGACCCGCGCTTACGAGCAGGCCTATCTGGAGGAGCGTGGTTTCGGCGTACGCGCCAAGCAGCAGGCTTACACGATCAACGAGAACCTGCTCGGGCTGACCATGTCCGGCGGCGAGATCGACCGCTGGCAGGCACCGGGTGAGGGTGCCGTAGGCTGGTGCAAGCCACGCGCCGAATGGCCGAGCAAACCCCTGCGCGTAAGAATCGGTTTCGAGCGCGGCGAGGCAGTTTCGCTAGATGGCGAGAAGGTCGCCGGTCACGCGTTGCTGGCCCGGCTCAACGGCTTGTTCGCTGCATACGGTGTTGGTCGGGGTCTATACACCGGTGACACCACCATTGGCCTGAAGGGTCGCATCATCTATGAGGCACCGGGACTGATTTCGCTGCTCACCGCGCATCGTGCGCTGGAGGAGGCCGTGCTTTCAAAGCAGCAGAACCGCTTCAAGCCGGAGGTGGCCCGTCGCTGGGTCGAGCTGGTCTACGAGGGCTTCTTCCATGATCCGCTGAAAACCGACCTGGAGGCGTTCCTGGCGTCCAGCCAATCGACGGTGAACGGCGAGGTGATGCTGGAAACCAGCGGCGGTATCGTCAACGCGGTGGCGGTCGAATCGAAGCATATTCTCCATGCCAAGGGCGCCACCTACGCACAGACCGCCGATTGGGGCGTGGCCGAGGCCGAGGGCTTCATCAAGCTGTTTGGCATGAGCAGCACCTTGTGGGCCGAGGTCAACCGTTCGTGAGCGCGAAGCAGGACATGGGTCTTCTCGACGCCACCTTGCAGCATCTGAAAGCGCTGGTCGGTTTCGACACGCGCAACCCGCCGCGGGCGATCGGGACAGCGGGCTTGTTCGATTACGTGCGTGCGCAGTTGCCCGGCTTCGAGGTGGCGGTGACCGACTACGGCGCAGGCGCAGTCACTCTGCATGCGGTGCGCGGCAAACCGAAGTACCTGTTCAACGTACACATGGATACCGTGCCCGACTCGCCCGACTGGAGCGCCGATCCGCATCAGTTGAGGCTCGGTGCGGATCGCGCCATCGGCCTTGGTGCCTGTGACATCAAGGGTGCGGCGGCGGCCTTGCTGGCGGTGGCCAATGCCTGCAGCGGGCCGCTGGCCTTGCTGCTGTCTACCGACGAGGAGGCGAATGACGCGCGCTGCATCGCCGGGTTCCTGGCGCAACGGCACGACTATCAAGCCGTCATCGTGGCCGAACCGACAAAAGGTGAGGCGGTGCTGGCGCATCGGGGCATCCAGTCGGTATTGATGCGCTTTGTCGGTCATGCCGGCCATGCCTCCGGTGAGCAGCAGCCCGGCGACAGCGCCCTGCATCAGGCGGTTCGCTGGGGTGATGCCGCGCTGGATTTCGTGGCCGCGCAGTCGCATCAGCGTTTCGGTGGGCTTACCGGTCTGCGCTTCAACATCGGTCGCATCGAAGGTGGCATCAAGGCGAACATGATCGCCCCCAGCGCCGAGCTGCGCTTCGGGTGCCGGCCGTTGCCGACGATGGATCCGGATCAGTTGCTGGAAGACTTCCGCACGCTGCTCGACACGCCGCCCGCGGAATTCACCGAAACCTTCCGGGGTACCTCACTGCCCTCCGGCGATACCGCCACGGCCGAAACCCGGCGCCTGGTCGCACGCGACCTTGCCGACGAACTGGAGATTCCGATCGGCAATGCGGTGGACTTCTGGACCGAGGCGGCGCTGTTTTCCGCCGCCGGTTACACCGCTTTCGTCTACGGCCCCGGCGACATTGCGCAGGCACACAGTGCCGACGAATGGGTATCACTGGCGCAGTTGCAGCATTACGCAGAAACCCTTTACCGGATAGTCGCCCGTGGAAAAGCATAAAAATACGCGCCAGACCATCGTGCGCCTGCTGTCGAGCATGGGCAGCGCCAAGGAAATCCAGCAGTACCTCAAGCGCTTCTCGCAGCTTGATGCCAAGCGCTTTGCCGTGGTCAAGGTGGGCGGCGCGGTACTGCGTGACGATCTGTCGGATCTCACCTCGTCGTTGACTTTCCTGCAGCAGGTGGGCCTCACCCCGATCGTGCTGCACGGTGCCGGTCCGCAACTGGACGAGGAACTGATGGCGGCGGGTATCGAGAAGCAGACCGTCAATGGCTTGCGGGTGACCTCGCCAAGGGCGCTGGCGATCGTGCGCAAGGTCTTCCAGGAACAGAACCTGCGTCTGGTCGAAGCCCTGCAATCGATGGATACCCGCGCTACCTCGGTACCCTCCGGCGTGTTTACCTCCAGTTACCTCGATCGCGACGTCTACGGGCTGGTCGGCAAGGTGGACAGCATCAACCTGGCGCCGATTGATGCAAGCCTGCGAGCTGGTTCGATCCCGGTGATCTCCAGCCTCGGCGAAACCGAGGAAGGACAGATCCTCAACATCAACGCGGACTTTGCCGCCAATGAACTGGTACGCATGTTGCAGCCGTACAAGATCGTGTTCCTTACCGGCACCGGCGGCTTGCTGGATGGCAAGGGCAAGGTGATCGATTCGATCAACCTCAGCACCGAGTACGAGCATCTGATGGCGCAGCCATGGCTCAATGGCGGCATGCGGGTGAAGATCGAGCAGATTGCCGACCTGCTGGCCGACCTGCCGCTGACCTCGTCGGTGTCGATTACCCGGCCGGCCGAGCTGGCCAAGGAGCTGTTTACCCACAAGGGCTCGGGTACGCTGGTGCGTCGCGGCGAAAAGGTTTTCGTGTTGACCTCATGGGAGGGTATCGAGCAGCCACGGATGCGCGGGCTGATCGAGTCGAGTTTCGGCCGCACCCTGGTGGCCGATTACTTCGAGCGCACACAGCCATATCGGATCTATGTCAGCGAGAACTATCGCGCCGCGATGATTCTGGTGGAGGCCGAGGGACTGGTCTATCTGGACAAGTTTGCGGTACTCGACGATGCGCAGGGCGAAGGCCTGGGGCGGGCGGTGTGGCAGCTGATGCGCGAGCAGAATCCGCAGCTGTTCTGGCGCTCGCGCCACGGCAATGCGATCAATCCGTTCTATTACGGGGAGTCCGATGGCAGTCTCAAGCAGGAGCGCTGGAAAGTCTTCTGGTATGGCCTGGACGGCTTCGACACGATCGCTCGCTGCGTCGCACACTGCGCCACGCGACAACCTACCTTGCTGGACTGACTACGCATGAACACTGACAGGAAACGCATCGGCATCGTCGGTGCCCGCGGGCATACCGGCATGGAGCTGATTCGCTTGATCGCGGGGCATCCGGCACTTCAGCTGGCATTCGTGTCTTCTCGCGAGCTGGCTGGTCAGCGTGTTGCCGATCATGTGGAGGGCTTTCGCGGCGAGCTGTGCTACGCGAGCCTCGATGCGGCCGGTGTGGCCGAGCAGGACGCGGACGTGGTGATCCTGGCGCTGCCCAACGGCAAGGCTGAGGCCTACGTCACCGCACTCGATGCGGCCCGGCCGGATACACTGGTGCTCGATCTTTCCGCCGACTACCGCTTCGACGAGCGCTGGTACTACGGCCTTCCCGAATTGACCCGAAACAAGTGGCGCGGTCAGCAGCGGATCAGCAACCCCGGTTGCTACGCCACCGCCATGCAGCTGTCGATCGCACCATTGAAGGATTTGCTGGCGGCCCCGCCGGTGTGCTTCGGCGTGTCCGGCTATTCCGGCGCCGGTACTACGCCGTCGGACAAGAACGATCCGGAAAAGCTGCGCGACAACCTGATGCCCTATGCGCTCACCGGTCACATGCACGAGAAGGAAGCCAGCCGTCATCTCGGTGTGCCGGTGGAGTTCATGCCGCACGTGGCACCACACTTTCGCGGCCTTACCGTTACCACCAACCTTTACCTCGCGCGCAAGATGATGCGCGAGGAGGTGATCGCCCGTTTCAGGCATGCCTATGAGGGCGAGTCGCTGGTCACCGTGCTGGATGAGGCGCCGTGGGTCAGTCGTGTCGCCCACCGGCATCATGCGGAGATTGGCGGCTTCGTGCTCTCCGCCGACGGCAAGCGGGTGGTGATTGTGGCGACGCTGGACAATCTGCTGAAGGGTGCCGCGACACAGGCCATGCAAAACATCAATCGGGCGATCGGTGTCGACGAAATGACCGGCATACCCTTGTTGTAGGAGCGCACCCTGTGCGCGAAAGCTCTTCGCCGGCACCCACCCGAAAACATCGCGCACAGGGTGCGCTCTTACCCATTGTGAGGACATCACCATGACTCAGCCGCTGTGGCAGAAATCCGACATCAAGATCGACGCCAAGATCATGCAGTTCCTCGCCGGTGACGACGTGTTGCTGGATCGCGAGTTTTTCCTGTATGACATCACTGCCAGCAAGGCGCACGTCGAGGGGTTGGCGCATATTGGCGTGGTGAGTGCCGACGAGGCGACCGCACTGGCGCGTGAGCTTGAGGCGCTGGCCGAGGACTTTCGCAGCGGCGCCTTCGTGCTGGACGATCGCCACGAAGACGGACACTCGGCGATCGAGGCCCGACTCACCGAGCGGCTTGGCGATGCCGGTCGCCGCGTGCACACCGGGCGCAGCCGCAACGATCAGGTGCTGGTTGCCACGCGGCTGTGGCTGAAGGATCAACTGGCTACGTTGCAGACGCATTGTCGCGCCATCGCCGAGGTGTGTATCGATCGCGCCGCACAGCCGGCCGTGCCGATGCCAGGCTATACCCACCTTCAGCGCGCGGTGGTGTCTTCCAGCGCGATGTGGTTTGCCGGGTTTGCCGAGGGCTTTGTCGACAACGCGTTGCGGGCGCGCCAGACCAGCGCGTGGATCGACACCAATCCCCTAGGCACCGCCGCCGGTTACGGCGTCAATCTCAAGTTGGATCGGGAACACACCACACGGGCGCTCGGCTTCTCGCGCCTGCAGATATCGCCGATCTATGCCCAGCTCTCGCGCGGCAAGTTCGAGATCGCAGTGCTGGAGGCCATCGCCAGTGCGCTGCTGGATTTGCGTCGGCTGGCGTGGGATCTGTCGTTGTTCACCACCGCTGAATTCAACTTCGTGACATTGCCGTCGGAATACACCACCGGCAGCTCGATCATGCCGAACAAGCGCAACCCGGACGTGATCGAATTGTTGCGCGCCAGCTATGCCAGCGTGGCCGCGGCGCGCACCGAGATCGAGCAGTTGCTGTCGCTGCCTTCGGGCTATCAGCGCGACCTGCAGTTTTCCAAGGGTTCGTTGTTTCACGGCTGCCGTCATGGCCTGAGCGCATTGTCGCTGGTACCGGACTTGCTGGCCCGGATGAAGTGGAACGCGCCGGCGATGCGAGCGGCGATCGAGCCGGCCATGTACGCCACCGATGTGGCCATCGAACAGGCAGCCGCCGGGGTGCCGTTCCGCGACGCCTATCGCGCCGCGGCTGAAACCGCGGCGTCGGCAGGAAATGGGCGTACGCCGGAGGGTAGCCTGGCGGCGCGTGTTTCACCCGGCGCCGGCAGCGACCTGCGCCTGGACGAGCTGCGCCAGCGCCTCGACCAGCTCGACGGCTGACCGGAGTCGACATGGCACCGGGATTAGTGGGAAAGGTGGACCTTCCGGTGCAGGCGCTGCCGCCGTGGCGCCGTGCGGTGTTGAAGGTCGGCAGCAATTTGCTGGCAGCCGATGGCGGCGGCCTCACCCCGCGTTATGCCGAGGCGCTGGCGGCCTTCGTTGTGGCCAGTCATGCCGACGGCCGAGAGGTGGTGCTGGTGTCCTCCGGCGCGGTGGCCGCGGGACGCGCGCTGCTGCGCGAACGCAAGACGTTCGGTGGTGACCTGGCGGCACGCCAGGCGTTGGCGGCCCTGGGGCAGTCGCCGATGATTGCCTTGTGGCAGTCGCTGTCGCCGCGTCCCGTGGCGCAGGTACTGCTTACCCATGACGATCTGCGCAATCGCCGCCGCTACCTCAATGCGCGTGCGACCCTGCGGGGCTTGCTGGCGCTTGACGTGCTTCCCGTGGTGAACGAGAACGACACTGTGGCAGTGGATGAGCTGAAGCTGGGCGACAACGACAATCTCGCCGCGATCGTGGCGGCACTGGTCGATGCCGACCTGCTCTTGATCGCCTCCGACATCGATGCCCTCTACAGCGCCGATCCGCGCCGCGATCCCCAGGCGCGGCCCGTCACGCAAGTGGCGGCCATTTCACCCGAGGTGATGGCGATGGCCGGTGGCAGCGGCAGTACAGTCGGCACCGGCGGCATGCGTACCAAGCTGGAGGCGGCGGCCAAGGCGGCGGCGGCAGGTATCCCCACGGCCTTGTTCAACGGGCGCGACGAGGCAACCCTGCAGGCGCTGCGCTGCGGCCAGCTGCAGGGTACGCTGATATCCGCCGCCGGCAGCCGCATGCAGGCGCGCAAATACTGGTTACGGCATGCGCCCGCAGCATCTGGCGAGATCCGGGTCGACAGCGGCGCGGCACGCGCCCTCGCCGCTGGCAGGGCTTCCTTGCTGCCGGGCGGGATACTCGGCGGGATTGGCGATTTTCACCGCGGCGACCTGGTGAACATCGTCGATGCCGATGGGCACCCGGTGGCCCGGGGGCTGACGCAATACGGTGCCATCGACGTTGGCCGTCTGGCCGGCCATCACAGTCGCCAGATCGAAGCCGTGCTCGGTTATAGCTACGGCACGGCCGTGGTGCATCGCGACGATATGGTAACTGTGGGCGACACGCCATCCATGGGAAAGCCGCTGCGATAAGCGGTGACCAGGCCTAATCGTACGTGCGGCGGCACAGGGCCGGGAGTGCATTCCCGGCCTGTGCCGTTTGCGTGGCTTCAGTAGCCGGCGGCCAGGCCGGCCGGCCGGCGGCGGTCATTGGCGCCTTCCAGCAGACCGGTCTTGGGGTTGACCAGGATCGCTTCGTCCGCACCCCAGGACTTGACCAGCTTGAAGTGGTGACCCATCGCTTCCAGCTTTTGCTGGACCTGGGGCGTCAGCAGGCCTGGCTCGACGAAGGCGTGATCCGGCAGCCATTGTTCATGCAGACGTGGCGCATTGACCGCTTGCTGCATGTTCATGCCGAAATCGGCGACGTTGAGGAAGCTTTCCAGGGTAGTGGAGATGATGGTGGAACCACCGGGGCTGCCGGTCACCATGAACAACTTGCCGTCACGCAGCACGATGGTCGGTGACATCGAGCTGAGCGGACGCTTGCCCGGTTCGATCTGGTTGATCTTGCCCTGTACCAGGCCAAAGGTATTGGGCACGCCCGGCTTGGAGGTGAAGTCGTCCATCTCGTTGTTGAGAAAGAAGCCGGTATCACCGGCGATCTGGCCGACGCCGAACAGGTAGTTGATGGTGTAGGTCACGGCGACTGCATTGCCGTGCTTGTCGACCACCGAGTAGTGCGTGGTGTTGGTTCCCTCTACGGGGCCTAGGCTACCCTGGATTGCGGAGGACGGGGTGGCCTTGTCCGGGCGGATGGTGGAGCGCATCAGGTCCACGTGCTGTGGCGAGAGCAGTTTGGCAATCGGATTGTGCACGAAGGCCGGATCGCCAAGATAGGTATTGCGGTCAGCGAAGGCGCGGCGTTCGGCCTCGATGATGTAGTGCACGCTGTTGACCGAGCCGTAACCCCACTTGGCCAGCGGATAGGGTTTCAGGATCTGCAGGATCTGGCAGAGGGTGGTGCCGCCGGAGCTGGGCGGCGGATCGGAAACGATAGTGTAACCGCGATATTCGCAGGTCAGCGGGGTATCCCATTTCACCGCATAGTCGGCGAAGTCCTTCATCGACAGGATGCCGCCGTGCGCCTGGCTGGCCGCCACCACCTTGCGCGCGATCGCGCCATGATAGAACGCATGCGCGCCACCTTTCTCGATCAGCTCGAGAGTGTGCGCCAGCTGGGGCTGCCGCAGGCGATCGCCGACGACGTAAGGCTTGCCGTGATGGAGGAAGATGTTCGCGACATTGGGGTATTTGGCGAAATCCTTGACGCGCTCGTTGAGGATATTGATATCGCCCTGCTGCAGTACGAAGCCGTTGCGCGCCAGCTTGATCGCCGGTGCGATCACTTGCCGCAAACTCATGCTGCCGTACTTCTTCAGGGCTTCATCCATGCCCATCACCGTGCCTGGCACGCCGATGCCCAGATAAGTCCCGGTGCTCTTGCCCGGGATCACGTTGCCCTTGGCGTCCTGATACATGGTCGGACTGGCTTTAAGCGGTGCGGTTTCGCGGAAGTCCAGAAACAGGTTCTTGCCCCCTGCCAGATGGATCACCATGAAGCCGCCGCCACCGATGTTGCCGCAGCATGGGTGCACGACGGCAAGGGCATATCCCACGGCCACCGCGGCGTCGACCGCATTGCCACCTTGCTTGAGGATGTCCACGCCGACCTTGGTGGCCAGATGTTGTGCAGAGACCACCATGGCGTGTTTGGCGGTGACCGGACGCGCCTGCGCCAACTCGGCCATGGTGGTGGGCGCGGCGGTGGCGTCGAGCGCCTGCTGGGGGATGCCGCGCTGGGCGGACGGTGGTTGGGTAGCCCAGGCGGCGGATGCGATGGACAGCGCCGTGATGGCGGCCCATGCGGGGAATACTTTGCGCATGCTGCTTACTCGGTCAGTGTGGATGGCGGGTGAAATCAATACCTCTGACCATAGCATTGCTGGCAGCTGCGGGCGTAGTCCGGAGGTGCTGCCCTGGTCAATCGACGATATCCGGCTCGAAAAAACTCCAGCGGATATCCGGAAACTGGACCTTCATGGCGGCCTCGACCCCATTGATTGCATCGATCAGCTGGCGATCGCTGGCGAGCGGAACCATTCGCGCCTTGATCGCCACCATGACGTCCGGTCCCATTTGCAGACTGATCAGGTTCAGGATCTCGGCGATCTCCGGACGGGTGCGCAGAAACGCCATCAGCTCGGTGCGGCGGCGCGGCTCCACGCCCTGGCCAATCAGCAACGCTTTCACCTCGATCGCCACCAGCACGGCCACTACCAGCAGCAGTACGCCGATGGCGATGGTGCCCATGGCATCGAACATCAGGTTGCCGGTGAGCATGGTGGCGCCGACGGCCAGAGTAGCGACGCTGAGACCGAGCAGGGCCGCAAGATCCTCGCCGAAAATCACCAGCAATTCGCTGGATCGGGTTTCCCGGAACCAGGTCCAGAGGCTTTGTGTTCCGCGCGCCTTGTTTACCTCGCGCATGCAGCCATGCATTGAAATGCCCTCGACCACGATGCCGAAGATCAGCACGCCCAACGCCAGCCATGGCCATTTCAGAGGTTCGGGATGGCTGAGCTTGTGGATTCCCTCATACAGCGAAAACATGCCCCCCACGGTGAACAACAGGATGGCCACCAGAAACGACCAGAAGTACAGCGCACGCCCCCAGCCCAGCGGGAATTCGTCCGAGGGTGGTCGTCTGGCCTGGCGGATACCCAGCAGCAGCAGGCCCTGGTTGCCGCAGTCCGCCAGTGAGTGCACCGCTTCGGCCAGCATCGCGCCGGAGCCGGTGAGCAGCGCGGCGAACGATTTGGCAATGAAGATCGCGAAGTTGGCACTCAGCGCCAGCAGGATCGCTTTCATTGAATTGGCGTGACCGGACATGCGCGTCGATCCTTGCGGTGGGGGATGCCGAACGGCGCCCCGGAGGCTTCAACCGGTTCAGTGGATACCGACGCCCAGCCCGAGACCGAAGTGTATGTTGTTGTGGCCCTGGCGCATTTCGTCTGCCGTCCACACATGCGATTGCGCCACGCTGACCAGCGGAAACACATAGTCCGCCTCACCGACCTTGCCGGCGCGACTGCCAGCGAGTCTGCCGCTGACGGTCATCAATGAGCCGACCGGGTAGTCCAGTGGTTCCACATAGCCGGGCATCATGGCAATGAAGCGGCCACTGCCGCTGTCATTCGCCTTCGGTCGCTGTGACGAGTCCAGCGGGTAGGCCAGCATCTCGATTTCGCTGTGGTCGGGGAAATTCTTTACCTGCACGATGCGCCCACCCCAGATCACCGACGCCTCGGTGAAACGCTCTGGGGTCTGGGCGACCTGGAACGGCGCCGCGCTGATTGCGCCGGTCGGGTTCTTGTAGATCGGGGCCGGCGCGCAGGCGGCCAGCATCAGCAGCAAGGCCGGTATGGCGACGCGGATCAGGCAAGAAGGCAGACGGAAGGGCATGACATACTCCTGGCAGCGCAATGGCGACGGTAGCGTGAGCTTAGCGGCGACCCGGAGCCCGTGGTAGCCGTGATGGGGGCAACGGGCTTGGTGTGTTCAGCATGCTGCCTTCCTCGTCCAGCAGCCAGTCCAGTTTCCAGCTGGCAGGCTGTTCGCGTGAGAGCAGGCTGGCCATCACGCGCAACGATTCTCGCAGTGTCTCATCGAGCTTCCACGGCACGTTGAGGATCGCCATACCCGAACCATTGAGCCGAAGTGGCGAATCATCCGGGTAAACCATCAACTCTACCCGCAGCACGCGTCGTGCACCGATACGTTGCAGGCTGCGCAGGAACGGCTGTACCTGACTGCGCAACTTGATCGGGTACCAGACGGCATAGACGCCGGTCGGCCAACGCTGCAGGGCCGACTTCAGCGCTTGTTCGATCAGTCGATACTCCGCATCCTGCGCCTCGTAGGGTGGGTCGATCAGTACCAGGCCACGCTTTTCCTTCGGCGGCAACAACGCCTTCAAGGCCTCGTAGCCGTCACGCTGATGGACGTGTATTCGCGGGTTGCGGCGAAACAGCTCGCGCAGCTCGTTGGCTTCCTGCGGATGCAATTCGCATAGCTGCGCACTGTCCTGAGGGCGCAACAAGCCGGCGACCTGCAATGGCGAGCCGGGATAACGCTTCAGGCCGTGCTCATTGCCTTCGGCGCTGAGAATGCGGTCGCGCCAACGCTGCAGCAGAGCAGGCATTTTTTCGGCCGGGTGCAGGCGCGCAATGCCGTCCTTGTGTTCGCCGGTCTTGCGCGCTTCCATGCCATCCAGCGCGTAGTTGCCGCGCCCGGCATGGGTGTCGATATAGCAAAATGGCGTCGATTTCGTCTGCATCGCCTCGATCAGCGCGAGCAATACGGTGTGTTTGAGGACATCGGCAAAGTTGCCGGCATGATAGGCGTGGCGATAATTCATGGCAGACACAAGGAGGCGGAAGCGCAGTATAGGCTGCCGACCAGCTCTTTCTGGTGGAGAGCCTCGCCGGGGAGGGCTAGTGACCCGAATGCCCTGCCGTCCACCTAGCCTTAACATCGGTCGGCGCAAGCTTGACAGCGTTGCAGCATCGCAACGGATCAGGCATCGGCCTGGTTACCTCGTTCAGCAGAGATAATGCCATGAAGATTTCTCCGAAAATCATCGTTGCCACCGTTGCGCTGGGCCTTTCGATGGCCGTCACGACGGTCTATGCGCAAGAGAATGCGATGCATCAGGCCAGCGGCATGCAGCATGGCGACAAGAGCATGCAGCATACCGACAAGAGCATGATGCACCACAACATGAAGCGCATGAACAAGAGCATGCACAAGATGCCGGCCACGGTGACCTCGGTCGACCATCAGACCGGCATCGTCGAGGTCAATTCGGCTGGCATGTCCCTGCGGGTGCATTTTCCGCCGCCGTCCGTGGTTAACCTCAAGGCGGGCGACAAGATCGTCCTGCATCTGGGTTTCACCAAATAGCTCTGGGGCCCCGAGTACTGCTGATCCCGGTCCATCTCCGACCCGGGTTTGCCCATGCGCGGTCGGAGACACGGCTTCCGGCGGGACAGTCGATCACTCGATCAGCGTATGGGTCTCGGCGACGCCCAGCAGTTCAGTCTGCTCCGCCGGACGTTTCCGGCGGTTGAGCAGCGGGTGGGCGAACACGGCCGCGAGGATGATCACCACGCCGGCATAGAACCAGTAATGCAATTCGCGCTGCTCGCCCAGCAACACGATCGCCAGCACGATCGAATACACCGGTTCCAGGTTGGTGACCATCTGCACGCCGAATGCGCTCATGTGACGCAGTGCTACCAGCGCCAGCGAGAACGGCAGCAAGGTGCAGCCGAACGATAGCGCCAGCAGTAACAGGGCGTCATGGCGGTCCGGCAAGGGGAATGCCGGACCGGTATGCGGCAATAGCGGCGCCAGCAGGGTGAGGAAGAGTGTGCCGGTGCCCAGTTCGATGCAGGTGACGGTCAAAGGGTCGCCATGTGCCACCATGCGTTTGTTGAACGAGCCGAACAGCGCCACGAACAGCGCCGATACTACGCCGACCGCAATCCCGATACGCATGCCGTGCGGGACGCCGCCGACTACCATTGCCACCCCGGGTACCACGGCGACGGCAATCATCAGCTCCCGCGGATCGAAACGCCGGCGCGCGATCCACGGTTCGATGAAGGCCAGGAAGACCGGACCCAGAGCGATACAAGTGGCGCCGACGGATGCATTCGCCAGCTTGATTGCGGCGTAGAACGTGAGCCAGTGCAAGGCCACCAATACCCCGATGCCGGCATACGCCCAGCGCATCCGCGCTGGCATGGCGAATATGCCACGCCAGACTCTGGGCAGCAGCAGCAAAGCAGCTACCACCAACAGCATGCGCCACCACACCAGCGGCAAGGCAGGCAGCGTGATCAATTTGCCCAGGATCGCGGTAACGCCCCAGAGCAGAACACAGAAGTGAATCTGCAGGCGGGCCTGTGTGACGGGTTGCATGGAGGGTTCGCAAAAGGCGGGGACGCGGCATTCTAGTGCTCGCCGAGGTTCACTGAACAGGCAGGCGGCGTTCCGTCGAGGGAGTGGGTGCCGGTAACCTCGCGATGACACGGCGACTGAAGTTCATGGCGCAGAGAGCCATACCCGCGATGGCGGGTCCTGTTGAGGCTGCGGGGACGGCGTCTTAGTGTGCGCGAGGGCTCGCCGGCGTGGGGCCGGCGGGCATGGTGTCGGGTTTGCCGCGCATTTTTTCCAGCGTCGCAGCGCAGGTGTTTTTCTGCGTGTCGTCACGCCTGGGAACGATCAGTGGGAGTAGCGGCGCCGCGGGAGCCGCAAAGGCAGCCAACGCGGCGGCGCCCGCACCGCGAAGGATTAACGGTCCCGCTTGCACCCCGACATCGGGATGCTTCAGCGTGCCCTTGACGTAGAGTGGCGAGCGTAGCGAAAGAATGCGCAGTCCCTTGGTCTGCGGCTTCACATGGAGGTCGAGATGTTCGTTGGCGAAATTGACCGTGCCGGTCACCTGGATAAGTGCGTCTGCCGTGTCGAACACGAACAAGCGGGTAGTGAACAGGCCATGGTTCGCCGATAGGTCAGTGGCCGCGCAATTGATGCGCACCGTCTTGTCACCGAACAGCTTGCCGATCACGATATTGGCGACATTCAGGCCGGCGGTTTCCAGCAACGTCTTGCTGATCGCTCCGTCGTCCATCAGCAGCTTGGTTTCACCGCTGGCGCTGCCCAGCAGCGCCGCCACCGAATTACCGACGGCCTGAAGCTCGAGGTTGCCGTTGATTTCACCGAAGCTGGTACGCATCGGCTTGAAGGCGGGAAACAACTGCTTCAGCTTGATATGCCGCGCCCGCAGCTTCAGCGTACCGTGCATGGGCGTGGCGTTGCCGTTCAAGCGCAGGGCGCTGGCGATGGTTCCGCCGGCGAGGCCAAAGCGCAACGGGTCCAGCTTAAGCACGCCATCGTTCATCACGATATGGGTGTGCAATGAATCGAGCGGCAACTTTTTGCCGTGCAGGATACGCTCGCCGTCAAACGTCACGTCAGCATCCATTGCTTTCCAGCGGTCGCTGCGGAATGGTGTCGCGGGAAGCAGTCTGCCTGGGGGACGCTGTACGGTCTTCCGGGCTGTTTTCGCGTCGACCGATGGGGCGCCGATCAAGGGGGCGAGATCGGTGAACTGAAGTACCTCTGATCTAAGCTTGCCGGTCAGCTTGGGGCGCTTGCCGCCGGTGGTATAGATCAGGCTGCCTTGCAGGTCGCTGGCGCCGACCCGCCCGCGGAAATTGCGGTAGCTGAAACGGCTACCGTCCCGGTGCAGGTCTGCACGCAAGCGGCCCACCGTGGTATACGGTGGCGTGTCGGGCAGCGTGACTCCGAACAACGGGTAGAGTCGGGCCATGCTCGGTCCGGATAGCCATAGCTGCATGTCCAGTGCATCGAGATGCATCGGATCGGTCAAGGTGCCGATCACGGCGATATGGCTGCCACCGATACGCATATCGGCCTGGATCGGGAAGGGACGATCAGGCTGCTGCAGGGCAAGTACAGCACCTGTCTTGCCACGACCCGTGATCGGGGCTCCCTGATATCGGCCCCCGACCTGCCAGCCAAAATGGTAAGAGGTGCGCCCGACATTCTGCGACACCCGTGGTTTGCGAGCGCGCGGGATGGCGGTTGGCGCAGTGGCATCGATTCTCGCCCCGGTTTGTGTACTTGCAGCTGCCGAGGCTTCCGCCATCAGCTGCTTGAACGGTATCGCATGCTGCAACGGGGTCACCGTAATCGACAGATCTGTCTGCTGGCGGGGCTCCTTCAGCGTGACCGTGCCCCGGTCGAAGCCGATCGCATCCAGGTCGAGGTGCCAGCGCGAGGGTGTGGCGTTCTGGGCCCGCTGGAATTGCCAGTTTGCGCGCCCCTGGGCGTCGCGCTCCAGGTGGACCGTGGGGTGGACCAGCCGCATCGAGGGGATCACTACGCGATGGGTCAGCAAAGGCCACGGCGACAGTCGGAAATGGAGGGCATCAAGGTGCGCGAACCGAGGCTGTGAAGCCCAGGGCGGGTTGTCGATGCGGATGTCGTTTGCGGTGAATTCCGGCCACGGCAACAAGCCGGCCAGCCATCCCGCCGAGCCGTCGTGTCGCCATGCGACAGTGAGGTTGCCCTTGATGACAACCGGCCGCCCCAGCGCCTGGCTTACCCGGCTGTCCAGAAACGGCTTGAGGCGATTCCAGTTGAAGGTGGCAACCACCAGCACGATCAGGGCGAGCAGCCCCAGCAGCAGGCCCACCGAGGCGGCCAGCAGCTTTTGGCGGCGCGACCAGCGGTGTTTCTCTTCGAACGTCGGGCGTGATGCATCCATGGCCGATTCATACCCCGCCCGATGACAAGGTTATGTATGGGCGTGGCTGCCGTCAGCCAGCGGTTCATCCATTGCTATGCCGCCACCTGCTCGCGCTGGCGGCGGTCGATCCGATAGACTGCGGCGGGCGGCAGGTTGAACAACACGCTGCCGATGCGTGTGGCTTGCAGGTCCAGTCGCTCCAGCAGTTGACGTGATAGTGGGCAGCGGGGTCCATAGGTAAACTGGTAAAACACGCCATTGACGTGCAGCTGCCGCTCGAACACACCCTGGATGATCGCCGCGACCTGGGCGGCCGGCATCGACAGCAAAGGCAGCCCACTGACTACCGCGCTGGCGCGCTCATCGCCGAACAGCGACCGGGTCTGCCCCAATTTGGCGGCATCCATGCTCAACACGCGGGCCTCCGGATAGCGCTTGGTGAGCGCCTCGGCAAATACCGGATCGGCTTCGATCAGAGCAAGCCGGTGGGTCGGCAGACCTCGCGCCAGCAAGGCCCGGGTGAACACCCCGGTCCCTGGGCCCAGCTCGATCACCGGGCCGTCCAGATGATTGACATGCGAGGTCATCAGCCGGGTCAGCGACGGACCGGACGGAGCCAGCGCACCGATGCTGCGGGGCGCGCGCAGCCAGGCGCGCCAGAAGCTCAAGGTGTCGTTCAGCAGCATCAGGAATTCCGCAACGACACAGGACGGGAAAGCAGGCGAGAGGCCCTATAGGTGCGCCAAACTAACTCGTTTGGCTGAACATGATGTTCTTGTTGTCTGCGGCGCCGGTTGTCAGTGCCCGTCATCACCGTGTGGCCGGCGAGCGGGCAGGGATGGATCGGGTCGGCACTTCGATGCTGCAAAGGTCGACTTTGCCGGCAGGCACGGTATAAAACGCATCATGGCGACGGCGTTTGCTTTCGATCAGAGCGGCAAATGTCGGACTGTCGGTGCGCAGGACCTCGACGGCGGGCCGCCCGGCGGGTGGCAAATCGGCCGCCAGTCGCACCGAACGAATGAGGGTGCGCTGTGCCGGATCCGAGTAGAAGCCCATCGGTCCGGTCCCTCGCGGCAGTCCTGAGAGCAGCGGCATACCTTCGATCACCCGGCCAGCGATCGCCAGATTCCGGTCGAGCCGTCGCGGAGCCTGGCCGATCACCACGTACAGTGAGCTGCCATTGCCGCTGTCCGGCGCGATGTTGCGCGCTACCCCGACCATGCCGTAGCAATGGGTCAGCCACTCCCGTCCGCTCTGCGGGTCGCGGGCTACCGGGAAGCCTTCGGAGAAACCCACGTCGGGAGCATAGAGGTCACCATCGGGCAGGGTTGTCCACGGCAATTCAGGATCGATTGAACGGGTATATTCCGGTGGCAATGTTCTTTTTGCCACGCCCAGCGAGCGTCGCTTTGCCTTGTCCCCGTCATCATCGTCGTTCGGGTCGCCCCATTGGGTGACGAAATTGTCTTGCACTCGCACGATGGCCAACCCGTCGAAGTAGTGTCCATGCACCAGGGCTCGGATATTCGCCGCGTGCAGCGGGGTGAAGTCCGGCGCCAGCTCGATCAGCACCCGGCCCCCAGGCAGCTGCATCACCAGCAGGTTGCGTGGATCGGGCCGGCGCCACTCAGTGGGACGGGATCGGGACAGCAGCTCGTCGCTTGTGGGGGTAGGCCTTGAGGTGGTTGCAGGCTGGGCCGCTGCCAACGCCGGCAAGCCCGCCAGGCCGACGAGCAGCATCACGGTGGCGTTGAACAGGTGGTAACGAAGCATGGATTCCCCTCCGGATAGCTCACTGGGACAACCGACAAGTTAGCAGAGCATGCGTTGGTCAGTCGCGTCGGATGGGTGCGAGCCGCCTTCCGGGGGGGCGTGTCCGTCGCCGTAGAAAAAGGGGGTGACGACCGTGTGGCGAAGGATGGCGCGTCAGATGCATCGCTTCGATGACGAATCCTGCCGATTATTTCTGATCCATAACCTGTCCAGCACACCGCAGGTGCTGCAATTCACGGCCAGCTCCGGGCGCTAAACCGACGGGTTTGTGGACTTGCGCTCAAGTCACCGAGTCGTCAAGTCGCTAGACAGATACCGTCCCTTTCCCAACCCCTTTGCCAAATACATCAGGTCATCGGCTTGCCTGACAAGGTCATCAGCGTCGGTATATTTCGGCCCTGCCAATACCAGCCCGCCACTCGCCCCGAACTTGTTTGTATCGTGACCGTCTGGAAGCTCAATGCCGGAAATTGCGCCGATCATTTTTTCTGCAATACGGGATGCTTCTTCTATGGTATTTACGCCGCTGAGAAAGCATATGAATTCGTCGCCACCAATCCTTGCAGCAAAGTCGCCACGGCGTATGCAACTTGTAATGGCCGCGGCTGTATCTTGTAGGATGCGGTCCCCCACCCCATGCCCAAAAAAATCATTTATCTCCTTGAACCCGTCCAGGTCAAGAAACAGTATGGCGGTATTTTTGCCCTCGGCGCACGATTCCTTCAGTTCCCGCGACAGCGTTTCGTAAAAAAGTCGGCGATTTGGTATGTTCGTAAGTTCGTCATGCGTTGCCATGTGAATCACTTTCTGGTGCACGAGCTCCTTCTCCCTGTCCTTTTGCAAGAGGATACGGTTATAACGAAGGATGACAGCACCCATCATCAGGAATATGATGGTGAACACGCCGCTCAGCAGGATTGCCGGGCGATATTGGCTGTACAACATCGCCAGCGTGACCTTTCCATAGTCTTCATAAGGACCGACTTTCAGTTTTTTCATGAGATCATGGACGGCCTTATAATCGTAGGGAAGCGTCCATCCCCAGTACCTGCCCCGGCGCGCAACGTCTCCTCCAGTCGGAATGGAAAGTGCTGCCAGACCTACTTTTTCCGCGAGAAAATTGCTTACTTTTCGCGTTCTTGAGAAAGCCCACTCTGGATAAAGCGCCGTGCTGGAGAGATAGCCGAAGTGTGGATGAGTTTTTTTATTGATGACATGAATATCGTCTGGCCGGATCTTTCCGCTTTTGAAGTATTTTTCAAGCATCCCGGTGCGCAAGACGCCAGCATCGATCGTTCCATTGATGACTGCTTCCAGGACGTGGCTCTGGGTTCCCAGAAATTCGACCCGACCAGCGGATTTGTAGGGGTCAAATCCTGATTCAAGCATTTCATTGTAGCCAACCAGCCACCCACCAAAGGCAAGCTTTGATACGCCGCCTACAATTTTTCCGTTCAGGTCATTTATGCCGTAGATTCCGCTACCTGGCCTCGTGATGATCACCGACCCGAACTCTGCAAGATGGCCGTCATTTTCCAGCGTCAGGATCTTTGATACGCCATACCGTTGTTCGAGATCGACATAGATGGCGGGTTGCGAGATTACAAAGTCAACCTCGCTGCTGGACACCAGTTTTCTTATCCGATCGATGTCGCCAGGCAGTACAGTGATTAATTTGAATTCATAACCATCCAGGTGATCCTGGAGGTAGCCGATGGTCGGTTGCCACTCCTCTTGACCTTTTTTCAATCCATCGATGGATATGACGAGAACCCTGATTTCTTTCGTGAAAATTTGTGATGGATACAAGAATAAAGCGATTATTATAAATAATATAAGTTTTGTGCGTGACACTCTTGACTTGATCAAGGCTGGACTCCTTGTCTTTACTGCACAGAAATATTTTATACGCTCATAGTCCTTTTGGCGCAATATTTCGTCGCGTGGCCTTGCGGCAACGCGACTTTTGCAGACAGCCACGATTTGCGATGCCTGTGAGCTGCGCAATGGCCTCTTCATCGGGGCGCTGGATTTTCCGGCGTGGCATGGATGGCGAGGGGATTGGCTGGCCTCTCGTTTCATGCGTCCCCTTGACGTCGACAAAAGTCACTGAGACCAGGTTGCGGCGGGCGAAAAACTCGGCATCGGGATGCTGGGCCATGATAGCCGGATCACAGCAGGTTGAGATTCCGTGGCTGCGCTTGCGGAAACACTGTCTGCAGTTGGCTTCCCCGCAGTCCCCACAGCTGGCCCAGAAGGCCGCTGAGGACATCGCGGTAGTCATTTAGCACCGGGTAGTCACGGTTCTGCAGCAGATTTTTCGGGGTGATGGCCCGTTGTTCGCCGGCGATGCGGCCGCCATTGACCTTGCCACCGAGTACCCAGTGCACCGTGCCATGGCCGTGATCGGTGCCGCGGTCACCGTTTTCGCGGAAAGTGCGACCGAACTCGGAGAGAACGACGACGGTAGTCTGGTTCCAGGCGTCCCCGAGCGCATCGGCGTAGGCGGCCAGGCCTTCACCGAGATTGCGCAGGTTGTCGGCGAGACCGCCTCGCACGCTGCCCTGGTTCACATGGGTATCCCAACCCCCGACGTCGACGAAGCCAAGCCGGTATTGATCGCGCATCAAGATTGCGATGCGGCGGGTCTCGGCGGCGAAATGGGTGGCGCTGGGCGCGCCGCGACTGGCCTGGACCATCTCGTCGCGCAGGTCCTGCGAGATGGTTTTCGGCAGTGCCAGGCCATCGGCCGTCGCCTGGGCCAGCGGTGTGTCCTGGTACATCCGGGTTAGGATGGCCGCTTGCCGGGAGTTGAAGTGCGAACGGGGATTACCCCTCAGCGAGATATTGGGAATGTCGTGCCTGGCGCCCTGGAAACTCCGCGGCAGGTTGTTGGTAAAGGTGATCGCCGGTGTGCCGATAAGTTGGTCTGACAGCCGCGCGAGGAAGCCCGAGCGAAAGCGACCTGTTTCACCCAGCGGCTGGCCTCGCTCGATGTGATCCTGCGTCTCGAAATGACTGCGCGACAAATCATGGGTGCCGGCAAACGGTACAAACGCGATTTGCTTGCGCTGCCACATCGTGTAGATCGACTCGCGCAGCACCGGGTTGAGCCCCCACGTCGTGTCCAGCGGGATGGCGCTGTCGGGGTTGCCGGGATCGGGGCGGGCGATTGCCAGGGTCGGGCGCGACGCGTAATAGAAGTCGCTGCCGTAGGGCACCAGCAGATTGTTGCAATCGTATCCACCGCGCAGGAAGACCAGCAGGAAGCGCGGTGAGCCAGGCGGCGCCGCAAACAGCTTGCCGGCAAACGACAGGGTAGGCAGCGTGGCGGCAGCCGCTGCGGCGAGCAGGAATTCACGGCGGTTCATCGGGGATCTCGAAGTCGGGCGGATGATGTGAGCATGGGGTCAGCGGTAATTGAAATCCGGCGATGACAGCAGGAAGGCGTTCCATTCCATCGGGGACCTGGCCTTACCCAAGGCGGCGCGGGTTGCTGCGGAGAGGTATGGTGCCAACGTCTGCCGATAGATCGCATTGTCCAGATCGGGAGGCTCTATCCGGTGTGGATCGTCGGGCGTGGCAAACAGCCGATTGCGCCCGCCGCCGATCGCGCGCGCCACATCGAAACGTCTGGCCATCTGACCGGAGCCGGACCAGCTGGCCGACTCCAGCGGCCAGCCGTCGGGGGTGATGCGACCGTACACCGGCTCACCCATCTGCCGGAGCCAGTTGACCAGCGGTGTGGGGTTGCTGATCGGTTCGCCGTTGTAGGCCAGTCGCATTGCCGACACGAGGAACAGGGTCGGGTCCTTGAACTTGTGACCGTAGCTGGCGCCGAGCTTTTTCGAAAGGAACATCGTGCGCAACACGGCGGCGATGTCGCCATGGGTCCTCTGGAAGGTATTTGCCATCGCATTGACCAGTGCCTGTGGCGGCTTGTCAGCGACGAAGTAGTCGGCCAATTGTCGTGAAATGAACTGGGCGCAAGCGGGTTGGCGCACGATCAGATCCACCGCCCGCTCGATCTCGGCATAGCCGGTGGCCGAAATGGTATGGCCGAGAAAGAGCTTGTCGCCATTGTCATGCTGCCGCGGGTTGAAGAGAAATGTACCGTTGACGACGAACCCCGGGCGATAGCGCAACTGTTCGCGCTGCCTCGCCATCCGTGGCGGCAGGATGCCGGCGCCGGTGAGGATCCGCATCAGTTGCTGCACATCCTGCTGGGTATAGCCGGAGCCGACGCCCAGAGTGTGCAGCTCCATCAGCTCGCGCGCATAGTTTTCGTTGGTCTTGCCCTTCACGTTGTGCGCGTTGTCGAGGTAGATCAACATCGCCGGGCTTTGCAGGGTGGCCATCACCAGGTCACGGAAGTTGCCCAGCGCGTACGGGCGAATTACGTTTTCTTCGTAGCGGGCGGCAAACAGGCGGACCGGACCCTTGGCGGCGTAGATGCTGAAATGATTCAGCCAGAACCACACCATCTGCTCCTTCAGCGGATTGCTGCCGTAGATGGCACGCAGCAACTCGACCTGGGCGTCTTGCAGATACAGGTCACGGCGGTACTTCTGCAGTGCCTTCCTGGCCGCGTCCTTGGCGCTGCCGGCGGGGGTGTCCTTATAGTGTTTGAGCTGCTGGCGATACGCCACGAAAAGTTGCTCCGGTGGGGTGTTGACCACGGGGTAGCTGTCAATCAGGGCGCTGATCTGCGGCGGCAGAATATCGCCACCCTGATCGGCCAGCAGGGTGTCGAGATAGCGCGTGCGGCCTAGTTCGCGATAGGCCGACACCTGGGCCGCATCGATACCGAAACCGATCCGCCCCAACCAGCCGATGTCATCGCGCCGGAGCGGGTCGGTGCTGCGGCTGATGGGTGTGCCCTGCGGTGCAGAAAGGGTGGCAGGGGCGATCGCGGCCAGCGCAACCGGCAGCACGGCGAATACCAGCCTGGGTAGCCCCCTGGGGAGGCAGCAGCGAACGGGATGGTCGGGCATGTGGGTTTCCGCATAGCTCTCGGCGTGAGCTGTCCTGCCACAACGCGCAGACCGACCCGGGGATGACAGGGGCCGGCGTCAGACTTCGTTCATGTGGGTGCAGGTTTGCGGTTGGGCCGCATGATAGCCCCTCGATGGCATGCCTAGAGGTGCTGCGGCGGGAGGCAAAGTGTCGTGTCAGAGGACGTCGGTGAATTCGATCCCGGCGTTCAGTTCCAAGGCCAACCTATCGGCAGATTCGTGCACGGAATGGGCCACTTTCTGGGTGGGGGCCTCTACCTCGATAGTGTAAAGCCGGGCTTCGCTGTCGCTCACCGATTCGCTGGAACTGGAGTCATCGCGCATGCTGGGCATCAGGTCGTCAATTTCCTCTACGTGCTCGACGCCTTCAATGCCATGCAGGACGGCGATCACCGCATCGGCGTCGGCGCGGCTTCCGGTAAGGCGAAAGCGGACAAGTGGCATGACCAGACTCCTGCATTCCTGATGATGACGGGATACTTGCAGGCGCCGCGCATACGCAAAGTGACGTGGGCATGGGCAACGCGTCATACGCTCCCGGGCTACCATCGTCATTACCTTTTTTCTGTCTGCCGGGTACCCGATGAGCAAGACGTACGATCGCGACTATTTCGACAAGTGGTATCGCGACCCGCAGCATGCGGTCGGCTCACCTGCCGAGCTGCGACGCAAGGTGGCGATGGTGGTGGCGCAGGCGGAGTACTACCTGGCGCGACCGATCCGCAACGTGCTCGATATCGGTTGCGGCGAGGCGACCTGGCGTACGCCGCTGCGGGCGCTGCGTCCGGGCCTCGACTATCGCGGGCTGGA
Organism: Rhodanobacter sp.; assembly: GCA_030148505.1. Classification (GTDB taxonomy): domain Bacteria; phylum Pseudomonadota; class Gammaproteobacteria; order Xanthomonadales; family Rhodanobacteraceae; genus Rhodanobacter. The sequence goes on from JASBTI010000004.1 coordinate 90,850, forward strand.
TGCCAGTGCGTACGTGGTGGCGCGCTACGGACGCAGTCGCCAGATTGGGCTGGCCCGTTTCGGCCAGCTCGAGCATCTGCGCTTTGACACGCGCTTCGACCTGATCGTATGCGCCGATGTGCTGCATTACCTGAAGCCGGCCGAGATCCGTGCCGGCCTGCAGGGGATCGGCGAAATGTTGGAAGGCGTGGCGTTTCTCGAAGTATTCACCGGTCGCGACGATGTTGCCGGTGATCGGCAGGGGTTCGTGTCGCGCACACCGGCCTGGTACCTTCGCGAGTTCGACGCGGTCGGCCTGTTGCCCTGTGGTTCCCATTGCTACCTGGGACCGCGTTTGGAGCGCCATATCGCGGCGCTGGAGAGGGCGCAGCTACCCCTCTGACCATCAGAACTGCAGGTGGGCACGCAACCCGGCGAAGCGTACCGGTCCACGATCCCGGTTGTAGCCAGGGTTGGTGACCCACTGCAGGTCGGGGCTGAGCGTGACGTACGAGCCGAGGGCGAGACTGTAGTAGAGCTCGGTGATGCGCTCGGTTCCGTAGCTCAGTGCACTGTCGCCCAGGACGAAGCCCGAGCCGCCCAGCGCCAGGTAGTTGCGGTGATCGGCAGACAAGCCGTCGATGGCCAGGCCCAGGCCGACATGGTCCTCCGGCCGCCCCCAGTGGACGCCCGACAACTGCGCGCCGAGGCTGGCGGTCCTATCCACTTCGGTGTAGGCGAAGGATTCGGTGTGCCCGTCATTCCAGCCGAGTCGGGCGAACAGGCCGGTATCGCCATGGTCGGCCAGCGGCAGTTCGCCGTTGATCGCATAGCCGGTCTTGTGTCGTTCGGGCTGATCGTTCGCCACGATGTTCGGCACCGTACCGTGCGCGAAGGCATACGCGATGGCTTGATCGTAGGAGCCCATGCCGGCGACATTGCGGTAGGCCAGCAGGCGCAGCACCGCTCCATCGGTGCTCTGCTGCAAGGTCAGCTCAAGCTGCTGGCCGCTGGCGCGTCGCGGTGAATCAACCAGGGTCGGGCCGTTGGCACGCTCGGGCATTTCATAGATCCCATAGCGCAGGCTCCAGTGCGGGTTGATCCAGCCCAGCAGCAGGCCGTTGCTGAAGCCCCGGGTATCGGCGGCGTAATCCCATGCCGTGTTGTTGACCAGCGACCAGTTGAGGAACTGCGAGCGGGCGCTGTCGGCGTAGCGGTTGCGGTCGAAGTCGTCGCTCACCGCCAGCTTGCCCAGTTTGATCTCGATCTGGTGGCTGGATTCGGTATCAGGCAACTGATCCTGCGCCCGCGTCACCGGCGCATCTTCGCCGGCCAGCGGCAGGGTCCAGCGCAGATAGCGGCGAGCCACATAGGCCCGATGGCTGAGGCTGCCGCCGGCATGCACCACGTCGCCGTTGACGAAGCCGCCCAGCCCGGTCGCCTGACTGACGGCGCCGCCCTTGAACATCTCCACATCGAAGTAGAACTGCAGGCGTGCAGGCAGGGCGACGCCGAAATAGGCGCCGAAGGTGTTGGAGCGTGCCGTCGAACCTCCCGGCTGCAGGCTCATCGCGCCGGCATAGGGCGAGTGCAGCGCCGACTGGTGCTGGTCGATGAAGGTGTATTGGGCACCCAGCCATTGCGGCACGAACAGCGGGCTGTCGTCGGCGCGCGCCGAGGTGACGATCAGTGCCGCGCAGGCGGCCGCGAGAATCAGGTAGTGCTTGGTCATGCTCGTCTCCGTGCGTGCGGCACGGGCGAGCGGATCAGCCGGCCAGCGGTCCGCCCGCGGCGATGCCGCGAGATGCAAATTCGGGTTGTGCAGCAAAGTCGGACTCGAACGTCCGCCCGCTACTGGCTGGGTCGCTGTCCATCGTGAGGGGCTACTCGTATATGCCTTGCGGGTCCGAAGGCGCGCGCATGCTGACGCCGCACACCACAGAAGTCAATCCGATGACCGGCTGTTGGGCAGCATCCCAGCCACCGCCGCAGGAGCCCGCTTGCGGGCGATGCTTTCCCATCGCGCGTCAAAGCATGAGCATCGCCCGCGCGCGCGCCCCTACGAGTCTGCGTTGCCTCAGTTTTAGAGCGTCTTGTCCTTGAACCGGCACAGGTCGCGGATCACGCAGTGCGGGCAGTCCGGCTTGCGTGCCTTGCACACGTAACGGCCGTGCAGGATCAGCCAGTGATGGGCGTCCTGTTTGAACTCGGCCGGTATTACCTTGACCAGCTTGTCCTCGACGGTGCGCACATCCTTGCCTGGTGCCAGACCGGTGCGATTGGAAACGCGGAAGATGTGGGTATCCACCGCGATCGTCGGTTCGCCAAAGGCTGTGTTGAGCACCACGTTGGCGGTCTTGCGGCCGACGCCAGGGAGGGCCTCCAGCGCCGCCCGGTCGCGCGGGACCTCCCCGCCGTGGCGATCGAGCAGTTGTTGGCACAGTCCGATCACGTTTTTCGCTTTCGCGTTGAACAGGCCAAGGGTGCCAATGTAGTGCTTCAGCCCCTCTTCGCCCAGAGCCAGGATGGCCTGTGGGGTGTTGGCGACGGGGTAAAGCTTGCGCGTTGCCTTGTTCACGCCCACGTCGGTGGCTTGGGCCGAGAGCACCACAGCTACCAGCAGTTCGAACGGGCTGGTGTAGTGGAGTTCGGTAGTGGGATGTGGATCGAGCTCCCGCAGCCGCGTGAACATGTCGACAACGTCAGCGCGCTTCATGATTCCGGCGCCTGTTGCCTGGCCTTGGCGCGGGCCAGCGCCTCCCATGCCGGATTGCGTTGCGCGCCACTGTCGACAGCCGCCTTGCGCGCTGCCAGTTCGGCTTCGCGCTCGGCTTGCAACCGCTGCAGCCGCACTTCGCGGCGCTGAAAGTGCCGGCGGGCGCTATCGGCATGGGTCGCATCGATCTGTGCGAGCGGCATCGGTTCGAGCACGATGCAGTCGACCGGGCACGCTGGCACGCAGAGCTCGCAGCCGGTGCAGTCGTCGGCGATCACCGTGTGCATCAGTTTCGAGGCGCCGACGATGGCATCGACCGGACAGACCTGGATGCACTTGGTACAGCCGATGCAGTCCGCCTCGACGATGCGGGCCAGCATGCGCGGCTTCTCGATGCCATGTTCGGGATTCAACGGCAGGATCGGTCGTTGCAACAATGCGGCCAGTTGTTCGATGCCCGCAGTACCACCCGGCGGGCACTGGTTGATCTCGGCTTCACCACGGGCGATCGCTTCGGCGTAGGGACGGCAGCCATGAAAACCACACTGCTCGCATTGCGTCTGCGGCAGCAGGGCATCGATGCGCTCAGCAAGCATGCTGGCGGAAGCATTCTGGGTGGGAGGCGGCGTCATTTGACGTCCATTGTCGCGCAAACCAGCGAACAGTCGCACCTGAGGCGGTGCCGGCTGCCGCCTTTTCTTCTCGCGAGACCGGTCGACGCGTTGACAAGTCCCAGCGACGCTACCATCGTCGGCATTGATCAGCTCCGTTTACCGCCAAGGAACCACGCATGCACTCCATCGACTACTCTCCGGCCGTGTCAGGCAAGGAATCGGAAGCTGAAACCGTGGCGCCGGAGAAGCGGCCGCCGCAGATCGAGGAGCGCCTGTTCAAGGCCCGCACGCTGCTGATCTATGGCAGCATCGACCAGAAACTGGCGGAGCGCGTGACCGCGCGCTTGCTGGCGTTGCAGTACGAGAGCGACGACCCGATCACCCTCTTCATCAACAGTCAGGGTGGGCACGTCGAGTCCGGCGATACCATCTACGACATGATCAAGTTCGTGAAGCCGGATGTCCGCATCGTCGGTACCGGGTGGGTGGCCAGCGCCGGCGCGCTGATCTACACCGCGGCCCGGCGCGAAAATCGCTTCAGCCTGCCGAATACCCGTTTTCTGCTGCATCAGCCCTCGGGCGGTACCGGCGGTTCGGCCAGCGAGATCGAGATCCACGCGCGCGAAATCATTCGCATGCGAAAGCGTCTTAACGAACTGTTTGCCCGCGAGACCGGGCAGTCCGTGGAGCGTGTCACCACCGATACCGAGCGCGACTACTGGATGTCGGCGGAAGACGCCATAACATATGGCCTGGTCGGCAAGATCATCACCAGCGCCGCCGAGCTGGGCTGAAGCTGACGAATGATAGGCCGGGATACTCGCGGCTCGCCGCGGGAGACTCTTGTCGGATGACTCCGTTTATTTGACCGTGGCGCCGGGACTCGCGCCCTGGTCGGCATCTAGCAGGAACAGGTCGCCACCACCGTCGCCAGCCGACAAGATCATGCCTTCGGAGATGCCGAAGCGCATCTTGCGCGGGGCCAGGTTGGCGACGAACACCACGTTGCGGCCGACCAGCTTCTCGGGCTCGCCGTAGGCGGCGCGGATGCCGGAGAAGATCTGCCGTGTGCCCAATGCGCCGGCATCGAGTTCGAAACGCAGCAGCTTGTCCGAGCCATCGACGAACTCGCAGGTGGTGACCTTGCCGATACGCAGGTCGAGCTTGGCGAAGTCGTCGATGCTGATGGTATCGGACGTCGTGCTGGCTGGCTTGGTACTCTGGTTCATGGATTTCTTCTTTGGGGTTGCGGGTGCCTCGGGCGTAACGCCGAGCGACTCCTTCGAGGACTCGACCATCGCCTCGATGCGTTTGGGGTCGATGCGCGCAAGCAGTGGCTCGAACGCGTTGACCCTGTGTCCGTGCAGCTCGCGGCGAGCGTCGCTGAAGTCGGCAATCGGTGCGGCAAGAAATTGCTCGGCGGCAGCCACCGTGGCAGGCAGCACCGGCTTGAGCAGGCCCGACAGCAGGCGAAACACATGCAGTGCCAGGCTGCAGACCTGCTGCAGCTCGTCGCGGCGAGCCTCATCCTTGGCGATCAGCCACGGCGCCTTGGCGGCGATGTAACCGTTGACCAGATCGGCGATGGCGACAAAACGCCGGGTCACCTCGGCGAATTCCCCGGCTTCGTAGAGCTGAGCGGTGTCGTCGTAATGCGAGAGCGCGGTTTGCCACAGCGCGGCCTCCTCGACATCGAAGTGGCTGGCCAGCTTGCCGTCGAAGAACTTGTGCACGAAGCCGGCCGTGCGGCTGGCGATATTCACCCACTTGCCGATCAGATGCGAGTTGACGCGTTCCTCGAACGCCTTCAGGTCCAGGTCCAGGTCGACCGGCGCGTCGCTGAGCATGGTGGCGAAGTAATAGCGCAGGAATTCCGGGTGGATGCCGGCGTCCAGGTAGGTGCGCGCCTGGATGAAGGTGCCGCGCGATTTGGACATCTTGGCCCCGTTCACCGTGAGGTAGCCGTTGACATGCAGCGCGGTCGGCGTGCGAAAACCTGCGCCGTGCAGCATCGCCGGCCAGAACAGGCCGTGGAAGTTGATGATGTCCTTGCCGATGAAATGATGCATCTCGGCGCCGCTGTCGGCGCCGAGGAAGTCGTCGAACTTTAGCCCGGTACGGTCACACAGCGCTTTGAAGCTGGCCAGGTAGCCGATCGGCGCATCCAGCCACACGTAGAAGAACTTGCCCGGGGCATCGGGAATCGGGAAACCGAAATACGGTGCGTCGCGCGAGATGTCCCAGTCCCTCAGGCCGCCGTCCAGCCACTCGCGCAGCTTGGCGGCCACGCCAGCGTTGGCCACGGCCTTGCCGTCGGTGAACTTGCCGGCGAACCAGTCGCGCAGCAGCGCCTCGAACTTGCCGAGCTCAAAGAAGTAGTGCTCGGAGTCACGCAGCACCGGGGTCGCGCCGGACATCACCGAGGTGGGATTGATCAGATCGGTGGGCGCATAGGTGGCGCCGCAGTGTTCGCAGTTGTCGCCGTACTGGTCCGCGGTGCCGCAGTTGGGACAGGTGCCCTTGATGTAGCGGTCCGGCAGAAACATCTGCTTCTCCGGATCGTACAGTTGCTGGATGCTGCGCCGGGCGATCGATTCGCCATCGCGCAGGCGGGTGTAGATCAGCGAGGCCAGTTCGCGGTTTTCGTCCGAATGGGTGGTGTGGTAGTGGTCGTAGCTGAAATGGAAGTCGGCGAAGTCCGCTTCGTGGCCGGCGCGCATTTGCGCAATGAAGGCCTCCGGCGAGACGCCGGCTTTCTCGGCGGCCAGCATGATCGGTGTGCCGTGGGCATCATCTGCCGCGACGAAATGCACCTCGTTGCCCATCATGCGTTGCGCGCGTACCCAGATGTCGGTCTGAATATAGCCCAGCATGTGACCCAGGTGCAGCGGGCCGTTGGCGTAGGGCAGGGCGTGGGTGACCAGCAGGCGACGGGGCATGGCAGACAACATTCCGGAATGACTGCGCATTATGGCATGGCCATCCATATCGACGACCGTACGGTGGTGCGGAATACGCACAAAAAAGCGCGCCGAAGCGCGCTTTTGCGGCTACATAGCAGACCGGGTCAGGGCTGGCGTTCCCACACTTGCGAGCGGCCGAACAGGGAGAAGCCGATGTAGCCGCGGACCTTGAGCTTCTGGCCACCGTCCAGCATCGACAGCTTCACCTTGTAGATCTTGCCGCTCTTCGGGTCGAGGATCTTGCCGCCGTCCCACGCATCACCGTCCTGGGTCACGCCCCACATGATCGTCATGCCCTCGATCGGCTGATTTTTGCGTTTGCCCTCGCATTGCGTGCACAGCGGATGCGCCCCGTCCCTGGCAATGGCTTCGGGAGTTCGGTTCAGCAGCTGGAGGATCTTCGCCTGGTATTCGCCGTGGTTCTCGGTGATCTGCACGATCGACTTCGCTTGATGGGTGCTGTCATCGATCGTTTTCCAAGTGCCGACCGGGGTGTCATTTGCGGCGATGGCCGAGCCGGCCGCCAGCATCAGGCCGGCAGCGAGGGTGAGACGAAACACATGCTTCTTCATGGAGACTCTCCCGTACGAAAGCGTATGGAGCGAAGACTGGCGAGGTTGTGCGGTGGCGTCAAGCTGCATTGCGCCACGTCCGGTATCGAGGATCGCGAGGGCCATCGGCTACTGATCCCGGTCAGGTGAAGGAGGCTACCGGCTGGCATAATCGGCAGTCTCCCTTACTGACTCGAGCCGACATGACACAGGCGAATGAAGCCCTGGTACGCCAGATTCTTGGCGAGCTGATTGACCCCCATAGCGGCGCACCGTTGCTCGACAACGTCCGCGCGGTCGGCGTGGACGGGGCCAGGGTCTCGGTGGACCTGCAGCTCGGTTATCCAGCGGCAGGTGCCATCGAGGCACTCACGCAGCGCGTGCGCCAGGCGCTGGAAGCCGATCCGGCCATTGCTGCCGCTGCGGTGTCGATCACCAGTCGTACCCAGGTACACAAGGTGCAGGGGACGCTGGCACCGCTGTCGAACGTGAAGAACATTATCGTGGTGGCATCGGGCAAGGGCGGCGTGGGCAAGTCCACCGTGTCGGCCAACCTGGCGCTGGCCTTGCTCGCCGAGGGTGCCAAGGTCGGCGTGCTGGACGCCGACATCTACGGCCCCAGCCAGCCGCGCATGCTCGGGGTCAGCGGCAAGCCGGGTTCGCCCGACGGCAAGACCATCATCCCGATGCAGGCGCATGGCCTGTCGGTGATGTCGATCGGTTTCCTGGTCGAAGAGGAGACCCCGATGATCTGGCGTGGTCCGATGGTCACCCAGGCGATGATGCAATTGCTCACCGACACCCGCTGGGAGCAGCTCGATTACCTGATCATCGATTTGCCGCCCGGGACCGGCGATATCCAGCTCACCCTGTCGCAGAAGGTGCCGGTGGCCGGTGCGGTGATCGTCACCACACCGCAGGATATTGCCTTGCTGGATGCGCGCAAGGCTCTGAAAATGTTCGAGAAGGTTGAGGTTCCGGTGCTTGGCGTGGTGGAAAACATGGCGACCCATGTGTGCTCCAACTGTGGCCACGAGGAACATATCTTCGGTGAAGGTGGTGGTGAGCGCATGGCCACGCAGTACGGGGTGGCCTATCTGGGCTCGTTACCGCTGGACATACGCATCCGCGAGCAGACTGACGGCGGCAACCCGACGGTAGTGGCGATGCCGGATTCCGAGTTGACCGCGCGCTACCGGGAGATCGCCCGCAACGTCGCCGGACGCCTGTCGCGCCAGCCGCGCAACAAAGCGCTGGGACTGGGCAAGATCGTGGTGCAGGGTACGCCTGCAGCATGACCGGGCGACGGGTGCTGTGTCTATCGGGCAGCCTGCGTCGCCGTTCGTCGAATACGGCCCTGCTGAAGGCTGCGCAACGACTGGCCCCGGCCGGGCTCGAACTCGTGCTGTATGAAGGTCTCGGTACCTTGCCGTTGTTCAATCCGGACGATGAAGTCGAGCCGCTGCCTGCGCCGGTTCAGGCCTTGCGGACCGCCGTCGGTTGCAGCGACGCGCTGTTGCTGTCGTGCCCCGAATACGCCCATGGTGTGCCTGGCGCCTTCAAGAATCTGCTGGACTGGCTGGTCGGCAGCCTGGAGTTTCCAAACAAGCCGGTAGCTTTGTTCAACGCTTCCGGACGAGGTTCGCATCACGCGCAGGATGCTTTGCGCGAAATCCTCTCCACGATGTCGGCGCACGTGCTGGAGCCAGCCTCTGCCACCGTGGCTCTGTCGGGCGAGGGCTGCGAGGTCGGCGAAATCCTCGGCAACTCCGAACATTGCACCGTGCTGTGCGCCGCACTGGCTGCGTTGGCTGTCTCGCTGTCCGGCGCCTGAGACCCTGACCGTGGTATTTTCCCCCTCTTTGCCCAGGCCGGTTCACCGGCGGCAGCCGCCATCGAGAAGGGAGTTCGTGTGAGTATCAAATCCGACAAGTGGATCCGCCGCATGGCGCAGAGCCACGGCATGATCGAGCCATTCGAGCCGGGCCAGGTCAAGGTGCGTGGCGGTGAAAAGCTGGTCTCGTATGGAACCTCCAGTTACGGCTATGACGTGCGCTGCGCACGCGAGTTCAAGATTTTCACCAATATCAACTCCACCATCGTCGATCCGAAGGCATTCGATCCGTCGAGCTTCGTCGACGTCGAGGCGGACGTGTGCATCATCCCGCCGAATTCGTTCGCGCTGGCGCGTACGGTGGAGTTTTTTCGCATCCCGCGTCAGGTGTTGACGATCTGCCTGGGCAAGAGCACCTATGCGCGCTGCGGCATCATCGTCAACGTGACCCCGCTGGAGCCGGAGTGGGAAGGTCATGTGACGCTGGAGTTCTCCAACACTACGCCGCTGCCGGCGAAAATCTATGCCAACGAGGGCGTGGCACAGATGCTGTTTCTCGAATCCGATGAGGAATGCGAGACCAGTTACAAGGATCGCGGCGGCAAGTATCAGGGCCAGCAAGGCGTGACCTTGCCGCGAACGTGAGCCTGTGCCTGAACGGCCATGGCCAGGGATCGCTGCCACGGCGGCGGACCGGCGCTACACTGCAAGTCTGATCCCATCGATTCATCCCCAGGAGACCCGCATGATCCGTTTTTCCACACTGCTGACGCGCGCCACGGCCGCGGTCATGCTGGGCAGCATCTTGCTGCTGACCGGCTGCCATATGGGCGGTGTCAAAGACAAGGCCGCCGTCGCTTCGATGGAGAAGAAGTTCGACATGACCATCAAGGCCTACAAGTCGAATCAGTTCCTGGTCGATGGCGCGGTGCTTTCAGCGATCGATACCGGCAGCCATTTCGCCTATCTGAAGGATCAGGGCAAGCTGCCGAAGACCGTCTTGCTGGTGCCCAGCGACGAGTCGAAAGTGCGGAAGCAGCATCTGCAGTACCTGGCGCGGATGCAGTTGGACTACGGCTTCAAGGCGTATTACGACGATGGCGGCAGCTTGAAGGAGATCAATCCGGTGACCACCAAGGCGCGTGCTCTGCAAGATACCCGTGCGCCGGTGAAGATGGACGATCATCTCAGGGGCAAGGATGCGGCCGGTGGCGGCTTTGATCCGGGTCAGCAGCAATAGCGATCGCCAAACGATACAACGAAAAGCCCGCGGTGTGTTTGCGGGCTTTTTTGTAGGTATCGTGCGGTGGCGGGTGCCGTTGTCAGCGCTTGCCGCAAGCAGTCGTCACGGCGTCGGGAGAGGCGGTTTTCGCCAGGGCGCAGGGCGCTGCCGCCGGCACAGTCGTCGAGGTAGCGCGGGGCGGCGGTTCCGGGCGAACCGTGATGTTGCGGTGGAAAAGTGTGCGGTCGTCTTCACCGATACAGCGCAGCCGGTATTTCCCCGGACGCAGGTAAAGGTCACTGCCCGGTGCGACCAGTCCGTTGCTGAGGCGGTCGCTGGCGACAGGGTTTGGCGGCAAGGTGTTCAGCAGTAGCCGGTCAGCCGGAATTGCGTCGGCCCCTTCATCGGCATAGCGAGCTTCAACCAGGCAGGGGTAGCTGCGTCGACAGCGTTCGCCGCTGACGAAATACGGCCGGCGCAGGCCACCTAGATCCAGCCAGGTGGGGCGCCCGCGCTGCAGCCTCGTACGCGGAAAAAACACGCTGACGTCATAGCCTGCGCGCAGCGACCACGGCTTGCCGGCCTTGTCCACGAACACGATCGGCACCTTCGGATGCAACTGTTGCATGACAGCGGTATAGACAGGGTGGTCGTCGCTGCGCGCGGCATGTCCGAACAGCATGGTCTGCTCCACCGTCAGCGGGTCGATGCCGGCGATCCGACGCAGATGCTCGGCCATCGACGAGCCACCCAGGAAACGACCTTGTTCCAGGATGTGGCCGTAACCGGCGTTGACCACCAGCCTGGCCTGCGGGTCGCGCTTGAACACCTGACGATAGATGTTGCGTGCCTGCGCCGCCTCGCGCTGATCGGGGCTGCCGGCCGACTCGTCCTCGTAGGCAATGACCTTATAGCCGAGCTTCAGCGCGGTACGCACCATTTCCGCATAAATCGGTTCTTCGGTGTAGAAACCACTGTCGCGGGTCGGGTAGCCACGCAATGACAGCTTGGTGTCGCTCTGGTATAGGGTTTCGGCGGCGAAATAGTCAAAGCCTTCCGCATGCAGTTTTGCCAGCAATTGCACGGTCAGCGTACGGGTCTGCGCCACGTTGTGGGCTTCATTGAAAAACACCGCGCGGTAGGGTCGCGCCAGTTCGGCAATCGCTTGCAAGGCTGGCTGTGCGGTGTAATGTTCGTCGGTCAGCGGTGACGGCCGGTCATCGGGTAATGCAACCTGCTTGATCGCGAAGGTCGCTGCGGCGGCGGGGTAATCGCCGATATAGCTCTGATACCAGCTCAGATATTGCCCAAAGATGACCCGGAATGCCGGATCGTCATCGTCGACATAGGCACCGTGCATCACCTTGTACTGGGCCAGCAGACCCCGGTGCGTGTTGGCCTCGCGCATGATCCGCTCGGACTTGCGCATGGCCTCGACCTGACTGGCGGGCCAGCGGCCAGACCGTAGCGCCATGGCCGCTGTCGGCAGCAGCGCCAGCAGTACGCCAAGCGTGGCAATCCAGACGCGAAGGGGCGCCATCGGCTTCTCCAGCAACCGTCTCCGGGGAGGTTCTAACCTCAGTTTTACCAGTCTGGCGCGATGCTGTCGCCTGTGTCGGGCGTCATGCAGCCATTTCGGTGAATCAGGTGCACAATCGGCGGACCTCATGTTCTTGCGGAGTACGTCATGCGTTCCACGGTCCTGAGTCTGTTGATAGTGTTTGTCCTGCCGGGCGCGGCGTTGGCCACCCCGCCACCGCCTGCACGGTCGGTGATCTCCGCGGTTGTGGCCAAGGCGATCAATGATCCCGCGCGCCAGGCTGACAGGCCTGCCGACGCCCGCCGCAAGATCGGTGCGGTGATGCGCTTTGCCGAGGTCAAGCCGGGGCAGAAAGTGCTGGAGTTGATTCCTGGCAGCGGCTATTTCACCCGCGTGTTCAGCGCGATAGTGGGGTCGAGCGGCCACGTGTATGCGTTGTGGCCCGACGAATACGCCAAGGAAGATGCCTCCGGCCTGGCCGGTTCACGCGAGCTAGCGTCGGAGCCGCACTACGCCAACGTCAGTGTGCTGACGCAGCCGGCCGGTCAGCTGAGTACGCCCGTGCCGGTCGACCTCGTGTTCACTTCGCAGAACTACCACGACTATCCCGACAAGTTCATGGGGAAGGTCGATCCGGCTGTGCTCAACCGTCAGGTGTTCAAGGCGCTCAAGCCCGGTGGCCTGTGGGTGATCATCGATCATGTAGCGCCTGCCGGTTCCGGCATGGCCGACACCGATACCTTGCACCGGATCGATCCGGCGATCGTCAGGAAACAGGTGGAAGCGGCGGGCTTCGTCTTCGCCGGCCAGAGCCAGGCACTGCGCAATCCGGCCGATCCGCACACCATCAAGGTGTTCGACAAGTCGATACGTGGCCACACCGACCAGTTCATGTACCGTTTCCGCAAGCCGGCGAAATAATCGCCGTGCACGGAGCCGGTTGTACGCACCGGCAAGGCGACCGGCTTGAGCTGTGGCGGTGATTGGCGGCACCATCGCAGTCCCCCAGCGGCTCGTCCGCTGGACCCGCCCTGCTTGTCGCGAAGGAAACCGTGAGCCCGACCGATCCCGCACCGCCGTCCTATGACGTCGCCGATCCGGCGCCACAGCGGCCTCCCGAGCCTGATCCGATGGATTGCTGCGGCGAAGGTTGTCCGCGTTGCGTGTATGACGTTTACGAAGAGGCGCTGGAGCATTACCAGGCGGCGTTGGCCGCCTGGCGTAAGCGTCACGCCGAGGAATGACACTGGCGTCACTTGCTGGCGCAAGCGGGCGGCAGGTCCGCCCGATGCCGATGGCGCGGCATCACAGGGGGATGGCTGAACATGGCGACACACGTCCGCTACTGCCTCGGTCGCCTGCAGGACGCGCTGGCGATCGGCGTGCTGGTACGTCGAAGCACGCGCCGCTGGGTTCTGCCCGGCCAGCCGACCCGTGCGGCGCCGCCCCTGCTGGCCGGCATGACTGCGCGGCGCATTCACCAGAAGATGCGGGCGGGGCAGCGTTTTCATCTGGCCTGGCAGGACGACGACCGGCTGGTCGGCGTGGCGGCGATGCGTGATGACACGCATCTGTTCCAGTTTTTCGTCAGCACCCGTGTGCAGGGTCAGGGCATCGGCTGCCAGCTATGGCAACGCACAATGCGCGAGGCGGCACCAGGCGGTTTACCTTGAACTCTTCAATCACGGCCGTACCGGTGTACCAGCGCCTCGATTTGGTCGTCAGCGGGCCCGTCGCAGTCAGCGGCGCTGGCCTCAGTACCCAGCCGATGCACCTGGATCTACCGTCGTTGCCGGTGAACCGCACGTCGGAATCGCCCCGCCGGCAAGCTTCGCTCCGCTGAGACGGGGTTCGGTCGCCGCCATTCGCGTTTCGTCGCAATCTGGGGGACTGGCCGCACCACCGCCGCTATGCTCGATCACGTCCCCAGCACCATGGAATTGCCGCTGTGATCAGAAGCTTTCTGTTCTACCTCCGCCGCATCGTCGTCTGGTACCTGCTGTTTCTCGCCTTGTTCCTGCTGGCCGACTGGGTCTGGTCGCCGCTGGGCAGTGCCGTGCAGTTGCTCGGGCTGGTGATGATCGTCTTCGTGGTGATCCGCGCGCATTCGCATTTGGCACGGGTACGCATGAGCCATGGCAAGCTGACAGCTGCGGCGCTGGCCAGTCGCCAGCACCGCCAGATCGAGGTGCCGTTCGAGGCCGAGGAAGCCTTCGATCTGCTGGATACGGTAATCCGCGACTTGCCTGGGGTCGAGCAGATCGACAGTGCGCGCAACCGGCTGCAGATCCACGCCTTGGTCAGTTATGCCGACCCGTACGATCTCAGCCAGCTGGGTCGTTACAACCCGATGCGCTGGATCGTCAGTCAGCGCAACCGGGTTCTGGCGACCGTCAGTCACGGTGATGGCAGCAGCAGCCTGAGTGTGACCTGCGAGCCGCAGAGTGCGCCATGGAGCGACTGGCTGCAGGTCGACGATGGCGTCAATCTGCAGAACATCGAGGCGATCACCCGCGCGATCACGCTTGGCATCGCCCGGCATCGCCGCGGCGAGCAGCAAGCCGCGGCGCAGACCGCGACCGAAAAGGAGCTGGCCATCGCCAGACTCAACCTGCTGCAGGCACAGGTTGAGCCGCACTTTCTCTACAACACCCTGGCCAGCGCGCAGTACCTGGTGCGCAGCGATCCCGCGAGCGCGGACGAGATGCTAGGCCACCTGATCCAGTACTTGCGTCACTCGCTGCCACGTACCGATCATTCATTGTCGACTCTTGGTGAAGAGCTGGAGCGCTCGCGCGCCTATCTGCAGATCCTGAAGATTCGCATGGGCCCACGGCTCGGGCTGCAGATCGATGTGCCCGAGGCGCTGCTCGCCACCCCGATGCCCCCGATGATGCTGCAGACCTTGGTAGAGAACGCGATCAAGCATGGACTGGAGCCGCAGCCGGGCGAGGGGACGGTGTGGGTCTTCGCGCGCAGCAACGAGGCGCAGGTGGCGGTAACCGTGGCCGATGACGGCAAGGGCTTCGACACGCAGGCAACTGGCGCCGGCATCGGCCTGAAGAACGTGCGCGAACGCCTGAAGCTGATTTACGGCAGCCGCGCGAGTCTGGTGATCGCAGCTAATTTTCCCCAGGGTGTGGCCGCGACCCTCAGCGTGCCGAGCCACTACACCGAGGAGTCGTCCCATGGTTAAGTGCGTCATCGCCGAGGATGAAGCCCTGCTGCGTCGCGCTTTGCTCGCCGCACTCGGCAAGGCGTGGCCGGAGCTCGATGTCGTCGCCGAGTGCGAGGACGGAGCCAGCGCCCTGGAGGCGATCATCGAGCACCGACCCGAGGTGGCCTTTCTGGATATCCGCATGCCCGGCCTGACCGGACTGGAGGTGGCCGCGGCCGCCGCCGAAGCCAGTCCGGGTACTCAGGTGGTGTTCGTCACCGCCTATGACCAGTATGCGATCGACGCCTTCGAGCGTGGCGCCATCGATTACCTGCTCAAGCCGATTGCGGCCGACCGGCTCGCAGCAACCGTGCAGCGGGTACAGGCACGTGCCGCCACGGGGCAGGCCGATCATGCCGCGCTCGCCGAGCTGGTCAGGCGGCTCGATGCCCGTCTGCCGTCGCCGCGGGCCGAACCGCCAATGAGCTGGGTTACGGCCAGTACGGGCCAGGAAACGCGGCTGATTCTGCTCGACGACGTCGCCTACTTTCGCGCCGACCACAAGTACACCACCGTGGTCACCGCCGATGGCGAGGCGCTGTTGCGCACGCCGCTGCGCGACCTTCTCGAGGTACTCGATCCGGCAGTATTCAAGCAGATCCATCGCTCGACCATCGTCAACATCAAGGCCATCGCCTCGATCACGCGGGACGATGCCGGTAGAGGCATCGTGCGATTGCGCCAGCGTGGGGAAACCCTGGCGGTAAGTCAGCCCTTCATGACCCTGTTCCGCAACATGTAGACGGGTTGCCACAGTACGACGAGACAACAGGCAGGTGACTCATGCACTACCTCATCGCCTTGATCTATTTCCTGCTGGCATTGGTCGGTCTGGACGGCTACGGCAGCCATACGCTCGTTACGCGCTCGGCTGTAAACGGCGTCGATGTGCTCTACAGCAGGACACACGTGGCCGCTGGCATCGCGGAGGTTGCGTGCATCAGTAGTGAGAGCGGTCGTTGCCACTACCGGGTGATGCCGGCAGATTGTACTGCTCCCAGGCCATTGGCCGTGGCAGCGGCGCTCTGCAACATCGAACCGCATCTCTCGTTCGTCCTGTCGGCGGGGGCGCGACGTCAGCTTGCCGGGCTGCCGGCGAGCTTCACGCTCTGTGTTAGCCAGAACAGCGACCACCAAGTTGCCGATTGCGAGTCGATCCCAACGCAGCTTTAACGTGGTTGCAGGAACATGAATGTTTTTTCAGGGGAGAAGGGGGCGACGGCTAGCGTTGCGGCTTCGGGCACGGTCCGTAAAATGAAAGGGCTGCCTTTTCTTCTTCCTCGGCGAATTGTCGACGCAGATCGAGCTGGCATTTCTTCAGCAATGACGGTGCAAAGGCGTCGGGCCAATAGGGGCTGAGATCGGGGTCCTCGGGCAACTGGTGGTGCTCGTTTAGTAGTTGCACGATCGCCAACAGGTCAGCGGCCGTCAAGGCGGTACCGAGGGGCGACAGCAAGCGTGTTTTTTCAGGAAGCTGGCGTTCGGTCAGGGCCTCGACGACGTCGCGGGGCAACTCCCAGTATTGCGCTGCCTGCATCGACAGTTGCGCGGCGAGTTGCGCGCAAGCGGCGAGAAAACCCGGTGAATAAGGTATTTCGGTCGTTGGCGGAAGCTGACCGAGCATGCGAATTACGGCGCCGGTACCAGTGTGGCAGATGATGCCGGCCAGATACGCCTCGAAGCTGTCGCATCCGCCGTAGCGCCCCAGTAGCGCACAAGCATGGGCGCATCGCTCGGCGTGATCCCACAGGCGCTCTCCGGCGACATGGCTAAGCGCACCGGCATTGGCTTGCAGGATAGGTTTCATGACGTGTTGGGTGACTACGCGCCGCAGCCCGTTTTGACCCAGCAGGATGACTGCGTGCTGCAGGCTGCGAACAGGTTGGGCCGAACGGTAGTACACGCTATTGGTGACACGCATGACTTCACCGACCATCAAGGGATCGCGACCGATAAGCGCGCTCAGCTGCTTGCCGGCCGCATTGTCGTTCTTCAGCGTCTGCAGCAATTGCGGCAATACGCTGGGGAGGCGGGGCAGGTTGCGCATGTCGAAGCGTACGCTGAGCATGCTCAGCCTTTTCAGCGTGGCTAATTCATTACTGCTGGGTTCTTCTGCTGTGGCATCGGGCACGCCCAGCACAAAGCGGTGAAAGCGATCTTCGATTTTCGCCAGCGGCATGACGTGGCTGGTTTCCGCGGTCTCAGTGGGCGCGACGTCGGGAGCGCGGCGGGGCCCGGCAATGGTCGCGGTCACAGCCGGCAGCGCGCGCTTTGATGGTGCTCTGCGGCGATGGAAGAGGTGCTGCCACATGCTCCCCATAAGTAGGCCTTCCTTCTCCGAACGGCAGTTGTCTGCGCGCCGGCTCTGTCAGGGTATCGGCAGCATGGAGGCAAAATTGAGGGCTTGGATTTTGACGGCAGCACGGTAGCCGCCGAAGGTTGGCTGTGCAGCAGCCAACCTTCGGGCTGACGTTATCGCAGATTGCCTGGCAGCAACCTGCAATCGGCTATTGCCCTTTTTTCTTTTCCTGCTTGGCGGCTCTTTTTTCCTTCATCGTCTTGGCCGGTTTTTTCTTTTCGCTTTTCTTGGAATCCATGCCCTTGCTCATGCTGTTCTCCGCGGTGTGGTCAGTGGTTGGGACATGTGAAACCCGGCCAGTTTATGCCCTTCCGGTGGCCAGCCGGCAGCATGCGCTAGATACGTTCATGCGGTGCCAGGTAGCGCCATTGACCGGGCGGCAATTTAGCCAGTGGAATGCGGCCCACGCGCAGGCACTTCATCGCCAGTACTTGCAGTCCGACGGCCTCGCACATGGGTACGATCCGGGCTGCCTGCAGCCGCTTGAAGGCGAAGCGCAGGCGCCGCTCGCTTTGCCAACTGACCTTGATCGGCGGCATGGCGTAGTTGTTGAAGCGCAGACCGTGATTGAGCAGGGCCAGCCCGTTCGGGATCAACTCGCCGCTGACCTCGACCACGAACTCCTGCTCGACCTGCTCGATGTCCTCGGTAAGCTTGCGGATGACCCGCCAGTCCTGAGTGTAGATCAGCAGGCCGCTGGCTTGGGGAGGGAGCAGCAACGGCGTAGCGAGTCGTTGCAGGTGCCGTTTCAATGGCCGTACGCCGGAGGGGTCGTCGGGCCAGCGCGTTTGCGGGGTCACCAGGGTGCCCGTCCCATTTCTTGTATCGTGATCGCTGTGCTCAAGGGTGACGGGCTGGTGCATCACGAGCGTCGCGGCCTCCGGAGGGGCCAGCTCCGCTTTCGAGTCGATATCCACCTGCTGCGTGTCGACCATGAACTGCGGTTCTTCGACCACCGTGCCGTCGACCCGCACCCAGCCGCCCTCGATATATTGCTCGGCCTCGCGACGCGAACACTGGACCAGTGCAATCACCCGCTTGGCGAGCCGGACAGGTTCGGTCATCGCAATATCACCGAGTAAAGGGAGGCCATTGTAAGTGGTGTGCCGGGCGCCGGTGGCAATTGGCCCGGACGATCCCCACATCAGGGCCATTCACCTTGGCGAGAGCCTGACATGATCCCTTTTTCCATCCTTGACCTCGCACCGGTTACCGAAGGCAGCGACGCCGCGCAGGCTTTCCGCAACACCCTGGAGCTGGCGCAGTTGGCCGATCGCCTCGGTTATGAACGTTACTGGCTGGCCGAACACCACAATATGCCCGGCATCGCCAGTGCGGCGACCGCGGTACTGATCGGTCATGTGGCCGGCGGCACCTCACGCATTCGTGTCGGTGCCGGCGGCATCATGTTGCCGAACCATGCGCCGCTGCAGGTCGCCGAGGCGTTTGGCACGCTGGCGTCGTTGTATCCGGGGCGCATCGATCTGGGTCTGGGACGCGCACCGGGTACCGACCAAGCCACTGCGAAAGCATTGCGCCGCTATTTCGACAGTGCTGAGGCGTTCCCGCAGGACGTGCTGGAGTTGTTGGGCTATTTCGAGCCGGCGACCTCCGGCCAGCCGGTGCGCGCGGTACCGGGCGCCGGCATCGAGGTACCGGTGTGGTTGCTTGGCTCCAGCCTGTTCAGCGCCACGCTGGCGGCGCGACTGGGCCTGCCCTTTGCATTCGCCTCGCACTTTGCACCTGATGCGATGGATGAGGCGTTGGCGCGGTATCGGCGTGATTTCCGTCCTTCGGCAAGGTTGCAGCAACCGTACGCGATGCTCGGCCTCAACGTGGTTGCTGCCACCACCGATGCCGAGGCACGACGGCTGTTTACCACGCAGCAACAGAGTTTCGTCAATCTGCGTCGCGGCCGGCCGGGCCTGATTCCGCCACCGCTGGACGACATCGAGTCGTTCTGGTCGCCAGTCGAGAAGCAGGGGGTGGAGCGCGCGCTAGCCTGCGCCGTGGTCGGTGCCCCCGACACAGCGCAGCGGGGCATCGAGGCTTTTATCGCACGACATCGGCCGGACGAGTTACTGGTTACCACCAATGTGTTCGAGCACGCGGCGCGGCGGCATTCGTTCGAGATCGTGGCGGCACTCCACCACCGGCTGGCCGACGCAGGTATGACTTCCCGCTGAGGCATTTCGTCGGTAAACGTCCGGGGCGTGCCGTCGATCGGCCATAATTGCCGCCATTCCATGAATTATTGAAGTTGTCGCAGGCATGAAAACACCCCCGGGATTGCAGGAGCTGATCGACGAAGGCGTGATCGATCAGGTGCTGAGGCCGCTCAAAAGCGGCAAGGAAGCCGCCGTCTACGTCGTCCGCTCGGGCGAGGACATCCGTTGTGCCAAGGTCTACAAGGACATGGCGCAGCGCAGCTTCCAGGCGCGCGTGCAGTACCAGGAAGGCCGCAAGGTGCGCGGCAGTCGACAGGCCCGGGCGATGGGCAAGGCCACCAAGTTCGGTCGCAAGGAGGCCGAGGCGGCCTGGAAGAATGCCGAGGTCGATGCCCTATACCAGCTCACCGCCGCCGGGGTACGCGTACCCAAGCCCTATGGTTATTTCAGCGGCGTGCTGGTGATGGAGCTGGTCACCGATGCGGACGGCTACTCGGCACCGCGGCTGGGCGAGGTGGAACTGTCTGCGGACACCGCGCGCGAGTACCACCGCTTCCTGATGCAGCAGGTGGCGCGGATGTTGTGCGTGGGCCTGATCCACGGTGACCTGTCCGAGTACAACGTGCTGGTCGGGCCGGACGGTCCGGTAATCATCGATTTGCCGCAAGCGGTAAGCGCGTCAGGCAACAACAATGCGCGCACCATGCTGCGGCGCGATGTGGGGAACATCACCATCAGCCTGTCACGCTTTGCCCCGGAGTTGCTGGATACCCACTATGGTGAGGAAATGTGGGCGCTATACGAGCTCGGTGAATTGCACCCGGATACCGAGCTCAGCGGCGAGTTCGAATTCGATGAACGCATTGCCGATGTGGACAGCGTGATGCAATCGATCATCGATGCACGCGAGGAGGCGATCATTCGCCAGCAAGGACGGGAAGAGGCCGCGCAGGCCGACTGAGCCGCCTGCATCGAGGGCGGCCAGCCGCCGCCTGACCTCACGCTTTCAGGGAGGGGGCGCGATGAGCTTCGCAACAGGCATGGCCAACACCCAGTCCCACGTATTGGCGACATACAACGTGCCGCCGACGACCGTGGGACCGGCGATGCCGAAGCGACCACCGATATCTTTCCTTCCGAGCAATTTTCCCGTGGCCGCATCCAGCACGTAGATCGATGGGCCGGTAGCGATGTAGAGCTTGCCCTCAAGATAGGCAGCGGGCCCCCGGCCGGAGCCCGCTTCACTCGGGTTGGGAATATTCCAGCGCCATTTTTGCTTGCCAGTGTGCAGATCGAAGGCCTGATAGGTATTGGTGACAGGTGAGCCCACGTATACCGTACCGTCGTGGATCATCGGTACGCCACCTTTGTACGATGGCGGTTTGGCAGCGCGACCCAGCTGGTGAGTCCATAGCGACTTGCCGCTGTTGGCATCGAAGGCGCCGATCGTGAAGTCGGTCGTCGTTTTGCCGTCGATGGTGCGGGCATCGGAAACAGCGTCGGTAACTACGACGCCATCCGCTACGGCGGGGGATACATCGCCCATGCCGGTATTTGCCGCCTTGGGCAAGGTCACCTTCCACAGGGTGCGACCGGTTTTTTCGTCGAGGCTGAAGAGAAAAGCCGGCGATGCCATGCCGACAAAGACCCTGCCCTCGGCGATGGCAGGGCTCGACATGTTGCCCATGCCGCCCAGCTTGGTGGACCAAAGTTCGCGGCCGGTATGGACGTCCAGCGCGGTCACCGCGCCGGAGCCGTCGGACATCACTAGCCGGTCCCCCACAATGGCGGGTGTCGGCATGGCATCGCCGACGCTGGCATGGCGCCACCGAAGCGTGCCGGTGTCGCGGTCAAACGCATAGATTCCGTTGTAAGCGACACCCGCGCCGCGCACTGCGCTGCCGGTCTTTCCAAATTTTTGCAGGTTGGAATAGTTGAAGCCCACGGTGCCCGCGTTGGCGAAAACCATGTCGCCGGAAATCAACGGTTGGCCCATCCAGGTCGTACCCACGGGGCTGGCGCGCCAGATCAGTTTGCCGGTCCTCGCATTGAGTGCATAGATGAACTGGTCGCTGCTGGCGGCGAAGATCATGCCTTGCGCAGCCGATACACCTACAGCGTTGCCAAGCCATTGTGCGGAAGTTGTTTCGGCGCTTTTCGCCCCCAGCGTATCAGCGTCGAATGCGGGATTCTCCAGCGGCCAAGCGCGTGCTTCGGCGTAACGCCAGCTCACGCCACCGGTAACCCATGCCGACTTCGCCTTGGAGCGGTCCCCCACCGCGTTGTGCGCAGGTGAACGATATATCTGCAGCCAGTTTGTGGGGAAGCCTTGACGTTCGGACGCATCCGGAAGATTTTCGGGATGGCTTAACGTACTGAAAGGGCCGTCGGCGGGACCTGGGAGCGGAACCTGGATGGCGACAGCTCCGGTAGCCGGTACCCACAAGAGCGCGGCCAGGACGACGCGAACCGGTGTCATGCGATTGGCCCGATGCGGGGTAGGGGCGGCACGACCGCGCGACATGGAAGGGTTCCGGCGGGTACGCAGTGCTTGCATGTCGACATGGTGCCTCCGTTGATGCGACGAGCACTGGCCTGAGCGCAGGTCTGCTTCGAGCAGCATGCCGTTGCCGTTGTGAAACTGCCGTACAAAAGCCGGGCGCAAGCCACCTCAGCCCTTGGCGGTAGCAACTTGGGAGTCAGGCCCGGAAGGCGCGGCACAGCCCCGGCGGCATCGGCGTCATGACGAGCCCACACTCAGCAGTTCCACGTCGAAGACCAGCGATGCGTTCGGCGGGATATCGCTACCGGCACCCGCCGAGCCGTAGCCGAGCGACGCTGGAATCAGCAGGGTGCGCTTGCCGCCGGCGCGCATGCCGGCCACGCCCTTGTCCCAGCCTTCGATCACGCTGCCCTGGCCGAGGACGAAGGAGAACGGTTGGCCATGATCGAGCGAGCTGTCGAACTTTTTCCCGTGCTTGTCTTTGGCATCCTTGTCGTACAGCCACCCGGTGTATTGCACGGTGACGGTCATGCCGGGCTTCGCTTCGGCACCGGTGCCGACCTTCTGGTCGATCACGGTCAGCTTGTCGACCTGGCCATTGGCGTGTGCCTGCGGTGTCGGGCTGCAGGCAGCGAGCAGGGTGAGGGCGAGCAGGGGCAGCAACCAGCGCATGGCATGACTCCGAAACAGCGATTGAGGACGGTGATTATCCGGGAATGCGACGGGATTCGCTCATGCCCTGCTGTCGCGTGCGAGCTGATGCTCGGTGCGCGCGGCCTGCCAGACTTCGCGGGCGGCGTCGGCATTGATCAACATGATGCCGGCACCGACGAGCATGTCCGGCCACGCTGACGGTGCGATGGCGGTGATCGCGCCGGCCAGCACGATGGCGATATTCGCGAACACGTCGTTGCGGGCCGACAGGAAGGCGGCGCGGGTCAGGCTGCCGCGGTGGTGGCGAAAGCGCATCAGCAGCAGGGCACAGCCGAGGTTGACGGCCATCGCGCCCAGCGCAGTCAAGGTCAGCGGCGTCGGTGCCGGCGGCACCGGCAGCTGGATCTTGCTCCACAGCACCCATAACGTGGCCAGCGCCGGTACCAGCAGGATGGCCGCCAGCCCCATGCCGACGCGTGCCCGCGCTCTCAGGCTCCAGCCCAGCGCGAGCAGGATCAGCAGGTTGACCGAGGCATCTTCCAGAAAATCCACGCTGTCGGCGAACAGCGAGACCGAACCTATCGCCATCGCCACGGCAAATTCGACGCCGAAGTAAGCGAGGTTGAGCAACGCGACCCACATCACTACGCGTCGCAAGCCGCGATCCGGCGGAGCGCTCGCCGCAGGTATCATCGTTCAGCTGACCGCTTCGGCCGGCGCCATGCGACGCGCCGGGTCCACTGCCACCGCATCCGCATCGTTCATCAGCTGCAGCTGGCCATCCTGGATCAGGGCTTGCAGCCGCATGCCGCGTTGCAGCAGGGCCAGCAAGGCGGTAACGGTGGCGGCGGCAATATCGAGCACGGTGAGATTGCGGTTGCGCCCCAGTGCGGCGCCGACCTTGTCCCACCAGATATCCGCGCTGTTGCCAGCGTAGTTGATCACCACCACCTGGCGCGCGCGGCCGCAGGCTTTGCGGATGCGGCTTTCGTCAGGCTGGCCCAGCTCGATCCACAACTCGACCTCGTCGGTATAGGTCTTGCGCCACAGTGCCGGTTCGTCCTCGTCGCTGATGCCCTTGCCGAACTCCAGCCGATCGTCCGCATACAGCGCGAACGCCAGCAGCCGAACCATCAGGCGTTCCTCGGTTTCCGATGGATGGCGTGCGAGGGTCAGCGCATGCGTGGCGTAGTAATGCCGGTCCATGTCGCTGATCTGCAGCTCGACCTTGTAGATGGTGGCGTTGAGTGCCATGGGTTTACCTCGGGACAACAGCCGGCCATTGTACGCGCTTGCGTGCGGCAGGCGTCGTGGCGGGTCAGGGGCTGGCCATGAGCTGACGTGTTGAAGCCGTTCCACCAACAAACACTAGACTTGAGCGAACATGCCCAGCACACCCTTCCACCGCGACAGCCACGCCAGCACGGTGCATCTGCCGCCGGGTGAGTGGGCGAGCGTGCTCGACGCCCTGTGCGCGCGGTTCCCGGCGATCGACCGCACGCAATGGCTGGATCGCATGGCGCGGGGGCGGGTGCTGGACGGGACCGGGCAGGTGATCACGCCACAGACTCGGTATCAGGCGGGGCTGCGTATCCACTATTACCGCGAAGTGCCGCATGAGACCCCGATCCCGTTCACCGAGACGGTATTGCATGTGGATGAGCATCTGCTGGTGGCAGACAAGCCGCATTTTCTGCCGGTGACACCGGCCGGCGAATTTGTCGAGGAAACCTTGTTGCGGCGCTTGGTCCGTCGACTGGGCAACCCGCATCTGGTCCCCCTGCACCGGATCGATCGCGCCACGGCAGGGCTGATGCTGTTTTCGACCGATCCGGCGAGTCGGGCCGCGTATCAGGCGCTGTTTCGTGAGCGAAGGATCGCCAAGCGTTACGAGGCGTTGGCGCCAGCGTTGCCGGGGTTGGCGTTTCCGCGGGTCCACCGTTCGCGTCTGGTGACTGGTGAGCCATTTTTTCGCATGTGCGAGGTCGCCGGCGCGCCGAACAGCGAGACGCGAATCGAGGTGATCGGGCAAGACGACGCTTGCTGGCGTTACGCGTTGTATCCGGTCACCGGCCGCAAGCACCAGTTGCGCGTGCACATGGCCGCACTGGGCGCGCCGATCCTGCACGACACGCTGTATCCGCGGCTGGCTGAGGCCGCGCCCGATGACAGCTCGCGGCCACTGCAGTTGCTGGCGCAGGCGCTGGCGTTTGACGATCCGTTGAGCGGCGTGCCGCGTCGTTTCGAGAGTCGCCTGAGCTTGTGAGCAGCCATCGCGCGCGTAGCCGTGGGCGGTCCGTCCGGTCCGTCAGATACCCCGCGCGGCAATTCCACGCTATCTTGCGCAGCACCAGTCATCCGGGGGAGAGTGATTAGTGAGTGCATCCAGATTGTCCGACGCGCAACCGCATGCCGAATTGACCGTTCGCGGGGTGGTCATCGGCATTTTGATCACCTTGGTGTTCACTGCGGCCAACGTCTACTTTGGACTGGAGGCGGGCCTGACCTTTGCCACCTCGATACCGGCTGCGGTGATCTCGATGGCGGTACTGCGCAAGTTTCCCGACGCCAGCATCCAGGAAAACAACATCGTACAGACGATCGCGTCGGCCGCTGGCACGCTCTCGGCGATCATCTTCGTGCTGCCGGGTCTGGTGATCGTGGGCTGGTGGTCCGGCTTTCCCTACTGGGAGACCATGTTGATCTGCGGCCTCGGCGGCATCCTCGGAGTGATGTATTCGATCCCGTTGCGTCGTGCGCTGGTGACCCAATCGGATCTCCCCTACCCGGAGGGAGTGGCTTGTGCCGAGGTGCTCAAGGTCGGTGCCAGCCATCGCCAGAGCATGGCCGATGGTGGTGCCGATGGTGCCGTCGAAGCTGGACAGGCGGGCTTCCGCGCCGTGCTGTGGGGCGCCTTGGTATCGGCGGTCTTTGCGATAGTTGAGGCTACCCACGTCTTCGCCAAGGATGTGAGCGCGTACTTCCACGTCGGTGATCGTGGTGCTGTCACGGGTTTCGATTTCAGTTTGTCCTTCGCCCTGCTTGCGGTGGGGCATCTGGTGGGTCTTTGGGTGGGCATCTCGATGCTGGTCGGCGCTGGCATCGCTTGGCTCTGGGCCGTACCGCATTACACCGCGCTGGCGCATGCCACGGGTGCTGCCGCCGATGTCGCGAGTGCCGCTTTCGGCACCAAGGTGCGTTTCCTGGGCGCCGGCACCATCGCGGCGGCGGCGATCTGGACGCTGGTGAAGCTGGTCAAGCCGGTGTCCAGCGGGTTGGCCTCGGCGCTGCGCTCGGCCCGTTTGCGCAAAGCGGGGCAGGGCGGCGAGCTGCCGCGCACGGAGCTGGACATACCCATCGGCATCGTCGCGATGGTGACGTTGGCGTGCATGTTGCCGATCGCCTGGCTGCTGGGGGATTTCAGCGCCAGCAACCTGGCATCCCAATTGTGGGTGCTGGTGATCGGTGGCGTGATGTTCGTGGCACTGATGAGTTTCTTCGTGGCGGCGGTGTGCGGTTACATGGCCGGTCTGGTCGGTTCGTCGAATAGCCCGCTCTCCGGCATCGGCATCCTGGTGATCGTGATCGCTTCGGTATTGCTGGCGCTGGGCGTGCAACCGCACTTGCCGCCGTCGGCGGGCAAGGCGCTGGTGGCGTTTGCCTTGTTCACGTCCTCGGTAGTGTTTGCCGGCGCAACCATTGCCAACGACAACCTGCAGGATCTGAAAACCGGTCAGCTGGTCGATGCCACCCCCTGGAAGCAGCAGGTGGCACTGGTCATCGGCGTGATCGCCGGTGCTTTCATCATTCCCATGGTCCTCAATCTGCTCAGCAATGCCTATGGCTTCGTCGGCGCCGCCAACGCTACCAAGCAGGCACTGGCCGCGCCTCAGGCGGGCTTGATCGCGGCACTCGCTCAAGGCGTGTTGCAGCACAATATCGACTGGAGCCTGATCTGGCTGGGCGCGGCGATCGGCGGGGGCATCATCGCGATCGACGAGGTGCTCGGCCTGGCCGGTACCCCGGTGCGGCTGCCGCCGCTGGCGGTGGGGCTGGGTATCTATCTGCCTAGCGAAGTCACCCTCATGATCGTGGTCGGTGCTTTCGTGGGCTGGTACTACGACCGTCGCGCCGCACGCTCACCTCGGCCGGACGATACGCGCCAATTGGGCATCCTGATGGCTTCGGGTCTGATCGTGGGCGAGAGCATCATCGGGGTGGTGATTGCTGCTGTCGTCGTATTCTCGGGTGATAACGCACCTCTGGCCCTGGTCGGTGCGCGCTTCGGCACCGCGTCGATCTGGATGGGCGGTACCGCCTTTGTGTTGGTGAGTCTGGCGCTTTATACCTGGGTGGCGAAGTTGGGTCGCCCGCGAGGTGCCTCGTAAGCCGGGGTTACCCCCCGGGTTGGGTCAGTGCTGCGTCGGGGACACTTCTGGTGGAGGAACGACGAAGGGTCGCGATGGATTCAGGGTCGGGCAAGGATTAGGTCCTAAACTTGCGCCCTCATCAGGGGAGTTCGTGATCGCGTGGAGCAGGAAAAAATCGAGCCGACGCTGAGCGCCGAGCAGGTTCTGGCGCCACCCAGTCAGCGCATGGTGTTGCTGCGTCGGGCGGTCGGGCCGCTGTTGTCAGTGGCGATGCTGTGCCTGGCGTTGTGGGCGCTGCACCTGCTGGCACGCTCGGTGGATTACCACCAGGTTCGCCGCTACGTGCAGGGGCTGTCGGACGCACGCCTGTTACTGGCAATGCTGTTCACCGCGCTCGGCTATGCGGTAATGACCTTGTACGACCGTTTCGGGCTGGCCTCGATCGGGCGACATCTGCCATGGCGCCGGGTCAGCCTGATTGCCTTTATCAGCTATGCGTTCAGCAACGCGGTAGGCATGTCGCTGCTGGTTTCCGGCTCGATCCGCTACCGCTTCTATATCCAGAACGGCCTGTCTACCGGCGAGGTAGCCCGTGTGGTGCTGTTCTGCACCACCAGCTTCTGGCTCGGCCTGCTGACGTTAAGCGGGGTGACACTGTGGTATGTGGCGCTGCCCGTGGATTTCCCCTTGGCGACTTTGCGGTTGCCGGCCGCTGCGCTGCTGACCGCGGCACCGCTGGCGTGGTTGGTGCTCGGCGGCCTGGTCAAGCGACCGCTGCGAATCGGGCGCTGGCATCTGAGTTTCCCCTCGGTGGTGGCAGGGGTCCGTCAGATTCTGGTTGGCGCCTTCGATTGGGCGTTGGCCGCGGCCGTGTTGTACGTGCTGATGCCGGACCAGTTGAACCATGGTTTCGGGCATTTCCTGGCGATCTTCATGATCGCCCAGATGATCGGATTGATCAGCCACGTGCCGGGTGGGTTGGGCGTGTTCGAGGCAGTAATGCTGGCCGGGTTCGGTGCCACGGGCAACGAGGCATTGACGGCGCCGATCCTGGGTGCGCTGGCGGCATTCCGGGTGGTTTATTACCTGTTGCCGCTATGTGCGGCGACCGTGCTGGTGTTGCAGCGCGAGGCGCGCGGCCTGCGCCAGAAATCCCTGCTGAAGCCGTGGTTCACGGGTCTGCTGCCCTCGTTTTTCGCCGGTCTTACCTTGGTGTCCGGCGTGGTATTGCTGTTCTCCGGTGCGACCCGCGCCGTACCCG
Source organism: Rhodanobacter sp. (assembly GCA_030148505.1). Lineage (GTDB taxonomy): Bacteria > Pseudomonadota > Gammaproteobacteria > Xanthomonadales > Rhodanobacteraceae > Rhodanobacter. Next base: position 118,801 of record JASBTI010000004.1, read on the forward strand.
ATCGCATGGCCATCCTGCGCCATCTGGTGCCGCTATCGGTGCTGGAGGTTTCGCACCTGCTGGCCAGCGTGATCGGCATGCTGCTGCTGATTGTCGCCCGTGGTCTGCAACGCCGTCTCGACGCGGCCTATGTGCTGACCTTGGTGCTGCTGGTAGCCGGAGCGGTGTTCTCCCTGCTCAAGGGCATCGACTACGAAGAGGCCACCCTGCTTACGCTGCTGGCGTTGGCGCTGGCGCCGGCTCATCGGTTGTTCTACCGGCGGGCCTCGCTGTTCAGCACCAGCTTTACGCCTGGCTGGATTCTGGCGATCGTGGCGATTCTCGGTTGTGCCACCTGGCTGGTGATGTTCAGCTACAAGCATGTCGAGTACAGCGACACACTGTGGTGGGAATTCAGCTTTCACCAGGGTGGCGCACCACGAGCGCTGCGGGCGCTGGTGGCGGCCGCAGCTGCTGGCTTGTTGTTTGCGCTGGCCAGTCTGATCCGGCCGTTGCGGCTATCGCGGGAGCTGCCCGGCGAAGCGGAGTTGGCGCAGGCGCTGCCGTTGATCAAGCAATTTCCCTCGGCGCAGGCGCATCTGGCCCTGATGGCCGACAAGACCCTGCTGTTCGACACCGCGCACAAGGCGTTTGTGATGTACGGCGTCGCCGGCCGCAGCTGGATCACCATGGGCGATCCGGTCGGCGTGGACGAGGATGCACGCCGCGAACTGGTGTGGACCTTTCTGGAGCAGTGCGAGCACGCCGGCGGCTGGCCGGTGTTCTACCAGGTCAGCCCGGCGGCGCTGGATCTGTACCTGGAAGTGGGCATGAATCTGCTGAAAATCGGTGAGGAGGCGCGGGTGCGGCTGGATACCTTCAACCTCGACGGCAAGTCGAAAAAGACCTTGCGGGGCACCGTCAACAAGCTGGCCCGCGACGGACTGCGGCTGGAGATCGTGCCGGCCGAGGCGGTGGGGGCGCTGCTGCCGCGCCTGAGGCAAGTCTCCGATGCCTGGATGCGCGACAAGAAGGTGCGCGAGAAGCGCTTTTCCATGGGCGCTTTCGATCCACGCTACCTGGTGCGCACACCGATGGCGGTGGTCTGGCAGGGTGAGCAGGTCGTGGCATTTGCCAACCTGTTTCTCAGCGAGACCCGGCAGGAAGCTTCGGTGGATCTGATGCGCCATTTGCCCGATGGGCCTACCGGCATCATGGATTACCTGTTTGTCGAACTGATGCAGTGGGCGAGGCAGGAAGGGTATCACTGGTTCAATCTGGGCATGGCGCCCCTGGCCGGGCTGCAGAACCGTCGCCAGGCGCCGCTGTGGAACCGCTTTGGTGCGTTGGTGTTCGGGCGCGGTGAACGTTTCTACAATTTCCGCGGTCTGCAACGCTACAAGGACAAATTCGACCCCGAATGGGAGCCGCGCTACATGGCTGTTCCCCGTGGCATCGCGCTGCCGATGATCCTGACCAATGTGGCCAGCCTGATCTCCGGCGGACTCTCCGGCGTGGTACGCCGATGAAACACAGGAAGACAATCATGCTGGCTACCCTGGGTGCGGGTCTGATGAGTATCGCGCTGATCTGGAACCCGTTCTCACGGGTCAGCCTGGAAAAGGCGACCGTAGTATTGCCGGCCAGCACCACGGTCGCGGCGCCGCCCGGCAAGACCGACGTGATGACCATCATCTATTCCGGCGACGGCGGCTGGGCCGACCTCGACAAGCAATTGGGCAAGGCCTTTGTGGCCGACGGCATCCCGGTGCTCGGCGTCAGTACCTTCAAGTATTTCTGGCGTAACCGCTCGCCCGAGCAGTCGGCCGCGCAACTTGATGCGCTGATGACCAAGTACCTGGCGAAGTGGCACAAGCGGCGCGTATGGATGGTGGGTTTCTCCTTCGGTGCCGATGTGCTGCCCACCCTCATCGACAAGCTGAGTGCCGCCAATCGCGCGCGGATCAGCCAGCTGGTGTTGTTGTCGCCGGGCAGGGACCTGAACTTCGAGATCGAACTGCAGGGTTACATGATCAGCCCCGGTTGGTGGAAGGAACACCTCAAGACCGCGCTTGAACACATCAATCCGGTCAGGCACTACCCCTCGCTGCCACCGTTGCTGGCGCTGCAGGGCAAGCCGCCGGTGACCTGCTACTACGGCTTCGACGACAGCGCCGACAGCCTCTGCACCGAGCCCAACCTGCCGTCCTGGGTCACTGTGCACGGCAAGAAAGGTGGCCACCATTTCGACGGCGGCTATCAGCCGCTGGCCGCGCAGATGCTGCGGGAGATGCCGGCGGACTCTGCAAAATCGGCCGCTGCCGGCGTTGCGCCTTGATGAGTAGAGCTTGCGTGCGCTCGAAGGGTGCAGAACCAGACGCCGTCACATGATCCAGCGCGCCGGCAAGTTTGATATGAAGGGGATGGCACACATCAGCCGTTCTCATTGCACTGTATGGCGAAGCAAGACCTGCCCGTTTACCTCTTTGTGGCGTGTATAAAGACCGGCTCGGAATGTTCGCAACCCAGCTTGCAGGCAGGGCAGATATCCGCTGATTCCGCGTTCCGGTTACGACAGCCCGTTACAATGCCGTCCTTAGCCTTGCCGCCGAAGAGCCTGATGTGACCCAAACCGGGATTTTTGCGGCGACGCCGGATGCGGCGTTGGCCGCGTTGTTTGTACCTTTCGAGACCTCGGCGCTGGCGCTGCCGGCGGACGGGCGTGTGCTGTTTCTGCGCGCACGGGCGGGCGTGCGCCTGCGCGAGATGGCGCAGCCCGGCTGGTTGTGCGAGCAGAGCTTCATGCCGTTTGCCGATGAGCTGGCGCGCAACGGCTTGCGTGTGGGTGAGCCACAAACCGACCAGCGTTTTTCGCAGGTGCTGGTGTTGCCGCCGCGGCAGCGCGACGAGGCGCGTGCCCTGTTGGCGCGCGCCCTGAGTCACCTCGCCGTGGGCGGCACCGTGGTAGCGGCGATGTCGAACACCGAGGGGGCCAAATCGGGTGAGGCCGATCTGGCGAGGCTGACCGGTGCCGTGCAGCATCTGTCCAAGCACAAGTGCCGGGTGTTCTGGAGTACGCCGGATGATGCGAGCAGGGATCGGTCGCTGCTGGCCGAGTGGCTGGCACTGGACACGCCGCGGGCGATCGTCGACGGCTATGTCAGCCGGCCCGGACTGTTTGCCTGGGATCGCATCGACCGGGCTTCGGCGCTGCTGGCGGCACATTTGCCGGACGATCTGCACGGCCGTGTCGCCGATCTCGGCGCCGGCTACGGGTATCTCGCCACGGAGGTGATCGCGCGGTGCCCACGCGTCGAGGCGATCGACCTGTACGAAGCCGAGGCGCGGGCGTTGGAGCCGGCGCGGGTCAACCTGGCGCGTGCACAGCGTGCCTGCGGCCGCGAGGTGGCCATGGCCGTGCACTGGCACGATGTTACCCGCGGCCTCACGCAACGCTATGACGCCATCGTCAGCAACCCGCCCTTTCATCAGGGGCGCGCCGATCTGCCGCAACTGGGGCGCGCCTTCATCACCAGCGCAGCGGATGCGCTGGTGCCGGATGGCCGCTTATGGCTGGTGGCGAACCGGCATCTGCCGTATGAGGCGATACTCACGGCGCGTTTCCGCGAGGTGCATACGCGGGTGACAAAGGAAGGATTCAAGGTGATTGAAGCGGTGGGAGTACGTCGATGAAACTGGTCAAGCTGATCGCCAACCTCGGTTACGGCAGTCGCAAGGATGTGGCGCAGATGTTCCGCGCCGGCCGCATCACCGATGCCGACGGCGAGGTGTTGTACGCCGATGATGTGGTGGCGCACGAGACCATTCGTGTCGACGACGAGCCGCTGGATCCGCCAGCCGGCCTGGTGCTGATGATGAACAAGCCGCTCGGCGTTACCTGCTCGCGCAAGGACCCGGGGCGGATCGTGTATGACCTGCTGCCGCCGCGCTACACCGTGCGCTCACCGGTGCTGTCCAGCGTCGGGCGGCTCGACCGGGATACCAGCGGGCTGCTGCTGTTCACCGACGACGGCGCCTTGCTGCACCGGATCATCGCGCCCAAGGCGCAGGTCGCCAAGGTGTACGAGGCGACCCTGGCGCAGGATCTGCGCGGCGACGAAGGCGAGCTGTTTGCCAGCGGCACGATGCTGCTGGAGTCGGAGAAGGAGCCGCTGGCGCCGGCCACTCTGGCGGTGCTGGGGCCACGCCACGCCAGACTTACGGTGACCGAGGGGCGCTACCACCAGGTGCGGCGGATGTTCGCCGCGGCGGGCAACCATGTGGAAACCTTGCAGCGGGTTTCCGTGGGCCAGCTCACGCTTGGGGATCTGCCGCAAGGCGAATGGCGCGTACTCGATGCTGACGATGTCGGCCTGATCTTTGCGGCGTAGGGCGGGCACGGCCCACCGTATGGGTTCCGGTGAGGAGGTGGCGGACGGTGTCCGCCCTACGTGGGTGCGGTTTTACGCAGGTGTCGGCTTGATCTTCGCCATGTGTGTTCCGGTGACGGGTCGGCGGAGGGTGTCCGCGGCTCGGGTTACAGGACGTGCACGGGAGTGGGGATGGCTGCGCCGAACCACTTTTGCCGCTCCTCGCGGCAGCTCGGGCTACCCATCGCATATTTACGGCAAATCGAGGGACGATCCTCGTAGATGGTGCAGCGCGAGGTGTTCGGATCGACCGCGGCACACCAGCCGTCCTCGCCCTTGGCCAGGGTTTCCATGCCGTGGAGATCGCGATGGATCAGCCATTCCGGCACATGGTCGTCAGGCATCAGCACCACGGTGAGGCGACAGCATACGGCCTCGCAAGTCGTGCACTGCACGCTCTGGTCGACGCTTTCCGCGTAGGGATCGGGGAGATTGTTCACCCCCCAGTATGACGGTATCGGTCGGGGTTCATATGAACCGATGGCCGCGGTGAGTCCCGGTCACGCCTCGCCGTCGCGCCACAGAGCCTGCCAACCGGCGTTGCCGAGGCGACGCAGGGTGTCCATGTTGCGGCGGTAGATCTCGTCCGGGTCGCTCATCGCCTCGGCGGCGCGCTCCACGCTGGCCTCGCGAAGCAGGTGCAGGGTGGGGTAGGGCGCGCGGTTGCTGAAGTTCTCGATATCGTCGACGGCGCTGTCGGCGAACTGGTACTGCGGGTGAAAGCTGGCTACCTGCAACACGCCGTCCAGTCCGAGGGTTTCCACGGCCATGTCGGCGGTGTCGAGGAACGCGTTGTAGTCGAGAAAATCGCCGAGCACGTGCGGATGGATCAGCAAGGTGGTTTCGCATTCCTCCGGTGCGGCGGCGTTGAGGCTCTGCAGCTCGCCGAGCAGGTCGTCGAGCAGCCCGTCGGTGTCGCGCGCATGACTGACCCGCATGCGCAGCCGTTGCTGCACATGCGGTGCGCGGGCGAACGGACACAGGTTCAGGCCGATGACGGCCTTTTCCAGCCAGCGTGTGGTGGCGGCGAGGTAGGGCGCATCTTCGGGCAGGGCGTCGTCCTGGAGGGGGTGCGATGGGCTGTCGGTCACAAGGAGTCCGTGGGGGGCTGGCGGCGCCGACTATAGCGCTATGCGGCGATCTTGCCGTTGGCAGCGGTCGGTGCCGGTCCCTTGCATGCGCTGGGCGGCGCCCGGATATAAAGGAACATCCCTCGCCGCCAGCCACTGCCTGCATGCTCAGCTTCAACTTCGACAACGCGTTGATCCGCGACTTGCCCGGCGATCCGCAGCAGGGGCCGCAGGTGCGCCAGGTGGAAGGCGCGCTGTATTCGCGCGTCGACCCGACACCGGTACCGGTACCGCGCCTGCTGGCGCATTCGGCGGAGATGGCGGCGGTGCTCGATATCGATGAAGCCGATGTCGCCACGCCGGCCTTCGCCCAGGTGTTCGGCGGCAATGCCTTGCTCGACGGCATGCAGCCGTTTGCCGGCAACTACGGCGGGCATCAGTTCGGCAACTGGGCCGGCCAGCTCGGTGACGGCCGGGCGATCTCGCTGGGCGAGGCGATCAATGCCGCGGGCCAGCGCTGGGAGCTGCAGCTTAAGGGTGCCGGGAGGACGCCGTATTCGCGCGGCGCGGACGGGCGCGCCGTGTTGCGCTCGTCGCTGCGGGAATTCCTGTGCAGCGAGGCGATGCATCATCTGGGCGTGCCGACCACCCGCGCGCTGAGCCTGGTCGATACCGGCGCAGCGGTCGTGCGCGACATGTTCTACGACGGCCATGCGGCGCCGGAACCGGGTGCGATCGTTTGCCGCGTGGCGCCCTCGTTCCTCCGCTTCGGTCACTTCGAGTTGCCGGCCTCGCGCGGCGATACCGGCTTGCTGAGGCAGTTGGTGGACTTCACCATCCGCCGCGATTTCCCCGAGCTCGAAGGCGCGGGCGAGTCGCTTTACGCGGCCTGGTTCAGCCAGGTCTGCGAGCGCACGGCGGTGATGATCGCGCATTGGATGCGCGTGGGTTTCGTCCACGGGGTGATGAATACCGACAACATGTCGATCCTCGGGCTGACCATCGACTATGGCCCTTATGGCTGGGTCGACAACTACGATCCCGACTGGACGCCGAATACCACCGATGCGCAACGTCGTCGTTACCGCTTCGGCCAGCAGCCGGATGTGGCATGGTGGAATCTGAGCCGCTTGGTCGGGGCGCTGGCGCCGTTGTTTTCCAGCGTCGAACCGTTGCAGGCCGGGTTGGATCACTACGCGGCGGTCTACGCCGCTGCCGACCGCGCCACCATCGCCGCCAAGCTTGGCCTGGCGGCATGCCGCGAGGAGGATGTGGCGTTGATGCAGTCGTTGCAGTCGTTGATGCAGCAGGCCGAGATCGACATGACGCTGTGGTTTCGTGCGCTCGCCCATGTCGACGCCGCGGCGCCCTCGCTGGAGCCGATGCGCGAGGCGTTCTATGACACCGCAAAGCAGGCGGCGGTCGAGCCGGCGTTGCGCGACTGGCTGGCACGTTATGCGGCACGGTTGCGTGACGATCCCCTGTCCGTCAGCCAATGGCGCGAGAAGATGCGCCTGGCCAACCCCCGCTACGTGCTGCGCAATTACCTGGCGCAACAGGCCATCGATCGGGCGACGCAGGGCGATACCACCGGCATCCATGAGCTGCTCGAGGTGATGCGCCACCCATATGACGATCAGCCTGGCCGCGAGGCCTTTGCGCAGCGCCGTCCCGACTGGGCACGGCACAAGCCCGGTTGCTCGATGCTGTCGTGCAGTTCGTGATCGCCTGATGGGCGAACCCAGGACTGGTCTGGCCAGCCCCGGGGCTCGCGAATGGTGCCCCCGATACGATTCGAACGTACGACCTGTCCCTTAGGAGGGGACCGCTCTATCCAGCTGAGCTACGGGGGCCTGGGTGGCTGTCGGACGTTGCGATCAAAGCCCGACAGGCTCCACGGTGGGATTTTCGCATGGATCTGCCGAGGGTGCGATCCGCTGGCGCCGGCCTGCCCGGAGGCGGCCTGCTAGAATGGCGGTTTTCCCCGTCTTCATCACGATGACGACGGGCGCCACGCAAGTTTCAGGAGCCAGGTATGTCCCATGCAATCCTCACCTCTCTCGGTCTCGGCGATACACTTTCCGGCACTTATCTCGGTCAGGGCGAGTGGTCCAAGACCACCGACGCCGGCACGCTGCAGCCGCTGAACCCGGCGACCGGCGAGGCGATCGCCACGGTGCACGCATCCAGCGCTGCCGATTACGAAATCATCGTCAAACGTGCGCAGGAAGCGTTCAAGGTGTGGCGCACCACGCCAGCACCGCTGCGCGGCGAAGCGGTGCGCTTGTGCGGCGAGGCATTGCGCAAGCACAAGGACGCGCTGGGCTCGCTGGTCTCGCTGGAGATGGGCAAGATCAAGCCCGAGGGCGACGGCGAGGTGCAGGAGATGATCGACATTGCTGATTTCGCGGTGGGTCAGAGCCGCATGCTGTACGGCTACACCATGCATTCGGAGCGTCCCGGCCATCGCATGTACGAGCAGTACCATCCGCTGGGCGTGGTCGGCATCATCAGCGCCTTCAATTTCCCGGTCGCGGTGTGGGCGTGGAACGCGATGCTGGCGGCCGCCTGCGGTGACATCTGCATCTGGAAGCCGTCGCCGAAGACCCCGCTGACCGCGATCGCCACGATGAAGATCTGCAACGAGGCCTTGAAGGACGGCGGCTATCCGGATCTGTTTTTCCTGTTCAACGATGCGGGCACCGAGCTGGCGCAGAACTTTGTCGATGACAAGCGCGTGGGCCTGATCAGCTTCACCGGTTCGACCAAGGTCGGGCGCACCGTCGGCGAGCGCGTAGCCAGGCGCATGGGTCGCTCGCTGCTGGAGCTGGGCGGCAACAATGCGATCATCCTGGACGAGTCGGCCGATCTGAAGCTGGCGATTCCGGGCATCGTGTTCGGCTCGGTCGGTACCGCGGCCCAGCGCTGCACGTCGACCCGTCGCCTGTTTGTGCATGAGTCGATCTACGACAACGTGCTGCAGACGCTGGTGAAGGCGTACGGGCAGGTCGAAGGCAAGATCGGCGATCCCAACGACGCCAGCACGCTGATGGGACCGCTCAACAGCCAGGATGCGGTGAAGGGCTATCTGGCGGCGATCGAGAAAGCCAAGGCGGCCGGCGGCACGGTGGCCACCGGCGGCAGGGCGCTGACCGAGCGCAAGGGCAACTTCGTGTTGCCGACGATCATCACCGGGCTGAAGAATTCCGACGAAGTGGTGCAGACCGAGACGTTCGCGCCGATCCTCTACGTGATGAAGTTCAAGACCCTCGACGAGGCGATCGAACTGCAAAACGGCGTGCCGCAGGGCCTGTCCTCGGCGATCTTTACGCAGAACCTGAAATCCGCCGAGAAGTACCTGTCGGCGGCGGGCTCGGATTGCGGCATCTCCAACGTCAACATTGGTACTTCCGGTGCCGAGATCGGTGGTGCGTTCGGCGGTGAGAAGGAAACCGGCGGCGGTCGCGAGTCTGGCTCGGATGCGTGGAAGGCGTATATGCGCCGCCAGACCAATACCATCAACTACTCCGATTCATTACCGCTGGCCCAGGGCATCAAGTTCGACCTGTAGGCCACCTTTCACCTGGCAAGCGCATCGCGGGCGAGCTATCGTCCGCGATGCGTGGCAATACGCACTGCGACGCCCCGCCTTGACATGAGGGAGCAAGCCGATGAGCTATCACGCTTCGCAAAGTCCGGTCTCCAACAGCAACTCGCTAGCCGTGGTCAGCCTGATCTTCGGCATTCTAGCCTGGTGCGTGTTGCCCATTGTCGGTGCGATCGTGGCGATCGTCTGCGGTCACCTGGCGCGAGGCGAAATCCGTCGCGCACTGCCCGATGCACCTGTCGAAGGCAGCGGCATGGCGCTGGCGGGGCTGGTGCTCGGTTATGTGCAGCTGGTCTTCGGCCTGCTCGCCATGTTGGTGGTGTTGGGCTTGATCTTCCTTGGCTTCCACACGGGCTGGCATTGAGCTTCCATGACTTCACTATCACTTTCCCCGCCTTTTGATTTTCACGCTTGCCGTGTCGTCGTCGCTGGCGGCAGTCGCGGCATCGGTCGCGGTATTGCGCTGGCCTTTGCGCAGGCTGGCGCAGCAGTGTCGATCTGCGCGCGTGGTCTGGACGCGCTCGAACAGACCCGCCAGGCGATCGCTGCCCACGGCGGGATAGCCCATGCACAGGCCTGCGACCTGGCCGATCGCGACGCGATCAAGGCTTATGTCGCCGCTGCTGCCGAGGCGCTGGGAGGCATCGACGTGCTGGTCAACAATGGCACCGGCTACGGTTTCGATGACGACGAGGACGGTTGGGCTGCCGGTATCAACGTGGATCTTCTCGCGGCCGTGAGGGCGTCGCGGGCGGCACTTCCGTTCCTGCAGGCATCGGCGTTTGCGAGCATTCTGCACCTGTCATCGATTGCCGCCCTGCGTCCGCGTGCCAGCGGTGCGCCATATGCGGCAGTCAAGGCAGCGCTGTCCCAGTACACAGGGTCGCAGGCTCTGGCGCTGGCGCCGCAGCGTATCCGCGTCAACGCAATCGCCCCCGGCTCGATCGAGTTCCCCGACGGACTGTGGGAGCGACGCAGTCGCGAGATGCCCGCGGTGTATCAGTCGACGCTGGCAAGAATTCCGTTCGGTCGCTTCGGTACGCCGGAAGAAATTGCCCACGCGGCGCTGTTCCTCGCCTCGCCCTGGGCTGGCTGGATCACCGGACAAACCCTGGTGGTCGATGGCGGACAGATGCTCAATGGCTGAGCTGACGACTGGGCACCGGCAATCCGCCACCGGGCCTGCGCTGCTGTTGCCGATTTCTGTTCCCGTTGCGGAAGAGCCGAGGACATGAACGCGCGGCACCCCACCGAGCGCTTCAGCGATCGTGTGGCCGACTACGTGCGTTACCGGCCCGACTACCCGCCGGGGTTGCTGGATTGGTTGCAGCGTGAGCTGGCCGTGGATATCGCTTGGCGGGTTGCCGATATTGGCGCGGGCACCGGGATCTCGTCACGCCTCTTGCTCGACGGCGGTTATCAGGTGACGGCGGTGGAGCCGAATGCGCCGATGCGCGCCGCCGCCGAGCGCGACCTGGCTGGATACGCGGGTTTTCGTGCGGTCGACGGACGCGCCGATGCCACCGGGCTGCCCGCTGCCAGTGTCGATCTGGTCACGGTGGCGCAGGCGTTCCACTGGTTTGATGCATCAACCACGCAACGTGAATTTGCCCGCATTCTGCGGCCGGGTGGGTTGGTGGCGATCTGGTGGAACTCACGCCGGCTGGTCGGTACGCCTTTTCTGGAAGGGTACGAAGCACTGCTCAGGGCCTGGGGTAGCGACTACGAAAGCGTGGCCGAACGCTATCCGGATGACGCGCAGATGCGCGCCTGGTTTGCCGACGGCTACCGCGCCGGCGCCCGTTTCGCGCATTGCCAGCAGCTCGATTTCGAGGGCTTGTGCGGACGCCTGATGTCGTCATCGTATGTACCTGTTGCTGGACATCCTGATCATCAGCCGATGTTGCGGGCACTGCGTGAGCTGTTTGATGCCTGCGCGGTACAGGGCAGGATAAGCTTCGATTACGACACCCGCATTTTTGCGGGTCATATGGCCTGATTCATGTACGACTATCTGCGTCCGCTGCTGTTCAAGCTCGATGCCGAGACGGCGCATCGATTGACCCTTTACGGCCTGGGAGTGGCCCAGCGCAGCCACTTCGCGCACTGGATCGCGACGCCGCCGGCGGATTTGCCGACCACGGTTTTCGGCATCGACTTTCCCAATCCGGTCGGTCTGGCCGCCGGGCTCGACAAGAATGCCGAGCATCTCGACGCGCTGAACGCGCTCGGTTTCGGCTTCATCGAGGTGGGCACGGTAACGCCGCTGCCGCAGTCGGGCAACGACAAGCCACGGATGTTCCGGTTGCCACAGCATGAGGCGATCATCAATCGCATGGGCTTCAACAACGCCGGGGTCGAGGTGCTGGTGCGCAACGTGCAGCAGTCCGCTTATCACGGCGTACTCGGCATCAATATCGGCAAGAACAAGGACACACCGAACGAGAAGGCGGTCAACGACTACCTGACCTGTCTGCATCGGGTCTACGAGCATGCCAGCTACATCACCGTCAATATCTCCTCGCCGAACACGCACGGTCTGCGGGATTTGCAGCAAGAGGCCACGCTGCGTCGTTTCATCTCGATGCTGCGCGAGGTGCAGGAGCGGCTCGGCTCGCAGCACGGCCGGCGCAAGCCGATGCTGCTGAAGATCGCGCCAGATCTGACCGAAACCGAGCTCGATGCCATCGCCGCGGTGCTGCTACAGACCGGTATCGACGGGGTGATCTGCAGCAACACCACCATCGATCACGCCGCGGTGGCCGGTGATCCGCACGGTGGCGAAGCCGGCGGCCTGTCGGGCAAGCCGCTGTTTGCTCGATCCACCGAGGTTCTGAGGGGCATGAGCAAGCGCCTGCAGGGGCGGGTTCCGCTGATCGGCGTCGGCGGTATTCTCGATGGCAGCGACGCGGCCGAAAAACTCGACGCCGGCGCGTCGCTGGTGCAGGTCTATTCGGGGCTGATCTACCGTGGGCCGCAGCTGGTTGGCGAATGCGTGAATGAAATTCGTCGGCAGCGTGAGGACGCATATGTCGCCTGAGCGCGTGAACCTGTCTGCGGCCCGCGTTGATATGGGCGGCTATACACTCACCGAGCATGCTTCGTTGGCGCGGCGGAACACCTTGCGTGTCGCGGCGAGGGCAAGCTTGCTGGCGGAAATACACGACGCCGGCAAATTGCAGGCGTTGCTCGACTACCCGGCGGTACGCCAGGGCAAGCTGCTGGTGTTGGGTGAAGGCAGCAATGTGCTGTTCACCGATGATTTCGACGGCACGGTGCTGGTGATGGCGACCCGTGGCGTGCAGGTGGAAAGCGATGGGGATACCGCGCGAATCGCCGTGGCTGCCGGCGAGCGCTGGGACGACTTTGTGCGTTGGACGCTGGGGCAAGGCTATGCTGGCCTGGAAAACCTGATCCTTATCCCAGGCACGGTAGGCGCCGCGCCGATCCAGAATATCGGTGCCTACGGCTGCGAAGTCGCCGAATTCGTGGAGAGCGTCGAAGCCTGGGACATCAATGAGCAACGGGTGGTAATGCTCGATCACGGCACTTGCGCGTTTGCCTATCGCGACTCGCTGTTCAAGCAACAACCCGGTCGCTATATCGTTACTGCCGTGCGCTTCCGCCTGCCGCGAAGCCGGGCGCTGCGCACCGGCTATGCCGGCATCCACGAACAGCTGGTGCGCATGGGAGTGGACAAACCGGCGCCGTTTCATGTTGCCGAAGCGGTAGTCCATTTGCGTACGCGCAAGTTGCCTGACCCAGCGGTAATCGGTAATGCCGGCAGCTTTTTCAAGAACCCGCTGGTGAACGCCGCATTGGCCGATCGCCTCACCGGCGAATACCCCGAATTGACCGCCTGGCCGCAGCCTGACGGGCGCTGCAAGCTGTCGGCAGCGTGGATGATCGAGCGTGCCGGCTTCAAGGGGATGCGTGAAGGCGATGCAGGGATCTCCAACCGGCATGCGCTGGTACTGGTCAATCATGGCAATGCCACCGGAACGGAACTGTGGGCGCTGGCGCAGCGGGTGATGTCTGCCGTGCAGGGCCAGTTTGGCGTGACGCTGGAGCCAGAGCCGATGGTGATCGGCACGGACTGAGTGAGCACGCGGTTCACGCACGGCTTGCGCGCAGCATGGGGCGCTGCAAGCCGTGCTGGGGTGATGGCTGCTGGCGCGATACCATGGCCGGGTGTTACGTCGGCATCTACGCCGAGTAGAAGGATCGTGTACCCATGAACAGCCGTGTCATCTGCGACAAGCCGTCGCCGGAATCATCCACGCTGCCGGCAGGCGAGACGTCGTTGCCTGCGGCGGTGGATCTGGCGGACAGCCGGCTGTACATCAACCGTGAACTCTCCCAGCTGCAGTTCAACATCCGCGTGCTGGATCAGGCGCTGGAAAAGAGCGCGCCGTTGCTGGAGCGATTGAAGTTTCTGCTGATCTTTTCGCGCAACATGGATGAATTTTTCGAGATCCGCGTGGCCGGCCTTAAGGGACAGATTGCGCTGGATCACGAGTTGATCGGTCCGGATGGCATGGCGCCGCGGCGGGTGCTCGCCGAGATCAGCGAAATCGCCCATCGGCAGATCGAGCGGCAGTACAGCATCCTCAACGAGCGCATCCTGCCCGAGCTGGTGGCGCACGGTATCCGCATCGTGCGTCGCAACCAGTGGACGCACAAGCAAAAGCAGTGGGTACGCCGCTATTTTCGCGACGAGGTAGCGCCGCTGGTGACGCCGATCGGACTGGACCCGACCCATCCGTTTCCCTTGCTGGTGAACAAGAGCCTCAATTTCATCGTGCGGCTGGAAGGGGTGGACGCGTTCGGGCGCGACTCCGGGCTGGCGATCGTGCCGGCGCCACGGGTCCTGCCACGGGTCATTCGCATGCCGGAATCGATCTGCGAGGGGGGCGACAACTATGCCTTGTTGTCGTCCATGCTGCACGCGCATGCGGAGGAGCTGTTTCCCGGCATGCGGGTACTCGGTTGCTACCAGTTCCGGCTCACCCGCAATGCGGATCTCACGCTGGATCCGGAAGATGTCGAAGACCTCGCGCTAGCCCTGCGCGGCGAGCTTTACTCGCGCCGTTTCGGCGATGCCGTGCGACTCGAAGTGGCCGACAATTGCCCGAAGGATCTCATCGACTATCTGCTTCGCCAGTTTGGCCTCAACGAGTCGGAGCTCTACGAGGTGAATGGTCCAGTGAACCTGGCGCGATTGTTCAGCATCGCCAGCGACACCAGCTATCCGCAACTGCAGTATCCCTCGTTCACGCCGGTGCTGCCGAAGGTGCTAAGGCATGTGGAGGATTTGTTTCAGGTAATCCGACGGCAGGATGTGCTGCTGCTGCATCCCTACGAATCGTTTTCTCCGGTGGTCGACCTGCTGCGCCAGGCCGCCAAGGATCCGCATGTTTTGGCGATCAAGCAGACCCTCTATCGCACCGGCGCCAATTCCGAAATCGTCGATGCGCTGGTCGACGCCGCCCGCGCCGGCAAGGAGGTCACCGCCGTGGTCGAGCTGCGCGCCCGTTTCGACGAGGAGTCCAACCTGTCGCTTGCCTCGCGACTGCAACAGGCCGGCGCGATGGTGATCTATGGCGTGGTGGGCATCAAGACCCACGCCAAATTGATGCTGATTCAGCGTCGCGAGGGCAAGCGGCTGATGCGTTATGCCCACATGGGTACTGGTAATTACCACACCGGCAATGCGCGACTTTATACCGACTACAGCTTGCTCACCTCCGCCCCGGTGCTGTGCGACGACGTCCACAAGTTGTTCAGCCAGCTCACCGGCATGGGCAAGGTGATGCAGATGAAAAAACTGCTGCACGCACCGTTTACGCTCAAGAAGCGCCTGCTTGAACTGATCGCCCGTGAAACCGCCCACGCGGTAGCCGGCAGGCCAGCGCAGATCATCCTGAAGGTCAATGCGTTGACCGAGTCGAAGCTGATACGCGCACTTTACAAGGCGAGTATCGCCGGTGTGTCGATCGATCTGATCGTGCGCGGCGTATGCTGCCTGCGCCCCGGCGTAGCGGGTGTTTCGGAAAACATACGGGTGCGCTCGATCATCGGTCGTTTCCTTGAGCACAGCCGCGTCTACTGGTTTGCCAACGACGGCGAGCCCAGCCTGTATCTGGCCAGCGCCGACTTGATGGAGCGCAACCTGGACCGACGTGTCGAAACCGCGTTTCCGGTTGAAGGCAGGAAGCTGCAGAAGCGGGTGCGTGAGACGCTGGAGCTCTACCTCACGGACAACACCAGTGCGCGACTGATGCAGCCCGATGGCCAGTATCTGCACCCACCACTGCCCAGCGGTCAGATCGCCCGCAACGTGCAGACCCGGCTGCTGGAGAGCTTGTGTGGCAGCGGGGACAGTGGCACGCGTTGAGGCATCGGGTTGGTTTCAGCGAAAAAATGCTCGCCGCTTGTCGTCAACGGAGCGTGCAACATTTCATCAGGCCGCTCTGGCTGGGGTCATCGCCCTGGATGAGGCAGCCTGGGTACTCGCGGCCGGGCTGTGAGCTGTTCTTGCGGCGCCTTTCAGCTGTTCATAGTGGGCAATGAACAGGTCGGTCAACGCGGGATCGAACTGGCTTCCTGCACCATTTCGCATGTAGTCCAGGACCTTGCTTTCCGGCCATTTCCGGCGATAGCCGCGGTCCGAACTCAGGGCATCCCAGACATCGACGATGCTGACGATGCGGGCTGCCAGAGGGATCGCTTCGCCCGCCAGTCCGCGCGGATAGCCGAAACCGTCCCAGCGTTCGTGATGAGCATGCGCAATATCGACCACCGTGGCAGGAAAGTCCGCCTGCTCAAGCAGGTCGCGGCCGGTTTGCGTATGCCGGCGAATCTGCGCCATCTGTCGGGTACTCAAGCGTGTCTGTGTGGTCGGGCCCGCCTCGGCGATGGCCAGGTTACCGACATCACGCAGCAGCGCGCCCACCTTGATCTCACGGAGCGCTTCGCCGCGCAAGCCAACGACTTTGGCGAGCCCTTCGACCATCGGCACCACGCGATCGGAGGCGCTCCCGGCGTCTTTGCGCGCAAGCTTCATTGCTGCCAGCAGCACCCGCATCACCCTTTCGTTGTCATTACGCAGGTTATGGTTTGCAGCCACCAGGCTCTTCAGTCCATGCCCAAGTATCCAATAAAGCATCAGCCCGGTACCGATAACGAATACAAAGCCCTTGATGGTCATCGCCAGGACCAGCAGGCTGCTTCCTTTCAACATCGATTCCAGCGCGCGGTCGGAAAGCGCGATCCAGGCAAACGCCAGGACCACATAGATGAGCGATGCCCTTAGTTGTGGTGTGGTAGTCATGGGGATGAACTCCAGCGGGTGAAGGGGTGCCTGGATAAACCGACGGTTTCGCAGCGAGATTTTCCGATGGACTGACGCTTAGCGGCATGACATGTCGCCTGGTCGGTCACTGTTGACCCTTTTGGGCCGATATCTCGCTGAAAATCCACCTGAATCCGGCTTGTTCGCGTCCATTCGGAACGCGAACGGAGGTCGCCCGTGGTTTGTGGAAAACCGCTCCCGAGCGAGGGCTGGAGGCGGTTTATGGTACGGCCGTAGTATGTGCATTCCATGCGGTTCCGCATTTGCGGCAAGCCTTGGCGACTCACCAGGGTAGGTGCAGAAATCGGGCCATCAAGTCGCCATAAAATGTGATCCACATCTCACTATGGGACGTTGCGAGATTGCCGGCTCGTGCGCTGCGGGAATGACATGACAGGTTTCCGCTCAGCCCAGAGCTGCACGGTGTCGATGTCGGAGAGGCTCCCGCACCGGTCTGTCGTGCGGCTTCAGCCCGGTCGACGCGCGCCAAGCATGACCAGCACTTCCTGGGCGCTGCGAATGCGTTCGGTGGCGCCGGGCAGGTCGAGGGTGATCCTGAGCTTGTCCTGGCCATCCAGCTTATACACGCGCGGTTGTTGTTGGATCAGCTTGATGATGGCCAGTGGATCGACCTCGGGCTTCTCGCGGAAGGTAATGCGGCCCCCGTTGGCGCCGAAATCCAGTTTGCGGATGCCCAGCGGGGTCGCCATCAACTTGAGGCTGGCCACGGCGAACAGCTGTTTGGTGCTGTCCGGAAGCAGTCCGAAGCGATCGATCATCTCCACTTGCAGGTCGCGCAGGGCATCCTCATGGCGGGCACTGGCGATGCGTTTGTACAAGGTCAGCCGGGCGTGCACATCGCCGAGGTAGTCGTCAGGAATCAATGCGGGCAGATGCAGCTCGACGTCGGTTTCGTGTTCGCTGCTGAGGTCGAAGTCCGGAACTTTTCCGGACTTCAGTGCACGCACCGCGCGATCGAGCAACTCGGTGTAGAGGCCGAAGCCGATCTCCTGGATCTGCCCGGACTGCTCATCGCCCAGCAGCTCGCCCGCGCCGCGGATCTCAAGGTCGTGGGTGGCCAGGGTGAAGCCGGCGCCGAGTTCTTCCAGTGAGGCGAGGGCTTCCAGGCGTTTTTGCGCATCGGCGGTGATCGACTTGCGGTCGGGCACTACCAGGTAGGCATAGGCGCGATGATGCGAGCGTCCGACGCGGCCGCGCAGCTGATGCAACTGGGCCAGGCCGAAACGATCGGCGCGGTCGATGATGATGGTGTTGGCGGTGGGAATGTCGATGCCGGTTTCGATGATGGTGGTGCAGACCAGCACATTGAAGCGCTGGCGATGAAAGTCCGCCATCACCTGTTCCAGCTCGCGCTCGGGCATCTGGCCGTGGGCGATCCGGATGCGCGCGTCCGGCACCAGTTCCTGCAGTTCGCGCACGGTGCGCTCGATGCTTTCGACCTGGTTGTGCAGGAAGTACACCTGGCCACCACGCGACAGCTCGCGTTGCAGCGCCTCGCGGATGGTCGCCGGGTCCCACGCGGAGATGAAGGTCTGCACCGCGGTGCGATGCGCCGGCGGTGTGGCGATCAGCGACAGGTCGCGCAAGCCGGCCATCGCCATGTTCAGGGTGCGCGGGATCGGCGTGGCGGTCATGGTCAGCAGGTCGACTTCGGCCCGCAGTTTTTTCAATTGCTCCTTCTGACGCACGCCGAAGCGTTGTTCTTCGTCGACGATCACCAGGCCGAGGTTGCTGAACTTGATATCCGGCATCAGCAACTTGTGGGTGCCCACGATCACGTCGATCTGGCCGTCGGCGAGGCGCTTCAGTGCGTCGTTGACCTCCTTGGCGGACTTGAAGCGCGACAGCACGTCGACGCGTACCGGCCAGTCGGCGAAGCGGTCGGCGAAGTTGCGGTAATGCTGTTGCGCCAGCAAGGTGGTCGGTACCAGCACAGCCACCTGTTTGCCGGCGGTGGCGGCGGCAAAGGCGGCACGCAAGGCGACTTCGGTCTTGCCGAAGCCGACATCGCCGCAGATCACCCGGTCCATCGCTTGCGGTGCGGCCAGATCATTGAGCACGGCCTCGATCGCACTCTCCTGGTCGGGGGTTTCCTCGAATGGAAAGCTGCGGCCGAACTCCTCTACCAGTTGACGGTCCACCGTCATCGATTCGCCACCGCGTGCCTGGCGCTGGGCGTAGATCGCCAGCAACTCGGCGGCGACGTCGCGGACTTTTTCCGCGGCTTTCCGGCGTGCGCGTTCCCATGCGTCGCCACCCAGCGAATGCAGCGGCGCCAGTTCGGGCGCGGTGCCCGAGTAGCGGCTGACCAGGCCCAGTTG
The DNA here is from genome assembly GCA_030148505.1 of Rhodanobacter sp. Taxonomy (GTDB): domain Bacteria; phylum Pseudomonadota; class Gammaproteobacteria; order Xanthomonadales; family Rhodanobacteraceae; genus Rhodanobacter. Next base: position 137,583 of record JASBTI010000004.1, read on the forward strand.
TGCCACTGGCACATACAGTTTGTCGCCCTTGGCGTATTCGATGGTGAGGAATTCGCCATCCATGCCACCGACGTCCATCGAGATCAGGCCTTGATACCGACCCACGCCATGATCGACGTGCACGATCGGCGCGCCGATCGTGAGCTCGGTGAGGTCGCGGATGATGGTCTCGGGGTCGCGCGCGCTACCCCGGCGGCGCTTGCGCTCCCGCTCGCTGCGCACGCGCTCGCCGTACAGTTCGCGCTCGGTGAGCACGATGATTGCCGGCTTATGCAGCGCGAAGCCTTGTTCCAGCGGCGCGATGGTGATGGCGAAGCGGCTTGCCTCCACAGTCGAGGCCGGCTGCACAAACGTGTTCCAGCCGTCTACGTTGTCCGGCCTGATACCGGTGCCGCCCAGTGTCTCGATCAGCGCTTCGCGACGGCCCGCCGAATCGGCGGCAATCAGCACGCGACCGGAATAGCTGTCCAGAAAGTCACGCAACGCGCTGCCCGCTGCTTCACCCTTGCGGTTGAGCGGCAGCTCTGGCGCGGGCTGAGTGCCGGCTTCCAGTGCGTGGGCGTGGTCTGGTGCGACTACTTCCACCCGCAAGCGTTTGTTGAGCTGTTCGCGCCATTGTTCGGGGCTCAAGTACAGCTCCACCGGCGGCAGCACCGGACGCTCTATATCGTGTGCGCGCTGGTCGTAGCGCTCGGCGGTCTGCGCCCAGAATTGGTCGGCAGCGTCGCTAGCGCCTTCGCCCAATACAAACAAGGCGTTGTCGGCGAGGTATTCGAACAGCGTGGTGGTCTGGGCAAAGAACAGCGGCAGGTAGTACTCGATGCCGCCGGGGGTTACGCCCTCTTTCATGTCCTGATACAAGGTGCAGCGGCGCACATCGATGGGGAAGCGCTCGCGCAAGTTGCCGCGAAAGGTCTTGGCTGCCTCATCGGTGAGCGGAAACTCGCGTGCCGGTAACAGTTCGACGCGGTCCACCTGTTGCTGCGAACGCTGGGTTTCCGGATCGAAGCTGCGGATCGACTCCACCTCGTCGTCGAACAACTCGATGCGGTAAGGCTCGGGGGTACCCATCGGGAAGATATCGAGCAGGGCACCGCGCACCGCAAAATCGCCCGGTTCCGCGACCTGCGGAACGTGGCGGTAGCCGGATGACTCCAGTCGCCGCTGCTCGTGGCCCAGGTTCAGCTTCTGGCCCCGCGTCATGACCAGTCCGGTGCCGGTGATGTGCGAGCGCGGCGCAATACGCTGCATCAGCGTGGCCACCGGCACCACCAGTACGCCGCGGGTCACGCTGGGCAGCCGGTACAGTGTGGCGATACGTTGCGAGACGATTTCGGGCAGCGGACTGAACACGTCGTAGGGCAGGGTCTCCCAGTCAGGGAAATGCAACACCGGCAGGGTGCCGGCGAAGATCTTCAGTTCAGCTTCCAGCGCCTGGGCGCGCTGAGTGTCGCGGGTTACCACCACCAGCAGTCCCGGATGCGAACGTGCGGCTTCGGCGATCAGCAGCGCGCGCGCGGAACCGTGTGGCGGGGTCCAGTAGCGGCGCTGTTTGGGGGTGGTGGGGAGGGCTGGATGCGGTATCAGACTGGGCATGGGCAACGCGAACTCGGGGGCGCAGTGGTCAATCCGCGCGCGGAAAGCGGCCAAGTGTAACGCGATGCTTCGGCGAGTCGGGCGTTTGAGGCTTTCACCGTGCATGGCGCAGTCCGCGGGCCGTCGAACGTACCCGGGCCGAGTCTCACGGCCCACGGTGCCATGACTCATTTTTGCCGGTGGTCAGAGCTGCAGGGAAATTTGTGCCGTACCCGGTTCGTCGACCGGCAGGCGGCGCTCGAAGCCGAGTTCCCTGCAAAGTTCGAGCATCGGCCGGTTTTCCTGCAGCACATAGCCCCAGATTTCCCTCAGGCCCCGACGCCGGCTGTCGTCGACCAGTCGCTGCATCAGCAGGGCGCCGAGGCCGCGACGCGCCCAGTCATGCTCCACCAGTACCGAGAACTCGCCGCTGTTGACGACCTCGTCGACATAGATGCGACCAACGCCACGTATTTCGCCGGGTGTGACGGTCCGGTCCTCCAGCACCAAGGCAGTCTCTAGTGCCGGATCGATGCGGCACAATCGCTGCGCCATCAGGTCGGGAAGCTCGGACATCGCGTGCAAAAAACGGCGACGGATGTCTTGTGGTGAGAGCCGGGTAAAGCAACGCTGGATCGCAGCCACATCGGCAGGCTCGATGTGGCGCAGCTGCAACGGTCGATGATCCCGGGTGGTCACCTGCTCGCCCGGAACCGGCGCGAGCAGCTGCGGCATAAAGCGGGCGGGGCCCCGCTGGGGAGGGCGTGTGCCGCGGGGCGGTGCAGAATGGCTGGAGGGGGAGGGCGGAAGCATGTCCATACTTTAGCGTATCTTGTGCGACGCAGCATGAATGTATGCCCGTACCGCACACGCCGGGAATGTGGCTTTGTGTCGCAGTGCTACGGCTCGTTTCATGGCAGGCGCGGGTTGTCCCCCAAGGCTTGGCCCCCACCGTTGTGCGGGCGGGGCAGTATTCTCACGGCGCGGCGGCGTCCGCCGCGATGCGCGTCGCGTGGCTTGGGCCGAGTGCCGGGTCCGCGCAGGTGGTGGGTCATAGAGTCTGGTAGAGGGCGGACCGCTGGTGATATTGGAAAAATAACAACATGAAACAACATATTGGCGCCTTGTCGCTGCTGGTTCCCGACTACGACCAGGCGATTGCCTGGTATACGCGTGCCCTGGGTTTCGAGCTCATCGAAGATACCGACATGGGTGGCGGCAAACGCTGGGTATTGCTGGCGCCGCCCGGGTCACGCGAGGCCCGGCTGTTGCTGGCCAGGGCGAACGACGACGAACAGGCCTCACGCATTGGCAACCAGACCGGTGGTCGGGTGTTCCTGCTGCTGCACACCGACGACTTCCGGCGCGACTGGCAGCGCATGCGCGATCAAGGGGTGCACTTCCGCGAAGCTCCGCGCCAGGAGGCCTACGGCACCGTCGCGGTGTTCGAGGATCTGTACGGCAATACGTGGGATTTGCTGCAATTGAAGGCGTCGTGAAATGCGCCCGGGACAATATGCGTGTCGTTGTCCCGGGCGCGGACCATCAGCCGAGCTGCTTCAGAAGCTCACGCGCGGCGGGAGCGGAGGACGCGGGATTCTGCCCGGTGATCAGCAGGCCGTCGGTGACCACATGCGGCTGCCAGTCGGCATCCTTGGAATAGCTGCCGCCGTTGCTCTTCAGCATGTCCTCGACCAGGAACGGCACGATCTTGGTCAGGCCGACGGCCTCTTCTTCGGTGTTGGTGAAGCCGGTGACCGACTTGTCCTTGACCACGGCGCTGCCGTCGGCTGCCTTGGGGTGGCGCAGCACGGCGGGCGCGTGACACACCGCCGCCACCGGCTTGCCGGCCGTCAGCATGGTTTCGATCAGCGCGATCGAATGCTTGTCTTCGGCGAGGTCCCACAGCGGACCGTGACCACCGGGATAGAACACGGCGTCGAAATCGGCCGCCGCGACATTCGCCAGTTTTTCAGTGTTGGCGAGCGCGGCCCGGGCGGCGTTGTCTTCCTTGAAGCGACGGGTAGCATCGGTTTGCGCCGAAGGATCGTCACTCTTCGGGTCCAGCGGCGGTTGGCCACCGCGCGGGCTGGCCAGGGTGACTTCCGCGCCGGCATCCTTGAAGACGTAGTAGGGCGCGGCAAACTCCTCCAGCCAGAAACCGGTTTTCTCGCCAGTGTCGCCGAGCTTGTCGTGTGAGGTCAGCACCATAAGAATTTTCATGAGGACTCCTGGGGGTGATTGAGGGGTAGTGCATTGTCGGTGATGGCGTGTTGGGCTCGGGTGATCGGCCGCAGTCGATCAGGCTGCGGCGACGCGCACCACCAGCTTGCCGAAGTTCTTGCCTTGCAACAGGCCGATGAAGGCCTGCGGCGCGTTGTCGAGGCCTTCCACAAGGTCTTCGCGGAAACGGATCTTGCCTTCCTTCAGCCACTGGCTCATCTGCTCAAAAAACTCGCCGTAGCGATGGCCGTAGTCGTCGAAGATGATGAACCCCTGCATCTTGATGCGCCTAGTCAGCAGGGTACGGGTTAGCAGGCCGAGGCGATCCGGCCTGGGCGGCGGCGCGGTATCGTTGTAGTGGGCAATCAAGCCGCACACCGGCACCCGGGCGCCGACGTTGAGCAGGGGTAGTACGGCGTCGAATACCGCGCCACCGACATTCTCGAAATAGACGTCGATACCCTGGGCACAGGCCGCGCCGAGTTGTGCGGCGAAGTCGGCAGCGCGATGGTCGATGCAGGCATCGAAACCGAGCTGGTCGACCACATAACGGCACTTCTCCGCACCGCCGGCAATGCCGACCACGCGACAACCCTTGAGTTTGGCGATCTGTCCCACCACCGAGCCGACCGCGCCGCTGGCGGCGGCAACGACGACGGTTTCACCGGCTTTCGGCAGGCCGATGTCGAGCAAGCCCATGTAGGCGGTGAAGCCGGGCATGCCGAGTACGCCCAGTGCCAGCGACGGTTGCTCCAGTGCGTCGAGCCGGGTCAGCCCGTTGCCGTCGGATACGGCATGGTCCTGCCAGCCGCTCATGCCAAGGACGAGCTCGCCCTCCTTGAAGCCCGGGTGCCGCGAGGCGATCACCTTCGACACCGTGCCGCCGACCATCACCTCGCCGACGGCCACCGGAGCGGCGTAGGACGGCGCGTCGCTCATCCGTCCGCGCATGTAGGGGTCAAGCGACAGGTATAGGGTGCGCAGCAGCAACTGGCCTTCGGCCAATGCCGGCAACGGGGTTTCGGTCAGGCGGAAGTTATCCGCGGTCGGCGCGCCGACCGGGCGGCTGGCGAGCACGATCTTGCGCTGGGTGATCTGGCTGGAAGACATGTTGGTGGCCTGCGGGGAGTTGGTGGGAGGGGGACGGCGCACGCCGGCTCAGAGCGCGGTTTCGAGGATGCGCCGGCTGGTTTCCAGGGTGACGTCGCGGTGTTCGCCCAGCGCGGTCATGCCGTGCGCTTCGAGCTGGGCGATGATCGGCTCGATCGCGTCGGCGGCGAGCTCGTAGTCCGGCAGGCGGGTAGGAATACCCATGTCCTGGAAAAACACGCGGGTGCGGCTGATCGCCTGGTCGATGCGTTCCTCGTCGCTGCCTTCGCGGATCTGCCACACCCGTTCGGCGTACTGCAGCAACTTTTCGCGCTTGCTCTCGCGGCGGACCTGCAGGCTGGCCGGCAGCACGATGGCGAGGGTGCGGGCGTGGTCGATGCCATGCAGGGCGGTGAGCTCGTGGCCGATCATGTGGGTGCTCCAGTCCTGCGGCACGCCGGCGCCGATCAGGCCGTTCAGGGCCAGCGTGGCGATCCACATCAGGTTGGCGCGGGTGTCGTAGTCCTGCGGGTTGGCCAGGGCCTTGGGGCCGGTTTCGATCAGGCTTTGCAGCAGGCCCTCGGCGAAACGGTCCTGCACCTGCGCCTGGCTTGGGTAGGTGAGGTATTGCTCGATGATGTGTACAAAGGCGTCGACCACGCCGTTGGCGATCTGCCGCGGCGGCAAGGTAAAGGTCTTGGTCGGGTCGAGGATCGAGAATTGCGGGTAGGTATGCGGGCTCTGGAAGGCCAGCTTGGCGCGGATCGCCGGGCGCGTGACCACGCCACCACTGTTCATTTCCGAACCGGTGGCGGGCAGGGTGAGCACGCTGCCGAACGGCATCGCCGCGGTGATGTTGCGGCCGTGCTGCTCCAGAATGCTCCAGGTGTCGCCCTCAAACAGCACTGCCGCGGCGACGAATTTGGTGCCGTCGATCACCGAGCCGCCGCCGACGGCCAGCAGGAAGTCCAGCTTTTCCTCGCGTACTTGTTCGACCGCGCGGGTCAGCGTTTCGTAGCTCGGGTTCGGTTCGATGCCGCCGAATTCCTGGGTGACCCGGTTGCCGAGGGCGGTCCTGACCTCGGCTAGGGTGCCGTTGGTTTTCGCGCTGGCACCACCGAACAGGATCAGCACCCGCGCCGACGCCGGCACCAGCGTGTCCAGCTTGGCGAGGGTGTCGGTACCGAAGACGATACGGGTAGGATTGTAGAACTCGAAATTGTTCATGAAAGTCCTTTGATTAGACTGGTCGTCTAGTTGCTGGGCACAGGCGGCGACGGGGTGCCACGGGTGCCCGGGGAGGTGGGATCAGGGGGAGTCGAGTGCCGTGGCGGGAAGCCGCAGCCATTGCAGTGTGGCCGCCATGGCGCCGTCGAGGGCGCTGCGATCACGCCGGATCTTGGTCAGCAAGGTGGCGCCAAGCCACATTTCATAAAGCGTCTGTGCAGTGCGTGGCACATCCAGCTCGGGCGACAGCGAGCCGTCGGCAATACCTTCGGCGATGCACTGGGCCAGCCGCTCGATGACCCGGTGGGTACCACGCTGCAGGGCACTGCGCATGGGTTCGGACAGGTCCGACACCTCGCCGCCGAGTTTCACCGCCAGGCACTTGCCATCGATGTCGCCGCTGGCCTGGGTTTCCAGCCATTCGCGCCAATAGCTCATCAGACGATCGGCAGCGCACCGGCCCGGGCGTGACAACAAGGCGTCGAGTTGGCTCAGGTAGTCGTTGAAGTAGCTATCCAGCAAGGCTTCGCCGAACAACTCCTTGGACTTGAAGTAATGGTAGAACGAGCCCTTCGGCACATCGGCGGCGCACAGGATCTCGTTCAGACCCACCGCCGAGAATCCCTTACCCAGGATGATCGGCTTGGCGGTGTCCAGGATCGACTGCCGGATGTCGTGATGTTCGGTGCTCATGGCAATGCATGCTACATGCAATTAGACCAGTCGTCTAGAATGCTGGCCGGCGAGTCACGATCTTCGGAATCTTCCACGGTGGCCAGGGTTGGGAAATCGCCCTGCAGGAACCGTAGAAAGGGCAGCTGCAGATTGTCAGCACAGTTGACTAGGCTCGCCGGACAGTTGGCCATCCGGTTGAAGGTCAACTTTCGACCCAGGCTGTGTGAAAACTCCGCCATCGGATAAAATTGGCGCGTCGAATCGACGAGAGCCAGCCGATGAGCCGATTTGTAGAAGGAGTGGATCG
>JASBTI010000008.1 GCA_030148505.1 Rhodanobacter sp.
GTCCAGGGCTGCAGCGCAGCGACCTGCGGTCCGTGGACCAGCTCGGCGACAGTCGGTGTGCGCCCGGCACTACCCACCGTGACGGTACCCGGCGGCACGATCAACGGCACGTATACGGTGAGCTGGAGCGCCCCGGCCAGCGCCACCGGCTATGACGTGCAGGAAAGCCTCAATGGCGGTGCCTGGAGCACGCTGGCCAGCGGCACCACCGCCACCTCGATCAGCCGGCCCGGCACTACGGCGGGCAGCTACACCTACCAGGTGTCGGCCGCCAACGCCTATGGCAGCCGTGGCTGGGCTGGCTCCTCGGTTGCCCTGGTCACCACCATCACCGGCAATATCGATGGCCTCGTGACGACCGATGCGTCGGGCAACGTGAGCATTACGGGCTGGGCCTGCTCGACTGGAATCGCCCAATCGATTGATGTTCACTTGTATGTGGGAGGTGGGTGGCCCGCCGGTACCTTTGTGGGTGCCTATACCGCCAACCAGGCGAGCGAACCGGGGGTGGCCGCCGCCTGTCAGGTGGGTACAGGAAATTACCGGTTCAGCATCCCGGTGTCGATGACAACCCGGGGCCAATACGCGGGCCAGGGGATCTATATCCATGGCATCTCGCCTGCCGGCGGTCCGAATCTTCTGATCGGTCAGTCGGGTAGTTTTGTGGTGCCGCCGGTGCCGACAGCACCGGCGGCGCCGGCCTCGGTGACGGCCAGCGCCGCCGCCGATTTGTCGACGATCACCGTGACCTGGGCGGCCACGACGGACACGACCGGGTACGTCGTTCAACAACAGGTCAATGGTGGCAGCTGGACCCAGATTGCCAGCGGGAGTGGCACACAGGCCATCGTCAGTCAGCCGGTGGACGGCAACTACGTTTATCAGGTGCAGGCGTGCAACAACGTCGGGTGTAGCGCCTGGACGACCAGCGGAACGGTCACTGTGTTGCACGCGCCGAGCATTGCCCCGACGGTCACCGCGCCCGGGGGCAGCGCCAACGGCAGCTACACGGTGAGCTGGGGCGGCGTGAGTGGTGCGACCCGCTACACCTTGCAGGAGCAGATCAACGGCGGCGGCTGGAGCACGGTGCAGGGCACCGGTGCGCTCAGCTGGAGCACCAGCGGTCGCGGCAACGGTACCTACGGCTATCGGGTGCAGGCGTGCAACGTCGGCGGCTGCGGCCCGTGGAGTACCACGGCAAACACCAGCGTATTGTGGCCGCCAGCGGCACCGGCCAGCATCAGTGTGCCGGCGACTAGCAGCGGCAGCATCGCGATCAGCTGGGCCGCCAGCGCGACCGCCACAAGCTACGGCCTTGACCAAAGCGTGAACGGCGGGGCGTGGGCTCAGGTCTACGCCAGCAGCGCGACCAGTACGACGATCACGGTGGGCGCCTCGGGCAGCTACAGCTACCGGGCTTATGCCTGCAATGGCAGTGGCTGCACCGGCTATGCCAACAGCACCGCGGTCAGCGTGACGATCCCCCCGGCCAGTGCGCCCAGCCTGAGCGTGCCGGCCAGCAGCAACAGCGGCAGCTACACGGTGAGCTGGGGCGGTGTCAGCGGGGCAACCAGCTACACCTTGCAGGAGCAGGTCAACGGCGGCGGCTGGACGACAGTGCAGGCCAACGGTGCCGGGAGTTGGAGCACCAGTGGCAAGGTCGATGGCACATATAGCTACCGGGTGCAGGCCTGCAATGCCGGTGGCTGTGGGCCGTGGAGCGCGACTGGCAGCATTTCGGTGGCGCTAGTGCCGGCCGTGCCCACGGGCGCCGCCGTCGTCAGCTACTTTCCCAACTCCAATACCGAGGGCAATCGGGCGCAGTGGAATGCGGTATCGGGGGCAACCCGCTACGAAGCGGTTCGCAATGACACCGGTGCCAGCGTCTACACCGGTACGGCGACCAGCTTCATCATAGGTACCGCGCGGGTTCCCAATCTGCCGCCGTACTACCCGTTCTCCGTCCGGGCCTGCAATGCCAACGGCTGCTCGGGCTGGGCGGTGGGATCCTAAGGATGACGACCATGACATGCCAAGGAATCAAGAGAATCGGGACCCTGCTGGGACTGCTGCTGTGGAGTGCGGCGCATGCTGGGACAGTGACCTACGTCTACTCCGACCCGCAGGGCACACCGCTGGCCGAAGCCGATGCCCGCGGCACCATCACGGCGACATTCGACTACCGGCCTTACGGGGGACAGGCGCTGGGCGCGGCGCCGAACGGGCCGGGGTATACCGGGCATGTGAACGATCCGGAGACGGGGTTCGTTTATATGCAGGCGCGCTATTATGATCCATCTACTGGACGGTTCCTGAGTACTGATCCGATTAAGCCTGTATCAGGTGATCTATTCAATTTAAATAGATACGACTACGCCTCTAATAATCCAATCGTCAATACCGACCCGAGTGGCGAGGCTACTTGCGCTGACAAGGCATGCAAATACTCACGAATAGACTCTCGTCCCGCAGGATCTAACGGACTAACCATTACATTTATTAATGACAATCCCCATGGCAAATCTCCTGACCAGCCTGTTACTACTCCAACTGCAAAAATGGTCGAGCATGCAGTTATCGCATCGGGGGTCAAGTCTGTTAACATAAATAGCACTACAGGAGGTGGTCATGCGCCATCCAGCCGTCACTTTCAAAAGAAAGCCGTCGATATTAATAGTGTCGATGGAAAGAGTGTCAGCTCGCAAGGAGATTCTAGTGCAGTTCAGGCTCTTCAGAATGCTTTCCAAGCCGAACCCAATAGTAGAGAGAATTTCGGCCCGGCTATGATGAAGAAAACCTTGGTCCCGGGCGGTAAGGCCCAGCCGTTCACAAACAAGAATACCGCGGCGCATCATAGGAATCACATTCATGAAAGCGGTCAATACTAGAATGTCAAGTTTTAACTTGGTTGGCATACGTGTCTTAGGCAAAAACGCCCAGACATCGACGGATAGCATTCGGTACCCGTCCAAGCCTCGTAAAAGGCTAACCACTGGCGTTCGGCTGGTGGCCTTCTTGGCCATCGGAGCTCACTGTTCCTCTCTCTATGCGGCCGACTATACCTTCAACTATTGTGGTTTGGATGTAAAATATACCTCTGTAGAGAAAATATCCATTACCTACCTTGGGTGGCTAGCCCCTCCAGTCACGTTCTCCGGCAGTGTAGGCGCAATAGTCTATTGGCCGTTCGATACTGAGAACCAGCCCTTACATAATGGGTGGGCCGCGGTAGGCTTGGTGACGTTTGGTTCCGGGGATATTGATTCAGAGTCCGTTGGTGGCGTTTTATGGACTAAGGGCAATGGCTTAATGAAGCCGATAGAGTCGCCTGAGGCGTCTAAACTAAGGGAGGCAAGTGTAACATTCGATGTAAGCGTGAATGGCAAGTCATGCGATAAGCACTTAATGATGCGCATTTCAAACAACGGTCCCATCTTTATTGGCCGTCACTTGCTATCGACAATTAACCAATAGGCACGTTTCCAATGCGCGAGCAAAAGTGGTCACCATTTCGCCGCTGGGGTCAGTAGACATGCAAAAACCCATCTCCGACGCGTATCGGAGACAGCCAAAAGGGGACGGAGGGAATTAAATTGGGATAATTGCCTCCCCTTTTTTTCGTTCCGATAATCGCCTCCGTCCCCTTTTTTGCGCTCTTTCGAACACGGTGGGCTGATGGTTGGGGGCGTATCCGCACCCGGAAATTGCGAGCGCCACCAGCGCTATTGGCGACATCGAGACCAATCGAAGGCAGGACCGGCGTGATCTGTTCATAAAATCCCCGAATCTTCCAAAATTAAGGGGACGAAGGAAGTTAAATTACCCCCGGGTGTTGGCGATCGATGGCAAGACCGATGGCATGTATGGTTACCGGGTTCAGGCCTGCAATGTCGGTGGCTGTGGGCCGTGGAGCGCGACTGGTAGCGTTTCGGTGGCGCTAGTGCCGGCCGTGCCCACGGGCGCCGCCGTCGTCAGCTACTTTCCCAACTCCAATACCGAGGGCAATCGGGCGCAGTGGAATGCGGTAACCGGCGCAACCAGCTATCAGGCGATCCGCAACGACACCGGGACCAGCGTCTACACCGGCACCGGGACGCAGTTCACGATCGGATCGGCGTTTTACCCAAATATACCGCCGTACTACCCGTTCTCCGTCCGGGCCTGCAATGCCAACGGCTGCTCGGGCTGGGCCGTGGGATCCTGAGGATGACGACCATGACATGCCAAGGAATCAAGAGGATCGGGACCCTGCTGGGACTGCTGCTGTGGGGTGTGGCGCACGCGGGCACGGTGACTTACGTCTACTCCGACCCGCAGGGCACGCCGTTGGCGGAAGCCGATGCCAGCGGGGCGATCATGGCCACGTTCGACTACCGGCCCTACGGGGGACAGGCGCTGGGCGCGGCGCCGAACGGGCCGGGGTATACCGGGCATGTGAACGATCCGGAGTCCGGATTGGTGTATATGCAGGCGCGGTATTACGATCCGGCGGTGGGGCGGTTCCTGAGCGTCGATCCGGTGGGGCCATCGCCTGGGAATACGTTCAACTTCAACCGATACGACTACGCGAACAACAATCCCATCGTCAACATCGACCCGGATGGCCGCCAGAGCACGGTGACAGCAGGGATGTGGACTGGTGAAGCCAAAATGGCCAGTCAGAGCCCACGGCAGGTTCAGCGTCTTAACGAGATAAACACAGCCCAAGCAAAACTTACCGGCAAAGCGATGGCTGCCACCGCTGGAGGTGAAGCCGGTGGCGTGGTGAAAGCCGTCATTGCGCTCTACAAGGCGTTGTCCAATGCGCCTAAGACAGAATTAGTCCAGCGGGGGATGTCGAAGGCAGAGCTCAAGGCAACGCAGGATAGCGGTCTTATTCGAGGCGGTCGGCCTGGAACGCATTACGCGAGCGATGCGGTCAATTCTTCAGCTGGACGCGCCCAGCAACGATTGGCACTCCCTACTAAGCCAGAAATGCGAGTTACTTTGGAGGTTCCTGCAGGACGTTTTTCAGCGCCGACTCGCGTTGAACCGAACTTCAATATGCCTGGAGGTGGGATGGAACGTACTGCGACTGGAGACGTGCCAGCCACCGTAGTCCGAACAGACACGATGCACCAGTGAGCCCAATGCGAATTTCAATCATGTTCAGCGATCCGTGGGATCTCGGCGAAGCCTTGAAGTGGCAACCACTCCGAGGTGAACTGTTGCAAATGACGCGCGATGATCACGGGGGAAAAGCGCTTATTGAATTGAACGAAAGCATGAGTTATGGCGATTCCGTGTATCGCTACGTCGTTGCTTCTCCTCGACACGAAGGAAGCGAAATCGCGGAGCTTCAGAATGGCAAGAAAGTGTTTTGTGCGATGACTGGGATATCGGATGAACAAGCGAAGTCCAGCGCCGCGATGGACATAAGCAGTTGGCGTGGTGGAATGGCTTTTATTGGAGATATTGAGCCGATAGCTTGAAGGCTCTATCTGGGATAGTTCGGGGTTGCGTCTTGTACTGTCAATAGCCTGAAAAGTTCCGCCGCCGCGACGGACGCTATGCGCTCGCTTTGCGATCACCAAGGCTGGGCAAAGGTTCGCCATTGGCTCACCAGCCGGTACGTGTCATCTGCCGGAGAAGGTCGCGGTGCCGTACTGTCATGGCAGGGTTCTGTGGGGGACAAAGAATCGAGCCCAACGAGAGGGGCAGGGATCTTGTTTTACGATGTCGTGCGACGGTGGTCCGCCACCCTATCCGGATCCACATCGAATTTTCCAGCGTCCCGCATCACGTGATGGTGCCGAGAGGCGCGCGCATACCAATCTCCCGGTTACCGGGGAGCATCCGTCCGACACAGCGATCGCAACTCAAAGATCGGCTTGCGTCGCGGCGGCGCGGATCGTGGCGGGCAGCGGCGCTGACTTGCCGATGGTCGGGTTGGTCCACACCATCACGGTGCGGCCGTCGCAATAGAGGCGGCTTGCGTCGGCGGCGTCGACGATGCGATGTGCCAGGGTGATCGAGCTGTTGCCGAGGCGCTCGCTGTAGAGCTGCACATGCAGCCGGGCGGGCCAGGCGATGGGGCGGCGGTAGTTGAGCTCGGCAGCGGCCAGTACCGGCATGGCGGTTTCGCTGAGGCAGTCGCCGACCTGCTGCATCCATTGCAATCGGGCCTCCTCCAGATAGGTCAGGTAGGTGGCGTTGTTGACGTGGTTGAACGCGTCGAGATCGCGCCAGCGCACCGGCAGTTCGGTGACGAACAGCGGTGCGTTGTCCGGCGTGGGCTGGGCCGCGTGACTCATGAGCGTTTCTTCCGTGGCAACGGTTTGTGTTTGTCGGCGGAGGCGATGTGCTTGGTTGCGGCTTTGACGCGCTTTTCGCCACCTTTGGCACGCGCCGCCTTGCCGGCCCGGGTGGCCTTGAGGTGCGGGGCCAGGAAGTGCCCGGTATGCGAGTCGGCGCAGGCGGCGACGGTTTCCGGGGTGCCGGCGACGAGGATGCGGCCGCCACCGGCGCCGCCTTCGGGGCCGAGGTCGACGATCCAGTCGGCAGTCTTGATCACGTCGAGGTTGTGTTCGATCACCACCACGGTGTTGCCCTGGTCGACCAGCTGGTGCAGCACGTCGAGCAGTTGCTCGATATCGTGGAAGTGCAGGCCGGTGGTCGGCTCATCGAGGATGTACAAGGTGCGGCCGGTATCGCGCTTGGATAGCTCCTTGGACAGTTTCACCCGCTGGGCCTCGCCACCGGAAAGTGTGGTCGCGCTCTGGCCGAGCTTGATGTAGTCCAGCCCCACCGCACGCAAGGTGTCGAGCCGGCGCGCGATGTTGGGCACGTTCTCGAACAGTTTCAGCGCGTCTTCCACCGTCATGTCGAGCACGTCGGCGATGGTGTGGCCCTTGTACAGCACCTCCAGCGTCTCGCGGTTGTAGCGCTTGCCGTGGCAGGCGTCGCAGGGCACGTAGACGTCGGGCAGGAAATGCATCTCCACCTTGATCATGCCGTCGCCCTCGCAGGCCTCGCAGCGGCCGCCGCGGACGTTGAAGCTAAAGCGGCCCGGCGTGTAGCCACGGGCACGGGCTTCGGGCACCTGCGCGACCAGCTCGCGCACCGGCGTGCACACGCCGGTATAGGCGGCCCGAATGGAGCGCGGGGAGCGGCCGCCCGGCGCCTGGATGAGGTCGACGACCTTGTCGAACAGCTCGATGCCGTCCACCGAGACATACGGCGCCGGCGCGGTGCCGGCACCGTTGAGTTCGCTGGCGGCGAGACGGAACAAGGTGTCGTTGACCAGGGTCGACTTGCCCGAACCGGAGACGCCGGTGACGCAGGTGAACAGTCCGGCCGGAATCGCCAGGTCGACATGTTTCAGATTGTTGCCGCTGGCGCCTCGCAGATGCAGCCAGGCATCGTCCTCGATCGGTTGGCGACGTTGCTGCGGCACTTCGATCGCGCGCTGGCCCGACAAGAACTGGCCGGTGACCGAACGCGGCGCGGCGAGCAGATCCTTCAGCGTGCCCTGGGCGACGATTTCGCCACCGTGGATCCCGGCGCCGGGGCCGATGTCGAGCACGTGGTCGGCCATGCGGATCGCGTCCTCGTCGTGTTCGACCACGATCACCGTGTTGCCGAGATCGCGCAGTCGCGTCAGCGTGCCGAGCAGGCGTTCGTTGTCGCGCTGGTGCAGGCCGATCGAGGGTTCGTCCAGCACGTACATCACGCCGACCAGGCCGGCGCCGATCTGGCTGGCGAGACGGATACGTTGCGCCTCGCCACCGGACAGCGAATCGGCCTGGCGATCCAGGGTGAGGTAATTCAGCCCGACATCGTTGAGGAAGGTCAGCCGCTCGCGAATCTCCTTGACGATCTTTACGGCGATCTCGCCGCGCCAGCCGGGCAGGGTGAGGGTCTCGAAAAACGTCAGGGTATCGTCGATCGAGCGATGGGTCAGCGAGGGCAATGCATGGTCGGCGACGAATACGTTGCGCGCCGAGCGATTTAGCCGCTGGCCCTCGCACGTTGGGCAGGGCTGGTCGCTGATGTATTTGGCCAGTTCCTCGCGCACGGCGGCCGATTCGGTTTCCTTGTAGCGCCGCTCCAGGTTCGGCAGGATGCCTTCGAACGTGTGCTCGCGGGTGACCTTGCCGCCGCGCTCGGTGAGGTAGCGGAAGGCGATCTTCTGCTTGCCGCTGCCGTACAGCACCGCCTTGCGGACGTCCGCGGGCAGGTCACGCCAGGGCGTATCCACGTCGAAGCCGAAGTGGGCTGCCAGCGACAGGATCAACTGGAAGTAGTGGGCATTGCGCCGGTCCCAGCCGCGCACCGCGCCGCCGGACAGCGGCAACTCCGGATGGGCGACCACACGCGCGGGATCGAACACCTGGGTGATGCCGAGACCGTCACACGACGGGCAGGCACCGACCGGCGAGTTGAACGAGAACAGTCGCGGCTCCAGCTCCGGCAGCGAGTAGTCGCACACCGGGCAGGAGTAGCGCGAAGACAGCAGTTGTTCCGCGGCGGCCTGATCATCCATGTTGACCACGATCACCAGGCCGTCGCCCAGCCGCAGCGCGGTCTCGAACGACTCGGCGAGGCGCTGCTTGATGTCCTCGCGCGGACGGAAACGGTCGACCACCGCCTCGATGGTATGTTTCTGGCGCAAGGTCAGTGGGGGCACCGCATCGAGGTCGTAGACCGCGCCATCGACCCGGGCGCGCACGAAACCCTGGGCGCGCAATTGTTCGAACACCTGCACGTGCTCGCCCTTGCGCTCGCGGATTACCGGGGCTAGCAGCATGTAGCGCTGGTCCGCATCAAGTGCCAGCGTGGCGTCAACCATCTGGCTGACCGTCTGCGCCTCCAGCGGAATGCCATGGTCCGGGCAGCGCGGCGTGCCGACGCGGGCATATAGCAAGCGCAGGTAGTCGTAGACCTCGGTGATCGTGCCAACGGTGGAGCGCGGGTTGTGCGAGGTGGATTTCTGCTCGATCGAGATCGCCGGCGACAAACCCTCGATGTGGTCGACGTCCGGCTTTTCCATGATCGACAGAAATTGCCGGGCGTAGGCCGACAGCGATTCGACATAACGGCGCTGGCCTTCGGCATAGATGGTGTCGAAGGCCAGCGAGGACTTGCCCGAGCCGGACAAGCCGGTGATCACGATCAGCTTGTCGCGTGGCAGGTCGAGGTCGATGTTCTTGAGATTGTGCGTGCGGGCGCCGCGGATGCGAATAGTGTCCATGACGCTCGGATATGGGGTGAAGCCTTTACATACCAAGCCGTTTCGGCCACCTCGCCGGCATCTGCATGCGGATTAGCGCCGTGGGTGGCTTGCTGCCGATCGGGCGAGGGCTGCGGCGGGTCGGCGGGCTGTCGATACGGCTTCGCCCAAAGGGAAGGCCGACATCAGGCGCCTGCCGGGGTCGGGGCCGCGAGTCTGACATGCGCAACATTTGACCAGTCGGAGGGCGGGTCGCTATAATCCGCGGTTCGCCAAGCCTGAAGGGGTGATGGCGAAACCCAAGAGAATAACTAAAGAAGGGACATTCCCATGAGTTACGCAGTCATCAAGACCGGCGGCAAGCAGTACCGCGTGGAGCAGGGCGATGTCCTGCGCGTGGAATTGTTGAACGCCGAAGAGGGCGCTACCGTGAACTTCGACGAGGTGCTGATGCATGGCGCCGGCGAGTCGGTCGTTGTGGGCGCCCCCCTGGTTGAAGGAGCCACTGTCAGTGCCACCGTGCGCAAGCATGGCCGTGCCGACAAGATCCGCATCATCAAGTTTCGCCGACGCAAGCACTACAAGCGTCAGCAGGGCCACCGCCAGCATTTCACCGAAATCGAGATTACGGGCATCAACGCCTGAGCACCTGGAGCATTGAGTCATGGCACATAAAAAAGGCGTAGGTTCCAGCCGCAACGGTCGCGATTCGAACCCGAAATACCTCGGCGTGAAGATCTATGGCGGCCAGGCGATCGAAGCCGGCAACATCATCGTCCGTCAGCGCGGCACCCAGTTTCATCCGGGTACCGGTGTCGGCCTGGGACGCGACCACACGTTGTTTGCGCTGGTCGACGGCAAGGTCGAATTCAAGGTCAGCGGCGCCAAGAATCGCCGTTTTGTCAGCGTCGTGCAGGCGTAACGCCACTCACGATGCGGCAACGAAGGCCCCGCTTCGGCGGGGTTTTTGTTTTTCCAGCGGGGAGGGTTGACTTCCCGCTACCCTGTGTTCCCGATCTTCCCCGCGCCCCGGATCCCGCCATGAAATTCGTCGATGAAGCCAACATCAAGGTCCATGCCGGCAACGGCGGCAATGGCTGCATCAGTTTTCGCCGCGAAAAATTCATCCCGTTCGGCGGCCCCGACGGCGGCGACGGCGGCTTTGGTGGCTCGGTGTGGTTGGTGGCGGACGAAGGCCTGAACACCCTGGTCGATTTTCGCCATCAGCGCAGCTTCAAGGCGCAGCGCGGCCAGAACGGCATGGGCAGCCAGATGTACGGCAAGGGCGGTGAGGACACCACGATCCGCGTACCGGTGGGCACCATGGTCACCAACGTCGATACCGACGAGGTGATCGGTGACCTCACCAGCCACGGTCAGCGCATGCTGGTGGCGCAAGGCGGCAAGGGCGGGCTGGGCAATATCCATTTCAAGACCTCGGTGAATCGCGCGCCGCGCAAGGCCACCCCGGGGACGCCGGGCGAGGTACGCGAGCTGAAGCTGGAGTTGCGTCTGCTGGCTGACGTGGGCTTGCTGGGCTTTCCCAATGCCGGCAAATCCACCTTCATTCGCGCGGTTTCCGCAGCCACGCCGCGGGTTGCCGATTACCCGTTTACCACGCTGCACCCGAATCTTGGGGTGGTCAGCCTGGGCACCGACCAGAGCTTCGTGGTCGCGGATATTCCGGGCCTGATCGAGGGCGCGGCGGATGGCGCGGGTCTGGGCATCCAGTTCCTGCGTCACGTGGCACGCACCAGCCTGCTGCTGCATCTGGTGGATATCGCACCCATCGACGGCGCCGATGTGGCCGCGCAGGTGCGGGCGATCGAACTGGAGCTGGCCAAGTTCAATCCGGAGTTGCTGGAGCGTCCGCGCTGGCTGGTGCTGAACAAGGCCGACATGCTGGCCGTGGACGAGCGCCAGGCGGTGGCCGAGAAGATCATCGCCGAACTCGCGTGGACCCAGCCGTGGTTTCTGGTCTCGGCCATCGCGCGCGAAAACACGCTCGAGGTATGCCAGCAAGTGCAGCAATTCTTCGACGCGCAACGCGAGAGCGACGAGGAGGGCGCCGAGATGGCGCCCGGCGATGTGCGTCTGCGCGGGGACCATCCGCAAACTTGAAGCTTCGCGGTCCGCAGTGGACGCGGCGGTACCGCAGCGCGCCACCGGTCCGCTCATGCAGCGTGTCTGGCCTGTGGCGGCGGATTCGCTTGCATCGTCCATCGCCGATCCCGCCACCCCCCACGAATGTTCGAGCAGGCCGGATGGCCCCCTGGTTGTGCCTGAATACTGCCGAGGCCAGGCGGCGTTGCATTCCCTCCGTCCCGGCAATCTCCGGCGCTTGCGCTCGCTAGCCTGCGGTGGGGCAGACGGTGTACGTCGGAATCACACGGTTTGGTACAGTAGTTCTTGCGATTGATAACGAGAATGATTATCATCAACTCTACTTTGAGCACGAGTGGAGTATTTCCATGCGAAGGATTTTGATCAGCGTCAGCTTGTTGCTGGCCGGTTTTGCGGCCCACGCCGGCGCGATGCCCGAGTACAAGCTGGTGATTCACAATCACATCTTCCAGCCTGCCGAACTGAAGGTACCCGCTGGCGTCAAGTTCAAGCTGGTGGTGGAAAACCGCGATGCGACGCCCGAGGAGTTCGAGAGCACCGAGTTCAATCGCGAGAAAATCGTGATGCCGAACCGTTCGATTCAGATCTACGTCGGCCCGTTGTCTGCCGGACGTTACAAGTTCTTCGGCGACTTCCATCAGGACACGGCGCAAGGCACGCTGGTGGTGGAGTAGCCCATGCTCGCAATCGCTTTGCTGGTTTTCAGGGAAGTGCTGGAGGCAGCGCTGATCATCACCATCGTCTGTGCGGCAACCCGTGGCGTACCGCGTCGCGGCTTGTACGTGACCGGTGGACTGGTGCTGGGTGTGCTCGGCGCAATGTTGGTCGCTTTGTTTGCCGGCGCGCTGGCGGACGCATTCAGCGGTGTCGGCCAGGAAGTCTTCAATGCAGCCGTGCTGCTGGCTGCCGTGCTGATGATCGGTTGGCATGTCCTGTGGATGTCGCGGCATGGACGGCAACTGGCATCGGAAATGAAAGCCCTGGGTGGCGCCGTCCAGACGGGTTCGAGTTCGCTGACGATGTTGCTGCTGGTGGTGGCGCTGGCGGTGTTGCGGGAAGGTTCGGAAGTGGTGCTGTTCCTCTATGGCATGGTCGCAGGCGGTGCCGGTGGACTGCTCGGGGGCCTGGCGCTGGGCGTGATTGCGGGCGTGGCGGTGGGCTTTGCCCTGTATTTCGGATTGCTGCGGATACCGGTGCGCCATTTCTTCACCGCCACCAATGCGCTGCTGGTATTGCTGGCAGCGGGTCTGGCCTCGTCTGCCGCGCGCTACCTGGTGCAGGCGAACCTCCTGCCTGCGTTGCACGACCAGCTGTGGGACAGCTCGTGGCTATTGTCGAATGGCTCGCTGCCCGGCCAGACGTTGCACATCCTGATCGGCTACGACGCCCATCCCTCCGGCATCATGCTGGTGTTTTACCTGACAGTAGTGGTGCTGCTGGTGGCCGGAATGCGTCTACTCGGCAAGCCACCCAACCCCCAGGTTTCCCCGCTGACTGCCGCCGAAAGCGGCCACTGATTCTCTGACATTGAAACCCATGGCCCGCGGTGTCTGCGGCGGGCCCTACCCAAGGAACGTCTCCATGTTGCGTAAATTTCATCCCCGGGGCATGGCCCTGGTCGCCGGCTTGCTGTCCATGATGTCGGCCTCGGTGGCCTGGGCGGGTCCCGCCCGTACGCTGTATACCCCGATCGTCAGCTACCGTGAGTGGGAGCTCGAGTTGCGTGGCGGCTCGCAGGACTGGGCACAACGCGACAACGGCGAGCAGGCGATGGTGGCCGCGGTCGGCTACGGCATCGCGCCGCGCTGGTTCACCGAGCTGGCCGCGGAGTATTCACGCGCGCCGGGCGAGGCTGCTCGCATCGAGGAGTTCGAGTGGGAAAACGTCATCCAGCTGACCGAACATGGTCGTTACTGGATGGATGTCGGCCTGTTTGCCGAGTACGCCCACAATCGCCTCAAGCGTACCAACAAGATCGTGGTGGGACCGATGTTCCAGAAGGAAATCGGGCGCTCCCAGTTCAACGTCAATCTCTTGTTCGGTCGCCGCGTCGACAAGCGTCGGGCCGATGAGGCGCCGATCACCACCCAGATGTCCTACGCGCTGCAGTGGCGATGGCACGGCTCCCGGCCATGGTTGAGCCCCGGGGTGCAGGGCTTCGGCAGTCTCGGACCGACCGGGCGCCTGCATTCGGAAACGTTCAACCTCGGGCCGGCATTGTTTGGCGAGTCGTCGCTGGGTGGTGGTCGCAAGTGGAAATACAATGCCGCCGTGATGGCCGGCCTGACGCGCGCCACGCCCGACCTGACGGTGCGCTTTCAACTCGAGTACGAGTTTTTCTGAGGGCGGGGCGAAGTGGCGCGCTCACCGCTGCGCCGCGCCCTCGTTACATGCGGAATACGCCGTAACGCTGAGGTTCGATCGGCGCATTCATCGAGGCGGAGATCGCCAGACCGAGCACACGACGGGTATCGGCGGGGTCGATGATGCCATCGTCCCAGAGCCGGGCGCTGGCGTAATAGGGATGACCCTGGCGTTCGTACTGGTCGCGGATCGGCGCCTTGAAGGCCTCCTCATCCTCGGCGCTCCAGCTCTTGCCGGCACCCTCGATGCCGTCGCGCTTCACCGTCGCCAGCACGCTGGCCGCCTGCTCGCCGCCCATCACGCTGATCCGTGCGTTCGGCCACATCCACAAAAAGCGCGCGCCGTAGGCGCGACCGCACATCGCATAATTGCCGGCGCCGAAGCTGCCGCCGATCACCACGGTAAACTTCGGCACATGCGAACAGGCCACCGCGGTGACCATTTTCGCCCCGTCCTTGGCGATGCCGGCCTGCTCGTACTTCTTGCCGACCATGAAGCCGGTAATGTTCTGCAGGAATACCAGCGGCACATTGCGCTGGTTGCACAGCTCGATGAAGTGCGCGCCCTTGAGCGCGCTTTCGGCAAACAGGATGCCGTTATTGGCGATGATGCCCGCCGGGTAGCCGTGGATGTGCGCGAAACCGCAGACCAGGGTCTTGCCGTAACGCGCCTTGAACTCGTGGAACACCGAACCGTCGACGATGCGCGCACTGACCTCGCGGATGTCAAACGGGCGGCGGGTGTCCTGCGGGATCACCCCGTACAGTTCCTCGGCCGGATACTTCGGCTCGCGTGGCTCACGCAGCGCCAGAGGCATCTCTTTGCGGCGGTTGAGATGGCCGACGATATCGCGCGCGATCGAAAGTGCGTGGGCATCGTTTTCAGCGTAGTGATCGGCGACGCCCGAGATCGCAGTGTGCACGTCGGCACCCCCGAGTGTCTCGGCATCGACCACTTCGCCGGTAGCGGCCTTGACCAGCGGCGGACCGCCCAGAAAGATCGTGCCCTGCTCGCGCACGATGATGGTTTCGTCGCTCATCGCCGGCACATAGGCGCCGCCAGCGGTGCACGATCCCATCACCACGGCAATCTGCGGGATATTCAGCGCCGACATGCGCGCCTGATTGTAGAAAATCCGCCCGAAGTGCTCGCGGTCCGGAAACACCTCGTCCTGCAGCGGCAGGAAAGCCCCACCGGAATCGACCAGGTAGATGCAAGCTAGGTGATTTTCCAGCGCGATCTCCTGGGCCCGAAGGTGCTTCTTCACGGTCATCGGGAAATAGGTTCCACCCTTGACCGTGGCGTCATTGGCGACCACTACCACCTCGACGCCGTTGACGCGACCGATACCGGTAATGATGCCCGCTGCCGGTGCGGCGTTGTCATACATGCCATGGGCCGCCAGTGGCGACAGTTCGAGAAACGGCGAACCCGGGTCCAGCAAGGCACGAATGCGTTCGCGCGGCAGCAACTTGCCGCGAGCGGCATGTTTCTCTCGGGCTTTAGTGCCGCCGCCTTCGGCGTTGCGCCGCAATTCGCGTCGAAGATCATCGACCACGCTGCGCAAGTAGGCCGCGCTGGACTGGAATTCCGCGGAGCGCGGGTCGATCTGCGAGGCGATGATGCTCATCGAGGTGTACTCATGGTTTCCAATCCGGGTCCGGCATGGGGTGATATCCAAGCGTCGAATGATAGCCGGCCCTGTCACCCGACTGAAACGGCGGCCTGGAGACGTGCGGCCGAGTCCGTCGAATGACAAAAAAAAACGGCCGCACGAGGCGGCCGTTTTTCCTGAAGCTGAGAGCAACTCAATGCCCGGTGGCGTCCTTCTTGGCTTCCTTGGCGTTGCTAGCCGCAGCCTTCGCCGCGTCAGCAGCCTTGCTGGCCATGTTGGCGGCATTGGATGCCGCGTCCTTGGCCTGATCGACAGCAGTAGAATTGCTGGCCGGTGCCGCCGAGGCCGCCGAGGCTGCCTGTTGTGCCTGATCCGAAGCCTGACCCGCTGCGTCGGCAGCCATCTTCGCCTGGCCTGCCGCTTGCTCGGTGGCCATGCCCGGAGCCTGGGCCGCCGCTTGCTGTGCGGTGTCAGCAGCCTTCTGAGCAGTGTCAGCCGACTTCTGGGCGTCTTGCGCGGAATCCTGCGCGCCGTTGCTGCATGCCGCCAGCAACGCGACGAGCGCGGAGGCGAGTAGGGTACGCGTAAACTTCATGGTGAATCTCCTTTGCCGTGGAATGCCGTTTGGCCCTGTATTAATAACGCTTTCGTCAACATTGCGCCACAGTTTTCAGTGCCTGGCGGCAGCGTATTAAAAATCAGTTTAGCGGGCTGTCATGAAAAGGGATTGTGACGAGCATTTTGGCCCGTGTTCAGTCGATGCATTCCACCGCCACGGCGGTAGCTTCGCCGCCGCCTATGCATAACGTGGCTACCCCTCGTTTCAGCCCGCGTGTCTTGAGCGCGTTGAGCAGGGTCACCACCAGGCGGGCGCCGCTGGCACCGATCGGATGTCCCAAGGCACACGCACCGCCATTGACGTTGAGCTTTTCGTGGGCAATACCGAGTTCGCGCATGGGCGCCATGGCCACTACCGCAAAGGCTTCGTTGACCTCGAACAAATCGATATCGGCAATGCTCCAACCGGCCTTGTCCAGCACCTTCTGGATCGCACCGACCGGCGCGGTGGTGAACCACTCCGGGGCTTGCGAGTGGGTCGCGTGCGCCACGATCCGGGCCAGCGGCTTGATGCCGCGAGCCTGCGCATCGTCGGCCGAAAGCAGCACCACGGCGGCGGCACCGTCGGAAATGCTCGATGAACTGGCCGCGGTGATGGTGCCGTTTTCCTTGCGAAAGGCTGGGCGCAGCGTGGGGATCTTGACGATATCCGAGCGACCCGGCTGCTCGTCGGTATCGACCTGGATCTCGCCCTTGCGGGTACTCACGGTGACCGCGGTGATTTCCTCGGCAAAGCTGCCGTTTTGCTGGGCCGCCTGGGCGCGCTTGACCGACTCGATCGAGAACGCATCCTGCTCTTCGCGGGTGAAGTGGTACTTGTCGGCGCACATTTCGCCGAACACGCCCATCGACTTGCCGTCGTAGGGATTGGTCAGGCCGTCCCAAGCCATATGATCGACCAGCTTGCCGTCGCCGTAGCGGATGCCGCTGCGGGCGTTGACCATGTGCGGGGCGTTGGTCATCGACTCCATGCCGCCGGCGATCACCGTGGCTGCGGAGCCGGCCTTGATCAGGTCATGCCCCAGCATGATCGCCTTCATGCCCGAACCACAGACCTTGTTAATGGTGGTGCAGCCGGTGCTGGCCGGCAGGCCGGCCGCCAGCGAAGCCTGTCGGGCAGGTGCCTGGCCGAGGTTGGCAGGCAATACACAACCCATGATCACTTCGTTGATATCGTCAGCGGCGACACCGGACTGTTCCAGCGCGGCGCGCATGGCGGTGGCACCGAGTTGCGGCGTGGGGACGCCGGTGAACTGGCCCAGGAAAGAGCCGATGGCGGTGCGCTTGGCACCGACGATGACTACGCTGACGTTCGACATGGGGGAACTCCGAAATAGGGGTGACACGGGGACGTTTGTCGCCGATGACTGGGAACCTTGGCGCCTCGGGTGGCCCAGACGTGGTATGCGCGTGGAATGCCGCGGTTATCAAAAAGTCGTCGACGTACACGTATACCCGAGGTCGTGAAAATCGCCATGGTAGGCAAATTCGCCGAACACAGTTTCCGTTCGCCGGGCACGGATCTTCGACAGGCTTCTTGGCCGCTGATTATCGCAGCCCGCGGCAAATGTCGGCAAATGGTGTGAATTGTTACGCCAGTCCTCTTTTGAGGGTTGAGTTGGCGGGTGTGGCTTATGCGATGATGACGGTCAGGGGAAGACCGGGTCGCCAGTTCGGCACTGAGCGGCTGACAGGACTCCGCTTACGGGTTGCACCATGAAGAGACTCGACCTGAAGTTTGGGTACCGCGAGGCGGCATTTGTCGCGGCGGCATTTGCCTTGACTGCGTGCGGCGGCGGGGGCAGCAATGTCCAGCCCACGCCCGCGGCGCCCGCCCCCGCCCCGGCACCTGCCCCCGCTGCTCCCGCGCCCCCGTTGGACGCGCAGCTCGCCATCACCCATGCCTATGCAGCGCATGCACAAGGTTACACCGGCGCAGGTGTCATCATCGGTGTGGTCGACAGCGGCATCATGCGCAACCATCCGGCCCTGGCCGGACGGGTGAACAATGAGCTGATCTATGTCGACCCGGCGACCAACAACACGGCGATCGACGACGTGGTTGGCCATGGCACCTGGGTTTCCGAAATTGCCGCCGGCACGCCATTCGGGCAGTTTGCTGGCGGTATCGCCCCGGGTGCGCAGCTGGTATCAGCGCGAATCATCAGCGACGTAACCCCCACCGCCAGCACCCCCCAGGGCAACCTGGTCACCAGTGCCGATCCGCTGGGCCAGATCAATGCCGATCTGATCAGCAACGGCGTCAAGGTGATGAACAATTCGTGGGGTGGGTTGTACTGGCCCGCCAGCGCCACCGCGACCACGCAGAGTTTTCACGACGCCTACAAAAACTTCATCAATACCTGGGGTGGACTGGTGGTGTTTGCGGCGGGCAACAGTTCCGACGCGAACCCCAGCGATACCGCGGCCTTGCCCAGCCGGGCGCCGGACCTGGAAAAGGGCTGGCTGACCGTGGTGGCGGTGGACAGCAACAACCCGACCCAGCTCGCCAGTTATTCCAATGCCTGCGGCGTGGCGATGAGCTACTGCCTCGCCGCACCGGGCGACGTCATCGTCAGCGGCAAGGACGATACCGTTACCAGCCAGACCTACTGGATCGTCGGGGGCACCTCACTGGCCGCCCCCCAGGTGTCGGGTGCGGCCGCACTGGTGTGGCAGGCGTATCCCTATTTCACCAATGACCTGGTACGTCAGACGCTGCTGGGCACGGCGACCCCGCTGGGCGGTTCCCAGCCCAATGCCACCTTCGGCTACGGCGAGTTGAATGTGGGTAAGGCGGTGAACGGCCCGGCCCAGTTCAACTGGGGCGATGTGACGGTCGACTTTGCCGGCAACTCCAACTGGAACAATCCGATTTCCGGCGCAGGCGGTCTGATCAAACAAGGCACCGGCACCCTCACGCTTACCCAGCCTTCGAGCTTTACCGGTTTGACCCAGGTGCAGGGTGGCACCTTGATTGCCAAGTCGCTGGCATCCAGCGTCGACATTGCAGCCGGTGGCACCTTGAGCGGTACCCAGACGATCGCCGGCAGCATCACCAATGCCGGTGTGCTGGGGGTCAGCGGCAGCAATGTCACCGTGGCCGGCAACTACACCCAGCAAGGCAATGGCCGGCTGGCAGTGTCCCTTGGCTCGGCCTTGCAGGTCACCGGCAGCGCCAGTCTCAACGGCGGCGACCTCTATGTCATAGGCAGCAATGCGGGTTATGTGGTCAGCTCGCATACCGACGTGATCACGGCGACCGGTGGCCTCAGCGGCACCTTCAGCGCCTTGACCAAGGCGCCCAACGTCACTCTTACCGCGACCCTGGGCTACGACGCCAACAGTGCATGGCTCAACGTGCAGCAGCTGCAGGTTACCGCGCTGGCGATGAGCTATACCGCCGCATCGTTCGGTGCAGCGCAGCGGGTGCAGGGAGCCTTCGGGCTGATCAATACCCAACTCACTGCGCCCACCAGCACCGCCGCGCCGGTCAGCAGCGGCTTTATCGCGGGGGCGGCCAGCTTCCAGCAGTCGCCCACCCTGGCGACCGTGCAGAGTTCGCTGGAGAGCCTGTCCGGCCAGCTGCACGCGGCCAGCGCGGCGATGACGTTCGAGTCCATCGACGCCGGCACCCGCGCCTTGTCCGATCGCTTTGACAACCTCGTCGATACGCCCCGGGCCGGTAGTTGGGCGCAGGATCTCGGTTATCACGGTGGGCTGTCGCGAAGTGGCTACAACAATGTCGGGTTCGACCTCGACGGCTGGATGGTGGGTGAAGATCACCGCGTCGGCAGCGACGGTGTGGTCGGTTACGCGCTGAGCCAGAGCCAGGGGTTGGGCCGGCTGACCGGCACCGCCGACCAGGATTTCAGTCGTGCGGTGGAAGGCATGATGTATGGCGGCGTGATCCGCGGCCAGTGGTACACCATGGGCCGCTTCGGTGTCGGCAGCTACCGCGAGAACATGCGCCGGTTCCTGCAACTGGGCAATCAGTTCAGCGCCGTGGCCAGCGAGAGTCGTGGCCGCTATGGCGTGGCCTATGGCGAAAGCGGTTACCGCACGGCGCTGGGCGGTAACCGCATCACCCCGTACGTGAATCTGCAATACGCGCAGATTCAGCGCGACGGTTTCAATGAACTCGGTGCCTACGGGTTCGGCTTGAAGTCCGGTGCCCAGACCACGGCGCGCTGGCAGGCCGGGTTGGGCGTGCGCGCCAGTCGCGACTGGACGTTGCCCCGCTGGGGTCGCTTGAGCCTGCAGACCCGGCTGTTGTGGCAGCAGTCGTTCGGCCTTCGCGGGGATGTGTTCCAGGCCAGCTTCAGCGGCATCAACCAGTACGCTCCGGTCGGCGGCATCGGCTTGTCGCGTTACGGCGGCATCGTCGGCACCGCGCTCGACTGGGGCATGACGTCGCGCGCCAGCTTGCTGCTGGGGTACGACCGGTATTTCGGTCAGCGCCAGCAGGCCGGCATGGCCACCGCCCGTTTCAACTGGAGCTTCTGAGCCCCGCCCGGGAGCGCACCGATGCCGCGGCAGCGTGCGCTTGATCAGGCCTTGCCGTGGAACAGCTCACGGCCGATCAGCATGCGCCGGATCTCGTTGGTGCCGGCACCGATCTCGTACAGCTTGGCGTCGCGCAGCAGGCGACCGGCGGGAAACTCGTTGATATAGCCGTTGCCGCCCAGCGCCTGGATCGCCTCCAGGGCAACCTTGACTGCGTTGACCGAGGCGTTGAGCAGGCAGGCGGCAGGATCGATGCGCGACTTCACCCCGCCATCGAACTGCTGCGCCACCATATAGGCAAAGCCGCGTGAACTCTGCAACGCGGTATACATGTCGGCGACCTTCGCCTGCATCACACCGAAGGTGCCGATCGGTGCGTTGAACTGCTTGCGTTCGCGCACATAGGGCAGGGTAAGGTCCAGCGCTGCCTGCATCAGGCCGATCGGCCCACCGGATAGCACCAGTCGCTCGGTGTCCAGGCCACTCATCAGCACACGTACGCCTTCGTTGACCTCGCCGACAATGTTTTCCGCGGGAATTTCGCAATCCTCGAACACCAGCTCGCAGGTGTTCGAACCCCGCATGCCGAGCTTGTCCAGCTTCTGTGCGGTGGAGAAACCCTTCATGCCCTTTTCGACGATGAAGGCGGTCATGCAGCGGCTGCCCGCCGGGCGCGGCGCGGTGCGCATATAGACCAGCAGCACGTCCGCGTCGGGGCCGTTGGTGATCCACATCTTGGAGCCGTTGGCGACCCACACATCGCCTTTCTTTTCCGCCTTGCAGCGCATCGAGCCGACCACGTCGGAACCCGCGCCCGGCTCACTCATCGCCAGCGCGCCGACGTATTCCCCACTGCACATCTTCGGGATGTACTTGCGTCGCTGCGCCTCGTTGCCGTTGTGATAGATGTTTTGCACCGCGAGGTTGGAGTGCGCGCCGTAAGACAGCCCGACCGAGCCCGATGCGCGTGAGATCTCCTCCATCGCCACCATGTGCGCGAGAAAACCCATGCCGCTGCCGCCGTATTCCTCGGGAATGGTCACCCCGAGCAGACCCATTTCGCCAAGCTTGCCCCACAGGTCGGCCGGAAACAGGTTTTCCTGGTCGATGCGGTCGGCGCGTGGGGCGATCTCCTTCTCCGCGAAGCCATGCACGCTCTCGCGCAGCAGGTCGATATCTTCTCCGAGCGGGAACGGACGCATGCGATGCAACTCCAAGTCAGTCGAAACCCAATCATCATAAGCGATGCGCGGGATGCACAACGCGAGAGGTAGTCTGGCGCCATGGTACCGCGCCGGGTGAGGCGATGAGCCGCCGTCAGTCGCGGTGGATATCCCCGGCCAACAAGGCCAGCTTTTGTCCCTGCGCCGCGATCAGTGCCAGCTGGTCCAGCACGAGTTGGGTCGTGTCGTCGCGGCAATCCGTTGCGCTGGCGGTTTCGAATACCGGCGAAGTCGATATCGTCGCCGATGGCGTGGAGAGTACCGTAGCGACTTGCTCGAGCGCCCGCGCCAACGCGTTGCCGACCTGCTGGACGGTGTTGCGCGCCGTGACCGATTGCAGTTGCTGTCGATGCGCGCCCAGCGTGGAAAGGTGTCCCAGCAACACATGGGCCGCGGTCAGAAAACGCAGCAACGGCTCATGTGCCCGGCGCTGGCTGCTGGGTTCGCGCATCATGTTGGCGAGTAGGCCACTGAGCTCGGCATGGGCGTTGTGGGCGTCGCGCCGGGCAATCCGGTAATCGAGGTCGTCCTTTTTGCCGCGGCGATATTGCGGGATGATCCGGGCCAGGTAACGGCTATCGCTGCGCACGGTGTCGGCCAGTACCTGACCCAGCTGGCGACGTTGCCAGTCGGGAAGAATCAGCCGAATCGCCAGCGCGGCGATCGCCGCGCCAATCAGCGTGTCGAGCAAGCGCGGCCACATCACCGCGTAGCCGTTGCCGACCTGGTTGACCAGCAACACCACGAACAGGGTGACGGCGGCCGTCGCCACGGCATAACGTCGATGCCGGGTGGCGAAAAAGCCGACGCCGGTCAGCACCACCAATGGCAATTGCACCCCCAGCGGCAGCAAGCGCAGCGCCGCCCAGCCGGCGACCAGTCCGATCACGGTGCCGCCGACCCGCTGCCACAGCACGCGCCAGGTGGCGTGGTAGCTGGGTTGGCAGACGAACAAGGTGGTCAGCAATATCCAGTAACCGTGCTGCGGATGAGCCAGCTGCAGCACGGCGTCGCCGGCCAGCAAGGCGGTGGCCAGACGTACCGCATGGCGAAATCGCATAGTGCGTGGCGTGAGCTGGATACGCAGCCGCGCCCAGGCCTCAGCCAGCGAGTGCGGCGCCGGGTCTTGCAGCGATCCACCCGCGCGTCGACCCAGCGGATCGAGCAAGGCCTTGCCGGCTAGCTGGGTGTCGATGGCCAGCAGGTTGTTCGATAGCGCATCGAGTGCGCGCAACAGCTCCGGCGAAGGCGGTTGGGGCGATTGCCGCAGGGCATCGATGGCAGCGAGGAAGTCCTCCTGTGCAGCCTCATCGGTAACGTCCTTGCGATGCGTCGATCGTGCCCGCAAGGCCTCGGCCTGGCGGCGGCAGCGGTCCGCTTGCCGGTGCAGCAGGCGTTCGCAGCGAAACAGCACGTCGCTGTGAAAGAACGCGGCCACCAGCGCGTCGTACGGGTAGTGCGACGAATTGATCCGTTCGTGGATGTCCTGGGCCATGAAGTAGCGTTGCAACAGGGCCGCGGTGGCACCACGCGGGCGCCGGCTGCCGATCCGGTCGATCAGTATCAGCCGGGTGTCGTTGAGCGCCCCCACCACCGCTTCGTTGCGCGTCGCCAGCGTCAGCTGCAATGCTTGATGATCGAGGCCGCGTACCGGCACGAACAAGGCGGCCTTGCCCTCCAGCTGATCAGCCAGGGCGTGGAAAAGTCGGGCCAGTGCATGGCGCACCGCCTGCTGCGGCAACAGCGCACTCCACAGCAACGACAGCACGCCATACCACGCCGCGCCGGCAAGTATCCACCACGGTTCCTGCCACAGGTCCGGCGGCGGCCCCCCGGCCAGGTCGGCGCCAATCATGGTGTATACCGCGAGAATCAACGTGGCGCCGGCGATCGTGGCGTAGCGCCCGTTGAGTGCACCCAGCATCACCAGCAGAAAGGTCGACAGCCACAAGCCCACGGCAAACAGCAGTCGGTGCGGCATCAGCCATTGCACCGCAAACGCGGCGACCGCAAAACAGGCCAGGGTGACCAGCAAGGTACGCAGGCGATTGCGCCACTGGTCCTCGGTTTCCGCCAGTGCACAGGCAATCGCGCCAAGCAACATCGGAATCGCCGGTGCCAACCGGCCGCTGAGCAGCCCGTACACGACGATGCCGGTGAGTGCCAGAAACACGCGCAGGCATTCGCCGAATCGATCCGATCCGTAGACGCGGCGCCACCATGGGTCGAGCAACGACAAGGGCATCATCGGTCCAGCATACGACGGGAGCGGTGTCGATCCGCTTCGGCACCACCATGAAAAACGCCGGCTGCAGGTGCCGGCGTTCAGGATCACCCGCTCACCTGCGGGATTTACTGACCGCGCATGCGGCCCTGGAAGCGGGTACCGCCGTTGCCCATGTGCGGCAGGTTGATCTTGCCGAGCGTGTTGATGCGCTCCTCGGCCAGACGGTCGGCGGCCAGGTAGGTCGGCACGCCCTCGGTCTTGCTGATTTCGAAGATGCGTCCGAGGTTGTAATAGATCGTGCGCATCATGCGCATGGCACGCTCGCGGTTGTAGCCATCGATCTCCAGCGAGATGTTCATCACGCCGCCGGCATTGACGGCGTAGTCCGGCGCGTACAGCACGCCGCGTCGCTGCAGCTCGTCGCCGATCGCATCGGTGGCCAGCTGGTTGTTGGCGGCGCCGCAGATGATCTTCGCCTTGATCCGGTCGATGGTCTGCTCGTTCACCGTGCCGCCGAGCGCGCACGGCGAATAGACGTCCGCATCGACGTCGTAGATTTCGTCCAGGCCGACCGCTTCGCAACCCAGCTCGTCGACGCAGCGCCGCACCAACTCCTTGTTGATGTCGGTGACAAACACCTTGGCGCCCTGTTCGCGCAGCAGCTTGATGAACTCGCCACCGACATGGCCGCAACCCTGCACCGCATAGCTGTACTTGCCCACGTCCTCGTTGCCGTGCTTGAACTGCAGCGCCGCCATCAGCCCTTGCAAGGTGCCGTAAGCGGTGAACGGCGACGGGTCGCCCGAGCCGCCATGCACCTGATGCACACCGGTCACGTATTCGGTTTCGCGAAACACGTATTCCATGTCGTTGACGTCGATGCCCACGTCCTCGGCGGTGATGTAGCGGCCGTTGAGCGAGTTGACGAAACGGCCGAACGCGCGAAACAGCGCTTCGGACTTGTCCTTGCTCGGGTCACCGATGATCACCGCCTTGCCGCCGCCGAGGTTCAGGCCGGCCACCGCGTTCTTGAAGGTCATGCCTCGCGACAGCCGCAGCACATCGTTGATCGCCTCCTGCTCGGTCTTGTACGGCCACATGCGCAAACCACCCAGTGCGGGACCCAGCACGGTGTTGTGGATCGCGATGATGGCTTTCAGGCCGGCATCCTTGTTTTGGCAAAAGACGACTTCTTCGTGATCGGTCTTGGCGATGGTTTCAAAGATCATTGGAACGGTTGACTCCATGATTTGGGATGAAAGCTGCCGAACGCAAAATAGCCGTGGAGCGGGGCCTGAACGCGCGACACGCTGAAAACTGATCGCCCCGACGGGTGGGTCGGGGCGAGGATCAAGGCGCGCAGTTTAGTACGTCGCATCGGCATGTGCTGGTGCGTTGCAACAAGTCGCCACCTCCGGGTTTCCCGGACGCGCCGAAACGCCCCGTCAACCGAGGCGTTTGGACAAGCTGCGCCGTGGAGTGGGGCGCTCACGTGCCGCCGATGGCGCGGGCAAGGTCGGCGCGGCGCCGGTACAGCTCAGTCACGATCCCAGTAGCCGCGCCGTAATCGCCAGTCGTCACCGTGGCGTACCCAATGCGCCGGATGGAAGCGATAGCCGGCTCTGGCCCGTACCCAGTGACCGGGAAACCAGACGTGCCGGTGGCGGTAACGGTCCCAGCGCCAATAGCCCGGTGCCCACAGATAGCCGCGGCGCGGCGGCGGTACGCGTTCGAAACGTGGTGCGGGCGGGGCGATGCCGATCCCCACGCCCAGCGCAATCTCGGTGTGTGCTGCCGCCGGCGGTACATAGGCCGCAGCGGCGCAGGCCAAGCCCGCCATGGCGAGCAGGGTGAGTTTCAGTGCGTTGCGGGTCATCAGCGGTCTCCGTCATGGCCGCCAGCGGCGGCGTGCAGAGGCCAGAACGACCCGGGGGACGAGAAGTTGACGGCGGCATGGTGCCGCGTTCAGTTTCAGTCCACCTTGGCGTCCGAGGGGATCACAACCGACATGCGGGGGTATGCCCGTGGGCGCGGGCTTGCTGGTATACCGGCATCAATTGCTGGGCCTGCTGGGCCAGCGATTGTGCGCGGTTGCCGGGGGAGGGATGGGTGGACAGGAACGCCGGTGGCTTGGCGCCGCCTTGCTGGCCCATTTTCTGCCACAGCGTCACTGCCGCACGGGGATCGAAACCGGCCTCGGCCATATAGCGTTGCCCCAGCGTGTCCGCTTCGCTTTCCTGGATCCGCGAAAACGGCAGCAAGATGCCTACCTCGGCGCCCAGGCCCAGCGCGGCGGCGGCATAGCCGGCATTGGTGCCGCGGGTGCCGGCGTAGATCGTGCCGGCGGCGACCGCACCCTGCACCAGGTAATTGTCCGAGACGCGCTCGGCACCATGCCGCGCCACCACGTGCGACAGCTCGTGGCCCAGCACCACGGCCAGCTGGTTTTGGTCGGTGGCCACCTTGAACATGCCCTGGTTCACGCCGATCCGCCCACCGGGCAGGGCGAAGGCGTTCGCGCTTGGCTCGCCAATGATCTGCACCTCCCACTGCTGCGTGTTCCACGGCGGCGGCAAGACCGCGATCAAGGCATTGGCCACGCAGGTGGCATAGGCGCGTTCGCGCGGCGCGTCGACGAATTTGCCTTGCTTGCGCATGCTGTCGAAAGCGCTCAGGCCGAGCTGGTTCATCTGGCTGTCGGACACCATCATCACTTGCGAGCGGCCGGTGGGCGAAGTGGCGCAACCGGTAAACAGCAGGGCGGCGAGTATGCCCAACGTCCATGCCTGTTTCATGGGGGATTTCTCCGTCTGATGATGCTCTCAAGCATACCTTCGTCGGCGATGGCATGGGCAGCAAAAAAAATTGGTTCATCGCGCCTTACCGGGAAAGGCAGCCTTGATTTTGAGGAAGAAGTA
>JASBTI010000015.1 GCA_030148505.1 Rhodanobacter sp.
TCTCAGGTTCGGGTCAGTCGTGCCATCGGCCGCCCTCAGGGGGCCATTGACCACCCACTCGCTGGTCAGCGGTCCGGAAAGCCAGAGGTTGCACTGGCTGTCCCACGGCCTGCAGGCCTTCGCGCTGCTGGCCGCCTGCAATAGACCATGAGCGTTCACCGTGTAGCTCTTGCCGCCGATGTCGATCGCTACCTTGCTGTCGTAGCCCGTTGCGAGCAGTTGCGACAAGCTGACAGGCCGTCGGGCTGTGGCAGCTGGCCCGGTAGAAAGCGTCAGGGGTAGCTTTGCGTTACCGGGCAGCGCGGGGACCATCGCCGTCAGCACCGCGTGACGCAAGCTGCCGTCTGGGTTGCTCGCCTTGGTATCCACCTGCAAGGCAAGCGGCTGGCCATTGAGGGTCGCCGTTAGCGTCGTGCCCTGAGGCACGTCGCCGTCCTTGAAGATCTGGCCGAAGGTGAGCGGAACCTCGGTTTGCATTTGCGTGGCTTGGCTGACCACGTTATTCGTCACCACCGTTGTGCCGCGCGCCGGCAACGCACCGAGTAGAACTACGCGCCCCGCGTAGGCGCTCATAAATTTTCCGACAAACCGCAAAATTCGGCCTGCCTGAATTGCTCCTGGTGATTGCAGCTCTATGTTCACTGTGATTTTTCTGCCTTGCCTCGCGTGGATGGTCGAGGAAACCCATGCATGTGATGGCCGGCTTCATCGGCGCTATCCGCCACGACCCCAAAGGAACACGGTGGGCCTGGTGCCGGTGGTCGGTACGATGGCGGAACGCCACCGCCGCCAGATCCTCAAAACTGTGATTCGACCTTACCCTTTCGTGCCGGTGGCAAGCTGTGCGGTCTTCCACATCCTGACTAATCCATCGGTGTTCGTCCCGCAAAAAACCGCTGGCATTCGCCACCTGCGAGGCAGGGGGCTGGGTGCGCTAGCTCTCGGGATGCGGATTAGTAATAGTGGCGCTGATCTCGCGCAGGTACGCTGGTATCTCAGTGCGCAAGCTTGTCGGCCCGGAGAACGG
Source organism: Rhodanobacter sp. (assembly GCA_030148505.1). GTDB lineage: Bacteria > Pseudomonadota > Gammaproteobacteria > Xanthomonadales > Rhodanobacteraceae > Rhodanobacter. The sequence goes on from JASBTI010000015.1 coordinate 1,028, forward strand.
CCTATAGTGGAACGGGGCAGCAATCGGAGAGGGGGGACAAAAGACCATCCATTGCGCCCCGTGCATAAGCCCAGCCGGGCGCGAAGCCATGTGGGCAGGCTCCAGCTCGTGTGCTATCTACCTACATCGACCGGAACTTTCTTTCGCCAGGTGCGCACCCTTCTCCGCCTCTGCGGCACGCCTCTTTCTACGAGGAAAGGAGCTATCGTACGCGGGCTTCAAGAATAATCAGGAGCGACTGCTATTTGTCGGGGGCGCCGCTGGCTGCACCACCGAGCTCCCGGTACAGTTTTTCCGCCGCTTGCCTGTCATGGAAATCGGCACCTGATTTTTCCAGCGCCAGAAGGGTCGTTCGCGCGCCGACCGTGTCGCCGGTGCGCGCTTGAGCTACGGCCAGATGATATTGGATAGCCGGAACCTTCGGATCTTTGCTGGCCGCTTGCCGCAGGATCGGTACGGCCATCTTGGGCTGGTTGGCTGCGATCAGCGCCCAGCCATATGTGTCCGCAACACTAGCCGAGTGGGGGGCCAATTTGTAAGCACGCTCCGCCAGTTCCCGTGCCTTGGGGTTGCGTTGTTCTGCGTAAACCCAGGCAAGGTTGTTGAGTGCGTCGATATTGGATGGATAAGTTTTCAGCACGTGTTGGTACTGACTGGCGGCCAACATGTTCTGCGCATGGTTCAAATAGTGCTGGGCCAACAGCAGGCGTATGGCGGCATCGTCTGGATGTTTGGCCAACCAGTCACGCAGCACGCCCTCCGGGGCTTTGGCGCCGTCTTTGCTAAGTGCCAGAAAGTTCTTGATCACCAGCGGCCGGTCGTAACGCAGCTTCAGTCCCCGCTGATAGGCCTCGGCGGCCTCGCGATAGGACTTATTAGCCATGTACAGGTCGCCCTCGAGCGCGAAGCCAGCGGCCTTGTCGGCAGGCTGTTTTTGCAGTGTCCGCGCGAGAGAGAGGGCGCCTGGCAGGTCGTGGTCGTGCCATTTCAGGAATGCTCGCAGCGCCACCGCCGTCACTTGCTCGGGATTGGTCTTTATCACCTCATCGAGATTGTGTTCGGCCTCCTTTGTGTTTCTGCTGAGAATCTGTGCGCGCGCCAGATTGGTGCGATACAAAGGCACCTGCGGCGCCAGCTTCACCGCTCGCTGTAACGGCTTCAACGCCTCGTCGTGGTGGCCGGCATTGAGTTCAGCTGCGCCGAGCGCATTGAGCGCAGCCGGATTGTCGGGGCCGGCCGCCACCAGGCGTTTGGCGGTGCTTACGGCTTCCTCGAATTGACCGCTTTCGCTGTATATCATCACCAACCCGATATGCGCGGTGGCGGATTTCGGTGCAGCACTGATGGCCTGCTTGAACCACTCGATGGCTTGTGCTTTCTTGCCTTGCACCATGGCAAGCCGGCCCAGCGCAGTCATGGCTGCGGCGTTGCGCGGATCCTTTTTCAACACCGCTTTGTAGCGAACCTCGGCATCTCCGTAATGGCCTTCGAGTGAATCCAGACTGCCCAGGTTCATGAGCGCGGCGATGCCCTTGGGGTCGAGTTTATAGGCCTCGAAATACTGGGTGCGTGCTTCAGTGTGCCGGCCGGCAGCAACCAGTGCAGTTCCGTACAGCAGGTGCGCAGCACTGTCTTGCGGATTCCGGGCGGCATATTGGGCGGCCACTTTTATTGCATCGGTCGGGCGCTTCTCACGCACATAGGTCATGACCAGCAAACTGTTCCGTCGCTCCTCGACGGAGGCATTGCCTGCGGGAATCTCCCGAAGCAGGCGGATGGCTTCGGATTCATCCCCGTTGGCGAAAGCCATGCCTGCGCGCGCGAATTGGCCGTCGGACGGATTGCTAGTGCCGGTTTGGGAGGTTGCCGCTTCCGGTAACCCGGCCTTTGCGGCAGCCGCACTCTGCAACAATGCCATCAGCCTGGGGTCGGAAGGCGCGCCTGGCACGACTGGCCGTAGCGTGTCCAATGCCTGGCGTGAACGACCTTCGCGGTACAACGTGAGCGCCAGCAACTTACGGGCATCGACATTCTTTTGATCCATGCCCACGACGTTGCTGAGGTACATCTCTGCTTGGCCGTAATTGCCTTCCGCGTAGTTGACGGCTCCCATGAGCAACTGCGCCTGCGGGTTATCCGGCGACATTTTGAGCACCTGCTGAAGCTCGGAGATGGCATCGTCCAGATGCCCCTGCTTGTACAACACCACGGCGTGCAGATAGTGGGGGTAGGGCTGCTGCGCCGACATCTTTTCCAGTGTTCGAATATTGACCAGAGCCTTGTCAAACTGATTTTGTTGTGCTTGTGCGTTGGCCAACCGAGCTAACGTATAAAAACGCTCTTGCGGCAGCCAATCCGGGCTCTTGAAGCCCAGTACTTTCTGATAATCCGATTCGGCGCTGTCAAAATTTCCCTCGTCGAACGCCAGATCGCCCTTCGCGACCCAGGCCTGCGGGTTATCCGGCGACGCGGTCAATGCCAGTTGCAGGTAGTGGTTGGCGGAATCGGGATCTTTGGCGAGAGTCGCCAGCTTGGCGAGCCCAACCAGCGCGGCTGGATTCTTGGGGTCCAGTTTCAACGCGGCCTGGTACGACTGTCGAGCCTTGTCGAACTGTTTGAGTCCACTATACGCATCGCCCCGTAGCGAATTTATGCGCACTTTGATTTTCTGTTCTAAGGTCTTATCTGGGGGCAGCGTTTCAAGCAACTTGTCGTACTGGTGTGTCACCAGCAGCGCACGTCCCATGGGTACCGCCCAATGTTCTGGCGGCACGCCGTTGAGCTTGGCGTTTTGCAGTTCGCTCAGGGCTCCTTTCGGATCCCCAAGCATCAGCGAGGCTTGCCCGAGCAACAACCAGGCGTTGCCGTCCTTGCTATCGCGTTGCAAGACCTTCTTGGCCTCGATGTAAGCTGCGCGATACTCTCCATTGGCTTGATATTTGTTACCGGCATCCAGGCTCGCATGCCCGCTGGTGAGGCCACATCCGCTCAACAGCAGGGTGACGCAAAGCAACGCCAAACCGTGGCGAACGATCCAGGTATCGAGCTTGATCAAGCGCATATTTTTTAACCCTCAGTTCACCCGACGCAATGCACGGGGTCAGTCCGTATCGGTAGGTTTTTTCAATTCATGCTTGCCCAGAAGATCATAGAGCGTCGGTCGGCTGATGCCCAGCAAGCTTGCAACCCGCGAAAGATTGCCGCCGGCCTGGGTCAAGGCCCGCTGGATGGCACTCTTTTCAGCGTCACTTCGTACTTTGTGCAGGTCCAGGATATCCTCGCCGACCGCACCGAGATGCAGTGCTTCAAGTCCGATCTGCTTTTCATCGGCCATGATGACGGCGCTGTTGACGACGTTTTCCAACTCGCGCACGTTCCCGGGCCACGGACATGCCTCGATGGCCTTGACCGCCTTAGCGGTAAATCCGCGAACTGCGCGTCCGTGGCGCGTGGCGGCCTGCTCGAGAAAGTGCTGTGCAAGGGTCACCGCGTCACCGGCGCGTTCGCGCAGTGGCGGAAGTCGAACGCTCACTTCGCTGATGCGATAGAAAAGGTCTTCACGAAAGCGTCCTTCACGAATCAGCGCAGGCAGATCTTGATGGGTAGCGCAGATGATGCGCACATCTACCGGGATCGTTTCGCGTCCCCCGATGCGCTCGATCACTCGCTCCTCGAAAAAACGCAGCAGCTTGGCCTGGAGTGCTAAGGGCATGTCGCCGATCTCGTCAAGCAACAGGCTGCCGTTGACGGCCAGTTCGATCTTGCCCTTGGTTTGCTTGTGCGCGCCGGTGTAAGCGCCCTTCTCATAGCCGAAGAGCTCGGCTTCCAGCAGGTTTTCGGGGATGGCCGCGCAATTAATTGCCACAAAAGGCCCAGCGCGTCGCGAGCTCAGGCGATGCACCGCGCGTGCGAACAATTCCTTGCCCGTGCCGGTTTCTCCGAGCAGCAGGACGGTGGCGTTCGAGGGGCTGACCTTCTCCACCATCCGGTAAGCGTTCAACATGGCTGCACTGCTGCCGATAATGCCTTCAAATACCGCCGTCGACTGGCTTCTGAGCGTGCGGTTCTCGGCCTCAAGCTCGTGTACCCGGAATGCGCGATCCACGATCAGGCGCAGGACTTCCAGGTCCAGCGGCTTGGAGCAGAAATCGTAGGCGCCGCAGCCGATGGACTTTACGGCGTTGTCACGATCTCCGTTGCCAGTGACTACGATGATCTTGGTGTGCGGCGATTCCTCGAGAATCTCCGTCACCGTGGCGAAACCTTCGGTAGTGCCGGTGGCGTCGGGGGGCAAGCCTAGATCTTGCAGCACGACTGCCGGCTGTTGTCGACGCAGCAGGGCGAGTGCCGCCTTCCTATCGCCAGCGATGATGACGTCGTAATCCTCAAAGCTCCAGCGCAACTGGCTCTGCAGGCCGACATCGTCCTCGACGATCATCAGGCAACGGTGCTTTTGGCTCATGACGCAGCCCTCAACCTGCCAGTCGTTGTTGCATCACCCGCGGGTTCGGCCAGCGGCAGCTGAATAGCGAACACGGTGCCGTGGTTGGGGATACTGTTCACCTGCATCGCCCCGCCCAGCGAACGCACATATTCGCGGGCCTGATAGGCGCCGATACCCATGCCTCTGCTCCCTTTGGTGGTAAAAAATGGCTTGAATAGTCGGTTGCGGATGAACTCTTCATCCATACCCGCTCCGTCATCCTTGATTTCGATCAGCGCATACCCGGACTCGCGCTCGGCTCTCAGTGTGACATGACCATGGGCCTGTGCTGCATCCTGGGCGTTGCGAATCACGTGTCCCAGCACCGTCGCAAGCTGCTCGGCGTTGGCCTGTACCCACAGGTCTTCCGCGGCACGCTGGTACTCGGGTTGCGGCTGTTGAGCGCGGCATTCGTCGAGTGCCTTGTGGATTACCGCCGTGAGCTGCACGCGACTATGCCTGGTCGGCATTCCATCGCCGCGCAACTGCTCGAGCAGCCGCGCGATGCGGTGCACTGAATTGGCCACGGTCGTGAGCATGTCATCCACAAAGGCGGGGTTGTGCTTGTGACGTTCGGCGTTTTGCAACAGCAGTGATTGCTGCGCTGCAAGATTCTTGAGGTCGTGCATCAGGAATGCGGTGAGCTGGTTGAAGCCTTCGAACTGGCGCGCTTCGGCTAGGCGCCGAGCATCGGCTGCCTGGGCCAAGGTGCCCGCTACCTGGCCGCCGGCTACCCGGAGCAAATCAATGTCTTCCCAATCGAGTGCGCGGCCAGCGCGTGCGTGCGCAAGTACTACGAAACCGATGAGTCGATCTTCCTGCACCAGTGGTACCAATAGCCATGCGCGCGTCAGGGCGACCAACTCGGCGGGCGCCCGAAGTTCTTCATCGCCCAGAGGTGGTGGTTCGCTCAAATCATAAATCCATCGGCGTTCGCGCATGATTCCGAACACCGGCAGGTCGGATGGGAGCTTCAGGCCGATCGGCGTCGGCATATTCCAGGACGTTTCCGGCACGTACTCATCAGCGTCGTTGTGCATGAACAGCGCTCCTCCCGGACTGTCCATGATCTGCGCCATCGCCCGTATACCGCGTTGCTGTAGCTCCGTATCGCTGGCGGACAACGTGGCCGACAGACGCAACCATTCTTCGCGATAATCGTGGCGAAAACTGAAGAAGTTCTTGTTCAGGAACACGCGAAGATGCGAGCGCACCTGACCGGAAAATATGATGGAGAGCACGACCAGCAGGGCGAAACAGGCAAGCGTGATTTCCGCCACCCGGCCCCAATCGCCTCCGTACAGACGCACGTAGTAGCCACCTATCGCCGTGGCGATGATGTAAAACGCGACCACCAGCAGGCTGGTGGAGTAGAACACGGCACGCCGCGACACTCCGACTTCCAGCGACCATTGCGGGTTGCGGACCGCCGCCACCATCAGTAGCGGCACCAGCAAGGCGTCGATGAAACCGCGCGCCGCCCAGGCGCTGATACTCAACTGCCGGTAAAGTACCGCGTAGGAATACATGAGAATGTCGTAGGCGAACAGCATGCCGAGCGCGATCACCAGAAACTTGAGCGCCCAACGTCGTTCCGGTTGGACATTACGGTAGATTTGCTCGAGAAACACGACTCCAGTGAGGGCGAGGATCAGCACCCCGACTAGAGGCACGTTGACGCTGAACGGCAAGCCCATCATCTGCGGCCAGCCCGTCACTGGCCCTAGACAGTAAAGCGCGAGCACGATCCAGAGCATGTGGGCGGCGACGCGCAAGCCTTTCAGCAGGCCGGCCATCGGCCACGCGCCGAATAGGGCGCTTACGAAAACGAGCCAGGCACCGTAGCGCAGAACCTCGGCCATCAGTACCCAGTTGACCGCCACGTTGCGCCGCCACTCGGCATAGGCCAGAAACGCCGCCCACAGGACCGAGACCATCGTGGCCAGGATCAGCAGGGCACCGGTACGCTGCCCACGCCAACCCACGACCAACAGCGCCGTACCTGCGAGGAACGCAGCGGCGGCGATCACATAACTGGTTATGACGATGAGGTGCATATCTGGACGACCTCGGGCACGTAGTGCGGTGGGCTGTGCTCAGCCGGTCCTCAGCCCTCTCCCGGATTTACGCATTGCCAGGCACATGTTGGCTGGAGCTCGCAGAAACTACTGCTTCTTCGTTAACCGCGAGCGGCGCGATCTGCAAACGCCTGCGAATGTCGGCCGTTACGCGCGCCGCCGTATGGCCATCCCAGAGCTGAGGCTTGCGTCCACGCGGCCAGTGGCCCGCGATAATCTCGTCTATCGCTGGCACCAGCTCGGTGGCAGTCACCAGTCGGTTGGTACCCTCAGTGAGGGTAATCGGCCGCTCGGTGGTGGTGCGCAACGTAAGGCAGGGTATACCGAGATAGGTGGTTTCCTCCTGCACGCCACCCGAATCCGTGATAGTCAGGCGCGCACCGCAGACAAGGTTCATGAAATCCACATAGCCGAGCGGCTCGACGACGTGCAGGTCAGGCGCTTCCGCAAGTTTCGGCCAAAGACCGAAGGCTTCCAGATTCTTGCGTGTGCGCGGATGGATCGGAAACACCAACGGCAATCTGGCAGCAATGTCTGTCAGTTGGCTCACAAGCGCGTTGAGCGGGCCAGGTGCGTCTACATTGGACGGACGATGCAGTGTCACCACCGCGTAACCGCCCTTTTCAAGCCCGAGCCGGCTTCGCTCACCGCTGGCATCAATACGCTCGCGCATCAGTTCGTAGGAATCGATCATGATGTTGCCGACCCGGGTGATCTTTTCCGGCGGCACGCCTTCGGCGACTAGATTGGCATCCGCGTCCGGTGACGGGGTCCACAAGATGTCGGCGACCGCATCGGTCACCAGTCGGTTGACTTCCTCGGGCATTCGGCGGTCGCGGCTGCGCAAACCAGCCTCCAGATGTGCCACTGGAATGCACAGCTTTGTGCCGACCAAGGTACAGGCCAGCGTTGCGTTGACATCCCCAACCACAACGATCAGGTCCGGTCGATCCGCAACGCAGGCACCTTCGTAGGCGAGCATCACGTTGGCCGTCTGTTCAGCGTGACTGCCGCTACCCACGCCCAGGTGCAGATCCGGTGCGGGCAACTTCAAATCAGAAAAAAAGGCCTCCGACATGTTGCGGTCGTAGTGTTGGCCGGTATGCACCAGCCGCAAGTGACACCACGATTGCTCGCGCAACGCGTGGAACAGCGGCGCGACCTTCATAAAATTCGGCCGCGCGGCCGCGATCAAGTCAATTCTGAGCCGCTGCATGACAGGGCATCCCCCGATCCATATGGTTTTGAGTGTGGCAAGTCGTCGTCTCCATACTAACGGGTTATTTCGTGAGAATCTTTATTGTCCCATCCGGGATCTACACGGTTGCTTTAGAACCTCAGCATCCTGATGACATCCCTGCTCGATGAAGGGCGATCTCGCGCTACCGCCTTCGGCGCGCTTTGCCCGCGGCGTGGGTCTGGTGGGAAACCTTCACGCGGGTCAGACACATTCCCTTGACCCGGGCCATGCTCTGCTACGCACTTGACGACACCGGTATGCACGCCATAGTCCGGCTACCACCGCCTACCCGCTTCAAGCGCCTTTTTTTATCTGCTCGTACTCGTGTCGTGACTGCTGCGAACCGGGACTGCTTTGCTGACCTGCGTCCTCTCTGCGTCCGGCCATCGGCCTTGTTTCAGAATGAAGATCAGCGCCAATCAGGTAACCTAAAAGAGTCAATCATGGACGCGCCTATGCAATCGCTTGAACACACCCGAATCGCTATTATCGGCCTGGGCTATGTCGGGCTGCCGCTTGCGGTGGAGTTCGCACGGCACTATGACACCACCGGCTTCGACATCAATACGTCCCGCGTCGATGAGCTCCGAGGGGGAACCGATAGCACGCTCGAAGTTGATGCCACCGAGTTGCAACAGGCCACGCGATTGCATTTCACGGCCGATCTTGATGAGATCAAGGGATGTCAGGTGTACATCGTCACCGTGCCGACGCCGATCGACGCTGCGCGACGACCGGACCTGACGCCGCTGGTCAGGGCCAGCGAAAACCTTGGCAAGGTGATCAAGTCCGGTGATATCGTAGTGTACGAGTCCACGGTGTATCCGGGCTGCACGGAAGAAGTCTGTGTGCCGATCCTTGAGCGAGTGTCCGGTCTTGTTTGCAACCGCGACTTTTTCGTCGGTTACAGTCCGGAGCGAATCAATCCGGGTGACAAACAGCATCGGGTGAGCAGCATTCTCAAGGTGACCTCCGGCTCAACACCCGAGGCGGCCGACTTCGTCGACCGGTTGTACGGATCGATCATTGCCGCTGGCACCTACAAGGCCAGCTCACTGAAAGTGGCCGAAGCAGCCAAGGTGATCGAGAACACGCAGCGCGACTTAAACATCGCCCTGGTGAATGACCTGGCGAAACTGTTCAACAAGCTTGGGATCGATACCCTGGAGGTGCTGGAAGCTGCGGGAACCAAGTGGAATTTCCTGCCATTCCGGCCGGGCCTGGTCGGCGGCCACTGCATCAGTGTCGATCCGTATTACCTGACCCACAAGGCGCAAGAAGTCGGCCACCACCCGGACGTGATTCTGGCCGGACGGCGCACCAACGACAGCATGGGCGAGTACATTGCCGGTGAGGTGATCCGTCTGATGGTGTGCAAGGGCATCAATCCGGTTCGCGCCCGTATCCTGGTGCTGGGGCTGGCATTCAAGGAGAACTGTCCGGACTTGCGCAATACCCGGGTGATCGACATCGTGACGGCGTTGCATGGCTATAACACCGATGTGCAGATTTACGACCCATGGGTGGATGCGGCGGCAGCGATGCACGAATATGGCGTCGAATTGATCGAAAACCCGCCAGCGGGCCTGTACGATGCCATCGTCGTTGCGGTCGGCCACCGCCAGTTTGCCGAGCTCGGCGCTGATCGTATCCGGGCGTTCGGAAAGCCGTTGTCGGTGCTGTACGACGTCAAATATGTGTTGCCCCTCGCTGCTGTTGACGGGCGGCTTTGAGCTCGGTCGATTGGGGGTAACCACCGCTCGATGGCCCTCAAACCCAGGACAGCGACACAATGAAAATCATGTTAACCGGCACGGCCGGATTCATCGGCTCGCACGTGGCTTTGCGTTTGCTCGAACGGGGCGACGAGGTCGTCGGCATCGACAACCTCAGCGACTACTACGACGTGAACCTGAAGAAGGCACGCCTCGCCCGCTTCAGCGACCACCCGCGCTACGTCCATGTGGCGGCGGATTTGGCCGATCGCTCGGCGATGGAAGACGCCTTCGCCCGCCACAAACCGCAGCGCGTGATCAATCTGGCCGCACAGGCGGGGGTGCGCTATGCGGCTGAGAACCCGCATATCTACGTCTCGAGCAATATCACCGGTTTCCTGCATATTATCGAGGGTTGCCGCCAGCACGACGTCGAACATCTGGTGTTCGCCTCGACCAGCTCTGTGTATGGTGCAAATACGCGAATGCCGTTTTCCGAGCACCAGCCTACCGAACACCCGTTGACGTTGTATGCGGCGTCGAAAAAGGCCAACGAAATGATGGCGCACAACTATGCGCATCTGTACGGCCTGCCTTGTACCGGTCTGCGGTTTTTCACGGTCTATGGCCCATGGGCCCGTCCCGACATGGCCCTTTTCCTGTTCACCCGCGCAATGCTGGCCGGTGAACCGATCAAGGTCTTCAACCATGGTCATCACAAACGCAGCTTCACTTATATCGACGACATCGTCGAAGGGGTGGTTCGTACGCTCGATCATGTGCCCGGCGGCAACCCGGCCTGGAATGGCGAGCGGCCGGATCCAGCCTCGAGCCATGCGCCGTACCGCATTTTCAATATAGGCAACGAGCAGCCGGTGCCCTTGCTGCGCTATATCGAGGTACTGGAACAGTGCCTAGGCCGCAAGGCAACGATGGAAATGCTGCCCTTGCAAGCCGGCGACGTACCCGATACCGAGGCCGACATGTCGGCTCTTGCCGAAGCTGTGGACTACAGCCCGCGCGTGCCGGTGGAACAGGGAATTGCCAATTTCGTACGCTGGTACCGGGACTACTACCAGATACCGGGGTGATTTCCCCTGAATGTGTAGGGGGGGCGGGTACCGCAATCAGGGGTAGACGCCCCGGGGCTACCCGTCGTTGATGTCCATGCGCCTGTAAGGCCGTGTTTTGGAGGAGACGCACGATAACCTGGGCTTGTAGCCTTGCGACATCCTGCAGGGGTGCCGAAGGGTACGATGCAGCGGGAAAGGTCTTCACTATATGATCTGGTGCGGGTCGGCGGCAGCGATCCGACGTCGCGGGTACAATCAGCGCCCGACACCGTGCGGGTGCAGCCACCCCATCCAGATGCCAAACACCACCATGGCGATCAGAAACAGCGACAGACCGATGCGGCGGGTCAGCGCCCAGACCGTGCGCTTGTCGTTGTCTTTGTCCTTCATCATGAAATACAGCGCCTGGCCGAGGCTGAAAATCACCACCAGCAGCACGACTACCAAGGCAGTTTTGTAGATGGTTTCCACGTGATTGATCCAATCCATTCAGACCTTGGCAGTATAGCCATGGGCGGCGGCTGTTCAGCGTGAGGGGATTTCGTCGTCCATCCTGGTGGGCATGGCTGCTGACGATAGCGGGAGCCTTGCTGTTCATACGTCTTGGCTTCTGGCAGCTGCACCGGGCCGACTTCAAGGAGGCACTTCTGCGGCGCTATGCCGCATCGGCCACTGCACCGCTGCAGGACTTTGCCGCCGTGGCACAGAATCCGCCGCCGGACAGCTTTCCGCGGGTCCGGGTACGTGGGCATTATCTGGCCGATCGTCTATACCTTCTGGACAATCCGAAGCACGACGGGCGCGGCGGCGTCGAGGTTTTCGCCCCCTTCCGGATTCCGGGCCAGGCGCCGCTACTACTGGTCGACATGGGCTTTTTGCAGGGCAACGGCAACGGAAAAGTGCCGCCGCTGCCACCGCTGCCGCACGGCCTGGTAAATCTGCACGGCATGTATGTGCCGCCACCGCCGCCCGGTTTTGAAATGGGAGGCGATGCGCTGACGCGACAGACACACTGGCCCAAGGACAGCATTTTCCTGGATCCGGCGGAGGTTGCCCGCGATCTCGGGCGCCCTCTGTATCCGCGGGTACTGGCGCTGGATGCTGCTGCTGGCTCGACCTATGTACGTGTGCATACGCTCGATTTTTCGATGCCGCCGGTGCGCCACCGTGCCTATGCGTTCCAGTGGTTTACCTTTGCCGCCGCTGCTGTGGCGATCCTGCTGGTGCTGCATCGCAAGCGCTAACTACCGAAATCCTGACCCTGACTGTCGATGATCCGCCATGAAACCTGTTGACCCCGTAGCCTTGCGCAAGAGCCGCCTGTTCCTGTTGATGATCGGTCTGGTGTTTGCTGCGCCGATGATCGTCGCTGGCTTGCTCACCCTGAGTGGTTGGCAACCGGGCGCGAAGGGCAATGGCCAACCCATCCTGCCGCAGCGGAATTTCGTCGCCGAGAAGCTGCAGGTGCGACTGGCCGACGGACAGATCTATCCCTGGCGGGACACCGAGCCACGGATGAGCCTGGTGGCGCTGGCCGGCCCCGACTGTGCCGTGCATTGTATGGCCGCGCTCACGGGGATGGCCAAGGCTCGGCTGATGTTGAATCGAAACCAGTCACGTCTGCGTCTGCTCTACCTCGGTACCCCGCCGGCGAAGGCGATAGATCGCAAAGCGATGGAGGGCTACTGGCAGATGGGTCATGATGTCGATGGCGGGCTCGCCCGCTACCGCCCGACCACCCCCGACAGTGTCAGCGCCGTATTGGTGGAATCCAATGGCACCGCCTTGTCGCTGTATCCGGTGGGCTTCGATACCTCCGGATTGCTCCGGGACCTGAAAAAGGTGATTCGCTGATGTCGTCTCGTTCACAAAAAATCTTGCGTCGGCTGTCGTTGTTTGCCGCGCTGTTTGCGTTTGGGCTGGTGATGTTTGGTGCCTTTGTGCGCCTTTCCAATGCCGGTCTGTCCTGCCCGGACTGGCCGACGTGCTATGGCCAGGTGACCTGGCCGGAACACGCGCAGGCGGTGGCCAAGGCCGACGCGGCGTATCCTGGTCGACCTTACGAGGCCCACAAGGCCTGGCGCGAACAGATTCACCGCGTGCTCGCCGGCACACTGGGTCTGGCCGTGCTGGGCATGGCGCTGCTTGCCAGCTGGCGCGCGCGGCGCGAACGGATGGCGGTGATCGCAGGATCGGTGTTCGCGGCCGTCGGCGTCGCGCTCTACATGCGCGGAGAACATCAATGGTCGTCATGGCTGGCGTTGCTGGCCATCATGCTGCCCTTGATGGCGGCGATCGCCTTGAGACGCCCCGGTGCGTGGCGGATCAGTGTGCTGGCGCTGGCGGTGATCATCTTTCAGGCCATGCTCGGCATGTGGACGGTGACCTTGCTGCTGAAGCCCATCGTAGTGATGGGTCATTTGCTCGGCGGCATGCTCACGTTCGCCCTGCTGGCCTACGCGGCATTGCGTTTTGCCGGCGTGGCTTCGCCGGACGATCGTCTGGCGGGGTTGCGCAAGATGGTGGTGATCGGCATGGTGTTGCTGTTTGTCCAGATCGCGCTGGGCGGCTGGACCTCGGCCAACTATGCAGCGCTGGCCTGCGGCTACGGGCCGGGCTCCTTTCCGCAGTGCCTGAACCAGTGGATGCCGCCGACCGATTTCCATCAGGGCTTCGTACTATGGCGTGGTATCGGCGTCAACTACGAGGGGGGCGTCCTTGATATGGCCGCGCGCAGCGCGATCCAAATTGCCCACCGGATAGGCGCCCTGGTGGTGTTTTGCTATCTGGCGTGGCTGGCTCTCAAAGCCTCAAGGCAAGGTTTGCGTTGGCACGGCATCGCGATCGCAGTGGTACTCGTCGCCCAGGTATTGTTGGGCATCAGCAATGTGTACTTTGGTCTGCCACTGGCTGTGGCGACGGCCCACAACGGCGTGGCGGCCTTGCTGCTGTTCACGTTGTTAGCGACCTTGGCCCGTACGCAGCGTCGTCAGGACGATACGGTCTTCGCGTCGGCGGGATCACACTGACATGGTGGGGAATGTTGGCGAATACCTGCAGCTGACCAAGCCACGGGTTGTCGCATTGCTGGTGTTCTGTGCAGTGATCGGTATGTTTCTGGCGGTGCCCGGGATCCCGCCATGGCGGTCACTGGTGTTCGGCACCCTGGGGATCTGGATGGCGTCGGGCTCGGCTGCCGCGTTCAATCACCTGATCGACGAGCGCATCGACAAACTGATGGCACGCACTGCCCGACGCCCGCTGGCCACCGGCTCGCTGACGCCGCGCCAGGTGCTGGTGTTCGCCGTGGTGCTAGGCATCGCCTCGATGCTGGTGCTGGTGCTGCTGGTCAACACGCTGACCGCGGTACTGACCCTGGGCGGACTGATCGGCTATGCGCTGGTGTATACCGCTTACCTGAAACGCGCCACACCGCAGAACATCGTGATCGGCGGCCTTGCCGGCGCGATCCCGCCGGTGCTCGGCTGGACCGCAGTGACGGATGCGCTACATCCGTTCGCTCTGCAGCTGTGCCTGATCATTTTCGTCTGGACGCCACCGCATTTCTGGGCGCTGGCGATCTTTCGGCGCGATGACTACGCGCGTGCCAAGATTCCGATGTTGCCGGTTACCCATGGCGTGGCCTACACCCGCTGGCATGTGTTGTTCTACACCATCTTGCTGGTGCTGGTGACGATGTTTCCCGCACTCACCGGGATGAGCGGACTGATCTATCTGGGCGGTGCCGTAGTGCTTGGGGCTGGCTTCCTCTATTACGCCGTACGCCTGCTGCATCCTCCCGATGAGCTGTTCGCGATGAAGGTGTTCAGGTACTCGATTGTCTATCTGATGGCATTGTTTGCGTTCCTGCTGGCTGACCACTGGCTGATTTCACCGCTGCTACAGCCAGGCTTTGTGTTGCAGTCGGTCGGCTGAATCGATGCGTATGGGGGGCTGGCTATGCGCCTGTTGATTGTTGAGGACTCCATCAATCTCGGTCGTGACCTCAGTACGGCATTGGTGCGTGATGGCCACGTGGTGGATCTCGCGGAGGATGGCGCTGTCGCGCTGCAATTTCTCGCCGGCTACAGTTACGATGTGGTGACCCTGGATCTGACCATGCCGCGACTGGATGGCTGGACCGTGTTGCGGCAGTTGCAAGGGCGTGGCGGCAGCCCGCGGGTGCTGGTGCTCTCCGCACGTGACCAGGTGGCCGATCGGGTTGAGGCGCTCAATCTCGGCGCCGATGACTACATGATCAAACCCTTTGCCTACGCCGAACTGCACGCACGACTGCATGCGTTGTGTCGTCGTGGAGAGAACGGTTCGACGCGGTTGCAGTTGGGCTCCTTGGAGGTTGACCAGCGCGCCCGCCTGGCCAGGGTGGACGGTGTCGTGCTGGCGCTGTCGCCGAAAGAATATGCCTTGCTGGAAATCCTGCTGGCGCAGCGTGGCAGCGTGCTCTCGCGGACGGCGCTGTTTGAAAAACTCTACGATGCCCGCAGTGAGGCCTCCAGCAAAGTGATCGAGGTAATCGTCAGCACACTTCGTACCAAGTTGGCCCAGGTCGGTCTGCGCGATCTGATCGAGACACGGCGGGGTTTCGGTTATGTCGTGGTTGGGTGAACGCTTGGGTGGATCGATCCGGGGGCGCCTGCTGCTGTTCCTGTTTGGCGGTCTGGGTGGCCTGATGCTGGTGCTGTTCCTGCTGTTGGACTTCAGCATCGACCGGCAGATCTATGGCCGTCTCGACAACCGTTTGCTGGCACGTGCCCATGGGATTGCGGTGTTGCTTGAGTCGCATCCGGCCAGCGAGGCGCTGGCTGAACTTCAGCGCATCAGTCCGGAGTATGCGGGCGGAGGGCATACTGATTTTCTGCAGGTCTGGGACAGCGGCGGCCATACCTTGTTGTCCTCAGCCAGCAATGCCGCCGCCACACTGCAGGTGCCACCGCAGGTGGTGCCGGCCAATGCCCCGCTTTTCTACGATCTGCATCTTCCCGACGGACACCATGGCCGGGCGGTGGCGTTGCGGCTCGCCTTCTCTGGCAGCGGGGGCGAGGTCACGCTGGTGGTCGCCGAGGAACGCGAGCAGATCGACCTGCTCGAACGGCAGATTCACATGGTGTTGTTGAGTGGCATCGCGGGCACCGCCTTGCTGGCCGCGCTGCTGGCCTTTCTTGCGGTACGCGGCGGTCTGCGCCCGTTACTGACGTTTCGCGCCGATGCCGAGTCCGCTGCCGCGCCCCGTGGGGAAACCCTGCCGACCGAAGGCATGCCGCGAGAGTTGATGCCTTTCGCGCTGGCCTTGAACCGTGCTTTCCAGCAGCTGCATGCGGCGCTGGCCCGGGAGCGTCGCTTTGCCCGTGACGTTGCCCATGAGTTGCGCACGCCGCTGGCCGAGGTGCGCATGGCGCTGGAGCTGGCGCAGCGCGAAACCGCCGAATCCGTGCCGCTGCAGGGGGCCTTGGTGTCGCTTGAGCGGATGCGTCGATGTGTCGATGCGTTGCTGGCGCTTTCGCGCTACGAATCCGGCATGGATCGGGCCTTGATGGAGCCGCTGGATCTGGTCGAACTGCTGCGCAAGGCATGCGCAGCCGCTCCGACGATGCAGCGCACCGTGACGATGGACGTTGAACTGCCGCGCGAGTACTGGGTGGTGTCCGATGTCGCCCTGTTGGAACGCATCGTCGACAACCTGCTGCAGAACGCGCTGGAGTACGCACCCGAGGGCAGTCGGGTGCAACTGCTGCTGGAGATCCTGCCGGATGGGGCTCGGCTGCGTATCGGCAACGAGGCGCCGGAGCTGGAGCGGCAGGATCTGGCGCGCATGGGGGAGCGCTTCTGGCGCAAGTCGCCGACGCGCGATTCCAGTCGGCACGGCGGCTTGGGGCTGGCGCTTTCACAGACCTTGGCCGAGGTGCTTGGGTTGCGGCTGAATTTTGAGCTCAAGCATGGCGTGTTCTGGGCTGTACTCGCGCCGTTGCGGGATATCGACAGCCTCGACGCGGAGGTTTCTTAAGCTTGTCCAAAGCTGGTTTGCGAAATCCTTGCGACTGACTGGCTGGATTTCGAGGTGTCGGATGCGTCGCTTGCTGTTTGCCCTGGTGGTTGCTGCCGCCGTGTTGCCCTGCCATGCGCGTGCACAGCAGATCGTGCTGACCGCAGCGCAACGGCAGGCGATGGATGTGCGTCTGGGCAAGATCGAGCCGGCAGCCGAGGTTCCCCTGGACGGCTTGCCCGCGGTAGTGCGGGTGCCACTGGAGGGCAGCGCCGTGGTCACCGCACCGTTCGCCGGTGTGGTGGTGGCCGTACTCGCGCGCCAGGGACAGATGGTCAGCCGTCATCAACCGCTGGTGCGGATCCAGAGCCGTGAGGCGATGACCCTCGGGGCCGACCTGGTGGCAGCGCGTGGTGATTCCCGCGTGGCAACGGCACAGGCGGCGAGGGACCAGCAGCTGCTGGCCGAAGGGATCATCCCCGCCGCCCGCGTACAGGCAGCGCAGGCGCGTCGCGAGGCTGCCGCCGCGCGCCTGCACGAACTGCAGGCAGCTCGCGCCATGGCACCCACGCCGTTGGGTGCGACCGCCGGTATTTACGAGCTGCGCTCGCCGCTCGCCGGCCGGGTACTCGAACGCAGCGTGCGGCTGGGCGAGTCGATCGCGGCACTGTCCAAGGCCTATGTGATCGCGCGGCATGACCGCGTGATGCTGGAGCTCCACGTGCCGGCGCGTCATGCTGCCGCGGTGCGTGTCGGTCAGCGGGTGCACGTATCCGGTGGGGCGGAAGGCCAGGTTACCGAAACCGCCGGCGCCATCGATGCGGCAAGCCAGAGCGTGCTGGTGCGGGCGCAGATCGACACCGAGAGCTTGCTGCCCGGGCAGCAACTCAGCGCGACCCTCTTGCTGCCGGCGCCGGCCGATGCCTGGTCGGTGCCCTCATCCGCACTGGTGGAGCGTGCCGGAGGCTACGTGCTGTTTGTTGCGCGGGAGACAGGTTATTCGGCCGTTCCGGTAAAGCTTTTGGCACAAACTGCTGCGGACAGCAGC
The DNA here is from genome assembly GCA_030148505.1 of Rhodanobacter sp. GTDB lineage: Bacteria > Pseudomonadota > Gammaproteobacteria > Xanthomonadales > Rhodanobacteraceae > Rhodanobacter. The sequence continues at coordinate 18,666 of JASBTI010000015.1, forward strand.
GTGGTGGTGGCGGCGCTGGCGGCGGATACGAAGGTGGTGATCTCCGGCGCCGGTGCGCTCAAGGCGATGGCGCAGGAGTCGCGTTGAGATGATGCGTCGTCTGGTTGAATTTGCCCTGACCCAGCGCCTGCTGACCTTGCTGTTTGTGGCCGGCATCGCGGCGGCGGGCAGCTGGGCGTTCGTGCAGTTGCCGATCGATGCCTACCCCAATATCGCGCCTACCCAGGTCAAGTTGATCCTAAAGGCCCCGGGCATGACCCCGGAAGAGGTCGAGACACGGGTGGTGACGCCACTGGAAATGGAGTTGCTGGGCATTCCGCACGCGCAGATGCTGCGCTCGACGGCGAAGTATGCGATTGCCGATGTCACGCTCGACTTCAAGGACGGCACCGACATTTACTGGGCGCGCCAGCAGGTGGCCGAGCGTTTCGCCGCGGCTTCAGGGGCGCTGCCGTCCGATGTCAGCGGCGGGTTGGCGCCCATTGCCACGCCGCTGTCGGACATGTTCATGTTCACCATCGAAGGCGGTGGACTCAGTCTTGCCGAACGTCGCAGCCTGCTCGACTGGACGATTCGCCCGGCCTTGCGCACGATTCCCGGCGTCGCCGACCTGAATGCGCTCGGCGGCAAGGTTCGAAGCTATCTGGTGGTGCCCGACCGGGCCCGGCTTTCGGCTGCCGGGCTGCATTTTGGCGACGTGGTCTCGGCACTGGAACGCAACAACCGCAACGATGGCTCCGGCCGCCTGCGGCAAGGGGACGATGCAGTAATCGTGCGTGTCGAGGGTGCCATCCGCACCCTCGCCGACGCGCGCCGCGTAGTGGTGACAATGCGCGATGGCGTGCCGGTGCGGGTGGGTGACGTAGCCGACGTGGCTTACGGCAGCATGACCCGCTATGGCGCGGTGACCCGCGATGGTGTGGGTGAATCGGTGGAGGGCTTGGTGGTAGGGCTGCGTGGCGCCGACGCGTCCAGAGTGGTCGCCCAGGTACGTGACAAGCTGGCGGCGCTGAAGTCCTCATTGCCGCCAGGCACCCGGATCGAGGTGTTCTACGATCGCAGCGCATTGATCGAGCGTGCCGTGGGTACCGTCAGGGATGCGTTGATCGAGGCCACCGTGCTGGTGGTGATCCTGCTGATGCTGTTTCTGGGTGATCTGCGCGCGGCGCTGGTGGTGTCGCTGACCCTGCCGCTGGCGGCGCTGACCACCTTCCTGTTGATGCACCTGTTCGGCATGAGCGCCAACCTGATGAGCCTGGGTGGGCTGGCGATTGCGCTGGGCATGCTGGTGGACGCCGCGGTGGTGGTGGTGGAAAACACCGCCAGCCAGCTGGCGCCGGGTGGCGAAGCTTCGACCTTGCCGCGGCGTCACCGGGTGTACCGCGCGGTGGCCGAGGTGGCCACCCCGGTCACCGCCGGCATCGTGATCATCTGCCTGGTGTTTGTGCCCCTGCTGACGCTACAGGGTCTGGAGGGCAAGCTGTTTGCGCCGGTGGCGCTGACCATCGTGTTTGCGCTGGCGGCATCGCTGCTGTTGTCGTTGACGGTGATACCCGCATTGTGCGCGATGCTATTGCGGGAACGCCCGCACCACGTGCCGTGGCTGATGCGCGTGCTCGACCGGGCCTACCGCCCGCTGCTGGACTGGTCGCTGGCGCACGGCCGCTGGATGGGAGTGGCCGCCGGGCTGACCTTGCTGTTGGGCGTGGTGGCTTACCTGGGTACCGGCAAGACCTTCATGCCGACGATGGATGAGGGCGACGTGTTGATGCAGCTGACCAAGCAGCCGTCGATCAGCCTGCAGGCATCGCGGGATCAGGACCTGGCGGTGGAGCGCGCAATCAAGGCCAGCCTGCCCGAGGTGGAGCATGTGGTGGCGCGGCTGGGCGCGGATGAGCTCGGCCTCGACCCGATGAGCCTCAATGAAACCGACATGTTCCTGCAGCTGAAGCCGAAGTCGAGCTGGCGCGAGCCGAGTCGGGCTTGGCTGGAAGATCAGCTGCGCGAGGTGATGAAGAACTTTCCCAGTATCGAATACGGCTTTACCCAGCCAATCCAGATGCGGGTTTCGGAAATGCTTACCGGCAGTCGCGGCGATGTGGCGGTGAAAGTATTCGGTCCGGAACTGGCGACTCTGAACCAGCTTGCCAATCGGATCGCGACGATCCTGACTAAGACCCGCGGCGGCCAGGACGTGATCGCGCAGACCCAGGAGGGTGTGCGCTACCTTGGTGTGCAAATCGACCGGCAAGCGGCCGGGCGCTACGGTCTGGACGTGGCCATGGTCCAGGACGAACTGCGCGCGCAACTGGAGGGCCAGCGTGCCGGCACGGTGATCGAAAGAGAGCAGCGCACGCCGATCATCGTGCGTGGCTCGCGGCATATCGCCGATACACCGATGCTGTTCGAGCGGCTGAGTCTGGCGCGGGGCGGCACGGGGGAGGTGCCGCTCGATCAGGTCGCCCGCTTGCAGGCCACCACTGGCCCGGTCCAGGTTCGTCGCGAGAATGGCTCGCGCTTTGCACTGGTGCAGGCCAACGTGGCCGGACGAGACCTGGTCGGCTTCGTCGAGGAAGCACAGGCGACCGTGGGGCGCGACGTCCATCTGCCGGCCGGCTACAGCATCAGCTGGGGCGGTCAGTTCGAAAACCAGCAACGCGCAGCCGCACGGCTGGCGATCGTGGTGCCGGTCGCCCTGGTGCTGATTTTCCTGGTGCTGTTTTCCACCTTCGGCTCGATCCGCCAGGCGTTGCTGATTCTCTGCAACGTGCCGTTTGCACTGGTCGGCGGCATGCTCACACTGTGGTTGACCGGGCAGTACCTGTCGGTGCCGGCCTCGGTCGGCTTCATTGCCCTGCTCGGCATTGCGGTACTCAATGGTCTGGTGCTGGTGTCCTACTTCAACCAGCTTCGCGCCACCGGTCTGCCGATGGCCGAGGCAGTGCGTGAGGGCGCGCTGCGCCGCTTGCGTCCGGTGATGATGACCGCATCAATCACCGCGCTGGGACTGGTGCCCTTGCTGCTGGCCAGCGGTCCCGGCTCCGAGGTGCAGCGACCGCTGGCGGTGGTGGTGATCGGTGGCCTGGTCAGCTGCACTGCCTTGACCCTGCTGCTGCTGCCTGTGTTGTACCGCCGCTATGGCGAGGCTTGAGGAGGTCATATGACGATGCTGCTGAAACGGTTGACGATGGTCGTGCCGCGTAAGATGGAAGAGTCCCTGGTGGCCGTCTTGCTGGACATCGAGCCGGCGTTGCCTGGCTTCACCACGATGACAGTGGATGGTCATGGTGAAGGTTTCGCACAGGCCAGCGTGCGTGAAAGTGTGCGTGGCCGTGTCGACCGCCGGATGCTATGGATGGTCTTGCCACAAGGTGACGAACAGCGCGTGCTGGCGCAGCTGTCCGCGCGCCTGCCACACAGTCAGATCGTGTGGTGGATCGAGCCGGTCGAGGCGATGGGGAGGCTGGCATGAGGCATGCGTTCTGGCTTATCGCATTATGGGCGGCGGCCGGCCATGCGCAGTCGCCAGTCCGGAATACCTCGCTGCCGCCACAGGAGCTGGTGCTGCGCGCGATCGAGGCCACCCCCGAAGTACATGCCGCCGAGGCGCAACTGGCACGTGCCCAGGCGGAGCAACGGATGCGTCGCGTAGGCTCTCACGAGACCCAGTTGACGGTGCTGCCGCAACAACGCCAGGTCGAGGGTGGTGCGCGCTATCGTGAGTGGGAAGTCGCGCTCGCGCGCGGGGTGCGCTGGGCTGGCAAGGCACGGCTTGATCGCGAGATCGGTGCGCAGGGGTATGAGGCTGCGCGGCTGGAGCTGGAGGACGCGCATCATGCCGGCGCGCGGCGCTTGTTGGCGCTATGGACGGACTGGCAGCGTGCCCGTGTGGTGGCGGATGTGCAGCGTAGCCAGGTAGCGCTGTGGCAGCGTGATCTGGCCGTGGTGCAGCGCCGGGTGCAGCTGGGTGATGCCGCGCGTCGCGATCTGGTGACGATTGGGGCGGCCCTGGCGCAAGCACGGGCGAGCGCCTTGCAGACCTCGGCCGCGCAGATGGCGGCGCGTCTCGCGCTTACCAGCGAGTTTCCCGATTTGCCATTGCCGCAAGAGGTCTTTCTGCCGGAAGTGCCGCCACGTCTCCGAGACAACGATTGGGTAGCCCTGGTGCTGCAACGCAGTCATGAAGTGGGCGCCGCCGAGGCCGTGGTGCGGCAGAAGCGGGCCGAGGCAGCGCGCGCCCGTGCCGATCGCAGACCGGATCCGGTCGTAGGGATCCGTGTGCTCAATGAGCGGGGCGGGCGCGAACGTGCCCTGGGCTTGACGCTCTCGATCCCGCTAGGGGGCAGCTATCGCGGTGCCGAAGCTGCCGCTGCCAGCGCGGAGGCGATGACCGCTGAGGCGCGCCTGGGCATAGTGCGTCGGCAAGCGAAACATGATGCGCAGCTGGCCGTGACGATGGCGCGTAGCTTGCGTGGCATCTGGCAGCAGCAAAAGGAGGCGCGCACCGCCGCCGAGATGAGCGCGAGCAAGGCCGAACGCGCTTATGCGCTAGGCGAAAGCAACTTGACTGATATGTTGGCGGCGCGGCGGGGAGTGCAGGAAACCGCCCTGGCCGAACAGCGTGCCAACATTGATACCGTCGAGGCCGTGGCACGGGTGGAGGTGGATGCGCACGAACTCTGGCATCGTCATGAGGGTGCAGACAGCCACTCGCCATCGCCCGAAGGTGTAGCGAGGCTACCGGAACTCGGTCGTTGATTGCGGCGGTAGCCCTGGCCCGCCATGCCTGGGTCTTTACGGGGTCGAGCTTGTCGCCCCACGTAAAAACTTTCGTGCGGCAGGGGACAAATTTCGCGTTGACAGTTCCGCATTGCAGCACGACAATACCCGCGCTACCTGGCGCGTCGCGTCCGGTAGTCCCCAGTCCAGACAAAACAAGGCATATGGACGTTTACCCTAGTCGCAACGTCGACATCCGCTCGCTTCGGGTGCCGGCGTCATACAACCAGTTGAACGCCTGCGGCGACCGCCTGCGGTCGGCTGGCGCTTTCCTCGACTAGGAAAGCCCGGCCTACTCCTGACGACGCCAAGGGTGTCGTTACGAGGAGATGGGCCGATGAAGCTCCTTCGCGATTTGATGTGCCTGCGCGCTCGTGGCCGCAGCTTGTTCCATGGTCGGCGCAATGTGCCGGACCGTCGCTACGTGGTCACCGTTCCGCAACCGCTGCCGGCTCCGGCGCCTGCCGCCACCAGTGGTGGAGTAGCAAGCCACTCGGCGGGGGACGGCTCGCCCGCCGTCGCGTTTCGTTTGTTATCCAGCTGCTGATCGCGCTTCGCACCCTTCGTTTTTACCGATAGCGTGCGGCGCGCCACCGCGCGCCGTTTGATCATCAGTCGCAGAACTTCGAGACACGGTAGCCCCTCCATGAGCAAGCAATCGATCCAGGCGAGGCTGAAGGCCTCGCCCGCAGTACCGCGCGTGGCGGTGGCTGCGGAAGCCTTCCGTCCCAATGAGGAACTGCTGGCCGTGCTGGAAACCACGCCGAGCGGGCTAGACGAGGCACAGATCAGTGAACGGTTGCATCGCGACGGCCTCAACGAGGTATCGCACGAAAAGCCGCCGCACTGGGCGCGCCAATTGCTGCGGGCGTTCAAGAATCCTTTCATTGTCGTATTGCTGCTGCTGGCGGTGGTGGAGATTTTTGCGGCGCCCGACGACCTGTCCGGGCCGGTCATCATTGCGGTGATGGTTGGCGTCAGCGTGCTGCTCAACTTCAGCCAGGAATACCGCTCATCGCGTTCCGCCGAGAATCTCAAGGCGATGGTACGCAATACCGCCGCGGTTACCCGCAAGGCATCGGACGGGCATAGCGAGCAGATCGAGGTGCCGGTGGTCGAGCTGGTGGTCGGTGACATCGTGCATCTGGCCGCCGGCGACATGGTGCCGGCGGATCTGCGTCTGCTCAGCGCGAAAGACTTGTTCATCAGCCAGGCGATCCTCACCGGCGAATCCTTGCCGGTGGAGAAGTCTGCGCCATCGCGCACGCTCGACCAGGGGGGTGATCAGGCTGCGGGCAGCATGCTGGATCTGCCGACGGTGTGCTACATGGGCACCAACGTGATCAGCGGCACCGCAGCCGCGGTGGTGGTGGCGACCGGTGGGCGCAGCTACCTGGGGTCGCTGGCACACAGCATGACCGGTCAGCGTGTGCAGACCAGTTTCGACCGTGGCGTGAACAGCGTCAGCTGGCTGCTGATCCGCTTCATGGCGGTGATGGTGCCGATCGTTTTCCTGATCCAGGGCTTTGGCAAGCACGATTGGCTGGAGGCGTTCCTGTTCGCGTTGTCGGTAGCCGTCGGCCTGACACCGGAAATGTTGCCGTTGATTGTCACTGCCAACCTGGCCAAGGGCGCGATGGCAATGTCCAAGCGCAAGGTCGTGGTCAAGCGGCTCAACGCGATCCAGAACTTCGGTGCCATGGATGTACTGTGCACCGACAAGACCGGCACCCTCACGCTAGACAAGATCGTGCTGGAACGCCACCTCGACCTGGACGGTGAGGAGTCCAACGAGGCGCTCGAATACGGTTACCTCAACAGCCGCTTCCAAACCGGTCTGAAGAACTTGATGGACAAGGCGGTGCTGGAGCACCGCGATCTCGAGTCAGCGGCGATGCGCTACCGGGTGATCGATGAAATCCCGTTCGACTTCCAGCGTCGGCGGATGTCGGTGGTGGTCACCAACGGCGATGGCGAGCATCTGCTGATTTGCAAGGGTGCGGTGGAGGAGATGCTGTCGATCTGCAGCTTTGCCCGTACCGGCGACATCACCGAACCAATGACCGACCAGCGGCGTCAGGAAATCAAGGCGATGACGCACCGCCTCAACGAGGACGGGCTACGTGTGCTGGTGGTCGCGGTACGGCGGTCGCCGGCGCACGATCGCCCGTACAGCACGGTGGACGAGGACGACTTGGTGGCGGTTGGCTGTCTGGCCTTCCTCGATCCACCCAAGGACTCCGCGGCCACTGCGATCCGCGCGCTTCATCACCATGGCGTGGAGGTGAAGGTGATCACCGGCGACAACGAGGCCGTGACGCGAAAGATCTGCCGCGAGGTGGGCCTGGATGTCACCCACTCGGTACAGGGCAGGGACATCGAGTCGCTCGACGACTGCGCCCTGGACGCGCTGGTCGCCCGGGTGACGGTGTTCGCCAAGATGTCGCCGATGCAAAAGGCACGGGTGGTGCGCTCATTGCAGCGTCAGGGGCATACCGTCGGCTTTCTCGGCGACGGCATCAACGATGCGCCCGCCCTGCACGATGCGGACGTGGGCATTTCGGTGGATACCGCCACCGACATCGCCAAGGAGTCGGCGGACATCATCCTGCTGGAAAAGAACCTGATGGTGCTGGAGGAAGGGGTGCTCGAGGGGCGTATCACCTTCGGCAATATCATGAAGTACATCAAGATGACCGCCAGCTCCAATTTCGGCAACGTGCTGAGCATGCTGATTGCCAGCATCCTCCTGCCCTTCCTGCCGATGCTGCCGCTGCAGATCCTGGTGTTGAATCTGTTGTACGACATCTCGCAGCTGTCGATTCCCTTCGATCGGATGGACGAGGAATATTTGCGCAAGCCGCGCAAATGGGATGCCGGTGACATCGGGCGCTTCATGGTGTGGATCGGTCCGGCCAGCTCGCTATTCGACATGACCACGTTCGCGCTGCTGTGGTTCGTGATAGGTGCCAGCACGATGGAGCATCAGTCGTTGTTCCAGTCAGGCTGGTTCATTGAGAGCCTGCTGACGCAGACGCTGGTGGTACACATGATCCGTACCCGCCGGATTCCCTTTTTGCAGAGTATTGCCGCCGCACCCGTACTCGGCCTGACTACCGCGATCATTGTGATCGGCATGCTGATTCCGTACAGTGCGATCGGCGCCAAGCTCGGCATGGTGGAGTTGCCACCGGTATACTTCGCCTGGTTGGCGTTGACGGTACTTGCCTACAGCGTACTGACCCAGGCGATGAAGCTGATTTACATGCGCCGTTACGCGCGCTGGCTGTAGTGTAGGCGTGGTGGCTGGATGCCCGGTGACAGGCCATCCGGCACGGCGTGCGTGCCGTCTCAGTCAGCGCATGCATTGTTTTTTTGCGCGCCGTCGCCGTCGCCACCACAGCAGTGCGCCGGTCAGCAGCAGAATCCCAACGATGGCCCACAGACTGGCCTGGCCACGGTGGATCCAGGTGATCAGCCACTGGTGGTTGTGGGCACCGAAATAGCCCAGATACACCCAGATTGGCACGCTGATCAGCGCCGCCAGTGTATCGATCAGCAGAAAGCGCAGGAATGAGACCCGGTGCGTGGTTCCCGCCGTGACATAGATGGTGGTGCGCATGCCGGGCAGGAAGCGCGCAAAAAACAGCACGCGATTGCCATAACGATCGAATTTTTCCTGCACCTTGGCGTAGCGTGCCGGTGTCAGAATGCGGGCGATCAGGCGCCATTTGAGCATGCGATCCCCATAGTGATGGCCCAGCAGGAAGATGCCCGAGTCGCCCAGTAGCACGCCGAACATCGTCAGCGCGAACATCACGTGCACGTTGGCATAACCGAGTCCGGCGATGACGCCGCCAGCTACCAGGGTGATATCTTCCGGCAAGGGCAGGCCGGCACCGCAAATCATCAGCGCTATGAATACCGCCAGGTAGCCGTTGCGGGCAAAAATGCTCACCAGTTGTTCAAGCAGGTCCATCGCGATCCAGAGCGGTCATGCGCAAGCTGCGCGTTAGAGGCAAAAGGTTTGGCGTGTAGGGCTCATCGGAAAGTCGTGGCGACGGTCTCATGATCCCTGATCCGGCGTTTCCCGCAGCGGAAGTAGCCTGCGCAACTCGGCTTTTTCCTCCTCGTTGAGCTGCGAGAGCCTTGCGCTGAGCATGTCGCGGCGTTGAATAAGGGCTTGGTGCTCCATCCGCGCAAGTGCCTGCAAGAATTCGGTGCGTTGGGCGTCCGGCTCGCCAACCGTCATCGTTGCCATCAATTTTTGCAAGGCGGGGTATTCGGGCCGTTCGGCGAAATGCTCGACCAGTCGCGCCGAGTTGATCCCGGCACGCGAACGGGCAAGGTCGAGAAGTTCGGCAAGCAGAGGCACACCGGGTCGGTCCAGCTGAAGAAATTTGTAAGGCTTCGTTACCTCGTCGGCAATGCCCGGCTGCGCCAGCAGCAGCGCAATGGCGCTGCGCACCAGCGAGCGCTGCGCGACGGCGGGGCGCGGCAGCGCGCGCGGCTGCGTCGGTCCGCTTTGCAATCGGGTGCTCACGCCACTGCGCTTTTCCAGCTCCTGGGTCATCAAGTCGCGGAATGCCCCATCGGGAAGACGGCCGAGCAGGGGGCGTGCACGCTCGGCCAGGCGCGCACGTCCGTCCAGGCTGGTCATGCCGATGTCACGCGACAGCTCGGCGTAGAAATAGTCCGAGAGCGGCGTGGCCTCCTCGATCCGTCGTTCGAACCCCTGGCGGCCCTCCTTGCGGACCAACGAGTCCGGGTCTTCGCCGTCGGGAAGAAACAGGAAATAGGCCTGGCGTCCGTCGCGTAATCGCGGCAACGCCGCCTCCAGTGCTTTCCATGCTGCGGCCCGTCCGGCACGGTCGCCATCGAAGCAGAACACCACGTCAGCCGCAGCGCGGAACAGTATCTCGGTGTGCTCGGGCGTGGTGGCGGTACCCAGCGTGGCGACCGCAATCGGCAGGCCCGCCTGGTGCAGGGCGATCACATCCATGTAGCCCTCGACCACCACGATGCGGGTGAGATGCTGGTTCGCCTGCTTCACTTGCCACAGCGCAAAGAGCTCCCGTCCTTTGTGAAACAGTGGCGTTTCGGGCGAGTTGAGGTATTTGGGGGCCTGATCGGCCTGCAATACCCGGCCGCCGAAGGCAATTACCCGGCCACGGCGGTCGAGGATCGGAAACATCAGGCGTTCGCGAAAACGATCGTACTTGCTGCCCTTGTCGTTGCTGGCGACCATGCCGGCTTCGGTGAGCAACTCCATGCGCCGCGGGCTGCTGCCCAGCGCCTTGATCACGCCGTCATAGCCGGCCGGTGCCCAGCCGAGGCGAAAACGTTTGATAGTTTCCGCGTCCAGACCACGCTGGCGGCAGTAAGCCTGTGCATCGGCGTTGCGCGGCAGCTCACCTTCATACCAGCTCGCGGCCGATTCCAGCAGCGCGTAGAGGTCGGTCTTGTCCTCGCGCGGCGCGCTATTTCCATGGTCCTCGCGCGGCACGGTCAGGCCGGCGACCTGGGCCAGCTCCTCCACCGCGTCCGGAAACTCCAGGCGGTCAAAATCCATCAGGAACTTGATCGCGCTGCCGCTGGCCCCGCAGCCGAAGCAGTGGAAGAACTGCTTGGCCGGACTGACGTAGAACGAGGGCGTGCGCTCGTCGTGGAACGGACAGCAGGCGGTCCACTCCCGCCCGGCCTTCTTCAGCGGCACGCGCCGTTCGACCACGTCGACAATATCGACGCGGGCCAGCAGTTCATCGATGAAGCTGTCGGGAATCAGGCCGCGCATAAGCGGCCTAGTCTAACGGACGGGGAGGCCGAAGCCCGTCCAGGTTTCATGGTCGGGCGGAGAACAACTGCAGCCGTCTCGCCTGAGCGGTGGCCGAACGGCGTAGCTAGAAAATATGGAAGATACCCACCACGGCAAGCAGCGCCAGCAGGAACAGAATCAGGAAGATCGCGAACAGGATCTTGGCAATAGTGCCGGTGACACCGGAAACACCACGGAAACCGAGCAAGCCGGTTACCAGCGAGATAATGGCAAAAATGATGGCCCACTTCAGCATGGCTGACTCCGGTGAGGATCGGGGCGTCCATCCGCCCCGGGTCAGGATATTTCTAGCGAGCTGGATGTGAACGGCGTGTATCGTTTGCCAGGCACGCGGAGGTGCGTGGTCCTTTGGCGCGCTTCAGCCGGCCAGTCGCGCCTTGATCTTGCTGGAGACCACCGCCATGTCGGCGCGGCCGGCAACCTTGGCCTTCACCGCCGCCACCACCTTGCCCATGTCCCTGGGGGAGCTGGCACCGGTCTCGCTGATTGCGGCACTGACCAGGATGTCGATCTCGGCCTCATCGAGTTTGGCCGGCAGATACGTGTCGATCACGGTCATCTCGGCACGTTCGATGGCGGCCAAGTCCTCTCGCCCAGCGGCCTCGAACTGGCTGACCGAATCACGGCGCTGCTTGAGCATCTTTTCCAGCGTGGCCAGGGTTTGCAGATCGTCCAGCTCGACCCTTTCATCCACTTCCCGCTGCTTGATCGCCGCCAGCATCAATCGGATGACTCCCAGCTGGTGCTTGTCGCCGGCACGCATGGCGGTCTTCATGTCTTCAGTGAGCTGTTGCTTGAGCGTCATGGCGGAGGTCTCCCGGTTCGCGGACTAGGGTGGGCGTCCGCGCCGAAGCGGACCGAAAATCCATTTTACGGAAACGACAAAGCCGGCGTTGCCCTGGGGACAACGCCGGCCAGATCGGATGGAATGCCTGCGGTGGCTGCGAGAACCCGCGCCGACCGTTTTTCGTCGGGCTGCGCCTTAGGCGCAGCACCCATCAACCCGGGGGACGGCGAAAATTCAGTACATCCGAACCTTGCGCGAGACGTCACGCGACAGGCGACGCAGGTGACGTTTCACCGCGGCGGCACGCTTGCGCTTGCGCTCCTGGGTCGGCTTTTCGTAAAACTCACGCTTGCGCGTTTCAGCCAGCACGCCGGCCTTTTCGCAGGTACGCTTGAAACGACGCAGAGCGATCTCGAACGGCTCGTTCTCGCGAACTTTTACGTTGGGCATGGAAACTCCGAGTGGTAATCTGCCCGCGATTGCAGGACAGTGAAATATGGTGAGCCGCGAATTATACCGTGCATAACAAAGAATTTTCAAAGACTGCGCCACGGGGGCCGGTGCTGGGTATTGAAACCTCGTGCGACGAGACCGGGGTGGCGCTACTGCGCTGGGAGCCGGAGACCCCGGGCCGCGGTCTGCTCGCTCACACCTTGTACAGCCAGATCAAGCTGCACGCCGATTACGGTGGCGTAGTGCCGGAACTGGCCAGCCGCGACCACGTGCGCAAGTTGCTGCCCTTGATTCGTGAGGCCCTGGGCGAGGCCGGACTCGGCGTGCAGGATCTGGGCGGGGTGGCGTATACCGCCGGGCCCGGACTGGTGGGCGCCCTGCTGGTGGGGGCTTCCGTTGGGCGCGCGCTGGCCTGGGCGCTGGGGGTGCCAGCGATAGGCGTCCATCACATGGAGGGCCACCTGTTGGCACCCTTGCTCGAGGACGACCCGCCCAAGCCCCCGTTCGTGGCGTTGCTGGTGTCGGGTGGGCACTCCATGCTGGTCCAGGTCAAGGCGATCGGCGAGTACACCCTTCTTGGCGATACCCTGGACGATGCAGCAGGCGAGGCCTTCGACAAGACCGCCAAGATGATGGGCTTGCCGTATCCCGGCGGCCCGGTGCTGGCGAAACTCGCTGAGCAGGGTCGGCACGGGGTGTTCCATTTCGCCCGGCCGATGACCCAACGCCCCGGACTCGATTTCAGCTTTTCAGGGCTGAAGACCCAGGTCCTGCTGGCCTGGCAGCAATCGGACCAGAGCGAGCAGACCCGGGCCGACATTGCCAGGGCGTTCGAGGAGGCGATTGTCGACACCTTGATCATCAAGTGCCGGCGGGCGCTGCAGACGAGCGGCACGCACCGGCTGGTGATCGCCGGTGGGGTCGGTGCCAACCGGCGGTTGCGCGCCGAGCTGGCGGCAGCGGGCGCGAAGGACGACTTCCGGGTGTATTTCCCGCGACTGGATTTTTGTACCGACAACGGCGCGATGATCGCGCTGGCCGGCGCGATCCGGCTGGCTTCAGGCCAGCATCAGGACGCCTCGGTACACGTCTATCCGCGCTGGGATCTGCAAACGTTGCCGGCCGCCTGATCCCGCCCGTGTAGGAGCGCACCCTGTGCGCGATGCCTTTGATGTCGACAAAAGCGAAAGGCATCGCGCACAGGGTGCGCTCCTACAGATGGCGAACGACTACCACTGGGTTCGTTCGGGCAACAGCCCTTTCAGCTCCGCGTCGGTGAGGTTTCGCCACTGACCTGTTTTCAGATGGCCGAGCTTGACGTTGATGATGCGAACCCGCCGCAGTTGGGTGACGCGGTAGCCGAACGCCGCGGCCATCAGGCGAATCTGCCGATTCAGCCCCTGGGTGAGGATGATCGAGAAACCGAATTTCGCGATTCGTCTGACCCGACACGGCTGGGTCAGTTGACCGTGGATACGCACGCCGCGGGCCATGCCGGTGAGGAAGGCGTCGGTGATCGCCTTGTTGACGCCAACCAGGTATTCCTTTTCGTGATGGTTTTCCGCACGCAGGATCTCGTTGACGATATCGCCGTTGCTGGTCAGCAGAATCAGTCCTTCGGAATCCTTGTCGAGGCGTCCTATCGGAAAAATTCGCTGCGCATGGTCGACGAAATCGATGATGTTGTCCTTGACGCCAGGGTCGGTAGTACAGGTAATGCCGATCGGTTTGTTCAGCGCAATGTAGACAGCTTTCTTGCCGGCCGGCGTGCTGGCGAGCATGCGCGGCTTGACGATCTCGCCATCGACGCGCACCTCGTCACCTTCCAGCGCCTTGGCGCCGGTACCGACCACTTCCCCGTTGATGCTGACGCGGCCGGCCAGCAGCAGCTCATCCGCTTCGCGGCGCGAGCACATGCCGGCCTCGCTGATGTACTTGTTGACGCGCATATCCGAAACCGATGTAGGAGCGCACCCTGTGCGCGATAGCGCTTGCGGGATACCCGGTCGCGCAAAAGGTGTGCTCTGCAGCTGCCGTCAGGAGCGCAGCCCGATACCGCGCTTGAGCAGCTGCAATGCCAGGATCGATAGTGCGGCAACGAACGCCAGCATCACCACGAAGGCCCAGCCGACGGAGACGTCACTGATGCCGAGGATGCCGAAACGGAACGCATTGACCATGTACAGGATCGGGTTGATCCGTGAGATCGCCTGCCAGGGTTCGCCGAGCATGCTGATCGAATAGAACACGCCGCCAAGATAGGTCAGCGGCGTGATCACGAAGGTCGGTACCAGCGCGATGTCGTCGAACTTCTTCGCATACATCGCGTTGATGAAACCTGCCAGCGCGAAAATAGTGGCTCCCAGCGTCACCGAAGCCAGTGCGACCAGAGGGTGCGCCACATGCAACGAGGTAAAAAACAGTGCGATCACCAGCACCAGTAGTCCTACCACCAGGCCACGCGCCACCGATCCGATCACATAGCCGGCCAGGATTACCCAGTTGGCCATCGGTGCGACCAGCATTTCTTCCACCGAACGCTGAAACTTGGCGCCGAAGAACGAGCTGGAGATGTTCATGTAGCTGTTGTTGATGATGCTCATCATCACCAATCCGGGTACGATGTACTGCATATATGTGAAGCCGCCCGCCACCTCGTGGATCTGGCTGCCGATCAACTTGCCGAAGATCACGAAATACAGCGTCATGGTGATGACCGGCGGAATCAGCGTCTGCGTCCAGATCCGCACAATGCGCACGATTTCACGGCGCGAGATCGTATATAGCGCGATGAGGTTGGTGTGCCGGATCATGCTGCCTTCCCCTGACCCTTGTGCTTCGACTCCGCCGCCTCAGGCGCCTGCCGCCCGTTTTCCACCAGGCGCACGAACAACTCCTCCAGTCGATTGGTTTTGTTGCGCATCGAATTCACCATGATGTCGTTGGCGGACAGCGCCGCAAACAGCGTATTGAGATCCCGGGAGCGGGCCATTTCCGCTTCCAGCGTATGTTCGTCGGTGCGACGCAGGATGATGCCCGGCAACTGCGGCAGCTCAGCTGGCGCCGATGTCACGTCGAGGATGAAGGTCTCTACGTCCAGGGTGGCCAGCAAGCGTTTCATGCTGGTGTTTTCAACGATCGTGCCGTGATCGATGATTGCGATGTTGCGACACAGGGATTCGGCCTCTTCCAGATAATGCGTGGTCAGGATCACCGTGGTACCGGCGGCGTTGATGCCGCTGACGAACTGCCACATCGAGCGGCGAATCTCGATATCCACGCCGGCGGTGGGTTCGTCCAGGATTAACAGCTTCGGTTCGTTCATCATCGCCCGGGCGATCATCAGCCGCCGCTTCATGCCGCCGGACATCTCGCGGGCCTGATGTTGCGCCTTGTCCCACAGGCGCAACTCCTTGAGGTACTTCTCGGCGCGCTGGGCGGCGATCTTGCGCGGAATGCCGTAGAAGCCCGCCTCATTGACGCAGATGTCGAACGGTTTCTCAAACTGATTGAAGTTGATTTCCTGCGGCACCAGGCCGATCAGACGCATCGCCTCGCTGCGCTGCGTGTTGACCGACATGCCGAAGACCTGGGCATCGCCGCTGGTCGAGTTAACTAGCGAGGAGAGGATGCCGATAAGGGTGGATTTGCCGGCGCCGTTGGGTCCGAGCAAGGCGAAGAAATCGCCGGGTTGCACGGTCAGGCTGATGCCCTTGAGGGCCTCGACGCCATTGCCGTAGGTTTTGCGCAGGTTGTCGACGACGAGTGCGGGTGCTGAGGTCATGGGCGGTGCCGGATAGTGAAGGGCGCAGAAGGACACGGTGACCACGCGGCAGAACGGCCGATCAGGCCGGCAGGCGGCGAGGACGTTTGGCCGGTGGCTTTCAGCCCCCTATCATAGCGGGCTTGTTGCACGCATCCGAGCCCTGCCGGATGCACTCATTGTTTCCGGAAACCTCATGGCCGAACATTTTCAGCTCCGTCTCGTCGATAGTTACATGCTTGCCTCTACCGTTCGCCACCTGGTGTTCGAGCGCGTCGATGGCCAGCCGCTGGCCTTCAACCCGGGGCAGTTCCTGCAGGTGCACTTCCACTACGAGGACGGCAGCGCGACCAAGCGCAGCTATTCGGTCGCCACCGTGGGTGACGGCAGTTCGCCGGTATCGCGCATCGAGATCGCGGTGAGCTATGTCGAAGGTGGCGCGGCGACCCGGTTGCTGGGAGAGCTCGCGAGCGGTGAGGTGATCGAGGCCAGCGGTCCCTACGGTCGCTTCTGCCTGCAGTCGGCTGATACCCATCCGCGCTATCTGCTGCTGGCCACCGGTACCGGTGTCACCCCCTACCGCGCGATGCTGCCGCAGCTGGAGAAGCTGCTGGCCGCTGGCGACCGCGAAGTGGTGCTGCTATACGGCGCCCGGCAGGAGGCTGAACTGCTGTATGGCGAGGAGTTCGAGGCCTTCGCGCAACGGCATCCGGGGTTCATCTTCCACGGTTGTCTGAGTCGCGAGCCACGGGCGTTGCCGCGCCCGACCGATCGCAGCGGGCACGTGCAGCACGTACTGGCGGAACTCGGTCCCAGCGCCGAGCGCGATATCGCCTATTTGTGCGGTAACCCCAACATGGTCGATGCCGCGTTCGCCGCGTTGAAGGACGCCGGTTTGCCGGTGTCGCAGATCCGCCGCGAGAAATACATCTCGTCGCGCTGATCCTGCATGCCTCTGCCCGGTAGAGGTGCGGGGCGATGCGCCAGGGTGCCAGGAGCTGGCAGGACTACGTGTCGTGTCAA
Organism: Rhodanobacter sp.; assembly: GCA_030148505.1. Lineage (GTDB taxonomy): Bacteria > Pseudomonadota > Gammaproteobacteria > Xanthomonadales > Rhodanobacteraceae > Rhodanobacter. The sequence goes on from JASBTI010000015.1 coordinate 35,307, forward strand.
GCATCCTTGACATTTTCGACAGGCATCGCTAGCCTTGAATATGTCAAGTTTGCTTTACATCAATCGGACACTCGTGGCGCCGTGCCGCGCAAGATGCTCCGAACATACACCTCCGGGAGTCGTGCCATGCGAAAGGTGCACAAGCGTTACCTGCGCGAATTCCTGCCCGCCACCTTCGCCTATGCGGTGTTGATCGTCGCCTACGGGTTTCTGGCCCGAAGCGTCGACAGCGTGCTTCTGCGCAGCCTGCTGGTGGTATTGCCCTTGGCGCCGATCGTCTTGATGATCCGCGCGATGGTCCGGGTGATCCGCGATCAGGACGAACTGGAGCGACGCATCGATCTGGAGGCGATAGCGATTGCCTCGATGCTGACCGGGTTCGGCTTCTTTTCCTTCGGCATGCTGCTGGGTGCCAGCAATTGGCAGGGTGCACAAGCCAACGTGGTGGCCATCTGGGTATTGCCCTGCCTGTTTTTGAGTTTCGGACTGGCGAAGATCTGGGTATCGCGCCGGTATCCGCCCGGGTGACGGTTACGACATGAACAACCAGGTACGCGAGTTGCGCAGCGCGCAGGGTTGGTCGCAGGCGGAGCTGGCCGAGCGGCTTGATGTATCGCGGCAGACCGTCAATGCGATCGAGACCGGCAAGTATGATCCCAGTCTGCCCCTGGCATTCGGGATAGCCCGTCTGTTCGGGCTTTCGATCGAGTCGATCTTTCTACCGGGGGAGGAGTGACGGGCATGGTGGCGAAGCGGCGTGTGGGCTGGCGTACAGGGACCTTGATCGGATTGCTCGGCGTGCTGGGCTGGCATCAACTTGCGGCAAGGCCACGCCCCGTCACGGCCACGACCCCTGCGCCCAGTACAGCCGAGGCCAAGCCGCAGACATGGCATCTGGGTGCGCTGACGCTGACCGCGTGCGAGTTGCCGCAACCGCACAGCGGACTCAGCACGGCGGCATGGTGCACGGGATTTCCGGTACCGGAAAATCGCGCCGACCCGCACAGCCGCATCATCACCTTGAAGCTGGCGATCCTGCGCTCGCGTGCCCAGGTAGCCAGCAAGGACATGCTGGTGTTTCTCGCCGGTGGGCCAGGCCAGGCGGCTACCGAATCGGCAAGCATGGTGGCTTCCGTATTGCAGCCATTGCTGGCGCATCGCAACGTGCTGCTGCTCGACCAGCGCGGCACCGGTAGCTCAAATCCGCTCACCTGCACGGATTCTGCCGGGTCCGGCGCGGCGGATGACGCCGGTACCTTCAATGCGAGCAAGCTGCGCGCCGCAGCGGCCGCCTGCCTAAAGCAGGTGAGCACGCACGCTGATCCGCGCTATTACACCACCACCGTGGCCACCCAGGATCTGGAGGCTGTGCGCAAGGCGCTGGGCTCGCCGACCTACGACCTGATCGGGGTGTCTTACGGCACCCGGGTGGCGCAGCAGTACCTGATGCATTATCCCGATGCGGTACGCAGCGTGGTGCTGGATAGTGTGGTGCCGAATCCGCTGGTGCTGGGCGAAGACTTTGCGCGTAATCTTCACGATGCATTGCAGGCGCAATTTGCGCGCTGCACCGCCGAACCGGCCTGCAAGCAGCGTTTCGGCGACCCGCAGCAGACCTTGCTCCAGCTGCGTGGCGCGTTGCGCGCCAATCCGCATCAGGTCAGCTTTCGCGATCCGGAAACCTACCGTGCGGTCAAGCGCGTGCTGAACGAGCATGTGCTGGCCAGCGTGGTGCGCATGTTTGCCTATACGCCAGCCACCGCGGCGCTGTTGCCGCTGTCGATCGACGCTGCCGCACATGGCGACGTCGGTCCGCTGCTGGGGCAGGCGAAAATCCTTTCGGGCGACCTGGCCGAACTGAGCGGCAGCGGCATGCAGTATTCAGTGATCTGCAGCGAGGACGCCGACCTGCTTACCCCGCGTCCGCAAGATGCGGATACCTTGCTGGGAACCCACATGATCGACGCGTTCAAGGCGATCTGTTCGGTGTGGCCCAAAGGCCGCCGTCCGGCCGACTTCCATGCGCCGCTGAAAACCACCCGGCCGGTGTTGCTGCTGGCCGGGCAGTACGATCCGGTGACCCCGCCGCGCTATGCCAAAGCGGTGGCGAAAGGCTTGCCCGATGCCCGCGTGCTGGTGCTCAAGGGACAGGGTCACAGCGTGATGGCGGCCGGCTGTATGCCGCAGTTGATCAAGCACTTCATCGAGAAGCTCGACCCGAAAACGCTGGACGCGAGCTGCCTTGAGCGGTTGCGGCCGACGCCGATCTTCATCGACTTCAACGGAGCCACGCCATGATCGAAGTGAAGGATTTGCACAAGTCCTTCGGCGCCGTGAAGGCCGTCGATGGCGTCAGTTTCAGCGCCCGGGACGGCGAGATCACCGGTCTGCTCGGCCCCAACGGCGCCGGCAAGACCACCACCTTGCGCATGCTCTACACGCTGATGACACCGGACAGCGGTCAGGTGCTGGTGGATGGCATCGACGCAGCCCGCGATCCGCTGGGCGTGCGCCGCCAGTTGGGCGTGCTGCCGGATGCCCGGGGGCTGTACAAACGGCTTACCGCAAGCGAGAACATCGACTACTTTGCGCGCTTGCATGGGATGTCGGAAGCGCTGTTGACGGTGCGCCGTGCCGCGCTGATCGAGGCGCTTGGGATGGACGACATCGCCCACCGCCGTACCGAGGGCTTCTCCCAGGGCCAGCGGGTGAAGACCGCGATCGCCCGCGCGCTGGTGCATGACCCGCGCAACGTGATTCTCGATGAACCGACCAATGGCCTCGACGTGATGGCGACGCGTGCACTGCGCAAATTCATGACCGGGTTGAAGGCCGAGGGGCGCTGCGTCCTTTTTTCCAGCCACATCATGCAGGAGGTGGCTGCCTTGTGTGATCGCATCGTGGTGATCGCGCACGGACGGGTGGTGGCCGATGAAACACCGCAGAGCCTGTTGGCCGCGACCGGCGCAGGCACGCTGGAGGATGCCTTCGTCAAGATCATTGGCAGCGACGAAGGCCTGGCCGCATGAAGATCGATCGCCAGGGTGACCACCGCAGCCGCGCCTTCCTCACGGTATTCCTGAAAGAGGTCCGGGAAAACCTGCGCGACCGGCGCACCCTGATAAGCGCGTTCCTGACCGGGCCGCTGCTGGGGCCGCTGCTGCTGGTGCTGCTGCTCAATATCACCTTGACGCGCGAGCTGGACAAGGCCGAGAAGCCGTTGCCCTTGCCGGTCATCGGTGCCGAATACGCCCCGAACCTGATTGCCGCACTAAAGGCTGGCGGGGTGGTGCCCAAGCCGCCGCTGGCCAACCCGGAACAGGCCGTGCGCAGACAGGATGCTGACGTCGTGCTGCGTATCGACGCCGATTATGGCAAGGCCTGGCGCGCGGGCGAGCCAGTGCAAGTGGAGCTGATCTACGACTCCTCGCAACGTGACGCCGCCACGGCGGTGGCGCGGGTGGCCCACTTGCTGGAGAGTTACGCCCGCGAGCAAGGGGCGATGCGTTTGCTCGCCCGCGGCCTGTCACCGAATACGGCGTGGCCGCTCAAGGTAGCGCGGCGCGATCAGGCTACACCGCAGTCGCGCGCGGTGTTGATGTTCGCGATGTTGCCGTACTTCTTTGTGATTACCATCTTCATGGGCGGCATGTACCTGGCAATCGACCTCACTGCCGGCGAGCGCGAACGGCAGTCACTGGAGCCGCTGTTCGCCAACCCGGTACCGCGCTGGAAGATTCTGGCCGGCAAACTGGCCGCGATTTGCGCCTTCTCCACCGCCAGCCTGGTGATCACCTTGCTGGCCTTTGCTGCGGTGGGGCGCTTCATTCCGGCCGAAAAGCTCGGCATGGAACTGGACCTCGGCCTGCATTTCGGCGGCTTTGTGCTGTTGCTGATGCTGCCGCTGGTCGTTTTGCTGGCGGCCTTGCAGTCGATGGTGGCGGCGTTCGCTAAGAGTTATCGCGAGGCGCAGACCTACCTGTCGTTGTTGATGCTGGTGCCGATCATTCCCAGCCTGGTGCTGGCGATTCTGCCGATCAAGCCGCAGCCGTGGATGTACGCGGTGCCATTGCTGGGTCAGAACCTCGGCATCATGCAATTGTTGCGTGGTGCCGGTATCAGCGCACTCCAGCTCGGCCTGTGCCTGGGCGGCAGCCTTGCGGCAGCGGTGCTCGCGGTAGGGGTGACGGTCCAGTTGTATCGCTCGGAGCAGCTGGCGATTTCGTCCTGACGCACGATTCTGCAGAAGCCCTGTGGGCGATGCTCCTGGTCTGATCAGTCTGAGAGCATCGCGCACAGGGTGCGCTCCTACAAAATTTCGCCCGGGTCAGCGTGGCGGCGCGGTGAGCTCACGTGCATCGAGAAAACCGTGATGGTGCCGATCCAGCCGGCGGAACTGTCGGCGCAGGTTGTGTTGATACTGCTTCAGTGAAATCGGTCGCCCCCGATGGCCCGGCAATTCACGGGTTTCGAGGATGCCGTCACCGTTGCGGTCCATGCGCTGGAAGCCCCGGCTCATGTAGCTCATGTATTCAGCCATGCTGACACGGCCATCGCCATTGCGGTCGAACAGTCGCAGGTAGTCCCCCCGCGTCTGCTGCGCGAACAGCGCCAGCGGCGCCAGCAGCAGGGCCGGCAGCAGTGCGAAATGCACGGGCTTGTTCAGCGGGCGCCACCATGGATGCCGATGAACTGCAGAAATTCGGCGCGGGTGCGGGCGTCGTCGCGGAAGGTGCCGAGCATCTGGCTGGTCACCATCGAGACACCGCGCTTGTGTACGCCGCGGGTGGTCATGCATTCGTGGCTGGCATCGATCACCACCGCGACCCCGGCTGGCTGCAGGGTTTCCTGGATGCATTGGGCGATCTGCGCGGTGAGCTTCTCCTGCACCTGGAAACGGCGCGCATAGCCGTCGACCACCCGGGCCAGCTTGCTGATGCCGACCACCCGGTTGGTCGGCATGTAACCGACGTGGGCGCGCCCGATGATCGGCGCCATGTGGTGCTCGCAATGGCTCTCGAACTCGATATCGCGCAGCACGACCATTTCGTCGTAGCCTTCGACCTCCTTGAAGGTACGACGCAGGTAGTCGGCCGGATCGCTGGAGTAGCCCGAAAACCAGTCGCGGTAAGCCTTGACCACCCGCTTGGGCGTGTCGAGCAGACCTTCCCGTGCCGGATCCTCGCCGGACCAGCGCAGCAGAGTTCGCACGGCCTCTTCGGCCTGTTCCTGGGTGACGTCGGGCTGCCTGGCATGGTCGCTCATGCGAATTCCTGAAACGGGTCAAGCCCAAAGTTTACCCGGCTAGGCGGCTGGGCACGTAAATCCGCGCCGCGCGCGGCCCTTTCCGATGGCTGAATGGATGGATTACAGCCTTTCATCGTGCTCTGGCTGACCGTCGTCCTGGCCATCTGCGGTCGGGCCGGCCACGTCCAGCTGCAGTAGTTCGACGTTGTCACCGGACAGTGACTCTACGTCGCGCAACTTGCGCTCGATGGCGCGGGTGCGCTGGCCGGCGCTGTCGATACTGTTGCGCACCGTGTCGAGTTGCTTGCGGGTCTTCTCCAGCACTACGCCGAATTTGCCGAACTCGTTCTTCACCGCGGCAAGGATCTTCCAGACCTCGCTGCTGCGCTTGGCGATCGCCAGCGTGCGGAAACCCATCTGCAGGCTGTTGAGCAGGGCGCTCAGCGTGGTCGGGCCGGCCACGGTGACGCGGTGGTCACGCTGCAGGTTCTCGAACAGGCCGGGTCGCCGGATCACTTCGGCGTAGAGACCTTCGGTCGGCAGGTACAGCACGGCAAAATCCGTGGTGTGAGGTGGCGCGACATACTTGCTGTGGATGCGCTTGGCTTCGTCGCGAACACGGTTCTCGAGTGCGCGACCGGCGGCGGTGGCGGCGTCGACATCGCTGGCTTCCTGCGCATCGAGAAGTCGCTGGTAATCCTCCACGGGGAACTTCGCGTCGATGGGCAGGTAGACATGCTCACCTTCCTCCTGCCCCGGCATGCGGATGGCGAACTCGACGCGGTCGTTGGTGCCGGGCACGGTAACCACGTTGGACGCGTACTGCTCGGCGGTGAGCATGTCCTCCAGCAAGGCGCCAAGCTGGACCTCACCGAAAATGCCGCGTTTCTTCACATTGGTCAGCACACGTTTGAGATCACCGACCCCGGTGGCAAGGCCCTGCATTTCACCCAGCCCCCGCTGTACCGCCTCCAGTCGCTCGGAGACCAGCTTGAACGATTGACCTAGCCGGGTTTCCAGGGTGCTCTGCAGCTTCTCGTCAACGGTGGCGCGCATTTGTTCGAGCTTGACCGCGTTGTCGTCCTGGATCGCCTTCAGCCGGTTTTCCAGTGTGTTGCGCACGTCGCTGAGGCGTTTCTCGTTGTCCGCCGTCAGTGCGGCGAGGCGTTGTTGCAGCACTTCGCCGAATCGATTCAGGGTCAGCGTGGACTCCTCCCGACTCTTGCGAGCGTCCTCGGCGAGACGTTGCGCCAGCGTCTGCAGCCCAGTGTCGGTGCGTTCGGTAAGCAGGTGCAGTCGTTGACCGAAGCCATCGATGCGCTCGACCTGTTGTTGCGACATGTTGCCGAGCTGCTCGACAACATGACCCCGAAAGCGATCGAAGCCTTGCTGCAGCTCTTCACGCCCGGCGCGCTGCTCCTCGCGCAGGGCGCGTTGCAAACGCTCCCCGTCATCCTTCAGCGCATCCAGGCGGCTGTTGAGTCCGCTATCGCCGCGGCCACGCAACAGGATCATCAGCTGCAGAATCAGGATGATCAAGGCCGTGAGCACCAGGACCGTCAGCAATAGTTCGTTTGAGGGCATGGCCAATTCCGTTGAACGCAAGAGTGCAAGTTTACGCGTTGTCGTCTCAGTTTCCGGGACGGATGCACCCGACCGACCCGTTAGTCGTGCGGGAGCGGGGCCCACGCCTCCCGCGAAGCGGCAGAGCGGGGTTGGGGTGAGCACTCGACGGCCGCGGGCCATGACGATATGGTTGTCTCAGCCGGGTGTCTCGAAGTCCCGGTCAGGCCGCCCCACGGCCGGCGTCGCTCGGACGGTTCCGGGCGCTTACGTTCCACGAGGTTTTCATGACCGAGCAGGGTTCTTCACCCGCGTCCGCCCCGCGCCGTTTCGCGCGCATCGAGCGTCTCCCACCCTACGTCTTCAACATCACCGCCGAACTGAAGATGGCCGCGCGCCGTCGTGGCGAGGATATCGTCGACCTTTCCATGGGCAACCCCGACGGTCCGACGCCGCCGCATATCGTGGAGAAGCTGTGCGCGGTGGCGCAGCGGCCGGATACCCATGGCTATTCCACCTCGAAGGGCATTCCGCGGCTGCGCCGAGCGATCTCGCACTGGTATGCCGACCGCTATGCGGTGGAAATCGATCCGGACAGCGAGGCCATCGTCACCATCGGCTCCAAGGAGGGGCTGGCGCATCTGATGCTGGCCACGCTGGATCGGGGCGATACCGTGCTGGTGCCCAACCCGAGCTATCCGATCCATATCTACGGGGCGGTGATCGCGGGCGCGCAGATCCGCTCGATACCGATGGCGCCGGGCATCGATTTCTTCGCCGAGCTCGAACGCGGTATCCGCGAGAGCATCCCCAAGCCGAAGATGATGATCCTGGGTTTTCCGTCCAATCCCACGGCGCAATGCGTGGAGCTGGACTTCTTCGAGCGGGTGATCGCACTGGCGAAGCAGTATGACGTGCTGGTGGTGCACGACCTGGCCTACGCCGACATCACCTACGATGGCTGGAAAGCGCCTTCGATCATGCAAGTGCCGGGCGCCAAGGACATCGCGGTGGAATTCTTCACGCTGTCCAAGAGCTACAACATGGCGGGCTGGCGGATCGGCTTCATGGTCGGCAATGCGGAGCTGGTCAACGCGCTGGCGCGGATCAAGAGCTACCACGACTACGGCACCTTCACCCCGTTGCAGGTGGCGGCGATTGCCGCGCTGGAGGGCGACCAGCAATGCGTGCGCGATATCGCCATGCGTTACCAGCAGCGCCGCGACGTGCTGGTCAAGGGACTGCATGAGGCCGGCTGGATGGTCGAGAACCCCCGGGCTTCGATGTATGTGTGGGCGAGGATTCCCGCCGCCTATGCCAAACTCGGCTCGCTGGAGTTTGCCAAGAAGCTGCTGGCCGACGCCAAGGTGTCGGTATCGCCCGGCATCGGCTTTGGCGATTACGGCGACGACTATGTGCGTTTCGCCTTGATCGAGAACCGCGATCGCATCCGTCAGGCGCTGCGCGGCATCAAGGCCATGTTCCGTGCCGATGGGCTGTTGCCGGTTGCGCCGGCAAAGGCCAAAGCTGCACCCGATGCGGTCGCCATGGAGCGCGATCGCTCCCACGACTGAGCGGATCGCCGTCATGCCGAAAATCGATATTGCCGGACTCGCCGAACGTCACGGTTCGAGCTATCCCGCGCCGTTCGCACGCTGTGCCGAGCAGCGCACCCGAAAAGCGTTGGGCGATGCCGGGGGTTTGACCGATTTTGGCGTCAACTTGCTGCAGCTGCCGCCCGGCACGTGGTCAAGCCAGCGACATTGGCATTCGCACGAGGATGAATTCGTCTATGTCCTCAGCGGCGAGCTGGTACTGATCACCGATCAGGGTGAGCAGCTGCTGCGCGCGGGTGACGCGGCGGCGTTTCCGCGGAATTGCCCGGACGGACATCACCTGGTCAACCGCAGCAGCACACTGGCGGTTTGCCTCGAAGTCGGCAGCCGCCGCAGCAACGATACCGTCGTCTATCCCGACATCGATCTGCGTTGGGATGCGCAAAACGGCTACACCCACAACGACGGTCGGCCGTACCCGCCGGCAACCGGATGAGCCGGTCATTGCCTCACATCACCTGGCAGAATACCGCCTTGAGGTAACGCCCTTCGGGTACGTCGGTGCGAAACGGATGGTCTGCACCGGCGCCGCTGGTCTGCAAGACCTGGATCTCCCGGCCGGCGTTGAGCGCCACGCGACGCAGCATCTCCAGAAATTCACCCTCGCCGACCAGGCCGGTGCAGGAGCAGGTCAAGAGCAGGCCGCCAGGCGGGATGATATCCAGCGCCATGCGGTTCATCGCGAAATACTTCTTCAGCGCATCCATCACCTTGTTGCGGTCGCGGGTGAGCTTGGCGGGGTCGAGGACCACCGCGTCGTAGCGCTCGCCACGGGCCACCGCCGCCCGGACCCAGTCGAAGATATCGGATTGCTCGAACGTCACCGCGACATTGTTGGCCGCAGCGTTGCTGCGGGCGATATCGAGGATGCCGGCATCCAGATCCACGCCGACAGCTTCGCGCGCGCCCGCTGCCATGGCATGCACCGCGAAGCCGCCGGCGTTGCAGCACAGGTCGAGCACGCGTCGACCTTTCGCCAGTTCGGCGAAACGGCGACGGTTGTCGCGCTGGTCGGCGAAAAAACCGGTCTTGTGGCCGCAGCCCGGTGCGGCGTTGAAACGCAGGCCGTGCTCACGTACCTCGACGGCGGTGGGGGCATCCGGACTGCGTACGTCGAACGACTCCTGCTTCTGCACATGCGACTCGGCAAACCAGTACAGCCGCGCGCCGGGGAAGTGGCTGAGCAGGGCGGCGTGGATCGCTTCGCGAAAGCGCCACATGCCGGCGGCAAAGTACTCGATCACCAGGGTGTCGGCGTAACGGTCGACGATCAGCCCGGACAGGCCATCACCCTCGCTGTGCACCACCCGCCAGGCGTCGCTGCACGGGTCGAGCTGCAGCCATTCACGGCGCAGCTTCACCGCACGGTCGATGCGTGTGGCAATCCAATGGGCGTCAATGGTTTCGGCGGCATCGTTGCTCAGCAGGCGCAGCGCGATGCGCGCATGGCCATTCCAGAAGCCGCGCCCGACGAAACGCCCCTTGGCATCCTGGATTTCGACCAAGCTGCCCGGCGGGAGGCGTGACTCCGGTTTGTAGACTTGCGCCGACCATACCCACGGGTGACCGGGATTGCGATCGGACTTCAGGCGGATGACGGGAAGCGGGGAGTCAATGGTAATCATCTGCCCATGATAGCGGGCCGGGGCGCCGTTCTCCGGGATATCCCGCATTCAGCGCAGTTTGAGTGCCAACCACGACAGCGCGGCCAGCAGGTTGACGCCGAACCGCACATTGGCTGGGCCGGCCAGCGCCAGGCCAAAACCCTGGGTGCCGACGTTCCAGTCCAGCCAAGGTCGTGCCAGATGCAACGTGGTGTAGAGGTTGAGGTAGGCGCCGCAATGCAGTGCGTAGCTGAATACCGGCGTGGCGATCAGCGGTAGTTGCAGCAACTGGGCCCAGCGCGACATCCGTACGCCTCGCTCGCTGCCGTCGACCAGCTGCACGCCCGCGGCCAACACGAAACCGAAAAGAGCCAGGCCGAGCAGTGTCAGCACGCTGCCATGGGTGCTGTGGAACGGCAGCAGGCGACGCAACATCGCCGCCACGCCATACAGTCCGCCCGCGATTTCGAAAATGCCGATCAGGCGGAAGAGGATGGTGCGCATGCAGGACTCCGGAGGGGGATGGGGGAATGGTAGGAGCGCACCCTGTGCGCGATTGCCTTTCAGACGGGATTCGCCTATAGCCATCGCGCACAGGGTGCGCTCCTACACGAGATCCGCCATTATTCCAGCTCATCGGACAGTTCGTGCAGGTCGGCGATGTGCTGCTCCCACCAGCGCGATTCAGCGGCGAACGGAAACGCCGCAGGAAACGCCGGATCGTGCCAGCGTTCGGCGATCCAGCCGGCGTAGTGCAACTGGCGCATTGCGCGCAGCGCCGGAATCAGCGCCAGTTCGGTGGGATCGAAGTCGCGGAACTGTCGGTAGCCATCGAGCAAGGCCTGCATGGCCGGGTCGTCGTTGGCGAGCATCCAGAGATCCTGCACGGCCGGACCGCTGCGGGCGTCGTCCAGATCGACAAAATGCGGGCCGTTGTCGGTCCACAGTACGTTGCCGGGGTGACAGTCGCCGTGCAGGCGCAACGACGACGCCGGGCCCACGGCCCGCAGACGCGCTGCGATCGCGTCGTCGAGGCGGCTGGCGGCAACCAGGTAGTGATCCCGCAGGGACGGCGGCGTCAGTGAGGAGTCGAGCACGGCGCGCATTGGCTGCCGCACCATGGTGTCGGAGTCGACTTTGCCGCGATGGACAAATCGCTGGCGGGCACCGACGACGTGCATGCGTGCGATCAGGCGACCCAGCCACTGCAATTGATCGACCGACTCCAGCTCCGGGGCGCGGCCGCTGCGGCGGGGCGTCAGCGCATAGCGGAAGCCGTCGTGCTGCAGCAGCGTCTGGCCACCGAAAGCACAGGGTGCTACCACCGGCAGTTCGGCGTCGGCGAGCTCGTGCGCGAAGGTGTGCTCTTCGATGATCGCCGCGTCGCTCCAGCGATCGGGGCGATAAAACTTGGCGATGATCGGCGGTTGGTCCTCGAGACCTACCTGCCAAACGCGATTTTCGTAGCTGTTGAGCGCCAGCAACCGGCCATCCGGCCATAGCCCGCAGGCAGCGATGGCATCGAGCACAAGGTCGGGGCTGAGCCGTTCATACGGCGTCTCACGATTCATCGTGCCACCTCCCGCCGTACCGTGCGGGGTGGGCGGAACGTTCGCGCGATGTCACGCTCATCGCGGCCCGACCACGCGCGCCGGCACCACGGCCATGGTGATGCGCGAGACACAGACCAGGGCACCTTGATCATTCTCAATGCGGATTTCCCAGACCTGGGTGGATCGGCCAAGGTGCAGCATCCTGGCGGTGCCGGTCACGCTGCCGGTGCGGACGCCACGGACGTGGTTGGCATTGATCTCCAGGCCCACCGCGAGCTCTTTCTGCGGGTCGAGGGTAAGCATGGCGGCACTGCTGCCGAGTGTTTCGGCCAGTACCACCGAGGCGCCACCATGCAACAGGCCATAGGGCTGGTGGGTGCGATGATCGACCGGCATCGTGCCTTGCAGCCAGTCATCGCCGATGGCGGTGAAGCGGATATCCAGGGTCTGCATCATGGTATCGACGCTCAACGCGTTGAGGCGTTCGAGGTCGGGGGCTTGTTTCCAGATACTCATCGTTGATTCCTTGAGAGGCAGCCCGCATTGTTGTCTGCTGCGATCACCGCGACAATGCATACGTGCCCAACGTCACTCTCAAAACGTCTGGCCGCCAGTTTCCTGTGGCTGCCGGTGAAACCGTGCTGGAAGCCGCTCAGCGTGCAGGCGTGGCGTTGCCGTATTCCTGTCGTGCCGGTGTCTGCGGCAGCTGCAAGGCGATCTTGCTGGAAGGGCGTTGCGCGTACCCGCGCAACCCGCCGGTGGCTTTGGACGCCGGCGCCCGCGCCCAGCACGCGGTGCTGCTGTGTCAGGCGGTACCCGTCAGCGATGTGTTACTGGAGGTCCGTGAGGTAACTTCGGTACACGATGTGACGCGGCGCCAGCTCGAGGTCCAGGTGATCGAGAAGTGGCATCTGGCGCCCGAAGTGATCGGCTTGCGCCTGCAGCCGGTGCCGGGGCAACTGCGGCTCAATTGGTTACCGGGGCAATATCTCGATGTGTTGCTGGAGGGTGGCAAGCGGCGGCCTTTCTCGATCGCCAACGGACCGCAGGCCGACGGCATGATCGAATTGCATGTACGACACGTCGCCGGCGGGGGGTTCACCTCGTGGGTCAGCGACAGTTTGCGGGTTGGGGGGCGGCTGCGCATCGAAGGTCCACTGGGCACGTTCGTGCCGCGTGAGGATTCCGAGCGCCCGATGGTGCTGATGGCCGGCGGTACCGGTTTCGCGCCGGTCAAGGCGATTGTCGAGCACTTCATTGAACTCGGTACCCAGCGATCGATGCAGGTGTATTGGGGCGCCCGCAGTGCAGGTGACATCTACCTGCGCGAGCTGGCCGAGCATTGGGAGGGTGAGCTGCCCGGACTGCAGTTTCACGCGGTGGTGTCCGATCCGAAGCAGGCTGAGGGCTTGCGCTGCGGGCTGGTGCACGAGGCAGTGCTGGAGGATCACCCCGACCTGTCCGGCCACGATTTCTACATGAGCGGCCCGCCGGCGATGATCGACGCCGGCCATCGGTTGTTTCTTCAGGCGGGTTTACCCGAGTCGCGGTTGTACTACGACTCGTTCGAGTATGCGCCGGATGTGCTGGCGCAAATCCTAGCTTCGCGGGCCGGTCTCAGCGAACGCTGATCGTGTCAGGCCGCCGTTGGGAGCGCAGTACTATTTGTTGCCCTTGACCACCGGCAGCTGGGCTTCGCGCCAGGCCAGCATCCCGCCGCCGAGTATGTGCACGCTGCTGAAGCCGGCCTTGACTAGTCGTTGCGCGGCTTTGCCCGCGGTCTGCCCGGACCGGCAAATGATCACCACCGGCAGGTCCTTCGCCTTGGCCAGGTTCTTGTTTTCCGGATCGAACTGGCTCATCGCCACGTGGCGGGCGCCCGGTATGTGGGCCTTTTCGAAATTGTCGCGCGGCGAGATATCGATCAGCAACGGATTGTCGTGGTTGATCAGCGCGGTCAACCCGGCTGGTGTCAACTCGCGGGTCTTGCTGAACAGGGTGGCGAAATGCGTAAAGATCAGCGCTACCAGCAGGATCACGAACAGCGCCGCCAGCGCCATGTGATTGCCCAGAAATTCGGGCAATTTGTGCAGAAAGTCGTTCATTGTCATTCCACGGGTGCGTTGAGCGCGCCGATTCGGGTAAACCCGGGATTATACGGCCAGTAGCCAGTCCGCGCGGGCAGCAGGCGGAATTCGTGTCGCGCCGATCAATCGCGGGTGATGTCCGGCAGGCCGCTGGTCAGCCACCAGTGCTGATTCTTCGCATCGTAGTGCCAGGTCTGGTGGTCGACCACGGCGCGTTCGACCTGGGTGTGGATATTGATCAGCCTGATGTGGACGGTTTGCTGCACGTCGTTTTCATCAAGCGGAACCGGTCCGGCCCCGCTGTCGTACTCGCTGACCCGTACCTGCTTGTAGCGTGCGATGTCCAGCTTGCTCAGCGGATGGGCGGCACGAATCTTCGGGTCGATGAACTGTGCGGCGCTCTGAAAGTCACCCCAGCGCATCGTGCTGGCGTAGGCATTGAGCGTGGTAGTCAGCGTGTCGCTGCGTTTCTGCGTGGCGCAACCTGCGACCAACAGCAGCACGGACAACACGATGGCGAGGCCTGACATCTGCCGCATGAGGGGCTCCCACGGAATGGACAGGCCCCATTCTGCCGCAAGCGACTGTCCACGTCTGCCGTTGATCAGGCGCGCCGCTTGGCAACAAACCGCGCAGTGAGGGTGGCGGCGGGCTGGCCCTCGCTGCCGAGGATCACGCTGGCGACCTCGATGCGCGCCCTGCCGCGGCTATCGAGCGTGCGTAGAAAGGTGTCCCAGTCGGCTTCCTCGGCAAGCCGTGATTCGCTGCGAAAATCCTGCCACAGTGGTGCCAGGTAGCGCACACTGGACTCGGCCACGAACACGTCGCAATCCTCGCCGCGCCGACGCAATCCCAGCTCCACCAAGGCCCAGCCGCTGAGTGTCATCAGGCTGACCAGGCTTCCCCCGAAGGCGCAGCCCTTGTCGTTGATGTTCGGCGGCAAGGGCGCGCGGAGGCAAAGCATGTCGTCGGCCTCGCCATCCAGTTGCAGGTCCATCGCGTCCGCCAGGGGGATTTCGTCGCGGATGAAGCAGATCAGTTGCTGAGCCTCTGAGAGAGTGGTAGCGGGCATCTAGCTGTATCCAGGTTGGGAGAGCAATTCCAAGTGTAAGGGGCGCATTACACTTACGGCTACGACGGCAAAGGGAGGCGGCATGGTGGCGCAAGGGCAATCTCGAGCGATCGATCCGGGACTGCGCGGTCGCACGCTCATCATCACGCGGCCGGTGGGCAGCGCCGGGGCGATCGCCCGCAAGGTGCGCGCGCTCGGTGGCGTTCCCTTGCTGCTGCCGGGTTTGGCGCTGCGCACAGTGGCAGACCAGGCTACCGCCCGTACCGGCTTACGTATGGCATCGACCGACGAGCTGGTGGTTTTCAGCAGCCCTGCAGCGGTGCGCTTTGCCGCCGGGCTGGCACCGTTGCCGAAGGCGATGGCCGTGCTGGCGGTGGGCCAGGGCACGGCACAGGCCTTGCGCAGGCGGGGTGTTAGGGCAGTCTGGATCCCGTCGCGACAAGACAGCGAGGGTTTGCTTGCTCATCCGCTCTTGCAGTCGCCCGCGGAGCGTCGGATCAGCGTGATTGGCGCACCGGGCGGCCGCGGCCTGCTGTGCACGCAATTGCAGCAGCGCGGTGCCCATCTGCGCGAAGTGCATGTCTATCGCCGCGAGCCGCCGCGGCTGGACCGTCGTCACGTCGAAAAGGTCATGGCACTGTCAGATACCGCCTTGCTGCTGTTGTCCAGCAATGAAGCGTTGCAGAATCTGCTGCGGTTGCTGCCTGCGCCGGCGTTGCAACGACTGCGCATGACGACGGCGGTGATCAGTAGCGAACGGCTGGCATTGCGGGTGGCTGCCGCCGGCTTCTCCCGTCGGGTACTGGCTGCCTCGGCGGTGTCGTCCGACCTGCTTGACGCGGCCACTCAGGCGAAATGAGGCGATTTTCACCACCTCGGGCTGCAAACGCGGGCGTATGGGCTGCTAGCATGAGCGTATGAGCGAGACCAATCAGCCAAGCGATTCCGCGGCAGCTTCCGCTGGGCGCCCCGACCCCGTCGTGGTCGCATCCCGCACGGGTGAGCCCAGTGGCACGAAGCCGGCAAGCCGGGCCTCGCGTCCGCGTGGTGGCGGAAGTATCGCGTTGGCGTTGTTGTTGTCGTTGGTAGCTGTGGCGATATCCGGCTACGTGGGCTGGCAGCAATGGCAACAGGCCCGTGGCCGTGTCGCCGACGCTCAAGTCCTGATTACGCTGCAACAGCGTGTGCAGAACCTGGAAACCACGCTGGCGGGTGTCAGCGACGGCCGCGCCAGCCTGAATCAGCGGCTCAACGATGCCGATCAGGTCAACCGCTCGCTGCGTGAGCAATTGCTGGACCAGGCCGAGCGCACGCGCAATCTGGAGGACGCCGTGGCGCGGCTTGCCGAAAAGAGTCGGTCGGGGCACGACGCCATGCTGCTCGATGAAACCGAATCGCTGCTGCGCATGGGTGGCGAACGCTACACCTTGTTCCATGACGCGCAAGGTGCGGCAGCGGCGTACGCGTTGGCCGATCAAACCCTGGCGTCGGTCAACGACGGCATCTATTCGGGTGTGCGCCAGAGCATCGAAGACGAACGTGCAGCACTGATGAAGAGTCAGCCGCTCAGCCAGACCGTTGCCCTGCAACAGTTGAACGAATGGCGCGACGCGGTCCCCACGTTGCCGCTCAAGCCTCTTGATCAGCCTGGTATAGCCACGGGGACGTGGGAACGGATTGGGCACGCACTGGCCGGTGTAATCAAGGTGCGGCGGGACAACGGGATGTCGTTGACACGTGACGACGCCCAGCTGACCCGTGAGCTGGTATCGCTAGACCTGGTACAGGCACAGGCCGCATTGCTGGCGCGTGACCGCGTGGCCTACAAGGCTGCGCTGCTGCGGGCCAGCAACCGTCTGGCGGCCAGTTTCGACGCGCGCTCGGCGGCGGTGCAAGCGCTACAGGCCGCACTCAAGAAACTGCCGGCGGCCTTGCCAGCGGATGCGTCGGTACAACTCGGTGCCGCATTGAGCGAATTGCGCAACTTGCGCGCGGTGCATGCTTTGCAGCCGGCCGTAGGCGGCTCCGCGCCAGCCCCGACCGGTAGTGCGGCCGGTCCCGGGCGAACGCACGGTGTCCGGCAATGAGGTTGTGGCGCTGGCTCTTGCTGCTGGTGATCGTTGCGGCGCTGTCTGCATTTGGCTGGCATTGGGTGGCCGAAGATCCGGGCTACATGCTGTTGCGGATGCGTGGGTGGAAGGTGGAAACGACGGTAGTCGCGGCGGTATTGATCCTGCTGTTCGGCTGGGCGTTGTTGACTTTGCTGTGGCGTTTGCTGAGTTGGCCATTCGGTGCGGTGTCGCGGCGGCACCGGCGGCTTGGTCAGCAACGCATGAGCAACGGTGTCATAGCCCTTGTTGAAGGCCGGCATGCCGATGCCGAACGCGACCTGGGGCGGGCCTCCCGACTCGAGTACCTGCGCGCTCCGGCCTTGCTGGCGGCTGCCGAAGCGGCCTGCCGCCGCGGCGAATACGCACGGGCTCTGGAGGCACTGGATCAGGCCTCGCCATCGGCGCCGCAGGCTGCGCGCGTGTTGCGAGCACGCGTATTGCGTCGCGAGGGAAGGCCAGGCGATGCCGTGGCACTGCTCGCTGCTGACGCGGACAAGGGGCAGCTGAATCCGGCCGGCTGGCGTGAGCTGGCCTTGTCGGGCTTGGCCAGCGGTGACCTGGCGCGAGCGCGGGCGGCGCTGGATCCATTGCGAAAAAGTGCCGCCTATGGCACCCGCGCGCAGGTTGCGCTGGAGGCGCAGATCCTGGTCGCGTCGATCGCTGCCGCTGTCGATGGTGTCGCGCTCAATGCCTTGTGGGCCAAGCTGCCCAAGGTGCAGCGCCGGCTGCCGGTGGCCGTCGACGCCTATGCGCGCCGGGCGGCCGCGTTTGGCCTGACTCTGGCGGCGATGGACGAACTCGAATCGGCGTTGCGCCGCGACTGGTCACCCTTGCTGATCGAGACCTACGGGGCGCTTGGCCGCGAGGACGTCGAGGCACGCCTGCGTCGCGCCGAGGGATGGCTTGATGCCCATCCGAACGATGCTGTCCTGTTGCTTACCTTGGGTCGTCTTGCGGTGCGGCTGAGTCTCTGGGGCAAGGCACACCAGTTTCTCGAACGCTCGCTGGCGCTGGCTCCCTCGGTGGCGGCATGGGAGGCTCTCGGCGACGCGTTTGCCGGAGAGGGCGATGCCGCACAGGCGCAGCGCTGTTACCGGAACGCGCTGGCGTTGGGCCGTGGCGAAGCGGTGCAACCGGTGTTGACCCGCTCGCAGGGAGCGAGCATCGATACCCGCCCGGTAGCCATCGAGGACCGCGACCAACATGGCTTGCCACGCCTGCGCGAATGACCTCGGCAAGGCGGGTCAGGCCACTGAGATCGCCCAGGCGATCGACGCGGCGTTGATCGCAGTAAGGGTAAGCGCGATCAGGAAGATCGCATCGGCGATCCGTTCGAGTCGATGGTTGCGGCGTTGACTGCGCCCGCGCAACGCCCAGTAGGATATCAGGCAGGAGCCCAGATACAGGATGGCATCGACCGCCAGCAGGTCGTCCACCAGAATGTCGGCCCGGCGCAGCGAAATCACCAAGCGGATGATGCCGATCACGGTGAGGCAGACACCGACCATGGCCGCCGATGCGGTAAAGATGTGTACGCAGATGTCGTCGTCGAGCGAATTGCGCTGCGGATCGGGTTGGCTCAGGAACATTTTGGGGAAGATGTCAGCGTCAATGCGAATTCAGACCGCGCCACCGGGCGACCGTTGCAAGAGGACTTTCAGGTGTTCAGCTGCGGTCGTTGAAGGGGGGCGTATATCGCCATCGGGTGTGAGAAACAAGAATGACGTCATGACGTCGGGGATTTTCGGGGCTTCGTATGGCAACAGAATTTTCCGCGCTATCGCGGTTCGCCGGCTGTGCCGCACACTGACGTTCCAACGCCCTCCGTGATTGCCACCCAAGATGCAAAAGAAACCGATTTTCTTCGACCCCACCGGCCGACGGGCCAGCCGCATCTCGCGGCTGGGTCTGGCGGTGGCCGTGATCAGCACTTTGTTCGTGTTGGCGTTCGCCGCCAGTCTGCTGATCGGACCACGGATGAGCGGGCTGCAACTGGGCAGCCGCGGCAAGGGTTTGCACTCGCTTGCAGGCGTCAAGGCTGCAGCACCGCAATTGCTGAAGCCGGCGGCACGCCTCGCGGCCGAGGTGCGTGCACGGCAACGCTTGCTGCATCCGAAACATCCGCACGCCAATCAGGCGATGCCCTCGCGGCCCCGGCCGCTGTCGCTGGCGAAGCCGGCAGGGCGTCCGCTGGCTATCGGTTTCTACGTCAATTGGGATGACGGAAGCTATGCCTCGTTGAAGCGAGCATTGCCGACGCTGGATTGGGTGATTCCGACCTGGTTGAGCCTCAGTGGCCCGGAGATGGCGCTGAAAACCACGCTCGACCGCCGTGCAATCGAGCTGATTCGGCGCGAAAAGCCGTCGACGCAGATCCTGCCGTTGTTGCAGAACGCGGCTGACGGAACCTGGGACGGCGCCGGGTTGGCGCGTATGCTGGCCGATCCGGCGCTGCGCAAGCGGCGTATTGCGCAGATCGTCGACTTTCTTGCCAGCAACCGTCTGCAAGGCGTGACGGTGGACTTCGAGGAGGTACCCGACAGCGCGCAGAAAAACCTGCAGACATTCCTGTCGGAGTTGTCCGATGCCTTCGCCCCCCACGACTGGGGCATCGTGCTGTCAGTGCCGTTCGACGATGCCGCCTGGGACTATGCCGCGTACGCCAACATCGTCGACTTCGAGTTGCTGATGGCCTACGACGAACATTGGGCGGGCAAGGACCCGGGCAGCATCGCCGGACAGGACTGGTTCGAGAGCACGCTCGACAAGCGCATGAAGGTGCTGGATCCGGATCAGACCATCATCGCGCTGGGCAGCTACGGTTACGACTGGGCCAAGGGGCAGAACGCCGAGGCGCTGACCTTCCAGGACGCGATGGATCGCGCAGCGGATGCGCAGGCCGAGATCGACTTCGATCCAGACAGCCGCAACCCGCATTTTTCCTACAGCGAAGACAACGGCACCGTGCACCACGTCTGGTTCCTCGACGCGGTCACCGCCTTCAACCAGATCCACGCCGCCGATACCTACCAGCCCTACGGTTATGCCGTATGGCGGCTCGGCGCCGAGGACCCCTCGATCTGGCCGTTGCTGGGCCGCGCCTACGGTGCTCCCGCGCCGCCGGAATTACGCGACATTGCGCAGGGCGAGGACATCGACATCGAAGGCGAAGGCGAGATCTTGCAGATCGCTTCTGAGCCGGCACCTGGTGCGCGTACTTTCACCCTTGAAAAGGATACCGGGGACATCGCCGGCGAGAGCTACACCCGGCTGCCCAAATCCTATGTGATCCAGCGCGTCGGCACGCTGCCGCACAAGATCGCGTTGACCTTCGACGATGGTCCGGATCCGGAGTGGACGCCGCAGATACTGGACATCCTCAGGGCCAAACATGTGCCGGCCACCTTCTTCATCGTCGGCAAGAATGCCGAGATGTCGCCGCGTCTGGTGCAGCGCATGGTCGACGAGGGACACGATGTCGGCAATCACACGTTTACTCACCCCAATCTCGGCGAGAGTCCATCCAGCATCGTCGCACTGGAACTCAACGCCACCCAGCGGCTATTCGAGGCACTCACCGGGCGTTCGATGCGGTTGTTCCGCGCGCCTTATTTCGGGGATGCCGAGCCGACCACGGCCGATGAACTGGTGCCGATCCAGCTGGCGCAAAAGCTGGGTTACATCGCTGTCGGCCTGCACGTCGATCCGGATGACTGGAAGCGTCCGCCGACGGCGCAGATCGTCAGCAGCGTACTGACCCAGGTCGATACCCGTAACCCCGGCCAGCATGGCCAGGTGGTGCTGCTGCACGATGGTGGCGGCGATCGCTCGCACACAGTGGCCGCGTTGCCGCAGATCATCGACGGTTTGCGCGCGCAGGGCTACCAGTTCGTCACCGTATCCGCGCTGGCCGGACTCAGCCGCGACCAGGGTATGCCGCCGCTGCCGCCGGGTTCGCTGTCACGGCTGGCGGACCGCTCGGTGTTCTATACCCTGGGCTGGTTCGGGCACGCGCTGCGGGCGCTGTTTCTGCTGGCGATCTGGCTGGGTGTGGCACGCTTGCTGTTGCTCGGTGGTCTGGGCCTGGTCAACTGGCTGCGCGATCGTCGCCGCACGCCGCCGCCGTTGGCTGACGACCCGGCCCTGGTCTCGGTGCTGATTCCTGCCTTCAACGAGGAAAAGGTCATCGTCAGCGCGATCCGGCGCATTCTCGAGAGCCGCTATCCTGCGCTGGAAGTCATCGTCGTGGACGATGGCTCGACCGACGCCACCACGGCGGTGGTGCAGGCGAGCTATGCGAACGAACCGCGCGTCCGCCTGCTGACCATTCCCAATGGCGGCAAGGCCCACGCGGTCAATACGGCGCTGCGCGAAGCTACCGGTTCGGTGATCGTGGCACTCGATGCCGATACCCAGTTCGAGCCGGACACACTGCCGCGCCTGGTGCGCTGGTTCATCGATCCACAGGTCGGCGCGGTGGCTGGCAACGCCAAGGTCGGCAACCGAATCAACCTGATCACCTGGTGGCAGGCGCTGGAGTACATCACCGCGCAGAATCTGGAGCGCCGCGCGCTGGCGGCGCTTGGCGCGATCACGGTCGTACCCGGGGCGGTGGGCGCCTGGCGCCGCACCGCGCTCGATCAGTTGGGCGGCTTCCCCGGGGATACCCTGGCCGAGGACCAGGACCTGACCATCGCAGTGCAGAAGGCTGGCTACCGTACCGTGTTCGACGCCGAAGCGGTGGCCTGGACCGAAGCTCCGGACAGTATGCGCGGGTTGGCCCGCCAGCGATTTCGTTGGGCCTACGGCACCTTGCAGTGCCTGTGGAAGCATCGCGATGCCACCTTCCGCCCGCGCTATGGCACGCTTGGCCTGATCGCGCTACCGCAGGTGTGGTTGTTCCAGATCGTTTTCTCGGTGGTGTCGCCGCTGGTCGACCTGCTGCTGGTCTGGCAGATCATCTCCACCGCCATCGACTACCTGCAGCATCGCGGCCAATTTAATCCCGATAACCTGATCCTCGTCGGGATCTTTTACGCGGTCTTCATGGCCGTGGATCTGGCCGGTGCCGCACTGGCCTTCGCGATGGAGAAAAAAGAGCAGTGGAGCTTGCTGTGGTGGCTGGTATTGCAGCGCTTCGGCTACCGCCAGCTGATGTACTACGTGGTGGTGCGCTCAGTCTCCACGGCGCTCCGCGGTCCCTCGGTCGGCTGGGGGCGACAGGAGCGAAAGGCTACGGTGAAGGCAAAAGCGGAAGCGGACTGATCCGGAAATCGGTTCCATTGATATCGTGCCGCTGCTCCACTGCCACATTGAATTTCGTCCTGCCATGGCGCGGGCACTCAGCTCTGAAGGTCGCCTGCATCCGGATCTGGCTTCTTTTCATACCTGAAATCCATGGGATTTCGCCACGCGAGCATTTGGAGGATGCGCCCCGCTACTTGAGGCGAGTACGATGACCCGCGATCCATGAGGCTTGGTCGTTATCTCGGTTAGGGGGTGGCATGAAACTTTACGCTTTCTGGTTGCTGACTTTATTGACTCCACTTGTAATGGGTGGTTGTGCATCTTATCTCCCAAAGAGTCACGTCGCCTCAAACTCCTTGGTGCAAGTTCGGCTGAGCGATGGCATACGCGCAGTGAAGCGGCGCGACTATACCAATGGACTGGCTGTATTCCGCCCGCTGGCCCAAGAGGGTAATGCTGAAGCTCAATATCGCCTCGGGAGGATGTACGAATATGGTCAGGGTGTTCGAAAGGATCTGGCGAAGGCAGTGCAGCTGTTTAAAAAATCTGCCGCTCAAGGCAACGGCAATGGCGAAAACAGTCTTGGCTTACGCTATCAGCAGGGTGACGGTGTTCCACAGAATTTTGATCGGGCCTTGACTCTCTATCGCCAGTCCGTCGCGCAGGGAAACCCAAAAGGCCAAAATAATCTTGCATACATGTACAACCATGGCTATGGCGTGCCGCTTGATCCCACTGAAGCTGCGCGATGGTATGAAAAATCGGCGCGTCAGGGATATGCCCTCGCGGAATACAACTTGGGCTTGATGTTTGATCAGGGGCGAGGTGTTCCGAGGGATCATTCCAAAGCTGCCATGTGGTACCAAAAGGCTGCGTTGCAGGGCGATGCTACTGCTCAATACAATCTCGGCGTTTTGTACGACCACGGCGAAGGGGTGAGAAAAAATGTCGCCCGGGCAATTTACTGGTACCAAATGGCTGCATCACAAGGTGATGTGATGGCGGAATTCAATTTGGCCACCATCTATCAGCATGGAAGGGATGGTCAAGCGGTCGACTACGAAAAAGCGGCTGCTTGGTACCTGAAGGCTAGCTTGGATGGCGATGGTGACGCACAAAATAATCTTGGATTATTATATGAAAATGGTCATGGTGTAGCGAAAAATGCCGCTAAAGCTGCCGCCTTGTATCGCCAGGCAGCATTGCAAAACAATGCGGCTGCAGAGGCTAATCTTGCGCGGCTATATATGGAAGGTCGAGGTGTATCCAAAGACTATCTCAAGGCTTTCACCTGGTACGACCTGGCCGCGCGAAAGGGCAATGCCGACGCGCTTAACGGTCTTGGCATCATGTATTCCCATGGATATGGCGTGGACCCTGATTACACGGCCGCGCTGAAACTGTATCGGGAGGCTACCCGAAAAGGTAGTTCTGACGCAATTCTTGATATGGGCGCCATGTATTTTTACGGGCAAGGTGTTTCGCACGATGTCATTGCGGCGTACGCAATGGCCAGCGTTGCGGCATCCATGAGCAACGGCAATCAAGAAAATGCGGTTTCGAGTCTGGAAAAAGCAAAAAGACTGATGTCGAAATCGCAAATACAGTCTGGAGACAGGCTCGCCAATCAAATGAAAAAGAATGGCGTATTGGCGGTTCTGGAAATGCGTCACGAAACCCACTGAGCAAGAATATTGTGTTGGTCCTTATAGCGGCGTGAGGTTGGCGTATGCGGCGACCAGCCATTTGCTGCCGGCCTCGGCGAAGTTGACCTGTAGTCGGGTGTGGGCGCCGCTGCCTTCGGCGCTGATCACCACGCCTTCGCCGAAGCTCGGGTGGCTCACGTGCTGACCCAGTTTCACCGGCAGGTCTTCGAGCAGCGAGGCGGATGCCGCATGGCGTGAAGCGCCAGGATACAGCGGGCGGCTGACCTGTACCCGCGGACGTACCTCGTCGATCAACTCGGCCGGCATCTCGCCGAGAAAACGCGAGGGCCTGGCCAGCATTTCGGTGCCGTGCATGCGCCGTGATTCGGCGTGGCAGACGAACAATTTTTGGCGGGCGCGGGTGATTCCGACGTAAGCCAGTCGCCGCTCCTCTTCGAGGCGACCTTCGTCATCGACGGAACGCTGACTGGGGAACAGCCCTTCCTCCATACCGACCAGGAACACTACCGGAAACTCCAGTCCCTTGGCCGAATGCAGGGTCATCAGTTGCACACAGTCGTCCCACGCTTCGCCCTGGTTCTCGCCTGCCTCCAGCGTGGCGTGGGAAAGAAAAGCCGACAGTTCGCTCAACCCGGCGTCGAGGTCGTCCGGCGTGCGTTCGAAGCGGCTGGCCACGTTGACCAGTTCGTCCAGGTTCTCGACCCGTGACTCGGCGTTGCCGCGACTGTCCTTCTCGTAAAAGTCGCGCAGGCCAGTGTGGGTGATGGCGTGGTCGACCTGCTCGGCAAGGGTCAGGAGTTGCGAAACGGAGAGCGGAGGACAGGGAATATCGACCGCCTCCGCGTCGTCTCTCCTGTCGGCTCCGGATTGCGAGTTCGAGGTGGATGGTTCGATTCCGACGCGAGGCGGGGCGTTCCCGGTTCCCTGCTCTCCCTTGCGCGGCGCTTGTCCGGCGAAGGTTCGGGCCAGCGTGTCGATCAACAGCAAAAATGCTCTCACCGCATTTTTCGCGCGGCCCGCGAGCTCGCCGCTGACGAGCTCGTTCAGTGACGCCTCCCACATCGAGATATTCCCGTCGCGCGCGCGACGGCGCAGCGCATCGAGGGTGCGCTCGCCGATGCCGCGCGTGGGCGTGTTCACAGCGCGCTCGAACGCGGCATCGTCGTGGCGGTTGGCGCTGAGCCGCAGATAGGCCAGTGCGTCCTTGATTTCGGCGCGCTCGAAGAAGCGCTGGCCGCCGTAGACGCGATAGGGCAGCTCGCGTTGAATCAGCTGCTCCTCGAAATTGCGCGACTGCGCGTTGGAGCGGTAGAGGATCGCGCAGTCCTTCGCGTTGCCGTGTTCGGCGATGTACTCGCGGATGCGCTCGATCACGAAGCGCGCTTCGTCCTGCTCGTTGTAGGCCGCGTACAGGGATATCCGCTCGCCGTCCTCGCCGGCGGTCCACAGCTGTTTGCCAAGGCGACTGCCGTTGCGCTGGATAACGCTGTTGGCCGCTTTCAGGATGGTCGAGGTGGAGCGGTAGTTCTGTTCTAGCTTGATCGTGCTGGCGCCGGGAAAGTCGCGCAGGAACTGCTGCACGTTTTCGACCTTGGCGCCGCGCCAGCCGTAGATCGCCTGGTCGTCGTCGCCGACCACGAAGACCTGTCCCGACGGCGTCTGTCCGGTGGCGCCGGCCAATACCCGGATCCACGCGTATTGCAGGGTATTGGTGTCCTGGAATTCGTCGACCAGCAGGTAGCGCCAGCGTTGCTGGTAATGCGCCAGCACGGCGGGGTTCTTCAGCCACAGCTCGTGGGCGCGCAGCAGCAGTTCGGCAAAATCCACCAGGCCGGCGCGCCGGCAAGCATCCTCGTAGCTCTGGTAGATCTGCACGAAGCTGCGGGTAACAGGGTGGTCACGGTGCTCGATGCTGGCAGGGCGCTTGCCTTCGTCCTTCCACTGGTTGATCTGCCAGCTGGCCTGACGCGGCGGGAACTTCGCGTCATCCAACCCCAGCCCGGCGACCACACGCTTGACCAGCCGCAGCTGGTCATCGGCGTCGAGAATCTGGAAAGTCTCGGGTAGTCCGGCATCTTGCCAGTGCCGCCGCAGCAGGCGATGGGCGATGCCGTGGAAGGTGCCTACGGTAAGCCCCTGGATGCCACCGGGCATCAGTGCCTCCAGTCGGGCGCGCATTTCGCCGGCGGCCTTGTTGGTGAAGGTAACCGCCAGAATCGCCCAAGGCGGTACCCGTTCGACCTGGCTCAGCCAGCCGACCCGGTGGGTCAGCACGCGGGTCTTGCCGGAGCCGGCACCGGCAAGTACCAGGTAATGACCGGGAGGGGCGCAGACGGCTTCGCGCTGGGCGTCGTTGAGCGGATCGATAAGGTGTGAGACATCCATCCTGTCGATTGTAACGGGCGCGCAAAAGAAAACCGCCGCATGGCGGCGGTTTCTGCAGGCTGGGGTAGTTCAGCGCTTCCTGACGAAGCCGCCGATCGCCAGCAGTGCGCCGACCACCACCCCGGCAATACCCACCCATTGCGGCACACCCTTGTCGTGCGTGGCGGTAAGCTTGGCCGAGCCAATCTGGGCGACGGTATCGGTGGCCTGGTAGCTGGCATGGCCAGCAATGATCCAGATGCCTGCGATCAACAAGACGATGCCGATAATGATCAGGCCTGCGCGCATGGTGACTCTCCTCGTGAGTGTGCAGTGAGTATGCCTGCTGCTACCGTGCACAAAAAGTACACGGCTCGCGGGACGCAGCCAAAAAATGGCCCCGAAGGCTAGGGGGAGCCTTCGGGGCCGTGGAGGCGAGACCCAGGGGAGAGGTTCGCGTCCGGTCGGCGGCTCAGGGAGGTGAGCCAGCCTGTGGATGCCGTTGCGTGCATCCGAAGACTTTGAACGCGGTTTGGTGGGAAAGTTGCGGACTCGCAAAGAAATATTTATCGACGATTCATATCATGAAAGATTAACCTGCAAGCTATTGTTGTGGCTCGGATTCAACCGGCGTGCCGGAATCAATGGCTCAGTGCGCTTCGTCCCAATTGGCGCCCACTCCCACATCGACCAGCAGTGGGACTGCCAGTTCCGCGGCGCCGGCCATCCGTTCGGTCACGGCGGCCCGAAGCGGCTCGACCGCGTCAGCCCGCACTTCGAATACCAGTTCGTCGTGGACCTGCATCAGCATGTGCACATCGTCACGACCGGCGATCCATGACGCCATGGCCAGCATGGCGCGTTTGATGATATCGGCGGCGCTGCCCTGCATCGGCGCGTTGACGGCGGCACGTTCGGCACCCTGGCGTAGCCCCTGGTTGCGCGAGCCGAGGTTTTCCAGATACAGCCGGCGGCCGAACAGGGTCTCGACATAGCCGTCGCGATGGGCCTGTTCACGGGTAGCGTCCATGTAGGCACGGACGCCGGGATAGCGTGAAAAATAGCGCCCCATGTAATCGCTGGCCTCGCCCCGGTCGACACCGAGCTGGCGCGCCAGCCCGAACGCGCTCATGCCGTACATCAGGCCGAAGTTGATCGCCTTGGCCGCGCGACGCTGGTTGCTGCTGACCTCCTTGGGCGCGAGCCCGAATACCTCCGCTGCCGTGGCGCGATGCACGTCACCCCCTTCACGGAAGGCGCGCAGCAGCCCTTCGTCGCCGGACAGATGGGCCATGATGCGCAATTCGATCTGGGAATAGTCGGCCGCCAGCACCTTCCACCCGGGCGGTGCGATGAAGGCCTGGCGGATACGGCGGCCTTCCGGGGTGCGCACCGGAATGTTCTGCAGGTTCGGGTCGGATGAAGAGATCCGTCCGGTTGCCACCGCACCCTGGTGATAGCTGGTATGGACGCGCCCGGTACGCGGATTGACCATGCGGGAGAGCTTGTCGGTATAGGTCGAGCGCAGTTTGGCCAGGCCGCGGTAGTCGAGGATCAGCCGTGGCAGTTCGTGGCTGTCGGCAATTGCTTCGAGAGCCTCTTCGTTGGTCGATGGCTGCCCCTTGGGGGTTTTCAGTTTCGCCAGCAGACCGAGCTCATCGAACAGGATCGCCTGCAGCTGCTTCGGTGAGTCCAGATTGAACTCGCGCCCGGCCAGCGCATACGCCTGCAGCTGCAATTCAAGCATGCGCTTGCCCAACTGCTGGCTCTGGGTACGCAACACGTCGCCATCGATCAATACGCCGCGGCGCTCCATCGCTGCCAGCACCGGCACCAGCGGAATCTCGATGTCCTCATACACCTTGCGCAGGGCGGGTATGCCCTCGAGCTTTGGCCAAAGCGCCTGATGCAGGCGCAGAGTGATGTCGGCGTCCTCGGCGGCATAGCGACATGCGGTCTCCAGGTCCACCTGTGAGAATCCGATCTGCTTCGCGCCCTTGCCGGCAACATCGGCGTACTTGATGGTTTCATAGCCGAGGTATTTTCTAGCCAGCGAATCCATGTCGTGTCGCGTGGCCGTTGCGTTCCAGACGTAGGATTCCAGCATCGAATCGTGGCGCAGCCCCGGCACTGCAATGCCGTAGTGCGACAGGATATTGATGTCGTACTTCGCGTGTTGACCCAGTTTTGCCAGGTTGGCGTTTTCGAAGATCGGCTTCAGGGCGGCCAGCACGGCATCGCGGTCCAGCTGACCGGGCACGCCGGGGTAGTCGTGGCCCAGCGGGATGTAACAGGCCTTGCCGGCATCCACGGCGAAACTGATGCCGACGATTTCGGCGCGCATGGCGTCGATGCTGGTGGTCTCGGTATCGAAGGCGATCAAGTCGGCATGGCGCAGCTGCTCTAGCCACGTTTCCAAGGCTGGCTGCGTGGTGACCAACTCGTACTCGCCCAGGTTCTGCGGCAGCACGCCCTGGGTGCGAATGTCTTGCGGGGCAGTTTCTGCGGTGGTGGGTTGGGGCACAAGGGGCGCTGCTGCGGCCTCCGTGCCATCCTCAAGTTCCTTCAATGCCGCCTTGAATTCGTAGCGGCTGTACAGCATGCGTAGCTTTTCGGTATCGGTCGCGCGGCGAGCCAGGTCGGCCGGGCCTACGTCCAGTGCCACGTCGGTCTTTATGGTCACCAGCCGGCGCGATAGCGGCAACTGCGCCAAGCTTGCACGCAGGCTCTCGCCGATCTTGCCGCCGATCTTGTCGGCGTTGGCGATCAGCTGGTCTAGCGTCGGGAATTCGGCCAGCCACTTGGCGGCCGTCTTGGGACCGCATTTGGGCACGCCCGGCACATTGTCGACGCTGTCGCCGGTGAGCGCGAGGAAGTCGATGATCTGTTCAGGGCGCACGCCAAACTTCTGTTGCACGGCCGCGCTGTCCATCACCGTGTTGCTCATGGTGTTGACCAGGGTCACCTGAGGCGAAACCAGCTGCGCCATGTCCTTGTCGCCGGTGGAGATCAGGACATCGATACCCAGCGCCTGAGCCTGTATCGCCAGGGTACCAATCACGTCGTCGGCCTCGACGCCGGGTACGCGCAGGATCGGGAAGCCGAGCGCGCCGACGATAGCCAGCATCGGCTCGACCTGGCTGCGCAGGTCATCCGGCATCGATGGGCGATTGGCCTTGTACTGATCGTACAGCATGTCGCGAAAGGTCGGCCCAGGGGCATCGCTGACAAAGGCGAGGTAGTCCGGTTGGGCCTTGAGTGTGGCACGCAGCATATTGACCACGCCGAACAGCGCGCCGGTTGGCTCGCCCTGGGCGTTGCTCAGCGGCGGTAGCGCGTGGAACGCGCGATAAAGATAGGACGAACCGTCGATCAGGATAAGTTTGGGCATACCGTATTCTCGCATGCTGTGTTTCACGGAAGGGCTGCGGATGGACTGCTATGCTTTGACACCCGACCGAGGTTGCCGCCATGAGAAATATCGCCCTGCTGGCCGCCGCCAGTGTCCTGCTTGCTTCTGGTGCTTTCGCGCAGGCGGTCAAGCCCAGCGGCGATGTGCCGCCACCGCCGGGCATCAACGATCCCGGGGTCAAGGCCACGTCAGCGCCGGCGACGCGGTCGTCACGTCGACAGCCGGTGCTGCCCTCGATGCGTGAGACCGGTGGTTCAGCTCCGGGCCGGCAGATGTCATTGCCTGAGGTCAGCGAGCACAAGGAGGGCGAGAACGAGGTCCAGGAGTACCGCCGCAACGGCCTCCTGTACATGATCGTGGTGACGCCGAAAAACGGTATCACGCAAACCTACCTGGTCAGTCCGGACGGTACCCGGCACATGCAGCCGGGCCAGCCGCCGGTGCAGCCGGTGATGTATGACGTACTGAAGTGGGGCAAGCACAAGCCGGTGAGCAAGGATGCCGGTGACAAATCACAGGGTGACGACGGTCACTGACGGCGGGTCCTGCAGCGCGCCAGCGTCGGAGCACTCCCGCAACCGGCGCGTCGCAGATCGGCGGTCTCGTGGTCCATCGCGGCGTTGGCGATATCGCCCCGTTCATTTGAACGTGGCGAACCCCGGGGCCGCGCTACCAATCCCGACCGCTGGGCAAAGCAAGCGTTGTGGTCAGGTGCCGCGTCAAGGCGTCAGGGACCTGTCGCTCCGCCCCGGCGTGCAGCAGTGACCGTCGCGGCGGATTTTCAATGGCGGAAGTGGCGCATACCGGTGAATACCATGGCCATGTCGTGTTCGTCGGCGGCGGCGATCACTTCGGCATCGCGCATCGACCCACCGGGCTGGATTACCGCCTTGATGCCGGCAGCGGCGGCGGCATCGATACCGTCGCGAAAGGGGAAGAAGGCATCAGAGGCCATCACCGAACCGGCAACTTCCAGCTTTTCGTCAGCCGCCTTGATGCCGGCGATGCGTGCGCTGTAGACCCGACTCATCTGGCCGGCGCCGATACCGATGGTCTGATGGTTACGGGCATACACGATGGCATTGCTCTTGACGTACTTGGCGACCTTCCAGGCAAAGATCAGATCCTGGATTTCCGCCTCGCTCGGTGCGCGGCGCGTGACGATTTTCAGGTCTTGCACACCGACCATGCCGCGATCGGCCGTCTGGATCAGCAGACCCGACCCCACCCGTCGTGAATCGTTGCCGGGGTGGGCGCTGGCGAGATTTCCGCCGGTCGGCAGTGGAATCCGCAGCACCCGCACATTGGCTTTCCTCGCAAAAGCCTGCAGTGCCTCGTCGGCGTAAGCCGGGGCTAGCACAACCTCAACGAACTGGCGCTCGACAATGGCCCGTGCGGTGGCGACATCCACTTCGCGATTGAACGCGATGATGCCGCCGAAAGCGGAGGTGGGATCGGTCTGGTGGGCGAGGTCATAGGCATGGCCAATGCCGTCCATGCTGACCGCCGCGCCGCATGGGTTGGCGTGCTTGACGA
Organism: Rhodanobacter sp.; assembly: GCA_030148505.1. Classification (GTDB taxonomy): domain Bacteria; phylum Pseudomonadota; class Gammaproteobacteria; order Xanthomonadales; family Rhodanobacteraceae; genus Rhodanobacter. The sequence goes on from JASBTI010000015.1 coordinate 66,386, forward strand.
TCACGCAGGCCGGTTTGCCGAAGCTGCGTACGCACTCCCAGGCGGCATCGGCATCAGCGATGTTGTTGAAGGACAGTGCCTTGCCTTGCAACTGCTGGAAGGTGGCGAGCGTGCCTGGCGCCGGGTACAGATCGCGGTAGAACGCGGCCTGCTGGTGCGGGTTCTCGCCATAGCGCAAGTCCATCAATTTCACGAAGCGGCTGTTGACCTGGCCAGGGAAGGCCGAACGGCTGGCGACCGCATCGTGGGAGTCGTTGAGCTCGATGGCAGACAGGTAATCGCTGATCGCGCCGTCATAATCAGCCACCCGGTTGAAGGCGCTGACGGCTAGTTTGAAGCGGGAAGCACGTGAAAGACCGCCGTGGTTTTCGATCTCGTCCAGTGCTTCGGCATATTGCGCAGGAGAGGTCAGCACGCCGACGTCGTTCCAGTTCTTTGCCGCGGAGCGCAGCATCGCCGGGCCGCCAATGTCGATGTTTTCGATCGCCTGCTCCAGTGTGCAGTCAGGTTTGGCCACCGTGGTTTCGAACGGATACAGATTGAGCACCAGCAGGTCAATCGGGCTGATACCCAGTTCCCCCATCACCGCGTCATCTGTACCCCGGCGGCCGAGCAGACCCCCGTGGACCTTGGGATGAAGCGTTTTCACGCGACCGTCCATGATCTCCGGAAAGCCGGTGAGGTCGCTGACGTCGGTAACGGCAATACCTGCATCGCGCAGCGCCTTGGCACTACCGCCGGTTGAAAGCAGGGTCACGCCCGCCGCCGCGAGGCGCTGGCCGAGTTCGATCAGCCCGGTCTTGTCGGAAACGCTGAGCAGGGCGCGACGAATCGGGACAATGGCGGGCTTGGGCATGAGGGCTTCCGGACAGTGGGGAAAGCCGCTGATTATAGCCGTCCGATCGACCGGCCGTTTTTGCGTAGGTATCCGGGCAGCTAGATCAAGCCGTGCCCGGCCAGTTTCTTACGCAGTGTGGCGCGATTGATGCCCAAGGCGGTGGCGGCGCGACTCTGATTGCCTTCGTGGAAGGCGAGGACTTCACGCAGCAGCGGTATCTCGACCTCGCGCAAGACAAGCGCATGCAAGCCTTCGGCACATTCGGTATCGCCGATATCCGCCAGATAGCGCCTTACAGTACGGCTGACACATTCACTCAAGGCACTCTGTGACGAGGTCTGCTTTGCGGCCTCGGAAACAGGCACTCTTGCGGCGTTCACGGGCATGTCCCCTCACGTGCGAAGCGGCGGCTGCTTGGGCCGCTGCATATGATTATAGTTGTATGCGCTTGCGCCGATGCGCGTCGATGTACTGGACTGCAGCGCGTGCGAAAGGTCTGAGTCTACCCGCGTGAGGCGATAATTTTAAGTCCTATTCGAAACTGAATTCGAAGGCTACCGCGTTGTCGCCGGGGTCCTGGACTTCGAACAACAGTACGGCGCTGGCTCCGGGGGCCATGCCTCGGCGGCGGATCGCGTTGTCGTCGAGGTACTCACGCGGCAGCAGTCGACGCATGGCAACCCGCTTTCCGCGGGCGTTGGACAAGGTGATGGTGACGATCGGATAAGGTTGGGCGAACGCCGCCTCATTGCGAACGCTGGCACTGATCATCAAGGCGCCCGCAACACTGGGGTGCGCCTGCACGTTGCTGGCCAGCAGCCGCAGCCGATCGGGTGCTGCCACTAGCGGCAAGTGACAGTCCAGCAGCGCGCAGCCACGGCGCAGCCATCCGCCCACGACGGGGTCGCGAATCAACAGCTCGCGGTTGATCCAGGCCAGCTGCAATCCCAGCAACACCGTCAACAGGGCACAGGTCAGGATCCACGGGCCGCGTCGTGTGCTGTTGACCGGTCGATGCCGCAGATGATGTGGGTGGCGCGATCGCCTGGCTTTGCGGGCGCTCTTGTCGCGGGCAAAACGTGGGGCGAATTGCAGTTGGGAAAAATCGTCGGGAACCGAGGGTGCGCTGGTCGTCGCCTCGTCGATGCGTACTGCCGGCGGCTCCGCTCTGGGCCGATAGACCGCCAGATCCAGCGACGGGGGTTGTTCAGCCTGGGCTTGGAGGGGTAGTTGCCGAAAAGGTTCCGGTGGCAACTGGTCGGCCAGGCTTGCCAGGGCATCGAACTCGACGGCACAACTGCCGCAAGCCACATAGCCTCGTGCCTGCGCCAGTGTGGTCACATCCAGCGAAAAGACGGTCAGGCATTCAGGGCATTGAGTGTACATGCGGGCCGTTTGGGATGGGGTGACACAAGCCTATGAGCCGGCGCGCCGGAAACCAAGAGGTTGGTGCCGATCGATCCCCTGGGCGCCGGGTCAGCGCCGCCGCCCGCTGATGCGGATCCATTCCTCGCGAGTATCGACGCGCAATTCGTCAAACCATTCTACGTAACGCAACAGCAGTTCTTCCTCCTGGCCTTGCAGGATACCGGAGATGGCAAATGGCGCGCCGGGCTTCGCCGCGGCGGCGAAGGTCGGGGCGAGCTCAGCCAGGGGGCCGGCAAGGATATTCGCGATAAGGACGTCTGCTGCGGCGTTCTTGAAATCTTCTGGCAGGAAAACTTCAAGGCGATCGGCAACACCATTGCGGCTGGCATTGTCAGTCGAGGCAAGAATCGCCTGCGGATCGTTGTCGACACCGACCGCACGGGCTGCACCGAGTTTCAACGCAGCAATGGCCAAGATGCCGGAGCCGCAGCCGTAATCGATCAGCGTCTTGCCGGCAAGCTCGAGTCCATCCAGCCACTCCAGGCACAAGGTCGTGGTGGGGTGGGTACCGCTGCCGAAGGCGAGCCCCGGGTCGAGACGCACCACCACCAGCTCCTCGTCGCCACGCTCGTTGAGGGAAGGCGGCGTAATGTTCCAGGGATAGATCCACAAGCGTCTGCCGAACGGCATGGGTTTGAACTGATCCATCCATGCACGCTCCCAGTCGGCATCGGCGATTTCCCGAAACTGCAATTGATCGGGTTGCAACCAGGGCAGCAGTTCGACCAAGGTCTCGCTCAGGCCGCGTTGGTCACAGTCGACATCGAACAGGGCGGTGAGCGTAATCGTCGGCCACAGCGGCAGTTCGCCCACGCCCGGTTCAAAGATCGCCTGCTCATCCGGCGTTTCCGCATTGGCGTCCTGCAAGGTGATCGACATAGCACCCAACTCACCCAGCGCCTCTTCGGCGCCAGGCTGTTGCTCGGTGTGTACCGTCAGGGAGAGTTCAAGAAAGGACATGAAGGCATTCGTCAACGTTAGAAGCGCACCCTGTGCGCGATGGCTTTTGTTCGGTCATCGAAAGGGCATCGCGCACGGGTGCACCCCTGCAAGGTGTCAGGCGCTACTGGCCTTGTCTTTCTGCTCGGCCATCCGCTTTTCCAGATAGTGGATATTCTGGCAGCCTTGCTGGAAGCCGGCGTCGCCCATGATGCGTTGCTGTAGGGGGATGTTGCACTTGATGCCTTCGATGACGGTTTCGGCAAGCGCCATTCGCATGCGGGCTATCGCGGTTTCACGATCAGGCCCGTGGACGATCAATTTACCGATCATCGAGTCGTAATTCGGTGGAATCCGGTAACCGTCGTACAGATGGGTGTCGACACGCACGCCAGGACCGCCCGGTGCCTCGAAGCGCTTCACCGTACCCGGGCACGGCATGAAGTTGTCGGGATCCTCGGCATTGATGCGGCATTCGATCGCGTGCCCGTGGATGGCGACATCCTGCTGGCGGATCGAGAGTTTTTCGCCACCGGCGATCAGCAGTTGTTCGCGCACCAGATCGATACCGGTAATCAGTTCGGTGACCGGGTGCTCCACCTGGATACGGGTGTTCATCTCGATGAAATAGAAGTGGCCGTTTTCGTACAGGAACTCGAAGGTTCCGGCACCGCGATAGCCGATGCGGATACACGCGTCGACACAGACCTTGCCGATCGCGGCGCGTTGTTCCGGTGTTATGCCCGGTGCCGGCGCCTCCTCGACGACCTTCTGGTGACGACGTTGCATCGAGCAGTCGCGCTCCCCCAGATGAATCGCGTTGCCCTGGCCGTCGGCCAGCACCTGGATTTCCACGTGCCGCGGATTTTCCAGGAATTTCTCCATGTACACCTGATCGTTGCCGAACGCAGCCCCCGCTTCGGACTTGGTCATGGTGACCGCATTGCCCAGGTGCGCCTCGGTGCGGACCACGCGCATGCCGCGGCCGCCGCCCCCGCCCGCCGCCTTGATGATCACTGGGTAGCCAATCTCACGGGCGATGCGCATGTTTTCGTCGGTATCGTCCCCCAGGGGGCCGCCGGAGCCAGGCACGCACGGTACACCCGCGGCCTTCATCGCGCGGATCGCCTCGACTTTGTCACCCATCAGACGGATGACCTCGGCGCTCGGCCCGATGAAGATGAAGCCGGACTGCTCGACCTGCTCGGCGAAGTCGGCGCGCTCAGAGAGGAAGCCATAGCCCGGATGGATTGCGCCGGCGTCGGTGATCTCCGCGGCGGCAATGATGCGGGGGATATTGAGGTAACTGTCGACCGACGGTCCAGGACCGATGCATACCGTTTCGTCAGCCAGGCCGACGTGTTTCAGGTTGCGGTCCACGGTGGAATGCACCGCCACGGTCTTGATGCCCAGGCTATGGCAGGCACGCAGGATACGCAGGGCGATTTCGCCGCGATTGGCGATGACGACTTTTTCTAGCATGGGAGCTCCAATGAGCGGGGAGTCGGGGGTGGCGAGCGGGTGTCGAGAAGGTCAAAAGCGCAATACTGCAGCTACTGGCGTCCCGGGTTTTCGCGCGCCATCTCCCTTTCCCGCTCGATCATCAGGCAATCACGAACATCGGTTCTTCGAATTCGACCGGCTGGCCATTCTCGACCAGGATCGCCTGCACCGTGCCGGCCACATCCGCCTCGATCTGGTTGAACATCTTCATCGCTTCGATGATGCCCAGGGTTTCACCGGCCTTGACCTGCTGTCCGATCTTGACAAAGGCCGGCGTGCCGGGACTGGCGGATGCATAGAAGGTGCCGACCATCGGCGCCTTCACCACATGACCGGCCGGAAGCGCCTCGGCGGCTGGCGTGGTCGTGATGTCGCTGGCTGCCGGCGGTGCTGTCACGGGTGCCAGCGTGGCGGGTGCCGTCGCGGTCGCGGTCGCCGGTGCCGGGGCGGCATTGCGAGGAACCCGCGACAGGCGAACCACCTCCTCGCCCTCCTTGATTTCCAGTTCGGCGAGGTTGGATTCCTCGAGCAGGTCGATCAATTTCTTGATTTTGCGCAAATCCATCGGATCAGCCCTTTGTCGGTCGTGCCACGGATCGTGGCGGGTAGAGAAATGGGAAACAAATTCGGCCACGGTCTGGCCGGGGTATCTGCCGGCTATGGCGCGGATGCCGTCGAGATTCCGCCGCCAGCAGTCCTGTCCAGTTGCCGGATCGCCGCAGACAACGCCAAGTGGTAGCTGCCGGCGCCGAAGCCGCAAATCACCCCGACGGCGATGTCCGACAAATAGGAGTGGTGGCGGAACGGTTCACGGGCGTACACATTGCTCAGGTGCACCTCGATGAACGGAATCGCCACCCCGGCAAGCGCGTCCCGCAGCGCCAGACTAGTGTGAGTGAACGCGCCGGCGTTGAACAAGATCACCGCCGTGCCGTCGTCGCGGCCCTGCTGGATACGCCCGATCAGTTCATGCTCGGCGTTGGATTGAAACCATGCCAATTCGTGACCGGCAGCCTGCGCCTGTTCGGCCAGCTGCGCGTTGATATCGGCGAGGGTTTCGTAGCCATAGATGGATGGCTCGCGTACACCTAGCAGGTTGAGGTTGGGTCCATGCAGGACCAGAATTTTCGCCACGAAACCACCCAGTTTGCGTGCGGACGTCCCGGCACCGGGCGCAGTGTGCTCGCCCGGGCGAATGTTGTCCAGTTAAGCGCAGATCGACGATGTTTGGCGGAGTAACCCGGGATTCCCGTGCGGCGGCGTATGTCGCTGTGACTCAAGGCAGACGGGGACCAGGCTCTAGCCATTGGGTCAGTTGCGACGCCGACAAGGCGCCGGCGTGACTGGCCAGTACCCGTCCATCGGCACCGATCAACAGGCTGTAAGGCAGCAATTCGTGAGTGTTGCCAAGCCGCAGCGACGTGCTGGGGGCGTCGAGGCGACCCAGCAGGATCGGGTAGCTTACCGGATGAGCCGCCAGAAACTGGCGCACCCGGTCGGGCTCGTCCATGGCGATACCCACAATCACCACCCCCTGTTTGGCATAGCTTGCCTGGGCCTGATTCAAGGCAGGCATCTCGCGCAGACAGGGGCCACACCAGCTGGCCCATAGGTTCAACAGTACCCGGTGGCCACGGTAGCTATCGAGTGGGTGCCCGGTGCCGTGAAGGTCGAGCAGGGTCAGTGCCGGCAGCGCTTTACCCACGATCGGCGAGTCGGCTACATGCAGCTGCCGGCTGCGGTGTTGCAGCCATCCGCCCAGCGCAGCAACCAGCACCGCCAGGGTGAGGATCAAGCCGGTGTCGCGATTCAGCATCAGCGTGCGGCTTCGGTCAGTGCGCGGTTGACCAGCGAGGACGTCAGCACCGTCGGCAGCTGACGTCCCGGGCCGCCGTGTTTCGGAAACACCACATACAACGGTACCCCGGGTGAATGGTATTTCTGCAGGAACGCGCCAATGGTCGGATTCACATCGGTCCAGTCGCCTTTCATATAGACCGCTCCGGTGCGTTTGAGCAGGTCACGGAACGCCTGGGTATTGAGCACTGTATGCTCGTTTGCCTTGCAGGTGACGCACCAGTCGGCGGTCATGTCGACAAAAACCGGGATGCCGGCGGCGCGCAGGGCCGCGAGTTTTTCCGGGGAATAGGCGATCACGCCTTGCGCTGCGGTGGCGATCCGCACCGGACGGGGTAGCTGCGCCAGGTAATACAGCGGCAGCGCGGTAATCAGCGCGAGCAGCAGCAGGACCAGCGAGCGGCTGGCTGCGCCATGCGCGCGGCTACGCTCGAACCACCACAAGGTCATCGCCAGCATGACCGCAGCGACCAGCAGCAGACCGACCGCATCGGCACCGCGCTGGTTGGCCAGTACCCACGCGAGCCATGCCGCGGTGAGATACATCGGAAATGCCAACACCTGCTTGAGTGTTTCCATCCAGCGGCCGGGCCGTGGCAACAGACGCGCCAGTCGAGGTACGAAACCGACCAGCAGGAAGGGCAACGCCAGACCGATGCCCAAGGCCAGGAATACCAGCAGTGCCGATAGCATGGGCGCGGCAAACGCGTAGGCCAGGGCGCCGCCCATGAACGGTGCCGTGCAGGGGCTGGCAACCACCACCGCCAGTACGCCGGTGAAGAAATGGCCCGCGGAGCCGGAGCGCGAAGCCAGCGACTGGCCGGCACCTGCCAGCGAGGAGCCGAACTGCACCATTCCGGACATCGACAAGCCCACTGCCAGCATCACCAGCGCCAGCAGCCCCACCAGCAACGGCTGTTGCAGTTGCGTGCCCCAGCCCAGCGCATGGCCGGCGGAGCGCAGGGCCAGGATGCCAAGACCCAGCGTGGCGAAACTGCACAAGACACCGGCGGTGTAGAACAGGGCGTGGCGGCGCGCACTACCCGGGCTTTCACCGCTTTCCAGCAGGCTCACCGCCTTGATCGACAACACCGGCAGCACGCACGGCATCAAGTTGAGGATCAGGCCGCCACCCAAAGCCAGCAGCAGGGCCGTGAGCAAGCCAACCTGCAGCGGGGTACTGGTCTCTACCGGCGGGGGCACAGAGCGGATCGGGGCCGTGGTGGGTTGGCCAGGGACGGCGCTGCCCGCGTCGCTCCCGCTGAGAGCGATCGTTACGCGCCGATGCATCATCGGATAGCACACACCGTCCTGCTGGCAGCCTTGAAAGCTTGCCAGCACCGTAAGCTGCTGACGTCCGGCCAGATCACCCTTGACCCCCACCGGTAGCTCAAGCTGGTTGAAATAGACCGTGACATCGCCGTACTGATCATCGTGATGCGGAATGCCTGTTGGCCACACGGGTTGCAGACTCAGGCCCGGGGCATCTTGGAGTGCCAATGTGGTCTGCTTCTTATACAGGTAATAACCCTTGGACATGGTCCAGCGCAGCAGCAGCCGGTGCGGAGAACTGGCCAAAGCTTCGAAGCGAAACGCCTGCTCGGCGGGCAATGGGCTGCCCGTCATCCCCGCTGAAGGGGTACTGCCCAAGGTATTCAACGCGGCGCCGAGGGAATCCGTGGTAGCGGTGGCAGGCGCCGCCTCAATCTTCGCCGACGCCGGCAATGGCAGGTCCAGCTGCTCGGTATGGGGCGGGTAGCAGACCTTTGGATCGGTCTCGTGGCAGCCCTGGTATTGCACGCTCAAGGTGAGTTGGCGGGTCCCGGCGGTCACCGAGTACGGCAGGGTGGCGTCGATGCCGTGATGGTAGATTTCCACCGGGCCGAGGTAGGGATCGACGTGCTTCTTGCCGGCGGGCAACTGGGCACTGCCTAGCGTTACCCCCTTGCCGCCGCTGAATTTCATACGGCCGCGATAGAGGTAATAGTCAGGAGCAATCGTCCAGTGCAGCTTCAGCACACCGGGGGTGCCGGCGTCGGCACTCAGCTTGTAAGCCTCCGTGACGGGCAGCAGGGTATCGGGGCCTTGGGCGAAGGCTGATGTCGTACCGAGCAGCAGACTCAGCAGCATCCAGGCGGTGGCGGCCACGCGGCCATGGGTTCTTGCGCGCATCACAACTCCGCGAAGTGAATGACCCGCGACTGTCGCGGGTGATCCTCATTATGGCCCAAGGTCGACGCCATCTGGCCTTTGTGCGATTCCCTGCCGCTGATGCCGTTAATGTCCCGATGCCGGGATGCGTGTCGCCTCGTCACTCGCCGCCGCTACGGAGCCATGCGAGATAGGCGGGATGGCCAAGCTCCAGCGGGATAGCGATCAATTCGGGAAGATCATAGGGGTGCAGTTCGAGCAGCCTTGCACTGAGCGCCTGAAAGGATGCCACACGGGTCTTGATCAACAGCAGGACCTCGTTGTCGCTGCATATCTCGCCCTGCCAGCGATAGGTCGAGCGGATGCCGGGCAACTGGTTGATGCAGGCTGCAAGCCGCTCGCCGACCAGGGCATCCGCCAGGCTCTGTGCGGAGCGTTCATCTGGGCATGTGCAAAAGCATAACAGGAGGGCGTTGGCAGGCATGGGCGGTGTTTCCGTGGTGTACCTCTATCACACAAAGTGCGGCGATGCGCTCGGCCCAGCGGTCGGGCTTTTTCGCGATCTCTGCGACCGGTTGATCGTAGCGCCCTTGAAACTGAGCCGCAGCTACCCAATTAGCTGTTCGGACCCGGGTCGAAACCACTTGCGAAGGCGGCTTGTATCGCTAAAATTGGCACTCACCTCAAGAGAGTGCTAGCAAGTGCCCGGTTCGGGACTGTCTAGTCCTTTCAAATTTTCAACCCAAACTGATAGCTGGAGTCGTCATGAGCACACTGCGTCCGTTGCATGATCGCGTCATCGTCAAGCGCCTGGAGGAAGAGCGCGTTTCCGCTGGCGGCATCGTCATTCCCGACAGCGCCACCGAAAAGCCCACCCGCGGCAAGGTCGTCGCCGCCGGCACCGGCCTGATCATGGCCGATGGCAAAATTCGTCCGATGTCCCTCAAGGAAGGCGACACCGTGCTGTTCGGCAAATATGCCGGCCAGGAAATCAAGATCGATGGTGAGGATCTGGTGTTCCTGAAGGAAGACGACATCGTGGCGGTGATCGAGGGCTGATTTGGTTGGGGCTGAGGTTGGTTGAGCGCGACTGAAAATCCAAAGCGCGCACCCAGTCGCCTTCGGCTCCTTCTGCTGGCTTTTTCGCGACAGGTTCCATTCTTATTCACAATTTTGAGGCAAATAGTCATGGCAGCTAAAGAAGTACGTTTCGGCGAAGACGCCCGCGCCCGCATGCTCAAGGGCGTCAACACACTGGCCAATGCGGTCAAGGTCACTCTCGGTCCCAAGGGCCGCAACGTCGTGCTCGAAAAGAGCTTCGGCGCCCCCACGATCACCAAGGACGGCGTGTCTGTCGCCAAAGAGATCGAGCTGGCCGACAAGTATGAGAACCTCGGCGCGCAGATCGTCAAGGAAGCCGCTTCCAAGACCTCCGACGTCGCTGGCGACGGCACCACCACGGCCACCGTGCTGGCCCAGGCATTCATTCAGGAAGGCCTGAAGGCCGTGGCTGCCGGCATGAATCCGATGGATCTGAAGCGTGGTATCGACAAGGCGGTGACTGCTGCCGTCGGTGAGCTGAAGAAGCTGTCCAATCCGACTGCGAACGACAAGGAAATTGCCCAGGTCGGTACGATCTCGGCCAACTCCGACACCAATATTGGCGACATCATTGCCACGGCAATGAAGAAAGTCGGCAAGGAAGGCGTGATCACGGTTGAGGAAGGCTCGGGCCTGGAAAACGAGCTGGACGTGGTCGAGGGTATGCAGTTTGATCGCGGCTATCTCAGCCCGTACTTCATCAACAACCAGACCAGCCAGCAGGTTGAACTGGATGATCCGTACATCCTGATCCACGACAAGAAAGTCTCCAACGTGCGTGATCTGCTGCCGGTGCTCGAAGCCGTCGCCAAGGCCGGCAAGCCATTGCTGATCGTCGCCGAGGAAGTCGAAGGTGAAGCGCTGGCCACGCTGGTGGTCAACACCATCCGCGGCATCGTCAAGGTCGCTGCTGTCAAGGCGCCGGGCTTCGGCGATCGTCGCAAGGCGATCCTGGAAGACATCGCGGTGCTGACCAACGGCCAAGTCGTGTCCGAGGAAGTCGGCCTGTCGCTGGAGAAGACCACGATCAACGATCTGGGTCGGGCCAAGCGCATCGTCATCACCAAGGAAAACACCACCATCATCGACGGTGCCGGTGAGGCGGAAAAGATTCAGTCGCGCATTGGCCAGATCAAGGCGCAGATCGAAGAGACCTCGTCTGACTATGACCGCGAGAAGCTGCAGGAGCGCGTGGCCAAGCTGGCCGGCGGTGTTGCGGTAATCAAGGTCGGTGCCGGCACCGAGATCGAAATGAAGGAAAAGAAGGCCCGCGTCGAAGACGCCCTGCACGCCACGCGCGCAGCGGTCGAAGAAGGCGTAGTCCCCGGCGGCGGCGTTGCGCTGATCCGCGCCCTGAAAGCCGTGGAAAGCCTGAAGGGTGACAATCCCGATCAGAACCACGGCATCGCGATCACCCGCCGTGCGCTGGAAGCCCCGCTGCGGGCAATCGTTTCCAATGCCGGCGACGAGTCTTCCGTGGTGCTGAACAAGGTCAAGGAAGGCAAGGGCAATTTCGGCTACAATGCCGCCACCAGCGAATACGGCGACATGATCGAGTTCGGTATCCTGGATCCGACCAAGGTGACCCGCTCGGCGTTGCAGCACGCTGCGTCGGTTGCCGGTCTGGCGATCACTACCGAGGCGATCGTTGCTGAAGTACCGAAGAAGGACGACGGCCACAGCCATGGCGGCGGCGACGCTGGCGGCATGGGCGGTATGGGCGGTATGGGCGGTATGGGCTTCTAAGAAGTCCTGCGTCATTGTGAAGATAGAAAAGCCCCGCCTTCTGCGGGGCTTTTCTTATGCGGGCCTCCGCTTCTCTTCGAGAAATGGAAAGGCCCCGGGACTGGTAGTCCCAGGGCGGGTCGAATCATGGTTTTGGATGGGTCGGAGGCTCAGTGCCCGTGGGTGCTCATATCCGTGTTGGCGCGGGTGTGTACGTGGCCCTGGGCACTGCCAGCAGCCTTGACGCCTTTCACTGATTTACCGACGGAGTCGGCGATGTGGTCGGAGGAATGAATCGCTGAACGGGCGTTGCCGCGAACCTGGTCGCCCCCCCTACGACCCATCTGCCCTGCCTTGTCGGTGGCACTGCTCGGGTTCAGCTCGGCACGCTGGTGTGTGCTGGCGTCGGCGCCGCCATGGATGCCGGCAGCGCTGGCATGCGCGGAGGCATTGGCATCCAGGTTGGCACCGGCGTCTTGCCGCGTTGCCGACTGCGCCGCGTGCATGGAGTTGCGGGTCAGGGAGCGGGTTTTCTGTCCTGCACGATGTATAGCGACGCCAGTCCGGTTGTCCACACGCGGTAGCGTACTCGGCAACGCGTTGCCGACGGGCGCGTCGGCACCGACCTGGCCCGCTGCGCCAGCGGCGCCGCCGAGGTTTACTTGCGCGAAGGTCGGCAAGGAAAAGGCGGTAGCTGTGGTGATAAGAGCGGCAAGTAGGGTCTTTCGCATAATGAGGACCTCGCGATGATGAGTGGAGCCGCGAACGCCGAGGGCGTTGCGGCTGTCATCGAACCTAGGGCGGCATCCCTCACTGTGCCCTGAATGGACGGCGTTTCGCTTAAGCTCTCAGACAGTTCGCTGAACCGCCGGCTGTGCACCATTCATCTTCGGTACGCCGCTGGGACCCCCTTACCGCGGTGAGGGCGCGATATTCTCTGTCAGCAAGGGCCTGGGCGGGGCCATGGGCAGCAAGGCGTCCAGCTTGCCGTTCAGGCGCAGTGCCTCGACGCTCGCCATGGCGTGGTCGATGCGTTCCAACGAATTGTCTGCCGCGGCAGGGGCCGCGCCAGGTGCCTTGGTCAGCGCCGCGAGTTGAGGGCCAAGCAGGTTGGTCAAGGCAAAGTAGGGCTCGTCGTGGATGCCCGCTTGCGCCAGCAACTCGCCGGGGAGCAGCCATGCGGCGGTGTCCTGGTGTGTCGGCTTGTCGTGGCTGTGCGGATCCAACAGTAGCCAGATGCCTGCCTGGCTGAGCATATCTTGGCCATCGACGAAGCCGGTGATTCGATAGCTGTCGACCAGGGCGGGCAGGTGATCGCCGTAGAATAGCACCAGGCTTGGCCGCTGGCGCTTGGCCAGTTGGCTGACCAGCCGGCCAAGCTCGCGGTCGGCATGACCGATGTGATACAGGTAGGTCTGCAGCTCCAGACGAGCCTTGCCGGTGATATTGTCAGGCACCTTTATGGCATCGCGTGCAGCAACATCGCTGGGCGGAATGTCGTACGGACCGTGAGCCTCGATGCTGATGGCGAAGATGAACTGGGGTGGTCCGCTATCTTTCAGCTGGCTCAAGATTTCATCGGTCATCGCGCTATCGGCCATGTACTTGCCGTCTATCGTCGCGCTCGCAGGGAACGCCGAGCGGGAAACGAAACGGTCAAAACCCAGCGCCTTGAACGCCGTGGTCCGATTCCAGAATGCCGGATCATTGCCGTGCAGGGCGATCGTCTCGTAACCGTGTGCGTTCAGTACCCTGACCAGGCCTGGCACGGTCTTGTGATTCATCTGCAGGTAAGGAAACTGCAAGTTGTCGAAATACCGCAGCGAAAGCCCGGTCAACACTTCGAACTCGGTGCGGATGGTGCCGCCGCCAAAGGTGGGCACGTGCAATGGGCCACTGATCCCGTGGGCGGCAAGTCGGGTGAGATTGGGGATAAAGTCCGTATGCTCGAAGCCGCGCATGATGCGCGGATCAAACAGGGACTCGCTCTGTACCACCACAATGTCCGGCAGTTCCCCCTGCGCCGTGGGCACGGCCATCGCCTGACGCAAGGCGGCGGCAGATTGTCCGATCAACTGGGCGGCGGCGGCGCGATCAGGTTTGCGTTGGCTCCGGCCGTAGTGCAATTGAAACATCAACAATTCGCTGATCAAGCCCGAATGAACCGCAGTCGAGGCGGCCGACCACGGCTCCAGCCACAGCACCTTGCCATTGTAGATTTTGCCCCACGCAGGCAGGCCGACGAACATGCTGAGCAACAGCAACGACAATAGGCCGCCCGCAAGCCGACGTCTGGCCGCAGGATGTCGGGCGAACAGTGGTTTCTCAAAGCGCCACATCATCACGACCAGGGCCACCGCGCCGAACAACAACAGGTAAGGCCAGGGGCTATGTGGCAAATAGCCGCCCAGCAAGTGCGCCCCGCCCTTGCGCAATTGACCTACCATGCGGAAGTCTGCCGGTAGCAGCGGCGTGCCGAGATTGGCAACCTTCAACATGTTGACGCCATAGAGCACGCCCTCCAGCAGGAAGGCCAGTCCGAACGACAACATGGCGCGTCGGCTGAATGCCAGCAGCGCACCAGCCAGCAACAGGCCGGGAAGGGCATTGGCCAGCGGAAACCGCGGTTGATCGAGCAGGCGGGAAGGCAGCACGCCCTTGCCGCCATCGAGAGCCCCGGTCAGCCACACGAACAACACCGCCAGCACTAGCAGCAGTGCGATGCGCGAAGCCGTTCCGTGCCAAGATTGGCGAGCTTGGATGGAAGTCAAAGACATGGCGCTCCGGGCCTGCTGTCACAGTTCAGGCATTGCAATGTAAGCATAGGGACATGAACCGGGGGTGCATTGAAGTTAAGGCGACAGGCGCGGGCGCGCCACCGTAGCAACGTCTTCGAGGGCAAACGGTGTACAGCACCTCCGGTGGCAGCATACGCAATGCGCGATCGTGCGGCACAATGGCCCGATGCCGATCCAGGAATCTGCCGAACTTCGTGCACTGATCGACGACCGCTATGGCGACCTCGTCGGCCGTTGTCGCGCCGCAGGCGTACCGCTGCACGATGATGCCGGGGTCGCCGAGCGCATCCGGCGAACCCTGCTGGCCAGCGATTTCGCCTTTGACATCTGGAGTCGCCAACCCAGCTTGCTGGCTCCGCAGGGGCTGCAGCGCTTGCGTTCGGGCAGCGATGCGGGCGCGCGCATCGCCGCCCTGCAACTGCCCGATGACGAGGCTGGCTGCATGCTGGGCCTGCGCCAGTTTCGTCATGCGGAAGCCCTGCGCTTGGTGTTTCGCGACGTCAACGGCCTGGATCCCCTGCCGGAAACCCTTTCCGCCACCAGCGTGCTCTACGAGTCCTTGCTTGAGCGCGCGCTGGCATGGTCCGAGCGGGCGATGGCTGCACGCTATGGCGACAGCCGCGACCAGGATGGCCGGCTGCAGCGCCTGGTTGTGGTGGGGTTCGGCAAGCTTGGCGGCAGCGAGCTGAATTTCTCCTCCGACATCGACCTCGTCTTCGCCTACCCGCACGGCGGACAAAGCGATGGCAGTCGTTCCCTCGACAACAGCGAGTATTTTATCCGGCTCGGCCGCCAGCTGGTGCGCTTGCTGGGCGAGCCGACGATGGACGGCATCTGTGCGCGGGTCGACATGCGCTTGCGCCCGTTCGGCAAGGCCGGTCGCCTCGCGCTGTCCTTTGCGGCGATGGAGCAGTACTACCAGAACGAAGGGCGGGACTGGGAGCGCTACGCCTGGATCAAGGCCCGTCCGGTGGCTGGAGACCACCATGCCGGGCGGCAGCTGCAGGACATGCTGCGCCCGTTCATTTACCGAAAATACCTCGATTACACCGCGTTCGCGGGTTTGCGCGAAATGAAGGCGTTGATCGATGCGGAGGTCGCCCGTCGTGACCTCGCCGACAATCTCAAGCTGGGCCCGGGAGGGATCCGCGAAGTCGAGTTTATCGTGCAGCTGACCCAGCTGATTCGCGCCGGGCGCGAACCTTCGATGCGGGTACGGGGCCTGCTGCCCGCGTTGAGTGCTTGCGAGGCGCGTGGCCACATCAGTGCTGCGCGCGCCCGGATACTGCGGGAGGCCTATGTTTTTCTGCGGCGGCTGGAAAACCGTGTGCAGATGCTTCGCGATACCCAGACCCACGATATTCCCGGCGATGCGCTCAGCCGTGAGCGTATTGCCTTGAGCCTCGATCAGCCTGACTGGGCCACGGTGGAAACCGAGTTGGCCCGGCATCGTGCCATCGTCAGCGAGGAATTCGCCGCTGTGCTGATGCCGCAAGGAGGGCGCAGCGCCCAGGTGCCGGTGGCGGACAAGCAGCTGTGGCAACAAGCTTGCGACGGGACACTGGATCCGCAGCTGCTGGAGGCTTCAGGTTTCACGCCAGGCGAGGAACTGGCTGAGGCGCTGCTGAAGTTGCCTCAGGCAGCCCAGGTTCGCGCGATGTCGGCGCGTTCGCACGAACGGCTCGATCGGCTGCTGCCGCAATTGTTCGGTGCCGCCCGGGAAAGTGCGGCGCCCGTTCCGTGTATGTTGCGGCTATGCCGCTTGATGCTCGCAGTGGCGCGACGGTCAGCTTATCTGGCCTTGCTGGAAGAGCAGCCTTCCGCCCGCAAGCGGCTGGCGCAACTGTTTGGCGACAGCGCATTTCTCGCCGAGCGCGTCATCGTGCAACCGCTATTGCTCGACGACGTGCTCGACCCGCGCATCGACCAGCTCCCGTTCCGGCGGGCCGATATCACTGCGGAAATCGCCCGCTTGCTGGCGACCCTGGATGAGCGGGGTGCCGAGGCTGAGCTCGAACGGATCAATGAATTCAAGGCATCCACCGCCTTTCGGCTTGGGCTGGCTTATAACGACGGCCGTGCCGACGCTGTCGCTACCGCCCGACGCTTGGCCGCGTTGGCCGAATCGGTGGTGATCGCGGTAACCGCCCTGGCCGAACGTGAACTGATCGCCCAGCATGGCCGCTTGCCGGGGAGTGGCTCGGGGTTTGCGGTACTTGGCTACGGTAGCCTAGGTGGCCAGGAATTGGGTTTCGCCTCGGACCTTGACCTGGTATTTGTCTACGATGGCCAACGTGCGCAGGCCATGAGCGATGGTCGCCGGCCCCTGGAGGGCGTGCGTTGGTACCAGCGCCTGGCGCAACGCGTATTGAACTGGCTGATTGTGCAAACCCGGGGTGGACGTCTTTACGAAGTCGATGCCCGCTTGCGTCCGGACGGCTCCAAGGGCTTGCTGGTAAGCAGCCTCGATGCTTTCGTGGCCTATCAAAAAGGTCGGGCCTGGACCTGGGAGCATCAGGCGTTGTTGCGAGCTCGGGGGGTGGCGGGAGATGTCGCACTCAATGGCGCACTGGCTGCCGTGCGGCACGAAATCCTGGCGGTGCCGCGCGAGCAGGCGGCCGTGTTCGCCGAGGTCGGTAGCATGCGCCAACGATGGCGTGCCGAGCGCGATCGTTCCGATGCGACACGCTTCGATCTCAAACAGGGTCATGGCGGTCTGCTGGATATCGAATTTGCGCTGCAGGGATTGGTGCTGGCGCACGCCGCAGAAAGTCCCGATCTGCTTGGCGTCACCGCCAACGCCGGCTTGATCGAGGCTTGTCGGGTGGCCGGGTTGCTTACCGCCAGCCAAGCTGCGATTCTCACGGTGTCGCATGCCAGCCTGTTGCGCCGTGCACTTACCTGTACCCTCGACTTGCGTTCGCGCATAGCGCCACGTGATGCCGAGCTGGAGCAGCTGTGCGCGAGCGTGCGCGAAGTCACCGATGCCCTTGGCTTCGCACTGGGCTGAGGGTGCCCGCTAGCTGCGTCGAACCGCCGGGGTACCCGATGGCCAAAGCGAGCGGTTCTTGTCGCGGCAGATGGTGAGTACGCGCAGATTGCGAAATGCCGGGATGGTTTCTAGCCCCGCCGGAAAGTAAACGTTTCGAAGGCGTGGCCGAGACGGGCCAGTTCCGGCGTCTTCCAGTGGGGATGCGGGCGGCCATCGAGGCGACATTCCTGCAGTGTCCAGTGCTTGACGCCGGCTTGAGCCAGCTCGTCGGCCAGGCGTTGTAGCTCGATTTCCGGAAACAGTCCCGGATGCCAGGTGGTGCGGCATTCGTAGGCCACGCCGCTATCCAGCACGTGATGCAGCGCGAGAGCTGTCGTGCGACCGCTGTGACGCCTATGCGTGATGGTGTCGTACAGGTGCTGTGGCGCCTTGATATCCAGACCAATCCAGTCCAGTTGCGGCAGGAATGTACGCAGCCGGTCCGGATACATGCCGCCGGTATGCAAGGCAACACGGTAGCCTTGTCCACGCACTTGGGCGATCGCGGACGGCAAAGAGCGTTGCAGGGTGGGTTCTCCACCGGAGAACACCACACCGTCCAGCAGGCCACGGCGGCGGCGAAGGAAAGCCAGCGCGGCCGTCCATTCGATACCCGCCGCGCCTCGTGGCGGCAACAGGTGGGGGTTGTGGCAGTAATCGCAGCGCCACGGGCAGCCCTGCAGGAACAGCACGGCGGCTAGTCGACCAGGGAAATCGATGGTAGTCAGTGGCGCGATTCCCCCCACCCGTATCACGCGGCGCGCTCCAGCGTCGCAGCCTCTTCGACGAAGAATTGGCGCTCGTTGTGCTCGCCCTGCTTGCCGATGTTGAAACTGGAAACCGGGCGGTGATAGCCCATGACGCGGGTCCAGACCTCGCAGCGTTGGCGCTCGTCGTCGCGCAGGCTGGGGACTTGGCTCTCAGTGAGGTATACGGACGGTGCCATGGGCGGGTCTCCTGGTGGTGGTAGGTCGTGGGGCAAGAGCGGGATGTGGGGCTTGCGCACGTTTGCGGTGCAGAATGTTTTCGTCGCAGCGGGGGCAGAACTCGTGTTCCCCGGACAGGTAGCCGTGTATCGGGCAGATCGAGAACGTGGGTGTGACCGTCACATACGGCAACCGGAAGCGGGTCAGCGAGCGCCGTACAAGTTCACGACAGGCAACGCCGTCGGACAGGCGCTCGCTCATGTACAAATGCAGTACGGTGCCGCCGGTATAGCGCGATTGCAGCGCCTCCTGCCGTTCGAGTGCCTCGAATGGATCGTCGGTGAAGCCCGCCGGCAGTTGCGAGGAGTTGGTGTAGTACGGCTGCTGCTCGGTGCCAGCCTGCAGGATGCCAGGCCAGCGCTTGCGGTCCTCCTTGGCAAAACGGTAGGTGGTGCCCTCGGCTGGTGTGGCTTCCAGGTTGTACATGTGGCCGGTCTGTTCCTGGAACTCGAGCATGCGCGCTCGCACGTGGTCGAGCAGGCGCAGCGCGAAATCGTGACCCCAGTCGCTGGTGATGTCGTGAGCGTCAGCGCTGAAGTTGCGGATCATCTCGTTGAGGCCGTTCACTCCCAGCGTGGAGAAGTGGTTGCGCAGGGTTCCCAGGTAACGCTTGGTATACGGGAACAGGCCCTGATCGATCAGTTCCTGGATCCGCTGGCGCTTGATTTCCAGGCTGCGCATGCCGAGGGTCAGCAGTTCATCCAACCGCTGCAGCAAGCCGTTCTCGTTGCCCGCGTGCAGATAGCCCAAGCGCGCGCAATTGATCGTCACCACGCCCAGGCTGCCGGTTTGCTCGGCGCTGCCGAACAGGCCGTTTCCGCGTTTGAGCAGTTCGCGCAGATCCAGCTGCAGGCGGCAGCACATCGAGCGGATCATGCTCGGGTCGAGTTCGGAGTTGATGAAATTCTGGAAATACGGCAGGCCGTATTTCGCCGTCATCTCGAACAGTCGCTGGGCGTTTTCCGACTCCCACGGAAAGTCGGTGGTGATGTTGTAGGTGGGGATCGGGAAGGTAAACACCCGGCCCTTGGCGTCGCCGCACGTCATCACCTCGATGTAGGCGCGATTGATCATGTCCATCTCGACTTGCAGTTCACCGTAGGTGAACGGCATTTCCGCGCCGCCGATGACCGGTACCTGTGCGCGCAGATCCGCCGGGCAGACCCAGTCGAAGGTCAAGTTGGTGAACGGCGTTTGGGTTCCCCAGCGCGACGGCACGTTGAGGTTGTAAATCAGCTCCTGGATGGATTGCCGCACGTCGTTGTAATCCAGCTTGTCCTTGCGCACGAAAGGGGCCATGTAGGTGTCGAACGACGAAAACGCCTGTGCGCCGGCCCATTCGTTCTGCAGGGTGCCGAGAAAGTTGACGATTTGTCCTACCGCCGAAGACAAATGTTTGGGAGGCGCCGCTTCGACCTTGCCGGGGATGCCATTGAGTCCTTCGTGTAAGAGGGTGCGCAGCGACCACCCCGCGCAATAACCCGCCAGCATGTCCAGGTCGTGAATATGCAGATCGCCGTTGCGGTGGGCTTGGCCGATCTCTGCTGGGTAGACGGCGGAAAGCCAATAGTTGGCGGTGACCTTGCCGGAAATGTTCAGGATCAACCCACCCAGCGAATAGCCCTGGTTGGCGTTGGCGTTGACCCGCCAGTCACTGCGGGTCAGGTATTCGTCGATGGCGGCGGTGACGTCGATTTGCACGCCCTGGTTCCCCGGCAGAGGGTGTCCCGGCGCGGTGAGGGTATCGTTGGTCTGGCTCATGTCAAGCACTCAAATACACAATATGTTGTGATTAGATTGCCATCAATTAACCATATATTGATTGACCTGGATCAGGCCGTCAAAGCTATCGCCTGCCTATGATCGCGTCCCCGCAGGCGAGGGCAGCGGCTGGTCGAGCGCGGTGTATCGGGTCTTGAACCAGATAGCGGCGGTCGCTTTACGGGTCGTCAGCCGGAAGATTGTCCACGGTGGTGGGCTTCGATCCGCAGTTGTAGCGCCCGGGCGATCTCCGCCGTTTCACGAAGCGGTCGCGCGCGCGCGGCGGCGATCGGTGCGTCAAGGTCTTGCAGTAGCCCTGCCTCGCGCAACGCCCGATGAAACCGATCGATTTTGGCGGGCAGCGGTGCAGTGACCAGAGTCTGCACCGGGCAGCCTACGGCGCAGGCTTCGCTGAGCATATTGACCGAATCGGGGGTGGCGACCAGACAGTCAGCCCAGCCGAGAACGGCAGGGTAAGGGTTCGAATTGCTGCCAGGATCGGGCCAGACCAGTCCTGGCGTGGATCGCAGTCGTTCGCGCAGGATTGCCACCAGGGCGGGCGGAGTGCGGTGGGAAGCCAGCACCAGCAGGCTGCCGCCTTGGCGTTGCTGACGGGCGAGCAGCCGGTCGGCGAGCTCATGGGCGTAGGTTGTGTCGATGCCAATGCCCGTGCGCGGCCCGCCCACCAATACGCCAACCCGTGGCCGAGGCAGGGTGGCCAGATGGGGGCAGGAGTCACGTCCGTCCTGCAACCAGGCGTCGTTGATCGGGTTGAGCGAGCCCAGCGGCGTGAGCACGTTAGCGCCGCTGAGCTGATCGTGTTGCGGTGCGATCACCAGATCCCAGTGCCTCGGGTCGATCCGCGGATCGAGGATCTGCACCGTGTAACAACGATGTCCCGACAGACGGCGGAGCATCCGTGTGAACAAGGCCGATGCACGCCCGCAACCGATGGTCACACTCGGCCATGGCGGCGCGAACAGAGTGCGCTCCGCCGCGGACAACGCGAACCGCCCACCGATCACCCATCGCGGTGTCAGCCACGACCAAGGGGCACGGGGCGTAAGCACCAGATGGCGAACCGGCAACCCGAGCCGTTCGGCCAGTGCCAGTGCCTGTCGCTGGTTGCCAGCGGCGCCATCGGTAATCGCCCAGCATTCGCCAAGAGGTGAGGTCATCGAAGAGTGAGCTGCGAGATTGTTGTTGAAATCAACACAGTATGTTCCCCATACCCCAGCCCCGCCGAGTGATGCGGCCTATTACACTGGCCTGGATTGGCGTCGTTGTCGGCACGCCCACCCCAGGAGGATACCCATGCACGAGCTACTTTCCGATACCGCTCTAGATCAGCTGTTCCGTGAGGCTCGCACGTACAACGCGTTTTTGCCCAAGCCGGTAAGCGATGAACAGCTGAGGCAGTTGTACGCGCTGGCAAAGTTCGGCCCGACCAGTGCCAATGCGTCGCCGATGCGGGTGGTTTTCGTGAAGTCGCCCGAAGCCAAGGCCAAATTGTCACCCTTCATGTCCGAGGGCAATCGCGCCAAGACGTTGGCCGCGCCGGTGACGGCGATCGTCGGCCATGATCACACCTTTCATCAGCACTTGCCGCGTTTGTTTCCGCATGCGGATGCGAAAAGCTGGTTCGACGGGAATCAAGCATTGATCGATATCACCGCTTTTCGCAACGGGACGCTCCAGGGCGCCTACCTGTTGCTGGCGGCGCGGGCAGTCGGCCTGGACTGCGGCCCGATGTCCGGCTTTGACAACGCCGGAGTGGATGCGGCGTTTTTCGCGGGCACTGCCGTCAAGTCGAACTTTTTGGTCAATATCGGCTATGGCGACGCCAGTCGCGACCTGTTCCCGCGCAGCCCACGCTTGTCATTCGACGAGGCCTGCACGATCGCCTGATCCGATCTGGCGGTTTCGTCATTTTTCCATTTTCAGGGAGACACCACATGCGCACCTTCACCCCTCTGCTTGTTGCCGGCGTGCTCGGTGCCGTCGGCTTGCTCCAGACAAGTCCGGTTCTGGGGGCGCCGGTCCGCTACCAGCTTGATCCCAATCACACGATGGTGCTGTTCAGCTGGAGCCACTTCGGCTTCTCTCACCCGTCAGCCGACTTGGGGCTGGGCAAGGGTGCCATCGTGTTCGATCAGCAGCATCCGGCCCGGTCCTCGGTGGATGTGATCTTGCCGCTGACCAAGCTCGATACCTTCGTGCCGGCACTCGATCAGCACCTTAAAGAGGCTGATTTTTTTGACGCGGCCCAATACCCCGTAGTGACTTTCAAGAGCACCCGGGTTGAGCCCATGGGTGCAAACAAGTTCGAGGTGACAGGGCAGCTGACGGTGCACGGGGTGACCCGTCAGGTGGTGCTTCATGCCACGCTGAACCGGATCGGCCCGCACCCGATGACCAAGGCACAGTCGATCGGTTTTGATGCCACGGCAACCTTGAAACGCTCCGACTTCGGCATGGGCGCCTACGTGCCCAACGTCAGCGACGAGGTCACCATCCGGATCACTACCGAGGGATCGGTGCCAAAGGCGAAAAGCGTTCGATAATTTTTGCGCCCCCCCTCTTGCTACATGTGGGGGCCATACCCGGGCGGGTTGGTCTTGCGGAGTCGAGGCGCCCTTGAGCGCAGATGAACGGGTGCGTGGCCGACGCCGCCGTGTTGTCCTGATATCATTATCGGCCCGATGTACTGCTTGGAGTTTGCCCATGTCGCGTCCTCTTTCCGCAGCGGTGCCGCTGGTGCCGGCAAATGCCGAAAATCGTTACGAAGTGACGCGCGCCGACCTGCCGCTATCCTGTCCGATGCCCGGCATGGAGTTGTGGAATTCCCACCCCAAGGTGTACTTGCCGATCGTCGATGACGGGGGCGAGTCAAGCTGCGCCTACTGTGGCGCGCACTACGTGCTGCGTGACTGACGTTTGCGGTTCCGCCCGGTTTCTGGTGGCGCTTTTTTTGCATGTATATTGCGAATGAATACCGCCAGTTCCGAGCTCATGTCCAGTCTTGTGGTACCTGCCAAGCTGCTGACTGTGGTCCAGTTGATTCCCGCCATGCACGCTGGCGGGGCCGAACGCTCGACCCTGGAGATCGCCCGCGCACTGGCGCAGGCCGGCCATCGGTCGGTGGTGATTTCCGCGGGCGGGCGATTGGTCGAGCAATTGCTGGCAGAAGGCAGTGAGCACATAACCCTCGATCTTGGCCGCAAGTCGTTGCGCACCGTGATGCGCTTTGGCGCATTGCGCGAAAGCTTGCGAACCATCGGACCGGACATCGTGCATGCACGCTCGCGCCTTCCGGGGTGGATGGGTTGGTGGGCGCTCAAGGGTATGACGCCGCGGCCACACTTCGTGACCACGGTGCATGGTCTCAATTCGCCAAGCCGTTACAGCCAGATCCTGTTGCGCGGCGAGCGGGTGATCGCAGTATCGCAGACGCTGCGTGACTATGTGTTGAGCCACTACCGTTGGCTCGAACCGTCTCGGGTGCGGGTGATCCCGCGTGGCATCGATCCCGCGGATTTTCCTTATGGCCACCGGCCCGATGACGCCTGGCAAAAGGGCTTTTTTGCCGAGTACCCGGACTTGTCTGGCGCGCCCCTGCTGACCTTGCCCGGACGCGGTACGCGGTTGAAAGGCCATCATGACGCGATCGAGCTGCTGGCCAATCTCAAACGCCGCGGTATCGAGGCGCGTCTGCTGCTGCTGGGAGTGATCGAGCCCGGGCGCGAAGCCTACCTGGCCGAGCTGCGTGAACTGATTCGCCAGCGCGGCGTGACCAACCAGGTGGTGTTGACGCCGCCACGGGACGACATTCGTGATATCTACGCGGTGTCCTCACTGATCCTGCAGTTGTCCAATCAGCCCGAATCCTTCGGGCGTACGGTGATAGAAGCATTGTCGCTGTGTCGTCCGGTGCTGGGTTATGCGCACGGTGGCGTCGGCGAACTGCTGGCCGAGTTGTATCCGGCAGGGCGGGTGCCACCCGGCGACAGCGAACGGCTGATCGAGCGTGCGGCCGAGTTGCTGCGGGTCGCACCACCGATCTCGCCGCTGCAAAGTTACCGGCTGGCCGACATGCAGCGAGCCACCCTGGCCTTGTATCAGGAGGTCGCGGCGCACTGACAGCGGTGGGCCGGGGCATGTTTCTGCCGCATCGGCACAGGCTCACCTACAATGCGTCATCGTCTTTCCCTCGGCTTGTCCATGACTGCTTCAGACGTGTCGCTCAAGTCCGCATTGCGCTCGCCTTTGCTGCCCTTCTGGCTGGTGATCGCCTTGTTGCCGTTCGGGCGAAGCTCGGAGCTGGGCACCTTGCTCTGCCTGATCGGCTTGGTGTTGCTGGTTTGGCGCCAGCCCCATGCCTTCAAGCAGCATGCGGGGGCGCGGCTTCTGCTGTGGATGCTGGCGGCCTACGTCGGTGCGGCGTTGCTGTCGGCGCTGGATGCCGTGGCACCAGGCAAGAGCTGGAGCACGGTGGCGGGTCTGCTCCGATATGTACCGCTCGGCTTGTACGCATGCGTCGCGATCCGTCGCCAACGCAAGCTCGAAGCGCTGTACCTGGCGGTAGCGGCGGTGCTGTCGCTGTGGGTGGTCGATGCGTGGTCGCAGGCCTTGACTGGGTGGAGTCTGGGAGGGCACGCCGAAGCGCAGCGCATCTCCGGTATTTTCGGGGCAGCCAACCTCAAGTTGGGACCGACGCTGGCGGTATTGTCGCCATTCGCCTTATGGGCGGCACGGCGGCGCTGGGGACTTGCCGGCCTGCTGCTGGCTTACGTGCTTATCTTGGGACCGGTCTTGCTGGCCGGGTCGCGCGCCGCGTGGTTGTGCTATGGCCTGGTAGCGCTGGGCTTCATCTGGCGCGAAGCGAAGACCCCCGCACGTTTTGCAGGTTTCTGCCTGATCGCGGCGGCCATGCTGGCGCTGGCCGGGGCCATTGCCTGGAAAACTTCCGAACGCTTCCAGGCTCGCATGGATCGTACCCTGCTTGCGCTGCACGGCACCGATCGCTCGGTCGATACCGCACTCAGCGGTCGTCTGGATATCTGGCACACCAGCGTCAAGATGATTGCCGCGCACCCGATCAACGGAGTCGGCGTGCGCGGATTTCGCTATGCCTACCCCCACTATGCGGCGGCCAACGATCACTTTCTGGTGGCTGAACCGTGCGGCGTGGGCGAGGGCGCTTGTCATGCACATCAGCTGGTGCTGGAGATCCTGACCGAAACCGGAAGCATCGGCCTGCTGCTGTGGCTGGCGGCGGCGAGCTTGGCGTGGCGCGCATGGCGCCGGGTGGGCGCGGCGGCGCGTACGCGGGCCTTTCCGGTCAGCCTGGCGCTGGGCGTGATGTTGTTTCCCTTGAACACCCATCTCGCCTTCTATTCGGCGTGGTGGGGATTGCTGTTCGCCTGGCTGCTTGGCTTGTGGTGTGCGGCGCTGTATGTGCTGCCGGAAGCGGCTGACCCGGGTGAGGTGAGCGATGCCGCGTGAACCGCTTTCGGTGGTGGTTATCACTTTCAACAATGCCGATACGCTGGATGCTTGTCTGCGTGAAGTGGACTGGGCCGATGAAATCGTGGTGCTCGATTCCGGTTCCAGCGATGCCACCGTAGAGATTGCCGTACGCCATGGCGCGCGTGTCGCGGTGCACCCGTTCGACGATTACGGTCCGCAGAAGCAACGCGCTTACGACATGGCCTGTCACGACTGGGTCCTCAACCTGGATGCCGACGAAATCCTGTCGCCGGGAACCCGTGCGGTGATCGAACAAGCGCTGGTCAATCCGCTTTATGCCGGATTTCGGCTGCCGCGGCGCGAGCGCATGTTTTGGACGGTGCAACATCGCTGGAGCTGGCGCAATGGGCACTTGCGTCTGTTCGATCGCCGCCGTGGCGGCATGAACGATGTCGAGGTGCACGCGGCGGTAGAGGTGCGCGGGCCGGTAAAGACTCTCCGCAAGGCCGATTTTGTCAACGACGGCGACGCTGACATCGCCACGCGGGTGGACAAGATCAATCGCTATACCAGTGGCATGGTGGCGTACAAATTGCGCAAGCGGCAACGCTTCAGTGGCATACGAATGGTGCTTTATCCGCCGCTATTCTTCTTGCGCCAATACCTGGGAAAGCGCTATTTCCTGAACGGTTGGGCCGGCTTTATCGTCAGCGTCACCGGCGCGTTCTACGCATTCCTGAAATACGCCAAGTTGTACGAGGCGAAGCGCCGCCAGCGGGATGACTGAAATCGTCGGTCGGAGCCGCGGCATGGCCATTG
Source organism: Rhodanobacter sp. (assembly GCA_030148505.1). GTDB lineage: Bacteria > Pseudomonadota > Gammaproteobacteria > Xanthomonadales > Rhodanobacteraceae > Rhodanobacter. The sequence goes on from JASBTI010000015.1 coordinate 92,792, forward strand.
TTCCCATTAAGATTTCGCGCGAAATCCTCGGCAATGACGCGGGTACTGAAACGCTGCTGCACAAAGTCGCGGCAGGCTGCGGCCATCGGCAGACGCTGCGCCGGCTCGCACATCGCCAGGATCGCGTCGCGCCAGGCGGCAACATCGCCCGGTGGCAGCAACATGCCGGTCACGCCTGCGTGCAGGGTTTCCGGCACGCCGCCGATGTCGCTACCGAGTACCGGCACGCCCGCCGCCTGAGCCTCGATCGAGACACGGCCGAAGGTCTCCGGTCGAATCGACGGGAACGCCAAAAAAGACAAGGCGCTGTAATAGGGGTGCACGTCGTCGATCCAGCCGACCAGATGGTGGCGCTCAGGCGTGGGGCAGGCGGCAATCCGCTCGCGCAACAGGGTGGCATCCGGGCCGTCGCCCAGCCACAGGCAGTGCAGCGTGGGTTGTTGAAGCATGGCCTGATTTGCGGCATCGAGCAGTGGAAGGATGCCCTTGCCCTGATGGACGCGACCAAAATAGCCCAGCACGATGGCCTCCTCCGGGATACCGTATTGGCGGCGAATGGCCGAACGGCGCTGCGGGTCGGGCCGGCATGATGCGGTATCCACGGGATTGTGCAGCACCCCGACCCGCGCTGCCGGTATGCCCTGGTCCAGATAGGCTTGCCGGGCATAGTTCGACACAGCAAAAAAACGGTATGCAAGTCGCGGCAGCAGAAAAGCCGAAAGCCGCCTCATCGGGGGGGTACGATGCCGGAACAGCACGACCGGCACCTTGAGCAGTCGTCCGATCAGGATCAGTGGCCAGTACTCCTTGCCGAAGTTGCCGATCAGCCAGTCGGGCCTGCTGCGTCGGGCGGCGGCAAACACGGCGGCATAGCCGCGCAGGTCGAGCACGTTGCGAAAACTTGCTTGGTGCAACTGCACGTCCGATTTCGCCAGACCCTGACCGATCAGGCCCTTCGGCGATATCACCGCACTGACCTCGTGGCCGCTCTCTGACATCGCCCGGGCCAGTGCCACGAAATGGCTGGCCGCGCCGGTGTTCTCAGGGTTGGTGCCGACGAAAAGGTACTTCATGCGCGTCGATCCTCGTAACTGGTAAGGCTGCGCATCGCAAAGTGGGCTAGCAGATGGTGGCGCGCGATCTGGATCCGTGGCAGTTGCCATAGATCGTCACCGGGCATGGCGCGCCCCCGCCGGGTGGTGGTGGCGGCGTCATAGCCCAGTTCGCGGGTGAGGTCGGCGACGCGCTCGTCGAAATCGCCGTAGGGGTAGCAGAACTGGGTCACCGGTGCGCCAATGCAGTTCTCCAGATCACTCTTGCTGCCGGCGATTTCGTCGCGCAGCTGCTCGTTTCCGCATTGACTCAAGCGCGGATGGGTGCGCGTATGCGCACCGACCTCCATGCCGCCATCGTGCCAGCGGCGCAGTTGTGCGGCTGACATCAAGGGCTTTCGTACACCCAGTCGCTGGGCATCCCACGCGTTGTGGCCGCCGATACTGCCGCTGACTACGTAGCAGGTAGCGCTGAAGCCGAAGCGCTGCAGTATCGGCAGCGCCGCATCGAGGTTGTCGAGATAGCCGTCGTCAAGGGTTATCACCGCGATCCGGCCGCTGCGTTCGCCACGCAGCCATGGCATCGCGGCATTCATCGAAAGGCCGGTGTAGCCGAGCCGCTGCAGTAGCCACATCTGTCGCCAGAATGAGGGTGGGCTCACGTAAAGGCTGCGGTACACGCGCAAGTTGCGCGGTACTCGTGCGATGTTGTGATACATCAGGACCGGCAGCGGGCTGCCTCCCGGTCTCGTGACTTGCATCATGGTTGTGGAGATCCCTGTTCTACCCAGCGCAGCCATTACAGCAGGACAAACTTTCGCGCGCCTGTCCTGGTTGTGCATTGCGCAGTGACGTCGGCAAACAAGCTGAACCCTGCGGCGACATCGCGGTCGGTCGCCCCGACTCAGTAGACCTGCGGCTGCCCCGGCGGCCTGGTCTTGAAGCGCTTGTGCACCCACAGGTACTGCTCTGGTGCAGCGCGAACCATCGCTTCGATGCTGCGATTGACATGCGCCGTGTCGATCGTGGCATCCGTACTGGGAACGTTTTCCAGCGGCTCACCCAGTTGGATCACGTAACCACCGGCATTGGAAAGGCGCCGATGGCTGAAGGGAATCACCACGGCGCCGGACATCCGTGCCAGATGGTGGGTGGCGGTGATGGTGGCGGCTGGGACGCCGAAGAACGGCACAAACACACTGTCTTTGCTGCGCATGTCCTGGTCGGGGGCATACCAGAGGGTGCCGCCGCCGCGCAGATACTTCACCGTGCCGCGGATGTCGTCCTTGTCGAACATCGCTGCGGCGTAGTCCAGTCGGGCGCGCAGTACCGCCCACTCGAACACCGTCGAATCCATTTTGCGGTACATCCCGGCGATCGGAATGCGCTGCGAGATCAGCCGCGCGCACAGTTCGAGATGGGAAAAGTGCCCACCCACCAGCAGCACGCCCCGCCCCTGGGCGCGCGCGGCCTGAAGATGTTGCAGTCCGTCGATCCTGGTCGGTATGCGCTCGAGAGCCCGATCGCTGCCCATCCAGCCCAAGGCGAACTCCATCATCATCAAGCCGATATCCCGCAGGTTGCTGTCGACCAGCGCGGCCTGCGCAGGCGGTTCCAGTTCGGGGAAACACAGCGCGATATTGGTTTTGGCAATATGCCGGCGCGGTGAAGGCACACGTTGCACCAGGGTGCCGAGTACGCGGCCGACATGCAGCAACGCGGGATAAGGAAGGCGCGCAATCAACCAGATGACGGCCACTCCCAGCCATGCCGGCCAATGACGTGGCGCAAGCAACGAAGAGGTGAAGGTGGGACGGGTCTTGCCGGGCATCGGCCGTATTGTAACGGGCTGCCGTCGATCCGGCTTGTCTGCGGATGGGTGGAGGTCGCTCTCGCTATACTTCGGCGTTCACTGCAGGGATCGACCGTTGCGCTATCTCTATACCCTCGCGATCTATCTGGTAACACCGTTGCTGCTGTTACGCCTGCTGCTGCGTGGTGCGCGCTCGACGTCCGGGCGGCGACGTTGGCCGGAGCGGTTTGGGTTCTTCAAGGCTCCGGAGTTTACCGGCAGCCTGTGGATACACGCCGTTTCGGTAGGCGAGGTGAACGCGGCTGAGCCGCTGATCAAGGCCCTGAGCCGCGACTACCCGGGTGCGCCGCTGGTGATTACCACGGTCACTGCGACAGGTTCGGCGCGTGTGCATCAATTGTTTGGCGACAGCGTCTTTCACGTTTACCTGCCCTACGATCTGCCGTTTGCGATCAGTCGGTTTCTGCACAAAGTCCGCCCGCGTCTAGGGTTGATCGTGGAAACCGAAATCTGGCCGAATCTCTATTTCGCCTGTTGTCGACGGGGCATCCCGCTGATGATCGTCAATGCGCGTCTGTCGGATCGTTCGTTGCGAGGGTATCGGCCGATGCTGGGCGTGGTACGTTCGGCGCTGCGCTGTGTGAGCAAGATCGCTGCGCAATCGCGCAAGGACGTCGCGCGCTACCGCTTGTTGGGGGCCGATCCTAGACAGCTGGTAGTCACCGGCAACCTCAAGTTCGACATGCCGATACCTCACGGTGCGTTGGAGCGCGGTGCCGAACTCCGCACGCATTGGGGCGCACAACGGCCTGTCTGGATTGCCGCAAGCACCCACGAGGGGGAGGAGCTGATGGTGTTGGAGGCGCATCGCGAGGTTCTGCGGCAGATTCCCGGGGCGCTGCTGCTGCTTGCACCGCGCCACCCCGAGCGGTTCCGCGTCGTTGAACAACTGGTGCGCGGCCGCGGTTTTGAGTTGGCCACCTACCAGTCCGATGGTTGTCCGTCTGCTGCCCACGAGGTGTTCTTGATTGACGCGATGGGGCAACTGATGCCGTTTTTTGCCGCTGCCGAGGTGGCGTTTGTCGGCGGTAGCCTGGTGCCGACCGGTGGCCACAACGTGCTGGAGCCGGCGGCGCTTTCGACCCCCGTGCTGGTCGGTCCGTATACCTTCAACTTCGAGGAAATCACTACCGGCCTTATCCAGCAAGGGGGCGCGGCGCGGGTGAGGGGCGATCAGCTAGGGCACGATGTGTTGGCGCTGCTCCTCGACGTTGCCACGCGGGAACGCATGGGATTGGCCGCACAGCAGGTTTTTGACCGCGAGCGGGGCGCGGTAAAGCGCATCGGGCAGCTGATCGACACGCTCTTGCAGGAGTAGTTGGCAGGGTTTGCGTTACTGCAGCAGGGCGTTGATGGCCTGCAGGTCACTGAGGTTGGCCGTGCCCGCTGCCTGCTGCAGCAGCAGCTTGTTCAGGATGAACTGATGGCGCACCTGCGAATAGCTGCTTTCGGACGAGGTCAGAGTCTGGATCGCCAGCAAGACATTGGTCATGGTCTGCGTGCCGACCTCGAAACCGGCACGTGCCGCTTCGAGTGCCTTCTGCCCGGACTCTACCGAGGACTTGGCCGACTCGACTTGGGCGATGCCGGCGATTACCGAGCGGTAATAGTTGAGTGTTTCGCGGATAACCTGACGGCGTTGGGCCTCCAGCGCATCCCTGGCCGCGTCGCGCTGGTAGATCGACTGGCGCACTCGGGACTGCGTGGCGCCGCCGGAAAAAATCGGCACGTTCAAGGTCAGCCCGATGGTGGTGGAGGCCGGCCGATTCGGATAACTGCTGCCGGGATTCTGATACCAGCTGTCACTTTTACCGTAACTGAGATTTGCGGTGATCGTCGGCAGGTGGCCGTCGCGTGCGGCGCTGATGTTGTGCGTGGCGGTTTCGACATTGTCGCGTTGCGCCAGCAGGCTCGGGTTGGTCTGCAAGGCCTGCTTGACCCAGTCTTGCTGATTGTTTGGCGTTGGTGGTTGCATCGGCAGATCGTCGCGCAGCTTTTTCAGGTCAGCGGTCGGTTGGCCGGTAATCTGGGTAAGTGCCTCACGCGCATCGTTGAGTGCGTTCTGAGCCGTTATGGTCTGCGACTTCGCTGCCTCGTAATAGGCCTTGGCCTGGTAGACGTCGGTGATGGCCGAAAGACCGACCTTGAAGCGCTGGTTCGATTGTTCGTATTGCTGCTTGAAGGCGTCTTCGTTGGCCTTGGCGAAGGTCAGTTGGTCCTCGCTGGTCAGCACGCCGAAATAAGCGGTTGCCACGCGGACGTAAAGATTCTGCAGCGCAGCCTGGTAGATCTCGTCCTGCGCATTGGCGGCCGAATGCGCAGCCTTGAGATTGGCGTACTTGCTGAAGTCGAGCACGCTCTGGCTGATCGTGCCGTTGATATTGCGCGTCCGGATGTGCCCGGACCGGTTGCTGAGTGTAATGAAACCGCTTGGCGAATTCGGGTCCGGAACGACCGTGGTTCCGCCACTGCCACCGCCGTTGGTCTGGCTCATCGTGAGGCCGGCGGAGACCTGCGGCAGCAGCAGTGCTCTCGCCTGGTCGACACCTTCGCCGGTTGCCAGTCGGGTGGCGTCGGCTTGCGACAGCACAGGGTCGTTGGCGCGCGCTTCGCGATAGGCGTCAAGCAGATCCTCGCCATGGCTGGGTAGCGAAATGGCGGCCAAGGCCAAGGCCAGGGTGAGCAGCTTCAAGCGCATGGGTTGCCTCGTGGGAATCAGTCGGAACGAAATCAGAACTCGAAACGCCGACGCGGTTCGGCATGAGTCAGATAGGGCAGGTCGGTTTCGAACAGGGTTTCCAGGTGCTGGCGACCGTTACCCTCGTGGGTAATCAGGGTCACCTGCTGCGCTGGCGAATCGCCCTGCACGATCAGTGCGCGACCTCCAGGTTTCAGCCAGGTCAGCCAGCGAGCTGGTGTTTCCGCGACTGCACCGGTGCCTACTATGGCGTCGAAAAGCTTGCCGGGCTGCCATTCGCAAACCGCTTCGCCGGTACTGAAGGCAACGTTCTCGATACCGGCCGTTTGCAATCGCCGCGTGGCTTCGGCGGTGAAGTCAGCATGGATGTCGACCGTGCAGACCTGTCCGGCCAGTTGGGCCAGACAAGCGGTGAAGTAACCCGAGCCGGTGCCGATTTCCAGCACGTCATCAGTGGACTGCAATTGCAGGGCCTGCAGCACCCGACCCTCGACCACCGGCTTCATCATCACTTCACCGTGACCGATCGGCAGGCACAGGTCGGCAAAGGCCAGTTGGCGATGGGCGGTAGCGACAAAATCCTCACGACGAATGCGGCCAATCACCTCAAGCACGCGGCTGTCCAGTACTTCCCATGGGCGCACCTGGTTTTCCACCATATTCGTCCGCGCCTGTTCGAAGTTCATCGCCATCTTGCTCGTGTCCTGTACGGATAAAGATCAAAAAAGGATAAGTGCTCAACCCCGTCCCCACAATGACAAGCCTGCCGCTTGCGGCGTAGGTGACGAAGTGCCGGAAGTCATCGAGGATGAGGCCGGGCCCGTCAGGCCAAGGCAAACCGCATCGGTGGCGACCGCAGAAAGGGTGTTCTGGAAAATAATTGTACCGCCGCGTATAATAAAGGCATAGTTTTCATTTGTGAAGGTGCGGGCATGAGTGGTAGCGCGCAAAACATCAAACCTCAGGGTCCTGGCCGCCCCAAGGACATGGAGAAGCGGGCGGCGATTCTGCTTGCGGCCAAGGCGTTGTTCATTCGCAATGCTTTTGCGGGCACCAGTATGGACGCAATCGCCGCCGATGCGGGGGTGTCGAAACTGACGGTCTACAGCCATTTTGGCGACAAGGACAACCTGTTTCGTGAAGTGATCCGTTCGCGTATCCAGGACCTGTTGCCCGAGGCCATCTATGAATACGATCCCCAGGCCGATGTCGGCGATACCTTGCTGGCGATCGCCCAGGCCCACATGCGGATGGACTGTGAAGCGGAGAACGTCGGTACCTTTCGAGCGATCCTCAGTGATTGCCGGCAGGGCAATCCCCGCTATGGCAAGTTGTTGTGGGAAGAGGGGCCGGCGCGCACCCACAGCTTGATGGAGCGGTTGCTGCGGCAGGCGGTCGACGACGGAGCGCTGGAAATTCCCTCGGTGAAGGCGGCCAGCGTGCAGTTCTTCTCGTTGATCAAGGGCGACTTGCTGTTGCGCCGATTGTTTGCCTGTGATGAGTGTCCGAAAACCGCGGCGATCGAGATCGAAGAGATGGCACGTGTCGGGGTGGAGACCTTCCTGCGGGCTTATCGTCCCCGCTGAAGGGCTGGCGATTTCGGGTCAGTTCGGTGCTGTCACCTTCACTCGACGTTTCCAATGGCGTTCTTATGCTCAGGTACGTTGCCGAGGCCTCGGGAGACCCGCCTCTGCATCTCTTTCCATATCAAGGGAGACCGTGCATGGCCAGCCGCAAGCCGTTCGCAAGCGACATCGAGAACATCCGCAAGCGCGCCCGAGAAGACATTGAAAATGGCGCGATCACCTCCGGCTACAATGCCGATCGGCTTACCGTGATCAAGCTGCTCAATCACGCGCTTGCCACCGAGCTGGTTTGCGTGTTGCGTTACAAATATCACTACTACATGGCAACCGGGATCCACGCGCAGAGTGTCAAGGCGGAGTTCCTGCAGCATGCCGCCGAAGAACAGGCTCACGCCGACCAGATCGCCGAGCGCATTACCCAGCTGGACGGGAAGCCTGACCTGTCACCGGAAGGTCTGCTGAGCCGCAGCCACGCCGACTATGTCGAGGGCTCCGACCTGGTCGACATGATCAAGGAGGATTTGGTGGCTGAGCGGATTGCCATTGACAGCTATCGGGAGATCATCCAGTACGTCGGCAACGACGATCCAACTACCCGGCGCATGCTGGAAGGCATCCTGGCCATGGAGGAAGAGCACGCCGAGGACATGAATACCTTGTTGGAGGAACTGGGCAAGAAGGGCGAGCCGGCAAGAAAATCCGCCGGGACGTCAGACGCCCGCGAAGTGCGCTGAAAGGCGGGGGCCTAAGCCCTCGCCGACATGTGTGCTCGCGCGGTGAATCAAGTGATCAGTGGGCATCCTGCTGGTAGCGTTCGACTCCTGCCAGAAGCTCGGCTCGGGCTTCGTCGGCACCGACCCAACCATCGATCTTTACCCATTTGCCTTTCTCGAGATCCTTGTAGTGCTCGAAGAAGTGGCCGATACGCTCCAGCCAGTGCGGCGAAACGCTCTGGATGTCCTCGATGTGCGCATAGCCGGGAAATATTTTGTGGGTCGGGATCACGATCAGCTTTTCGTCGCTGCCTGCCTCATCGGACATCTTCAGCATGCCCACCGGAAGGCAGCGAATTACGGCGCCGGGAATCAATGGCAGCGGCAGGATGACCAGCGCATCCAGGGGATCGCCATCGCCACCCAGGGTGCCCGGTACGTACCCGTAGTTGCACGGATATCGCATTGGCGTGGACAAGATGCGATCGACGAAGATCGCCCCACTCTCCTTTTCCACTTCATACTTGACTGGCTCGGCATCCTTGGGGATTTCGATGATGACGTTGATTTCATCCGGAACGTTGCGTCCGGCGGAAACGAGATGCAGACCCATGTAGTGTCCTTGAGCGGATAGGAAAAGTTGACCCGCAAGGATACGCCAAACGTTGCTGCCACGCAGCGGCCGGCGGTCAGCCCACAGTCATTATCGTCGCTATGCGCTTTTGTAGGGGCGCTCGCGCAGCCACTTGGTGGCGATCCATTTTTCGCCGGCGCGCACCGGCAACCCTGCGTGCAATGAACGTTGGTCGCCGCCTTCGTAGGCGAAATAGACGGCCGAACCCTGCCGCGCCGTCACGGTCAGGCCGACCTCCGGAAAAGCGGTGCCACCGCCCTGTTCAGGGGTGTTGAGGTACATCACCACACTGGCGATACGCTGACCGCCGATCGCAGTGATTGCCTCGAAGCCGGGTTGGCTGGGGTCAAACCAGTCAAAGTGTGGTTCGTATTCCTGGCCGGGCAGGTAGTGCAGGATCTGCAGACCTTCGCCATGGCTCACCGGAATCTCCAGCAAGCTGGCAAGACGTTGCTCAATGCGTCCGACGAGCGGAAATTCGTTCAGGGCGAAAAAGGTACCTTCGCTGGTGCGCCGTTGATCCACCTGATGCTTGCCCTGGCTGTCGACGGTGAGGGCACGCTGCATGCGTGGCCGAGCCAGCTCGATCAGCTCGGTGCACTCCTGGCTGGCCAGAATGCCATCGAGCACGCGAATCGTCGGGGCGTCCACACTCAGGGTGATATCCAGGCGACGCCCATCGACCGTGGCCTGAGGCGCTTCAGGATGCTTCGTGCGCAGCCCTTGTGGGACCGTGGTACTGATCGTGGCGGCGGCATTGATCGCCGATAGCGGCAGCCTCAGCACCTCGGCTATCAGGGTGCGACTTTGCCTTGGGTCGTAGCCACTGGCCTTCATCAGGCGCAGGACTTCGGGTATGCCGTGTCCAGCACGGGTCGTGGCGCGAATCCACTCGCAGAGTTCAGGGCGGATCGAAGTATGTCGGTTCATGCAAGTGCGATCGTGGCTGGCGACTCTGTGGAGAGCTTACTTCAGCGGCTAGTGTGAGCAAGTCAGGGCGGTGGGGGCGGATGGGTTGTTTTGAGTTGGTCCCATAGGAACTCATAGGTCAGAGCGTGCCTCAGCGCCGTCTGCTTGTTGTCGGCAGCCGCGCCGTGGCCACCCTCCAGATCCTCGTAGAACCATACGTTGCGGTAGCCCATGGCCTGCATTTTCGCGGCCATCTTGCGAGCCTGCACCGGGCCGACGCGGTCATCGCTGGTGGTGGTGTGGAACAGTATCGGTGGATAGGGCATACCCGCTTTCACGTTCTGATACGGAGAGAAGGTCTTGATGAAGCTCCAGTCGGCGGTGTCTGGATTGCCGTATTCGGCCATCCACGAGGCACCGGCGGAAAGGTGGATGTAGCGTTTCATGTCAAGCAACGGCACCTCACAGGAAATGGCGCCGAACAAGTGGGGATAGTGGGTCAGCATGTTGCCCATCAGCAACCCGCCATTGCTGCCACCCTCGGCACCGAGATGCCTGGGCGAGGTCACCCCACGCCGAATCAGATCCTCGGCAACCGCAGCGAAGTCCTCATAGGCGCGTGGCCGATGGGCCTTCAGCGCGGCCTGGTGCCAGCGGGGGCCGTATTCGCCGCCACCGCGGATGTTGGCGACCACGTAGACGCCGCCACGCTGCAGCCAAGCGCGGCCGATACTGCCGCTGTAGTGGGGCAGCAGGGAAACTTCGAAACCGCCATAGCCGTACAACAGGGTGGGATGGCTGCCATCGTACTTCATCTCTTTCGGTGCGATCTCGAAATAAGGCACGCGGGTGCCGTCCTTCGAGCTGACGAAATGCTGGCTGACTGCGAACGCCGAGGCATCGAATAGCGTCGGTTCCTGCTTGATGGTTTCCGCCGCGACGCTGCCCAGTACACCACGCACCAGCGAGGACGGGGTGAGAAAGCCGGTGATGCCGAGCCAGTATTCGTCGCTGTGCTCGGGGTCGGTATCGACTACGCTGATGGTGCTCATCGCCGGTGCCCCCGGCAGCTGCTGGCGCCTCCAGCTGCCATCCTTGCCGGGTGGCGTCACCACCTCCAGGCGGCTTTTGACATCGTCGAGGATGTTCAGGATCAGGTGATGTCGGGTCCACACATAGCTCGACAGCGCGGTATGTTGGTCCGGGGCAAACAGCACGATGAAGTGCCGCCCGCCCGCCATGAAATCGTCGAACCGGGTGACCAGCAGTGCGCCGGAAGGAAAGGTCTTTCCGTCCACCGTCCATGTCGACCGCGTTTGCACCAGCAGCCATTCGCGGTGGGCCTCGGCAGTAGCATCGGCGGGCACCTCAACCTTGACCAGGTCGCCACCCTTGCGCTGATAAAGTTCGCTGTGGAAAAAATCCTTGATCACCGACACGAAGTCGCGTGCGTAGCCCGGGGTGGGATCGTGCGATGCCGCGACGGCCAGATCGGTGGGCTTGCCGGCGAAGACGGTGCTGGCGTCCGCCAGTGGGGAGCCCCGGGTCCACTCCTTGACGATGCGAGGGTAGCTTGATGCGGTCATCGAGCCGGGGCCGAAATCGGTGCCGACATAGATGTGATCCTGGTCGATCCAGTCCACTTCGCTTTTGGCCACGGGCAGTTCGAATCCGTGCTCGACGAAGGTTTTGCCGGGGATGTCGAACTCGCGCACCGCCACCGCGTCGCCGCCATCCGGCGACAGCGATATCAGGCAGCGCTGATAGTCGGGTTGCAAACACTGTGCGCCCTTGAATACCCAGCGTCGACCCTCGGCCTGGTTCAGCGCGTCGACGTCGAGCACGGTTTCCCAGCGGGGCTGGCTGTTGCGGAATTCCTCGAGCGTAGTACGCCGCCAGATGCCACGCGGATGGGACTTGTCGCGCCAGAAGTTGTAGAGCCAGTTGCCCATCCGCTGAACGTCCGGGATCCGCGTGTCGGAGTCCATCACCTGCAGGATCTGGTCACGGGTATGCCGAAAGCCGGCACTTTCCATGAAACGTGTCGCGGTGACTGCGTTTTCGCGCTTCACCCAGGCCATCGCGCGCGCGCCTTGAATGCTTTCCAGCCAACGATAGGGGTCGTCGTCCGCCTTGACTGAGGTCGGCGAGGACGCTGCGGTCTTGCTCGCCTTTGCGTGGGCATCATTCATGTCACACAGTGTGACGCCAAGCGCCAGCATCAGCCAGACTGATTTCACGAACAGCCCTTGGCTCGACATGGATAAATCACGCCATAGGTCGGTGACGCAAGCCAGGTTTGAATGGATCGGCCGGCCCCACATCAGGGCGGCTGGAAACCTTCCCGCTTGTCCATGGGCTCGCTACGCCCTCCCGCCAAGACGGGGAGCACAGCGAGCCGCGTGGTTTATGCCCGGGGCCGGCCGACGGTGGCAATCAGAGCAACGGAATCAGCAGCAGTGCCACAATGTTGATGATCTTGATAAGCGGATTCACTGCGGGTCCGGCGGTGTCCTTGTACGGATCGCCGACAGTGTCACCTGTCACCGCCGCTTTGTGCGCCTCGGAACCCTTGCCGCCATGATGGCCGTCCTCGATGTATTTCTTAGCGTTGTCCCATGCGCCGCCGCCGGTGGTCATCGAAATCGCCACGAACAGACCGGTGACGATGGTGCCGATCAGCACGCCACCGAGCACCTGCGCGCCGGCCTCGGCACCGCCCAGCCACTTGAAGCCGAACACCACCAGCACCGGTACCAGCACCGGCAGCAGGGACGGCACGATCATTTCGCGGATCGCCGATCGGGTGAGCATGTCGACGGCGCGCGAATACTCCGGCTTGGCGGTGCCCTGCATGATGCCTGGTATGTCGCGAAACTGACGACGCACCTCCTCAACTACCGCGCCGGCGGCGCGTCCTACCGCCTCCATCGCCATGGCGCCGAACAGGTAGGGAATCAGGCCGCCGATCAGCAGGCCGATGATGACGTAGTGATTGGACAGGTCGAACGAAATGGTCTGGCCGTGGAAGACCAGCTTGAGATTGTGCGTGTAGTCGGCGAACAGCACCAACGCAGCCAGTGCGGCCGAACCGATCGCGTAGCCCTTGGTTACCGCCTTGGTGGTATTGCCGACGGCGTCGAGCGGATCGGTAACTCCACGCACCTCCGGCGGCAGGTCGGCCATTTCGGCGATGCCGCCGGCGTTGTCGGTGATCGGGCCGTAGGCGTCCAGCGCGACGATCATGCCGGCCATCGAGAGCATCGCGGTGGCGGCGATCGCGATACCGTAAAGCCCGCCCAGGGCAAACGCGCTCCAGATCGCGGCGCAGACCGCCAGCACCGGCCATGCCGTGGCCTTCATCGAAATACCCAGGCCGGCGATGATGTTGGTGCCGTGGCCAGTGGTCGACGCGGCGGCGATATGTTGCACCGGCTTGAATTCGGTGCCGGTGTAGTACTCGGTGACCCATACGATCACGCCGGTCAGCAGCAGCCCGATCAGCGAACAGAAGAAGATCTGATGCGAACTGATCAGCAGGCCGTCGGCCGTGCTCAGGCCCTGCGGGAGCAAGGCGGCCGTCACGAACCAGAAGGCGATGGCCGAAAGCGCCGCGGAGACGATGACCCCCTTGTAGAGCGCCCCCATGATCGAGCCGCCCTCCTTCACCTTGACGAACAGCGTGCCGATGATCGAGGCGATGATCGACACGCCGCCCAGCAGCAGCGGGTACATCAGCGCATTGGCGTTGCCGGCAAACAGCAGGCCGCCCAGCAGCATCGTGGCGATCACCGTCACCGCATAGGTTTCGAACAGATCCGCCGCCATGCCGGCGCAATCGCCCACGTTGTCACCGACGTTGTCCGCGATCACGGCGGGGTTGCGCGGGTCGTCCTCGGGGATGCCGGCTTCCACCTTGCCGACCAGGTCGGCGCCGACGTCCGCGCCCTTGGTGAAAATGCCGCCCCCAAGACGGGCGAAGATCGAGATCAGCGAGCTGCCGAATGCCAGCCCAACCAGGGCATGCAGGGCACGTTCCCCGCCAATGCCCAGGTGATGCAGTACCAGCCAATAACCCGCCACTCCGAGCAGCGCCAGGCCGACCACCAGCATCCCGGTGATCGCGCCGCCGCGAAAGGCCACGTCCATGGCCGGGCTCAATCCGCGGCGTGCCGCTTCGGCGGTGCGCACATTGGCGCGTACCGAGACGTTCATGCCGATATAACCCGCGGCACCCGACAGCAAGGCGCCCATCAGAAAACCGATCGCGGTGGGCCAGGTCAGAAAGAAGCCGATCAGCAGCAGCAACACCAGACCCACGAGGGCAATCGTGGTGTACTGACGATTGAGGTAAGCACGGGCGCCCTCCTGGATTGCCGCGGCAATCTCCTGCATCCGTGCATTGCCTGGCGATTGCGCCAGGATCCAGCGCGTCGAAATCGCGCCATACAAAACTGCCACTACCGCACACGCCAGAACGATCCACCAGCCATACTGCTGCAGCATCGGAGCCTCCCATGAGTTGTCAGTGGCCGTCCGGAACGGGCGGTCCCGGGGAGTATAGGCAGACGTTGCCATACAGGCTGTTGTGCGGCGCAACGCAGGGGGGCACCGCCCAATTCACCCGCAAAAAGGCCATGCACGGATGCATGGCCTCGGTTGCGTGTCGGGCAGGTCTGCGATATTAGCGTGTGGCGATATCCAGGATAATGCCGGTGCTGAGCGCTACCAACAGGTAATTATTGTCAGCCCTCACCCAGCGATAGCCGCGCGGCGGCGGACGCAGGCGGTAGTGGCGGTAGTCACGCACGGTGTAGGCAGGCCCGCGATAATGATGGCCGCGCTCCCAGTGGCGATAGTGGCGGCGCTCATGACGGTATCCGTAACGGCGATGATCATAACGGCGGTGATCATCGCCATGCCGACGATAATCCCGATGCCGACGATGCTCGTCGCGGCGACGCTCGTGGTGGTGAGTGTCCTGGTCGCCGCGGCGGTGTTGTTCGCCATGGCCCTGGTGGGGTCGATCATGATCACGGGGGGATGGGTTGGCCAGGGCGAGGCTGCCGGTGCCTAGCAATGCGACGGCGATGAGCAGGCGGCTGATGGTTTTCATCACAGGTCTCCTCCGATGGGCGCCGTCGCCGCCGGCAGGGCGCCGGCTTCGACTGCACGTTGAAGCCATCGTAAAAACCTTCGGCTGAACGGGGCGGAGACATACGCCTCGGCGGTTTCAGCTGCCACTCAGCAAGTCGTGGGCTCGCCGGCAAGGTGGCTATCCCTTCTTGAGAAAACTATCCGATAGTCAATAGGTTAATGGTGCGCCGTTTCAGGCTGGAAATGGCGCGAGTTTCCGCTTCACGGCGGTATTTTTGAGGCGCACATACGCAGGCAGTCCGTCTTTTCCGTACGGTAGGGGTGCTTCGCCACGAATGAGCGGCGCCAGGTAGCGGCGGGCGGCAGGCGTAATCCCGAAGCCGTCACGGCTGATGAAAGCCCGTGGCATCTTCTTTTCACGATTGGCGATACGGGTCAGCGGTGCGGGCAGAATTTTCCAGCGGTAAGGCGTGTCGGAAGTCCGCTGGATAACCGGCATAACCGCATTCATGCCATTGAGCGCGTAATTCACGGCCGCTCTGCCCACGGCGTAGGCTTGCTCGGCGTCTATCTTCGAGGCGGCGTGTCGCGCCGAACGCTGCAGGTAGTCGGGTAGCGCCCAATGATATTTGTAGCCAAGCTTCTCCTTCACCAGTGCTGCCAACACTGGCGCTACCCCGCCCAGTTGCGCATGGCCAAACGCATCGCGAGTCCCCGCTTCGGCCAGGAACTGGCCGGCGCGGTTGCGCACCCCCTCGGAGGCAACCACGGTGCACCAGCCGACACGCTCGACCGTGGCTTTCACCTTGGCCAGGAAGGCGACTTCATCGAAGGCATTTTCAGGGAAAAGGATAATGTGTGGCGGTGCATCCTCGCTGTCTCCGGCAAGTCCGGCGGCGGCGGCGATCCAGCCAGCATGGCGGCCCATGACTTCAAGGATGAATACCTTGGTCGAGGTATCGGCCATCGAGGCGACGTCGAGACTCGCCTCCAGGGTGGAGATCGCGATGTATTTGGCCACCGAGCCGAAGCCGGGGCAGCAGTCGGTGATCGCCAGGTCGTTGTCGACGGTCTTGGGCACGCCAATGCAGCGGATGTCGTAGTTCATCGCCTTGCCGAGGCGAGAAATCTTCAGCGCAGTGTCGGCCGAGTCGTTGCCACCGTTGTAGAGAAACCAGCGAATGTCATGGGCGCGGAATACCTCGATAAGGCGTTGGTATTCGGTCCGGTTCGCTTCCAGCGACTTCAGCTTGTAGCGGCAGGAGCCAAACGCTCCGCCGGGGGTGTGGCGCAAACCGGCGATCGTTGTTGGGGATTCGCGCGCGGTATCGATCAAATCCTCACGCAACGCGCCGAGGATGCCGTTGCGTGCCGCATAGACAGATACGCCGCGTGCACGTGCTGTTTCAATGACTCCCGCGGCGGTGGCATTGATGACGGCGGTGACGCCCCCGGATTGTGCGTACAGCAGTCGACCTGCTGGATGGAGCGGGACAGTGCGCATGGAGATTCTCCTGGCGGGTGAATTACCCATTTCTTTTCCGAACAGCCGCTTGGCCGAAAGCGAGCTGACAACTCGTTTGACTGTACCCGGGACAAACGCTACTTTGACAGCCATTTCGCAAAATCCGTCGGCGGCTGCGACCTGCACCGAACGTGGATTCTCTGGAGCATTATGCGACTCGTCCTACTTGGCGCGCCCGGCTCGGGCAAAGGCACCCAGGCCGCCCGGCTGAAGCGGGAATTCGGCGTGCCGCACATATCCACTGGTGACATGCTGCGTGCGGCGGTGGCTGCAGGGACGCCGATGGGGCAGAAGGCGAAGGCGGTGATGGATGCCGGTCAGCTGGTATCCGACGACATCCTGCTGGGCATGCTGGAAGACCGGCTTGCCCAGGACGATGCCAAGGGTGGTTTCATTCTGGACGGTTATCCGCGCAATCTGGCCCAAGCGGATGCGCTGGATCACCTGCTGACCCGGATCGGTCAGCCGCTGGATGCCGTGATCAAGTTGAACGTGCCCAATAAGGCGATCATCGGTCGTTGTGAGATCCGCTTCCAGGCGGAAGGACGCGCCGACGACAACCCGGACACGGTACGCAAGCGTCTGGCGATCTATGCCGAACAGACCGCACCGGTAGCGGACTTCTATGCCCATCGCGGCAAGCTGAAGATTGTCGATGGCGTTGGCGAGCTCGACGAAATCACCGCGCGGGTGAAATGCGCTCTTGCTGGTGAATCGGCTACGGCAAACGGTTGACGGCGCCCCGGCCCGCGAGCGAATCAGGACAGCTACCCGTGACCAGCCGCGGCGATTCGTCGCGCCCTCGAACCTTTGACACAACCTGATAGTTAATGCGTCTGCACATTCTCGGTATCTGTGGGACTTTCATGGGCGGCGTCGCCGCCTTGGCGCGCGAACTCGGACTGACCGTCGAAGGATCCGATGCCAACGTCTATCCGCCGATGAGCACGCAATTGCAGGCGCTCGGCATCGGGTTGATGTCCGGCTATGCGGCAGCGCATCTGCAACCGCCACCGGACCTGGTGGTGGTGGGCAATGCGATGGCGCGGGGAAACCCGGCGGTCGAGCACATGCTCGATCACGCGCTGCCCTATGTTTCCGGTCCGCAATGGCTCGGCGAGACGATACTGGCCGGTCGCCAGGTGCTGGCGGTGGCCGGCACCCACGGCAAGACCACCACGACCAGCTTGCTGGCCCATCTTCTGGAACATGCCGGTCTCGCGCCAGGATTTTTGATTGGTGGTGTACCCGGCAACTTCGGCGTTTCGGCGCGGCTGGGTAACGGGCGACATTTCGTGATCGAGGCGGACGAGTACGACACCGCCTTCTTCGACAAGCGTTCCAAGTTCGTGCACTACCGGCCCCGCATCGCGATCCTCAACAACCTCGAGTACGACCATGCGGACATCTTTCCGGACGTGGCCGCGATCCAGCGCCAGTTTCATCATCTGGTGCGCACGGTGCCGGGCAACGGCCAGCTGATCGTCAACGCCCATGATGAGCGTCTGACCGACGTGCTGGCGATGGGGTGCTGGACGCCGGTGGAGACGTTCGGTATTGGACAGGGCGACTGGCAGGCGCGGTTGATCGCTGCGGATGGCTCGGCGTTTTCGGTGCATCACCGCGATGCCTGGATCGGCGAGGTGCGCTGGTCACTGCTGGGCAACCACAATGTGATGAATGCGCTGGCCGCCCTGGCGGCGGCTGTGGCGGCAGGGGCGGATGCGCAAAGTCTGTTCCCGGCGTTTGCCGAATTCGACAGCGTCAAACGCCGGATGGAACTGGTCGGTGAGGTCGCGGGCGTGCAGGTCTACGACGATTTTGCCCATCACCCCACCGCGATCGCTACTACACTGGCCGGCCTTCGCGCGAAAGTGGGCAATACGCGTATCTGGGTAGCGTTAGAGCCGCGCTCGAACTCGATGCGGCAAGGTGCTCACGCGGCGGCATTGGCGCCTTCGCTGGCCGAGGCCGACCACGTGCTGTTCCTGCAGCGCGCCGATTTGCCGTGGGATGCTGCTGCGGTCACGGCGGCTTTGGACGGCCGCGGTACAACGGTTTCGACGGTGAATGCCTTGATCGACAGCCTGCGCGCGCAAGTGCAGCCAGGCGATCAGGTAGTTTTCATGTCCAATGGTGGTTTCGAGGCGGCACCACGGCGTTTCGTCGAGCGTCTGCAGCGCGGTTGATCCGGGGTGGTGGTGGACCGGACACGGTGTGGCGTTGGCTGGTTAAACTGACGGCATGATGGTGTCATCCCCTCTCGTCGAGATACCGCTGTTTCCGTTGGCTACCGTGCTGTTCCCTGGAGGCCAGCTGCAACTGCGTATCTTTGAGCCACGCTATCTCGATCTGGTGCGCGAGTGCTCCCGCCGCGGCACCGGCTTCGGTGTGTGCATGATCCTGGACGATGCGCAGCGTCGTAAGCCGGCGTTGCCTGCGGCGGTGGGAACGATTGCCCGGATCAGCGATTTTCACCGCGATGAGGAAGGCTTGCTCAATATCGTGGTTACCGGCGATGCGCGTTTCAGGGCTGTGCGCAGCCGCGCGCGCAGCGATGGCTTGTTGCGTGGTGAGGTGGATGTCTGGCCCGGGGAGCCGGAGGTACCGGTACCGGTGGAGTTTGCCTTGCTGCAGGGCATTCTAGAGCGCTTGATCGATACGATGGCGCCGCAATGGCGGCACGTGGCGCGCGATACCTACGAGGACGCTAGCTGGCTGGGCTTCCGGCTGGCCGAGTTGCTGCCGCTGGACCCTGCCGAGCAGCAACGCATGCTGGAGCTCGAGGAGCCGGTACAGCGGCTCGCGGCCTTGCGTGACATCCTGCCCCGATTCCAGAAGCCCTGAGTGCCATGACACACTGCCCGCTTCGCGGCTTCGCGGCTTCGCGGCTTCGCCGGCTCGGCGTGAAGGCTTAAACTGCCACTTTGACGATGGAGTCCGATTGCCATGAGCAGTCTCGCCGGCAAGACCTTATTCATTACCGGCGCTTCGCGCGGTATCGGTCTGGCGATCGCCCTGCGCGCGGCGCGAGATGGCGCAAATATCGTGATTGCAGCGAAAAGTGCCGTGGCCAACCCGAAGCTGCCGGGCACCATCCATACCGCCGCGGCCGCCGTTGAGGCAGCGGGTGGGCGGGCGCTGGCGTTACAGGTGGATATTCGCGAAGACAACCAGGTGCGTGCGGCCGTGGCCGAGGCGGCCGAGCATTTTGGCGGGATCGACATCGTGGTCAACAACGCCAGCGCGATCTGGCTGGCCGGCACCGCCGAGACACCGATGAAACGTTTCGACCTGATGCATCAGGTCAATACGCGCGGCACCTTCCTGGTTACCCAAAGTTGTCTTCCGCATTTGCGTCAGTCGGCCAATCCGCATGTGCTGATGTTGTCGCCGCCACCTAATCTGGACCCGAAGTGGTTCGCGCCACATACGGCTTACACCATTGCCAAATACGGCATGAGTCTCTGCGTGCTGGGGATGAGCGCCGAATTTGCCCCGCTGGGAATCGCGGTGAACGCACTATGGCCGCGCACGGTGATTGCCACGGCGGCCATCGGCATGATTGACGGGGTGCGGGCGGAGCAATGCCGTACGCCGGAAATCGTGGCCGATGCCGCGCATGCGATCCTATGTCGGTCTGCGCGCGAATTCACCGGTCACTTCGCGATTGACGAAGAGATCTTGCGGGAGGTGGGTATGACCGGTTTCGATCACTATGCCGTGAGCGCCGGTGCGAGCCTGATGCCGGATCCTTTTCTCGACTGACACGGCATCGCCACTATCCGCCCTTTCTGCCGGCGACAGTCCGGGCGCTAGCGGTATCTTGCTTGTCGGCCCGATCCTCCAGACGGTGGCTGACGACTTTTTGCCGTCCAGATTGGCGCGATGAGCGACAATAACGAGAACCCCCACGACGGCGTCGCCCCGGAGACCACCATGTTATCGCAGGCCCCCTCTTCGACTTCCCTGACCGATCTCGGCCGGCGCTATTGGCTGCCGGTGTACAAGCCGCGCGAGCTGGTGCTCGATCATGGCAAAGGCGCTCGCCTTTGGGATACGCAGGGGCGCGAATACCTCGACTTCGGTGCCGGTATCGCGGTCAACGCGCTGGGCCATCAGGATCCGGATCTGCTGGCCGCACTGACCACGCAGGCCCACAAGCTCTGGCATAGCAGCAATGTTTTCTATACCGAGCCATCGTTGCGCCTGGCCGAGGAGTTGGTACGGGCATCCGGTTTCGCAGAGCGGGTGTTCCTGTGCAATTCGGGCGCTGAGGCGAATGAGGCGGCGATCAAGCTGGTGCGCAAATGGGCTTGCGGGGAGGGCAGGCCACCGCAGCGTCGTGTCATCGTGACTTTCCGGGGGTCGTTCCATGGGCGCACGCTGGCCACGGTGACCGCTACCGCACAACCAAAGTATCAGGAGGGCTACGAGCCGTTGCCCGAGGGTTTCCGTTACGTCGAATTCAACGATCCCGCAGCGCTGGAAGCAGCGTTTGCCACCGATGACGTAGCCGCCGTGATGTTGGAGCCGGTGCAGGGTGAGGGTGGTGTTGTTCCGGCCGCACCGGGGTTTCTTCAGCACGTTCGGGAGCTGTGTGACAAGCACGACGCACTTTTGGTGCTTGATGAGATTCAGTGCGGCATGGGGCGTACCGGTACGTTGTTCGCGCATGTGCAGGACAACATCCAGCCTGACATCGCGACGCTGGCCAAGGCGCTCGGATGCGGTTTCCCGATCGGTGCGATGCTGGCCGGCCCGAAGGTCGCCGAGGTGATGCAGTACGGCGCCCACGGCACCACCTTCGGCGGCAATCCGATGGCGGCGGCGGTAGCTCGGGTAGCGCTGGCCAAACTGGCATCGCCGCAGGTGTTGTCGAACGTGGCGCGACAAGCGCATGCGCTGCGCCTGGGGCTGGAAAGGATCAATCAGGCGCTGGCGACATTTGACGAAGTGCGTGGCCGTGGACTGATGATCGGGGCGGTGTTGACGGCCCGCTGGAAGGGCAGGGCCGGAACGATTCTCGACCATGCTGCCGGGCATGGTTTATTACTGCTCCAGGCTGGCCCCGATGTGCTGCGCTTCGTGCCTCCGCTGACGATTACCGACGCCGAATTGCGCGACGGCCTGGATCGCCTGCACGCCGCTTTGCAAGACTTTATTGCAGCCTGACCCGGTTGCCTGACACCTCCCGCAGGAGTAATTCCCGATGAAATATCTACACAGTATGGTTCGCGTGCGCGATCTGGATGCCTCGTTGCGCTTCTTTTGCGAAGGGCTCGGGCTCAGCGAGGTACGCCGCAGCGACCATCCGGCTGGCCGCTTTACCTTGGTCTATCTCGCCGCCCCGGAGAGTCCCGCTGCCGAGGTCGAGCTGACCTACAACTGGGATGGCGACGAAGACTACGGCTCGGCGCGCAATTTCGGTCATCTGGCGTTTGGTGTGGATGACATTTATGCCGTGTGTCTGCACCTTCAGCAGATGGGCATCACTATCAATCGGCCACCCCGCGACGGACACATGGCGTTTGTACGATCGCCGGACCTGATCTCGATCGAATTGCTGCAGAAGGGTGATGCGTTGCCGCCGTCAGAGCCCTGGTCGTCAATGCCCAATACAGGTGTCTGGTAGCCTCCTGCGACCGGCCTCAGTCCTTGTCGCCCGACAGCCGGGCGCCACAGGCCTTGCAAAAGTTGGCGTCGGCGTCGTGGCCATCACATTGGCAGGTGGGACAACGCACGGCGGATTTCTGGGCGCGGATGCCTGAAGCCAGTTCAGCAGTGAAAATGCCGGTCGGCACCGCAATGATGCTGTAGCCGATCAGCATGATCAGCGAGGTGAGCATTTGACCCGGCACGGTCTTTGGGGTGATGTCGCCAAACCCCACCGTGGTCATGGTCACGATAGCCCAATACATCGACGTGGGGATCGAGGTGAAACCGTTCTGCGGTCCCTCGATCAGGTACATCAGCGCGCCGAAGATCAAGACCAGGGTGAAGATCGTGCTGACGAAGATCAGCACCTTGCGGCGGGTGCGGGCGAGCGTCGACCACAGCAGATTGGCCTCGCCGACATAACGCGTAAGCTTGAGGATGCGGAAAATGCGCAGGATGCGCAGTGCCCGCACGACCAGCAGGTACTGGCTGCCTGCCAGCACCAGACTGATCCAAGTAGGCAGGATCGACAGCAGGTCGACCACGCCGAAAAAACTCCTCGCATAGCGTGCGGGACGGTCGACGACAGCCAGCCGCACAAAGTATTCCAGGGTAAATGCCAGCGTGAAAACCCATTCCAGCGCATAGAACAGCATGGCCAGCTGCAGGTGCAACGTAGTCACCGAGTCCAGTACCGCGACACCGATGCTGGCGATGATGGCGACGATCAGGGCAACGTCGAAGCGACGGCCGATGACATCGTCATGTCCGAAGATGATGTGGAACCAGCGTGCCCGCCAGGCGGCGCCGGCGGCGGGGCCGAGTTCACGATTAGGCAGTGGTGAGGGTGTTTGCATCGGGGCGCTCAGTCGCCTTTGATCTCACGCAGGGTATGGCGCGCGGCGTCCAAGGTGAAGGCGATATCGGCCTCGCTGTGCGCTGTCGACATGAAGCCGGCCTCGTAGGCGCTGGGTGCCAGGTAGATACCACGCTTCAACATGCCATGGAAGAAGCGGTTGAACAGACCGATGTCGCAGGCGGTGGCCTGGGCGAAGCTATTCACCGGTTGGGCGGAAAAAAACAAGCCGAACATCCCGCCGACATAATTGGTGGTGAACGCGATGTCTGCTTCGTCGGCCACACCTTGGAGGCCATCACAGAGCAGACGGGTATGGGTTGTCAGGGCGTCGTGAAACCCTGGTACCTGGACCAGCTCCAACATGGCCAGGCCCGCAGCCATGGCCACCGGATTGCCGCTCAAGGTGCCAGCCTGGTAGATCGGCCCTGCCGGTGCAATCTGCTCCATAAGGTCCCGCCGACCACCGTAGGCGCCTACCGGCATGCCGCCCCCGATGATCTTGCCGAAGGTGGTGAGATCGGGAGTCACGCCGTAGTGCGCTTGTGCACCGCCCAGCGCGACGCGGAAGCCGGTCATCACCTCGTCGAAGATCAGTACGGCGCCATGTTGCGTGCACAGTTCCCGCAGGGTTTGCAGGTAGCCGTCCACAGGCAGGATGCAGTTCATGTTGCCGGCTACCGGCTCGATGATCAGCGCGGCGATGGTATCGCCCTGTTCGGCGAACAATGCCTGGACCGCGTGCAGATCGTTGTAGGGCAGGGTCAGCGTGAGATCGGCACTTGCCTTGGGTACGCCCGGCGAGGTGGGTACGCCGAAGGTCAGTGCGCCCGAGCCGGCTTTCACCAGAAAGCTGTCGCCGTGGCCGTGATAGCAGCCCTCGAATTTGACGATCGTGTTGCGCCCGGTTGCGCCACGGGCGAGACGGATCGCCGACATCGTTGCCTCGGTACCGGAATTGACCATCCGCAGCATTTCCACCGATGGCACCAGTCGTGCGATGGTCTCGGCCATGCTGACCTCGGCCTCGCACGGCGTGCCGAACGAGAGTCCGTTTTCGAGCGCGCGGGCGACCGCTGTGCGCACCGTCAGGTGGTTGTGGCCGACGATCATGGGTCCCCATGATCCGACATAGTCGATGTAACGCGTACCTTCGACATCCCACAGGTAAGGGCCATCTGCCCGCGCGGTGAAAAAAGGCTCGCCGCCAACCGACTTGAAGGCACGGACCGGCGAGTTGACGCCGCCCGGCATGAGCTTTACGGCGCGCTGGAACAATTCGTGGTTGGTCGTCATGAAGATGTTTCGTCAGTGGATGAATACAAATCGCTGAAGCGTTGCGCTGCATGGCGCACATCGGCAGCGCTGAAGAGTGCGGATATCGCCGCCAGATAATCCGCGCCGGCGTCGATTAGTGCCTGCCCATTGTCCGGGGTGATGCCGCCGATCGCCACCCGGGGTACATCGAGCATGGCACTTTGTCGCAAGAGTTCAATGGGCACCTGGGCTGCCAGCGGCTTGCTGGGTGACGGGAAGAAGGCACCAAACGAGACGTAACTCGCTCCGGCCCTCGCGGCGGCCTGAGCGCACTGCAGAGAGCCGTAACAGGAGACTCCGATCAGCGCATGCTCGCCCAGTTCGGCGCGCACGGCGGCAAGGTCGTCGTTGACCTTGCCATCCAAGTGCACTCCCGCGGCACCCACCGACCGCGCCAGCGCAATATCGCGGTCGATGATCAATGGCACGTCGCGATCCCGGCACAACGTGTTTAGGGCGACTGCCTCCGCATGACGTCGGGCGCCGTCGTCGCCCTGGTCGCGGTACTGCAAGGCACGCACCCCGCCGGCAAGCGCCTCGGCAACGACCACCAGCAGGTCCGGGCGGGGGCCTTCGGTAATCGCATACAGGCCCTTGTCTGCCCATGCGGTCAACGTCTTCAAGGCCTGCTCTCCCGATGTGCGGTGGTGGATGACAATACGACACGCTTTCGCATTGTCGGGGGAGTTGCGAGAATGCACTATCCCATCGTGACTTGAAGAAGATTGAAATGAATCAGAGTTCCACCGACACAGCAGCGGTGCGCAAATGGATGTGCGTGGTATGCGGCTACATTTATGACGAAGCGGTGGGTGTGCCAGACGAGGGCATCCCCGCAGGTACGCGCTGGGAAGATGTGCCAGAAGCCTGGACGTGTCCGGATTGCGGTACCACCAAGGATGATTTCGAGATGATCGAGATCGACTGACGGTTGCCCGGAAATGGCCCGATCCTGCCTGCGCATTGACCGGACGGTCTGCTCTGATGTCAGCGTGCCTGAGTCGAAGGCACGCTGACCTATTTCAAGGAGCACGCCATGCGCCAATTCATCCCGTTTGAAGACGACTGGGACTTGTTGAAAACGTTGAGTCCCCATGACCTGATTCCGTACCGGGTCGGCCTGCTGGCAGCGCAGGACGCGCCCAACCGGTCAGCAGCCCTTGCTGCGGACACACCGGTAGACGGTGTGGGGGCCGGCGCCCGCAAGCAGTCCTTCTATCCGGTCTCGCGTGAAGATTGGAGCTCTCAGCGAAAAATGTGAGATTGCCTCTTCACATCAGCACGAAGCGGCGTTATGATTCGCGGCCCGCAGTCGTCCCGAGGTCGCCCGACGGACGGTGGGATCGGAAAGAAAGAGTCAACGAAAAGGTGTTGACGGTCCGTAAAAGCGATGTAGAATGGGCGGCTCACCGACGACGAAATGTCTTCGGCGCA
>JASBTI010000038.1 GCA_030148505.1 Rhodanobacter sp.
CCCTACTGCCAGTGGACTAATCGGCATCCTTGTCGGGAGAACCGAAGATTCAACCGGATTCTTCAGACGCAGGGAACCCAATCTTCGGCGTCCGCAGCACCCTGACCCGATTTCCGCAAGGTGTCGTCACCAGACGCTTACGATCGGAATAACAAACGTCTTGTTGCAACGTGAGCAACAAGCGCAACAAAAAGCCCCGGTTATGCCGGGGCTTTTTGTTGCGAACATGTCAGTTCAGTCTCCCGCAGGGGGTACCGGCGCAACGCCAGCTGCATTGTCCCCATCTACCGGTGAGGATCCACCTACGACGTCGACCTCCTCGTCGGTATCGTCCTCCGCATCCAGTCGCATCACGCTGACCAGCGTCTCATCGGTCGGAAGACGAATCAGCGTGACGCCCTGAGTGTTGCGGCCGAGTTGTGAGACCTCTGCCACTCGAGTACGCACCAGCGTGCCCTGATTGGAAATCAGCATCAGCTCGTGCGCTTCGGTGACCTGCACGGCGCCGACCAGAGGACCGTTTCGCTCGGAGCATTGGATACCGATAACACCTTGGGTGCCACGTCCTTTCTTGGTGAATTCCTTCAGTTCGGTGCGCTTGCCGTAGCCCCGCGCAGTCGCCGTCAGAATATCGCCGTCGGCCGCCACGATCAGCGAAACCACCTCCGCCCCCGCATTCAAGCGTATGCCGCGCACGCCAGCAGCGGTGCGCCCCATTGAGCGCACGGTGTTTTCGTCAAAACGATTGACCTTGCCATTGGAGGCGAACATCAGGATATCGCTGTTGCCGTCGGTCATTGCGACGTTCACCAGGGCATCGCCCTCGTGCAGCTTGATCGCGAGCTTGCCTTTCTGC
Organism: Rhodanobacter sp.; assembly: GCA_030148505.1. GTDB lineage: Bacteria > Pseudomonadota > Gammaproteobacteria > Xanthomonadales > Rhodanobacteraceae > Rhodanobacter. The sequence continues at coordinate 857 of JASBTI010000038.1, forward strand.
AGCTGGAAGGCGAATTCGTTCAACGGGGTCTTCTTGACGGTGCCGTGCCGGGTTGCAAAAAACACGAAACGATCTTCCGCGTACTCGCGGATCGGCAAAACCGCCTGCACCTTCTCGCCCTCACCCAGCGGCAGCAGGTTGATGATCGGCTTGCCTCGGGCACCCGGGCCCGCCTCAGGAATCTGGTACACCTTGAGCCAGTACACTCGGCCCGTGCTGGTAAAGGTGAGCAGCGTGTCATGGGTATTGACCACCCATAACTGCTCGACCACGTCCTCGTCCTTCAATGCCGAGGCCGACCGTCCCTTGCCGCCACGGCGCTGCGAACGGTAGGTGCTGGCTGGCTGTCGCTTGATGTAGCCGGTATGCGACAGCGTGACCACCATGTCTTCCGGTGCGATCAAGTCGAGTACGTTAAGATCTTCCTGCGAATGCTGGATCTCGGTGCGACGGGCATCGCCAAATTCGCTCCTGATCGCTTCCAGCTCACCACGAATCACTTCCAGCAGCCGCTCCGGGTTCTCCAGAATTTCGATATGGCCGCGGATCGTTTCCAGGATTTGCCGGTATTCGTCGGAAAGCTTCTCCTGCTCCAGTCCGGTCAGACGATGCAGCCGCATCGCCAGAATCTCCAGCGCCTGGGCCTCGGACAACTGATAACCGTCGTCCTTCAAGCCGTCACGCGGATCCATTTCTTCGGGCCGCGAAGCTTCGGCACCGGTGGCCGAGAGCAAGGCACGGACCAGACCGGCTTCCCAACGCCGCGAAACCATCCGCTCACGTGCTTCGGCTGGCGAGGTCGAGGTCTTGATCAGCTCGATCATCTCGTCGATGTTCGCCAGTGCGACGGTCAGGCCTTCGAGGATGTGCGCACGGGCACGTGCCTTGCGCAACTCGAAGATGGTGCGGCGGGTGACCACTTCGCGACGATGCCGGATGAACGCCTCGAGGATATCCTTGAGGTTCAGCAGCCGCGGCTGGCCGTCCAGCAAGGCCACCATGTTGATGCCAAAAGTGACTTGCAGCTGGGTCTGCTGGAACAGGTTGTTCAGCACCACGTCGCCCATCGAATCGCGACGGATCTCGATCACGATACGCATGCCGTCCTTGTCGGACTCGTCGCGCAGTTCGCTGATGCCTTCGAGTCTCTTTTCCTTGACCAGCTCAGCGATCTTTTCGATCAAGCGCGCCTTGTTTACCTGATACGGCAGCTCGTGAACGATGATCGTCTCGCGGCCGTTCGCCTCGGTCTCGACCTCGGCCTTGGCGCGTACCAGCACGCGTCCGCGACCTGTCCGGTAGGCCTCGATGATGCCGGAGGAACCGTTGATGATGCCGCTGGTCGGGAAGTCCGGACCTGGGATGTACTGCATCAGCTCATCGATGCCCAGGGCGGGCTCGTCGATCAGCGCAATCACCGCCGTCACTACTTCGGTGAGGTTGTGCGGCGGGATGTTGGTGGCCATGCCGACGGCGATACCCGCCGAGCCGTTGACCAGCAGACTGGGTACGCGCGCCGGCAAGACCAGCGGCTCGCGCTCGCTCTCGTCGTAGTTGAAACCGAAGTCGACGGTGTCCTTGTCGATATCCGCCAATAGCTCATGGGTGAGTCGCGACATGCGCACTTCGGTGTAACGCATCGCGGCGGCGTTGTCGCCGTCAACCGAACCGAAGTTGCCCTGCCCATCGACCAGCATGTAGCGCAACGAGAACGGCTGTGCCATGCGTACGATTGCGTCGTAGACGGACTGGTCGCCATGCGGGTGGTCTTTACCGATTACGTCACCGACTACGCGGGCTGATTTCTTGTACGGTTTGTTCCACGCGTTGCCCAGTTCATTCATCGCGAACAGCACGCGGCGATGAACGGGTTTCAGACCATCGCGGACATCCGGCAGGGCGCGACCTACAATCACGCTCATGGCGTAATCGAGATAGCTCTGGCGCATCTCGTCTTCGATGTTGACGCGAATGATTTCTTTGGCGAGTTCTGCCATTAATCAGCTTCCCTGGGATTGGAAAAAAGGTGCTGGCGCGGCGCCTCGCGCGCTGGCGCGAGCACCTCGAAATTAACCATCGGAGCATAGCACGAGAGGCGCCAAAAAGACAGGATTTAATTCTTTTTAATCAGCAACTTACGAGTTTGTCTTGGCGCGCTTGAAAAGCACCCCACGTGCCGTCGAAAAATTGACTATGGAGGCAATTGCCGAACCCACCGCCGCGGCGATCGCAGGCCAGCGATGGAAAGTGGCGAAATTCAGCAAAAGCAACGCGTAAACACCGTAGTTGACCAAGGCCCCCAAGCTCATCAACGCGACCCACTGCAACCATTCGGTGTGGGGCGCTCGATCGCTTCGTCGCGTGGCAAAGGTGTAGCGGCGATTCCACCACCAGGTGAAAGTGGCCGCCAGAAAAAAAGAAAGCACCCGAGCCAGATACGGATTCCACCCCGCCAGCCCGACCAGGCACTGCACCACACTGGCATCGATCAATAGGCCGCCCACCCCACCGGCGGCAAACAACGCGATTTCCCGAGACATTCTCAGCATCCGAACATCGCCTGCATGGCAATGCTGTTCGGCCGTTCGATCACCCCGCGCTCGGTAACGATCACGTCGATCAGCTCGGCCGGGGCAATGTCGAATACCGGGTTCCAGGCCTGGGCACCTTCCACCACGGTACGCACCCCGCCGGTGCCCAGCAGCTCGGCGGAATCGCGCAGCTCGATCTCGATCTCCTCGCCGGTACCGGTCGCCATGTCGACGGTCGACGACGGCGCCACCACCATGAACTTCACACCATGATATTTGGCCGCTATCGCCAGCTGGTAGGTGCCAATCTTGTTGGCGGTATCCCCGTTGGCGGCGATCCGGTCAGCCCCGACAATCACCCATTGTACGACCCCGGATTTCATCAGATGGGCTGCCGCGGAATCGGCGATCAACTGCGCCGCAATGCCATCCTGCATCAGCTCCCACATGGTCAGGCGGGCGCCTTGTTGCCATGGCCGAGTTTCACCGGCATATACCCGGTCGATCCGGCCGGCTGCCGTGCCGGCACGGATCACCCCCAGCGCCGTGCCGAAACCGGCGGTGGCCAATGAGCCGGTATTGCAATGGGTCAACACACCCGAACCCGGAGCAATCAGCGAGGCGCCCAGCTCGCCCATGCGGCGATTGGCGGCAAGATCCTCGTCCTGGATAGCCTGTGCTTCACGCAATAGCGCAGCAGGATTGGCACCGGCATCGATGTGCCGCTGCATGCGATCCAGTGCCCACATCAGATTGACTGCGGTGGGACGCGCAGCACGCAGCCGCGACAGCGCCGGTGCCAGCGGCTCCTCCCGCAAGGCGGCCAGGGCGACAGCCCAGGCAGCGGCGATGCCGATCGCCGGCGCTCCGCGTACCGCCAGATCGCGGATCGCCGTAGTCACCTGATCAGCCTCGCGGCAGGCAATCCAGGATTCTTCGGAGGGAAGTCGGCGCTGGTCGAGCAGACGCAGGTGATCACCCTGCCACTGCACGGCGCGAATGCGGTCGTGACGATTGTTGTCCATGGAGTGATTGTGCTCTCGGCAGGGAGGGGACTCTAGCCGCTTGATCGATCAGGCCAGCCGCACAGTCTGCCGCAAGCCGGCGCCCGCTTCCATCCAGGCCGGCTTACGGTGCCTCGGGCATCACCACCCACATGATCAGGTACAGCAGGATGCCCGAGCCACCCAGCAAGGTGAGGATGATCCACGCGACGCGCACCAAGGTCGGGTCCCAGCCGAAATAGTCGGCAATACCCCCGCAAACGCCGGCAAGCGAACGATCACGACGTGACCGGTAAAGACGCTTTTCCATACTCTCGTGACCTCCAAGCGATGATCAGGACCGCGCAGCCAGCCATTGATGAATCGCTGGCGGCACTTCACGCTGGGCACGCCCGGATACATAGATCCCGATGTGACCGCCCTTGAACGCCAGTTCAGTGTAATCCGTGGTGCCAACACACTTGCCCAAGGCCCGCGAGGCGTCTGGCGGCACCAGGTGATCCTGCTCGGCGAAGACGTTCAGCACCGGCTGGGTCAGCAGGCCGAGATCCACCGTCCTGCCACCGATCTCCAGCGTACTATCGAGCAGTTTATTGCCCTGGTAGAAATCCTTGATGAATTGGCGGAAGGTCTCCCCGGCCTGATCCGGGGAGTCGAAAATCCAGCGCTCCATCCGCAGGAAATTCTCAAGTTCGACCGGGTTGTCGAGGATATCGACCATGCCGATGTATTTCTGCTGATTCAGCCGGATCGGCTTGAGCGTGAGGTACACATAGTTCATCAGCCCGGCAGGGACATTGCCCATCGTGTCGACGAACAGATCCACGTCGAGATTACGGCACCAGTGCGACAGCATGTTGTCCGGCGTATGGAAGTCCACCGGGGTGACCATGGTGATCAGGTTCCTGACCTTGTGCGGGTGCAGTGCCGTGTAACACAATGAAAATGCGCCCCCCTGACAAATGCCCAACAGGTTGATCGCATCCAGCGCATGCCGCTGCCGTACGACATCGACACAGCGGTCGAGATAGCCGTTGATATAGTCATCCAGTGTCAACCAGCGATCTGCACCGTCCGGGTACCCCCAGTCGATCAGGTAGACGTCTTCACCCTGCTCCAGCAGATTGCGCACCATCGATCGGTCGGCCTGCAGGTCGGTCATCCATACCGTATTGACCAGCGCGTAGACGATCAGCAGCGGTGTCTTTGAGGTGGGAGTGCGATGTCCCTTGAAGTGCCACACCTTCAACTTGTCTTCGCTGTAGACCAATTCACGCGGTGTATTGGCATACTCTGGCTCACGCATGTTGCGCAGGAGCCCCATGCCAGCGGCCAGCTTGCGCTGGAAAGCGGCAATGTCGGCAACAGCCTTGTTCGGATCGATGCGCAACGGGGTATACATGGATTGTGTCTCCTTACTTGCGCTTGCGCGGCGTTCCGGGGCGGGATTTCGAATGGCTCCTCGGGGCGGCAAGCTTGCCGGTGGCCAGCTTGCTCACAGGCTTGGCCATAGCCTTCTTGACCGCGTCCTTTTTTTGGGCCTGCTTTGCCGGTGACTTTTTGGCGACAACCTTCTTCGCTGTCGAACGCGATGGCGTAACGGGAGACTGTCTCCCTGTAGCAGGCCGTCCGGGATTCCCATCGAGCTGGCGCTTCAAGGCTGCCAGCTCGCGGCGCACGGCTTGCAGGCGCTCGCCGAGACTCGATACCTCGCTGCGCGTCGGCATGCCGAGTTGCTGGCAAAGCTGTTCGGTCTGCTGCTGTTGCAGTTGGCGCACACGCATCTGCGCATTGACCATCTCGCCGTAGGCATCGCGAAACTCCGCGGACAAGGCGATTTCGGCATAGGCCTCCTCGACGGCATCGGCCCACAAGTCATACAAGGCTTTCAACGAATCGATCTGGCGGCCAGGTTCGGCGTGCTGCGCCAGCTTGTCCTGCAAGCGTTCCATACCCTGTGCATTGGCGCGCTGGATCAGCGTCTGATAACGCGCCGAAGCCTGCAGTGATTCGAACACCGCCAACGACATCGCTTGTTGCTGCATCTGCTGTTCGCGATTCAGGCCAAACGCCGGGGTCGGCCCCTGTGCACCGGGAAAGTCGCCCAGGCCATCGCGCTGGGCTGCCTGCATCCAGGACTGCCACTGCTGCGCAAAACCTTCCGCGCCAGCCGTGCCGATACCGGAAAATGCCTGCACAAACGGTGGCGTCGCGCCCCCGAACATCTGCTGCAGCTGCTGGTTCCAGTCGGCCGTGGGAACGCTTCCCGCTCCGCTGGCCGCAGCGACACCTTGCATCCAGTCGAAGTAGCCCTTCAAGCCGGACAAGGTGCGCTCCAAAGTATCGTTGCCCGACGTCGGAGAAGCCGGGGCGGCAAAGGGGTTTACCGCGGGCGACGAAGGCAACTGGCGACTGAAGGCTTCCCAGGATTGCCGGGCCAGCGTCTGGTAATCCTTCATGAAGTCGCTTGTCGGGTCGGACACAGAGGAATCCTCTTGCAAGGTTTCATCCATCTTAGTGCAGTGTGCCGCCATTGAGTGAACGTATCGGTTGTGCCTCGGTGTGGCGGACACTATCCGGCTACTTTGTCAGGTGCACCGACTCAGACCATAACGCACAAGGCCCGACATCTGCCGGGCCTTGTGCTGTCAGCATGACATGAAGATCAGGCAGTAGCACCGCCAGCGCGCTCATCCTCGGTCACGGCCTTCATCGACAGCCGGATGCGACCCTGCTTGTCCACTTCAAGCACCTTGACCTGGACGATGTCGCCTTCCTTGAGCTTGTCGGAGACCTTTTCGACCCGCTCATCGGAGATCTGCGATACATGCACCAGACCGTCCTTGCCCGGCATGATCGTGACGAAGGCGCCGAAGTCCATCAGCTTGGCGACCTTGCCCTCGTAGATCCGGCCAGGCTCGACATCGGAAACGATCTGCTCGATGCGCTTCTTGGCCGCTTCCGCCGCCTCGCGGTTGACCGAGCCGACGATGATCGTGCCATCGTCGCTGATGTCGATGGTGGTGCCGGTTTCTTCGGTAATCGAGCGAATCGTCGCACCGCCCTTGCCGATCACTTCGCGGATCTTGTCCGGATGGATCTTGATGGTGATCAGACGCGGCGCGAACTCGCTCATCTCGCTGCGTGCTTCGGTCAGCGCCTTGCTCATCTCGCCGAGAATATGCAGACGACCACGCTTGGCCTGCTCCAGCGCCACCTTCATGATCTCTTCGGTGATGCCGTCGATCTTGATGTCCATCTGCAGCGCGGAAATGCCGTCGGCACTACCGGCTACCTTGAAGTCCATGTCGCCCAGATGATCTTCGTCGCCCAGGATGTCGGACAGCACCACGAAATCGCCGCCTTCCTTGACCAGGCCCATGGCGATACCCGCCACCGGCGCCTTGAGGGGAACACCGGCATCCATCATGGCCAGCGAGGAGCCGCAGACCGATGCCATCGACGAGGAACCGTTGGATTCGGTGATTTCCGAAACCACTCGGATCACATACGGAAACTCCTCGATCGTCGGCTTCACGGCCTGCACGCCGCGCTTGGCGAGACGACCGTGACCGATTTCGCGACGCTTGGGCGCACCGAAACGACCGGCCTCGCCCACCGAGAACGGAGGGAAGTTGTAATGGAACAGGAACGGATCCTTCGATTCCCCAGCGGGGGCGTCGATCATCTGTGCGTCACGCGTGGTACCCAGCGTGATCACTACCAAGGCCTGCGTCTCGCCACGGGTGAACAAGGCCGAACCATGGGTGCGTGGAAGCACACCGACCCGGGCGGTAATCGCACGCACATCGTCCAGCTGACGACCGTCGATGCGCACCTTGGTCTTCAGTACGCTATCGCGCATGGTGCGGTATTCGAGCTCACCGAACTCCTTGGACAACTCACCCGATGTCCAGCCGTGGCTCTCAGCCTGATCCTTTAGCTGGGCCATGACATCGGCCTTGATCGCCGAGATCGCGTCACGACGCTGCAACTTGTCGCGCACCTGGAAGGCTTCGTCCAGCTTGTTGCCGACGGCACCCTTGAGCGCCGCCACCAGCGACTCGTTGCGTGCCGGTGCCTGCCAGTCCCATGACGGCTTGGCGGCTTCGGAAGCCAGCTCGGCAATGGCGCGAATCGCGGTCTGCATCTGCTGGTGGCCAAACATTACCGCACCGAGCATTACGTCCTCGGACAACAGCTTAGCCTCGGATTCCACCATCAACACGGCACCTGCGGTACCGGCGACGACAAGATCCAGCTCGGAGGTCTTCAGCTCGGTGGCAGACGGATTCAGCAGATACTCACCGTTGGCATAACCTACGCGGGCGGCGCCGATCGGCCCCTTGAACGGGACGCCGGCCAGCGACAATGCGGCAGACGCACCCAGCAGCGCGACGATGTCGCCGTCGACTTCCGGATTCATCGACACGACTTGCGCGATGACCTGCACTTCGTTCTTGAAATCTTCCGGGAACAGCGGGCGAACCGGGCGATCGATCAGACGCGAGGTCAGCGTCTCTTTCTCGGTCGGACGACCTTCACGCTTGAAGAACCCGCCCGGAATACGCCCAGCGGAATAGAACTTCTCCACGTAGTCCACAGTGAGTGGGAAGAAATCCTGCCCTTCACGCTGCTTGGTTGCAGCCACAGCGGTGACCAGCACCACGGTGCCGCCCATGCTGACCATCACCGCACCGGACGCCTGACGGGCAATTTCGCCCGTCTCCAGTGTGACTTCGTGACTACCGTACTGGAATGACTTGGTTACTTTTGCCACTGGAATCTTCTCCTCGTCCGGTGAATTAACGGCGCAGGCCGAGGCGTTCGATCAGAGTCTGATAGCGCGCAAGATCGCGATCCTTCAGGTAGCTGAGCAGGCGCTTGCGCTGGTTGACCAGTTTCAACAGACCACGACGGGAATGATGATCCTGCTTGTGATCCTTGAAGTGGCTGGTGAGATGCTCAATACGTGCCGACAGCAGTGCCACCTGGACTTCCGACGAACCGGTATCGTTGGGAACACGGCCGAAATCAGCAATGATCTTGCCGGTTTGTTCTGCAGTGAGGGACATGGGTATAAGTTTCCTTGAAAGGCGATGCGAAGCTTGCGCAACGTCACCGGGGTGACGTTGCGCAAGCTTCGCCTAGATGAATGAAAGCGTTGAAATAACTTGCCTATTCTACTGACCGGAGCGGTGTCACAACAAGTGCACAATCCCGTATCGGGTCAAATTGTCAGCCCGGAGGCAGGTTGAAACCACGAACGATCCTGGCCCGGCCCACGGAATCGACTTCAAGCAGTGCCAGGAGGGTTCCCTCAGGGTCGAAAGCCGCACATCGTTCAGCCGCCCCCGGCAACGTCAACGGGATCTGTTGTCCACGCGCAATCGCCATGCTTTGCGCCGCGTCCAATTGCAGTGTCGGTAAGTCGACCAGGCCCGCCGATACCGGTAGCATGCAGCCCAACAGCGCCTCGTCACTGTGCGCCGCCGCTTGCTGCATATCCTCAAGCGTCACCATGACGGGTTCCCGGAATGGCTCGACCCAGGTTCGCCGCAAGCCGGTCAGGTGTGCCCCGCATCCCAGGCGTTCGCCAATATCCACGGCAAGGGAACGAATATAGGTTCCTGAACCGCATTCCACGTAAAGACTCAAGGTATCGCCATCGCGTGCCAGCAGCTCAAGACGATGTACCTCCACCTCCCGCGGCTGCACATCGATGGACTCGCCACGCCGCGCCTTGACATAAAGCCTTTCTCCGCCTTGCTTGAGCGCCGAATATACCGGCGGAACCTGGGAGATACGCCCTCGCAGCGTGGCCAGCACCGACTCGATCTTCGTATCGTCCAACACCGGGACGGCGCATTGCTGCAGTACATCGCCTTCGCAATCGGCGGTATCGGTAATCACACCCAGGCGACACTCGGCGCGGTACGCCTTGCGGGCTCCCAGCAGACTTCCCGCCAACTTGGTAGCCTCGCCGAAACACAGCGGCAACAAGCCACTCGCCATCGGATCAAGCGCACCCGTATGGCCACCCTTCGCCGCCCGCAGCAGGCGCCGCACCGCCTGTAGCGCCTGGTTCGAACTCAGACCGATCGGTTTGTCGAGCAACACGAGACCGTGCAGATCGCGGTATTGATAACGAGCGAGACGATTCATCCCTTCAGCGACACCCGGCAACAGCGCCTCAGTCGTGCGTGTCATCGGCAGGCGGCAAATCGCGCGCCTGCTCACGCAACAGGGATTCGATGCGCTCACCCTTGTCGACAGAGTCGTCATACTTGAATTTCAGCTCGGGCATCCGCCGCATCCGTATCCCGCTCTTCGCCAGAGAATGACGAATTTCATAACTGATTTCGTTCAGCGCCTTCACCGCCGGCAAGCCCTGCTCGGGAATCAACGCGGTCACCCATACCGTCGCCCAATCCAGGTCGCGCGTGATCTCGACATCGGAAACACTGACCGACGGCAAGCCGTGATCACGCACCGCGGCATGGACCAGCAGGCCCAGTTCGCGGCGAAGCTCGGCACCGATACGGTCAGTTCGTTTGAAATCGCGAGACGGCATTGAAAAACCTGAATTGAGAGTGGAGGGCAATGAGAAACGAAGGAGCATCTGCCCAAACTCATTTCTCACTGCGCCACATGCCTTACTGTTTTACAGCGTGCGCGCCACTTCGGTGCGCTCGAAGCACTCGATCTGGTCACCGGCCTTCACGTCGTTGTACTGCTTGACCGCAATGCCGCATTCCATGCCATTACGCACTTCGTCGACCAACTCCTTGAAGCGCCGCAGCGACTCAAGCTCGCCTTCGAAGATCACCACGCTGTCGCGCAGCACGCGTATCGGCTTGCTGCGCTTGACCGAACCTTCGACGACCATGCAACCGGCTACGGCACCGAACTTTGAGCTGCGGAACACGTCGCGCACCTCGGCGATACCAATGATGTCTTCGCGCACTTCCATGCCCAGCAAGCCGGTCGCCGCCTGCGTCACCTGATCAATCACGTCATAGATGATCGAGAAATAGCGCACATCCAGCCCGGCGGTATCTATCACCTTGCGGGCTGAAGCATCGGCGCGCACATTGAAGCCGATGATCAACGCCTTGGAAGCCGCCGCCAGCGTGGCATCGGATTCATTGATGCCACCAACCCCGGAGGACACTACATTGACCCGGACCCGCTCGTTGCCGATCTGGGTGAGCGATTCGCGAAGTGCCTCGACCGAGCCCTGGACGTCACCCTTGACGAGAATATTGAGGGTCTGCTGCTCAACGCCCTGGCCCATCTTGGCAATGATGTCTTCAAGCCGGTTGCTCTTGCTGACCATGCGCGTTTCACGACGCTTGAGCTCACGCTCCTGCGCCACTTCACGGGCAAGACGCTCGTCCTCGACGCAGACGAAATCGTCTCCGGTTTCCGGTACACCAGACAGACCCAGCACCTGCACCGGGATCGACGGACCAGCCTCCTCCACCTGCTTGCCGGTTTCATCGATCAAGGCGCGCATCCGACCGTATTCGATGCCGCAAACCAGAAAATCACCCTTGCGCAACGTACCTTGCTGCACCAGCACCGTCGCCACCGGACCGCGACCGCGATCCAGGCTCGATTCGATCACCACACCCGAGGCGCGGCCGTCGGCGACGGCCTTGAGTTCCATCACCTCGGCCTGGATCGAAATGGCATCCAGCAAATCGTCGATACCCTCACCGGTCTTGGCCGACACCGGCACGAACTGGACGTCACCGCCCCAGTCTTCCGGCACTACTTCCTGCGCCACCAAGCCTTGCTTGACGTTGTCGGGATTGGCGCCTTCCTTGTCCATCTTGTTGACCGCAACAATCATCGGCACGTTGGCCGCACGCGCATGTTTCACCGCTTCGATAGTTTGCGGTTTCACACCGTCGTCCGCCGCGACCACCAGGATCACGATATCGGTCGATTGCGCGCCGCGGGCACGCATCGAGGTAAACGCTGCATGGCCGGGGGTATCCAGAAAGGTGATCACCCCCCGCGACGTCTCCACGTGATAGGCACCGATATGCTGGGTGATGCCACCGGCCTCTCCCGAAGCCACCTTGGTGGTACGGATATAGTCGAGCAACGAAGTCTTGCCGTGATCGACATGGCCCATGATGGTCACGACCGCCGGGCGGGTGACTTTTTCTCCCTCCAGCTCGACATTCTGGGTATGTGCCGCCAACGTTTCCTCGGCATTGTTCTGGGTGTCGGCAACCGGAATATGGCCCAACTCGGTGACCACCAGTTCGGCCGTGTCGTGATCGACCGTCTGATTGATGGTTGCCATCACGCCCATCTTGAACAAGGCCTTGACGACCTCGGAACCCTTGACTGCCATTTTCTGCGCCAACTCGGCCACGACATTGGCCTCGCTGATCGTCACCTCGCGCACGACTGGCGCAGTGGGACGCGAAAATCCATGGGGACCGGAGGGAACATTGGCATTGCCTCGCGACATGTCGCGACTGTTGCGGCCACCCTTGCCGCGCTTGCTGCTGGAGGACCGGCGGGCCCGATCGGCTTCGCTCAGATGCATCTGACCACCCGCAAAGCGCTTGGCCCCGCGCTCATCCTTTCCGCCACCCTCATTCCGCTCACGACCGTGTTTTGTCTTGCCGCGTCCCGCATCCGCCCCTGCGGACGGGGCCGCTGGGGCTGGGGCTGATGCAGGGGTAGCCGCAGTCGGCTTGCCAGCCGCCGGCGCCGGGGCAGGTGCCGGGGCTGGCTTCACCAGCTTTTCGCGCTTGCGGGGTTCATGGATGCGCGGCAGGATCATCCCCAGCTCGCGCGGGTCGATACGCTGTACTGCCGGAGCTTCATCCCCGGCATTTCCGGACGAGGGCGTGGCCGGCACTGTCGGCGGTGCACTCTCGGCCTGCTCGGACGGCTCCTGGGCCGCCGCATCCGCTTCAGCCTGTTTTCGCCGCGCGTCTTCTTCCTTGCGCTGCTCCTCTTCCCGAGCCCGTTGCCGGGCTTCCTCTTCGCGAAGGCGCTCGGCGGCGGCAAGCCGATCCTGCTCTTGCTGCTGCGCCTCTTGCTCGCGCTGCTGCTGGGACTCCTCCAGCTTGCGCTGAGCCTCTTCGCGCTCCGTGTCAGCGCCGGACTTCTCGGCTATCACGCTGCGCTTGACGTAAGTCCGCTTGGCCCGAACCTCCACGTTGACCGTCTTCGACGACGCCGTCGCGCCACGCCCACCGGGCGTGGATACCTTCAGCTCGCCGACAGTGCGCCGCTTCAAGGTGATCTGGCGCGGAGCGTTGTCATCGACTTCGGCAACCACGTCGCCCTTGCCGTGTGTGCGCCGCAAAAAGCCCAGCAACTTCACCTTTTCGGTGCTGCTGATGACTTGCTCCTGATCGGAGAATTTCATGCCTGCCTCGCCAAGCTGGGTCAACAGCTTTTCGGTCGGCATACCCAGAACCTGGGCGAGTTGTTTGATCGTGACGTCCGACATCGTGTTCCTGCTCCGCCATTCCCGCGCTTGGGCCCTGTTTGGCCCTTATCGTCTGTGCAAATTCGATCTGCACAGCTGCCTCCATCCTTGGTGAAAGGCTCTGCAAGCCCTTCTTGGCGCACCCATCCAGGGTGCTGCCGCTCGCGGTTAGCCGCCTCTCTCCAGCCGTTCGATCATGGGCGCGCGCGCGGTCATGATAAGTGCTGCAGCGCGCTCCTCGTCCATGCCTTCGATATCGATCAGGTCGTCTACCGCCAAATCCGCCAGATCATCGACCGTACTCACTTCGCGAGCGGCCAGCGCATAGGCCGTCGCTTCGTCCATGCCCTCCAGCGCGAGAAGCTCCTCGGAGGGCTGGTGCTCCTCAACGCCCTCCTCCACAGCCAGCGCCTCGGTCAGCAGCGCATCGCGAGCACGAGCGCGAAGTTCCTCGACAATCTCTTCGTCGAAACCTTCGACTGCCAACAGCTCGGCGCTGGGCACGTAGGCAATCTCCTCGACGCTGGAGAAGCCTTCCTGCACTAGGATAACGGCAATTTCCTGATCCACCTCGAGCTTGTCCATGAACAACTGGCGTGCGGCCTCCTGCTCGGACTCACTCTTTGCGGTGACTTGATCCTGCGTCATCACGTTCAGCTGCCAGCCTGTTAGCTTACTGGCCAGGCGCACGTTCTGGCCACCCCGACCGATAGCCTGGGACAGTTTGTCCTCGGCCACCGCGATGTCCATCGAATGCTTTTCCTCATCCATGATGATCGACTGCACCTCGGCCGGAGCCATCGCATTGATCACAAACTGTGCCTGGTTTTCATGCCACAGGATAATATCGACCCGCTCGCCATTGAGGTCATTGGAAACCGCCTGCACCCGCGAACCGCGCATGCCGATGCACGCACCGATCGGATCGGTGCGGCTGTCGTGCGCCAGCACGGCGATCTTCGCGCGGTCACCCGGATCACGGGCACAACCCTTGATCTCGACCAGCCCTTGACCGACTTCCGGCACTTCCAGCTTGAACAGTTCAATCATGAATTCTGGTGCGGCGCGCGACACAAACAGCTGCGGGCCACGCACTTCCGACTTCACCTCGTAGAGATAGCCACGCACACGATCCCCCACGCGAGCCGACTCCCGCGGAATCGTCTTGTCGCGCGGGATGAAGGCTTCGGCATTACTGCCCAGATCGAGATAAATGTTGCCGCGCTCGACGCGCTTGACGATACCGGTGACCAACTCGCCGACGCGGCCGGCAAATGCATCCACCACCTGCTGACGTTCGGCTTCACGCACGCGCTGCACGATTACCTGCTTGGCAGCCTGCGCTGCAATACGCCCGAACTCGGCATTTTCGACCTGCTGTTCGATGTACTCCCCGACCTGCGCATCGTCGCGCTCGTCCAGCGCATCCATCAGACGCAGCTGGTAAGAGGGAGACTCCATCTCACCGTCGTCGGCAATGATTTCCCAGCGGCGAAAGGTCTTGTACTCCCCGGTATCCTGATCAATGGAAACCCGGATATCAGGTTCTTCTTCCGGATAGCGCTTCTTGGCGGCCGAGGCCAGCGCCGCCTCCATCGCCTCGAAAATCACTTCCAGCGGCACACCCTTTTCATTGGCAACCGCGTCAACGACCAGCAAAAGTTCTTTGCTCATTGCAACAACTCCATCGGCGCCCACCGGCGTCCATCGCTCTTGATTGATTGTTTCGTATCGATTACTTCGACGCTTTGGAAGGCGCTGAGCGGCCCCCGCGCTTGGGCTGCGGCGCATAACCCAGCGCCACCCAGTCGGGTACCACGCGCGCGCTTTCCACCATCGCGTGCTCGAACTCAAATATCTTGCCATCGGCTTCAAGCGTGATCAGTTCGCCATCCACTGCGACCAGCTTTCCGCGCAGGCGACGACGCCCCTCCAACGGCATCCGCAACAACAACTTCACTTCCTGCTCACGAACTTTCGCAAACTGCTCGGCGGTAAACAGCGGCCGATCCAAGCCAGGCGAAGATACCTCCAGCACGTAATGTCCCGGCACCGGATCTTCAACGTCGAGCATCGCCGACAACTCGCGACTCGCCCGCTCGCAATCCTCGATGCCTACCTCGCGACGCGTACCGTCGTCCCCGGCATCGCCCCTTTCAGGTAAATCCAGGTACACACGCAACGTGCTCTGTCCATTCGAGGGCAAGAATTCCACACCCAGACATTCCAGACCCAGGTCCGAAAGTATCGTAGTGAAGCGTTGTGCCAGTGCCTGCGTATCCATGAATCCGTTTTCCGTGGCCGCCCCCTAACGGGCAGCAGAAACAAAAAATGGGCTCCAACGGCCCATTTCCCTATCCCGCCAATGTTACTCCTGCCGGAGTTCCGGTGCGGTCAAACGCACCTTGCAATCCAACATGGGCGCTGTACGCCCAACAAAAAAGCCTCACGAGGAGGCTTTCTTGCGTCAAGAAAGATCTGGTAGCGGGGGCAGGATTCGAACCTGCGACCTTCGGGTTATGAGCCCGACGAGCTGCCAGACTGCTCCACCCCGCATCAGTGTCCAGCAAGTTTAACGAGGTGGCCAGATTCTTGCAAGCACTCCATCAGGATAATTCACCATTGATGATCCGCCGGCATGAATAGCCACATCTGCCACGGCCACGGAAGCAACGCGAATCACAGACCGAAAGCTTCCCTGCACCAGCTCAGTAACGGTCCCCAGTACAAACCCAGAACCAGCAGTGACAAAGCGTTCAACGACAGCATCACGCGCATCGACCCGTCAGACTTGACCTGCAGCACGCTGTCCTCGGCCGGCTTGTCGAAATACATCACCTTGATCACGTTCAGGTAGTAATACAGGCCGATGATCGCGAACACGATACCGGCAACCGCCAACCACAACATGCCCGCGTGGATTGCTGCTTCCAGCACCAACACCTTGGCCCAGAAGCCGAACAGCGGCGGCACACCGGCCAGCGAAAACATCGCCAGCAACATCAGGAAAGCCATCCACGGGGACTTTTGATTGAGCCCCTTCAGATCGGCTATCTCTTCGCATTCGAAACCCGAACGCGTCAGGGCCAGGATCACGCCGAACGCCGCCACGCTCATCAGCGAGTAGCAGATCGCATAGAACATCGCCGCGGCATAGCCCTCCGGCCCGGCGGCCGCCAGCCCCAGCAATAGGTAGCCCATGTGCGAAATAGTCGAATACGCCAGCATGCGCTTGAGATTCGTCTGCACGATGGCAACCAGGTTGCCGATCGCCAACGACACCACCGCCAACACCGCCAGCATCAGCTGCCAATGCGGTGACAGATCACCCATACCCCCTTCGAGCAACCGGTAAGCCATGCCAAAGGCAGCCAGTTTGGAGCCGGAGGCGATGAAGGTGGTTACCGGCGTCGATGCACCCTGGTAAACGTCCGGAATCCACATGTGGAACGGGGCAGCTCCGAGTTTGAATCCGATGCCAACTACCATGAAGATCAACCCGAACAACAACAACTTGGGCGCTGTGGTGTAGGAGATCACGTCATGCAGGTGCGAAAGGGCCAGGCTCGGCGCACCCCCCATGCCCGATGCGCCGTAGACCATCGACATGCCATACAGGAGCATGCCCGAAGCCAGCGCGCCCAGTACGAAGTACTTGATCGCCGCCTCGGTGGACAAGCCGGAGTCGCGATTCAGTGCGACCAGTGCGTAGGACGACAGCGAAAGCAGTTCAAGCCCCAGATAGACCGTCACCAGGTTGCCGGCCGAGACCAGCAGCATGATGCCGATCACCGCGAAGATCATCAGCGTGTAGAACTCGCCCTTCAGCAACTGACGGTCGATCAGGTACGGACGGGCGTAAACCATTACCAGTGCTGTAGTGCCGAGCGCAAAAACCTTGAGTATCTCGGCGACCCGGTCACGCACAAACATGCCGCCGAAGGCTGTTGCGGTGAAATCCGGTTGCCCGGCGATCACCAGGTAGATCGCCACCAACAGCACCAGAATCGACAGCCAGTGCAGACTCGAACGCTGTTCCGGCTTCATGAAAGCATCCAGCAACAGCAGCAGGCACGCCGCGGCCACCAGGTAGAACTCAGGCAACAGGATCAGGATGTCGTTGAAATTAGGCATGTTCGGTCCCGATCAAATCTTGTGAACAGCAAGCTGGTGTACCAGCTGCATCGCCGAAGAGTCCATCAGATGGACCAGTGGCTGCGGCCAGATGCCGACGGCCAGCACGGCCGCGGCAAAGGCGGTAAGCACGAACGTTTCGCGACCGTTGATTTCCTTCATCTCGGCCACATGCGGATTGGTGATGTCGCCCCACAACACCCGCTTGACCATCCACAGTGTGTAGGCCGCGCCGATGATCAGGGTGAAGGCAGCGAACAAGGCGATCCATGGGTTTGCTGTGAAGCTGGCCATGATCACCATGAACTCGCCGACGAAACCGCTGGTGCCCGGCAAGCCGGAGTTGGCCATCGCAAACAGCACGTAGAAGAAGCCGAACCAGGGCATCACGTTTATCACACCACCGTAATCCTTGATCTGGCGCGTGTGCAGGCGGTCGTACATCACGCCGATACAGGTAAACATGGCGCCGGAGACGAAGCCATGGGAAATCATCTGCACCAGCGCGCCCTGCATACCGAGCTGGGCCATCTCCGCATTGCCTTGCTCACGCACCAGCATGAAGGCGATGAAGATGCCAAGCGTGACGAAACCCATGTGCGCCACGGAGGAATACGCCACCAGCTTCTTCATGTCCTCCTGCACCAATGCGACGTAGCCGATGTAGACGATAGCCACCAGGCTCAATCCGATGATCAGCCAGGCAAAGTGCCCGCCCGCATCTGGCGTAATCGGCAGGATGAAACGCAGCATTCCGTAGGTGCCGACTTTCAGCATCACCGCGGCCAGCACTACCGAGCCGCCGGTCGGCGCCTCGACGTGGGCGTCGGGCAACCAGGTGTGCACCGGCACCATCGGCACCTTGATCGCGAAGGCGATCAGGAACGCGAAGAAGATCCAGGTCTGCTCCTTCATGGTCAGCGGCAGCGCCGCCAGCGTGGCCATGTCGAAGGTACCGGCCTTCTGGTACAGGTACAGCAGCGCGATCAACATGAAGACCGAACCGAAGAACGTGTAGATGAAGAACTTCAGTGTGGCGTAGACGCGCCGCGGACCACCCCAGATACCGATCAGGATGAACATCGGAATCAGGATCGCCTCAAACAGCGCATAGAACAGCAACGCGTCGGTCGCGCAGAACACCCCGATCAGCAGGCCTTCCAGCATCAGCATCGCAGCCATGTACTGATGCGGTTTGTCCTGGATGACCTCCCATGCACCGGCAATCACCAGGATGCCGACAAAGGTGGTCATCAGAATCAACGCCACCGAGATGCCGTCGACCGCCAGGCCGTAGTGGACACCCCAGGCGGGAATCCACAGGTAGCTTTCGACCAGTTGCATGCCGCCAGCATCCGGGTGGTACTGCACCAGCAGCAACAAGCTGGCGGCAAAAGTCAGCACCGCTACCAGCAGCGATAGCCAACGGGCCATGTTGGGCCGGCTGGCACCGGCAAGCAACACCGGAATCGCACCGACAACGGGTAGCCAGATCAGCAGGCTTAACAAGTGATTGAACATTGATCCCGTTTCCCTTATTGCCCGACCAGCCAATACCCGCCGAGCAGCAGGATCAGGCCGAGAATCATTGCGAAGGCGTAGTGATAGAGGTAGCCCGACTGCAGGCGGCGGGTGCCCGCTGCGACACGATGGACCAGGCTTACCGAGCCATTGACCATCGCACCGTCGATCATCGCTGCGTCGCCGACCTTCCACAGTCCGCGCCCCAGTTTGACTCCGCCACGGGCAAACACGGCGAAGTAGATGTCATCAAACCAGTATTTGCGATCGAGCACCGTCCACAACGGTTTGAGCGCTGACTTGATCTTGCCGGCCATCGCCGGATTGAACAGGTAGATATAGGTCTGGATGGCAAACGCCAGCAAGACCAGTCCGAACGGGCCAAACGGGCTGAGTCCGTGCAACGCCATCGACAGCGGGCCGTGGAACTCCTTGCCCATCTCGGCCAACACGTTGTTTGCGGCGTTCACGTGGATGGCGCTGCCGAACCAATTGCCGAACAACATCGGCCCAACCGTCAGGTAGCCAATCAACAGCGAAGGAATCGCCAGCAGCACCAGCGGTACCGTAACTACCCACGGCGACTCCTTGGGTGCATGCGCCAGCACGCCGGGCTCATGGTGACCATGGTCGTCATGGCCGTCATGACCGTGCGATGCCACCACGGTGAAGCGCTCCTTGCCATGGAAGGTCAGATACATCTGGCGGAAGGTGTACAAGCCGGTCACCAGCGCACCAGCCATCACGCAGAAATACGCGTAGCTTGCGCCCCAGCGGTGCGACAAGCCGGCCGCCTCGATGATCGCGTCCTTGGAATAGAAGCCGGAGAAAAACGGTACCCCGCACAAGGCCAGCGAACCGATCCACATGGTGATCCAGGTGATCGGCATGTACTTGCGCAATCCACCCATGTAGCGCATGTCCTGCTCGTGGTGCATCGCGATGATCACCGAACCGGCACCGAGGAACAGCAAGGCCTTGAAGAACGCGTGCGTCATCAGATGATAGACCGCGCCGCTGTAGGCCGACACACCCAGCGCCACCGTCATGTAGCCGAGCTGGGACAGGGTCGAATAGGCGATCACCCGCTTGATGTCGTTCTGCACGATACCGACCATGCCGGTAAACAGCGCGGTGGTGGCGCCAATCACCATGATGAAGCTGAGCGCACTTTGCGACAGCTCGAACAGCGGTGACATCCGCGCCACCATGAAGATGCCGGCGGTGACCATCGTGGCCGCGTGGATCAATGCCGAAATCGGCGTTGGGCCCTCCATCGAATCGGGCAACCATACGTGCAGCGGCACCTGTGCCGACTTGCCCATGGCGCCGATGAACAGCAGCACGCAAATCACTGTGGCGGCATCCCAGTGGGTGCCCGCAGCGATCTGCAGCGTCTTGCCGACCAGACTCGGGGCCGCACTGAAGGCGGTGGCATAGTCGAGCGTGCCGAGGAAATAAAGCACCGCAGCAATACCCAGCAAAAAGCCGAAATCACCCACGCGGTTGACCAGGAAGGCCTTGAGATTGGCGAAAATGGCGCTGGGTTTCTTGTACCAGAAACCGATCAGCAGGTAAGACACCAGGCCCACCGCTTCCCAGCCAAAGAACAGCTGCAGGAAGTTGTTGCTCATCACCAGCATGAACATCGAGAAGGTGAACAGCGAGATATAGCTGAAAAAGCGCGTGTAACCGGGATCGTCGCGCATGTAGCCGATGGTGTACAGATGCACCAGCAACGACACGAAACTCACCACCACCAGCATCATCGCGGTCAGTCGATCGACCATGAAGCCGACGCTGGCGTGGAAGTGGCCGATCTGAAACCAGGTGTAGAGATTGTGGTTATAGGCGACCGCACCGCCCAGCGCGAGCTGGTAAAGCACATAGAATGACAGCGCGCAGGAAATCGCCACCCCAAGAAGGGTAACGGTATGGGATCCGGCACGGCCGAGGAAACGACCGAGAAACCCTGCCAGTACGCAACCGACCAGGGGGGCCAGTGCGATGGTTAGCAGGATCGACGTGGAAAGCTCCATGGATTCAGCCCTTCATGCTGTCGATGTCGGCGACGTTGATCGTGCTGCGATTGCGGAACAGCAGCACCAGGATCGCCAGGCCGATGGCGGCTTCCGCCGCGGCCACGGTAAGAATGAAGAACACGAACACCTGCCCCGACACATCGCCGAGAAAGCGCGAGAAGGCCACGAAGTTGGTGTTCACCGCCAACAGCATCAACTCGATCGACATCAGCAGCACGATTACATTCTTGCGGTTGATGAACAATCCGGCGACGGCGATGCAGAACAGCACTGCACCCAGCACGATGTAATGCGAAAGCGAGATCATGATTTGGACTCCTGCTGCGGGACCGGCGATTCCTCGACAGGAAGCGTCGCGGCCATTTTCACGATACGGACGCGGTCGCCGGGCTTGACCTTGACCTGCTCGCTTGCCGACGCATAACGCGACGCGACGCGTTGGCGAAGGGTCAATGCCACCGCCGCCACCACGCCCACGGTAAGAATCAACGCAGCCACTTCGAACGGCAGCAGATATTTCGTATACAGCGCCATGCCCAGCCAGGCCGTATTGGACAGGCCGGCAACGGCAGCTGGGTCGGCACCCATCAGCTGGGCATGCATCGCACGCACGCCGATCAGTCCGAGCATTTCCACCAGCATCACTACGGCGACCACCAGGCCCACCGGCAGAAACTTCACGAAGCCCTCGCGCATCTTTTCTTGATCGATGTCGAGCATCATCACGACAAACAGGAACAACACCATCACCGCGCCGACATAGACGACGATCAGCGCCAGCGCTAGAAACTCGGCCTCGGCCAGCATCCACAGGCAAGCGGTGCTGAAGAACGTGAGTACCAACGCCAATACGGCGTGCACCGTGTTGCGCAAGGTGATCACCGCCAACGCCGCTGCCACGGTGACAAAACCAAAGGCGTAGAAACAGATGAGTTGAAACAGTTGGGGATTCATCGTGGGCCTCAGCGGTACGCTGCGTCTTGCGCGCGGTCGGCGGCAATCTGCTGTTCGAAACGGTCGCCGATAGCGAGCAGCTGGGTCTTGTTCACCACGTTCTCGCCACGCAGCTCGAAGTGATATTCGTGAATGCTGGTTTCGACAATCGAGTCGACCGGGCAGCTTTCCTCGCAAAAACCGCAGTAGATGCACTTGAACAGGTCGATGTCGTAACGCGTGGTACGACGCTGGCCATCGGACTCGCGCGGCGCCGAATCGATAGTGATTGCCAGCGCCGGGCATACCGCCTCGCACAACTTGCAGGCGATGCACCTTTCCTCGCCATTTGCGTAGCGGCGCAGCGCGTGCAGACCCCGGAAACGATTCGACTTGGGGATGTGCTCCATCGGATAGCGCACGGTGTACTTCGGCTTGAACATGTAGCGCAGAGTCAGGCCCATGCCCTGGAACAGTTCAAGCAACAGCAGACTCTTGAGATAACGGGTTATCGAATTCATCGGATGTCTTTATGCCCCCATGCCGATACTGACCCAGCCGAAATACTTCATGCAGCCGGCAACCAGTACCCAGACGATGGCGATCGGGATAAGCACCTTCCAGCCCAGTCGCATGATCTGGTCATAGCGATAGCGGGGAAAGGTGGCGCGGAACCATAGGAACATGAAGGCGAACAGAAAGGCCTTGATGAACAGCCAGGCGAAGCCCCCGGTCCAGATCCAGTTGATCCAGCCTGGCGCATCGGCATGCACCCAACCCTGCAGCGGGCTCAGCCAGCCGCCCATGAACAGGATCGCCGCCAGGAAGCTGACCAGGATCATGTTGGCGTATTCGGCCAGAAAGAAAAGCGCGAACGCCGAGCCCGAATACTCCACGTGAAAGCCCGCGACGATTTCCGACTCGCCTTCGGCGACGTCGAACGGCGCGCGATTGGTCTCGGCGACGCCCGCAATGAAATAGATCACAAATACCGGCAACAACGGCAGCCAGAACCAGTCGAACAAGCCCTTGCTGCCCGCCTGCGCATTCACGATGTCGGTGAGGTTGAGGCTGCCGGCCAATACCAGGACACAGACCAGACACAGGCCCATAGCCAGCTCATAGGAAATCACCTGCGCGGCCGAACGCATCGCTCCCAACAAGGCATAGCGCGAGTTCGACGCCCAACCGGCGATGACGATGCCATAGACAGCTAGCGACGTCATCGCCAGCAGGTAAAGCACCCCCGCGTTGGCATTGGACAACACCATCTTGCTACTGAAGGGCACCACCGCCCATGCCGCCAACGCCGGCACCAACGCCAGCAATGGGGCCAGGTAATACAGAAACTTGTTCGCCCTGTCCGGCAGGATCACTTCCTTGATCAACAGCTTTACGACGTCAGCAAAGGCCTGCAACAACCCCAGCGGGCCGATCTTGTTCGGCCCCATGCGCACATGCATCCAGCCAATGACCTTGCGCTCCCAGTAAACGAACATCGCCACCGCGAGAACCAGCGGCAGCACGATCGCCACAATGTAGCCAAGCGGAATCAGAAGCTGATGGAAAAGTAGATCCGCCATGATGCTTATGCCTTGCTTAAGGTGATGGCTGCGCCATACGGCGGCAGCGTAGCGGTAAGATCCTGGGCCGCCTCGATCCACGCTGCCCCCTCGGGCACGGCGGCGTCGACCCGCAGCGGCAACACGACGTCATCGATGGATACCGGATCGCCATCGACCAGCCCCAGACGCAGCGCGTCGGCCACGTTTACCCGTACTGCCGGATCGCGGTTGAGGGGATGGGCATTCAGTGCTGAGGCACGCCGCAGTACCGCATCGGTGCGGTAAATCGGCCAGGTGGCCAGCCGACTCAAGCGGGCCACGGGTGGGCGCTGCGACAGACCGTCAGCAGGAGCTGCGCCTCCCGTCGCAACGATACCTGCGCGCAAACCGGCGAGATCCTCGAAGTCGAATTCCCCGAACTGCAGCAGGCCGCCCAGCGCGCGCAATACCTTCCACCCTGCGCGCGCCTGGCCCGGAACCTTCGCCCCGACAGCCACATCCTGTGTCAGGCCGTCCACATTGACCAGGCTGGCGTCGATTTCCGGCAATAACCCGATCGGCAGCATCACATCGGCCACATCGCGCAATGCCGCGCTGCCATAGGCACTGAACGCGATCACGTGTTCGGCACCGTGAAGTGCCTTCAAGGCTGCATGACCGTCGGCGAAATCGTGCGGAGGCTCGACCCCGTACAACACGTAGTTGTGGCGCGGTTGTTTCAGCATCGCCTGGGCATCGAGGCCGCCATTGCCCGGCACCACGCCGAGACGTGCCAAGCCGATGGCGTTGGCACCTACGGGCAATTCGTCGTAGCCGGCTCCGGTCGCTTCTGCAACGAAACGCGCAATGGCCCGCAACCACGAAGCCTGCGGATGCGTGACGGCGGCTTCACCAAGGATCACCACCGCCCGTCCCGGTTTGGACGCCGCCTGTTTCATTGCCGCATAGGCGTCACGATCACCGTCATCGCAAACCGCCGCTCCCAGAGCCTGTGCAAGTTCGGCCGGCGCCGTCGCGCCTGCATCCAGCGCTGCCCGGGCCAAGCCCAGTAACGCATCGACCAGAGCCAGCGGGGCTGCTACCGACTCGCCGGCAAGCGCATAATTGAAATCGAAGTGTGCCGGATTGACGGCATACACTTTCGCGCCCTTTTTCACTGCCTGATGCAGGCGGTGGTTCAACAGCGGCATTTCATGACGCAGATTGCAACCCACCAGCAGCGCCGCGCGAACCTGGTCGATCTCAGCCACCGGCAGTGCAAAGGGCCTGGCGATGGCCGCATCGGCAAAATCGAGTTGTCGCAGGCGATGATCGACATGCGCGCAGCCAAGACCCCGCGCCAGCCTCATCAACAGATTACCTTCCTCATTCGAAGTGGCCGGATGCACCAGCATGCCCAGTTCGTTCCCCGGCGAGGACTTCAACGCCTCTGCCACAAATTGCAAGGCATCCTCCCAGGTTGTGGCTTGCCACTGCCCGTTGCGCTTCACTTCGGGCGCGCTAAGCCGATCGCTGGCATACAGACCTTGATGGCTGTAGCGATCGCGATCCGATAGCCAACATTCGTTGACCGCCTCATTGTCCCGCGGCACCGTGCGCAGCACCTCACCCCGGCGCGTATGCAGCCAAAGGTTGGAGCCCAGCGCATCGTGGTAACCGATCGACGGCTTGGCGATCAACTCCCAGGCACGCGCCCTGAACTGGAACGGCTTGTTGGTCAACGCGCCCACCGGGCAAACATCGATGATGTTGCCGGACAATTCGGTTTCCACGGTCTTGCCGATGTAGGTGCCGATCTGCAGATTCTCGCCGCGATTCATCCCGCCAAGCTCATAGCTGCCGGCGATTTCGCTGGTAAAGCGCACGCAACGCGTACACTGGATACAGCGGGTCATTTCGGTGGCGACCAGCGGTCCGATATTCTCGTCGGCCACGGTGCGCTTGCGCTCGGTATAGCGCGACACACTGCGGCCATAGCCGAGGGCCACGTCCTGCAATTCGCATTCACCGCCCTGATCGCAGATCGGACAATCCAGCGGATGATTGATCAGCAGGAACTCCATCACGTCGCGCTGGAATTTCAACGCCTTTTCGGAGCGGGTGGTGACCTTCATGCCCTCGGCCACCGGGGTTGCACACGCCGGTTGCGGCTTGGGCATCATCCGACCGCCCATTTCCACATCGACGAGGCACATCCGGCAATTGGCTGCGATCGGCAACTTGCGGTGGTAACAGAAACGCGGAATTGCCACACCGATGGCATCGGCGGCCTCGATGATCATGGCGCCCTTGCGCACCTGTGTGGGCTTGCCATCGACCTCGATATTGAGGAGGTCCGGAGCGGCGTTGCTGGTCGGCTGTGCACTCATGCGGCCACTCCCCGCGCGGATTCAGCCAGGTTGTCTTCAATCATCGAACGACCGTGTTCCACAAAATATTCGAACTCATTCCAAAAATGATGCAGAAAACCCTGCACCGGCCAGGCGGCCGCTTCGCCGAAGGCGCAGATGGTATGGCCTTCGATCTGCCCTGCCACGGCCTTCAGGCGATGCAGGTCCTCGGCTGTACCCTGCCCTTCAACGATCCGGCTCAACACCCGGTACATCCAGCCGGTGCCTTCCCGGCACGGGGTGCATTGACCGCAGGACTCGGCAAAATAGAAGCGTGCGATGCGATGGCACGCCTTGACCATGCAGGTGGTCTCGTCCATCACGATGACTGCGCCCGAACCCAGACCCGAACCGGCCTTTTGCAGGCAGTCGTAGTCCATCGTGCTTTCCATCATGGTGGCCGCCGGCAACACCTTCATCGAAGAGCCGCCCGGAATCACCGCCTTCAGCCGATGGCCCTCACGCATGCCACCGGCCAGTTCCAGCAGCTCGCTGAACGGGGTGCCGAGGCGAACCTCGAAATTGCCCGGCTTCGCCACGTGGCCGGAGACCGAAAAAATCTTCGGACCGCCATTGTTCGGTTTACCGAGATTGAGAAACCACTCCGCACCGTTGCGCACGATCGCCGGCACCGAGGCGTAGGTTTCGGTATTGTTGATCGTGGTCGGTTTGCCGTACAGGCCGAAGTTGGCCGGGAACGGTGGCTTGAAGCGCGGCTGGCCCTTCTTGCCTTCGAGCGACTCCATCATCGCGGTCTCTTCGCCACAGATGTAGGCGCCCGCGCCCAGCGCGGTGTGGATATCGACATCGATGCCACTGCCGAGCACGTTCTTGCCAAGCAGACCCTCGGCGTAGGCTTCTTTCAGTGCCTCTTCGAAATGCTCGAACGGCTCATGGTGAAACTCGCCACGCAGGTAGTTGTAGGCGACCGTGGAGCCTGTGCAATAACAGGCGATGGCCAGACCTTCGATCACAGCGTGCGGGTTGTAGCGCAGGATGTCGCGGTCCTTCGCGGTGCCAGGCTCGGACTCGTCCGAATTGCACAGGATGTACTTCTGCATCTCGCCCTTGGGCATGAACGACCACTTCAACCCGGTCGGGAAGCCAGCGCCGCCACGACCGCGCAGACTGCTCTTCTTGATCTCTTCGATCAGGCCTGCCGGGTCAGGTTTTTCGGCAAGGATTTTTCGCCATGCCTGGTAACCATCAACCTGCTTGTAGCTGTCCATAGACCACGGCTTGTCAAAATGCAGCGTGGTATAGACAACTTGGTGTTCTTGCGGTGCGGCTCCGACTGCCATTGCCCTGCCCTTTATTCCAGACCGTCAAGAATCTCGTCGACCTTTTCGGTCGTGAGATGCTCGTGGTAATGCCCGTTGACGGTCATTGCCGGCGCGTAGACGCAGGCAGCGATGCATTCTTCCTCGCGCTTGAGGTACACGCGACCATCGGGCGTGCTCTCACCCAACTTGATGCCGAGCTTCTTTTCGCAGTGATGTACCAGACCTTCCGCACCGTTGAGCCAGCACGAAATATTGGTGCATATGGCTACATTGTTGCGACCCACCGGCTTGGTCTCCAGCATCGAGTAGAAGCTGGCCACTTCGTACGCCCACACGGCCGGCAACTCGAGATATTTCGCCACAGCGGCGATCAATTCGTCGGTAAGAAATCCGCCGTGCTGTTCCTGTGCCGCGAACAAGGCCTGGATCAACGCCGAGCGCTTGCGGTCCGGAGGAAACTTGGCCACCCACTCATCGATGTGATGGCGGGTGTGCTCGTTGAGCACCGCAAGCGGATCGACATGCCTGACCTGCTCGAATTGTCCAGTGGCTTTCATGGTTGTTTTCCTCCGCGCTCTAGCGATCGACTTCGCCGAACACGAGATCGTAGGTTCCGATCATGGCCACCACGTCGGCCAGCATGTGACCCCGCACGATGGTGTCCATGGACGACAAATGGGCGAAGCCCGGTGCACGCAAGTGCACGCGAAACGGCTTGTTGGCGCCATCGGAGACCAGATAGCAGCCGAATTCGCCCTTCGGGGCCTCGACTGCGGCATAGGTTTCGCCAGCCGGCACACAATAGCCCTCGGTGAACAGCTTGAAGTGATGGATCAACGCTTCCATGTCCTCCTTCATTTCGACCCGGCTGGGCGGAGCGATCTTGAAGTTCTTCAGCATCACCGGTCCCGGATTGGCGCGTAACCAGGCCACACACTGCCTGATGATCCGGTTTGATTGCCGCATCTCCTCGACACGACACAGATAACGGTCGTAGCAATCGCCGCTGACGCCGACCGGGATATCAAAATCCATCTCGGCATACTTCGCGTACGGCTGCTTCTTGCGCAGATCCCATTCGACGCCCGACCCACGCAGCATCACGCCGGTCATGCCCCACTGCTGGGCCAGCTCCGGGCTGATCACGCCAATGCCGACGGTACGCTGCTTCCAGATACGGTTGCTGGTGAGCAGCTCTTCGTATTCGTCGACCTTCGATGGAAAATCGGCAGTGAACGCATCGAGATAGTCCAGCATCGAACCTTCGCGCCAGCTATTGATGCGCTTGAGATCCTGCCCCTTGTGCCAGGGTGACTGGCGATACTGCGGCATACGGTCCGGCAAGTCGCGATACACGCCGCCGGGCCGGTAGTAGGTCGCATGCATACGCGCGCCGGATACGGCCTCGTAGACGTCCATCAGCTCTTCGCGCTCGCGGAATGCGTACAGGAAGACTGCCATCGCACCCAGGTCGAGCGCATTCGAGCCGATCCACATCAGATGGTTCAGGATGCGGGTGATCTCGTCGAACATGGTGCGAATGTACTGAGCGCGCTCCGGTGCCTCGACCCCGAGCAGGGTCTCGATCGCTTTTACATACGCGTGCTCGTTGCACATCATCGACACGTAATCGAGACGGTCCATGTAGCCGATTGACTGATTGAACGGCTTGGACTCGGCCAGCTTCTCGGTGCCTCGATGCAGCAGGCCGACGTGGGGATCAGCGCGGACGATAGTCTCGCCGTCCATCTCCATCACCAGGCGCAGCACGCCGTGGGCCGCCGGATGCTGCGGGCCGAAATTCATCGTGTAGTTGCGGATTTCCTGCATGCTCAGTTCTCCCGCCAGTGGTCGGCGGCTTCGGCCTTCGCCTGTATCAGGTCAGCATCGTCGCGAATCGTGCGCGGCACCAGGACCCGCGGCTCGATCGACACCGGCTCGTAAATCACCCGTTTCTGCTCGGGGTCGTAACGCACTTCGACATTCCCGATCAGCGGGAAGTCCTTGCGAAACGGGTGGCCGACGAAACCGTAGTCGGTAAGGATGCGGCGCAAATCCGGATGCCCATCGAACAGAATCCCGTACAGATCGAACGCCTCACGCTCAAACCAGTTCACACCCGGCCAAATCGAGGTCAGCGACGGCAGCATCGGGAAGTCGTCGTCGTCGCAAAACACCCGCAGACGCAGGCGACAGTTGCTTGCGATCGACAACAGATGCACCACCGAGGCAAAGCGACGAGGTTGATCGACCTCACGCGGACGCTCGGCCCAATTGAAGCGCCCCACCGCCTGACCCTCCACACCGCGCGAAAAACCGGTGCTGGAAATGGTCTCCGTATCCCATTCGGTCTGACCGTAACCAAGGTAGTCGATACCACACAGGTCAACCAGTTCGGTGAAGCGGAATGCCGGTTCGTCACGCAATGCGGTGGCCACTGCGAGCAGATCGGAGGCGGCCAGCTCAGCCGTCGTCTCCCGCCGAACCGTGCTGATGCTCAGCATGTCGCCAAACCGCGCAGCGAGGCGCTCGGCTAGCGAGGTCGGATGTGTATCGGACATATCAGGGCCTCACGAACGCGCGATGGTACTGGTGCGACGGATTTTCTTCTGCAACTGCAGGATGCCGTGGATCAACGCCTCTGCCGTCGGCGGACAACCGGGCACGTAGATGTCCACCGGAACGATCCGGTCGCAGCCGCGCACTACCGAGTAGGAGTAATGGTAATAACCACCGCCGTTGGCGCAGCTACCCATCGAAATCACCCACTTCGGCTCGGGCATCTGGTCGTAGACCTTGCGCAGCGCGGGTGCCATCTTGTTGACTAGGGTGCCGGCCACGATCATCACGTCCGACTGGCGCGGACTGGGGCGGAAGATCACGCCATAACGATCCAGGTCCAGTCGCGCCGCACCGGCATGCATCATCTCGACTGCGCAGCACGCCAGACCGAAGGTCATCGGCCACATGGAACCGGTGCGCGCCCAATTCATCAATGCATCGACGCTGGTCGTGGCAAAGCCGCGTTGAACCACCGGGTTATCCCCGGCCGGCCGCAGGATATCGTCGACCAGATTCAGAGGCTGCGGGTTGTGCATCACCCGATCAATCGAAGAGATCACTCCCATTCCAGTGCTCCCTTCTTCCACACGTAGGCGAAACCGATCACCAGCAGCAACAGAAACAGTGCCATTTCAATCAAGGCAATGATGCCGATCTTCTCGAACACCACCGCCCACGGAAACAGGAAGGCGATTTCAAGATCGAAAATGATGAATAGAATGGCGAGCAAGTAGTAGCGCACGTCAAATCGCATGCGGGCATCCTCGAATGCCTCGAAACCACACTCGTAAGGCGCCAGCTTTTCCGCGTCCGGCCTGCTAGGCCCAGCCAGCAGACCGAGAATCAACAACACCAGACCAAGTCCGGTAGCAACACCGATGAACAACAGAACAGGCCAATATTCGGCAAGCACGATGCAACGTACCTCCGCGCCAATCAGGCGCATCAGTGACCGCGGGGAAACGGTCCGACGACTTCGATTCGGCAAGGTCTACTCGACCACGGGCTGTTCAGCCGCACCCACCGATGACTCATCGGGAGCACCCTTGATTCCGCGAGTTGGGGTTCGCGAATCTCTCTATTGTATCAGCGCGCACCGGTATGACGACAAGTGTGAATCGACTAAATTCGTGATCAAGTTACGTGGATGACGAATCAGCGCGCTACCGGAACGGTCACATTGTCTGGGTGGGACGCTCGGAAGCCAGGGTCCCGGCCAGGATGTTTTCGATGCGGTTGCGTGCAACTTCCGCGTCGCTCGACTCATTGAAGTGGATACCGACACCGGCCGTACGATTACCTTGGGCCGCCAGGGGACTGATCCAGACCACCTTGCCGACGACCGATAGCCGCTCGGCCTCATCTGCCAGACTGACCAGCAGTACAACCTCATCACCCAGCGAATAGCGCTGTGCGGTGGGCACGAACAGCCCGCCGTTTTTGAGAAAGGGCATGTAAGCGTTGTAGAGCGACGCCGCGTCCTTGATCTTCAGCGAGATAATGCCCTGTCGTGCGTCAACCGGTTTCATGGTCTGCTCCTGCCGGATGGTCGGGGCCATCCGAATAATGACAATGATCTTAAACGCTGTGCTCCATCCGCACCACATCCCGATCACGCACCGGGAAAAATCATGGCGGCTGGCCGCGACACTCTGCCGCAGGCCAGGGCGTCCCCGCAGGAGCTTAGGGGCTGTCTTTCCGGCAGCGACTAGCGCCCATTGGGCAGATTATCCACGATACCGGCAGCGCCTATTGTGGCCGCTCCGTCCACGACGACGTCGCCAGGCCGGGATGGTGACGTCGAAAAAAAATACACGACTTGTGACAACCCGCCGATACCAGCACTCCCCCGCGCTCCAAAGCTTCTCTCCTTCGGAACTGACTTTGATCGAGTTTGCGGTGTTCGATGTGGTTGCTGTGAAGGGAGTCGCCCCTCGAGCAGGATCGTAAAGTGGCCCAAGGCAACCTTCCCATCGCGAACTGGCATCGTCGATCTCCTTGCGGGTGCCGCGCAGGCGAGGCAGAGCAATTTCAGCAACGCCTTGTCGCTCGAGGAGAAGCCATCGTGCTTTGCTGATTTTGGCGGAATCAGGTTGACCGCCTCGGTCGTAAATCACCTTATGAATCTCCGGCGGGGGTCGAAAGGGATCAGGCATGACCCGTGACGCCGCCCCGACCACCTGCTCGACAAGTACGCAGCCTCGCTTCGCCTCCAACTCGGTAAGTCCCCGATCGAACTCTCACAGCACGCACCAGCCCCAGTGATCGACTACCCACCATGCGGGCAAATCCCACACCAATTTTGCGAAACGAGGTACTGCGTCGGTCTCTACCGCGCCCGCGAAGTAGAAAGCACCGGCTCCGTCGCGTCGTATCGGCGCGTCGTTCCATCGCCAGCTTCGCGCGTCGCTCGAGTCAACCACGACTAGCCGCAACCATGGGCGCAGTGCGAGTGGCGGTCTCCATGGCAACGCCCCGTCGAGGTTGGTGGCTCTGGTGGAGACCAGCTCATAACGCTCCGGCCGTTCGGCCATGCGCCGCATGCGCTTTGCACTCAGGGTCATCTGGCTGCGGTGTGCTGTCAGCGCCTGCAGCTTGACCGTCAACTGCCCGGGCGAAGGAGTGATTTGGGCGTGACCGCCCCCTCCGGGCCGACCGTGCACTAGATAGGCCATCGCCGATATCTTCCGATCCAGCTGGGCCAGCGCGAGACGCACCAGCACATGAGCCGCACCATGATCGGGGTGGCGATCACCGAGTGCAGGCATCGCGATCAAGTTCGGTGTCCATCGGTTGATTGCCGCGGCCATCGCAGCGATGGTGTCGTTCCCCGGGCGCAGCAGGAGATCGGTCAGGCCCATGTCCGGCCAGTGCATGGCCTGCAACGCTTCTGACGGAACACCCAGACGACGCATCGCCTGGCCAAGCTCGCCCATCCGACGGCGGCCCCAGCGTTGCCTGTCCTCATGCCCGATGCGTAACCGCCGCTCGATCCAGCGTTGTGGCCACGGGTTGTTGTCGCCGGCGGTGAGCAACAGCACGCGTACCTCGCCACCGGCGGCCAGCACCTGCTGAATCAGCAAACCGGTGGCAATCGTTTCGTCATCGGGATGAGGGGCCACCACCAGCAGCCGGGTCTGCGCGGAAAGCCAAGGCATGCCGTTGACAACATCCATCAATGCCACGTGGCCAGCAGCTCGAGTAGCACAAGATCGGCCCGCAGTGGCCCACGCAGCCGTTCGCGCGCCCGGTTTGCGGCGCCGTACCAGCCGTCCAGCGCGTCGACATCCAGCGTGCTGGCCAACGGTCCGGTGGCCAGCACTGCCCTGGCTTTCGACTCGTCAGCGACAGCCTGCGCAGCGAACCACAATCGCTGTGCTGGCGCACTGTCCAGCCAGCGCTTGGCCACCTCCTGCGGCTGCCCCCTACCCGCCGCCAGGCCGGCAAGATCCCGCCGTACCTCTTCTCGAATGTCGAGCACGCCCTCGTGCGCCCATTGGCGCGCAAGACCCGGGTTGCCACTGGCGGCGGCCAGCGCTGCGGAAGGGTCGTCGATACCCTGCTCCCTCAACCATGCCAGCGCGAGATCGGTATCCGGCAAGTGAAACTCGATACGCTGGCAACGACTGCGGATGGTCTGTGGCAACCGCCACGGCATATCGGCCAGCAGAATCAGCATGGTCTGCGTCGCAGGCTCTTCCAGGGTTTTCAGCAGTGCATTTGCCGCCGCCGCATTCATCGCGTCGGCGGGATCGATGATCGCCACCTGCCAACCGCCAAACTGGCTGCTCATTGCCAGGCGGGCCGACAGCTCACGAATCTGATCGACCACGACCTCGCTGCGTTGCACACCATCCTTGCGCAGGCCATAGCTCACGACAGAGCGATCCGGATGGCTGCCGGCGAGTAACAGCTGGCAACTACGACAGTGACCACAGGCGTTGCCGTCGACAGGCTGATCGCACAGCAATCCGCGCACGAATCGCTGCACGAACTCGCGTTTGCCCAAGCCGTGCGGCCCACACAACAGCAGTGCGTGCGGCAGAGCATCACGTTCCCGACGGGCTTGCAACCGGGCCCAGTGCGCAGCATGCCAGGGCAAGCCGTTCATGCCGCGCCGTCCTGCGCCAACGCCGCGACAGCTTCGACGGCGAGCTGCAACACCACAGCGGGCGATTGACTGGCGTCGATGACCCGGTATCGCCAAGGCTCGGCCGCCGCACGTTCACGATAGACCTGTCGCACGCGCTCGAAAAAACTGTCTGCCTCCACTTCGATGCGGTCCGCTTCACCGCGCCCGGCCGCGCGGGCACGGCCGGTGGCCACCGGCAGGTCGAGAAGCAGGGTGAGATCCGGCTTGATTCCGGCGCAGGCCCACTCTTCCAGTTCGGCAATGCGCCGGGCTGGCTGACCGCGACCACCACCCTGGTAGGCATAACTGGCATCGACAAAGCGATCACACAATACCCACTTCCCCTTGCACAGCGCCGGCTTGACGACCTCGCTGACCAGTTGCGCGCGCGAGGCAAACATCAGCAACAGCTCCGCCTCGGCAGTCAGCCCTTGCTGCGCGGGATTGAGCACGATGTCACGCACGGCCTCACCCAGCACGGTGCCACCGGGTTCGCGTGCCAGGACCAAGGAAATACCACGTTGTTCGATGTAGTCGCGCAGACCCGCAAGCAGGGTACTTTTACCGGCGCCCTCGCCACCTTCAAGGCTGATGAACCTTCCCCGCGACCGAATCATCCGCAATGCTTCCGCTGGTAGCAGTTGACGTTGCGATTTTGCTCTTCGAGGGTGTCGGCGAATATGTGACGACCGTTGCCCATGGACACAAAATAGAGGGCCTTGCCCGCTGCCGGATGCAACGCAGCCTCCAGCGCCGGCTTGCCCGGCAGTGCGATCGGCGTCGGTGGCAAGCCCGGGCGGGTATAGGTGTTGTACGGCGTATCAGTGGTGAGGTCGCTCTTGCGGATATTGCCCTTGTAGCGCGCACCCATGCCGTAGATCACGCTGGGATCGGTCTGTAGCAGCATGTGGTCCCGCAGGCGGCGGACGAACACCCCGGCGATGCGCGCCCGTTCGTCGGCGCGTCCGGTTTCCTTTTCCACGATCGACGCCAGGATAAGTGCATCGTAAGGCGTCGCCAGCGGCAGATCCTTGTCGCGGCCGGGCCACAAGGCATCAAGCGTCTTCACCATCGCCTGATGGGCGCGTCTGAGGATATCCAGGTCGCTGTCGCCTTTCACGTAGGCGTAGGTTTCGGGAAGAAACCACCCTTCGGGCTTTTCGCCGGGCGCACCGACCTTTTGCATGATTGTCGCCGCATCGAGTCCGGCGCTGTCATGCTTCAGCTTGGCGGTCTTCGCCAAGGCAAGGCGCAACTCGGCAAAGGTCCAGCCGTCGACGATGGTGAAATCGTGCTGCAACACCTTTCCACTCGCCATGTTGGCCAACAGCTCGCGTGGGGTGATGCCAGGCTTGAGGGCGTATTCGCCCGCATGCAGTTTGCCCGCCACCCGCATCCGCTCGGCCAGCAACCGCCAGTACCAGGGGCTGGCCTTGCTGACGCCACGCTGGCGCAGATCGTCGATGATGCTCTTGAAACTGGTGCCGCGCGCAATCTCGAGCGTCTGCGCCGCTGGCGTGACATGCAGCGGCGAGCGGCTAAACCGATTCAAGTCGTACCATCCATACAGGCCGGCAGCCACCGCGGCCAGCGCTACCGTCAGCGCCAACAACCAGGCCAGGGCCCGCCCGCGTATCGACCTCTGATTCATCCAGCCTGCTCCATCCAAAATCCCAGATTGCGCCAATGCCGCTGCAGCGTACGAGTCAACGATCCGACCTGAAAAGTTCGTTCGCCCAGGGAACGTACCGGCAGAATGCCACGTACGCTCGAGCTGAGGAAAACCTCACTGGCGCACAGCAACGCTTCCAGCGTTATCTCGCCGACCCTTGCCTGCGGGCAGGTTGCCAGTACTTCGGCACGTGCAACGCCCGCCACACCGCAGCGATCCACCGCAGGGGTCAGCAGCTGGCCATCGATTCGTGCAAAAAGGTTGGCCATGGTCGCCGAAATGACCCGCCCTTGGCCGTCCCGCAAAATTCCTTCGGCGATCGCCGGATCGCTCCACTCCGCACGTGCCAGCACTTGCTCCAGGCGGTTGAGATGCTTGATCCCAGCCAATCGCGGCTGCTCGGCCAAGCGCAGCTCACACATGCGCAGGGCAAGCCCCTGATCGAGGCTTTCGCTTACCACTACGGGGGGCGCAAAAGCGGCCAGTACGCGAGTGGGTCGCGGCCGCGGGAGCGACGCATAACCGCGCTCGCCCACCCCTCGGGTCACGGTAATGCGAACCACGGAGTGGGCCAGGTGCCGACTGACCTCGATCGCCTCCGCCCAAAGCTGCGATACGTCTGGCAACGGTATCCGCAAGCGTCGACATCCCTCTGCAAGTCGTTGCATATGACGTGACCACAACGGCGCCTCTTCGCCGATGAAACGGACACTTTCGAACAACCCGTCACCATAGGCAAATCCGCGATCGAGTACGGAGATCTGCTCGGCCGGAACGCCATTGACAAGCATCCTGTCCATGACTACCCGGAAACTCCCAGCGCGCGCAGCAAACCTCGCGCCTTGGCACGGGTCTCCTGCAACTCCTGCTCGGCCACCGAGTCGGCAACGATTCCGGCCCCTGCACGGAGAGTGACTTGGTCGTCGGCAAGCGTCAGTGTGCGAATGAGAATGTTCAGATCCATATCGCCATTGCGGTCGAGGTAACCCAATGCACCGGTATACGCGCCGCGCGGGGCATCTTCCAGAGACGCAATGATTTCCATGCATCGTACCTTGGGGCAACCGGTGATGGTGCCACCGGGAAATGTTGCGGCAATCACCTGCCCTGGCGTCACGTCGTGGCGCAGTCGTCCGCGCACATTGGACACGATATGGTGTACGTGGACGTAACTCTCCACGGCCATCAACTCATCGACTTCAACCGTTCCCGGCACACAGATTCGGCCCAGGTCGTTGCGCTCCAGATCGATCAGCATCACATGCTCGGCGCGCTCCTTCGGATTGGCGTGCAATTCGCGGATGCGCGCTTGCTCGTCATCACCAGGAAGCCGGGGTCGGGTGCCCGCAATGGGCCGAGTCTGCGCCATCCCTGCGCGCACCTCCACCAGCCGCTCCGGTGATGAACTGGCCAACGCCCAACCGGGCTGCTGCAACAACCCCGCAAAAGGTGCCGGATTGGCCTGTCGAAGGGCAGCGTAGAGTGCCGCAGGTGCAGGGGGCACTTGGTAACGTGCATGCCACGCACGCGACAGGTTCACCTGAAAGATGTCACCCGCGCGCAGGTGTTCGTGGATGCGTTCAACGCCTGCAAGAAAACCTTGCGGAGGGTCCTCCTCACACATCCGAAGTGCGGGCAATGCAGGTATCGGTGTGGCCACCGCGAGATCGCTTTCCAGGGTGTCGAGCAGGTGCTCCAGGCCGTTCTCGGCCATCAGGATCGTGCGCTCAAGCTGATGGTCGACGATGATCGCAGCCGGGCAGCGCACCGCCAGCGCCAGCGGAAGCTCCGCCGGCGGCGGCAACTGCAGCCTCGGCTCGATCTCGCCGACCAGTTCGTAGGCCAGTTGCAATATCCAGCCACCGTGAAAAGGTAGCTCGTCCTCATTCTTCCGCGGCAAGTGTTCGGCATGCCATGCGGCATCCAGCGCGTCGAGAAAACGACCCTTCAGTGGTTTCCCGGCAGCATCTCTCAGCGTGCCATCAGCGTGCAGCGCCAGCCGATCCCGGGGGAACGCAAACAAAATGTCATAGCGCGACTGCGCCACGCCACGCACCACGCTCTCGAGCAGGCAGGGATAACGTTGCGGGAAAGCCGCGGCCGGCACGAGCAGATCGCGCCGACCGGAAAGCTCGCGACGGTGGCAGGTCACGCTCAGAGGCGTCGAAACGCCAATGTGCCGTTGGTGCCCCCAAATCCGAACGAATTGGAAATAGCCACATCAAGCTTGGCTTCACGCGCCACATTCGGGACGAAATCGAGATCGCAGCCCTCGCCGGGCTCATCCAGATTGGTCGTGGGCGGCAGCACCTGGTCACGCAGAGCCAGGATCGTGAAGATTGCCTCGACACCGCCGGCAGCGCCGAGCAGATGACCGGTGGTCGACTTCGTCGAGCTCATCGCCAAGCTGCGAGCATGCTCGCCAAAAATCGCCTTGGCCGCCATCACCTCGCCCAGATCACCCAGTGGCGTCGAGGTACCGTGTGCATTGATGTACTGCACCTCAGTCGGATTTATCGCCGCGTCATTCAGGGCATTCTGCATGCAACGCGCGGCACCTTCACCGCCTTCGCTGGGCGCCGTCATGTGAAATGCGTCACCACTCATGCCGAAACCGACCAACTCGGCGTAAATGCGGGCACCGCGCGCCTTGGCGTGCTCGTACTCTTCAAGCATCAGCACGCCGGCACCATCGGACAACACAAAGCCGTCGCGGTCCTTGTCCCACGGACGGCTCGCCTTGGTCGGCTCGTCGTTGCGGGTGGACATCGCCTTGGCTGAGCAGAAACCCGCCATCGCGGTGCCGGTGGTGGCAAATTCGGTGCCGCCTGCGATCATCGCATCGGCATCCCCATACTGGATCATCCTGGCGGCGAGTCCGATGTTGTGGGTCGCTGTAGTGCAGGCTGTAACGCACGCAATATTGGGTCCCTTCAAGCCGAACATGATCGACAGCTGGCCCGATACCATGTTGATGATCGAACTGGGCACATAGAATGGCGATACCCGGCGTGGCCCCTTTGCCGCAAGATCGAGGGTGGTCGCCTCGATGGTATACAGGCCGCCGATACCGGCACCCACCGCCACACCGATGCGCGGTGCGTTGGCTTCGGTTACTTCGAGCCCGGAATCTCGCAGCGCCTGGGTTCCCGCCGCTACGCCGTAGTGGATGAAGGGATCCATCTTCTTGACGTCCTTGACTGGCATCCACTGTGCCGGATCAAAGCCGCTTACCTGACCGGCAATCCGTGTAGCGTACGCAGTCGTATCGAAATGGGTTACCGGGCCAATACCGCTGATTCCCTTGAGCACCCGATCCCACGCGCTGTCGATGTCGTTGCCGACCGGCGAAATAATGCCCATGCCAGTCACTACCACACGTCGTTTGCTCATGCTGATCTTCCTTCGTGATTCCGTGAACTGCCGTCACCGGCAGGCGTCCCACGGCACGAGCCGCGAACACATCATCCGCTCTGCCGAGGCATGCGCCGCGCGCACCATACGGGATCGGACGTTACAAATTGCAGAAACGAAAACTGCGCCATCTCGGCGCAGCATTCGATATAACCATGTACATGAATCGGCGAGGTGAATCGCGCCGATTCACCACGAACCGGTGACACGAACCGGCCAGCTCCGCACCGATCAATCCTTGGAATGGGCCTTGATGTAGTCGACAGCCTGCTGCACGGTAGTGATCTTTTCGGCATCTTCGTCGGGAATCTCGGTCTCGAATTCTTCCTCGAGTGCCATGACCAGCTCTACCGTATCCAGCGAATCAGCGCCCAGATCGTCCACGAACGAAGCGTTCGCCGTGACCTCATCCTCTTTCACGCCCAACTGCTCGATGACGATTTTCTTGACGCGCTCTTCGATGGTGCTCATGTTGCCCATACCTCTCAAGGAGTAGTTGTTTATTTGTGCCGGCACCGTGCCAGCATCAAAGACCGGCGGCATTGTAGTGGTTAAGCCGAACAACCGCCACGTTCACCAGTCCGAAACCGCACGCAGGCCTCTTTGGAGCCGGCGCGTAAAGCGGCATTGTCGCCTAAAACGCGGCCGCTGGCGACAATTCCGCTCACAAGCCCTACGGCATGTACATTCCACCGTTGACGTGAAGTGTCTCGCCGGTGATGTACGCCGCCGCCGGTGAGGCGAGAAAACCCACCGCCTTGGCGATATCCGCCACCTCACCGAGTCGACCCAAGGCAATCTGGCCCAGCAGTGCCTGCCTTGAGTCCTCCGGCAGCGCGCGTGTCATGTCGGTATCGATGAAACCCGGCGCCACCACGTTGACAGTGATCCCGCGCGCCCCGATCTCCCGCGCCAGCGACTTGGAAAAGGCGATAACCCCCGCCTTGGCGGCAGCGTAATTGGCCTGTCCGGGATTTCCGGTGAGTCCCACCACGGACGCGATCGATATGATGCGGCCCTTGCGGGCTTTCATCATGCCGCGCATGACTGCCTTGGAGGTGCGATAGACCGAGCTCAGATTGGTATCGAGAATGACATTCCAGTCTTCCTCACGCATCCGCATCAACAATTGGTCGCGCGTAATTCCGGCATTGTTGACCAGGATGGAAATCGCCCCGAATTCCTTGCCGATGGCCTCGATCAAGCCATCGACGGCAGCGGTGTCGGTGACATTCAACACGCGGCCATGGCCACCATGCGCGGCCAGCCGATCGGCAATCGCCGTCGCGCCTGACTCGCTGGTCGCGGTACCGACCACAGTGGCACCCATGGCCGCCAGTTCATCGGCAATGGCTGCCCCGATGCCGCGGCTGGCGCCGGTAACCAGGGCGATCTCACCTTGCAATACGTTGCTCATCTGGATAGATCCTGCATTTCAATGAAGAAGAGGGGTGCTGCGCGACTCACGTCCATTCACTGCTCGCCGCAACGATCTCGCCGGGGGTTCCGGCCGGACGCGCCTCAACGCCCTTGTCGATACGTCTGATCAACCCCGTCAGCACTTTGCCGGGTCCACACTCCACCATGCGAGTGGCCCCACCGGTCACCAGCGCTTTTACACAGTCACTCCAGCGCACCGGAAGATAGAGCTGGCGTTGCAGCGCGCCGCGGATGTCATCCAGCCCCTGGTGTTGGCATGCGTCGGCATTCTGCACCACGGGGATCGAGGGCAGTTGCCACGAAATCGAAGCCATCCGCTCACCCAGTCGGTCTGCCGCATCGCGCATCAATGCGCAATGGGATGGCACCGACACCGCCAACCTTACGGTTTTTTTCACCCCAAGCTCGGCCAGTCTTGCCAGCGCACGATCCACTGCTTCGGCATGACCGGCAATCACCAACTGTCCCGGCGAGTTGAAGTTGGCCGGCGCCACCACTTGATCTTGCGCTACCTCGTCACAAACGGCGGCGATCTGCGCGTCGTCACCCCCGAGGACCGCCGCCATCGCTCCGACGCCGGCTGGCACCGCGGCCTGCATCAATCTGCCCCGTTCCGCTACCAGCGCCGAGGCATCGTGCAGCGACAAGGCCTGCGCGCAGACCAGCGCGCTATATTCGCCGAGGCTGTGACCCGCCAACCGCGACGGCCGCGCGCCGCCCAGTTTGTGCCACACGCGCCAGACGGCGACGCTGGCCGCCAGTAACGCCGGCTGGGTGTTCTCGGTACGATTCAGATCCGCTTCCGGTCCCTCCGCGGCCAGTCGCCACAAGTCGACGCCGGCGCCCTCGGAGGCCTCGGCAAACGTGGCATGCACTTCCGCGTGCGCAGCGGCCAGATCTTTCAGCATACCGATCGACTGCGAGCCCTGACCCGGAAATACGAAAGCAAGCGAAGTGGATGGTGAACTCATGGATACACGGACCCCGTGGACGAAAACCGCCATGGTGCCAGCATCGACCACCATACGCAGCTGTATTCGGAATGATCCCCGTCGTAAACGATGATGCCGCCAGGTCTGGCGGCATCATTGGCAATCACCCGGCCGCGGATGTTCAGTAGCGCAACATCGCCGATGCCCAGGTAAAGCCACCGCCAAAGGCTTCCAGCAAGAGGTTCTGTCCGCGCTGTACCCTGCCCGAACGTACAGCGTAGTCCAGCGCCAGCGGCACCGAACCGGACGACGTATTGGCATGCTTGTCGACGGTAACGACGACCCTCTCCATCGGCATACTCAGTCGCTTGGCGGTGGCTTCGATGATGCGCAGATTCGCCTGGTGCGGAATCAGCCAGTCGATCTGAGAAGCCTCCATGCCAGCTGCCTGCAAGGTTTCCTCGACCAACGAATCGAGCGTCTTTACCGCCACCTTGAACACTTCGCGCCCGGACATGCGGATGCGCACCCCGTGGTTGGGCTCGTCCCTGAAACCCACCGACACACCCACCGGGTTGTACAGCAAGTCCTTATGACCCCCATCGGCATGCAGGCAGGTAGCATAGACGCCCGGCTCCGCGGACGCTTCCAGCACCACCGCCCCGGCGCCATCGCCGAACAGCACGCAGGTTTCGCGTTCGGTCCAGTCAACCATCCGGGTCAGGGTTTCCGCCCCAATCACCAACACCTTCTTCGACTGCCCGCTGCGAATGAACTTGTCGGCGATCCCCAAGGCGTAGACAAAACCGGAGCAGGCCGCGTTGACATCGAAAGCCGCACACCCGTTGGCGCCCAGGCGGTGCTGGACCAGGCAGGCAGTAGAAGGAAAGATGATATCGGGCGTGGTCGTGCCCAGGATGATCAGATCGAGCTCTGAGGCCTTGACGCCGGCTGTTGCCAGGGCTTTTTCAGCGGCCTGGAAAGCCAGGTCGCCGGTGGTTTCGCCTTCCGCCACAATATGGCGTTGGCGAATGCCTGTCCGGCTGTGGATCCACTCATCGCTGGTATCGACGATCTTTTCGAGGTCGGCGTTGGTGACTACACGTTCAGGCAGCGCACTGCCGGTGGCGATGATGCGGGAGTAAATCTGGGCCATTCGGCTATCCATCAACGGAAAACAGGACAACGAACGCCTTTACGGCGTCGTGCATGAAGCTGCAACGTTACGTTCCGGCGCATCAAAACGCAAAACGGCGCGTCACCGCGCCGTCAAGCCGAGCATGCCCTGAGCATGACGTAATCCCGCGACACCGATCAATCGTCGATGGACACGGCACCCTTGGTCTCAATGACTTTCTTGCCGCGATAGTAGCCATCCTTGGTTACGTGATGGCGCAGATGCACCTCGCCACTGGTCGGATCGGTGGACAACTGCACGGTCTTCAACGCATCGTGCGAACGACGCATGCCGCGGGTGGAAGGGGTACGGCGGCTCTTGGCAACTGCCATGGCATTTCTCCAGCTGAAACGTGTTGATCTTGATCGACATGACCTGGATCGGGTGATCCCGGTCGGTGGTTATTTTTTCAGTTCCCGCAAAACCTCAAACGGGTTGCGGGAGCGCTCCGCTACGGCGAAATCAGCTCCCTCGTCACGACCCGTCAGCTGATCCGGCAAACGGCTTTCCGGATTTACCGGAACCAGTGGCAGCACCAACAATAGTTCATCTTCAATCATCTCGACCGGCTTCAACCGGCCATCCTCGGCAATCAGCAATGGCTCGTAATCCGGCGGCAATGCCGCCTCGTCACGTTCCTGCCTGATCAGGCCGAGCCTGGTGTTTACCGCAACCGGCAGGAGAAACGGCTCCAGCGTGCGCTGACACGTCAATGACAACGAGGTCTCGGCGCGCACATCGACGTAGTCCGTTTCCAGGCTGTCGCGACCAAAATCGAGCCAGAACTTGATGATGCCGTCGCTATTCGCCAACTCCTCACACAACCGGGTCATCGCCGCGATGGGCAATGTTCCTTCAAACGAACGCCGCGCCGAAACCATGCGCCAAGCGTCCAGGGACTCTGGCAGCGTCACGGACATAATCGACGAATATTAGATTTTAGGGATGATGAAGTCAACCAATGCCGATGGTCCACGCCGAACGACCGACGCTTACCAGTGCCGACTTTGCCTGATCCGGCATGGATACGGCAGACTCGACATCATTACCTCTTGAGCCAAATCGCCGTGAAAGCCTATCTGATAATGGGTATCGCCGGGCTGTTCTTGCTGCTGGCAGCACTGGCGACCTGGTTGGTGTTGTTGCGCCGAAAGCAATCACACCAGACGCGCCACCTTCGGCAACTGCTGGATCTGGCGGACCGACTGGAAGCGGATCTGAAAACCTGCAG
Source organism: Rhodanobacter sp. (assembly GCA_030148505.1). Classification (GTDB taxonomy): domain Bacteria; phylum Pseudomonadota; class Gammaproteobacteria; order Xanthomonadales; family Rhodanobacteraceae; genus Rhodanobacter. Next base: position 44,286 of record JASBTI010000038.1, read on the forward strand.
ACGCGGCCTGCAGCAGGCGCACGCCGTCATGTCCCTCAACCCGGACCTGCCTGCCACCAGCGAACAGGACGCACGGCACGCGGTCGACGGGGGACTGCGGGCCTTGCTGCAGCAGCGCATGTGGATCCGCGACCGGTCCGGCCAGGCAAATTCGCATGAACTCGCCGAAGCTACGCAATCCATGCACCGTGCGCGCGAACGCCTGCAGCCCCTGTTGCTGGCACTGTCCCAGGCACAACAGGATCTGGACAGCGCCATGCGCGAACACATCAACCGCGAAACCAGCGCATGAGCCAAACACAACGTCCCTCGGTCCCGCTGGTGCTTGCCTCCACCTCACACTACCGCACGATGCTGCTGCGCCGTCTGGTGGCCACATTTGAACAGCAAGCTCCCGGCACTGACGAAAGCGCGCTTGCCACCGAAGCCCCCGCGTCCCGAGCACTGCGACTGGCCATCGGCAAAGCTGAGGGCGCAGCGAAAGGCCGGCAAGACGCGTTGGTAATCGGCTCGGACCAGGTTGCCGAGCTTGACGACATGGTGCTCGACAAGCCCGGCACGCCAGCGCGAGCCCGCCAGCAGCTTGCGGCCTGTTCGGGACGAGTCGTGCGGTTCCATACCGCGCTTTGTCTTCTGGATACCCGCGACGGACGCCGACATACCCATCTCGACCAAACCTGCGTGCACTTTCGTCCCCTCGATGCGAGCGAAATCGAACGCTACGTCGAGCGTGAGCAACCGCTGGACTGCGCGGGAAGTTTCAAGTGTGAAGGGCTCGGCATCAGCTTGTTCGAACGCATCGACAGCACCGACCCGACGGCACTTGTGGGGTTGCCGCTGATTGCGTTGGCCACGCTGCTGCGTTCGTGCGGGGTCGCCATACCTTGAGCGGCGGCTACCGAGGGCTCGTCCCCCGATTCGCCAACTCGCTTTCGCCAACGCCCCAAAGGCCCCGCTACACTGACTCGGCGAAGTCGTCAGCCGGTTCCCGTCACGCGCGATGATCACGAGAAACCATGTCAGCCACTATCCCGTTACGCGACGAACATCTGTCACAACGCCTTGCTGCCGCCATCGACCAAGTCAACCAGGTCGTGCTCGGCAAGCCACATCAGGTCAAGCTCGCCTTCGCCTGCCTGATCGCCGGCGGCCATTTGCTGCTGGAGGACGTTCCCGGCGTCGGCAAGACCACCCTGGCGCATGCGCTGGCCTCTACCTTCGCCCTGGCGTTCCAGAGAGTGCAGTTCACTAGCGACCTGTTGCCCTCGGACATCATCGGTGTAAGCGTCTACGAACGCGAAACCAGTCAGTTCCGTTTTCATCCTGGACCCATCTTCACCGGCCTGCTGCTGGCTGACGAGATCAACCGTGCGAGTCCGAAAACGCAGAGTGCGCTGTTGGAGGCTATGGCGGAGTATCAGGTCACCGTGGACGGACAAACCCATGCCCTGGCACCGCCGTTTTTCGTCGTCGCCACCCAGAACCCGCTCGACCTCAGCGGCACGTTTCCCCTGCCGGACTCCCAACTGGACCGGTTCATGTTGCGGCTATCACTTGATTACCCGGATGCCGCCGCCGAACGAGCTCTCCTCAGCGGCAGCGACCGACGCGACCTGCTGGCCCGACTGACGCCACAAATCGACGCGCAGTCATTGACCGCGCTGCATAGCAAGGCTCAGGCGATTACCGCCAGCAGCGCCCTGCTCGACTACCTGCAGGCTTTGCTCTGCGCCAGCCGGCGACACCGGGATATCCAGGTCGGGCTGTCGCCGCGGGCCGGACTGGCCCTGCTCGGTGCCGCGCGCGCCTGGGCCTTGCTCAGCGGCCGTGCACATGTACTTCCGGAGGATATCCAGGCGTTGTTTGTGGCCCTGGCAGCCCATCGACTGCGCCCCGTTCGCGGTACCGACGGCGATACGCTTGCACGGCAGCTGCTGGCCGAGGTCGCGGTGGATTGATGCGTAACCTGCTGCAGCGCCTGTACCAGCGCGCCGAGCGGAGGCTGCCCGCGTTGACCCGCTACCGTCGTCCCGAAAATTTGCCCATCGAGCTGCATCGACGCCGCATCTATATCGTGCCGACGCGGTTCGGGCTCGGCTTTTCCCTCCTGCTGATGATCATGCTGGTCGGCGCCCTGAACTACGGCAACAATGCCGCGCTGCTGCTGACCAGCCTGCTGGGTGCCGCCAGCGCCACCAGCATGCTGGTCACCTTTCGCAACCTGAACGGCCTTCGCCTGAGTCATATCCGGGCCGGCCATGCGATTGCCGGCAGTCCGCTGGAAATCGCCCTGACTTTCGAGGCAGACCGTGTGCGTCAGGCCATCCGTCTCGACCTGGGTGAGCAGTCGGCAGCATTCGCCCTGACCGCAAGCGGCACAACGCGCCTGCAGATGACACTACCCACCCGCCAGCGCGGCTGGCAGCCGTTGCCACGATTGCGCCTGTGGAGCAGCTGGCCGCTGGGCTTGTTTCGCGCATGGAGCTGGCTGCATCCGGATCAAGCCGTCCTGGTGTGGCCGCGTGCGGAATCCGCAGGGCCGCCGCCACGCGCGCCGGCGGACGACGCCCGGCAACGGCGTCGGTATCACGGCGACGAGCTGGCCACCTTGCGCGACTACCGGGTCGGCGACCCGCAACGGCACATCGCATGGAAGGCCAGCGCACGCCATCCCGACCTCATGGTCAAGGACTTCGAGCAACCGCGAAGCCGCCCGCAATGGCGGCTCGACTGGCGCCAGCTGCCCCGGCTGGACAACGAGGCACGCATCGCGCGCCTGGCGCGCTGGGTGGACGAGGCAAGAGCGCAGCAATGCAGTTACAGCCTGTGGCTTCCCGGAAGCGACATCGCGGCGGGCAACGGGCCGCTGCACCATGTGCACTGCATGAACGCGCTGGCGCAATTGCCGTGAAGCCGTCGACACGATCCGGAAAGCCGGTGCCGCAGGCGGTCGACCACCGCGCTTTCGACCTGCTCAGCCTGACCATGACGATGGTGTTGGCACTGCATGCACCGCATCTGCCCTGGTGGCTGACCGCGGCGCTGGCCGCGACACTGGGCTGGCGCTGGTGGCAGCGACGCCAGCGCGCAGGCCGCGTGCCACGCTGGCTGAAACTGCCGTTGCTGGTGTTGCTGACACTTTCGGTCATCGCCAGCTACGGCAGCATCTTCGGTCGCGCACCGGGCTCGGCGCTGGCGGTCGGCCTGCTGGTGCTTAAACTGCTGGAGAGCGAAACCGCCCGCGATGTCCGCGTCGGCGTCGGTTTCGCCTGTTTCGCGCTGATGGCGGCATTGTTGTTCGATCAGGGATTGCTGGTTACCGTGATGGTGGCCCTTGGCCTGTTGCCGGCCTTGGCCACCTTGCGTGCGCTGGAGCCGGCCGCGCTGGAAACCACGCTACCCGTCGCGCTGCGCAACAATCTGGGTCTGCTGGCGGCGGCCACCCCGCTGGCCTTGCTGGCTTTTTTGCTGGTGCCACGACTGAGCACACCACTATGGGGTGCCCCCGCTGCCGATCAGGCACGTACCGGATTGAGCGACAGCATGTCGCCCGGCGACTTCACCGAGCTGTTGGTCGACGACCATCCCGCCATGCGGGTCAGCTTCGATGGCATACCGCCACCACCCAACCTGCGCTACTTTCGCGCCTACGTGATGTGGGATTACGACGGTCGCAGCTGGCGCCACATCGATCCCCGACATCGCGCCCGAAGGGCGATGGCCGCGATCGACGCCAGCAGCGCGATAAGCTATCGAATCAGTCTCGAGCCAACCCATCAACGGGTGCTGCCCACGCTTGACGTGCCGCTCCAGGCACCGTCTCACGCGCGGCTGCAACCCGACCGCGAAGTCCTGGCCGACAAGCCGGTCACTCATCCGCTGCACTATCAGCTGCGTTCAGCCCTGCACTACCGTCTGCAACCGCTTCTGGACACACGCTCCCGGCGCCTGGGCCTGCAATTACCGTCCGGATTCAATCCACGCAGCCGGGCGCTGGCCGAGCAGTGGCGGCAACGCTATGGCAACGACGACGGGGCAATCGTGCGGGCAGCCCTGTCGCTGTTCCACGACGGCGGCTTTCGTTACACCCTGAGCCCCGCTCCGCTGGGCCGCAATGCCGTGGATGACTTCCTATTCTCCACCCGTGAGGGCTTCTGCGAACACTACGCATCGGCATTTACCGTACTGATGCGCGAGGCCGGCATTCCGGCGCGGGTCGTCACCGGCTTTCAGGGCGGCTACTGGAATGCCATGGGTAACTACCTGCTGGTGCGCTATTCCGATGCCCATGCGTGGAGCGAGGTCTGGCTCGCAGGGCGCGGCTGGGTACGCGTCGATCCCACCGCTGCGGTGCGCCCGGAACGGGTAACCCTGGGTGCCGCAGCCGCGGCCGGCGATCAGCTGCCGTGGTATCGCCGCGACTGGCTGCAAGAAGCACAAAATCGCTGGGACATTGTCAACCGATGGTGGAATCAAGGCGTTGTCGGCTTCAACGCACTGCGTCAGCGCGGCCTGCTTACCCCGTTTGGACTCCGTGATACCGACACCACCATGCTGGGTGTGCTGCTGGCCCTGTGCAGCATCGTGTTCATCGCCATCGGAATGGCTTGGGCGCTGTTGCAGAGGGAGCCGCACGACCCTTTACGGGCTGCGTTGCGCGAACTTGAGCGCAAACTGGCACGGCAAGGCGTCACGCGCCGGATTGGCGAAGGGCCGCAGAACTACCTCCGTCGTGCCGCGCGCGCCCTGCCAGCCTGCCGCGAGCAACTTGCCCAGTTGATGAAGTCTTATCTGCAATTACGCTACGCTCATGACCAACCCCCTACTGAACCGCTACGTGCCTTTCAACGCGCGGTACGGAATTTTCGGGTCATTCGTGTGGTCTGATTAATGTTGACGCAACGGCGGGTGCCGTTGCCCCTGATGGAGAAGCCGCCATGTCCCTGTACCGCCCGCTCGCCCTTGCTGCAGCCATCGCCCTCCTGGGCGGGTGCGCGACCATACCCCAACCGCTGCAAGGCACCTACACGAATATTTCCACCGCCAGCGCGCAGCAAGGCGGCGTCGGTGGCTCACGTGTGCGGTGGGGGGGTGAAATCATCAAGACCGAACCGGGCCCGCAGCAAACCTGCTTCTACCTTCTTTCACGTCCGCTGGACAGTCAGGCTCGTCCTGAAAGAGGTGCCTCCGGTCAGGACCAGGGGCGTTTCGTCGCCTGCCGTGACGGCTTCTACGATCCTGAAGTTTTCACGCGTGGCCGCCTGCTGACGGTCACCGGCACCCTGCACGGCACGGTATCGGAAAAAGTTGGCAAGTATGACTATGCCTATCCCCGCGTTGAAGCCGACGTCGTCTACCTGTGGCCAAAACGGCAGGTCTACACTCGGTATCCTGCGCCTTTCTATGATCCGTTCTGGGGACCGAGCTATTACGGACCGTGGGCCGGACCGTACTGGGGCAATCCCTACTGGGGTGGCGTCTACGGTGGCGGCGTGATCCTGGTGCCCGCCGGTGATGGCGACGGGGACTGATCGGTCCGAACGCGCAACGAGCATGAAAACGGCGATCCCTGATCGCCGTTTTCATGCCGTACCTCACCTTACCGCATTGTCGTCACCCTGGCGGCCAGTGCATACGACGTCCGGCCAGCAAATGCACATGCAAATGGAAGACCGTCTGCCCACCGTGCTCATTGCAATTGATTACCGTGCGATACCCCGACTCCGCAAAACCTTCCTTTCGGGCATACGCTGAAGCCGCCAGCAACAATCGACCGAGCAATTCGGCGTCCGACGCGGCGGCATCGTTGAGCGTCGCCAGCGGACGCTTGGGTATGAACAACACATGCACCGGCGCCTGCGGGTTGAGGTCACGAAAAGCCAGGACGTCGTCATCCTCGTAGACAATATCGGCTGGAATTTCGCGGCGGATGATCTTGCTGAAAATCGTGTCGCTCATGATTGCCTCGCTCGTTGCGGATCAATCCACCAGTTGGCGGCTGCCAAAAGCATGGGCTAGCGTACTGCGGTCGACGTACTCCAGCTCACCGCCGAGCGGAACGCCATGTGCGAGACGCGTCGGGCGTACGCCGCCGGCGCGGGCCAACTGAGCCAGATAGTGTGCGGTTGCCTCCCCCTCCACCGTGGGATTGGTGGCGATGATGAGTTCTTCGACCTCACCCTCCCCGAGTCGTCCGGTGAGCTGCGACAGACCGAGCTCTTCCGGGCCCATGCCATCCAGCGGCGACAATCTTCCCATCAAGACGAAATACTGGCCACGATAGCCGGTCGCCTGCTCGATCGCGGCCAGGTCGGTCGGCGACTCCACTACGCAAAGCACCCGCCGATCGCGACCACTGCTGGTGCACAGCGGACACCAAGGTTCTTCGCTGAAGTTGCGACACTGCTGGCAACGACCGATACGCTGCATCGCCTGCTCCAGCACTGCCGCCAGCTTCAGCCCGCGATCACGGTCCCGCTCCAGCAAATGGAAAGCCATGCGCTGCGCACTCTTGCCACCCACACCGGGCAGACAGCGCAGTGCCTCGATCAATTCGCCCAGAAGAGGTGTACCGCCCATCAAAATGGCATCTTGAAGCCCGCCGGAAGATTCAAGCCGGCCGTAACACCTCCAAGCCGGTCCTTGCTCGCCTCGGCCACCTTGTTGACCGCATCGTTGACCGCGGCGGCCACCAGGTCCTCGGCCATCTCCGGGTCGTCGGCAAAGGTCTGCCGATCGATCTGCACGCGGCGTACTTCATGAGCACCGGTCATCACCACGTTGACCAAGCCACCACCGGCACTGCCGGTAACTTCCAGCTTGGCGATTTCCTCCTGCGCACGCTTCATGTCCTCCTGCATGCGCTGGGCTTGTTGCATCAACTGACCGATCTGGCCTTTCATCATCTGACTCCGGGTTCACTCGCTAGGGGTTTGACCGATTGCGGCACTACCTGGGCACCGAATTCGCGCTTGAGGGATTGCACCAGCGGGTCGTTCTCGATCGATTGCTCGGCCGCCGATTGCGCCGCATCACGGGACTTCGCCGCACGCGCCGCCGGGGTCTGTGTCTGCGCATGCTGATCGGCGCTGACAAATCGCAGCCGGATGCGCTCACCCAGAACCTGCCCGAGGCGTTCCTCCATCTGGCTGACCATGGGTTCCACCGCCAGACTCATGTGTGCAGGTTGCAGCGCCAGCACCAGGGTCTGGCCATCGCGCTCTCGCAACACGGCGTTCTGCGCCAGCAAGCCAAACGGTCCGCGCAGACCGGCGCGTTCGATCAGCACCTCCCATGCCGGCAAGCTATCTGCCGGCTTCTTCGGGAGCGCTTCCGGCGCCGCTGCCGCAGCCTGAGAGCGAGCCGGGGTGGCAGCCGCGACACCCGGTGTCTCGTGAGGTGCCGCCTGCGCCCGCCTGGCGACCGCCGGTGGCGAAATGGGCACGCTAGCTGCTCGTTTTTCCGACACCGAGCCCCGTGGCGGCAGCGACGAACCGTCGTCGGGGCGAAATGCCAGCATCCGCAGCAAGGTCATCTCGAATCCGGTGCGCGCGTCGGGAGCCAAGGTCAGGTCGCGGCGACCGGTGGTGGCGATCTGGTAATAAAGCTGCACATCTTCCGCTGCCATCCTCTCGGCCAGCATGCCGAATGCATGGTCATCGGCTTCCTGCTCAGGCCGGTAGCCGGGTATCAACTGGATCAATTGCAGGCGATGCAGCACGCTGGCCAGGTCATCCAGCACACTGCCGAAATCCGGTGAATACGAGGCAATCTTCGTGCATTCGGCCAGCAGTCGCTCACCATCGCCAGCCGCCAACGCATCGAGCACACCGAGCACCTGCCCGCGCGCGACGCTGCCCAACATGGTGAGCACGTCACCGGCATGAAGTGCGCCGCCACCGTAGGCGATCGCCTGGTCAAGCAGCGACAGGCCATCGCGCAACGAACCGTCGGCAGCGCGTGCCAGCTCACTGATCGCACTGTCTTCGTAGGCAATATTTTCTGCGCCGAGAATGTGCCGCATCTGGCCGGAGATTTGATCAGGCAACAGCCGTTTCAGATTGAACTTGAGGCAGCGCGACAACACCGTCACCGGCAATTTCTGCGGATCGGTGGTAGCCAGCAGAAACTTCACGTGCGGCGGAGGTTCTTCCAGCGTCTTCAACAGCGCGTTGAACGCGTTTTTGGACAGCATGTGCACCTCATCGACCAGGTACACCTTGAAGCGTCCCCGCGACGGGGCGTACTGCGCGTTCTCGATCACCTCGCGCACATCGTCCACGCCGGTATTGCTGGCTGCATCGATCTCCAGCAGGTCGACAAAGCGTCCGTCATCCACCGCGGTGCATACCGAGCACTCGCCACAGGGGTCGGCAGACTGGCCGCGTTCGCAGTTTAACGATTTTGCGAAGATCCGCGCGATGGTGGTCTTGCCAACGCCCCGGGTGCCGGTGAACAGGTAGGCATGATGCATGCGGCCGGTGTCCAGCGCATTGGTAAGCGCGCGCACCACATGCTCCTGGCCCACCAGTTCGGCAAATTTACGCGGCCGCCATTTGCGTGCGAGTACCTGATAAGACATGGGCTACTACCTTGGGGCGAACCCTGATTGTGCCAAGTCGGCAACGATTCCGGTAGGAGCGACCTCGGTCGCTCCCGCAAGGCGGCCCCCGAAAAGGCGGCAGCCCCGCCAGCCACACCCCGGCACCCGAATCATTCGCTACCGTTGCTTCCTTCCGGACCTGGCGGAGTTTGCGAACTATCGTCGCGGGGGGACCGACGGGGCCACCATAGACGCGGGCTATCGAGCCCTGAAACTGTTTGGAACCTGCAAGTTGGCGGAGAGAGCGGGATTCGAACCCGCGATACGTTTTACCGTATACACACTTTCCAGGCGTGCTCCTTCAACCACTCGGACACCTCTCCACTTTTACTTGCAATCACGCGAACAACGGCTGTCCAAATTCGTTCCAGACGAATTTGTCGAACCCGCGATACGTTTTACCGTATACGCACTTTCCAGGCGTGCTCCTTCAACCACTCGGACACCTCTGCGCATGAAACTCCCATTGCAGGCACTCGCGCCGAGCAAAGAAGCGGAAGGATAGCGGCAGGCCTGGATACAGGCAAGCGAATGTCGCGTGATTCAGCCGGCATCTGCCCGTAGCGCAGCAGGTTCGGCAAGGACTACACGCTCATTCACGCCGGCTACCCGGTAACCCCGTGCCGCCAATGCAACACCATCGGCCACACTGCCGTAGTGATACAGCAACAGCCTGGAGCGTACCGCCTGCGGGTACTCACGCTCGATATCATCGGCACCGGTATGCGAGGGATTGCCGATCAGCCCGCAGTCATGCGCAATCAATTCACCCGCACTGGCGTACCGTGCCAAGACTTCAGGGATCGGCCGGGTATCGCCGGTATAGGCGAAACTGCCAGCGAGCGCGAGACCGTAGGAAGTACCGGGCATATGGTGGCGGGTCGCGAAGGTGTCGAACCACTGCCCTTCTAGCCAGAAACCCCGGGTACATGGCAGCAGCCGGAACGCCTCCCAGAAATTCACCCCCCCTTCGGCCAGCACGCCGGGATAGTCAGCGACCCGCTGCTGCAGCCATGGCATCAAGCCGGCGTGCACGAACAACCGGGTACGGCCACGCAACTCGTCGTTGAACCACAGCTTGAAAAACAGGCGTTCCAACCCGGCCACGTGATCCATGTGCGTATGGGTGATAAACAATGCGGTAGGCAAGCTACCGTACGCAGTCAGGTAGCGATCGAGCGTCTCCGGACCGCAATCGATCAGCAGCACAGGCTTGCCGTCACGCTCCAGTACCACCGCTGATGAGCCGAGCTCCACCGCCTGCGCCGTGCCCACCCCGAGAAAATGCAGATGCCAGTTCATGCGTTCAATGTACGCCGATAGCGCTCAAGCAGGGGCTGCCACAGCGTCTGCTCGAACTCCGCAGCACCCTGGCCGGCGGCACCCAACTTCAACAATGAGCGGCGCAGACGGCGCAGATTGGCCTGCTGCCATGCCACGTCTGGGGTACGCAGCTGGCCGCGGTCGAAGTCGATCAGATATAGCTCGCCATCGGCAATCAGCACATTGTGCGCATTCAGATCGGCATGCCAGACCCCGGCGCGATGAAAGCGCGCCACCAGCGCGCCCACATCGCCAGCCAACGAGCCATCGAAGTGGCCTGCCGCCATGCACTCCGCCAGCGTGCGTGCGCCGGCAATGCGCCGGGTGATCAGGTCACCGCTGTAGAACAGGCCATGGCGGACATGACGCGCCGCCACCACTACCGGACCGGGGAGGCCACGACGGGCAATCTCGCCCAGCAGGCGAAACTCGCGGGAGGCCCGCGTACGGTCAGCGCCTGTCCACAGGTAGCGATCACCCATCACCCGAGCCACCATGCCGCCACGGCGATAGTGCCGCAGCACCAGATCGCCCAGCGGGCTGGCGATCATCGCCACACCGCCGCGTCCACCCGCTTGCAGTTGCAATGCACCTTGCTGCTGCCAATACGATGGCGCAAACCAGTCATGATCGACTTGTGCGGCGGTATCGGCGTCGAACAGAATCGTTCCGCTCGCGTCTTGGTACCTTCGTTCATGCATGATCAACGCTGCCGACTCCGCTTCACCGCCCGTACAAAACCCGATTCTAGCCCAAGCCCATGACAGCCCCCGCCTCGATCTGCCTGTTGCGAACGTCCGCCATCGGCGATGTCACACATGTGGTACCGCTGCTGCGTACCTTGCAAAGTGCGTGGCCGGCCACGGCGCTGACCTGGGTGATCGGCTCGCTCGAACGCAAACTGCTCGGTGATCTGCCCGGTGTGGAATTCGTCACCTTCGACAAGCGCGCCGGCTGGGCAGGCATGCGTGCCGTACACCTGGCGTTGCGCGGGCGACGTTTCGACGCCCTGCTGCAGATGCAAGTGGCGATGCGCTCGAACCTGTTGAGCCTCGGGATCAAGGCGGAGCAGCGCATCGGTTACGACAGCGCACGCTCAAAGGATTTACATGGATTGGTGATCAATCGGCGCATTCCCGCTCGCCATGGCGAGCATGTACTGGATGCCATCGGCAGTTTCTGCGAGCCACTGGGCCTGAAACAGACCGAGGTCCGCTGGGATATCCCGATTCCCGACGCCGCGCATGCCTGGGCCGCCGCACAACTGCCCGGCGAGCTACCCACCTTGCTGGTCAGCCCCACATCCAGCCATGTGCTGCGCAACTGGCGTCCCGAACGCTATGCCGCCGTAATCGACCACGCGGCCGCACGGGGCTGGCAGACCGTCCTCGTCGGCGGCCCCTCGGCCACCGAGCGCAGCATGGCTGACGCGATCCGAGCCGCATGCCGGCACGCTCCCACCGACCTCACCGGCAAGGACACCTTGAAGCAGCTGCTGGCCTTGATGCGCCGGGCGGATCTCCTGCTCGGCCCGGATTCCGGCCCGATGCACATGGCCAACGCGGTCGGCACCCGCGTGCTCGGCCTGCACGCTGCCAGCAATCCGGACCGTTCAGGGCCCTACTCCGATCGACGCTGGTGCGTGAACAAATACGACGAGGCAGCACGCAAATATCTGGGCAGACCCGCCACCGAGATTCCCTGGGGCAGCAAGATCGAGAGGCCGGGCGTGATGGATCTGATCGGCGTGGACGAGGTGATCGACCGCTTCGACGCCGCCGCGGCCGATATGCGAATCCTGTAGGAGCGCACCCTGTGCGCGATGCTTTTCGGTCACATGGCCTAGAGCATCGTGCACGATCGGAGCGCGCCGACATCACACCGCGCGGTAATCCTGGTAGGACTTCTCTTCGACCAGCTGCGAGCCGAGCTTGAGGTTGATCTCGCGCTTGAACGCCGCCCGCTCATCGTTGCGGAAGTACACCGAGCGCGCCAGCTCGATGAATTCCTGGTCGAAGGCCTGGGCCCGCTCTTTCAGGCGGATCTTGTCCTCGATATCCCACAGCAATTCGTTAACCGCCAGCAGGCGCGCGCGCTCGTCGGCAATGTCGGTCTGCGACGCAGAGTCGTTGGCCCAGGTGGCCTGGAGCAAATCCAGTTCGTTGCGGATATTGGCCAGTTTGGCGGGGTCGGCAATTCGCCGCGACTTGATTTCGAGGATAGTGATCTTGTCGATCAATTCGCCGTACGACACCGGTGTTTGAACAAGGCTCATGAGTAGGTTTCCGTGGGTGATCAGGACGGGTCGAGCGTGCTGGACTGGCGAAACGCGCCCTGCTCCACCATCTGGCAGATCGTGCGCACATCGCCATCCATCGCACGATCACGATGCATGAAGTCAATCTGCTGGCGCAGCAGCGCATGCGCCTCGCGCACCTTGTCGCCGGCATGGAAATCGCCGGTGGCAGTCAGCGCCGCGGCAAGCTGCTGTAATTCATCGACGAACTGCGGGTAATGGGGATGGCCTTCACGCGGCGCGTTGGCCACCTTTGCCGCGAGCGCTTGCCAACCGCCACGGCTGGCCAGTCGACGTGCCGCGTTCAGCATGGTCTGACGATAGTCCAGCGCCTGCGCCGCGGTGTACAGCTCGAGCGCCAGCACGTGACCGAGATCCTCTATCATCTCCAGCACATGGCGCGCCTCGTTGGCCCCCATCGAGACATGGTCTTCGGCATTCGCGCTGGTCGGCAGCGAATACACGCTGGCCGGGTGTGCGCGCGTGGCCAAATCATTGACCAGCGCCGCAGCGGTGTATTGCACGATCATGAAACCGGAGTCGGTGCCATCCTCGTTGCCGGTGAGAAAACCCGGCAAACCGTCATTCGTGGCCGGATCGACCAGCTTGTTCAGGCGTCGCTCGGATATCGATGCCAGCACCGGGATCGCGGCCTTCACATAGCTCATCGCCAATGCCAGCGGCATGCCGTGGAAGTGCCCGGCGGAAATCACCTGTTCCTCGATGAACGGCGCATCCTGATTGTCCGGAAAGATCAGCGGATTGTCGGTCACCGCGTTCAACTCGATATCGAACACCCGACACGCCTGCGCCCAGGCGTCGCGCACCGCACCGTGCACCTGGGGCATGCAGCGCAGGCTGTAGGCATCCTGCGGCTGGTGCTTCTTGCCACCGCGAAACGGCAGAAAGCGGCGATAGAACGCCTCGCGTCCGTGCCGCTGGTTGGCCGGCACCCAATCCCAACCGATATCGAAGCTGAGCGCCTGATCGTCAGGCTCATACCAGGCGTCCGCAGACCAGGGCCGGAAACGCGGTACCAGGTGATACGGAATATCCAGCAAGGTCGATCCGGCCAGCAGCCCGCGCACGCGGGCGGCCGTCTCGACCTGCCCGGGATGGGGGCGCAGAGCGTGAACGTCGGCGCGCAAGGCACCGCTGCGACCGGCAAACGCATCCAGTGTCATGGATGCCGCCAGATCGGCGGTATCCAGCAACTGCTCAAGCGCGTCCAGTGCCAGCGCACCGGTCGCCAGCATTTGCGCGGTACCGTTGTTGAGCGCCAGTCCCTCCTTGAAGGAAAGTCGGACGGGTGTCAGGCCAGCACGCTGCAACGCTTCGGCACCGGGCAAGCGCTCACCTCGGTAGAACGCCTCGCCGGCACCCAGCAAGACGATCGCCAGGTGCGACAAGGGCGCCAAATCCCCGCTGGCACCGACCGAGCCCTTTTCCGGCACCACCGGTACCACGCCGGCATTGAGCATCGCGGCCAGTGCTTCGAGCGTGCTCACGCGGATACCCGAATGGCCGCGCATCAGGGTATTGATGCGGATCAGCAACATCGCCCGCACCACCGCCTCGGAAAACGGCTTTCCGACGCAGACCGCGTGCGTGATGATCAGGTTGTGCTGCAGCTCCTCCAGCAAGCTGCCTTCGGACGGGTGGGGATTGCCTCCGGGCAGCTCGTCGCGCAGTCGATGTGCGCCCAGCAGCTTGTCGGCATTGCTGCCAAAACCCGTAGTAACACCGTACGTCGGCTCGCCGCAGCTTACCTTCTCGGCCAGAAAATCCGCCGCGCGCCGCACATGGGCAAGTTGCGCCTGATCCAGCCGCACCGGAGTGCCATGCCGCGCGACCGAAACCAGTTGCTTGCGCGTCAGGCTGCTGCCGTCGAGAAGAATGCTTTCGCTCGTCAAGGAATGCTCCAAACAGTTCGCCGCTGGTATCAAGACGCGTCTCGCTCACGCCGGACGGACGGTCGAAAATAGTCGCGCATCGCTCAGCCCATGACGGCAGCCTGCTCCAACTCCACACGCAAGGTCTTGATCAAGTCGCTGCGCGACACCTCGAATTGATCTGCACGACGCAGGTCCTTCACCGTAACCACGCCCTTGGCCAGTTCATCCTCGCCCAGCACCACCACGAACCGGATACCCGCACGATCGGCGTACTTGAACTGCTTGCCCAGCTTGCTGCCTTCCAGCACTACCTCGGTGGCAATGCCGGCGCCGCGCAACTCGCTCGCCAGCGCCAAATACGCCGGCAGCTGCTGCTCGTCCATCTGCGTCACCAGCACGTCGACTGTGCTCTGCGCGCGATTGATCAGGCCGGCATCGCGCAGCTGCCAATAAAGACGGGTCAGGCCGATCGAGATGCCGACACCGGGCAAGCGGGACTTGCTGTACTGGCTGGCCAGGTTCTCGTAGCGGCCGCCCGAACAGATCGAACCGATCTGCGGGTGGTCGTTGAGGCTGGTCTCGTAAACGGTGCCCGTGTAGTAATCGAGGCCGCGAGCGATCGACAGGTTGAGCGCGTAGTGCGTCTGCGGCACACCGAACGCATCGATCAAGGAAAGCACTTCCTTCAACTCGGCGCGCCCCTGCTCCATCGTCTCCGGACCGGCGCCCAACGCATCGAGCTTGTCGAAAGCATCCGTCAACGAGGTGGAACGCACCTGCACGAAGGCGAGGATCTTCTGCGCCACCTCGCCACTGAGGCCAAACCGCTCCCCGATCAGCGTGTCACGCACGTAGTCGACGCCGCGCTTGTCCAGCTTGTCGACCTCACGCAACACCAGCATCTGCCGCTCGCCATCGACGATGCCCAGACTCTCGAAATAGCCACGCAGCAGCTTGCGGTTGTTCAACTGGATGGTGAACGCCCCAATGTCCAGTTCGCGGAAAATGCTGTAGATCACCGCCGGAATCTCGGCGTCGTAGCGCACCGACAAGCTGTCCTTGCCGATCACATCGATATCGCACTGGTAAAACTCGCGAAAACGCCCCCGCTGCGCACGCTCGCCGCGATAGACCCGCTGCATCTGGTAGCGGCGGAACGGAAAACTGAGGTCGTGCTCATGCTCGGCGACGTAGCGCGCCAGCGGCACCGTGAGATCGAAGCGCAGCGCCAGCTCAGGCAAACCTTCATCTGCCGTCGCCGCCGCATTCAGCGCGCCGGTGGATTGCACGAAATACACCTGGCGCTCGGTCTCGCCCCCGGTCTTGGTAAGCAGCACGTCGGAATATTCGATCACCGGCGTTTCGATCGGCAGGAAGCCGAACCGCTCGTAATTGCGGCGGATCACGTCGACCATCCGCTGGAAGGCGATTTGATCGAGCGGCAACAGTTCGAGCACGCCGGGCATGGTTCGGGCCGGGGTAAGCGCCATGAGATCCTCTACTTGCAATGGGGAACATTCCGTCTGATACAGCCCGCGCGACGGCAGCCGTCAAGATTACCAGAAGGCTGCCCCGCATCCGTAGCGATCCGCCGACAGATGGCGATCAGCTGTTGCCAAGATTCCGTGCGACGATTAACATAGCCGGCTTCCCACGGGGTGTAGCTCAGCCTGGTAGAGCGCTACGTTCGGGACGTAGAAGTCGCAGGTTCGAATCCTGTCTCCCCGACCAAAATTCGACGAGAAACCGGCCTTGCGCCGGCTTTTTTGTGCATCAGATCGATGCGCAGCCCATCAACCCTGGTCGGCCGCGGCCGCGGCCGCCAGCCGGTCGAGTTCCTCTTCGACAAATCCGGCCTCGAGCCGCGCCGGGCGGTTGAACGGCCCGCGCAGGCTGACGCCCATGTAGTCGCGCAGCAGGTCGAAGAAGGTGTCGATCGGCTCGAGCCCGTCACGCTCGCAGCAGTAGCGATACCAGCGGGTGCCTGCGGCGACATGGGCCACTTCCTCGCGCAGTATCACTTCGAGGATGTCGACGGTGCGGTTGTCGCCGAGATGACGTAGCCGCTCGATCATGCCCGGCGTCACGTCCAGGCCGCGCGCCTCGAGCACGCGCGGTACCAGAGCCATGCGGGCGGTGTCGTATTCGGCGGTCTTTTCGGCCATCGCCCATAGGCCGTCGTGGGCATCAAAATCACCATAGCGGTAACCCAGCTCATCCAGCCGGCTCGAAAGCAGGGAAAAGTGACGCGCCTCGTCATGGGCGCAACTGGCCCAGTCACGGTAGTACGCCTCTGGCTTGCCGCGGAATCGATAAACCGCATCCCACGCCAGGTTGATCGCGTTGAATTCGATATGCGCGATGGCATGCACCAAGGCAGCGCGCCCTTCCTCTGAGCCGAGGCCACGCTTGGGCACGTGCCGTTGCGGTACCAGCCGCGGGCGTTCGGGACGACCCGGCGCACTTATCGAATCCGGCAGCGGCGCCCCTGGATCGGCCTGCAACGCACCGGCCTGCAGTGCGTCCCATGTCGCTCGGGTCAGGCGCAGCTTTTCGGCGGGGTCGGTAGCGTCAAGACAGCGTTTGGCGGCGGCATGGAGATCGGTCATGCCGACGGGCACCCGCGCCTTGTACAGGGAGCTCCTTCAATCACCACCCGCCACCTCCCTGGCACATCATGGGTGACCAGCATACGAAGTCGGCAGCGAAATCAAGCGCTGCGCCGTGCCGCCTTGGCATCGTCCGAGCGCAATAACTCGATCTGCTGCAGATAGCTCTGGTCGAGTCCGGTCACATATTCGCCGGAGAAACATGAGGTATCGAACGCCGTCAGCGCCTCGTTGCCCTCTTGTACCGCCTTCACCAGATCCTGCAGATCCTGGTAGATCAACCAGTCGGCGCCGAGCACCTTTTCCACTTCCTGTTCGGTGCGCCCTGCGGCGACCAGCTCGGAGGCCGACGGCATGTCGATGCCATAGACGTTCGGATAACGCACCGGCGGTGCGGCGGAGGCAAAATAGACATTTTTTGCGCCAGCGTCGCGCGCCATCTGGATGATTTGTCGCGAGGTGGTTCCACGCACGATCGAATCATCCACCAGCAACACGTTCTTGTTGCGGAATTCCAGAGTGATCGCGTTGAGCTTGCGGCGCACGGACTTCACCCGATCGCCCTGTCCGGGCATGATGAAGGTGCGGCCCACATAGCGATTCTTGACGAAACCCTCGCGGAACGGCACGCCCAGTGCCTCGGCCAGCGCACTGGCTGCCGTACGCGCCGTATCGGGAATCGGGATGACCGCATCGATGCCGTGATCGGGCCGCTCGCGCAGGATCTTTTCGGCCAGCTTCTCGCCCATGCGCAGCCGCGCCTTGTAGACCGAAACATCTTCGATCATCGAATCCGGCCGCGCCAGGTAGACGTACTCGAAAATGCATGGCGAGTGCACTACCTCCTCGGCACAGTGACGGGCATGCAATTGCCCGCCATCGCTGATGAAGATCGCCTCACCCGGCGCTACGTCGCGGACCCGCTTGAAACCGAGCACATCGAAGGCCACCGACTCCGACGCCACCGCATACTCGTGCCCGTCCGCGGTAATGCGCTCGCCCAGCACCAGTGGCCGGATGCCATGGGGATCCCGAAATGCCAGCAGACCGTACCCCTGGATCAACGCGACGCAGGCGTAACCGCCGCGCGCCCGCGCGTGCACCCCGGCGACTGCCTTGAAGATATGATCCGGGGTCAAGGCCATTCGATCCAGGATCTGCAGCTCGTGCGCCAGCACGTTCAGCAGCACCTCGGAGTCCGAATCGGTATTGATGTGGCGTCGGTCGTCCTCGAACATCTCGCGACGCAGCGCCTCGGTATTGACCAGGTTGCCGTTGTGCGCAAAGGCGATGCCGTAGGGCGAGTTGACATACAGCGGCTGCGCTTCCTCGGCGCC
Source organism: Rhodanobacter sp. (assembly GCA_030148505.1). Lineage (GTDB taxonomy): Bacteria > Pseudomonadota > Gammaproteobacteria > Xanthomonadales > Rhodanobacteraceae > Rhodanobacter. The sequence continues at coordinate 62,348 of JASBTI010000038.1, forward strand.
CTCCGAGCCGGCGGTGGGATAGCGGCAATGTCCCATCCCGATGCGGCCACGCAGGCGCGCCATCGCGGCCTGGCCGAACACATCGCTGACCAGGCCGTTGCCTTTGTGCAGGCGCAGGCGGGAGCCGTCTACGGTGACGATACCGGCCGCATCCTGGCCGCGGTGCTGCAGCACCGTGAGTCCGTCATAAAGTGCCGATGCCACCTCGGTGGTACCGACAATGCCGATGATTCCGCACATGATTTGCTGCCTGCTTCAGGAATGTCGTATTTCAGAAAGTCGCGTTAGGACCGGCGGCGCCAGCGGATGACGCCGTGGCTGCCGATGCCGGAGCGACCGGCGTCGCGCCGGATATGGGGGCGGACCTCGTCGTCGGCAAGCGCGGAAGATGGCTCCGTATCGCCGCGGGATGCAGATGGTCACGTACACCGGGTGGCACCTGTTGACCCAGCCACGCGGCTACATGCTGGAATTGCGGTAGCAAGACCGAGCGCTGCCACCAGGGATCGCGGGTGAACGCGGTAAAGCCGGCCAGAAAGACCAGCACCGTCACCAGCAGCACACCCCGCACGAAGCCAAACAGCATGCCGAGCAATCGATCAGTGCCGGTCAACCCGGTGCTTTCGACCAGCTTGTCGATCGCAAAGCGCAATAGCGCACCCAGCACCAGCACCACCACGAAACAAAGCGCGTAGGCAACGATGATCCGCGCTGATGCCAGGCTTATCATCGACTCCAGATGCGGCGCCACCACGGGACCGAACGCCCAGGCCACCCAGAACGCGGCGATCCAGATCGCCAGGGCCAGTACCTCCGAGATCAGGCCGCGCCATAGCCCGATCATCACGGACAGAGCCAGCACGCCGATGATGATGTAGTCGGTCCAGTTCATCTGCTCACCTGTCAGCTCGGCGGGGGGCTCGGACCATCCTCAACTCACGGTACCCTGACGACATTGCCGTCGATACCCAATTTGGCCTTGATCGCATCGTGCATGCGCTGGGCATCGGTACGTTGGGTCTGCGGACCGGCGCGGACCCGCCAGAGCTGCTTGCCGCCGGACTGCACCGAATCCACGAAACCGTTGAAACCAGCAGTGCGCACCTTGTCTCGCAGCGCGATGGCATCCGCCTTGTTGCTCATCGCCGCGAGCTGCACTGCCCAACCACCCGCCTTCATCGCTTTTGCACCGGCCGCCGTCACAGCAGATGCCTGGCTATCCGCAGCGGCATCCTGCACCAGCCGCGCCGGTACCCCGGGGATCGACTGGGTAATCTTCAATCGCGCGGCCTCTGCTGCCGTGCGGGTCTCGAAAGGACCGGCGATAACCAAGGTGCGTTGCTTGCCAGCATGCGTCATCGGGTACCCCTTTACCGGATAACCCAAGGCGCGAACCCGCCTCTCCAATCGGGCTGCACCGGACGCACTGGCATACGCGCTGAGGTTGAGCGTGTAGGCACCGTGGCCAGTGGCTTCGCTCACGCGAGCCTTGGCTTTGCCCGGAACCTCGGTTGCCGGCTTTGCCGGTGCCCTGGCGGGGGCCACTTCCGGTTTGGGCGGTGCCACCTCTGATCCGGTCGCTGTCGGCGTCTTGCTGGGGGCCACGGCAGTGGCCTTGCTCTGTGCCGGAATCACCGGCTGCGAGGGCGAGGCACCGGAACCGATCGTCACCGTAGTGGGCATAGGCGGTTTGCCTGCTTGCGCGTCGGTTTCCACGTCGCGGGGACGGTTCGACCCTATGTTCACCGTAGGCAGTTGATCGCTGGAAGCCGGTGGCGCACTCGACTCGCTCGAGGCGACACTCGATCCGCTGCTGAGCGCATCGGGCGCCAGATTCATCGTCTTGGTCTTCAGCGCCTGTTCGGGTGAATTCGGAATGGCCAGACTGACGGCATGGTCCCCGTCGGCGGGCGACGACTTGCCGCTGAAAACCATCGGTAGAAAGATCACCGCCAAGGCAATCAGGACGGCAGCTCCCAGCAAGCGTGTATTCAAGACTTCGCTCCAAAACGGCAAACGCGACAGGTGACCGGGCAATTATACCCGTCCGCGCCCGAAGCCATGCTCCCTGCCGCGGACACCGGTTCAGTCTTGCTGGGCAGCGATTACTGCACTGGCTACGAAAAACGAGCCAAACGCCAGGATGCAACCTCCTGCTGGCGTCGTGGCACGGGCCGCAGCCAGCGCTTGCGCCACCTCCTGATATTCGCCGAACCTCGCCTCCGGCAGCGCCTGGCGCAAGGTAGTCGCCAGCTGCGGCGCGGCCACTCCCCGTGGGGTAACGCGGTCCAGTCCCGCCAGGTGCCAGTGCTCGACGCGTTCGCCGAGCGCCGTCATTACGCCGGCGATGTCCTTGTCGGCCAGGGCACCGTAGACCACATGAAGCGGACCGCGCACACACCGATCCAGCCATTCGGCCAGCGCGCGCGCAGCCTGGGGATTGTGCCCCACGTCCACCATCAGCATCGGATCGCCACCTAGCGACTGCAGGCGCGCTGGCACCTTCGCCGTCTGCAGGCCCACCTGCACCGCCGTGAGAAAGTCGTCGACAGCTAGCGAGCCGTCGGCATACAGCGTGTGCAGCGCGGCAATTGCCGTGCTGGCGTTGACGAATTGTACTGGCGCGGTCAATGCCGGATCGGGCAGGTGCAGCACCGCCCCGTCGCGATGCCGCCATCGCCATCCACTCGCCTCGCGTTCGAACCAAAAATCGATACCGGCGCGCTCGATCCACGCGTCAGAAGCGGTGAGCGCGTCGATCAGGCCGTTCGGCGGGTCCGCTTCGCCGACGATCGCCGGCCGGCCAGCGCGGGCAATCCCGGCCTTTTCACGGCCGATGCTGTCGCGATCCGCACCCAGCCATTCCATGTGGTCCAGATCTACCGTGGTAATGATGGCCACATCGGCATCGACGATATTCACCGCGTCAAGCCGGCCACCCAGACCCACTTCGAGGATTGCCACGTCGAGCAGGTCCTGCGCGAACAGATCCAGCGCCGCCAACGTGCCGAATTCGAAATAGGTCAAGGGAATCGCCTCGGCCCCGTCAGCACCGCGCGCCGTTTCGATCCGCTCGAACGCCGCCGTCAACTGCGCATCATCGACGTCGATACCGTCGATACGAACCCGTTCGTTGTAAGTGAGCAGATGGGGCGAGGTAAAGCAGCCCACGCGCAGGCCGGCAGCCATCAACATGGCTTCCAGCAAGGCTACCGTCGAACCCTTGCCATTGGTTCCAGCTACCGTGATCACCTGCGGTGCCGGAGCCGCCGCACCCATGCGCTGCCATACCGCGTTGACGCGATCGAGCCCCAGCTCGACGCTGCGCGGGTTGACGCATTCCTGATAGGCCAGCCATTCAGCGAGGGTACGGGACATGCAGGTGTTTCACCGGGTGGAGGGGACTGGGGCCCGCCGTTTTCTGGCAGGAGAGGTAGTGCACAAGCCCAGCTTAGAGGACCGTGGCCCGGTCACCGTCGACAGCGCTGCTTACCCCCCGCGAGGGCGGCCAAAGCGCTGCGGCGATGAGGATTCGCCCACGCTGCCTCAGCAGGCGTGAACTAGCAAATTCACGGCGGCAGCTCATCGTCGCTCAAGGCGCGCAAAATCGGACACTGCTCCGGTGCACCATGGCCCGGACAGGCGCTGACCAGCTGCGCCAGGCCATCGCGTACCCGCTGCAATTCGGCAAGCCGCGCATCCAGCACCGCCAGTCGGGCCTGCGCCCGCGCCTTCACCGCCTTCACACCGCGCTTCCGGTCCCCCGAGAGCGTCAGCAACTCGCGAATCTCCTCCAGCGTGAAACCCAGCGCCTTGGCGCGCCGGATAAAACGCAGCTGGACAAGCGTGGCGGCACCGTAACTGCGGTAACCCGAGGCTCGCCGCGCCGGTTCCGGCAGCAGGCCTTCACGCTCGTAGTAGCGGATGGTGTCGATCGCCACCCCTACTTGCTTGGCAACCATGCCGATGGTCAGAGAGGTAACTTGCGTGTTCATGCAGTAAGTCTAGACCATGGATCAACCTCCAAGGCAAGACCCGATGTGCTCACGGGCTTCCCACCGGCTTGTGGCGGCCACGGCGCGCGCTGAAAAAGTCACGCAGCAGACGCGCAGACTCCTCGCCCAGCAGACCACCGGTCACCTCGATGCGATGGTTATGGCGCGGGTCGATCAAGGTATCGAACACGCTGCCGGCGGCGCCGGTCTTCGGATCGTGCGCGGCATAGACTACCCGCCCCAGCCGCGCGTGAATCATCGCCATCGCACACATCGAACACGGCTCAAGGGTCACGTACAAGGTGGCGCCAGCGAGCCGGTGATTGGCGATTTTTTCGCCCCCAGCGCGCAGCGCCTGAATCTCGGCGTGTGCACTTGGATCGTGCAGGGTGATATTGCGGTTCCAGCCCAGTCCGGCCACCTCGCGGTCGAGTACCAATACCGCACCTACCGGCACCTCGTTCTCCGCATCACGGGCATGGGCTGCCAATTGCAGGGCATGCCGCATGTGGTTCACGTCCTCGTCCGAAAACGAACCTGGCACCATCGATATTTCGTCTGTCATTTCAGTCTACAAAGGTTTCGGTACGCATTGGCAGTAGCGTGGTTTTGGCAAGAGGCCGTTTTTGTCCGACATCTGATGGTCTCCCCGGATCACGGATTTGCGCATTCCCTGGACACTGGCGTACTTCCGGACAGCTCAGGCGTCGATCAATTCATGGATCTTGTTGGCGAAGGCCGTCAAGTCGAATGGCTTGGTGATCACCGACATGCCGGGCTCCAGCTGACCGTCCCCTATCGCGGCATTTTCTGCATACCCCGTAATGAAAAGTATCTTGAGATCCGGACGCGTGACCCGCGCCGCGTCGGCCACTTGCCGACCGTTGAGCCCTCCGGGCAAGCCGACATCGGTGACCAGAAGATCAACCTGTGGCACGGTTTGCAACAACTGCAAACCGGAGGGCCCGTCTTCCGCCTCGATGACACAATAACCACGCTCCGCCAAAACTTCGGTTACCAGCATGCGAATAACCGGTTCGTCGTCGATAACCAGGACGACTTCCCCCGCCCCGACACGGACATCAGCGTCCACGCCCCGGTCTTCCGCCACGACCTCACCGCGGTGACGCGGCAGATAAAGGCTCAGGGTGGTGCCGCTCTGCGCCTTGGAATGAATCTGCACTCCGCCGCCCGACTGCCGCACGAAGCCGTAGATCATCGACAGCCCCAGGCCGGTGCCCTGTCCCAGAGGCTTGGTAGTAAAAAACGGATCGAAGGCCTTGGCCATCACATCCGGAGTCATGCCCATCCCGGTGTCGGTAACTGTAAGCAAGACGTAATGCCCAGCAGGCAATTGGTATTCGCGCGCCTCCGCTTCGTCCAGGCACTTGTTGACGGTCTCTATGGTGATTTTCCCACCGTCTGGCGCCATGGCATCACGGGCATTGATGCAGAGATTCAGAAGCGTATTCTCAAGCTGCCCTTCATCGAGCTTGGTTACCCAAAGGTCCTCGCCCGGCACGACCCGGATTTGGACATGGGGGCCGACTGAACGTTGCAGTAGATCGAACAAGCTCGCAATCATGCGATTGATGTCCAGTGGCCGGGGATCCAGGGTCTGCCGTCGGGAAAAAGCCAGCAGGCGCTGGGTCAGCGCAGCAGCACGGCGCGTGGCCTCCTGAGCCGTCGAGATATATCGCTCATGCTCAGACAAATCCCCTTCTGAAAGGTGCTTTTCCAGCAATCCCAGGCAACCGTCGATTCCGGCGAGAAGGTTATTGAAATCATGTGCAATGCCACCGGTAAGCTGGCCGATCGCCTCCATCTTCTGTGACTGGCGCAAAGCCTCCTCTGCCTGCATCAATTCCCGGGTCCGCGCCGCTACATTGGCCTCCAGGGTTTCGTTGGCCTGACGCAGACGCATCTCGCTGTCGCGAAGAGCCGACGTTACCCTCAGGCGCTCGGTTGCGGTGCGCGTACGTGCCGCGAACTCCCGAACCAAGGCCAGATCTTCCGATGGCCACGGGCGAGGATCGGCATGACTGAGGTAAAGCAGCGCAACAAGACCGCCCTGTTCGGTGACCGGCATGTTAACCAGCGCACGCGCGTCGATCGCCTTCAATGCATCCGCCATGGCGGCGGTGCGCGGGTCCAACTCCGCGTCCTCCAATACCACCGTGTCGCCGCGTGCCAGGTCCTCGATATAGGAGCCGTAGTTGCGAAAGTGCAGCGTCCCGGCCAGTGTCGCCACGCCCGGGGCATGCCAATCCCGATTGATGCTGATGGTCTCTGCGGCAATGTCGACGATACCGTAGCCTGCGCGGCTTATGCCTAACGTTTGGCCAAGAATCTCCGCGGCCGCATAGGCCAGCTCTTCCGGGTCGTCCATATCCCGGATCCTGTCGGTCAGCATGACGAGTGCCTCCCGTTTAAGCTCGGCCCTCTTGCGCGAGGTGATATCGAAGGTTACGCCAGGAAAGCGCGCTGCCCGGCCATCCGCCCCTGCCACGCAGCGACCTTGGGCGCTTACCCAGCGCTCGCTCCCGTTCGCCTGCACAAGCCTGTACTCGGCACTGAAATCGGCGCAATCCGCAAGCGCCTTGTCGATGGCAACACGAACCTGAGGCGCATCTTCCGGATGGACCGCCCGGAAGAATTCGGCCAGCGGCGCACCGCCCGCGGCCTTGACCGGATCCACCCCGTAAAGCTTGGCAAAGCGGGCATCGGCCACCAGGCGGTTGGCGAGAACATCCCAGTCCCATGTTCCTACCCCGCCGCCCACAGCGAGCGCCATCTGCAAGCGCTCTTCGGCCTCCTGCGCCAAGCGGAGGGATTGAATCTGCGCCGTTGTCTCGATGCAGGTGCCAAACAAGCCACCGATGTCGCCCTGCTGGTCCGGTGCCGGGTTATAAGAGAAAGCGAAATGCGCTTCTTCCAGAACGCCGCGACGATCCAGCTCCAATGAAATATCTTCCATTTGCACGGGCTGGCCAGCGAATACCTGATCGAACATCGGCTCCAGAACCTGCCAGGCTTCCGACCACACTTCACGACTCGGATGTCCTAAGGCCTGCGGATGCTTGCGGCCGAGGATCGGTATGAAGGCATCGTTGTAGAGCCAGGTTCTTTCCGGGCCCCATGCCATGAACATCGGCTGCGCCGAGTTCAACATCAACCCACTGAAATTTCGCAACGACGGCGGCCAGCTCTCCAGCGGACCTAGCGGGGTCGACGACCAGTCCAGCGCAAGGGTTCGGTCCGCCATTTCTCCCTCGCAGCGAAACCATGGGGGCCGCACCCGTCCCGGAGCCTCCGAGCTTTGCAGTGTCAGGTCGTAATTCGTCATCCGAAAGCCCGTTCAGCCGTCTTTTGCACTACTTGCGATGTCGTTCGATCCTTTCTCACATCTGGCGCGCCGTACCGAAACTGCACGAGGCGTTCATTCACTACACGCTTTTCTGTCATTCCCGCAGATCGGTGAATCCGGACGCAGGAGCGGCCGTCACCCTGCCTGGGGGAGTGTGCATCTGACGTTGTCTTCGCAAATTGTATGACTGCATGATCTGGCCGCGACTCCCGCAATGATGGGCTGCCTGGTAAGCACGAACACCGTCAGTTTCACGCACACCGCATACCCCAGGGCGACGGGGACTGCAGCGTGGGATGCATGCCTTCCCCGAGGGGACGATCGCAATGACGATAGCCGCTACCCCGCTACCCAACAACACTGGTCGGCATGATCTGTTCGCGACGACGGGCAGCTACAGGCTACACCCTACGGAAAAGGTGGAGAGGCGCTCGAACGGAGGGTGTGGAACGGCTGGTATCCGAGCCGTCCCGATGAGCGATGGCAGCGAATTCCTGCAACAAAACTGGCGAAGCTTACTTTCGCTGTGCGCTGCTGGCTTCATAACCGCGTCGCCCCTATCGATTCCACCTCGACATCCTCTCGCGACGTGCGGAGTAGCCACGCTAGGTCACCCAGCTGGCCGCCATCCCTGAAACCAACCTCCGCTCATTCCCATTCGATCATCAACGAGTCACGCAAGTCCGCGTGATTAAAGGGCTTGGCGTTGATCGACATGAGCCTTTACCGTCGCTTTTACCGTCAGAAAAACATGCCCTTTGCTGGCGCGGGTTTGCGCGGCATCGGCCCATCATCAATCAGCGCCTAGGATAGCGCAATCAGCCGCGTGGCGAGCAAGCCGGCCTGCTCGGCAAACTTCCTCGCATCAGTCTTCTGCAACTGCGCCAGGTTGTGCAGCTTCCAGCGGATGCCCGGCAGGTGTTCGAGGTGCGCGATGCCGAGCAGCGACCACTCCGGCGCGCCGGCGGTCAGCGACAGCAGAAAGCGTCGCTCGTTGTCGTCCAAGCCCTGTTGGATTTCGCGCACCATGCGTTCTCGCGCGGCAAGCAACGCATCGAGCGGCACCGGCTCGGCCGTCATGCCTTGGAAGTTGTGCTCGTAGTCGTGTCGGATGTCGCGCAGCGGCGTGAACAGCACCTCATGGATCGGTCGGTTGCTGCTCGACAGATAGACCACGAAAGCGCGCCGGATGCCGGGCGTGATGCCCTCGTGTGCAAAGAGCTGCATCACGTCGAACAGGTCGCGCGGGTGTTGCCGATCCAGCGCCGCCACCAGCTTGCCGCCGTACACGTCTTCCAGCGACACCACCGGGATGTCCAGATCGGCCATCAGCACATCGCGGGCGGGCGGCGTGAGCGAAGCACGGCGCACCGGCTGCACGGTGCCGCGCATGACGAAATTGACTTCGACCTTGACCTGAATCGAGCCGCGGCGCACCAGCAGCTTGGTCTCCCCTGCTGCTGCCGCCGGCGTGTGCGTCTGGAATCCTCGCTTCTTCAACCGCTCGGCGGCTTGCCGGACGGCTCCGTTGATGCGCGTCAGCGCCTCGTCGCGCGGCAGCGTGTGATCGGGAAAGACCAAATCGAGATCGACCGACAAGCGCGGCATGTCGCGCACGAACAGGTTGATCGCCGTGCCGCCCTTCAATGCGAAGGTGTCGTCCACGAACACCAGCGGCGCCACCTGCGTCAGCAGGCGCGCGGTATCGAGGTAGGTCTGGTTCATGGCTTGAGCACTAGCAAGCCATCGGCCGATCGGGATACCCAGGGCCGGTCGCTGCCCGTCGGCAACGTGGTCGGGTCGAGCTTGTCCACCCAAGGCAGCGCACCCTTGTGGCCGAGTTGCAGACACAGCCGCACGGTCTTGACGCTCGTGCAGTGCTGCAACAGCTCGCGCAGCACGTCGGCGCGCAGGCTGTAGGCGCTTTCGACGAGTTCGCGGGCTTCCTGCAAGGGCTGACGCACGCCGACTTCGCTCAATAGTTCCAACAAGGCGCGCTCCGGCGCCGACACCTTCGGCGCTCCGCTGCGCTGCTCGAACGGGTCGACGTGCAGCAAGGCGGCCGGCTGCTCATCGAACAGGCGCTTGCGGTGGTACTCGGCCGGGAAGCGTTCGGTGAACCATTCCGGCAGACGTGCCGCCGTCCATCCATACAGATGCAGCGCCGGTTGCTGCGACACGTACTGGCGCATGCCATACCAGTCGAGCGCCGACTTGCCGCCAACGTGCAGGCCCTCGAACCTGCGCTGCAACAGCAGTAGGCTGGGATGCAAGGCCAGGGTGTCGTTCGGGCGACCGAACACCCCGCGGGCCAAGCGCGTGAGCCAACCCGCCCGCACGTAGTGGACGGCCAGGTCGGCAGAGATGCCCAGCGCCGCCAAGTCCTCCGAGGTCAGCGGCGTCCCCGGTGCCAGCCGGGTATAGAGCGCATTTAGTTTACTTTGAGTAGTCGTAGCCATACTACGACTTTTACAACTTTTCCAAGCACAAGTCAATTTGATATGGCGGCTCCAATCGTAGTCTTGATACGACAATCGCAACATATCCAAACTTCACCCCCTTCGGCACAGCCTCGCGGGAAGACGGTCGGTTGCCGTCTCCCTGCCTCGCCCGAACCCCCGCCCCCCCCGCGATGAACGCCTCTAGCATGGGCGGGATCAGCGTCTCGCGTCGGCCGTTGAGGCGGTAGTCATAGCGGAAGGTGACAGTACCGCCAGGCGATACCGTCACGTACATTCTGTTCCGGTCAGAAGCCTTATAAATCTTGGACTTAGGCTTCAGATTGCGTAGTGCAGCGTCGAGGTTTCCTCCGACTTCTGACGGCTTTACCGTCAGGTTTTACCGTCAAGGACCTGGAGACCTGCTGATGCCCGGAAAGCCGCATAAAACAAGCTTTCCCGAGGAGGCTTTTACCGTCAGCTCTACCGCCAACTTTTTCTGCTGGCCGGCGATAGCCACGATAGCTTCCGCGACGTATTTATTTCTAAATCAACATCTTACGTCGGCATTTCGATAGCTGGCGATAGTCCTCGAAGGACGTAAATTCACTCCCATTCGATGGTCGCTGGCGGCTTGCCACTAATGTCATAAACTACACGAGAAATGCCGCGTAATTCATTGATAATTCTATTTGAAACCTTGCCAAGAAAGTCATACGGCAAGTGCGCCCAATGGGCGGTCATGAAGTCGACGGTCTCGACCGCCCGTAGCGCGATCACCCACTCGTAGGCCCGCGCATCACCCACCACCCCCACCGATTTAACCGGCAGGAACACAGCGAACGCCTGGCTGGTCTTATCGTACAAATCGGCTTTGCGCAATTCGTCGATGAAGATCGCATCGGCCTTGGCCAGCAGCTCGGCGTATTCCGGCTTTACCTCGCCGAGGATACGCACGCCAAGACCCGGACCGGGGAACGGATGCCGGTAGACCATCGCTCGCGGCAAGCCGAGCGCGATGCCGATTCGACGTACTTCGTCCTTGAACAATTCACGCAAGGGCTCGACCAGCTTCAGCTTCATGTGCGTGGGCAAGCCGCCGACATTGTGGTGGCTCTTGATCACATGGGCCTTGCCGGTCTTGCTGCCTGCTGACTCGATCACATCGGGATAAATAGTACCCTGGGCCAGCCATTTCACGTCGCCACCGGCGGCAATCAACTTTTCCGACTCTGCGTCGAAGATCTCGACAAACAGGCCTCCGATGATCTTGCGTTTGGCTTCCGGATCGGCAACGCCTTCGAGTGCCGTGAAGTAGCGGTCGGCGGCATTGACGCGAATCACCTTGATGCCCATGCCGCCGCTTTCGGCCTCGGCAGCGAACATCGCCATCACCTGATCGCCTTCCTGCCAGCGCAGCAGACCGGTATCGACGAAGACGCAGGTCAGCCGATCGCCGATCGCCCGATGCAGCAATGCCGCTACCACCGAGGAGTCGACACCGCCGGACAAGCCCAGCAAGACATGGTCGTCACCGACCTGTTCGCGTACGCGGGCGATCTGGTCGTCGATGATGTTGGCGGCGGTCCACAAGGTGGCGCAGCCGCAGATCTCGGTAGCAAAGCGCTTCAGCAGTGCGCCACCGCGCTTCGTATGGGTCACTTCGGGATGGAACTGCACGCCATACCAGCGGCGCTCCTCGTCTTCCATCACGGCGACGGGAATGCGCGCGGTACGCCCCGTGACCACAAACCCCGGTGGCGCCGTGGCGACATGATCGCCATGGCTCATCCATACGTCCAGCGTGTGACCGCCGGCATGATCGGTAAGGCCATCGAACAACCGGCTTGGGCCCACAATATCGACCTGAGCGTGACCAAACTCACGCGCATCGGAAGCCTCCGTGGCGCCCCCCAACTGGGCGGCCAGGGTTTGCATGCCGTAGCAGATGCCGAGGATCGGCACACCCGCATCGAACACCGCTTGCGGCGCCCGCGGGGCCTGCTCCAGCGTGGTCGATTCGGGACCGCCCGACAGAATGATCCCCCTGGCGCCGAACGCGGCGATCTCAGCCGGATCATGGTCCCACGCCCAGATTTCGCAGTACACGCCAAGCTCGCGGATCCGCCGCGCGATCAACTGGGTGTATTGCGCGCCGAAATCGAGAATCAGCAGCTTGTCGGAATGGATATTGGTCATGAAGCCTCAGGTGGGAACGGGGAACGGAGAAGTGGGAAACGTCACCCGGTTCGACCGGCCGGTGCCAGCGGCCCTGGACGAAGCCTCGACGTTTGGCCAGGCGCAGGCGGCAGTTTTCCCGTTTTCCACTGCACTCAGGAATTCAACCGGTAGTTCGGCGCTTCCTTGGTAATCTGGATGTCATGCGGATGAGCCTCGGTGACGCCGGCGGAGGTCACCTTGACGAATTGTGCGTGGTTGCGCACATCGTCGATCGTCGCCGTACCGAGATAACCCATCGAGGCACGCAGCCCCCCGATCAGCTGGTGGATAATGTTGCGCAACGGGCCGCGGTACGGCACCCGCCCCTCGATACCTTCCGGTACCAGCTTGTCGGCATCGGCCTCGTCCTGGAAGTAACGATCCTTCGAGCCAAGCGCCATCGCGCTGAGCGAGCCCATGCCGCGATAGCTCTTGTAGGACCGGCCCTGGAACAGCTCAACCTCACCGGGGGATTCCTCGGTACCGGCGAACATCGAACCGAGCATCACGGTGGACGCCCCGGCCGCCAGCGCCTTGGGGATGTCGCCGGAATAGCGGATGCCACCATCGGCGATCAGCGGGATTTCGTCCTGCAGCGCGCTGGCGACCATGTCGATGGCGGTGATCTGCGGTACACCAACCCCGGCGACCACCCGCGTCGTACAGATCGAGCCGGGCCCGACCCCCACCTTGACCGCATCGGCACCGACATCGCGCAAGGCACGTGCCGCGTCCCCGGTGACGATGTTGCCGGCGATGACCTGCACCTGCGAATAGTGTTTCTTGACCCAGGCAACACGATCGAGCACGCCTTGCGAATGCCCGTGCGCAGTATCCACCACCAATACATCGACTCCCGCATCGACCAGGGCAGCCACGCGCTGTTCGGTATCGCCACCCACACCGACCGCAGCACCTACCAACAAGGCTTCATTGACATCCTTGGCCGCGTGCGGGTTGTCCCGCGCCTTCTGGATGTCCTTGACCGTAATCAGGCCACGCAACTGGAACGCATCGTTGACCACCAGCACCTTTTCGATGCGATGTTTGTGCAACAACTGCATTACCTCATCCTGGCTCGCTCCCTCACGTACCGTCACCAGTTTCTCCTGGCGGGTCATGATGTTGCGCACCGGGTCGTCATGCTTGCGCTCGAAACGCATGTCGCGGCTGGTGACGATACCCACCAGCTTTTCGCCATCGACCACCGGTACACCGGAGATATTGTGCGCCCGGGTCAGCTGCAGCACGTCACGGATCGAGGTGTCCGGCCCTACGCTGAAAGGGTTGCGGATCACCCCGGCCTCGAATTTCTTTACCAGCCGCACTTCCGCCGCCTGCTGCTCGGCCGTCATGTTCTTGTGGATGATGCCGATGCCGCCGCACTGCGCCATGGTGATGGCGAACCGTGCCTCGGTTACCGTGTCCATGGCAGCGGAAAGAATCGGGATGTTCAGCCGCAGGTTGCGGGTAAGTCGCGACGAGGTGTCCACGTCACGTGGCAGGACCACTGAATGGGCCGGAACCAGATAAACGTCGTCGTAGGTCAGCGCCTCGGCGAGGATACGCATGCGAAAAGTCCCGCTGCAAAGAGGGAATTATACGCGCCTTGCCGCACCGCTCGCCAGATCCGCATCGTTCGGCAGCCACCCGGGGCGCTCATCTCACACCGAAGCGGCATCCATGGCCTCGGCGGCCTCCAAGGTGTTCTCGATCAGGGTGGCGACGGTCATCGGGCCGACCCCGCCGGGCACTGGAGTGATCCAGCTGGCGCGTTCGGCCGCGGCGTCAAAGCCCACATCGCCGACCAGCCGGCCGTCATCCAGCCGATTGATCCCCACGTCGACCACCACGGCGTCTGGCTTGATCCATTCGCCTTTGACCAGTCCCGGTTTGCCGACGGCGACGATGACGATATCGGCCTGACGCACGAAACCTTCCAGGTCGCGGGTGAAACGATGGCAGCAGGTCACCGTGCAGCCGGCAATCAGCAACTCCAGCGCCAACGGCCTGCCGACATGATTGGACACGCCAACCACCACCGCATGCTGGCCGCGCACCGGGCGGTCGGTGTGCCCCAGCAACGTCATCACGCCGCGTGGCGTGCATGGGCGCAGGCCGAACCGGCGCAGCGCCAGGCGCCCCACGTTGACTGCCTGGAAGCCGTCCACATCCTTTTCCGGCTGAATCCGATCGACCAGTGCGTCCTCGTCGATATGCGCTGGCAAGGGCGATTGCACCAGGATGCCGTGCACCGAGGGATCGACGTTAAGCCGGTCGATCAGGGCGAACAGCTCGGCCTGGGTAGTCAGCGCGGGCAGATCAAAATCGAACGAACGAAAGCCGACCTGGTGACACGCCCTGCGTTTGTTGCGCACGTACACTGACGAAGCCGCGTCGCTACCGACAAGCACTACCGCCAGACCCGGTTCCCGCAAGCCTTGCGCCTTGCGCCCGGCCACCCGCTTGGCGACCCTGTCCAGTACTTCCTGTGCGATGCGTTTACCGTCGAGAATGCGTGCGCTCATGTTGATGCCTGACCCGTGATCCGGTCATTATCGAGTCTGCGCTCGATGCATACAAACGCCTTAGCCATGCCAACCGCCCAACTGCAGTCCACCACGCTGGAACTCACCGACGGTCGCTATCGCCTGCGGTCGTGGGTCGATGCCGATGCCGAGCCGCTGTGGACTGCCGCCCGAGAGTCTGTCGACAGCGTGGGTAAATGGCTACCCTGGTGCCATCCGGACTACGCGCTGGCCGACGCTGTCACATGGATCAACCATTGCCAGGCTGGCTGGCGCAGCGGCGGGCATTTCGCATTTGCCATCTTCGACGCAATCGATGGCGCCTTGCTGGGTGCCGTTGGACTCAGTCAACGCGACGCGGAACATCACCGTGCCAATCTGGGCTACTGGGTCCGGCAGTCGCATCAACAGCAAGGCATCGGGCTGGCGGCGACACGGCTGGTGGCGCGTTTCGGATTCGACAAACTGGGCTTGATACGGCTGGAGATCATCGTGATGCCTGAAAACCAACCTAGCCGCCGGGTCGCCGAAAAGCTCGGCGCTCAGTATGAAGGCCGATTGCGCCAGCGGCTGTGGCTCAAGGGCAAACCCCACGATGCCGAGGCTTATGCGTTGATCCCGCAGGACCTTCAGCCGGCATACCGCGCGCCGTAAGCAAGCCACCGCAGCCCACTCGCTTGGGGTTCGCCTCAGCGCGTACGCTTGATCAACTCGGTGACCATGCGCCGGCGCTTCTGCTGCTGTTCCTTGGTAAATACCTTCTTGCGTCCTGCGTACGGATTTTCACCCTCGCGGAACGTGATCCGCACCGGGGTGCCTTCGAGCTTGTAACGCTTGCGAAAGAAATTTTCCAGATAGCGCTGGTAAGCCGGTGCAATATGCTTGGTCCGGGTGCCGTGGATCACGATAGTCGGCGGATTGTTGCCGCCCGGATGCGCAAAGCGAAGTTTGGGTGCGTGTCCGTTCACCAGCGGCGGCTGATATCCCTCGTAGGCCTTTTCCAGAGTCTTGGTGAGATCTGACGACACCAGCACCTTGGTCGCCGCAGCATGTGCCCGTACCACCGCGCGCATCAACTCGCGCAAACCCGAGCCGTGCAGCGCCGAGATGAACACCTGCTTCGCCCAGCTGACAAAAACCAGACGCCGGTCCAGCGCGCGCTGACATTCGTCGCGCTGGTATTTGTCCATGCCATCCCATTTGTTGATCGCAATCACCAGCGCCCGCCCCTCGTCGATGGCATAGCCGATCAGCGTCAGGTCCTGATCGGCGAGGTTTTCCCGGGCATCAACCATCACCACCACCACTTGGGCCGCAGCGATAGACTGCAA
This sequence comes from Rhodanobacter sp., assembly GCA_030148505.1. GTDB lineage: Bacteria > Pseudomonadota > Gammaproteobacteria > Xanthomonadales > Rhodanobacteraceae > Rhodanobacter. The sequence continues at coordinate 78,227 of JASBTI010000038.1, forward strand.
TGTCTTGATAACACTAAATTTTTCAACAGCCTCTTCAACCCGGGCTTTACGCCGGATACCCGCCGTGTCGATCAGCGTATAACGCTTGCCGTCGCGCTCCAGCGGTACCCGGATCGGATCGCGCGTCGTCCCTGCCACATCGGAAACGATCAAGCGCTCCTCGCCCAGCAGACGATTGATCAAGGTCGACTTGCCGGCGTTCGGGCGTCCGACGATGGCCACCCGGATCGTGCCGTCCTCGCCTTCAGCCTCGTTCGTACTCTGCTCGTCTTCCGGCAGCAGCGGCAGGAGCATATCGATCAACTCACTGGTGCCGCGATTGTGCGCGGCAGACAGCGGGAGAATCCTGCCAACGCCGAAAGCCGAAAATTCCGCCAGTACGGCGTCCTCTTCCAGACCGTCGGTCTTGTTGACCGCGGCGACAATGGTCTTGCCACTACGCCGCAGCTCGTTGAGGATCACATAGTCCTGTGGCAGCAGACCTTCACGCGCGTCGACTACGAACACCAGCACATTCGCCTCGTCGATGGCCAGACGTACCTGCTTGGCAGTGAGCACGTCCATCGCTTCTTCGACCCCGGACAACCCCCCGGTATCGACCACCACGAATGGCCGCTCACCACTGCGGCAGACACCGTAGTGACGATCGCGCGTGACGCCCGGGAGGTCAGCCACCAGCGCATCACGGCTGCGTGTCAGCACGTTGAACAGGGTCGATTTACCGACGTTGGGGCGACCAACTAACGCGACGACGGGCAACATGATGGTGAGCCTGGCTCCCTGTAGCGGAAAGCTCGCGCCGCAAACGGATTGCGCGCGAGGGGAAAAGGTCGCAGCAGTGTATGCCAATACACCGCCGAATGATGAAAAGGCCCGAGGGAAGCCCACGCCGCGCAAAACCGGTCCGGCCGCCCTTTGAACGGCAGCGGCGGTAACGACGATGATCCGGGCCGAGCGGTCCGGACCGAGGGATCAATGACTGGACAGGCGATAGGCGGCGATATCGCCCTTTACGTCAACCACGTAGACGGTATCACCTACCACCAGCGGCTGGGCACGGATCGCCTTGTGTGACAGCCTTTCACGCGCTGCCAGCGCGCCGTCACCCGTCTGCAGCCAGTGTACATACCCTTCGCGGTCCCCGACCACCACATAGTTGCCCTGCACCGCGGGACCGCTCAACCAGCGGTATTTCAATGCGTCGTTCTTCCAGATGTCCGTACCGGTGCCTTTGTCGAACGCCCAGACCTGGGACTGATCATTGACGCCGAAGATCACGTTGCCGCTGAGAGCGAGCGAGGTATAGGTGGAAAACGGGTGGCTCCACAGCGGGCGACCACTGGGACCATCCACCGCCATCAGGTTGCCGTGATAAGCCGCGCCGTACAGCGTGCTGCCATCAAGCAGGATCGAGCCATCGGCGTCGTTCAGGCGTTCGATCTCGGTACGACCTTCACCGTTGCTGAATTTCTGCTCCCACAGCTTGGTGCCGTTGTCCGCGCGCAACGCGACCAGCTTGCCATCATCGCTGCCGAAAAACACCACGCCATTGGCCAGCAACAGCGAACCGTTCCCGCGCAGACTGAGCAAGGGCACCGTGCCCTGGTCATACACCCAGTTCCGCTTGCCAGTCGCCGCATCGAGTCCGTAAACACGGCCGTCTTCGGTACGCACCACGACGAGGTCACCATCGATTGCAGGTGAAGCAAGCACTTCGGAGTCCAGCTCGGTCTCCCAGCGCGGGCTTCCGTCCTTCGCGTTGACGCCATAGACGTGGCCATCAAGCGTACCCACGGCAAGCAGGTCACCACTGACGGCCGGACCGCCCGCATAGGTGGCGTCCTTGCGCTTCTTGTCACCCCAGCCGAACCAGCCATGCGTCCGCGAGCTTTTCGACCACAGTGTCTTGCCGCTGGTAGCATCGAACGCCGCCAGCTTGCCATCGGTGCTGTCGGCGTAAAGCACACCGTCGACCACGGTGGGCCGCAAGCGCACACCGCTGCGACCTGCACCGTCACCGATACTGGCATGCCACAGCCGGGTTACCTTCACGGTAGGTTTGAAGTCCTTGGCCAGCGGCGTCGGCGGCTGGATGTTCTCTTTCTTGAAGGAGTGGCAACCGGCGAGCCCCAGCAGCGAAACCAGCGTAATCAACAAGACGCGCTTCATCATTTCAGGCTTCATGCACCCTGCTTCCCGGCCACGGCCAAATCATCGATCTTCATTTGCAAGATACCTCGTTGCGGCGCCTCCTCACTCAACGCCGCCAGCGCAGCCTGATAAGCCTTGCGGGCATCCGTCGGACGTCCAAGCTTGACCAGCACATCGCCCCGGAGTTCCTCGGCCAGCCCCGAAAAGCTGTGTGCCGGCAAACTGTCCAGCGTGGTCAGCGCCGCCTTGCCGTTGCCACTGGCCAACTCGACCTGGGCCATTCGCAGCAGGGTCAGCGATTTCAAGGCCGGTACCGTGGTGTGCTGCAGAGCCCACTCCAGAGAGGCCTTGGCCTTGGCCAGCTGGTTAGCATCAACTTGTTGCCGCGCACGATCGGTTACTGCGAAAAGTGCATACGGGGACTTGGCATGGTCCTTCATCAGCTGCCCGGTGAGCTGGACTACAGCATCCGACTTGCCTGCCGCCGTCGCCACCTGCAACTGCTGATAAAGCTGTGCCGCTTCGCCCTCGTTGCGAGCCTGGTGGTTACGCCACTGCTGCCAGCCGAAAATGCCGACCAGGCCCAGCGCGATACCCACCACGATGGAGAGGCCGTTTTCGCGCAGCCACTTTTGTACCCGTTCACTCTGTTCGAAATTGTCGTATTCGTCGATTGCCATGCGTTCACCATTCAGAAGGCCTCTCCTCAGCTGGCGCAAGGAGAGGCCGAATTGGTCGATCATTCAAGGTGGGGCAGATCCACTCCATACAATCCGGCGTGGACTAATGAACAAGCATACCCGATATGCCCGGCCCGCAGCGCCCGCGAGCAAGATCAGAGGTTGGCGGCGGAAGCCTTGCCGTTCTGAATCTGCATGCGGAAGTGCGCCACGTTGGCGCGCCGAAAACCGTTCAGCGCGACTGCAGCTCCGTCGATGCTGACCTCGGCGCCCCCGACGTTGCCGATGCTTATGTCGAGCGGCTGGTCGCTGTGATAGGTCTTGCTGGTTCCCGCCGGCAACAAGCCGTACTCCAATCGGGTCCCATCCTGCTCGGTCACTTCGACCCAGCTGGGCGAATCCAGCTTCAAACTCAGTACGTGGTCGCCGGCACCGGCGCCGGCACCCGCGGCAACTGACGGAGTCACGGCAGCTGTTGCTACGGGGGCGGCGGTATCCAGATTTGGGAATGGCGCCATCGATGCCATCAATGGCTGATCCTGCCTCGCCGCAGCCATGGCTGGCTCCGCCTGTTGCGATGGGACCGAGCCGACGTCGCCGGCAGGGGCTGGGTTGCCGTTACCATCCTTGGCGCTTGCGGAGGTATCCTGCTGGGCCACCGGCTGAGCGTCCAACGGCGACAGATGGCTGAGATCGCGGTTGAGGGTGCCACGCACGCCCAGCCAGATCATCGGCACCACGATCACTGCGGTGAGTACCACATAGGTAGCGGCGGTAATGTAGCGATCCAGCAGAAAACGTGAGTGCGATATGCCGCCCGTGGTGACCAGTGCCGGCTCGAACTGCTTGATACGATCCAACTCCACCTGTATGGATGCCTGGTTGATGCCCAGGTAATGCCCATACGTGGTGATGTAACTGACCAGATAGATTTTCGAATCGATACCGTCGTATTCGTCGCGCTCCAGCTGTCGCAACACTCGTGCCGGAAGCTTCAAGGTCTGCGCACATGTCGGCAGGTCAAGCCCGCGCGCCAACCGCGCCGCATGCAATCGGCTGCCAAAACTCACCGGCTCAGTGGGCGGTGTGGTGGCTGGTGACTCAACGGGATCCGAGGGATGTTCGTCCAGACGTGCTTGCATCATGGTCATGGCTTGGCGGCTGTATCTAGGGCGTGCGCCTGCTCCGAATCCGGGAAGCGGGACTGCAATCGCCGGGCATAGTTCTGGGCACCCTCCGGGTTACCCAAACGTGTTTCGATATCGTGGCCTAGTTTCAGCGAAGCGGCGCTTGGCTTTCCCAGCGCATCAAAACGTTGCAGGAAAGCCCGCGCGCCGAATGCGTTGTTGTTCACATAGAGCGTATTGGCGAGTTGGAAGAGTGCCTCGGCATTTTTTGGATTACGCGCGATGGCGTCACGAAAACTTGCTTCGGCGGCCGCCGTGCGGTGGAGCTTGAGGTTGCACACGCCGGCATTCGTCAGGGCGACGTCCGGGGTCTGGTAAAACGGATCTGCGACCGCCTTGCGGAAATAGTCGAGCGACTCCTTGATTTTTCCCGTGCGACACAAGAATGCCCCGAGATTGTTATTCGGTGCGCCCTTGGTGGGCTCCAGCGCCTCCGCCTTGCGATAATGCAGCTCGGCCTCGGGAAGGTTGTTGATCTTTTCGTAAAGCACGGCTATCACGGTATGGGCCGGCGCGTAGTCCTGATCGAAACTCAACGCCATCTTCAACTTGCTCAGAGCGGACTGCAGATCACCGCTTGCCATGTAGCGCTGAGCCAGCTCGGTATGGATTCGTGCTGCGTCTCTTGCCTGCTGCGAGCGGCTGGTCTGCGGCATGCTCTTGCCCAGCGAACTGCTGTCGGTCTGGGTGGTGACACAGCCTGACATAAGCAGCGACAACGCCAAGCCGACCGCCAGTATTCGCTCAAATCGCATGAACCGCCCCCTGCTCCTGCCGTTTGCGCAAGTCGGCACTACGCCGCGTGCGATCCGTAACCTGACCGGCCAGCTGCCCGCAAGCCGCGTCGATGTCGTCGCCGCGGGTACGCCGCAACATCGTCAATACACCGGCATTCAACAACTGCGTCTGGAAATCGCGGATCATGTTCGCGTCCGAACGCTCGAAGCGCGTGCCAGGAAAAGGATTGAAAGGTATCAGGTTCACCTTGCATGTCGGCAGCTGACGCATCAACTTGATCAGCTGGCGTGCGTGCACCGCCTGATCGTTGACACCCTTCATCAAGGTGTACTCGAAGGTGATCGAGGTGCGTGGCTTGCGCGCAACCCAGCGTTTGCACGCCGCGACCAGCTCGGCTATCGGGTAGCGCTTGTTGAGCGGGACCAGTTCCGTGCGCAGCTCGTCGTTGGCCGCGTGCAGCGATACCGCCAGCGAGACGTCGATGACATCCGACAGCTGATCGATCATCGGCACCATGCCGGCAGTGGACAGCGTCACCCGCTTCGCCGCCAGACCAAAGCCAAGGTCATCGCGCATCAACCTCATCGCTTTGACGACGTTGTCGAAATTCGCCAGCGGTTCACCCATCCCCATCATCACCACGTTGGTGATGCGGCGGTTCTGGTGGGTCAGGTTGCCAAGGTATTTGGCGGCCACCCATACCTGACCGATGATTTCGGCGGCGGAAAGGTTGCGGTTGAAGCCCTGCGCCCCGGTAGAGCAGAACTGGCAGTTCAGTGCGCAGCCGATCTGCGAAGACACGCACAAGGTGCCGCGAGTCGGCTCCGGGATGTACACCGTTTCGACCGCATTGCCGCTGTCCATGCCCAACAACCATTTGTGCGTGCCGTCGTTGGCCGCCTTGTCCAGCATGGTTTTCGGCGCGCCGATGTAACAGACCTCGGTGAGCTTGGCACGCAGCGCCTTACCCACGTCGGTCATGTTTTCGAAATTGTCTTCCAGGTCGTGGTAGATCCACTTCATGACCTGTTCGGCACGGTAGGGTTTTTCGCCGATTCGGCTAAAAAAATCACGCAGCCCCTGACGATCGAAGTCGAGCAGGTTGACCTTGGTGGAGCTGGCGATCACTTGATTCAATGCGCAAGCACTTCCGTCGCGGCGAAGAAATAGGCGATCTCGACCTTGGCGGTCTCCACGGCATCGGAGCCGTGTACCGCATTGGCGTCGATCGATTCGGCAAAGTCGGCGCGGATCGTGCCCGGCGCGGCTTCCTTGGGGTTGGTCGCACCCATCAGGTCGCGATGGGCGAGTACGGCATTTTCTCCCTGCAACGCAGTGATCATCACCGGGCCGGAAATCATGAACTCGACCAGCGCATTAAAGAACGGGCGCTCGCGATGCACAGCGTAAAAGCCCTCCGCTTCCTGGCGCGACAACTGCTTCATTTTGGCGGCAACGACCTTCAGGCCGGCCTTCTCAAAACGGGCATAAATTTCACCAATGATGTTTTTGGCAACGGCATCGGGCTTGATAATGGAAAGAGTGCGCTCCAGCGCCATACGGATCTGCTCCAGAAACGGAATTGAGGAAAGTCGTCGTTGCCCCCTGTGGGCCGCGAGAGAGGCTAAAACTGACGAGGATTACGGCTTTAGCTCACCAAAGTTTGACAGATTCTAGCCCATACGCAAGTAAGTCGTTGTTTACAACAAACGATTGTTTGACGACGGCCGAGCTGCCCGCGTATGCTCAAACGATCGTTTGAATCCTTCTTCCGACCGCAAGGATCATGCTCGTGGCAGGTAGCTCCACTTTGACCAAGGAACGCATCCTCGGCGCCGCGGAAGTCCTGTTTGCGCGGCGTGGCTTCGATGGTGCCTCGTTGCGGCAGCTCACCGCCGCTGCCGGCGTCAATCTGGCCGCGGTCAATTACCACTTCGGCTCGAAGGAAAAACTGGTCGAGCAGGTCTTCCGGCGTCGGCTGGACGCGCTGAACGCTCGTCGACTTGATGCGCTGGGCAAGGTCGTCGGCCGCGAAGACACCCATCTCGAAGATGTGCTCGCCGCCTATATTCGCCCTGCGCTTGAGCTCTCGCACGATGACAACGGCGCCTTGTTCATGCGTGTGCTGGCCCGTGCATTCGCCGAGCACGACGACTCCCTGCGTCAGTTTCTGTCCGAAAACTACGGACACGTGATGCGCCAGTTCACTCATGAATTTGCCCGACTGTTGCCGCAGCTGAGCAAATCGGAGCTGTATTGGCGGATCGATCTGGTCACCGGTGCGCTGACGCATGCGATGTCCGGTTTCGGCATGATCCAGCGCAAAAGCGGCGTCAGCGAACAGCAGCATCGAGAGCAAACCGCGCAGCACCTGATCCGCTTCGCCGTCGCCGGCCTCAGCCACCCCTGAATGGGTGAGGTGGCCGTTGACGGCCACCTCGCCCTGCCTGTTTTCCGCCATAGCCCCTGGAGAAGCCAATGACCGCAACCCCCCTACGCATCCGCAAGGCCGCCGTACTGGGCGCCGGCGTCATGGGCGCGCAGATTGCCGCGCACCTGACCAACGCCGGCGTGGAAACCGTGCTGTTCGACCTGCCCGCCAAGGACGGCCCGAAGAGCGGCATCGCGCTCAAGGCCATCGCCAATCTCGGCAAGCTCTCGCCAGCCCCGCTGGCCGACAAGGCTCTGGCCACCGCCATCATCCCGGCCAATTATGACGAGGACCTGGAACGTCTGAAAGACGTCGACTTGGTGATCGAGGCGATCGCCGAGCGAATGGACTGGAAGCTCGACCTGTACAAGAAGATCGCCCCCTTCGTGTCGGCCACCGCCGTGCTGGCCTCGAACACCTCCGGGCTGTCGATCAACGGTCTCGCCGAAGCGCTGCCGGAAGAAATGCGCCACCGCTTCACCGGCGTGCACTTCTTCAACCCGCCGCGCTACATGCATCTGGTGGAAGTGATTCCGACACGACTCACCGACGCCAGCGTGGTCGAGGGTCTCGAAGCCTTCCTCACCACCACCGTCGGCAAAGGTGTGGTGATCGCCAAGGACACCCCGAATTTCATCGGCAACCGCATCGGCGTGTTCTCGATGCTGGCCGCGATGCACCATACCGAACAGTTCAAGCTCGGCTTCGACACCGTCGACGCATTGACCGGCCCGGCCATCGGCCGACCCAAGAGCGCCACCTACCGCACCGCCGATGTAGTCGGCCTGGATACCATGGCCCATGTCATCAAGACCATGGCCGACACCTTGCCCGATGACCCGTGGCACCGCTACTTCAAGGCGCCGGTGTGGCTGCAGGGCCTGATCGACAAGGGTGCACTGGGTCAGAAGACCCGCGGCGGCTTCTACCAGAAGATTGGCAAGGACATCGTGGTCCTGGATTTGGAAAAGGGTGATTTTCGTCCGTCCGAGCAAAAGCCTTCCGACGAGGTCGCCGCGATCCTGGCGATCCGCGACCCGGCCGAGAAATTCGCCAAGCTGCGCGCCTCCACCGACCCGCAGGCGCAATTCCTCTGGGCCAGTTTCCGCGACCTGTTCCACTACACCGCCTACCACCTGGCCGACATCGCCGATACCGCGCGTGATGTCGACTTTGCGATCCGCTGGGGTTACGGCTGGAAACTCGGCCCGTTCGAGACCTGGCAGGCCGCCGGCTGGCAACAGGTTGCCGGCTGGATCAACGAAGACATCGCCGCCGGCAAGGCCATGAGCAGCGCCCCACTGCCCGCCTGGGTCACCGACGGCCGCAGCGGCGTGCACGGCAAGGCGGGCTCGTACTCGGCCAGCACCAACCTCGACAAGCCACGGTCGCAGCACCCTGTGTATGCGCGCCAGCTGTTCCCCGATGCGCTGCTCGGTGAAAAATTCGACCAGGGCACCACGGTGTGGGAGAACGACGGTGTACGGCTGTGGACACTGGGCAACGATGGCGTCGGCATCCTCTCGTTCAAGACCAAGATGAACACGGTCAACGATCAAGTGCTTGATGGCATCCAACATGCGATCACGCTGGCCGAAGAAAAACTCAAGGCGGTAGTGATCTGGCAGACCGGTGAGCCGTTCTCCGCCGGCGCCGATCTGAAAGGCGCGCTGGGCCTGATCAAGGACGGCAAGATCGCCGAGTTCGAGAAGATGGTGGCCAATTTCCAGGCTACCAGCATGGCGATCAAGTTTTCGCTGGTGCCGGTGGTTTCCGCCGTGCGTGGCATGGCCTTCGGCGGCGGCTGCGAATTCCAGATGCACTCGGCACGTACCGTGGCGGCGCTGGAAAGCTACATCGGCCTGGTCGAGGCCGGCGTAGGCTTGCTGCCTGCCGGTGGCGGTCTGCATGAACTGGCCGTGCGCGCCGCCAAGGCGAACCCGGGCGACCCGTTCGAAGAACTGAAAAAGGTATTCGAAACCGTAGCGATGGCCAAGGTCTCCAGCAGCGCGCTGGAGGCCAGGAAAATGGGCTTGCTGCGCGACAGCGATGTCGTCGTGTTCAACAGCTTCGAACTGCTCTACGTCGCCAAGCAGGTTGCCTGCGCGTTGGCCGAAAGCGGCTATCGCCCACCGCTGCCGAGCCGCAACGTGCCAGTGGCCGGCGATGTCGGCACCGCTACCTTCAAGGCCTCGCTGGCCAACCTGCAGGCCGGCTACTTCGCCTCGCCGCACGACATCGACATCGCCACCCGCATCGCCGACTGCCTCTGCGGCGGGGTGATCGAACGTGGCTCGACCGTCGACGAGGAGTGGCTGCTGGCACTGGAGCGCAAGCACTTCGTGGCACTGGCGCAGACCGAGAAAACCCAGGTCCGCATCGCCCACACCATGACGACCGGCAAGCCGTTGAGGAATTGACGAGTTCTCGACCGACCCTCGTTTCACCTAGCCGTCATCCCAGCGAAAGCGGGGACCCAGCGCCTTCAAGCCAACTGCAACGACACTGGATACCAGCATTCGCTGGCATGACGATCAAGAACCAAAGCCGCCGCAGCTGAAAGCGCGACGCAACGGAGCAGAAAAATGAGCAAGCAAGTGCAAGACGCCTACATCGTCGCCGCCACCCGCACCCCGGTCGGCAAGGCGCCACGCGGCGTGTTCCGCAATACCCGTCCGGACGACATGCTCGCCCACGTGATCCGCGCCGTGATGGCGCAGTGCCCGGGCATCGATCCGCACCGCATCGGCGACGCCATCGTCGGCTGCGCCATGCCCGAAGCCGAGCAAGGCATGAACGTGGCGCGCATCGGCGTGCTGCTGGCCGGCCTGCCCGACACCGTGCCCGGCGTCACCATCAACCGCTTCTGTTCCTCCGGCCTGCAGGCGGTGGCGATGGCCGCCGACCGCATCCGTCTGGGCGAAGACGACCTGATGCTCGCCGGCGGCACCGAAAGCATGAGCATGGTGCCGATGATGGGCCACAAGGTTGCGATGAACCCGGCCATCTTCAGCGACGAGAACATCGGTATCGCCTACGGCATGGGCATCACCGCCGAAAACGTGGCCAAGCAGTGGAAGGTTACACGCGAGCAGCAGGACGCCTTTGCCGTCGAAAGCCACAGCCGCGCCCTGGCCGCCCAGGCGGCCGGCGAATTCAACGACGAGATCAGCCCGTTCGCGCTGGATGACCACTACCCCGATCTCGCCACCCGTGGCATCGTCACCGACAGCCGCAGCATCAACATGGATGAAGGTCCGCGCCCCGGCACCACGCTGGAGGTGCTGGCCAAGCTGCGTACGGTGTTTCGCAACGGCCAGTTCGGTGGCACCGTCACCGCGGGCAACTCCTCGCAGATGTCCGACGGCGCCGGCGCGGTGATGCTGGCCAGCGAAAAAGCGATCAAGGAATACAATCTCACCCCGCTGGCCCGTTTCGTCGGCTTTTCCGTCGCTGGCGTCAAGCCCGAGGTGATGGGCATCGGCCCGAAGGAAGCAATCCCCAAGGCCCTCAAGCAGACCGGCATCAGCCAGGATCAGCTCGACTGGATCGAGCTCAACGAAGCCTTCGCCGCGCAGGCACTGGCGGTGATGGTCGACCTCAAGCTCGACCCCGCCAAGGTCAATCCGCTGGGCGGCGCGATCGCCCTCGGCCATCCGCTCGGCGCCACCGGCGCGGTACGCATCGCCACCCTGCTCCACGGCATGCGTCGTCGCAAGCAGAAATACGGCATGGTCACCATGTGTATCGGCACCGGCATGGGCGCGGCGGGGATTTTCGAGGCGCTCTAGCCCTCACCGTCATGCCAGCGGAAGCTGGGATCCAGCGACTATTGCTGGAATCGTTAGCGGCGCCGTAGTGATACGGCGCCGCTTTTGATTGCAGCGCCATCCTGATACCTTTGACGTATCACGCAAGACGTAATACTCTCAAACCATGATCAGGAGCTTCCACTGCAAGGATACGCAGGCGCTGTTCGAGGGCGGCGAGCCACGACGGTTCCGCTCCATCAAGGATGCGGCCATCCGCAAGCTCACCCAACTCGATGCCGCGCATACGCTGGCGTTTTTGCGCTCACCGCCGGGCAATCAGCTGGAAGCGTTGAAGCACGATCGCACCGGTCAGCACAGCATCCGCATCAACCGGCAGTGGCGCGTGTGTTTCGTCTGGACAGCCACCGGTCCGGAAGATGTTGAAATCGTGGACTACCACTGAGAACCGCCATGAACCCACCCGTCAATCGCATGCGCCCCGTCCACCCCGGTGAAATCCTGCGTGAGGACTATCTCGTGCCGCTGGCCATGAGTGCCAACGCACTGGCCATCGCGCTCAGCGTACCGGCCACACGTATCCATGAAATCGTCAACGAGCGGCGCGGCATCAGCGCCGACACCGCCGAACGCCTGGCCCGCTACTTCGGTGGCGATGCCGCGTCGTGGCTGAATTTGCAGGCGATGTATGACCTCAAGACCTTGCCCACACGCAAGGAAATCATGCGCCGGGTAGAGCCGCGGGCGGCGTAGGCAGTTGCACACACGACGAAGATTTCAACGCAGCCGCAAGCTTGACAGCGTGGGGGACAAAGCTGATTGCGCCTGCGCATGGGTCCAAGCGGGAATGGGGTGATTTGTACAGTGCGGTCGGTCGAACGCCCACCTAGACGCTCAAATTGTCCCTGACGCCTTTTCTGGCACGCAAGGTGTTGATTGATCGAGAAGATTCGTGGGGAAACCTCAGCCCCGTCCCGGTTTCGTGACGTCCTGCCCGCGCCGTGCTCTCGCGGGCTGCGTAGGGCACGGCGCCGCTCGCATAAGTGGCGCTGCCCCGGATAAGCGAACAGTCCGTCAAAGATGGTTGGTTGAGGGTGTAAGAATAAGTCATATAGACACCTATCACAAAAGTACCTAAAATAATAGACGGGAGAAATCCCGTCAGTTGCAACGCTAATGCAACGCTAATTCCGATTTAAGCAATATAGAAAATGTTATTTTTGACCCGTTCATCCAAAGGATTTGATATGAACAAAAAAATTTTTTATGCTATTTCAGCTATAGCTATAGTCAGCGCCTTTTATCTATTTAGCAAAACCCAGCTGGTCGACTCATCCGGAAAGTCAGCAAAGACCGCATTAAATGCATCATCTGATAATCGTTCGTTTTCAACTGCCAAAGTTGATAATTATAAATCTTCAGACTCCATATCACAGTACTCCACGAAAAGTCGAGGCGCTTATAAATCACCAGATGCGGCCAGGATCCCAGATGGGAATCTGGCTGGAAATTTGTCACTACTTAAGTCACAAGCATATTCCGGGCATCCGGAGATTGCATACGCACTGGCTAGGGATTTATTTGCCTGCTATGGAAAATCTCAAAACGATAGCGATGCATTCCCGACGGACCCATCAACATCATATAAAGAGAAATGCCGCGGCTTGACAAATCAAGATTTTCTATCGGCGGTCAATTTGTTGACCTATGCCGCGCAAAGTGGCGATGTGAATGCACAAAACTCCTATATGGGCGAAATTGGTAGTTGGATTGACAAACATCCTGAACTTCAATACAAATCTAATTTTACATCGAACTATGCCCGGAACAGTTTAATTTTTCTTCAAAGAGCTGCTGCCTCGGGAAATGTTGACGCAATGATTTCTCTGGCGACCGTTTATAATTCCGGTATAATTACGAATCGCAATCCAGTTGACGCGTATGCTTATATGTATGCGGCAAGCAAAACAGGGTTAATTCCGGCCTCGCAGCGTTTGCTTTCTTTATGGCAGCATAAATTACCACCCAGCGATGTGGCTAAGGGAGTCTCCCGTGGAGAGGCGATCTATCTAAATTGCTGCACCAGGATGTGAACAAATTAAAGGGAATTAAATATGAAAAATTTAGTGTATGCAATTATTTTTACTGTCATTTCACTGATTTCTTTCAACGGTAATTGCGCCGCAGGCGAGCCAAGTAATCGAACTCCAAATACTAACGTGGGCTCTTTTCTTTGTTCTGATTGCGAAATGACGCTTGGACCTATTGGCCCTAATACTACTGTTTGGATCGAAACAGTTGTCAACACCTTTGACGGGAGTAGTTGGCTGACAAGTGCAGGGGATCCAAAGCATTTTTTTAATTGTACCAGTACAATCTGCACTAGAATTGAGTACGTCTTTTCTGGCACATGGGTTGTGACGAATGTTTTCACTAACCCTGGCAATGAAAAATACAAGGCGATAGGGTCAGCTATAGGTGGCGTGGTTCCGGTCCCGGCTGGAAATGGGAGCGCAGGTGGCGGTAGCGTTAGCGGCGGTGGCACCAGCGTTAGCGGAGGTTATTGGATAAGTCCCACCCATAATTATTGTTACGAGTACTTCTCAAACGGTGTTTCAACAGGTACTTTTTGTTATAGCACACCTTAAAAGTCACCCGGGTAATCCCGAAACCTTTACAACCGGAGCCGCTTCAAGCGGCTCCGGTTGTAAAGGACTGGATCGGCTATTGTCATAAAGCTTGAATGCGGCGGGCGTGGGAAGGTTAATACCCGATCAATACCCCTCACCCGACACCACTTGAAAGTCATAACTTTGATAGCTGCCGTTTTCGTTTGAACGTAAGCGTCCGGTCACGACACCTTCCCCATGCCGCCGATAGCCGTTGCGATACGCCCTTGTTTTCATGGGAGTGCAGCGATGAGCAAGAAGGCGATGGGGTTGGGCAACGGTATAGATTCTCCCGCACGGTGGTTGGTGAGCGCGCCGGTGGACTTTCGGTGCGGCATGGACCGGCTGCTGGTGACGGTGCGCGAGGTACTGGGGCGCGATCCACTGGACGGCAGCGCGTACATCTTTCGTAACCGGCGAGGTTCGCGCATCAAGGTGCTGGTGGTGGATGGACAGGGCGTGTGGATGTCATTGCGTCGCTTGCACCAGGGGCGGTTCATCTGGCCGACGGCGAGCGAGACCCTGTGGTCGGTAAGCGTCTGGTGATGACACCTTGCGGAAATCGGGTCAGGGTGCTGCGGACGCCGAAGATTGGGTTCCCTGCGTCTGAAGAATCCGGTTGAATCTTCGGTTCTCCCGACAAGGATGCCGATTAGTCCACTGGCAGCAGGGTATCGACGTCGCGCATTTTGGTCGTGGGCAGCCGGGTCAGGACGTCGGTCAGCCAGGCCTGCGGATCGCGTCCGTTGGCCTTGGCCGTAGCCAGCAGGCCCATGATCGCCGCGGCCCGCTTGCCGGCCGATTCGGAG
>JASBTI010000013.1 GCA_030148505.1 Rhodanobacter sp.
CCTAGATAAAGGTTTCGTTTCAACGTCAGCGCGATACGGTAGACAACAGGTCAGACCACCCCGGAGAGAACCTGACTAACCAGATGGACGTCCAAACGATGCTTCGGTTGATCCCCGACCACCGGACAGTCCGACGAACGAAAGAGGTCTTCGGGTGCGGTTTATACAAAGGTCCGAGTCAGCGTCATCGACTCAACAAGACCGGTTACGGAAATGCAGTCTGACATTCGTTGTATCCGTGCAGCACTGACACGAAGCACGCACAAAGCAGGACAACACCATGACCGGCAGCCGTCCGAAAGCCCAGGGCAAATGCATCATGCGCCCGGAGTTGACGGGAAGTCTCTTACGGAAATGTTAGAGCCCACGTGAAGGACCCCGAAGCTACTTTGTGAAACCGATAGACGTTGGAAGTCTTTCGCCAGAGATCAAGAAAACAAAGTGATGTGGAATCTGTATCGGGTGCGTTTCAGTGTCACCATTTTTGAAAGTGTCCATGAGGAGATAGAAATGGTGTGAAGCGTCGATTTTTGTGCAAGAGAACTGCAACAAATCGCCGTTTGTGTCTGAAGTGATGCGCGAGCAAAAATGCGAGAACAACTCCCGCTCGAGAGGCGGTAGATCTGAGCGAAGAACGACGCGGAAAGTAGCAACAAGGTTTGTCATGGGCTCTAACGCTGGAATTGAGCGGCGGCGAAGCCGTCCGCCTCGAATGATGAGTTAGACATGCGCGGCACGATGCCAGCCTTGTACGTCTTGAACAAACTGCACTATGGACGTTGCGTCCGGAAATGCCCTCGAAGGAATGATTAGCGCGTTGCCCGTTATGCTGACTAGCACAACAGCGTGGGGCTCGCTTTGAACCCTAGAAACCTCTGCCCAAGATCGAGAGCCAGACTTTTTGCCTATCTGAGTGGACCAGCCTTGGGGGCCGACGGTTAGAACTCGCTCCTTGCTCTTGAACATGATTTGAGGCCAAAGCGACAGCAAAAGGACGACGACGGGGAACGTGACACAAAAACTGATTACGTAGTGCGTCAGGGATACTGGCCCCGTAAAAGTAGCTGCACAAATAAACGCAGCTGCAGCCGCCATCAAGACGTGAAACTTCCAGAGATGTGTCCTCCACGCCTGCCAGTACCAACGCCAGATTTCGGCGCGTGTCGAACGATAGCGAAGTGTGTGATCCATGATGTCTAACGCTTGAGTTAAGCGGCGCGCGGTACGCGCGTCCGCTTGGACGAGTGGTTAGGTGCCGCTACCGCTACTGGTACGCGGCACCGTTGCCCAACTGCTTCCGTGACTTTGCTGAGAGCCACGGGAAGTTCTGGGCGAGACGGATCTCCGTGAGTGAGCAACCTTGAGCGAGGTCTTCGCAGGTTGACCACCCAGCTGAGTCTGTTGCGGTAGCCCAAATTCGTTCCAGCTCGGAGCAAGTACCTGGACCAAGCAACGAAGAAACCGACGCATAGAACTCCCAAGGGCGATCCCAAGCATCAAATTCTTCGATGGCTGCTACAACCTCGCGATGCACTTCCATGCGACACCTAACGCTTATTAGACCCCTCATCGGGGCATATGCACCGATGGTGGTGCGTCTTGGGCGACTTCGTCAAGAGGACAAACCCTACGATAAGACAAGGGGTTGGCGGATGTCAGACGCGCCGTTCGCGGGCGAGGATGGACTTTGCATATCTCACGGAATGAGCTGCTATGTCTTATCCCCCCCAAACGTGAAGGAATAAACCGTATGGTCGGGGTCACGCCGACGCCGCGCCTGCTCGATGAGGTGCGACGGGTGTTGCGGGTGAAGCACTACAGCCTACGGACCGAGGCGATCTATGTGCAGTGGATTCGTCGCTTCATTCTTGCCAATGGCAAGCGTCACCCTCGTGACATGGACGAGAATGAGGTACAGGCGTTTTTGTCGAAGCTGGCGGTCGAGGGCAAGGTGGCAGCAGCGACCCAGAATCAGGCGTTGGCGGCTGTGCTGTTTCTCTACAAGCAGGTCTTGGGCATTGAGCTGGCCTGGATGGATGGGGTGGTTCGCGCCAAGCGCCCGCAGCGCGTGCCGACGGTGCTGTCGCGCGAGGAGGTCACCCAGGTGCTGGGTCGGATGGAAGGAAGGCCGGGGCTGCTGGCCAGCCTGCTTTACGGAACCGGGATGCGCTTGATGGAAGTGTTGCGGCTGCGGATCAAGGACGTGGACTTTGGGCGCCGGGAAATTACCGTGTGGGACGGCAAGGGCGGCAAGGATCGGCGCACCATGCTGCCGCAAACGCTGTTGGAGCCGCTGCAACGCGAGGTGGAACGAGCCTGCCGGTTGCACGAAGCGGACCTTCGCGATGGCTTTGGTGCCGCCTGGCTGCCGTACGCGCTGGCTCGCAAGTATCCCAATGCGCCGCGAGAAACGGGTTGGCAATACGTGTTTCCTTCGCCGCGGCGTTCGCGCGACCCACGCGATGGCGTGGAGCGCCGCCATCATTTCGACGATGGAATGCTTTCGCGTGCGCTGAAAAAGGGATGCAGAGAAGCGGGCGTGACCAAACCAGCAAGCGCGCACACGCTACGTCATTCCTTTGCCACTGACCTGTTGGAGGCGGGAGACGACATCCGCACCGTGCAGGAACTGCTTGGCCACAAGGATGTGGCGACCACGGCCGCTCCTGCGCATCCATGCGCGCGCGGCATTGGTACGTCCATGTACGGCACAAATCTACACCCATGTGCTCAATCGTGGCGGCCATGGTGTGTTGAGTCCGCTGGATCGCTGAGCTCCGGCTCGCGCTTTTGCCCCGGCTGGCGAAGCCGCCTCGCTTCACGATGAAGGACGGGGCCAGTTCAACGTCACGCTGTGTTCGATGCCATCGTCGACGAGCGGGATGCGACCGTCGGTCACCGCCGTGCCGTCCAGCCATACCGTGCCGGGGCTGCCGACAGCGCCTTGCCGTACGTCTATACGGTATGTCGTATCGCGATAGCGGTAGCTCATGCTGAAGCCCTCCCATTCACGCGGCAGCACCGGCTTGAAGCGCAGGTGGCCGTCTTCAAGTCGCAGGCCGAGCAGGGATTCGACGATCAGCCGATACATCCAGCCGGCCGATCCGGTGTACCAGCTCCAGCCGCCCCGGCCGACGTGCGGCTCGACTGCATAGACGTCGGCGCTAACCACGTAGGGTTCGACCTTGTAGACGTCTATGTGCGCGGCGTCGAGGCCGTGATTGACCGGGTTGATCATGCGCAGCAGCTCCCACGCGCGCTCGCTGTCGCCGAGTTCGGCAAACGCCATGGTGGCCCAGATCGCGGCGTGGGTGTATTGACCACCGTTTTCGCGCACGCCGGGGAGGTAGCCCTTGATGTAGCCGGGGTCGCGTGGTGATTTGTCGAAGGGTGGATCCAGCAGTTGCACCAGATCGGCGTCGCGACGTACCAGGTGCTGGTCGAGCGAATCCATCGCTTGCCGCTGGCGTGCCGGATCGCCGGCGCCGGAGAGCACCGACCAGCTTTGCGCGATCGAGTCGATACGGCACTCGTCGCTGGCCGTCGATCCCAGTGGGGTGCCATCGTCATACCAGGCGCGGCGATACCAGGCACCGTCCCAGCCGTGCTGGTCCAGCGCCTGGCGCAGACTGGCAACCTCGTCATCGCAGCGGTGCGCAAACGTTGGATCGTCCCGTTGGCGTGCCACTTCAGCGAAGCGCGTCAGCACCCCGCAGGCGAAGAATCCCAGCCAAACGCTTTCGCCGCGACCCGCCTCACCGACCCGGTTCATGCCGTCGTTCCAGTCGCCGCTGCCGATCAGTGGCAGCCCGTGAATGCCGCGCGGCAAGCTGTGTTCGATGGCGCGCACGCAATGCTGATAAAGCGTTTCGTGAACACCGGACGGTTGCGGCAAATCGTAATACGACTCCTCCCCGGCATGCAGCCGCCGTCCCTCGATATAACCCACGGTTTCGTCCAGCACCTTGCGATCGCCGGTGGCGAGCACGTAGCGGCTGACCGCCAGGGGCAGCCACAGGTAGTCGTCGGAACATTGCGTGCGCACGCCGCGATCCTGCGGCGGATGCCACCAGTGCTGTACATCGCCCTCGACGAATTGATGCGCGGCGCAGACCAGCAGCTGCTGCCGCGACAAGTCGGGGGCGGCGTGCAGCAAGGCCATCGAATCCTGCAGCTGGTCGCGAAAGCCGATCGCGCCGCCAGACTGGTAGTAACCGCTGCGTGCCCAGAAGCGGCAGGCGATGGTCTGGTACATCAACCAGCCGTTGGCCAGGACATCGAGTGCGGGATCGGGGCTGCGAATCTGCACCGTGCCGAGGGTACGACTCCAGTGGGCGCGAACCTTGGCCAGGGCATCGGCGGCGGCGCTGTGGCCGCGGAACCGTTTGACCAGGGCGGCCGCATCGGCTCGGTTGCGCCCCAGGCCCAGCCGGAACACGACCTCGGTGTGTTCACCGTCCTCTAGCACGAGCTTGGTCTGTAGCGCCCCGCAGGGGTCGAGGCCGGCGCCGAGGCGACCGGACAGGTGGGCGCGCCTCAGCGCCGCCGGCCGCTGCATGTCACCGTTGCGACCGAGGAATTCGCTGCGGTCAGCTCCGATGGTGCGCGTTGGGTCGTCCATGTCGAAGAACGCGACGCGCCCGGAAAACTCCGTGTTGTAGGCGTTGCGCGCGAACAATGCGCCGCTGCCGGGATCGGACTCGGTCACCACGTGCATCACGGTTTTCTCGCGCAGGTCGCCCAGTATCCACTCGACATAGCCGGTGACGCTGAGCTGGCGCGGCTGGCCGCTGTGGTTGCGCAGGATCAGCCGCGAGAACTTTACCGACGCATCCAGCGCCACGTAGATCCAGAGTTCGCTGTGGATGCCATCGTGCTCATGCTCGAATACGCTGTAGCCGAAGCCATGGCGGGTAACGTGGCGACCCTGGGAATGGCCGGGCAATCGTGTCGGCGACCACGTGTCTCCAGTCTCCTCATCGCGGAGATAAAGAGCCTCGCCGGAACCATCGCTCACCGGATCGTTGTGCCAGGGCGTGAGCCGGAATTCATGGGCATTCTCGGCCCAGGTGTAGGCACTGCCGCTTTCCGAGATGATCGTGCCGAAGTGGGGGTTGGCCAGCACATTCGCCCACGGTGCCGGGGTGGGGCCCTCACCGGTCTGGGTAATCACGTACTCACGGCCGTCCTCACTGAAACCGCCATGGGGATTGCGCAGCTGCAGCGGGGAGTGCCGAGGAACTGTCGGGGGGACGGTGGCCTCGTTTCGAGGGCTGGACACACTGCGCCTAGCACGTTTTGGCACCAACACCGGGACGTGGGTGGCGACCTTGCGGCGGCCGATCTGTTCGGCCAGGCTGCCGCTGCTGTCGTTGACGATGAGGCGTGCGCTGGCCATCACCACCATGCGGTCTTCATTCGACAGTTGTTGGGCCGGCCGCACGAAAATTCCGCCGGGGCGGTCGATCAGGTTGGCCTCACTGCCCGAAGCGATCAAGCCCATGATCTGGTCGTGAAGGTCCTGCCGGTAGCCGACGCGATCCTCGTTCCAGATCAGCAGATCCACCGCCAGTCCCTTTTGGCGCCAGTAGGCATGGGCCTGCACCAGCTGGCGCACCAGTTCGATCCGCGTCGGATCGGCAATCTGCAACAACACGATGGGCAGGTCGCCGGAGATCGACTGGCCCCACAGACCCGACTGTCCGCGGCGGTTGCTCAGCAGGATGCCCGGTTCGGCGCGCAGGGTGGCGTTCGGATAGATGATCGACGTGGCCATGTGCTCGTACAGCTGGGCATCGGCGAGGCTGGCATTGAGCTGGCGCAACAGCACCTGGCTGTGGGTCCACGCCATGTCGAAGACGCGGTCGGCGAGATGGCGATCGCGGTACTTGCCGATCAACTGCAGGCAGGCAGCCCGGCTGGCACCGAGACCGGTGACGAAGTCCACGGTGGCCGACTGTTCCGGCTCCAACGTTATCCGGCAACGGATTGCCACGATCGGGTCGAGGACCGACCCGGCGCTGCCCGACAACGTTGCCTGGTCCGGATCCAGCGCCAGCGGCGCCGCCGTGCTGCGGCCGCGACCGAGGAAGCGGGCGCGGTCCGTCTCGTAGGAGATCGCGTCGATGTCGGCATTGTGCACCGCCAGCAGGTGGCACATCCAGGGCACGTTTTCCTCGGCAGAACGGGGCCGGCGCGTGCAGATGATCGCCTGCAATGCCGGTACCAGCTCGGACTGCACGAACAACTTGCTGAAGGCCGGGTGGGCGGCGTCAGCGGCCGGCGGCGCCAGCACGACTTCGGCGTAACTGGTCAACTCGATGGTGCGGCGGTTGCGGCTGCGGTTGGTGATGCGGGTGCGCCGCAGCTCGATGTCGTCCTCCGGCGACACCACGATTTCGGTGTGTGCGTCAAAGTCGCGTTCGCGCACGCGGAACTCGGCGCGACCGTCGGAGAAGATTGCCTCGAACAGCTCGGTCTTGCGCCGGGTCGGCTGGTATGTGGTGGACCAGTAGTCGCCGCTGGCGACATCACGCAGATAGCAGAACATGCCCCAATGGTCACGGGTAATGTCTTCGCGCCAACGGGTTACCGCCAGCTCGCGGCAGCGGCTGTAGCCGCCACCGGCACTGCTGACCATCACGTGGTAGCGCCCGTTGGACAGCAATTGCAGCGCCGGTCGCGGCCGATCCGGGTCACTGAAGACGCGCAGCCGTACCTCACCCACGCTCGGGTTGCCATCTACCTCCGGGAAGCCGGAGGCGTGCAGGTATTCGGCGGCGGTTTTCGGCAGGCGCTCCTGCAGCAGCAGGCTGGTGGCGCGAAACTGGGGGTCCGAGGCGAAGCGTCGCTGCATCGGCTGGTTCAGCAATGCATAATCCAGTGCCAGCAGGCTCATGCCCTGATGATGGGCCATGAATGAGCGTACCAGGGCCGAGGTTTGTCCCACCGGTAGCCGTGCCGGAGTGTAATCGATCGCTTCG
This sequence comes from Rhodanobacter sp., assembly GCA_030148505.1. Lineage (GTDB taxonomy): Bacteria > Pseudomonadota > Gammaproteobacteria > Xanthomonadales > Rhodanobacteraceae > Rhodanobacter. The sequence goes on from JASBTI010000013.1 coordinate 6,984, forward strand.
TAGAAGCCGAAGCGGCCTAGCGCGCCGACTTCGGCCAACCGTTGCAGGTTTCGGCTGGCTTCTATCGGAGCCACCATAAGTGCCATCACGGTGGCATAGGGTGCAATCACGGTGTCGTCGCCGAGACCGCGCTTGAGGCCCAGCCCCGGCACCCCGAAGGCGCGGTATTGATAGGTCAAATGCGCATCCATCGTGTGGTAACCGGATTCCGAAACCCCCCACGGGATCTTCAACTGATTGCCGTATTCGATCTGCCGCGCCACCGCAGCGTGAGAGGTCCGGTCCAGCAGAGTGCCCTCGTAGTTCGGCATTACCAGCATCGGCATCAGGTACTCGAACATCGAGCCGGTCCAGGACAGCAACACCGGTACACCGCCGCTGGTTGTGAGCAGGCGTCCCAGCGCGAACCAGTTGTCCTGCGGAAGCTGGCCCTGGGCGATGGCCACGAAACTCGCCAGCCGCGCCTCCGAGGCCAGCAGATCGTAATAGGCGGTGTCGAGCTGGCGTTCGTCGACGCGGTAGCCGATGGCCAGCAGATCCCGCGTGCTGTCATAGAGGAAGCGATAGTCCATCAATGCCAGCTCACCCGCCTGCTGTGCCAGTTGATTTGCCAGGGCGATGCGCTCGCGTGCGTGTTCGCGGACGTCCTCGGCTCCGGCGGACGAAGGCCAGCACAGCGGTTCGATACGCGCCAGCTGGCGCAGGCTGGGAATGCCCTTGAAGCTGCCTTGTTCATCGCCCAGCGGCGCCAGTGCGAGGGCGCTCAGGTCATGCTCCAGGCTTTCGTACTGCTCTAGGAGTGCGGCAAGCCAGAAGGCGTCGTCGCCAGGTGCTGAGGCGCCGATTTTCTGCGCGAGGGTCTGCGCCTGTGCCTGCTGCCTGCGCAGGTGTTCGAGCGTGTCGACCAGACTGTCCGATGGCGTAGCCAGCGCCCGCTCCAGCTCGGCGCGCAATGGCAAAAGCAAGTCGGCAGTACCCAGGGTGTCGCCCAACACATCCAGCGTGTCGAGCAGGCCTTGCCAGAGGCGTGGCTGAAACACCGGCTCGTCGATGACTTCCAGCAGTCCCGGACGCAGGGTCAGTAAATGACCGGCCAGATTGCCGCTGTCCACCGAGGAGATGTACAGCGGCGCCAGCGGTTGCAAGGTCGAGGTGTCATACCAGTTGTAGAAGTGCCCACGATGGCGCGGCAAGGCGTGCATGCTGGTCAGCGAAAGCTGGGTTCGTCGCAGCAAGCATCCACTGCTGATAAAGCCGAAGTCGTACGCGGCGAGGTTGGCCAGCAGCGCCAGACCCATGTTGGTCGGCGACGTGCGATGGGCCAATGCCGGCCCGGGTTGTTCCTGCAGATTGTCCGGTGGCAGCCAGTGGTCGGCCTCGCCGACATGGGTTACGAAGAATGCCCAGGTGCGTCGTGCAATGGCCCGCAAGAAGCGCTGTTCGGCGGCTTTTGGCGCGAAGGCGACGGGCGGGCGCGGCCGGCCGATCCACCAGGCAATCGACGGTGACAGCAGCCAAAGCACCAGCAGGGGGGCCGCCAGTAACAAGACCTTGGGCCGCGACCACAGCAGGACACCGAGCACGATCGCCAATAATGGACCGATCCACATCAGTCGCCACAATGCAGCCGGGTCATTGCTGTCGCGCCGCTCGACCTCGTCAGCGGTCTGCCATTGCAGCAATCGCCGCTTGCTGATGGTCATCCGCCATAGCGTGCGCAGGATTGCGTCGAGGCTGTACATCACTTCGTGTGGCAACCAGGCGATACCCAGGGCCATGCGCGCGATATGTTGCAGGCCTGCCTGGAAGCCGGCGCGCAGGTGCTGGTCCAGCTGCACTTCGCGTGGTTTCTGCACGAGTTCGAGCAGGGCCGACAGCAACGCCGGCAACAGCATCATGGCCAGCACGGCGAGCGTCCACGAAAGCACGGGCGAGAGACGCAGCCAACCGACCACGAGCAGCAGGAGTGAGGCAGCGGGAACCAGGCTGCGGCGCAAGTTGTCGAGGATTTTCCAGCGCGACAAAGCGGTCAGGGCATTGCGGCGCCAGCCGCGCTGAGCCGTCGGTGCCCAAGGCAGCAGCCATGGCAGCAGTTGCCAATCACCCCGTATCCAGCGGTGCCGACGCTTTACATCGGCGCTGTAGCGGGAGGGATATTCCTCAAACAACTGGACGTCGCTGAGCAGGCCGGAGCGGGCGTGGCATCCTTCGACAAGGTCATGACTGAGGATGCGGTTTTCCGGGAAGCGCCCGTCAAGGGCCTGCTCGAAGGCGTCGACAGCGTAGATTCCCTTGCCGACGAAGGAACCCTCGTGAAACACATCCTGGTAGACGTCGGAGACCATCCGCGTATAGGGGTCGATGCCGGCGTCGCTGCCGTAAAGCTGCGCATAGCGGGAACGCGCCGTACTGGGCAGACTGATGCCGACACGCGGCTGCAGGATGGCGTAGCCTGAGACCACACGCTGGCATTGCGGGTCGTAGACAGCGCGATTGAGTGGATGGTCGATGGTGCCGACGAATTGATGGGCCGAGTCGCGTGGCAGCTGGGTGTCCGCGTCCAGGGTGATCACATACTGCACATGCGGGAGGCTGGCGATGTCGCCAGCGATCAGCATGAAACGGTCGTGGCCATGGCCCCGCAGCAGCGCGTTGAGATCGCCAAGCTTGCCGCGTTTGCGCTCGTAGCCCATCCAGCACTGCTGGGCGGGATTCCAGCGCCGCGCGCGGTGCAGCAGAAAAAAACGGTCGACCGCGGTGCTGGTGTAGCGTTCGTTGAGCCCCTCGATGCGCCGTCGCGCCAGTTGCAACAGAGGCCAGTCCCCCGGCAACGTCTCGCTGTCGGCGTCGGTGAAGTCGGTCAGCAGCGCGAAATGCAGATTGGGGTCGCGATTGCCGAGGAAGCGCACTTCAAGGGCTTCGACAAGGCTGTCCACGTCCGCAACACTGGCGAAAAGGCTGGGAATAACCACCAGGGTCCGCGCGCTGGCAGGTATCCCCGCCGAATAGTCCAATCGGGGTAGGAGCTGCGGCGAGAAGGTCAGCGTCGCCAACCAGTTGAGCAGGCTCTGTCCCAGCTGGCTGGCGAGTAGGGCCGACGCCATGGCCATCGACAGCAACCCCCACAGCGGCAGTCCATCCTCCATCGCTTCTACCGTCAATGGCTGGGCGAAGGCGAAGGTAAGCAGGCCGAGCAGGGCCAGATAGATGGGTAACGGTGCCTTGTCGAAAACGCGGCGCAGCGTCACCGCCAAGGGAGGGCGTACGCCGAGGCGTTGTTCGAGTAGGCGACGGCCGCGATCGATCAGATAGAAGCCGACATGCTGTCGAAGAGCCTGGCTGGTGGCACTGGCGGCATGTTCCCGGGCGAGTGCGATAGCGGTTTCGGCCACTTGGGGCTCCGTCAGCCCGCGTTTGCGCGCTACCGCCTCGACCACGTGCCGATAGCGATCGCGGGTGGCGAAGTCCATGGATGGATAGACGCCGGCAGGGTCGTCGCTCAGGTGTTTTTCGACCACGCTAGTGCGTTCGACGAACTGGCGCCAGTCGATCGACGACAGCACTCGCAAGCTGCCAATACTGTTGCCGATGGACACCTGGCTTGCCGCCTGCTGTTGGGCTTCCAGCTGAACCAGGTGTTCGATGCTCTGGCCGGACTCGGCAAGACGTTGCTCGATCCAGTTGAGGGGCAGCGCCAGCGAAGGACTGCGTCCTTGCAGGCGACGGGCCATTTCCGCCACGAACGGCCCGTTCATCGGCGGATCCGAACGCGCCATATCGGCGACCATCAACACCACGCTCTTGGGGTCGCGCTCGGCGGTGGTCGTCATGGCGTCCGCCCAGCCTGCCGCCTTGCTGCGGCAGCTCCAGTCCGCCATGACTCGCGCCGCCACGCGACGCAGGTTTTCGATCAACGCCAGTCTCAGCATGATCGGTATCGCCCACAGCTCGCCAAGCTTCAACGGTGTCACCCGTTGATAGGCGGTGACGAACCGCTGCAGACTGGCGGTGTCGATACGGCCGTCGCCGTGCGAAATGACTTCGAGCGCGATGTCGTAGACGCGCGGAAGACCTGCCGAGGGCCCGTGGCCAAGACGCGGCAACTCGCGACTGTAACCCTGGGGCAAGTGTCGGCGGGCGATCCGCACCTGCTCCTCGATCAGGTACAAATTGTCCAGCAGCCATTCACCGGCGGGGCTGATCGGCTGGCGCTGGCGGGTGGCGCGGGTGAGTCGCTCGCAGGCATGGATCAGCACGGCCTCGTTATCGGCCAGTCGGGCCAGCAGCAGGTTTGTCCTGGGGCGCGCGCTCAACCGGTGTTGGCTGGCAAGCGTGTGGCCGTGTTGCTCCATTTGCTCGGCGCTGAACAGCTCGGAGCGCAGTACCGGCTCCTGCTCCGGTCGGCTGCGTGCGGCGGCGCGCCGACGCCGGAAGGCTTGCAGACGTCGCGGCTTGAGAAGATCGAGGATGCTACTGATGTTCAACACCCGGCCTTCCTGGGGACAGTGATGGGGATCCGGAGGGTGTGTTGTCTTTTCGGGGCCAATTCGCGAGGACGCATGGATGAATCCTGTGGGGATCGCGTGCGCAGCGTCCTGCCGCACCGCCGTAGATAATCCCTATAAACACTACGCGCTACCGTGTGAAGATGGCGCAGGTTAGGATGTAAAGCGTTTGAGGTTTCTTCCGGAGTCGCCTGTGTTGCCACCCCTGATTCGCCCCGCCAGCCTCGATGACTTGCCCAACCTGCTTGCGTGGAATGCCGCCATGGCATGGGAAACCGAGCACAAGCGACTCGATCCCGCCGTTTTGGAGCGCGGGATCCGGGCGGTGTTCGAGCGGCCGCAACGCGGCTTGTATCTGATGGCCGAGCGCGAGGGTGTGGCAGTCGGCAGTCTGCTCGTCACTTACGAGTGGAGCGACTGGCGCTGTGGCGACTTCTGGTGGATCCAGAGTGTCTACGTCAGCCCCGAGGCGCGTCGCAGCGGCGTGTTTCGCGCGCTCTACGCCGAGGTCGAGCGGCGCGCCACTGCCGCCGGTGCGGTCGGTTTGCGGTTGTACGTGGAAACCGAGAACCGTCGCGCCCAGGAGACCTATGCCGATTTAGGCATGCAGCGCTGTCACTACTGGATGTATGAGGCAGCCTTAGCGCCCTCGTCGTGATAGCGCGGCATGAGTTGTTCACGAATGGAGGACTCTGCAACCGGGAACGGCTTGTATCGCGCAGAAAAGCGCTTTGCCGTGGGCTCCAGTACCCTCGGTATCACGTCGATACAGCAAGGTTTCCGTCGCCATGCCGCTTCGGGGTCTCCACCTTTCAGTGAAGCGTCAGCGCCGGTACGCCGAGCCGGCCGCGAGCATTGAGCACCACCCGCCCCAGCGTACGCAGTTCGGCGCTGGTGCCGTAGTGCTCAGCGAGCCAGTCGAGCAATCCCGGCAGTGCGTTTGCCTGCAGCGGGTAGCCGTGGGCCAGCACGTGAGCGCGGCCGCCGGTGCCGTGCTGCGCCACGGTGACGGTCACAATGCCCAGCCCCGGTGCTTCATGGGCAAACAGACTCGGCGGTCCGGCCTCGGGCACCGCGGCCGCGAGCGCTTCGACCCGATAACCGGGACCGACCTCGACCGCGTGGCCGGGAGCGGCCAGCAGCTGCCATGGCAACTGATGCGCGTCGAGCAGGCTGGCATATTGGCGCAATTCGAAGACAAGGCCGGCGAATGCGTGCCGTCGCTCGCCGTCATCGTCTGTTGTGGATAGCGCCTGTTGAGCCTCCAACCATTGCGCCGGCGACTGCGCGCGGACCGTGCCTTGGGCGTAGTGCAATGCCAGGCCATGGGCGCTGATCACCGATTCCTCGCGGTGTGGGGTCAGCAGGGCGGTTTCGAGCAGGCTCCACAGGGCGGCGAGATTGACGTGTTCGTATTGCACGCACGTTAGCGCCAGCAAGTCGTTGCGGCTGAGGTAGCGCACGTGCTCCAAGCGTATGCCAAGGGTGCGCATCAGCCAGTCCGCGGTCAGCGCGCCCGCTTCACCACGGCCGACCAGCTGCAGCTCCAACTGTTCGGACAGCTCGGCGGCCAACGCCGCAGGCGCGAGCAGGCTCAGCGGCAGCAATCGCATCGGGCCATCGGCAAACTCGCTGGCCGGCTGCAGCGCCGGGGCCGGCATCTGGCCTTGATGACTACCGAATGCCACCACGTGGTCGGTCCGGCCGCGAGGCACCCGCTGCGCCAGCTCGTCCAACGTGGCCCATACCGGGAAGCCGGGACGCAGCAGCTCGACCGTGTCGAACCAGGCGCCAACCACCGCGAGCCGTGAATCGAGTACTTGCGGTATCAGCGTTTGCAGGTCGCGGGCCACATGCTGGGCAAGCGCGGCGGCCTCGTCGCGGCTCAAGCTCAAGTGCGGCAATACCTGACCGCTGACCGGCTCCAGTGCCAGGACGACCGGGAGGGCTTGCAGTGATTGGGTATCCACAGGTGAGGGGTTCCGAAGCGCAGACGAGGACCGGAAATGGTAGCAGCCGTCCGCGGCGACATGGTCGTTGGTGGCCCCGCGATGCGGCCGCGACGGCACCATGCTGGCTCCGTTCGGCTGAACGGATCGCGTTGAGCGGGGTGTGGCGGGCTTTCCCCCCACGGCACGGCGGGTTAGCCTTTGGTCACTCGAGTGACGGATTGTTGTAACCATGGAAAACATGCTCAAGCGCGTCGGTGTGGTCGGTGGGGTGCGCATTCCGTTTTGCCGCAACAACACCGACTATGCCGATGTCGGCAATTTCGGCATGTCGGTAAAGGTCCTGGGCACCTTGGTGGAACGCTTCGGCCTCCACGGTGTGGAGCTTGGCGAGGTAGCCATGGGCGCGGTGATAAAGCACTCAGCGGACTGGAATCTGGCGCGCGAGGTGCTGCTCAGTTCCGGCCTGGCGCCGACCACACCGGGGATTACCACGGCGCGGGCATGCGGTACTTCGCTGGACAACGCGATCATCATCGCCAACAAGATTGCTGCGGGACAGATCGAGGCCGGCATCGCCGGCGGCTCGGACACCACCAGCGATGTGCCGATCGTTTACGGTCGGCGCCTGCGCAAGCGATTGCTGGCGATCAATCGCGCGAAGGCGCCGCTCGACAAATTGAAAACCGCGTTGCGTGGCTTCTCGTTAGGTGAGTTGAAGCCATCGTTTCCCGGTGTCGCCGAACCGCGTACCGGCCTGTCGATGGGTGGGCATTGCGAGAAAATGGCCAGGGAGTGGCAGATTTCCCGGCAGGCACAGGACCAGTTGGCGCTGGACAGCCACCGCAAGTTGGCCGCGGCCTACGACGAGGGTTTCTTCGACTCGTTGCTGGTGCCATTCCGTGGCTTGAAGCGCGACGGTTTCCTGCGTGCCGATACCAGCATGGACAAACTAGCCGCCTTGAAGCCCGCCTTCGACAAGCGTTCCGGTCATGGCACCCTGACCGCCGGCAATTCCACCGGCCTGTCCGACGGCGCCGCCGTCGTGCTGCTGGGTAATGATGATTGGGCCGCGCGGCGGGGCTTGAGGATCCAGGCGTACATACGCGACGCCGAGGTGGCCGCCGTCGATTTCGTGCACGGCGAGGGCTTGCTGATGGCCCCCACCATTGCGGTGCCGCGGATGCTTGCCCGCAACGGTCTCAGCTTGCAGGATTTCGACTATTACGAAATCCATGAAGCATTCGCGGCGCAGGTGCTGTGCACGCTGCGCGCCTGGGAGTCGGCGGACTATTGCAAACAGCGACTGGGCCTGGATGCGCCGCTCGGTGCCATTGATCCGGCTCGACTCAACGTACATGGTTCCAGCCTTGCGACCGGGCATCCCTTTGCCGCCACCGGTGCACGGATCGTTGCCACCCTGGCGCGGATGCTGGAGCAGAAGGGTACGGGTCGCGGGCTGATTTCGATCTGCACCGCCGGCGGCATGGGTGTGACCATGATCCTCGAGCGCCCATGAGCGCGGGCGGGGTAGGGCCCTGATGCTGCGTCTGCGTACCACCACCGCCTTGAGTGCCCTGAGCTTGCTGATCGGTGTGGTGGGGACCGGCTGGCTCAGCACACTCACCGTTGGCTGGCATGGGCCACGGCGGCATGGCGCGGACGCGCAAACGTCCGTACCTCGCGTGGCTGAGGCGAGTTCGTCGCGCTGGCATGGGCCGGTGACGGTGGTAGCCGCCCCGCGCCGTTCGCGCGCCATGGCCGTCGGCAATGCGAAGGTCGAGGTGCCGCCCGCCCTGGTGCCGTTGTCGATGCCACCCGATACGTCGATACCGTGGGCCGCGCTGCGCGGCCATCTGGATGGCCGCGTGCTGGTACATCTCGTCATCGCCGGTGACGGTCGGGTGCTCAGCGCTCGTTTGGTCGCCTCAAGCGGCGACGCGATCCTCGACGGCCACGCCTTGCGCAGCGTTCGTGGCTGGCGCTTCGCGGTGCCGGCAGGGCATCGCGACGGTATCAGCGGTGAGTTGCCGATGGTGTTTGCGTCCCGCGGCGCATCCCTCGCACGCTTGCCCTAGCATCAAAGATGCGGATCGACGGTGCGCTCGATGCGAATTCGCGCCTCAGAGAATGCCTTTGGCACCCACCCCGAAAGCCGTGATCAGACGGGTAATGATCAACTTCGGCGATAACGCCACGTCCGGGAAGTCGCCGACCGCACGGTAGCAGCTGTAGAACTTCGGGTTGTTGGCGCGCAGTGGCTGGCATCCGGGTTTCAGCTCGTAGCTGGTGGCATAGCGGAACGGCCACAGGTCGAACAGCGGCAGGTGCGCGGAGACGGTGCCGATCGCCTGATTGATGTCGGTCAGTACCGGTATGGCCGGCTGGCGCGGGGCGATCACCCAGGCGTTTTGCGGCTGGATATCGCGCAGGATGCTTTGGCGTACCTCGTTGGCGAAGCGCTTGTCGTAGACGATCACGCCGGCTTCGGTATTGTAGTGGTCGGAGCGTGGGTCGAAGTTGTGGGAGCCGACCATCGCGTAGCGATCGTCGATCACGATCGACTTGGCATGCAGGCCAAAGCGCCGCCCACTGTTGAGCAGCGGTGCCGGTCGGTTGCTGCCGCCACTGCCAAACAGGTGGTAGACAGTTTTGTGCTGGGTGCGGGCTGGACCGCGCAGAGTTACTTCACGCTTCATCGCGTCGGCACTGAGGTTGGCCAGCCGGTAGTCGACGGCGGGACCGGGCGCGTGCGGCTTGAGCTCGTGGATCTGAAAGCCGAATGTCTTGAGATAGCGTTTGCGGTGTTTGTAGGACATCGCGTAGACGGCAAACGCATCGGTCGAGGCCAGTGAATTGGTCGAGACGATGATCTGGGGCGGGTCCTTGCGTCGATGCAGTCGTTTGAACAGCCGTTGTGCGCTGCGGCTCATGACCAGGTAGGGGGTCTGCAGCAGCACCTCGTGGCGGGCACCGCTGATCATCCGCATGATCCGGTGGGTGAATTCCAGGGCATGCTTCTTGTCAGGGTCGTCGGTCTTCGCCGGCAGGTCGCTGAAGTAATCCACCTTGCCGGTGCGCAAGGTAGGACCGACTAGCCACGCCTGCAGCCATTGCGGATCCTCGGCTGCCTGTTGTACCTGCCTCACGCGTGCGGGGCGCTGGTACCGAGGGGATTTCCACGGCGGTGGTGGGGGATCGTGGAGGATGCGTCGGTTGACATCACGCAGGTGTGTCAACGGTACCGCGCGCTTGTGTCGCCAGAACAGTTCAAAGCTGGCGGCCATTTCCCGCGCTGCCGGGCCGCCGACCATCACGTCGCGATCGACGTAATCGAAGTTGTCGTCCCAGTTGAAATAGCGGTCCTGATAATTGCGCCCGCCGGTGATGCCGATACTGTCGTCCACCAGCAACAGCTTGTTGTGCATGCGCTGATTGAACTGCAGGAAGCAGCACAAAATGCCGGCGGCGAAATCCAGCGGCGGGGTGCGCGCCTTGTGCAGGGTCGGATTATACAATCGGACCTGCAGATGGCTGCTGACTCGCGAGAGCTGGTCAAGCAGGCCGGGCTCCTGAAACGAGAACAACTGATCGGCGAGGATGCGTACCCTTACTCCCCGCCTCGCCGCCTGAATCAGTTCGTTCAGCATCAGCTTGCCGACGTCGTCCTGGTCCCAGATATACGTTTGCACGTCGATCGAGTGCCGTGCGGCACGGATCAGGTTGATCCGTGCCGCCAGCGCCGGCTCGCTGTCGTTGAGCAAGGTGACGACGTTCACCGGGTCCTGGGGCGTCGACGCCGCCAGCGCGTCCGTGGCAGCGTTGAGCAGCGGCGACGGTGTGGCGCAGTGATCCGCCTGGTGGCAGTCGATGTCGCGATCCACGCTGGCGGCGACCACCGCGTCGGCGCGACGGATCTGCGCACGCGAGACCACACAGCCCTGCAACAACAGGAAGGCGGCGAGCAGGCTGGGGAAGGCGAGGGAACGCAGGCGCATGCGTGACATGATACGGACCGGGGTCAGCCAGCGGCAGGCTCGACCGCGATCGAAAGCTCGAGCTTTACCCGGTCGGACAGGACGGTACGATGGCTGGTCATACCGAAGGCGCTGCGCGAGACGTGGCCGCGTACGCGGATCTTGCAGCTATACAGGGTATCGGGGGTGCAGCGGCTGGCGAGCAACTCGAAGTGCACCGGTCGGGTGACCCCGCGCAGCCTCAATTGCCCGGCGAGCGCACCGCCGGATTGCAGGGTGGCAAAGGGGACTGGGTCGGACAGGAAATGGATCGCCGGATGCTTCGCGATATCGAAGAACTTCGGGCCGAGGACCGCTTTGCGGTACCGCGGGGAGTCCATCACCACGCTATGGCTGTCGATGCGTGCGTCCACGATGGCCATTCCGCTTGCCTTGCGTTGAATCGACCCTTCGATCCGGGTAAAGCGACCACTGATTGTGCGGAACCACAACAGGCGCACCTGGAAGCCCGCCTGCGACCGGCTGCTGTCAATGCGGTAGTGTTCACCGGCTGCGGCCCTTGCCTGAAACACCAAGCCGATCAACAGCATCGCCGCGAGTACCCGCCTCATGGTGACCAGAACGCATCCAGCCGGGCATTGCCCGGTTCCAATGGACCGTTCAGGTGCAGCACCGCCATTGCACCGGGTGGCATACCGCGAAATTCGTCCGAGCGGCCTTCGGCCAGCAGCGCGACCAGTTGTTCGATGCCGGGGTTGTGACCTACCAGCATCACGATGTCGGCGTCATTGTGCTGGTCGAGCAAGGTCACCAACTCACCCGGCGTGGCGTCGTAGATATCGGGTTCCATCCGCGGCACCGGCGCCGAATCCAGGGCGGCCAGGGCCAGTCGGGCGGTTTCGCCGGTACGCCGGCTGGGCGAGCACAGCACGCGATCCGGTCGCGCGCCGTGCGCGATCAACCACAGTCCGGCCGCCTGTGCCTCCTGTTCGCCGCGCAGGCTCAATGGCCGTTGCTGGTCGTCGCCGTGAGTCGCCTCTATCGGAACCGCCTCGGCATGTCGTAGCAGGATCAATTCGCGCATGGGGAACTCCGGTTGGGTGAAGGCGCGCCGCGGGTGCGAGCGCCGTAGGCTCAGTGTTGGCGTTTTATCCAGCGCAAAAGGGCTTTCCAGTCTTGCTGATGACTGCGCACGTGCTCGGACTGGTAATCGAAGATGCCCTTGCCCAGCGCGCCAAGCAGCACGTAGGCCTGACTGTCACGCAGTTGCGCGGCGATCGGGAACGGCGCTTGACCGGCCAACTGGGTCACCGCGTCCTGGCTGGCGTGAGTCCACGGTTTGAGCCGGTTGGCGACCAGGGCCACTGGCAGCTTGCCGCGCCGGACGCGGTTGAGCTGCTGCAGCGTCTCGATGAAACCAAGCGTGGCATGAAGGTCGAAGGAGGAAGGGAGCACCGGAACCAGAAGCACGTCGGCTTGTTCCAGATAGGGCTCCAGCTCGCGCTCGCCGACGCCGGCCGGGGTGTCGATCAGCAGCTGTTCGGTGTCTGGCGGGATGCGTTTCAACGCTTTGCGGCCTCCTTCCAGTGCCAGCACGCCGGGCACGGTGTCCGGACGCAAGGTGGCCCAACGGAAACTGGACCCCTGACGATCGGCGTCGACAATCACAGTATGTTTGCCCGCTTGCGCCCAGTGCGACGCCAGCTGCGTTACCAGCGTGCTCTTGCCGCAACCACCCTTGCTGCTTGCCACCAGCGTCGTAAGCATCGCTCGATCCTTGCCGAGGAAGGTGGATCAAGCCTACACGGCCACGAATCCGCCGCAAAGCGTTTGCGCGGGACTCAACCAGCGGGGCGCGGCGGCGTCCAGTCGGCCGGGGCATCGGTGGAGATGCCCGCTTCACGCAACGCGGCCAGCATGATGCTCATTTCGGTGCCTCCGTTGCGCGCCAACGCCAGCAATTGCGTGGCCAGCGCCTTGTCGTTGCGGGCACGGGCCGTCAGTTCGGCAAAGTTCTGCACTTGCCAGGTCAGGTCGACGCGTGCGCGCTTGGCTTCCTGTTGCTGTGCGGGATCGTCCGACAGCACTTGCCGCAGGTGCAGACCGAGCGACCGTGCCAACGGGCTGGAGCCCCATTCCATCACCTTGCCGAGCTTCAGGCAGTCGGCCTTGATCGACGCGTCGCCCTTGGCGTTGTCGCAAAGCTGGGCAGTCAACTGCAGTCCGGGCTGCGGCTGCGCACTGGCTAGCCCGTAGACGAGCATGGTCTGCATACCTGCCGGCCCGGCAGCAAGCCCATGCGCATAGGTGCTGGCGGGTGGTGGCAGCACACTGACGAAATCGGCCAGCACCTTCAAGCTGTTGCCGGTGTAGTCATCGTAAAGTTTTGCGGCGGCGGCGCGGGCTAGATCGACTCGAGCCTCCTGCTGGTGCGTGTCGCGGGTGTCCTGGCCCAGTTTGAGCAACCATACGGCGGCGTTGTCCGGTGCTTTCAGCACCAGCGCCCGCAGGGCAGAGGGGTTGGGACAATTGTCGGCTTGGGCATCGCAATCGGCCAGCCGCAGCCACTCGACGGCGGCGCCTGCATCGCTGGCCTTGGCGGCGCGATTGATGAGGTCGTGAAACCCGTTGGTCGCGGGTTGGTTTTGCAGGGGGCGGGCCAACAGGGCCGCCGCCAGCAACGGTGCTGCGTCGGCCCGTGGCGCCAACACGCTTACCAAGTCGCGCTGGAACGCAAGCTGTGCCTTGTCGCGCGCCAGTGCCGCCTGGTGCGTATTGCCAACGGTCCGCCGCGGCGATGCCTCTGCGGCGTGGCTGATACCCGTGGGTAGCGTCAGGCTGGCCAGCGGCAGAGCGCAGCCCAAGATGAAATGGCGGATTCCACGCATTATCATGATTCCGTCGGGGGCAGGGCACCCAGCATACCCGCGCTGGATTAAGCGCGGCTGATTCACTAAGCCGTGAACGCAGGCAAAGGCTGCAGGGCTTGTTACGATGCCTGTTCTTATGCGTATCGCATTGTCTTGCACAGCAGGAGACCCTTGTGGATCATTTTTCGACATTCGCTACCGGCGCCCCTTGGTTTGCCGGGTGGGGCACGCTGGCGCTGATCAACGCGGCCTTGGCACAGGGGAAGAACCGCAGTGGCCTGTTGTGGTTTCTGCTGTCGCTGCTGCTGGGGCCGCTTGCCACCTTGCTTCTCGTGTTGTTGCCCAAGGTGCGCAACAAGTTGTTTTAAAAGAGTCGGAAGCGGGGTACGACCAGCGCCCCGCTGAAACGACCAACCGGGGTTGTTCCCTTTATTCGCCGAGCGCTTCGCGCATGAATTCCGGCTGTGCCAGTGCGCCGCGATGGATATCCGCATTGTAATAGCGGGTGGCGAAGTTCTTGCTGATGGCGCCGCGTTCGCGGAAGCCCGAGAGATCGCCACCTTTGCGTGCCATGGTGCAGCTCCACCATCCGGTGGGGTAACACGGCTGTGGAAACGGCAACGTGCGCACCGCGGTAAAGCCCGAGGTACGCATCGACGAGCGCATCGACTTGATCAAGTCCAGGTGCGCTAGCGGCGATTCGCTCTGTTGCACCAGAATGCCGCCATGCCGTAGTGCCTTATGGCAGCTGGCATAGAAGGCAGCGTTGAAGAGGCCCTCGGCGGGGCCTACCGGATCGGTCGAGTCGACGATGACCAGATCCAGCGAGTCGTGCTCGAGTTCCGCCATGTACTTGATGCCATCGATGAACAGCAATTGCGCCCGCGGGTCATGGTTGGATTCGCACAGCTCCGGAAAATACTGTTCGGCCAGGCGGGTGACGCGCTCGTCGATTTCCACCTGTACCGCCGATTCTACCTCCTCGTGCTTGAGCACCTCGCGCAGCGTGCCGCAATCACCCCCACCGATGATCACCACGCGTTTGGCGCGCGCATGGGTGAACAGCGCCGGATGCGTCATCATCTCGTGGTAGAGGAAGTTGTCGCGTGAGGTCAGCATCACGCAACCATCGATCACCATCAAGTTGCCCCAGTCCGTGGTCCTGTGGATCTCGATCGTCTGGAACGGGCTTTTTTCCGCATGCAGCAGTTGCTCGGTACGGAAACCGATGGAGGAGCCTGAAGCCTGATGGGCTTCGGTGAACCAGCTGGGTTGCTGCGACATGACGGTGGATCCTGATGGAGCGTTAAGAGAAAAAGAAACGAGATTGTAACGGCAACTTGTGCGAATCGACGTCAACAGGCGGTATGCGACGCTCGACATATTGCCGCGTGGCCCGTTTACAATGGGCACTGGTATCGCCGTGCATCTTGCATGTCGGGCCGACCAGCCAGTTCGGCCCCGCGGCGTGCGAGGCTTCCGGCCGACTTCGCTTTCCGCTCTTGTCGAGCAGTACGTCAAGGCTCGCCGCTGCGACGACATGTTCCGTTTGCACAAGGAGACTCTCCCATGTCGAAGCATTGGACCTGCGACAGCGCCCGTCATACCTACGCCATGGCACACTGGAGCGACGGCTACGTCGACATCGACGATCGTGGGCAAATCGTGATGCGCCCGCAAGGCCCCCAGGGTCCGGCGCTGTCGCTGCCGCAGATCGTCGATAGGGCTTGCGCCGAGGGGCTGCGACTGCCTCTTCTGGTGCGCTTTCCGGACATCCTCGCGCACCGTCTGGCCCGGCTGCAGGCGGCTTTCACCAAGGCGCTGGGCGAGTGGGACTATGCGGGCGGCTATACCGCGATCTACCCGATCAAGGTCAACCAGCAGCGCGGTGTGGCCGGGGAGCTAGTTGCCGCTGGCACATCGGGCTTTGGACTGGAGGCGGGTTCCAAGCCGGAGTTGATGGCGGTGCTGGGCATGGCGCGCCCCGGCTCGATCGTGATCTGCAACGGATATAAGGATCGCGAATATATCCGCTTGGCGCTGATCGGTCTGAAGCTCGGCTTGCGCGTGCACATCGTGATCGAGAAGCTGTCCGAACTCGATCACGTCTTTGTCGAGGCCACGGCGCTCGGTATTGAGCCGTTGCTCGGGGTGCGGGTGCGGCTGGCCTCGATCGGCGCCGGCAAGTGGCAGAACACCGGCGGCGACAAGGGCAAGTTTGGGCTGTCGCCGAACCAGGTGTTGCGCCTGATCGAGCGCCTCGACAGGGCGGGCCTCAAGCACACCTTGAAGCTGCAGCACTTTCACATGGGTTCGCAGATTTCCAATGTGCGCGACATCGCCAACGGCATGCGCGAGGCGACGCGCTACTTCGTCGAATTGAGCCGCATGGGCGTGCCGTTGGAGATCGTCGATGTCGGCGGCGGCCTCGGTGTGGACTACGAGGGTACGCGCTCGCGCAGCCACAACTCGATCAACTATTCGATCGAGCAGTACGCCGCGACCATCGTGCAATCGCTGGCCGAGGCGGTGCAGGCCGAAGGCCTGTCGGCGCCGCACATCCTCACCGAAGCGGGTCGGGCGATGACGGCCCACCATGCGGTGCTGGTGGCCAATGTGACCGAGGTGGAGCCGGCGCCGTGTGGCGCCATGGCCGCGGCGCAGGCGGACGAGCCGGCGGTCCTGCGCCATCTGCGCGAGGTTTACGCGGAGCTCGATGCGCGGCCGCCGCTGGAGCTGTTCCACGAAGCGCAGCATCACCTGGCCGAAGGTCAGTCGCTGTATGCGCTGGGGCAGCTGCGGCTGCCCGACCGGGCGCGACTGGACGAGATGTTCTATGCGATCGCCCATGCGGTGCGCCAGCGGCTGCTGCCGGCCGAACGTGCGCACAGGCAGGCGCTGGACGAGCTGGACGAGAAGCTGGTCGACAAGTATTTCGTCAATTTTTCGGTGTTCGAGTCGGTACCGGATATCTGGGCGATCGAACAGATTTTCCCGATTGCGCCGATCGCCCGGCTCCATCAACGGCCGACCCGGCGCGGGGTGATTGTCGATCTCACCTGCGATTCGGACGGCCGCATCGATCATTACGTCGATGCCGATGGCGTCGATGTCAGCCTGCCGCTGCATGAGCTGCAGGCCGGTGAAAGCTATCGGCTTGGCATCTTCATGGTCGGCGCCTACCAGGAGACCCTGGGCGACATCCACAACCTGTTCGGCGACACCGACGCGGTGAACGTGCGGGTCGAGGGTGATTCGTGTGTGTTCGCGCACAAGCGTCGCGGTGACACCACCGACCTGATGCTCGATTACGTCGGTTACGACCTCGAAGTATTGCGGCAGAGTTATCGGGAACGGATCGCCGCCATCGGTGTCGAAGCTGCCGTCGCGGCGCAGCTCTACGCAACACTCGACGCCGGCCTCACCGCCTACACCTATCTGGCGGAGGAAACGCACTGACCTGTAGGAGCGCACCCTGTGCGCGATGCCTCTATGCGTTGTCGCCCAAAAGCATCGCGCACAGGGTGCGCTCCTACCGCGACATCAACATCTGAACGGGAGCGAGGCATGAGCGACATGAAAGGCAAGGTGGCCTTGATCACCGGCGCAGCCAGCGGTATCGGCAAAGGCATAGCGGAGCTCTACGCCCGCGAGGGCGCGGTGGTGGCAATCGCGGACATCAACCAGCAGGCGGCCGACGCCACGGCGGCCGCGATCAACCAGGCTGGTGGCAAGGCCATCGGCATCGCCATGAACGTTACCGACGAGGCGGCGGTCAATGCCGGCACCGACAAGGTGGTCGCAGAGTTCGGCCATCTGGACATCCTGATCTCCAATGCCGGCGTGCAAATCATCAATCCGATCGAGCAGTTCGCGTTTGCCGACTGGAAGAAAGTGCTGGCGATCCATCTGGACGGCGGGTTTCTCACCACCAAGGCCGCGCTCAAGCATATGTACAAGGACGATCGTGGCGGGATGGTGATCTATATGGGCTCGGTGCACTCCCACGAAGCCTCGAAACTGAAATCCGCCTATGTGGCCGCCAAGCACGGTCTGCTGGGGCTGGCGCGTACGCTGGCCAAGGAAGGGGCGCCGCACAAGGTGCGCTCGCACGTGATCTGCCCCGGCTTCGTGCGCACCCCGCTGGTCGAGAAGCAGATTCCCGAGCAGGCAGAAGAGCTGGGTCTCAGCGGGGACGAGGTGATCAGGAATGTGATGCTCAAGGATACCGTTGATGGGGTATTCACCACGGTCGAGGATATTGCGCAGACGGCACTTTACCTGGCCAGGTTTCCGAGCGCCGCGCTGACCGGCCAGTCGATCGTGGTCAGCCATGGCTGGCACATGCAGTAAGTTGCTACCCGGCGGAGTCACTCATGCAAGTCCTCGATGCCTGGGGCGACGCCGTGGCATTCTTTCGTGACCCACGATGTGCATGGCAACAACTGACTATCAACCAAGGACACTCGGCATGACGATCAAGGTGGCATTTATCGGACTGGGCGCAATGGGGGCGCCGATGGCGGGGCACCTGGCCGCGGCCGGCCTGCTGCACGCGGTGGCCAATCGAACTCATGCCAAGGCCGAGGCTCTGGCACGACAGCTGGGCGTCACCGCACCTGCCACGCTGGCCGAGCTGGCCGTGAGCAGCGATATCGTCGCGCTGTGTGTTACCGCCGATGCCGATGTACTCGATACGGTCGAGGCATTGGCGCCGCATCTGAAACCCGGTGTGATCGTGATCGACCATTCCACCGTGGCGCCGGCTACCGCCAGGCAGGCGGCAGCCAGGCTGGCCGAGGTGGGTGCCTGCTTTCTTGACGCGCCCGTTTCCGGTGGTGTCGAGGGTGCGAAGAACGGCAAGCTGTCGGTGATGGTTGGCGGTGGGGCGGCAGTGGTCGCGCGCGCACTCCCAGTACTGGAAACCTATGCGTCGCGGGTCACCCATCTTGGTGACGTGGGCACCGGCCAAGCCACCAAGGCGGTCAACCAGGTACTGGTCGCCGGGATCGCGCAGGCGGTGTGCGAAGGTCTGGCGCTTGGCGAAGCGCTCGGCCTCGATCCGGAACGCCTGATCCCCACGCTCGGGGCCGGTGCAGCCGGCAACTGGTTTCTGGAAAAACGTGGCGCCACGATGTTGCGCGACGAGTTCAGTATCGGCTTCAAGCTGGGTCTATTGCACAAGGATCTTGCCATCGTCAACGGCATTGCCCAGCGGGCCGGTACCGATCGCACGGTGATCGAAAAATCCCTGGCCGACTATGCCGAGTTGATGCGCCAAGGCCATGGCGACGAAGACATCTCGGCGCTGCTCCGACTCAAGCGGAAGCGTTGAAGCCCTCGGTCACCGGTCAGGCCTCCGCTACCCCGCGTCGCGCCCACGGATGCGGTTTACCATGATACGAGGCCATTCGCCCGGTGCGCCGTCGCCGGGCGAATGGCTTGTGTGCCTGAGAGCTTCTGCTTAGTTGCCTTCCTTCAACGCAATCGCCTTGATTCCAGCCCGGGCGAGCTGCTGCTTGGTCGACTCCAGCGCGGTGGCGGAGCGGAAAGGCCCCAGTCGTACCCGATGGAAGACCTGGCCGCCGATGTTGACGGATTGCACCCTGGCAACGAAACCTTGCAACGCGAGTTTTGCCTTGAGCGTTTCGGCATCGGCAGCGTTCGGAAAGGCGCCTACCTGCAGCAGATAGCCACTGCCGGAAGCGGATGTCACGGCACTGGCCGGGGCCGCGGTGATATCGACGCGATCCGCGGCGGGCGCATTGGCCGCGGCGGCGGCCTGTTGCTGTTGTCCCTGTTGTTGAGCGGCGAGCTGCTTCTGTTGCTGCTCGGCACGGGCCTGGGCGCTGATCTCGGCATCCGGAATACGGACTTCCTTCTCCGAAAGTACGGAGTAGAAATCGTATTGGGGCTTTTTGGCTTGGCTGCCGTTTGCGGCTGATTCCAGGACGCCGGGAGAGCTGCCATGTTGCGCCGTGGCCTGCGGGTTGGCTTTCGGCCCCGCCGGTTTGCGCAGGCTGGTCATCAGGCTGCCGCGCATCATGACAACCATCAGAATGCCACCGAGCAGGATGCCGATGGCGATATAGCCCCAGATGGGGAAGCCCTTGCGGCCATTGCGAACGGCCTGGCGGCCTTTGCCTTTACGTGTTGCCATTACTCGTTCTCCGGGGCACTCAGGCCCAACAAACCCAGACCATTTTTAACTACTTGCCCGGTCGCTACCACCAGGGCGGGGCGCACATGGCGCAATGTGGCATCGTCGCCTCGACACGGTTGTGCGTTGTAGTGTCGGTGAAACGCAGGGTCAACTCACGCTGTCAGCGGGCGATCAGGTGAGTTTCCAGGTCGGTCGTGGCAGCGGCGGCCAACGCGGGAAATGTCGACAGTTCGGTCAGAGCCTCCGCTCGTGCTCGTTGTCAGCCGAGCCGGTGCCGCAGACTATCCTGCAGGTCGACCGTGAAACCTTCGTCGGCGGCGTGCCGAAACACGCAGCGGACAAGCGCCTGAGCATACTGGATGTAATACACCGGGTTGTCGTTTTTCCGCGAGGGGCCAAGTCAATATCGCATGTCGGTCGGGAGCCGGCCTTTCAGGCGAGCAGAAAAGCGGCGCGTGGCGCCACGGTGGACCTCGTCGACCCGTTCGGAGTGCGGGCAGCGCCAGATCAACAGGCAGGCTGCCGCCGTCTCGCCAGTGTCCGGATCGACTGCGGAACCAGGCCGTGCAGGTACTTTCGCGGGGGTAGCAGGTGGTTTACGGAGCTGGCAATTTACCAGGCCACTTCCCCGTGGGCATGGCGAGGGCTTGCCGTCTGCGGAGGCTGACCCCGGGACGCCAGGTGGCGCCTGGAGCTGTGGATAACTCTGTGGGCAAGGCTCCCGGTCTCGTGTCGCTGCAGTACAGCAAGTTAAGAAAACCTGGGATATCCCAAAAATAAATTATTTATATCAATAAGTTACTGTACTTAGTTGGCGTGGAAGGCAAGGTGCTTGCTGCCAGGGCCGGGGTGGACATGATGTGTATAAATATCGGGGCCGCGTTCGGTCTCGTGGACAGGGGCGTTTACCGACGACCGGTGCGTCATTGGCTTGTCATACGGCGCCGCCATACTCTGTCGGTGCCTGACATGACTCCCCTCCATGACACGGCATTCGGAGACGCCGCTCTCTCCTCTCCCCAAATCGGCCACTCGGCGCGGGTCTTCCCGCGCCGTTTTTCTTTGATCGGCCGGCACGCTTGCGGGAGGCGACGGTTGCTTCAGATCAGGCCTCGTGCTGCCATCGAGACGGGTTCACCGCTGCCGATAATCAGGTGATCGAGCACGCGGACGCCTACCAGTTGCAGCGCCTCGCGTAATTCTTGCGTGATCGCCCGGTCGGCGGCGCTGGGTTCGGCCACGCCGGACGGATGGTTGTGGGCGAAGATGACGGCGCACGCATTGTGCTGGAGGCATGCCCGCACCACCTCGCGGGGATGCACATTGGCGCCATCGACGGTGCCGCGGAACAATTCCTCGAAGGAAATCACGCGGTGCCGATTGTCCAGGTAGAGGCAACCGAATACTTCATACGGAAGATGCCGCAGGCGGGCGCGCAGATAGTTGCCGCTGTCGCGTGGATTGCCCAAGCTCTGCCGCTGCTGAAGCTTTTCAGCGAGGCTGCGGCGGGCCAGCTCCAGGGCCGCGGCAATTCGCGTTCGCTTCGCCGGTCCCAGGCCGGTGGCACGCATCTGCTGCTCGGGTCGAGCGAGCAAGGCGTCGAGGCTGCCTGCGGCCTCCAGCAGTTCACGGCCGAGCGCGATGGCATCCTTGCCACGACAGCCGCTGCCCAGCAGCACCGCCAGCAGCTCGGCGTCGGAAAGGGCCGCGATGCCTCGCGACAGCAATTTTTCACGGGGACGCTCGCCCTCGGGCCATTCGCGGATACTCATTACCGCAGTTTCCGGATTGTCGTCACTCGCCGACAGCGGCGGAGCGGAATGATCCGGTAAGCTAAGGGTCTGCTCGATTGTCAGGCCTGCCTTACATGAGTCTTGCCCAACGCCGCATCCTGCTCGGAGTATCGGGTGGTATTGCCGCCTACAAATCCTGCGACCTGGTTCGTCGCCTGCGTGGACTTGGTGCCGAGGTTCGCGTGGTGATGACCGAGAACGCCACCCGCTTCGTGGGACCGGCGACGTTTCAGGCGTTGTCTGGTGAGCCAGTGCGGATTTCTTTGTGGGACGATTCCGCCGAGGCTGCCATGGGCCACATCGAGCTGGCGCGTTGGGCCGAACGCATTCTGATCGCGCCGGCCAGTGCCGAACTGCTGGCGCGTCTGGCGCACGGTCACGCCAACGACCTGCTGAGCACACTGTGCCTGGCCAGTGCGGCACCGTTGCATGTGGCACCAGCGATGAACCAGCAGATGTGGGCGCACCCGGCGGTTCAGGCGAATCTCCAGACCTTGCGGCAGCGCGGTGTGCTGGTGTGGGGGCCGGCGGTCGGCGAACAGGCCTGCGGTGACGTGGGTTCCGGTCGTATGCTTGAGCCTGAGGCGTTGCGTGATGCGATGGTCGCCTCGTTTGGCGGCGGCATGCTGGACGGCTTGCGGGTGCTGATCAGCGCTGGGCCGACCTACGAGGACATTGACCCGGTACGTTTCATCGGCAACCGCAGCTCCGGTCGGATGGGTTTTGCGCTGGCCGAGGCAGCGGCGCTGGAAGGTGCGCAGGTAACCCTGGTGGCCGGTCCGGTAGGGCTGCCCACGCCCGCCGGGGTGGGGGTACGTGTGGATGTACGAAGTGCCGCGCAGATGCATGCCGCCGTGCTCAACGCTGCCGCCGAGGCGGACATCTATATCGGTACGGCAGCGGTAGGTGACTACCGGCCTGCTGAGGTGGCGAAGCGCAAGGTGAAAAAGCAGGCCGGTGCCGACCTGGTCCTCCAGCTGGCGGAAAATCCGGACATCCTGGCCAGCCTCTCGGCACAGGCCGCACACCCTTTCCTGGTAGGGTTTGCCGCCGAGACACATGATGTGTTGATCTATGCGCATGAGAAATTGCAACGCAAGGGGCTGGATATGATCGCCGCCAACCAGGTGGGAGAAGGCCTCGGTTTCGAGGCCAGCGAAAACGCCCTCAGCGTGGTCTGGGATGGGGGCTCGATCGACTTGGCACGCGCATCGAAATCGGTGCTCGCGCGTCAGCTGGTGGGGATTGTGGCCGAACGCTTTCGGGCGGCGCGACCATGAATGGCCAGCCGGCGCTCGACATCGAGCTGAAGATACTCGACCCTCGACTGGGCGACAGTATCGCCTTGCCTGAAGCGGCGACGGCGGGCAGCGCCGGGATGGATTTGCGCGCAGCGATCACGGCTCCGTTGACGCTGGCACCGGGCGAGAATGCGCTGGTACCCAGCGGCATGGCGATCCACATCGGTGATGCGGGCTGGTGCGCGCTGATCGTGCCGCGCTCCGGCCTGGGTCACAAGCACGGCCTGGTGATGGGAAACCTGGTGGGCGTGATCGATGCCGACTATCAGGGGCCGTTGATGATTTCATGCTGGAACCGCGGAAACCAGCCGTACACCATCGGCATTGGCGATCGTATTGCACAGTTGTTGCTGGTGCCGGTGGCTCGGCCAAGGTTGAACATCGTGAACGAATTCGCACCCAGTGAGCGCGGCAGCGGCGGGTTCGGATCGACGGGCATCCAGTAGGCGGGTGGCCTCACGACGAGGTCTACCGATCACCAGGCTAAAGTCTGCGGGGACAGGTTTATGGCGACAGGCAAAGCGCGGAGTCACAAGGGCGGTTCATCGCGTGACTGGCGGCGACTGCTGCCGTTGGCTGGTGCGACAGCCTTGCTGCTGCTGGGTTTGCTGGGCGGCTGGCAGACCTGGTTGATTGCCAGGGAAACCGAGGCGGTGACGCGCGTGCACGGTGCCCAAGATAAGGCGGTGCGGGCGTTGGCCGCCGAAATTACCTTGCAGAAGCACGAGGTCGAGGCCGCGCTGGCCGCAGTGGATCCGACCACGATCATGCAAAATCGGGTGCAGGTCGCTGCGGATGTGCGACAACGGCTGCCTCAGGTGAGGGAGTTGGAGTTTTACAGTGGCGACTTGAGCGAGGTACTGCACGCCAACTACCGTCAGTTCGGCTATGCCAAGGCCGCCCAGCTGATGTCGGCGCAGACCGATGGTGGTCACTCACTGGCGCAGAGCCTTTCTGACGGTCACGGCGAGCGTCGCCTGAGCCTGGTGATTCCGTTGGGTTCCGGGAAAAAGGTTGCTGCATGGGCCTGGGTCGAGTTGTCCTTTGCGCCGCTTCGTCAGCGTTTCGAGTCGATCTCGCCGGCGACCGGACGCCTGGACCTGCGGCAGGGCGATCGCGAGGGTGACGTGCGCCTGCTGTCGCACGGTGCAGCCACCGGGCAGGCGGAAACCACGGGCAAGCGGGTTCCAGGCAGCGTATTCACGGTAGATGCTGCGCTGCCTGGCGCTTTCATCGTTTTGCCCCGCTCGTTGCCGCTGGGTATCTTGCTGACTCTGCTGGGTCTGACAGGAGGAGGCTTGCTATTGTGGCTACGCCAGCGCATGCACTGGCTGCCGATTGTCGAACCCATCGAGGAGACTTTGTTGTCCGTAGAACCCAAAAAGAAGTCGGAACCCCATGAGAAGGCGCCGATAGGCCCTGCTGCGGTTGCACCGTCCAGTCCCGCTGCGCTTAGCGTGGATTCCAGCATTTTCCGCACCTATGACATACGTGGGGTAGTGGGCAAGACTTTGAACAGGGATGTCGCGCGAGCCCTTGGCCAGTCGATCGGCATGTTGATGAACGAGAAGGGCTTGCGCGAGATCGTGATCGGCCGGGATGGTCGCCTGTCAGGTCCCGAGCTTGCCGGAGCGCTGGCGGATGGGTTACGCGCCGCGGGTATCGACGTCATTGACGTGGGAGCAGTGCCGACACCGGTGGTCTACTACGCGGCCTACCATTTCAACACCGGCTGCGGGGTGGCCGTGACCGGCAGCCACAATCCCCCGGACTACAATGGCTTCAAAATTGTGGTCGACGGTGAGACCTTGTCCGAAGACGCCATACAGGATCTCTATCGGCGCATCGCCAGCGGAAATCTGGATAGCGACGGTGCCGGTGCCTTGCGTGAAGTCGATATCACCGCAGACTACATCGAGAAGATTACCTCGGACGTGCTGGCTGAGCGCAGCCTCAAGGTCGTTGTCGATTGTGGCAACGGTATTCCAGGCATGTTGGCGCCTCAAGTACTCGAAGGTATCGGCTGTCAAGTCATTCCGCTTTATTGCGACGTCGACGGTACGTTCCCGAACCATCATCCGGACCCCTCCGATCCAGCCAATCTGGAAGACCTGATTCTGGCGGTCAACAAGACCGGTGCGGACCTCGGCCTGGCTTTCGATGGCGATGGCGACCGTCTGGGCGTGGTGACCCGCTCCGGCGAGATTATCTATCCGGATCGGCTTTTGATGTTGTTTGCCCGCGACGTGCTTTCACGACAGCCAGGCGCCACGGTGATCTATGACGTCAAGTGCACCAGTCACCTGAAAGGTCAGATCCTCGACGCCGGTGGCAGTCCACTGATGTGGCGGACCGGCCATTCGCTGATCAAGGCGAAGATGCGCGAGACCGGTGCCGAGCTCGCTGGAGAGATGAGCGGCCACTTCTTCTTCAAGGAACGCTGGTACGGTTTCGATGATGGCATTTACGCCGCCGCCCGGCTTCTGGAGATCCTTGCCGGCGACCTCGAAGGACGCCTACCGGAGGTTATTTTCGCCACTTTGCCGAAAAGTGTCTCCACTCCCGAGCTGAAGATCGAATTGGGCGAGGGCGAGCACTATCAGTTCATGGACGCATTGCGCAAGCAGGCAACTTTCGAGGACGCGACCTTGATTACCCTGGATGGCCTGCGTGCGGACTGGCCCGATGGCTGGGGCCTGGTGCGAGCCTCCAACACCACGCCGGTACTGGTGCTGCGTTTCGAGGCTGACAACGGAGCGGCGCTGAAACGAATCCAGCAAGCCTTCCGCAAACAATTGCTGGCCGTGAACTTCAAGTTGAAGTTGCCCTTTTGATCCCCGACCGGGCTTCGCGGCGACGGTCCCGTCCCGCCGGCTGGAGCAGTCACCCTGGGGGATTGTCCTGGGCTGCCTTGAGGCGCCGATAACGTAGTAGATCTGCGGCCTGGGTCAATTCGGTCTGAGCGCGCTGGGTCTTCTGGCGCTCCAGAATGTTGCGCTGCTCACTGACCACATCGCGTTGCTTGGCAATGCTGTCGGCCAGAAATTTCGGGACCGGGGTTTTCCTGCGCTCATGATCAGCTGCGCGGCTGAGGAGGTCGGCCAGCGCCTGCTCCTGGCTGCGCAGGTTGAGCTCGGTGGTGTGGATTTGCCGGTCGATGCCTTGCACCACCTCTTGCTGCGACATCCGATAAGTCTTTTCATCGGGGTAGGCATTGAGCATGTGTGCGTCGGCAGCGGCACGCTCCTCTTCTGCCCGCCGTTTGGCCGCTTGCTCAGCGGTGAGCTTGGCAGCGGCAGCGCGTTCCTGCGAGTTCAGCTGGCGGGGAACATGCTGGATCACCATACCCTGATCGTTGACCAAGTCATAACCATGTTTCAGCGCCGCGGTGCTGAGGCTGTCGCTGTAATGCGGTAAGCCCGACTCATCGAGCCATTTGTAGCGCACGCTGCCGGTATGGGGTGGCTGTGCCGAGAGGCTTCCAATCAACATGGTGGTGGCGAGAACAAAACCTAGCTTGCGCATGAAATCCTCCCTTCGCTGGAAGTATAGCGTTGTCCTCGATTCGCGCCACGAGCTCCCGAAAACGGGCTTGCTGAACGGTATTGCGACGGGACCGGTAGCGGGAAGGAGGCAGGTCCCGTGCGATCATGGATTTCTCCGGCGGGATCACCGACATGACATGCCGGGCCATTGAGACGGCTTGCCATCACTGTGGCGGAGTTCGCCTGAACTCGACTTTACCCGGGAGAACGTCAGTCCTGGCAGATGCCATACTGTTGCCGGTACGCCAGCAGGCGAGCATGCTCGGGGGCCAGTTCAGGTCGTTCATTGGCATAGGTGAGCAAATCGTCGAGGCGGGTGATGGCGATCACGGGTATGCCATGTTCGGTGGCGACCTCTTGCGCGGCGGATTTCTCACCCTGACCGCGCTCCTGGCGATCCAGCGCAATCAGCACGCCAGCCGGCTGGGCGCCTTGCGCCCGGATCAGTGCCAGGGATTCGCGCACGGCGGTGCCGGCGGTCATCACGTCGTCGACAATCAGCACCCGACCACGCAGCGGCGCGCCGACCAGCACGCCACCTTCGCCGTGATCCTTGGCTTCCTTGCGGTTGTAGGCCCATGGCAGGTCGCGTTGATGGTGATCAGCCAAGGCAATGGCAGTGGCAGCCGCCAGAGCAATGCCTTTGTAAGCCGGTCCAAACAGCATGTCGAATGGCAGCGAGGTGTGGATCAAGGCTGATGCATAAGCGCGACCTAGCTGGGCCAGGGCGGCACCGGAGTCGATCCGACCCATGTTGAAGAAATAGGGGCTTTGCCGGCCCGACTTCAGGGTAAAGTCGCCGAAACGCAGGACCTCGCGACGCAGGGCGAGTTGGATGAATTCACGTTGGTAATCGTGCACGGTGTATCTCTCAGGCGAAGGTGGTCAAGGCAGCTTGCATAGCAACAGGTGCGAGTGGCGGCTACCGCCGCCATGGTACAGCTCTGTACTGTCATGGAA
The DNA here is from genome assembly GCA_030148505.1 of Rhodanobacter sp. GTDB lineage: Bacteria > Pseudomonadota > Gammaproteobacteria > Xanthomonadales > Rhodanobacteraceae > Rhodanobacter. Next base: position 34,047 of record JASBTI010000013.1, read on the forward strand.
GCCGGCATCAAGGTAGACGCCCCTTGCGATGTGGTTATCGGGATCCACGGTCAAGGCCAACTGTCGGGCGTGGGGGTGGCGTTGTGAGACATCGGCAAGCAGTGCAGTCAATGCACGTGTGCCGAGTCCCAGCCTTTGCCAGCGGGCGTCAACAAAGAACCCGCGCAAGCCCAAGGTAGGCACCTCGAAATCCCGTCCCGCGACGCTGCGTGGGTGCGGATCGATACGGTAATAGCCCACGGGCTGCGTGCCGCAGCAGATCGCCATCGGTTCCGCATCCGGGCAGACGGCGGCATCCGCCAGCAGGTTGGCGATGTTGCCGACATAGCCGCGTTGCGCCGGAAACACGTCGAGTTCAAGCATCGCCGGCAGCAGACTGTCGTCGACGGGGAGGACGCAAATATGGCAAGACTCGGGCATGTTCACCTCCACTGACGATGAATCGAGTGGCGGTTGTTATGATCGCCCCTCCATTGACCGGAAAAACCGCATGCGCATTATCAGCCTGAACGCCAATGGCATTCGCTCGGCCGCCAGCAAGGGTGTCTTCGAGTGGCTGCGCGAGCAACAGGCCGACGTGGTCTGTCTGCAGGAGACCAAGGCACAGGAGCATCAGCTCGCCGACCCGATGTTTCGTCCGGACGGCCATCATTGTTTCTACCGCGACGCCAGCAACAAGAAAGGGTACAGCGGCGTGGCCATCTATGCTCGCCGTGAACCCGACCAGGTACTCACCGAACTGGGTTGGGACGCTTTCGACAACGAGGGTCGCTACATCGAGGCACGCTTCGGCAATCTGTCGGTGGTGTCGTTGTATTTCCCCTCCGGATCGTCCGGTGACGAGCGTCAGCAGTTCAAGTTTCAGGCGATGGAGTGGATTACCCCGATCTTCGACGCTTGGCTGAACAGTGGCCGCGACTACGTGATCTGCGGCGACTGGAACATCGTGCACACCGAGAAAGACATCAAGAACTGGCGCTCCAACCAGCAGAACTCGGGATGCCTGCCCGAGGAGCGTGCCTGGCTCGATCTGCTGTTTCAGCAACGTGGCTGGGTGGACAGCTTCCGCGCGATCAAGCCGGATGCAGTGGAGTACACTTGGTGGTCCAATCGTGGTCAGGCGCGTACCAACAACGTCGGCTGGCGCCTCGACTATCAGGTTTGTACGCCGGCGCTGGCGGCGCGCGCACGTGATTGCTCGATCTATCGCGAGCAACGCTTCTCTGACCACGCGCCGTATATCGTCGATTATGCCGACTGACGCCGCTGGCCTGCCCGCAGATTCTTCGCCGGCGCCTGCCACACGTGGCCGACCCTGGCGCGTGATCAGTATCGGTCTTCTGGGATTTTCCTCGGGGCTGCCGTTGGCGCTCTCCCTGAGTACCTTGCAGGCGTGGTTCACCACCGCGGGCATGAGCCTGCGGGATATCGGCTGGATCACCTTGATCGGGCAGGCCTACGTTTTCAAGTTTCTGTGGGCCCCCCTGCTGGATCGCCTGCCGCTGCCGTGGCTCGGCCGCCGTCGTGGCTGGATAATGATGATGCAGCTTATCTGCGGTGCCGCGCTGATCAGCATGAGCTTCTATACGCCACAGGGTGCCGCAAGCATGCTGGCGTTTTTTGGCGTACTGCTGGCGTTTGGCTCAGCGACGCAGGACATTGCCTACGATGCGCATCGCACCGATTTGCTGCCGCCTGCCGAACGCGGTTGGGGCACGGCGTTCTCGCAGGGGGGATATCGTCTCGGCATGCTGGTTTCCGGCGCGCTTGCCTTGATTCTCGCCGACCATCTCGGTTGGGCGTGGGTCTACCGCTTGATGGGCGCATTGATGCTGGCAGCGACCCTGGTTACGACGTGGTCTCCGGAGGCGCCGGACGAGCTTCCGACGCGCAGCTTTACTGAGGCCGTGGTTCAACCGTTCATGGACTTCTTTCAGCGATATGGCGTGCTGGCATTGGGCTGGCTGGCGCTGATGGTGCTGTACAAATTGTGTGACGCCTTCGCGCTGTCGTTGTCGACAACCTTTCTGCTGCGAGTGCCGCAGTTTTCGCTGACCCAGATCGGCACAGTCAGCAAAACCTTTGGCCTGGTAGCCGGTTTACTCGGTGCGCTGGCCGGCGGCTGGGTGGTGACCCGCATAAGACTGTTTCCAGCGTTGCTGGGGCTGGGTGTTGCGCAGGCACTGGTGAACCTGTCCTATATCTGGTTGGTGCACAGCGGGCCGAACGTAATAGCGATGGCCGCGGTGGTATCGGCGGAGTATTTCGTCAGTGGGCTGGGAAGTACTGCGTTCGTGGTCCTGCTCACCTCCCTTTGCAACGTGAGGTTTTCGGCCACCCAATACGCCTTGCTATCCTCGCTGTCGGCCGTGGGTCGCGTATTCCTTGGTCCGCTGGCCGCCTGGCTCGTACCGCAGGTGGGATGGTCAACGTTTTTCGTGATCACCACCTTGTCAGCGATTCCTGGATTGCTGTTGGTGATTGGCATGCGCCACGCGATCAATCGCGCCGAATTGGCGCGACCCCGCTGAGATTGCCAACCGGGACACGAAATCGGCAGCCGACTGTCGCAAGAATGCATCACACGAGACTGATCGGGGGATCCTGCGTGGCCGGGAGCGGGGTTTATGCCAGATGTCATGCTGCGATATGTCGACGGCGCCACGATCGAGCGGGTCAGATCGCTGGCGCGAGAGCGAGGGTTGTCGATCAACGAGATCATGCTATATGCGTTGCGTCACGGGCTGGATATATCCGACGCCATGGATTTGAACGAGTCGGAGCCCGATGCGAAGACCTTGGCTGCGCTCCCCGGTCACTGGAATGACGGCGAACGTGTCGTATTCGAGGAGGCCTTGCGAGCGCTGGCGCGCACCCGTCCGACGCAATTGGCGCCGGAACGCACACGACTTGATCAGTCGGTGTCCGGCGCCAAGTAGATCGCGCCCAATACCCGCGGTCCTCGGGCGCCGGTGACGGCGGGCAAGTTGCCGGGCAAACCTAGCAGGCGCTGCCGCGCCAGCCAGGCGAAGGCCGTTGCTTCGAGGAAATCGGGGTCGATGCCATAGTCGGCCGTGCTGCACAACATGCGCGGTACCAGCAGCTCACGCAGCCGCTGCATCAGAATGCTGTTGTGTACGCCGCCTCCGCAGACCAGTACGTCGCGGGTTTCTGGGGCGTGTTGGGTAATGGCATCGCACACACTGCGGGCGGTCAGTTCTAGCAAGGTGGCCTGTACGTCGGCTGGCTTCAGTTGGTCGAGCATGGGGTGGCTGGATAGCCAGTGCAGGTGAAAGTATTCGCGTCCGGTACTTTTTGGCGGCGGCAGTGCGAAATACTCGTCCGACAGCAGTGCATCGAGTAGCCGGGAGTTGATCTTGCCGGTTGCCGCAAAGTCACCATTCTGGTCAAAGGGTTTGCCGTGATGCCGCAGACACCAGGCATCGAGCAGGCCATTGGCGGGGCCGGTATCGAAGCCGGATATCCCGCCATCGGGGGTGAGTACCGTGATGTTGGCGATGCCGCCGAGGTTGAGTATTACGCGGCCATACCCCTGTTGCCCAAGAAGCATCGCGTGCAGCGCAGGCAACAATGGCGCGCCCTGGCCACCGGCGGCAAGGTCGGCACGACGAAAGTCCGCGACCACGTCGATCCTGCAGCGTTCGGCAATGACCGAGGGGTCGCCGAGTTGCAATGTAAACGGGTGTTTGCCCGTAGGGCGGTGTCGCACGGTTTGTCCATGCGAGCCGATGGCGCGCACGGTATGAGCTGGGGTGCGGCTCTGCTCGAGTACCTTCAGGGCGGCATCGGCAAAGCGATGCGCAATCTCGACATCGAGTCGCCCGAAGGCATCAAGGTCGAATGCAGCTTCACCCTGTGCCAAGGCCAGGATCTGTTGGCGTATCGGGTTAGGCCATGGATAACTGAGGCTGGCCTGCATTTCAGGTCTGCCATCATCAAAGCGGATCAGGGTCGCATCGATGCTGTCGACGCTGGTACCCGAGATCAGGCCGAGATAGAGCGATGCGAAATCACTGGAGCTCGACATCAGGGGGCCGCGCTCAACCGTTGGTATCGGCGTGAGCGGCGGCGGCCTGGGCCAGCCTGATATGGGTGTTGACGATCTTCAGCCGTGCCAGCAACGGTGCGGTTTCGCTGTGGAATTGCGCAAGCAGCTTGGGCGCTAGCGGCTTGGGCTTTGGCATCGTCACGGTCAGCGGGTTTTCCTGCTTGCCATGGACGCGTACTTCGTAGTGCAGGTGCGGTCCGGTGGCTAGACCTGTCATGCCGACATAGCCAATGACCTCGCCCTGGGTTACATGGGTGCCGACGCGCTCGCCTTTGGCGAATCGCGACATGTGGCCGTAGGCGGTGGAGTACGTCTTGTTGTGCTTGATCAGCACAAAATTGCCATACCCGTGTTCCCAGCCGCGGTAGACGATGACGCCATTGCCCGCGGTGTGAATCGGCGTCCCGCTGGGGGCCGCATAGTCCACGCCCTTATGGGCGCGGGTATAGCCCAGTATCGGATGTTTGCGGGCCAGGCTGAAGCGCGAGGAAATTCGCGTGAAGGCTACGGGTGTCCGCAACAGCGACTTGCGCAAGGGGCGGCCGTCTTCACTGTAATAGCCGACATCGCCGTTTGGCAGCGTATAGCGATAAGCAGTAAAACGGTGGCCGCGATTGACGAATTCAGCGGCGAGAATCCTGCCATCACGGAGAAAGACACCGTCGCGGTAGATCTTGTCATAGATGACCGTGAAGCTGTCGCCAGCGCGGACATCCTTGATGAAGTCAATGTCATACTTGAAGACATCTACCAGGTTCATCACCATGGCGTCGCTCATCCCGGCCTTCTCGGCTGCGCCGTAGAGCGAACCGTTGATGATGCCGTGGCCGATACTTTCGCGCCGCTGCATGGTGCGGGCCACGACCTTCTTGCTGACCTTGGTGCCTTCGAAATTCAGCTGTACGCGGTGCATGGCGTCGCGATCGAAGCGCATGCCAAGCAGACTCCCATCAGGGGCGATCCGGAACGAAAATTCGTCACCGGGATGGATCTGACGCAGCGCATCGGGGTTGCTGCTCGCTTGCAATACCCGATTGAGGTCGCTGAAGCCCAGACCCTCAGCCTGGAAGATATCCGACAACGTCTGCCCGGCCTTTACACGGGTTTTTCGCCATTGGTCGACCGTGGATTTCGGTTGCTGTGCTGTCGCGGGCAACGCGGGTAGGCTCAGCGGCAGGGTAGTCCGTGCTTGCACTGATGGAGAGGCGGGCTTCATGGCGCTGGCCCACGTCGGCATGATGAAACCTGACAGCGTGGCGAGCAGCAGCGCCGCCGCGGCCAGTACCCAGCGTTCGCGATGCCAATGCAACGGTGGCATGTCGCCGGAGCGTGGAAACGACCAGTGGGCAAAAAGCGCGTAAAAGTGCGAATGTCGGTGCTGGGCCTTGCGGGAAATGGCTTGTTTGCGCGACTGATGCGCCCCTTGCTTATGTTCGGCCATGCCCTGCGTGCTCCACGATACAAAGTAACAATTCAGTCTATACCATAGCGGTCATGTGTAAACGGCGTCAACGGCTTTTACATCAAGGGTTTGCATGACATTTCTGATTAACGGACAATTAACGCGGGCGGCACGTTTGACCCCCGGGGGGGGCATCGTTTGCCCCCGCCAATTCAGTAGAGAGAACTCCATGAGCGAGCTGGAACATGCGCTGGCCACGATAGCCCGCGGCGCCGATGAAATCATCAAACGCGAGGCGTTGGTCGAACGCCTGAAAAGCGGTCGTCCCTTGCGCATCAAGGCTGGCTTCGACCCTACAGCGCCGGACCTTCATCTTGGTCATACCGTGTTGTTGAACAAGATGCGTCAGTTTCAGGATCTGGGTCACCAGGTGATCTTTCTGATTGGCGACTTCACCGGCATGATCGGCGACCCCACCGGCAAGAATGTCACGCGCAAGCCATTGACCCGCGACGATGTGCTGGCGAACGCCGAGACCTATGCCGAACAGGTTTACAAAGTGCTGGATCGGGAGAAAACCGAGCTGCGTTTCAATTCCGAATGGTTCGACCAGATGTCGGCCGCTGACATGATCCGGCTGGCTGCTCGCCACACCGTGGCGCGGATGCTCGAACGTGACGACTTCGCCAAGCGTTATGCGGCACAGCAACCGATAGCGATTCATGAATTCATGTACCCGTTGACCCAGGGCTATGACTCGGTAGCGCTGAAGGCGGACGTCGAGCTAGGCGGTACCGATAAGAAATTCAACCTTCTGATGGGGCGAAGCATGCAGGAGCACTATGGTCAGCCGCCGCAGATCGTGTTGACCATGCCGCTGCTGGAGGGCCTGGATGGCGTCAGCAAGATGTCCAAGTCCCTGGGCAACTACATCGGCATTAACGAGCCGGCAATCGATATCGTTACCAAGATCATGAAGATCGGCGACGAGCTGATGTGGCGCTGGTTCGAGCTGCTCAGTTTCGATGTTTCCCTGGATGAGATCGCCGCGATGAAGAGGGACATCGCCAGTGGCGCGCTTAACCCCCGTGATGCGAAGTTGCGGCTTGCTCGTGAGTTGACGGCTCGATTCCATGATGGTCCGGCCGCAGAGCACGCCATCGCAGGCTGGCATGCCGTGGTGCGTGGCGACGGCGATACTTCATTGTTGCCGCTGAAGGCGATCGGCGTGCCGGCCGAGGGTGTGCGCCTCCCGGCATTGCTCACCGCGGCGGGTCTCACCGCGAGCAATTCGGAGGCTGGCCGCAAGCTCAAAGAGCGGGCGGTGCGCATCGACGCCGAGGTCATCGAAGATGCACAACGGGTCTTCCAGGTCGGTTTCTCGGGCGTGCTGCAGGTAGGTAAACGGAACTTCGCCCGGGTGAAGCTGGTTTCCGCCTGAGGGGCGGCCGTCCGCGGCGCGGCATGGGGACCACGGCGACACTCTATTGACGGCTTGGAGAACATTTCGCGCCTACTTCGAAACAAACCCTTGCGAAAAAAAAACTATGTCGTATGATTCGCGGCCCGCAGTCGTCCCGAGGTCGCCCGACGGACGGTGGGATCGGAAAGAAAGAGTCAACGAAAAGGTGTTGACGGTCCGTAAAAGCGATGTAGAATGGGCGGCTCACCGACGACGAAATGTCTTCGGCGCA
>JASBTI010000021.1 GCA_030148505.1 Rhodanobacter sp.
ACAGGACACCGCCACGGCCTGGCTATGGACTTACAATCACGAGCGCCCGAACATGGCGCTCGGTGGCATCACGCCAATGCAAAAACTGGCGCTCGCCGCTTAGCTCCACTTTTGGTGTCAGCTACAAATGGGGGGATTACCTCGTCTCGTCCGGGATCGCGTCTTCGTTCAGCTCCAGACCCGCAAAGCGGCGCATCGACTCGATCTCGTACAGCGCGTCTTCCATCGCTGGATCGCTCAGCGTGTACCACTGCTGCATGAAGTGGATCCGCAGCATCGTGGCAGCGGGCATCGGTGGCCTACCGCGACGACCCGATGTCGGATAGCTCGGCTCAATCAAAGCCAACAGCGCGTCCCATGGCACGACCTGGTCCATCTCACCAAGAAACTTCTCCCGGCGCGTCGGCTTCTTCTTGGACTCGAAACTGAGCGAGGCGAAGGAACGTTGCTTCATCAGCGGGCGCTTCCTGAGGAGTGTCGCTATGATGCCGGAGATCGGGAATAAATCAGAGCATCCCTAAAGGTAGCAACAATGGTTGTCATGGACTCTAACGCTAGAATTAAAGAGCAGCGAAGCCGTCCATTTGGAGGATGGGTTACGTCTCATGTAGTGCCCTTCCCGCGATTGCAGTCAAAACATAACGACTGCAAATTTTCTTCAATTGTTTCGCCACCATTTGCCCAGGCGGTGATGTGGTCAATCTCTAACACCAAGCCAGACACCAATGCGGGAGACCGACCGCAGGCCACACACCTGAATCGGTCTCTTTTTAGTACGAGAAATCTCAGGGCTAGCGAGGGTTCTCGCTTAGTTCTCTTTGTCCCGTTACTCTTTTTTATCTCTACCTCGTAGCAGACAAGCTCGTCGTGTTCTTGGTCGACGGTAGCCACAAAATTTTCCAGTGCGTTTCTCCAGCCTTCAAAGCGATCGTTATAGATTGAGGCCGTGTACTTGGAAGGGGCTTTACTCATGTCGCGGTAGACAGGCTGCCTACCCTTCGCGATCCACACAAGTTTTAGATTGTCGAAGAGGTCTTCAATAGACACATTTTTTTCTTCCCCTGGTATCAGGCACGCCCTTTGCAACCCGTCATTCCAAGAGCCAAACCTAGCGGCGATCGTACTGCTTGAGTATTTTCCGAGTTCGTTATACGAGCGATAAGTTAGCACTCGCCCTTGATCTTTGAGTATGGAATCAACATTCTTCAGGTCGACTAACAATTCTTGGTCGAGCACATTGCGATTGAATGTCGCTAATTCGAACTTCATCGAGAATTCCGGATAAGACCTAACGCTGGAATTAAACCGACCATCAAACCACTACGCAGTTTGATGGTCGGTTTGGGTGACTTGTTAGATTGCGGACGCATAGATGATGCCGCAAATAAAGAATGCAAAAAATACCCCAACTTGTAAAAACGCATACGTTCCTTGGCGCGTGAAGCCTTTCACCAGAAGGACATGCGCAATCTGGGGATTACCCTCGTTGCGGCGAAGGTGTCGTGATGTAAACCAGGCCGCCCACTTTGGTAACGGCTTGAAAAACTCGCCCATGATTCGCTCCAAGCGAACGCCCGTTTGTAGAGTAATGCCCCAGTATTTAGCTCCCTGCTGAATTTTCTTTTCTTCATCACCGTAAGCTTGCAAGTGTTCGTCAAATGTTCGCCCCACAGCTTCGATAACGGCTGATTGAACAGCGCATTTAAGTGCGTACATTCTAGAAATAAGCCCAAAGACGCATGAGGTGCACAATAAACCTCCAAGCACGCGGAATCCTTGATGCCCAATGATTGGGAGGAGATGGTTTGCGTTCGTGATAAGGAAGGACAGGATAAACGCCGTTCCGACCAGCAACCATGTTGAGAACTTTTCGATTGGTCCGCTAGCCAATGAACCAGCAGAGAACATCGACGATACGATAGCATTCTCGGTATTCTCGCGAGCGAGGCGATTCCATTCACGCAGCGGTTCAGTTCTTGGATCCTGAGTTTCCATAGCAATCTAACGCCAAGTAGATTTCAAAATGAAGCACAATACCGCAGCCAATCATCACAGCTGCCTGCCCAATTACAGCTATGGCCTCCACAAATCAATAAATTGTTCCCCTTGGAGCTACCTAATTCCGCCGTCTAACTTCGCCATGTTCAGAAGAGGAAGACGGGGATGCCATCCTTATCACGTTGCCGCGCTGGAAACAAGCAATAGAGCTGCCGCGCCGTTACCAAAGTCGCTCCACCGGATGCTCGCCCGGAGCGAAAAATGTAGTGTTATAACGCGTCGTTGATAAGCCCTCATACGGGCGAGGATTTTCGCTGCACACGATTACAAGGCACCGAGAAATGGCGCGCTACTATCACACCGCGTAGCCAGCACGGCAGCGCGATCGGCGGATGCCAGATCCAGCCCCAGCGAAGGCTTGGCCCCAGCGCCTTTGGTCGCCCAGTTGACCGGCATCAGCCAGCCGCCGACATTGCCGCGATGACTCACGAAGCCGTGAAGGTGTTTGTGGAGAAAAGGGCGCCCAAGCCCTTATCGGGCCAGGTAGAAATCCAAGGGAATAAGTTTGACGGCCCACCCGCCTTCCGCCTTCTTCGCCCAGCGTGGCGGCCGGGTGCACGGACGCGATGCGCAGCGCCTCGTCACGGCTGTCCGCCTAGATGATGAACAGGCCACCCACCACTTCCTTCGACTCGGTGTAAGGCCCATCGCTGACGTGTGTCTTGCCGCCGCGGGGGCGAAGCGTCTTCCAGCTGTCCAGATCGCCAAGCGACGCGGAAACCAGAACTTTGCCGGTGGCACGCATCTGCTCGTCCAATGCCGGGCATTGGCTCACCAATTTCTTGACGTCGTCTGGCGCCATCGCGGTGAATTTTTCGGGGGTGAAGTAGGCCAGGCCGAGGTATTTCATGGGAAATCCTTTGGGGTGAGAATGCACTGACGACGAAGCTGATGATCGGAAATCGACAATGCCCTGGGAAAGCATGCAGCGGATCTCGGACAGCCTGGACGCCCTGGGTCGCTAACAACCCCTCAGAGCCCACCGAAACCTGAGCCTGCCGTCCGGCGAACGGATCATGCCAAACGGTTACCGCGATCGGCTACCCCGCCCCCCACCTCCGGCGTCGACTTGCACCGGACGTCATCATCCCCATCTCGGGACTTCCGCGCCATGCTGCGCCTGTCCCGGCATTGACTATCCGTGTCACCTCATGCACCCCCGGCAGCGAGCGAGCCGACTGAACTGACGCGCAGCTTTCTCGGTGTGTTCCGCTTCAGCGGCCGCGCGCTCGATCTGGTCTGGAGTACCAGTCGGTCGTTGACGATTGCGCTGGCCCTGCTGACCCTCGCAGCCGGTCTGCTGCCGGCGGGCGTGGCCTACATCGGCAAGGAAATCGTCGACGCGGTGGTCAGCGCCAGCCGCGTGGTGGCCGCCGGTGGTGGCCCCTCGGTGAGCAAGGTCTTTGCATGGGTCGCTTTGGAGGGTGTGCTGGTGGCGGCGCTGGCCGGTGCGCAGCGTGGCTTGTCGTTGTGCCAGTCGTTGTTGCGCGCGCAACTGGGACAACGCGTTAACGTGATGATCCTGGAAAAGGCGCTGACGCTGGAACTGGCGCAGTTCGAGGATTCGGAGTTTTACGACAAGCTGACCCGCGCCCGCCGCGAAGCGTCTACCAAGCCGCTGTCGCTGGTCACGCGCACGTTTGGCCTGGGCCAGAATGCGATCTCGCTGGTCAGCTACGGCACCTTGCTGTTCCAGTTTTCGCCGTGGGCGGTACTGGTGCTGGTACTTGCCGGGCTGCCGTCGTTTTTTGCCGAAACCAAGTTTTCCGGCGATGCGTTCCGGCTGTTCCGCTGGCGTTCGCCGGAAACGCGGATGCAGCTCTATCTGGAAACCGTACTGGCGCGCGAGGACCATGCCAAGGAGGTCAAGCTGTTCGGGCTGGGACCGCTGCTGCTGCAACGCTACCGGGATATTTTCCATCTGCTCTACGGCGCCGACCGCAAGCTGGCCATCCGTCGCGACGGATGGGGCTTTGCCCTTGGCCTGCTCGGCACGCTGACCCTGTATGGCGCTTATGCATGGATCGCCATGAGCACGGTCATCGCCCGCATCACGCTGGGCCAGATGACGATGTATCTGATGCTGTTTCGTCAGGGACAATCGGCAGTGTCGGCGATGCTGTCGGCGATCGGCGGCATGTACGAGGACAACCTGTATCTGTCGACGCTGTACGAGTATCTGGAAACCCCGGTGCCGGATGCCGCCGGCGCCACGCAGCGCGGTGCGAAGCCGGACGACGGCATTCGTTTCGAACAGGTCAGCTTCACCTATCCCGGCGCCAACGAACCGGCGCTGCGCGACATCGACCTGCATATCCGCCCCGGCCAGTCGCTGGCCCTGGTAGGTCAGAACGGCTCGGGCAAGACCACCTTGATCAAGCTGCTGACCCGGCTCTACACGCCTGACCATGGCCGCATCGTGCTCGACGGTACCGACCTGCACGAATGGGACGAAGCCGCCTTGCGCCAGCGCATCGGTGTGATCTTCCAGGACTTTGCGCGTTACCAGATGCGCGTCGGCGAAAACGTCGGGGCCGGCGACGTCACGCATTTCGAGGATACGGCGCGCTGGCGCGAGGCCAGCGACAAGGGCATGGCCAGCGAATTCATCAACAGTCTCCCGGCCGGCTTCGATACCCAGCTCGGCAAGTGGTTTCGCGACGGCCGCGAGCTATCGGGTGGGCAATGGCAGAAAATCGCCCTGGCCCGCGCCTTCATGCGTTCGCGCGCCGACATCCTGGTACTGGATGAACCCACCGCCGCGATGGATGCGCAAGCCGAAGCGACCATCTACGAACATTTTCGCGAACTGGCCGGCCAGAGGATCGCGATCCTGATCTCGCATCGCTTCTCCACCGTGCGCATGGCCGATCAGATCATCGTGATCCAGGACGGTCGCATCATCGAACACGGCGACCACACCCAGCTGATGGCGCAGGAAGGTCATTATGCCCATCTGTTTACGCTGCAGGCGCAGGGTTATCGATAGTCGCGGCAACCTCGAAAAAGCCAAATCCGAGGTCGACCGTCGGCAAAGACCTGCCTCGCGCACCGCGAGCGTCGCCCACGCATCCGGACAGCGGCCCTAAAACCGTCACAACGGGGGCGATCCACCCGAATCGCCATCGAAAAGTTCTTCCGGATGCATTCCGTGGGGTTAGCACCCCGGCTTGACCCTGCCTGCCTGCCCACCCCATGCTTCTCCGTCTACAACCATCCGAAACGTACGCATGAGCAGTCGCTACAACGCCGCCGACATTGAAGTCCTCTCCGGCCTGGACCCGGTCAAGCGCCGTCCCGGCATGTATACCGATACCACCCGCCCCAACCATCTGGTGCAGGAGGTGGTGGACAATTCGGTGGATGAGGCGCTGGCCGGGCACGCCAAATCGATCGAGGTCGTGCTGTACCCCGATGGCGCGGTGGAAGTAAGCGACGACGGGCGCGGCATGCCGGTGGACATCCACCCCGAGGAAGGCGTGTCCGGCGTCGAGCTGATCATGACCCGGTTGCACGCGGGCGGAAAGTTCAACGGCAAGAACTACAACTTTTCCGGCGGCTTGCACGGCGTCGGCGTGTCGGTGGTCAATGCCCTGTCCGACCGCGTCGAAGTGAGTATCCGCCGCGACGGCTCGGAATACCGGATGGCCTTCGAACACGGCGACAAGGTCACTCCGCTGGAAATTGTCGGCAGCGTGCCGAAGAAGCGCAGCGGCACCACCTTGCGTTTCTGGCCGGAAGCGAAATACTTCGACTCCCCGAAAATTTCACTGCCCAAGCTCAAGCATCTGCTGCGCGCCAAGGCCGTGCTCTGCGCCGGGCTCAACGTCAAGCTGACGGACGCTGCCAGCGGCGAAGTCATTGAGTGGCATTACGAGGACGGCTTGCGCGATTACCTGCGCGGCGAGCTGGATGGCGCAGAAGCCCTGCCCAATGAGCTGTTCGTGCATCAGATGGCCCGCGATGTCGAAGGCATGGAAGTCGCGCTCACCTGGCTGCCCGAAGGGGAGCTGGTGCAGGAGAGCTACGTCAACCTGATTCCCACCGCGCAGGGCGGTACCCACGTCAATGGCCTGCGTACCGGGCTCACCACCGCTATCCGGGAATTCTGCGACATCCGCAATCTGCTGCCACGCGGCGTCAAGCTGGCGCCGGAGGATGTATGGGAGCGACTGGCCTTCGTACTGTCGGCCAAATTGCAGGACCCGCAATTCGCCGGCCAGACCAAGGAGCGCCTGTCCTCACGCAATGCTGCAGGCCTGGTCGAAAACGTCATCCACGATGCCTTCAGCTTATGGCTGAACCAACATACCGAACTGGGCGAGCGCATTGCGCAACTGGCCATCGAACGCGCCAGCGCACGGCTAAAGGCCGCCAAGCAGGTGGTGCGCAAGAAGATCACCCAAGGCCCCGCCCTGCCCGGCAAGCTGGCCGACTGCACCGCCACCGACCTCACTCGCACCGAGCTGTTTCTGGTCGAGGGCGACTCCGCCGGTGGCAGCGCCAAGCAGGCGCGCGACAAGGAGTTTCAGGCGATCCTGCCGCTGCGCGGCAAGATTCTCAACACCTGGGAGGTCGAATCGACTTCGGTGTTGGCCTCCGAGGAAGTGCACAATCTGGCGATTGCGATCGGTTGTGATCCGGGCAAGGACGACCTTTCGGGTTTGCGCTATGGCAAAGTGATCATTCTTGCCGATGCCGATTCGGATGGTTTGCATATCGCCACCTTGTTGGCGGCACTTTTTCTCCGGCACTTCCCCCGACTGGTCAGCGACGGCCATGTGTTCGTGGCGATGCCGCCGTTGTTCCGCGTCGATGTCGGCAAGCAGGTTTTCTACTGCCTCGACGAGAACGAAAAGCAGGCGATGCTGGCGCGAATCGAGCGCGAGAAGATGAAAGGCGCGGTCAGTACGACCCGTTTCAAGGGGCTGGGCGAAATGAACCCCCCGCAACTGCGCGAGTCGACCATCCACCCCGATACGCGCCGGCTGGTGCAACTGACCGTCGACGACACCGCAGGTACCGGCAGATTGATGGACTTGCTGCTGGCCAAGAAGCGCGCCGGTGATCGCAAGGCATGGCTGGAAGAAAAAGGCGATCTGGCGACGCTGGACGTGTGATCGGGGGCATCATACGGACCGGCGCCGTGTGGTGCTCTGGTGGCAACCCTGAACATATATCGTCGGCGTTGCATCCCTGATGGTCTTTGGCCCGTATCTCCACACGCTTCCACTCCGCGAAGCGGACAAAACTGGAGAACCCCATGAAGATGAATCAAGGTATACGCACCCTGACCCTTGGCCTCACCCTGGCCCTGGCCAGCGCCGCCGTGGTACCGATGGCGATGGCCGGCTCGATGCATGCGGACAAGACCGTGATGGTCGGTGGCGCGGCGATGTATCCGAGCAAAAACATCATCCAGAACGCGGTGAACTCGAAAGACCACACCACCCTCGTCGCTGCCGTGAAAGCCGCCGGGCTGGTTGGCACACTCCAAGGCAAGGGCCCATTCACCGTATTCGCGCCCACCAACGAGGCCTTCGCGGCCTTGCCGGCGGGCACCGTGCAGACCTTGCTGAAGCCCGAAAACAAGGCGACCCTGACCAAGATCCTCACCTATCACGTGGTTCCCGGCCGGCTGACCTCGCGCGACCTGGCCAAGGCGGTAAAAGCCGGCGGCGGCAAGGCCGTGCTGAAGACCGTCGAGGGCGACGACATCACCATCCGCAAGGATGGCATGCAGTGGACGGTAACCGATGACAAGGGCGGTGTCGCCGACATCACCATCGCCGACGTCCTGCAGTCCAATGGCGTGATCTACGTCATCAACAAAGTGCTGATGCCGTAACCCACCGCAGGCAATCCTTGCTTACCCAGAGCTGTCCCGACGTCCGCGTCGGGGTGGCTTTTTTTGCGGCCACGGCGGCGCTATGGTGTGACCCCCCACCTAGCCGGCTGCCAGACATGAGCATGTTGCCGCCACTTGACCTGCATCGCTGGATCGACGAACACCGCCATCTGCTGAAACCCCCGGTTGGCAACAAGTGCATTGTCGATGGCGACTTCATCATCATGATCGTAGGTGGCCCCAACGCACGCACCGACTACCACCACGACGAGGGTCCGGAGTTTTTTTATCAGCTTGAAGGCGAGATGGTGCTGAAGGTGCAGGACGACGGACGCGCTCGCGACATCCCGATCCGCGCCGGCCAGATCTTCTATCTGCCACCACGCGTACCGCATTCCCCGCAACGCCTGGCCGATTCGGTCGGACTGGTGATCGAACGACGTCGGCTACCCCATGAAAAAGACGGTTTGCTGTGGTTTTGCGAGCGTTGCAATCACAAATTGCATGAAGAGTATTTCGTGCTCGACGACATCGAGCGCGATTTCCCGCCGGTCTTCGATCGCTTCTATAGCTCGCCGGAGGCCCGCACCTGCGACGCCTGCGGCCACCTCCATCCCGCGTCGGAGAAATACCTGTAGGCGCACCCTGTGCGCGATGCCTTTGCGGCCTCAAGAGCTTTCGCGCACAGGGTGCGCTCCTACACGCGCGCCAACCATTTGAGGGCCATGCGTCGAAGCGAGATGTCGAGGCTTTCGTCGTCCGCCACTTCACCCACCGCTCGCCATGCCAGCGCATGCGACTCCGGGTTGATCGTGAAGCGCTCATCCTCTCCGGCACGAATGACGTATCGCACGTCGTAATGCCAATGACCGGGCTCGCTGGCACGCGCCGGTATCCGATGACGGTCGATATCGAAGATGCCGCCCTCGACATGCAGCTCCGCCACACCGGTTTCCTCCTGTGCCTCGCGCAAGGCGACCCCCGCCAGGTCGCGGCCGCCGTCGGCATGGCCGCCCGGTTGCAGCCATCGGTCCAGCTTGCGGTGATGCATCAGCAGCACGCGTGCGCCATCGGCACTGACCAGCCAGCACGAGCCGGTAAAGTGGCCGGCCGCGTGGCTTCGCTCGAACGCATCCGGGTGGCCGTGCAGGAATGCCAGGAACTGCGCGACCGTCAGCGCCTCCGTATGCCATTGGTCACGGTAACAGTTGAGCGCGTCGGTCATGGGGATAGGTGGTTGCTGCATGAACATCCTGATGTGATGTGGAATACCTCGCCACGGCCCTCTGTGCGACCGGGATGAAGCTTGTACAACCCTGGGCGCTGGGCTATGTTGACCCGCCATTATCGGTCCGTATCAATCCACCGCCGCAGAGCGGAAACGGACAACATCACCTGAGGGGAGCTTGATGATAAAAGGTCTTTTTGCCACTCACGCCATTGAGGCGATGCCTCATGTGGATGCGGGTGAACCGGTTGAGGGTGGGGCCGAGGGCGAAGTCACACTGAAGCGCGTGCTGACTGCGCGGCACCTGGTCATGCTCGGCATCGGTGCGGTGATCGGCGCAGGCATCTTTGCGATTACCGGCACCGCCGCCGCGCAGTTCGCCGGACCCGCGCTGATTCTCAGCTTTCTCATCGCTGCTTTCGCCTGTGGGCTGGCCGGCATGTGCTACGCGGAATTTGCAGCGATGCTGCCAGTGTCCGGCAGCGCCTATTCCTATTCGTACGCTACGCTGGGCGAAGTGGTGGCCTGGTTCGTGGGCTGGGCGCTGGTACTCGAATACCTGTTTGCCGC
Organism: Rhodanobacter sp.; assembly: GCA_030148505.1. Lineage (GTDB taxonomy): Bacteria > Pseudomonadota > Gammaproteobacteria > Xanthomonadales > Rhodanobacteraceae > Rhodanobacter. The sequence goes on from JASBTI010000021.1 coordinate 9,705, forward strand.
CTCGACCGTGGCGGTAGCCTGGTCCGGCTATTTCAGCGAAATGTTACGCATGCTCACCTCGATGACCGGGGTAAACTTCGACCTGCCGGCCGCACTTTCCTCAGCTCCCCTCACCTTCGCCGAAGGCGGCCATACCCTGGTTTTCACCGGTGCGCTGGTCAATCTGCCGGCCATGCTGATCGTCGGCGCCATCAGCTGGCTGTGCTATCTCGGCATCACGCAATCGGCCACGGTCAACGCGATCATCGTCGCGGTCAAGGTAACCGTGATCGTGCTGTTCCTGATCGTGATGTTCAATTACGTCCACCCGGAACTCTGGCATCCGTTCATTCCACCCAATGAGGGTGGGTCGAGGTTTGGCTGGAGCGGTGTCTACCGCGGTGCGACCTTGGTGTTTTTTGCCTACATTGGCTTCGATGCCGTATCCACCGCCGCCGGCGAAGCGAAGAACCCGCAGCGCGACATGCCGATCGGCATTCTCGGCTCGTTGTTGATCTGCACCGTGCTGTATATCGCCATGGCGGCGGTGATGACCGGCACCACGCCGTTCCGCTTGCTCAATACGCCCGAGCCGGTCGCCACCGCGATCAACCATGTACTGGGCACCATCGCCGCAGGCAGCGCATCCAGCTATCTGTTGGGCGCCTTGAAGGTCCTGGTGGTGTTCGCAGCGCTGGCTGGGCTGAGCTCGGTCGTACTGGTGATGCTGATGGGCCAACCGCGCATTTTCTACTCAATGTCGCGCGATGGTCTGTTGCCGCCGGCACTGGGACGCCTGCATCCAAAACATCGTACGCCTTATGTCGGCACCATCCTGGTTGGCGTCATCGCCTGCGCCCTCGCCGGCCTGTTCCCGGTCGATGTGCTGGGGGATCTGGTCTCGATGGGCACCTTGCTGGCGTTCGCCACCGTGTGTATTGGTGTGCTGATCTTGCGTCGCACGCGGCCGGAATTGCCACGTGCCTTCCGCGTGCCCTTGGTCTGGCTGGTCAGCCCGCTGGGCGCGGCGGCCTGCCTGTTTCTGTTCTGGCAAGCTTTCGTAGTGCGCTGGCCCTTGCTGGTGAGTTGGATCGTGATCGGCTTCCTGATCTACGGATTCTACGGTTATCGGCACAGCAAGCTGCGCCAGAATACGCACTGACGGACAACGAACGGCGCCCATGGCGCCACCCGTTGTATCTGCCACGACGTACGGGCCCGTGGGCTCGACGATCCGCCTCCAAAGACGATAGCCCATGCTCAAGCAGTTGCTCGCCCGCAAGACCGATTTCAGCAACGATGACAATGTCCACGGTCCGGGACTCCGTCGCACCCTGGGACCTTGGGGTATTACGGCGCTCGGCATTGGCGCAGTCATTGGCACCGGCATTTTTGTAGTCACGGGCACAGCGGCGGCCGAGCATGCGGGCCCGGCGGTACTGCTGTCGTTTGTGATCGCAGCGATCGTCAGCGGCTTCAGCGCGCTGTGCTATGCCGAGTTCGCCACGCTGATTCCGATCTCCGGAAGCTCCTACTCCTACGCCTACGCCTCGCTGGGAGAATTGGCCGCCTGGTTCATCGGCTGGAATATGGTGGCCGAATATGGCATCTCGGCCTCCGCCGTGGCGGCCAGCTGGACCGGTTATTTCACCAGCTTGCTCGACCATATGGGCGTCCATCTGCCGACGGCACTGACCAACGCACCGCTGGCCTTTACCGACGGTCACCTTGTCACCACCGGCAGTCTGTTCAATCTGCCGGCGGTCGCCATCGTCATGGCGCTTACCTGGCTGTGCTATATCGGCATTCGCGAATCTTCCGGCTTGAACGCGCTGATGGTGCTGGTCAAGGTCGGCCTGATCGTCGTCGTTGTGGTTGCGGGGTACCGCTACGTGAATCCCGCCAACTGGCACCCGTTCATTCCCGAGCCGCAGGGCGACGGCAAGTACGGCTGGTCAGGCATCATGCGCGGCGCGGCCATGGTGTTTTTCGCCTATATCGGTTTCGAGGCGACCTCCACCGCCGCTCAAGAATGCAAAAATCCGCAACGTGACCTGCCCTTCGGCATTCTAGTCTCGCTGGTGATCTGCACGCTGTTGTACCTTGCCATGGCCGCGGTGCTGACAGGCCTCGTGCCGTACACGATCCTCGATACCTCGGAGCCGGTCGTCACCGCGGTCGCCGCGCACCCGCAACTGGGCTGGCTGCGACTGATTGTGGAGATCGGCGCGATGATCGGGTTGTCGTCGGTCATCCTGGTGATGATCATTGCGCAACCGCGCATCTTCATGATCATGGCCCGCGACGGCATGCTGCCCCGGATGTTCGCGAAGGTGCACCCGCGCTACCGCACACCGCACATCAACACGCTTTTCACCGGCGCCATGATTGCCTTGCTTGCGGCGATCTTCCCGCTCGATCTGCTCGCCAACCTGACATCGATGGGTACGCTGATCGCCTTTTCCGCGGTCTGCGCAGGGGTTCTGATCCTGCGCCATACGATGCCGGATTTGCCGAGGACGTTCCGCGTGCCCTGGGTGTGGTTTACCTGCTTGGCTGGGGTCGGCAGCTGCCTGGCTTTGCTGTTCAGCCTCGACTGGTTCAATTGGGCCATCCTGGGCGTCTGGACCCTGATCGGGTTTTGCATCTACTTCCTGTACGGTCGCCGACACAGCCTGCTGCAGGACTCTTCCGCAGGATCACAGAATTTGTGAACTCCAGCAATTTTCGCCCAAAAGAAGTCAAATGGCTTCATTTGCGGCGAAATTCCCATTTTGATTTATTTCTGGCAGCGCCCCAAAAGCTAAAGTTTAGTTGATAAAAGTTATGTAACATTTTGTTTTATTTAGTTTTTAAACAAAATATCATGGGATTGCACGGAGCCTCTCGCCCTGCTTGCCATGCCGGGAGTATCATCCTCAGTCCGCGGGTTGATCACTTGGCAGTGGGCCCCGGATCGCCGCCCGGCGTGCCAGGGGGGTCAGCTCCTCAACCTGACACGTCGGGCAGCACTTCTTCTGTCATCAGCCTCCCCTTTTCGTGCTCGTCGTTAACCTTAAGAACTTGGCGCAGTGGCCCTGCGTCAAACGCCACGGCGCGCATCGATCCAGGGGGGCGTTGCCCAAAAACCAAGAAGGGCCGACACATGATGTCGACCCTTCTTGACAGCTTCGAGCTTTCGGACTGTTGCGCGAACTACCGCGTCAGACCGCTCAACCTTGCTTCGGTGAATGCGAGACGCACCAGCCCTTCGCTGCCACGGACTTGCCGGGGAACAACTGACAGGGACCACGACCGGTCTTACCGCCGGTATAGAACATGCAGTTGGCGCAATCATCACCCGGCTTGCGCTTGGGATTGGTGCTCTTGCTGGCATCATCAACGTAGTCAAGCGCCTTGGCCGTCGGATCTGCATCGGTCAACGGTGGCAATTCGGCAGCCCGCGCAAAACGCGGCAACCCTCCCATGACCACGGCAGCCACCGTGGTACCAGCGGCAACTTTGAGGAAACGACGGCGCGATTCGATTTCTTTCTCGTTCGACATGGACAAGGCTCCAGACAGTCAATCAACCGGCGCACCCTGCGCCGGACCCGTGCTGATCTTACGCCATTGAATGCAATCCGTGCTGACTTGCGAGAATAGCTCTCATTACCAGCAAAGCACGCTCATGCCCATGATATAGTTCGAGTCCATTTGGACGTCCATTCATCATGACTGAAATCTCGCCCGTCACGGTCACCGCCGAGCTCTTCGATCCGATCGCGGACTGCGTCGCCAGCAACGCGCGCGAGCTCGCCGCCCTGGGCTGGACGCCGGCGACAAGCAGCAACTTCTCCATGCGGGTGGACGCAAACCACGCCGCCATTACCATCTCAGGGCACGACAAGAGTCGCATCGAAGGCAGTGGCGTCATGATGGTCGACATGGAGGGCCGCGCGGTAGGGAGCGCTGAACGGCCCAGCGCCGAAACCGCGCTGCATACGCATATCTATCGGCGCTGGCCGGATATTCGCGCGGTGCTTCATACACATTCTCGCACCCAGAGTGTCGCCTCCCGTCTGTTCGCCCGCGAGGGTGTGGTCCGGTTGCGCGGCTGGGAACTGCAGAAGGCCATTACCGGCGTCACCACGCATGACAGCGTGCTGGAAATTCCCGTTTTTTCAAACACCCAGCACATGCCGGAATTGGTCGCCAGGGTGGATGCATGGATGGCTACAGGCAAACCGTTGCATGCCTACCTCATCGATGGGCACGGCATCTATACCTGGGGGCGCGACATGGCCGAGGCACGCCGACACCTGGAGGCGCTGGAGTTCATGCTGGACTGCGAACTGGAGCTGAGGAGGTTGTCAACATGAGTCGTCTGCGCATCTACCACGAACAACAGCCCGAGGAACCGCTGTCCATACACCACCAGCATGACGAAATCGCGGAGCGGCTGGCCGACGTGGGCATACGCTTTGAACGTTGGCAGGCAAACCGGCCGATCAAGCCAGGCGCGACCCAGGACGAGGTGCTCGCAGCCTACCGCGAGGATATTGACCGGCTGGTCAGCGAAAAGGGATATCGCTCCGTCGATGTGATCAGCCTTGGCCCGGACCACCCCGAGCGGGCTGCATTGCGGGCAAAGTTCCTCAGCGAACATACGCATAGCGAAGACGAGGTCCGCTTCTTCGTGGCCGGTTCCGGACAGTTCACCCTGCACATGGATGACAAGGTCTATGACATCCTGTGCGAGCAAGGCGACCTGATCGGAGTGCCGGACGGGACACCGCATTGGTTCGACATGAGCGAGTCGCCCTATTTCGTGGCGATACGCCTGTTCACCAACCCGCAGGGATGGGTTGCCCAGTTCACCGGTAACGAGATTGCGCAGCGATTTCCGCGGATGCAACCGGCACCGGCCGGACCCACTTGAACCCCGGCGCTATCTCCCCAGCGGGTCGTTGACGCAGCGATCCCCCCGGTTCCTCTATGCTAGCCGCCTTTTGAAGGAACGGCTGCCATGAGTGAAATTCGCGCCATCGTCACCGACATCGAAGGTACTACCAGCTCACTGAGCTTTGTCCGCGAGGTGCTTTTTCCCTATGCGCGCAAGCGACTGCCCGCCTTCGTGGAGACGCATGGTGATCGGCCAGAGGTACAACATTGGCTCCATGAAGCAGCTAGGGAAGCAGGACTGACCGAAGCGAGCCGTCAGGAAATCATCGAGCTGCTGCTGCAGTGGATCGACCTGGATCGCAAATCGACCGCGCTGAAGGCGTTGCAGGGCATGATCTGGAAAGACGGATATGTTGCTGGCGATTATCGCGCGCACCTCTACCCCGATGTACCTGCCAAGCTGCGTAGCTGGCACGCAGACGGATTTAAGCTGTATGTCTACTCTTCCGGCTCGGTGCAGGCACAACAGTTGTTTTTCGGCTATAGCGACGCAGGTGATCTGACGCCGTTGTTCGACGGCTACTTCGACACCGAAACCGGTTCAAAACGCGAATCTGCATCGTACGTGCGGATCGCCGAAGCCCTTAGCGAACCCCCCACGCATATCCTGTTCCTGTCCGATATCGTCGAGGAACTGGATGCCGCACGTGAGGCGGGCTTCCATACCGGCTGGCTGATCCGCTCGCCCCTGACGTTACCGGTCAATCCGTCCCACGCGATATATCGCGACTTCCACGCAATTTCTCCCTGACCTCGCGCGTCCGGTTATCCGACATCCCCGTACCGACCTGGCGACCGTTGCCAGCTGAACAGAAGCTGGCTTGGACGGCGGGCCGAACCGGAAGTGAAGTACATGAATTTTCTCAATAGCGTGCAAATAGCCGTCGACAATCGGGCCCGGACGCGAGACGGATCGCAGCGATGGGTTGCCGCTTCGGCGCAGGCCGAGGGTATAATCGACCGGATTATCTCCAGTGATCCACATCACGGCCTGTCGTTGTCGAACGATGACCATCCATCCGATTGCCAGGATCGTGTGTGCGGATAGCTGAAAGCATCTTTCCCCCACCGGTGGTGACGTGAGTACAAATCTGATTCGCGAGTTCTTCGAGTCCTCCCAGCTCGCTGGCGGCAACGCCGATTACGTCGAATCGCTCTATGACGCATGGCTACTCGATGCGTCGTCGGTCTCCGAGGATTGGGACCGGTATTTCGCGACATTCAAGGGTCACGAAGCGGGCGACACTCCCCACGGTAAGGCCATCGCCCGGATTGAGGCAGCGCAAAAGCACCGCTACTTCGGGCATGCAGCCGTCCCCATGAGCGACGCACATGCGCGCAAACAAGCCGGCGTCCTGCGTCTGCTCACCGCCTACCGTTCACGCGGTCACCTCGCAGCGGACCTCGACCCGCTTGGGCTCAGCGAAAAGATGCCGGCTCCGGATCTTGGACTGGCCTTTCATAGTCTGGCCGAATCCGACCTGGATACCGAGTTCGACTGCGGAACCTATGCCGGTGGCGGCCAGCGGCTGAAGCTTCGTGAACTGTTGGCGCGACTGAAGAAAGTATATGCCGGCACGATCGGTGCCGAGTTCATGTACATCAGCAATCATGAGCAGCGCAACTGGATCTACACGCGGCTGGAAAAGGCCAATGGCAGTGCCGGGCTGGACCAGGCCGGCAAGCAGCAGATTCTTGCCGCACTAACCGCTACCGAGGGATTGGAGCGGTACCTGCATACCAAGTATGTGGGCCAGAAACGGTTTTCGCTCGAAGGCGGCGACAGCCTGATCCCGATGGTCGACGACGTGGTTCGCGCGGCTGGCGACAACGGTATCAAGGAGATCGTCATCGGCATGGCCCATCGCGGCCGCCTCAACGTGCTGGTCAACATCCTCGGCAAGCCGCCGAAGACATTGTTCGAGGAGTTCGAGGGCAAGTTCGAACATCCGGAGGATCCGGCCTATTCCGGCGACGTCAAATACCACATGGGCTTTTCGTCCGACCTGAAGACACCTAAGGGCGGCGTGCACGTGGCGCTGGCGTTCAACCCGTCCCATCTTGAAATCGTCAATCCCGTCGTCGCCGGCTCCGTGCATGCGCGTCAGCTACGCCGCCATGACACCGATCATCAGCAGTCGATGGCCGTGTTGATCCACGGCGACGCAGCGCTGGCCGGACAGGGGGTGAACATGGAACTGTTCAACATGTCCCAGGCGCGGGGTTTCAAGATCGGTGGCAGTGTCCACATTGTGGTCAACAATCAAGTGGGCTTCACCACGTCCAACCCCCAGGATGCGCGTTCCACCATGTACTGCACCGATCTGGCCAAGATGGTCAACGCCCCGGTGTTCCACGTCAATGGCGATGATCCGGAGGCGGTCATCGAGGTTACCCGTCTCGCCTATGAGTTCCGCAAGACCTTCCGCAAGGATGTGGTGATCGACCTGGTCTGCTATCGGCGCCATGGCCACAACGAAGCGGACGAGCCAGCCGCCACGCAGCCCCTGATGTACCGGATCATCCGCCAGCGGCCGACTACCCGCGACCTGTACGCGCAGCAACTGCAGCGTGAGGGTATTCTCGCCGAAGGCGAGGCCAAGCAGCTGCTGGATGCCTATCGCGAGCGACTGGAGGCGGGGGCGCCGCTGGCCGAATTCAATCCCTCCCCGGTACGCGATCTGGAAATCGACTGGCAGCGTTTCTACAACCACAAGCTGTCGATGCCGACCGATACCACGGTCGGCAAGAAAAAGCTGGCAGAATTGGCCCAGCGGATCCTCGAGTTGCCCAAGGACCTCACCCTGCAATCACGGGTGAACAAGATCTACGACGATAGACGAAAAATGGCCACCGGCGAAGTTCCTGCCGACTGGGGCTTCGCGGAAAATCTCGCCTACGCGACCCTGATCGACGACGGCCATGACCTGCGACTGGTCGGCCAGGATTCGGGACGTGGCACGTTTTTTCACCGGCATGCCGTGCTGCATGACCAGAGCGACGGCCATACCTACCTTCCGCTAGCCACCGTCCGAGACGGTGCCAGTGTCGAGATCATCGACTCGTTGCTCAGCGAGGAGGCGGTAATGGCCTTCGAGTACGGGCACTCCACCACCGATCCGGACACGCTGCACATCTGGGAAGGCCAGTTCGGTGACTTTGCCAATGGAGCGCAGGTGGTGATCGACCAGTTCATCAGTTCCGGTGAATCGAAGTGGAACCGCCTGTGCGGCCTCACCTTATACCTCCCGCACGGTTACGAGGGTCAGGGGCCTGAACATTCTTCGGCGCGTCTCGAGCGCTTCCTGCAGCTGTGTGCCAAGGACAATATGCAGGTATGCGTGCCGACTACGCCCGCCCAGGATTTCCACATGATCCGTCGCCAGATGCTGCGGCCGGTGCGCAAGCCGCTGATCGTGATGACACCCAAGTCCCTGCTTCGGCACAAGCTGGCCGTTTCCACGCTGGACGAACTGGCCAATGGCAGTTTTCAGCTGGTGCTGGGCGAGCATCGTGAATTGCCGGCCAAGAAGGTCAAGCGGGTGGTCCTGTGTGCCGGCAAGGTCTACTACGACTTGCTCGAAGAGGCTGAAAAGCGCGCATTGAAGGATGTGGCAATCGTGCGCGTTGAACAGTTGTACCCGTTCCCCCGGCCCGAAGTAGCGGCCGAACTGGGGAAATACCCCATGGCCAGGGAAGTGATCTGGTGCCAGGAAGAGCCAATGAACCAGGGCGCATGGTTTCAGATTCGTCATCACCTGCAAGCCTGTACCAACAGCAAGCACAGCCTCTCCTATGCGGGTCGCGCTCGCTCGGCGGCACCGGCGGCCGGCCATTTCAATACGCATATCGCCGAACAGGCAGCGCTCGTCGAACAGGCGCTGGTCGCGCCGGTCGGCACCGACCACTCGGCGGAATAGACTTTTTGAACAGTGCGGCCATGGATGGCCGCTATTTGATCTTTGCGCTCAGGGATGAACGCACTCACTCAAGAGCCCTTCTATGTCCATCGAAGTCAAAGTCCCCGTCCTTCCCGAGTCCGTCTCCGACGCCACGATCGCCAGCTGGCACAAGAAAGCCGGCGACGCGGTTCAGCGCGACGAGAATCTGGTCGATCTCGAAACCGACAAAGTCGTGCTGGAAGTGCCCGCCCCGGTCGACGGCGTGCTCAAGGAAATCAGACACCATACGGGTGACACGGTAAACAGCGAACAGATTATCGCGATCATCGAAGAAGGTGCCGCCGCTACCCCGGCGAAGACTGAAAACAAGGTTGAGCCAGCAAAAAGCGAGGCCCCCAAAGCCGAGAAAATTGCCGCCAAGGGCAACGAGGAACTCTCTCCAGCAGGGCGCCGGGTAGCCGTCGAGGAAAATATCGACGCCTCGAAAGTCGCCGGCACCGGCCGCGACGGCCGCGTCACCAAGGAAGATCTGGTCAACTACGGCAAGGCAGGCAGCGCTACCGCGCCGGCGGCAAAGCCGACGCCGGGCGCACGTCCGGAAGAGCGCGTGCCGATGACCCGCATGCGCGCAAAAATCGCCGAACGGCTGATGCAGTCGAAGAACTCGATCGCCATGCTTACCTCGTTCAACGAGGTGAATCTGGCTGAAGTAGTAAAGATGCGCAAATCGCTGGGCGAGCAATTCCAGAAGACCCACGGCATCAAGCTCGGCTTCATGAGCTTCTTCGTCAAGGCCGCCGCCGAAGCGCTCAAACGCCGCCCCATCGTCAACGCCTCGGTCGACGGTAACGATGTGATCTATCACGGCTATCAGGACATTTCGATTGCCGTGTCCACCGACAAAGGGTTGGTCACGCCGGTATTGCGCGACGTGCAGGACATGGGCTTCGCCGATATCGAGCAGGGTATCGCCGATTACGCCAAGAAGGCACGCGACGGCAAGCTAAGCCTGGACGACCTGCAAGGCGGCACCTTTACCATCACCAACGGAGGCACCTTCGGCTCGCTGCTTTCCACGCCAATCGTCAATCCGCCGCAGAGCGCGATCCTCGGCATGCACACGATCAAGGAGCGCGCCATCGTCGAGAACGGCCAGGTCATCGCCGCACCGATGATGTATATCGCGATCTCCTACGACCACCGCATCATCGACGGCAAGGACGCGGTGCTGTTCCTGGTCGACATCAAGGATCAGTTGGAGAACCCGCAGCGCATGCTTCTCGGACTCTAATGATGCGGGAACGGGGAACAGGGCGCGGTAGAAGCCGCGGCCTTTGTTCCCCGCTCCCTGTTCCCGCTTTCAAGGACACAAAACCATGAACGACAAATTCGACGTCATTTTCATCGGCGCGGGCCCAGCCGGTTATGTCGGTGCGATCCGTGCCGCGCAACTCGGCCTCAAGACGGCCTGCATCGATGCGTTCGCGGGCAAGGACGGCAAGCAAGCCCTCGGCGGTACCTGCCTCAACGTGGGATGTATCCCGTCCAAGGCGCTGCTGGATTCCTCGCGCCAGTTCCATAATCTGACCAGTCATTTCGACGTCCACGGCATCAGTGCGGACAATCCGCGCATCGATGTACCGACCTTTGTCGGGCGCAAGGACAAAATCGTCAAGCAGTTCACCGGCGGTGTGGCCACGCTGTTCAAGGCCAACAAGATCACCCCGTACTTCGGTACCGGCAAGCTGCTGAAAGGCAATCAGGTCGAGATTACCGGCAACGACGGCAGCAAGCAGACCATCAGCGCCACCAACGTCGTGCTGGCCTCAGGCTCGGTGCCGATCGAACTGCCGTTCGCCAAGTTCGACGGAAAGGCCATTGTCGACAATGCCGGCGCCCTGGATTTCACCGAGGTTCCGAAGCGACTGGGTGTGATCGGTGCCGGCGTAATCGGTCTCGAACTGGGCAGCGTATGGAAGCGGCTCGGCAGCGACGTCACCATCCTCGAAGCGCTGCCCGATTTCCTCGGCGTGGCCGACCCCGATATCGCCAAGGTCGCCCAGCGCGAGTTCAAGAAACAAGGCCTGGACATCAAGCTGGGCGCCAAGCTCGGCAAGGCCGAGGTCAAGAAGGACGGCGTACACCTGACTTACAGCGACAAGGACGGCGAGCAGAAGCTGGTCGTCGACAAGCTGCTGGTTGCCGTGGGTCGTCGTGCCTACACTGCCGGCCTGCTGGCCGATGATACCGGTGTGAAGCTCGACGAACGTGGCCGTATCGTGGTCGACGAGCACTGTCATACCGGCGTCGACGGCGTGTGGGCGATCGGCGACGCGGTGCGCGGCCCGATGCTGGCACACAAGGGCTCCGAGGAAGGCGTTGCGGTAGCCGAGTGGATCGCTGGCAAGGCCGGTCACGTCAACTTCGACACGATCCCGTGGGTGATCTACACCGAACCGGAAATCGCCTGGGCCGGCAAGACCGAGAAAGAACTCAAGGATGCCGCCATTCCTTATCGGGTCGGCAGCTTCCCGTTCGCCGCGATCGGTCGGGCCGTGGCGATGAACGAAGCCGTAGGCCAGGTGAAAATGCTCGCCCATGCCGAAACCGACCGCATCCTGGGTGTCCACATGGTAGGCCCGGGTGTTTCCGAGCTGATCGCCGAGTGCGTGGTCGCGATGGAGTTCAAGGGCTCGTCGGAAGACCTTGCGCGCATCGTGCATGCGCATCCGACCCTGTCCGAAGCGGTGCACGAAGCGGCGTTGTCGGTGGACAAGCGCGCCATCCACAAGGGCAATTGAGGCCGGGCGAGAGAAATTTCCTGCAGTTCATGGCTGGTGTGGGTGATGGCCCTTTCGTAGGGCGGCCAATGCCCGCCAGCTCGATGAGGATTCTGTGCAGGCATAGACGGGTACCGCCCGTACAACCGCTGACACGTACCGGAGGAAATCACCATGCCTCAGCCCAAAGCCCTCTGTGTCTATTGCGGCTCGAGCAGCGGCAAGCATCCGGCCCATGCCGACAGCGCCCGCGCCTTCGGCACCGAGATGGCCCGTCGCGGCATCGCGCTAGTCTACGGTGGTGGAAAGGTGGGACTGATGGGGATTGTCGCCGATGCCGTGCTAGCTGGCGGCGGCAAGGTGATCGGCGTGATCCCGCGACAGCTGGTCGAGCTCGAGGTAGCCCATCCGAAGCTGACTGAACTGGTTGTGGTCGACACCATGCACCAACGCAAGACGCGCATGTACGAATTATCCGACGCGTTTGTCGCCCTACCCGGGGGATTCGGCACCCTGGACGAGATGTTTGAAATGCTCACCTGGGCCCAACTTGGACTGCACCGCTATCCCTGTGCCTTCTTCGACGTGCGCGGTTACTACAGCAAGCTGCGCGCGATGATGGATCATATGGTCGACGAAGGGTTCGTGCGCTCCGGCCAACGTCGCAGTATCTGGTTCGGCGACTCGATGACCACCCTATTCGACTGGATGGACCACTACGACGGCGGCGACGCTACGCGCGTGATCGGGCCATCTAGCGTCAAGGCGTGAATCTCCCAGGAACCCACATGACTCATTTTCGCGCTTTTCGCATTCACAACGACGCACGTGGCTACAGGGCCGGCATTGAGGAAATAGCGCCCGAGGCGCTGTCGCCGGGTGAAGTGCTGATCAAGGCGGCCTGGTCCTCGATCAACTTCAAGGATGCCCTCGCCGGCACCGGCAAGGGAAAAATCCTTCGTCATTTCCCATTGAATGGCGGCATCGATGTGGCAGGCCATGTGGTCGCTTCCGCCGATCCCACATTAAGGGAGGGCGACGCCGTGCTTTGCACCGGCAGTGGGCTTTCCGAAACGCGTGATGGTGGCTACAGTGAATACGTGCGGCTGGACGCGCAGTGGGCGATTCCGCTGCCGCCAGGCCTGAGCTTGCGTGAGAGCATGATTCTCGGCACCGCAGGATTCACCGCTGCCCTGGGACTATTGCGCATGCAGGACAACCGGCAGCGGCCGGATATGGGGGCGATCGCCATTACCGGGGCAAGCGGCGGGGTTGGTCAACTGGCCATCGACATCTACAGCCGCGCCGGATACGAAGTGCATGCGATCAGCGGAAAAGCGGATCATTTCGACTGGCTTCGCTCCCTTGGTGCCAGCGAATGCATTGACCGCCACCAGCTCACTTTCAGCGGTAAACCCATGGATTCCGCACGATTTGCCGGGGCGCTGGACAATGTCGGCGGCAGCACGCTCAGCGGCCTGTTGCCCCTGGTCAGTGCGTTCGGCAACGTCGCGCTTTGCGGTAATGCCGGAGGTGTGGCATTCGGCACTACGGTGATGCCGTTCATCATTCGCGGTGCCAGCCTGCTGGGTATCGCCTCTGCGAATACCCCGCGTGACATGCGTGAGGAGATATGGCGGCGACTGGCCAGCGACTGGAAACCCCACCACCTGGAGCGCATTGCTACCCGGGAAGTTACCCTGGACGAATTGCCCTCGGTGTTTCCAGCCATGCTTGCTGGCAACTCGTTTGGGCGCACCGTAGTGCGTCTCGGTAACGCCAGCTGATACGACCATGCTTGGAACTGCCATCGCCACCACTTAGAATCACTCAACCTCGCAGGAAACTATCACCTTATGGCACGCATCCTGATCGTCGACGACTCGCCGTCGCAATTGCTCGGTATCAAACGCATTGTCGAAAAACTCGGGCATGAGACGCTCTCTGCGGAAGATGGTGCCGCCGGTGTGGAAGTCGCCAAGCAGGAGAAGCCGGACCTAATCCTGATGGACGTGGTCATGCCTAACCTCAATGGTTTCCAGGCAACGCGCACGATCAGCAAGAATGCCGACACCGCGCACATCCCGATCATTCTGGTCACCACCAAGGATCAGGAAACCGACAAGGTCTGGGGGATGCGCCAGGGTGCCAAGGCTTACGTGACCAAGCCGATCAGGGAGGAGGATCTGGTCAAGACACTCAACGAATTCTTACCCACCTGACCGCTAGTCAAGTTCATCAAGGCAAAAAAACGGCGCCTGCGGGCGCCGTTTTCATTTAGCTGTCGATGTACTCGTTCAATGCCGAGGATCGTAATCCTGAAAGTGCGCCCGCAGGGCTTCGTACGCCTTGCGCTGCGCATCCGTTTCTGCCGCTGGCACACGAATCGACAGCTCGACTATCTGATCGCCAGGATGTGCGCCCGGCATGCCGCGCCCTTTCAGCCGCAGCTTACGACCCGACTGCGATCCGGCTGGAATGCGTAGGTCGACGTTACCTGCCAAGGTCGGGACCGGCACCGTAGCACCGAGCGCTGCCTCCCATGGCGCGAGCGCAAGCACATGCACCACGTTGCGGCCATCGAGACGGAAACGGGCGTCATCGCGAATCCCGATCTCCAGCAGCAAGTCACCCTTGGGGCCACCGCTCATGCCTGGCTGCCCCTGTCCGGAAAGACGGATCACCTGCCCCGGCTTGATGCCTGCCGGTATCTTCACTTCAAGCAGGCGCTCGGCACCGGACGGCTCCTGCATCGACAAGCGTGTACGGCCGCCCTCGAAAGCGGTCTGCAGATCGATCTCTACCTGGGCCTGGACGTCCCTGCCGCGCCGGGGGCGTGCATGGCCATGCTGTCCGTGCTGACCAGCGGCCGCGCCGCGGCCAAACAGACTCTCGAAGAAGTCGCTGAAGTCGCCATCACCCGCATCCCCGAAACCCTGACTATGCCCCTGCCAGCCCGGTGGCGGCCGAAAGGTCTCTCCTTGCCGGTAGCCGCCAGCGCGTACCTGGTCATAGGCACGCCGTTTTTCAGCATCCATCAAGACCTCTTGCGCCTCGTTGGCCGCCTTGAACTTCTCCTCCGCACCGGCGTCCTTGTTTTTGTCCGGGTGGTACTTGCGCGCCAACTTGCGATACGCCGCCTTGATTTCGGCCTCGCTGGCATCCGGCTTGACGCCGAGAATGTCGTAATAGTCTTTGAATTCCACTGCCACTCCCCGCCTGACGCACAACCTCGGGCGAGGAACGCCTCGCCCGAGGGAAACTCACTGTTCTGGGCAATCCGGTTCAGTGGCCTTGGTTGATGGTAATGCGTCGCGGTGTTGCCTGCGCTTTTTTGGGTATCACGATTTCCAATACACCAAGGCTACCGTTGGCGGTTATCTGATCGCCATCGGCACTATCAGGCAGCGCGAAACGCCGATGGAAGACTCCGCGTTCACGTTCGACCCGGGTGAACCGGCCATCTTCATCGCTCTTTCCGGCGTTTCGCTCACCCTTGATGGCGAGCATGCCTTTGTCCATGCTGACCTCGATCTGTTGCGGATCGACACCGGGAATATCGGCCTGGATCACGAAGCGCGTGGGCTCCTC
Source organism: Rhodanobacter sp. (assembly GCA_030148505.1). Lineage (GTDB taxonomy): Bacteria > Pseudomonadota > Gammaproteobacteria > Xanthomonadales > Rhodanobacteraceae > Rhodanobacter. The sequence continues at coordinate 24,900 of JASBTI010000021.1, forward strand.
ACGGATATCCACCCGCGGTGCCCATTGACTGGTCACAACGTTGGACGGCTCGCGTTCCTCCGGTTGCAGGATGCGGTCGAAGGCCTGACGGATTTCCTCGGTCAGGCCCGGGCTGACGTTCCAGACTGAATGACGACCTGTGTTCATGCCTTGCTCCTCTCGTAATGTGCGGCTTGTTCACCGCTTGGCCAGAAAATAGGTGCGATAGCTGCCGATTCAAGGCGACAACCCGCCACGGGGGCATTTAGCATGGGGGCTCCCCCATCTTGTTACCGTGAACTCCCCTATGAGCCTGCAACCCGGCGACACCATCCCCGACATGCCGATCCAGGTCGTCGATGGCGAGGTCCGATCCAGCCGTACCGGTGTGCTGTTCGCCGGACGAAAGGTGGTGCTGTTCGGCGTACCCGGTGCCTTCACACCGACCTGCTCCAACCAGCATCTGCCAGGCTATATCCGGCACCTCGCGGACTTTCGGCAACGTGGCGTCACCGTCATATGCCTTGCTGTCAACGATGTCCATGTGATGAAAGCCTGGGCCTGCGCTCAGCAGGTTCCCGCCGGTTTGCTGATGCTGGCCGACGGTAATGCCGGATTCACCCGCGCCCTGGGCCTGGAATGGGATGGCACACCGTTCGGTATGGGATTGCGGGCGCGGCGCTTTGCGCTATATGCCGAAAATAGCGGCATTCGCCTGTTGCAGATCGAAGCGCCTGGTGAGTTTCGCGTATCGAGTGCAGAAGCCATGCTTGCGGCGATCGGGCCATGAGGCTCTTGCTGCAGCAAACATTAGGCAAGGTATAGTCGTGAAACGGACCGACGTTAGCGTCGAAGAGGTCCAAGGTACTCTCGCCCTTGCATAATGTACCGAGGCCCCGCGTATGTTTGCTTCATGGAAAGGCAACCCCGCTTGGATTCCCGGCGTACTGAGTGTAGTGCTTGGCGGACTCGTCCTGTTCGGCTGGGTATTCAATGTTGTAACCCCGACTCGTCTCAACCCCGACTGGCTTCTGATGGCGCCAGGCACGGCACTGTGTTTGGCGTTGGCTGGTTTGTCGCTGCTGAAATGGCGGAAATCGCCGGGCGACCCGGTTTCGGGGGTACAGACTGTGTCAGTGGTATTGATTTTGTTGCTGGCAGGCGCACGAGCTGTCGAACTTGCGTCAGGCTGGGACTTCGGCGTCGAGTTACTGGGCCTCACCCCCAAGATTGATGGTCGAGCCCTTGGACACATGCCCGCCATGACTGTAGGCAGCCTCATGGTCTTTTGCGCCGGAATATTTACTAGTCGACACGCCCGTCACCGAAAAATGCGGATGCTTACCCGCGTAATAGCCTGCATGCTCGTTCTGATTAGCGTCATCGATATCGTCCAACATTGGATCAATCTCCAGTATCTTTTCGAACCCGTATATTTGAAGAAATATGTGGCATGGATGCCAATCTCTTCGGCCCTCGGCATGACCTTGCTCGGCATGGGCCTGTGGCTCATTTCCTCTAGACCCGGATACGTTTCCGGCCCCATCACGGCAGAGCAACGAGCCAAGAGAATCTACACCACCACCATTTTTGTAGTCGCTCTGACGGCAATTACCGTGTCGCTTGCCGGTTTGCGTTTCCTGGATCAAGCCGTCCACCAGCAAGCATCCTTAAATCTCCGGCAAATTCTTGATACGAAAGAAGCCTTCCTGGGTGCGACGATTGACCACTACGTTCAGCGTACGCTTGTAGCCGCAACAAACCCTGACGTCAGCACGCTCGCCACTATCGCATTGGGTGGAGGCGCCGGAGCCAAAACGGCTATCGCGAAACTGACAAGTATTACTAGGCCATTGTTGAAACACGGCTTTTCCGGCATCGCCCTGGAGCAGAAGAACCAGGAAAGGCTGGTTGCCGGACACTTGATTGCAGATACTACCTACAGTGTTCCGCTCTATGGGCAGGATACGTATTCTTTTGTGTGGGACAAAGGCTACTACCTTCGAGCACGTCTACCCATCGAAGGCGTATCGCCTGGTGCTGGCGGCGATTTCATCATATTCGACGTGGCCCTCCCCGAGGTCGACAGGCTGATCAGCGAGACCAACAACTGGGGGGATACGGGAACGTTACCCATGTGCGCCCGCCTCGACCGACAGCGGCTTTTATGTTTTCCGCAGCGTGAACAGGCGGGGATGTACGTAATTCCGGACCATATCCATGGCGCTCCCATTCCGATGAACTATGCATTGGCTCACCAAAGCGGTGTAGCCGAGCTGACGGATTATCGGGGCCGACACGTACTCTCCGCCTATGGCCCGGTAGGCGACACCGGTCTGGCCCTGGTCCTTAAAATGGACCTTGCCGAACTCTACGCACCAGCCCGGAAACAAGTACTCCTTTCCGTCCCGTTGGTCGCGATACTGATCGTCCTGGGTTTGTGGATCATTCGCTTTAGAGTAAGGCCCCTGGTCAAGAACATGGCGGATGCCCACCTGTCCGAAAGCACTGCCAGGGGGCGCTTCGAGGCGGCAACCCAGAGCAGTCCGGATGCCTTCATCATCTACGAAAGCATAAAGGACCCGACTGGAGACACCATCGACTTTCGTTACGTCTACTTGAACAAGCAGGCAGAGACATTACTAGGATTGTTGACCGACAAGCCGCTAGGGCATTCGCTGCTTGAGCTGTTTCCCCAGCAGACTGACCTGTTCGAAAAATACAGAAAGGTCTTGCTTACTGGGAAAGCAGTGAGCGAGAAGTTTTCATTGACCATCGAGAAGAGCACCGAACAATGGTTCTTCCGCCAGGCCGTCGCCATGACCGATGGCATAGCTGTCACGGTCAGAGATATCACCCATGAAGAACTGCTGACCAGTGAGCTCGAATTATCCAATCAGCTACGCACGGCAATCGTGGAGAGCGCTGCGTACTCCATCATCTCCACGGATATCGAGGGGACCATCCTCAGCTTCAACCGGACGGCCGAACGCATGCTCTGGTATCGCGCAGACGAGGTGATCGGCAAGGCAACTCCGGGCATATTCCATGATGCTGAGGAGGTCCAGCTACGGGCCAAGACCTTAAGTGATGAATTGGGCCGAATCGTGGAACCCGGCTTCGAAGTATTTGTAGCCAAGGCAAAGATGCATGTTCCGGAAGAAAGGGAATGGACTTATATCCGCAAGGATGGTTCGCGTCTGCCGGTGCAACTTTCAGTAACCGCGTTGCGCGACAAAGACGACGCGCTTCATGGCTTTCTGGGCATTGCCCATGATATTTCCGAGCAGAAGCGTGCAGCGGAATACATTCGTCATATCGCGCTACACGACGTGCTGACCGGCTTGCCTAACCGGGCACTCCTCGATGACCGTGTTATGCAGGCCATTGAACAACAGCGCAGAGAGAAGACTCCGTTTGCGTTGGCCATGATGGATATCGATCATTTCAAGCACGTCAACGATTCAATGGGCCACCATATCGGCGACCGCTTGCTCAAGGAGTTCGTGGAGCGAACGCAGTCCTGCTTGCGGCCCACCGATACACTCGCCCGCATGGGGGGTGATGAATTTGTCCTGCTGTTGCCGAATTGCGATGAATTTGTCGCCGCGGCGGTGATGGAACGCATTCGGGATGGGCTGAAGACTTCCATCGATATAGGGCTTCAGGAGCTGCATATTTCCGCAAGCATCGGGATCAGCATTTTTCCGCGCGACGGCCACAACCTTCATGAACTGTTGCGCTGTGCCGATGTGGCCATGTATTGGGTCAAGGAACATGGCCGCAACGGCTACAAGATGTTTTCACCGGACATGGACAACCGCGGCTTCGACCGGCTGAACCTCGAAAATGATCTGCATCGCGCCCTCCGCCACGATGGTTTCGCGCTGTTTTATCAACCCAAGGTTGATCTGAAATCAAGTACCGTTATCGGCGTCGAGGCGCTGTTGCGCATGCGCAAAGCCGACGGCCACTATGCTTCACCTGACGACTTCATTCCCCTGGCCGAAGAAACCGGCCTGATCGTGCCGATCGGGCAATGGGTGCTGGCGACAGCTTGCAGCGACGCCGTGAGGATGCAGACCTTGTTGGGTGTGTCGCTCAAAATCGCCGTCAATGTCTCGCCACGGCAATTCATGAACGGCGACCTCGCCAACGCAGTTCGCGATGTGCTAAGCCAAACCCATCTCGACGCCAACCAACTGGAACTCGAGATCACCGAAAGCGTGCTGATGGACGAACGCGGTGGCGTCACTGGGGCATTGGCCGACCTTCACGAGCTGGGTGTTGCGATCTCCATCGACGACTTCGGCACGGGCTATTCAAGCCTGAGTTATCTCAAACGCTATCCCATTAGCCAGCTCAAGATCGACAAGTCCTTCATTCGGGATGTCACGAGTGATCCGGGAGATGCCGCCTTGGTCATGGCCATCATCGCCATGGGACATAGCCTCAATATCCCGGTAGTCGCCGAGGGTATCGAAACCGAGGAGGAGCTGGCTTTTCTTGCCCACAATCATTGCGATCACGGCCAAGGCTTTCATATTGGACGCCCCATGCCCTTTGATGCGCTAGTGCGATGGTTTGCCGATACGGACCGCTGGCTGCTGTGAACAGGGGTCCGGGAAAGATACGCCCTGGGCAAACCGCCCGCTGACTCTTTGAGCGGGGTCCGGATGTGATCGGAAGTAAGCGTCCGGTGACGACACCTTCCGCGAGATAGGTGTGATGGACTGCACTTAGCCCTTTTCCTGGAGGAGAAGGGCCATGGGTTTACTGGGCAGGTCGCCGGGTTCAGGGGATCGGGTGCATGCGTGGTGGTTGGTGA
>JASBTI010000023.1 GCA_030148505.1 Rhodanobacter sp.
TGAGCTGCACGCCCGGCTGGCGGGTCAGCCCGACCGCCTCACGCTTGAACTCGTCGTTAAACTTTCTTCGCTTAGACATGACACTCCTTTTTGGCCATGATCGGCCTTCTTGGAAGTGTCCGCGTTAACGGGGTAGAACCCGGAAGCCCGGCAAGCGCCAAGCGGGGTGGCCTTCTCTGTTGGTTACTTATCTCTTGGCCACGCAAGAGATAAGTAACTCGGGCCGCGAAGCGGCACGAAACGCTCTTGATTCATGCAACTCCAGACAACAAGCGCAGGGTGCGCTAACAGGTGGTATCAAGGGTGCCAACCTTGTGGCACAGGTGCCAAGAACGGAGATTGAGACCTCAGGGTCAGAATGCACTTTTTGAGTGGCAAATGCCGCTCTTACGCTTCCCAAGGCAGCCGGGCGTTACCCCGCGGGTAGCCAGGTTATCTATGCCTGCTCAGTGCCTCATGAGAAGGAAGGTGACCTCCGGCTGTCGGCCAGACCGTCTAAATATCCAGCGTCTGCAGCACGCTGGCCCGCTCAGCGCGTTCCCAGACGTTGTCGAAATGTTGCTGAAGCGGAGCCTGTGCGGCGCGGTCGTGACCGGCGGCGCGGCCCTGGGGGCGGGTGGCTTCGGGTTGGAACAGGTAGCCGCCGGCATCGTTGAGCAGGTAGCTGGAGGCGTAGGCCAGGTCGGCTTCTTCCAGCGGGGTGCGGATCTGCATGGCCGTGGGCAGGCGTTGAGCCAGTGCGATCAGTCGGTGGTCGTTGCGCAGGGCGGCGGCCGGGTCGTGCAGCAGGATGCGGATTTGCGCACCGCGACCGGAGAGTGCGATGCGCCGAAGTGCGGCCAGTTCGTCGACGCTGGCATAGCTGTCACCGGCGAGCACGGGGGCGTAGATAGCCAGGCGATGGCGGGTTTCATGCAGCAGTTGCAGTCGGGTGGCGGCGCTCTGGTCACGGTCGGAGGCGGGCAAGGTACCTACATCGCGGGTCTCGACCTCGCCACGCCCGGCGGGGGCCAGGACCAGCTGCATCATCCGGTGGGGCAGGCCGGCGTCGTCGAATACGTCGCCGTGGGCGCTGAAGCCGGCGCGTTCGTAAAAGCCGATGGCGCTCAGTTGGGCCGCCAGCATGACGGCGGTTGCACCCTGGCTACGTGCGTGGCTGATCAGTTCGCGCAGCAACGCCGCTCCGACGCCATGGCCACGCCATGCGGGCAATACCGCCATGCGACCGATCTTGCATTCCGCGTCGAGGCGGCCGCAACCGATCGCTGTGCCGGTGTCGTCGCGTGCCAGCACATGCCAGCAGCCGTCGTCGCGTCCGTCGCGCTCGCGCGGTTCCGGCACGCCTTGCTCGTCGATGAAGCCCTGCTGGCGGATGTCCAGCAAGGCATCCCGATCACGTTCGCGCGACCAGTCGGCGCTCGCTACGTGAAAGGTCTGCAGCTTCATCGACGGCGAGGCTTGCGCGGCAGCAGGTGGCCGTCATTGACCAGTGCCAGCAGCAAGGTGATCGCACTGGCATCGAGGTTCTCTGACGGCGTCACAGTGCGTTGCTCGCACAGTTGCGTGGCGATATCCGCACTGGCCGGGTAAGCCTGGCCGCAGGCATATAAGGTGCATCCGCGGCGGCCGCGGGTCCAGGCCAGGCGTGCCCACGGGTGACGCAGCAGCTCGGCGCCACCGGCGAGTTTCTTGCGCAATGCCGCTTCAGTCAGCGGCTTGGCCAGCGGTAGTGGCGTCTGGGCATTGCGGTAGCGGGTGATGAAGCCGCCAAACCAGTCGCGCAGGCTGTCGTCGTCCAGCGCTGCGGCGAATGGCAGCGTCGTCTTGAGCCGGGCGATGGTGGCCTTGTCGATCTCGCCAGCCGCCTTGGCCGGCATCAGGTCGGGGTCGGCATAGCGCTGCTCGTCGCTCAGCCGCTCGGCAAGGTAATCGGCCAGGTCGCCGGTCAATTCGGCCTGTGAGGGCGCGCGCATGCCGACCGAAATCGTCATGCAGGGGCCACCGAAGGCGACTCCGTCATGTGCGAGATTGGGCGGCAGATACAGCATGTCGCCCGGCTCCAACAGCCATTCGTGGGTCGGTTCGAAATGGACCAGCTGCTTGAGCTCGATGTCGGGACGGAATGCCTTCGGGGCGTGCGGATCGTCGCTGATCGCCCAGTGGCGTTGCCCCAGGGCCTGCAGCAGGAACACATCGTACTGATCGACATGCGGACCAACCCCCCCGCCTGGCTCGGCGTAAGAGATCATGATGTCGTCCATGCGCCAGCTGGGCAGGAAGCGAAAGTGCTCCAGCAATTGCGCAACATCGGCATCCCACTTGTCGACATCCTGCACCAGCAAGGTCCAGTCGGTGTCCGGGGTCCTGCCGAAATCGGCCTCGTCGAGGGGGCCACTCTTGACCTGCCAGCGGTCGCGCTTGGCGTCATGCACGATCAGTCGCGACAGCGCACCTTGTTCGCAGGCCAGTCCAGCTAGGTCCTCCGGTTGCAGTGGCAGCTGGAAGTCGGGGAACGCGTTGCGGATCAGCAGCGGACGTTTTTGCCAGTAGTTGCGCAGGAATTGCGCCGGGCTCATGCCCAACGGTTGCCGGGCGGAGCCGCGGACTTCGATTGGAAGATCAGGGGACTTGGTCATGCGGCAATTGTAGCGAGGTGTGAGGCCGGGCGGCGTGGGTGCGACATCTCAGGTGCCCTCCGTGGCCCCCATCACGGTCATGCCTTCTTGCCCGGGGGCAACATCCAAGACGGAAGGCCTGATCCTGCATCGCGTCGCCATAGCGCCCATAAGCTGTCGGCATATGTTCATGCCGACAGATCCTTTCCGTCGGTTCGGCCTCGACACTATGTTTGGATGCCAAGAGGTATGGACGTCCAAAAGGAAGATGCCGTGAATGCTGTCGCCCTGCCGGAATTTCCGGCCACTACGCTCGATCCCGGGAGACTGGCACAACTGGCAGCGCTTGCCGAAGGTCTGACAGCGGCTGAGCTCTACTGGGTTGCGGCCTGGAGCGCCGCGCTTGCCGAACGGGTGCCTGCGGGCGCCACTGCGGTAGGGGCTGCGAGCGGAGCCGAGGTGGCCAGGCAACTGACGATTGTATACGGCAGCCAGACCGGCAACGCGAAGCGGCTGGCGGAACAGCTGGCGCGCCGCAGCTCGGATAGCGGTTTGCCGGTGCGGCTGCTGCGTGCCGATGCCTACCCGCAGCGCGAGCTGGCCAGGGAAAGCCACCTGGTGGTGGTGATCAGTACGCAGGGCGAGGGTGAGCCGCCGGACGATGCGCGTGGGTTGGTTGAGTTCATCACTGGCAAACGCGCGCCGAAACTTCCCGCGCTGCAGTTTGCGGTGCTGGGCCTGGGCGATTCCAGCTACCCGTTGTTCTGCGCGATCGGTCGCCAGCTCGACGCCCGGCTGGCCGAGCTCGGTGGGCAACGTTTCGTACCGCTGGGCGAGGCGGACGTTGATTTTGAAACGGTGACCACGCCGTGGCTGGATACCACGCTGGAGCGCGCCAGCGAGGTATTGAAGGCGGCCAGCCCGACGTTGCGGGTGGCACCGCTGCACGCGGTGGCGAAGCAGGCATTGTTTTCGCGCGAGCAGCCGTTTGCCGCCACCGTGCTGGCGAACCAGCGCATCGTGGCACGCGACAGCGAGCGCGATGTGCGCCATCTTGAACTGTCGCTGGAGGGTTCGGGTCTGCTTTACCGCCCCGGCGATGCGCTTGGCGTTTGGCCGCGCAACCCGCCGGCGCTGGTGACGCAATGGCTGGATGTGTTGAAGCTTGATGCAGCCTCCGAAGCCAGTCATCAGGGCCGCACGCTGGCACTGAGCCAATGGCTGGGTGCCGAGCGCGAGCTGACCCGCTTGAGTCGGCCCTTGGTCAAGGCGCTGGCCGAAGCCGGTGGCCATGCCGACTTGCTTGCGCTGCTGCGCCCGGAAAATTCAGCCGCCCTCGCGATGCTGCTGACCGATCACCAGCCGATCGACCTGTTGCGTCGGTACCCGACGAACTGGGATGCCGAAGCCTTGCTGGCGGCGTTGCGTCCGCTCACCCCGCGCCTGTATTCGATCGCCTCCAGCCCGAAGCTGGTCGGTGACGAGGTACATCTGACCGTCGCCGTGGTCGATTACCAGGCACATGGCAGCGCCCACTGGGGCGCGGCTTCGTCCTTTCTTGCCGACGCCGACGAGGAGGCCAGGATTCCCGTCTTCATCGAGTCGAACGAGCGCTTCCGTTTGCCTGCCGATCCGGCCCGCGACATCATCATGATCGGTCCCGGCACCGGGGTAGCGCCATTCCGTGCCTTTGTGCAGGAGCGCGAGGAAACCGCCGCAAGCGGCCGCAACTGGCTGTTTTTCGGCAATCGCCATTTTTCGCAAGATTTTCTCTACCAGACCGAATGGCAGGATGCCCTGAAACGCGGTGCATTGGATCGCCTCGACCTGGCGTTCTCGCGTGACGAAAACCGCAAGACCTACGTACAGGATCGTCTGCGCCAGCACGGCGCTGAGGTTTACGCCTGGCTCAAGGATGGCGCACATCTATACGTTTGCGGCGACTCCAGCCATATGGCGAAGGATGTGCATGCCGCGCTGGGTGCGCTGGTGGCCGAGCACGGCCGGCTTTCCGCCGATGCCGCCCGGGCCTGGCTCGACGAACTTCTGCAACAGGGCCGATATGCCCGGGATGTGTACTGAGATGAGCACCACTGTTTCCGACTTCGAGCAGGTCAAGGCCGACAGCCGCTTCCTTCGCGGCGGTATCGTCGAGGGGCTGGCTGATCCGGTCACCGGCGCGATCAGCGACAACGACGGCAAGCTGCTGAAGTTCCATGGCAGCTACCAGCAGGACGACCGGGACCTGCGCGAGGAACGTCGCCGGCAGAAGCTGGAGCCGGCGTATGCGTTCATGTTGCGTGCGCGCCTGCCTGGCGGAGTGGTGACGCCGGCGCAATGGCTGGTATTCGATCGCATCGCCCGTGAGTACGCCAACGGCAGCTTGCGCATCACTACCCGGCAGACATTCCAGTGGCACGGCATCATCAAGCGCAAGCTCAAGCCGACCATCGCGGCGATCCACCGGGCGCTGGCCACGACCATCGCCGCGTGCGGCGATGTGGTGCGCAACGTGGTGAGTACGGCCAACCCGGTCGAGTCGCCCGCGCACGCGATCACCTACGCCTGGGCGGCGAAACTGTCGGAGGATCTGGCGCCGAAGACCCATGCGTATCATGAAATCTGGCTAGACGGCGAGCAGCTGGTCGGCGAACCAGTTCCCCAAGGCGAAGAGGGTGAGCCGCTTTACGGCACCACGTATCTGCCGCGCAAGTTCAAGATCGGCGTGGCGATCCCACCGCTCAACGATGTCGACGTGTTTGCCCAGGACCTCGGCCTGATCGCGATCATCGAATACGGCCAGTTGTTGGGCTTCAACGTCGCCATCGGCGGTGGCATGGGTGCCACCCACAACGATGCGAGCACGTATCCGCGGCTGGCCGAGGTGATCGGTTTTGTGCCGCCGGAGCAGGTCTCGGCGGTGGCTGAAGCGGTGGTCGGTGTACAGCGCGACTGGGGCAATCGCCGCGAGCGTAAGCATGCGCGGCTGAAATATACGCTCGACCGTCGCGGGGTGGCGGCCTTTGTCAACGAACTGGAGTCCCGCCTGGGTTTCGCTCTGCAGCCCGGGCGGGCGTACCGCTTCGATCACAACGGCGACCGCTATGGCTGGATTGAGGGCCACGATGGCCGTTGGCACTTGACCCTGCACATCGAATCGGGCCGCCTCGCCGATGTCGGCGAGCGGCGGGGATTGAGCGGCTTGCGTGAACTGGCGAAGGTGCACACCGGCGATTTTCGCCTCACCTGCAACCAGAACCTGATCGTGGCCGATGTGGAGGCGGCCGATCGTGCGCGCATCGACGCCATCGTGCAGGCGCACGGGCTGGACGGCTATCGGCGGCAGAGTGCGATTCGCCGCCACGCGGTGGCGTGTGTGGCGCTGCCCACGTGCGGGCTGGCGATGGCCGAAAGCGAGCGCTATCTGCCGCAACTGCTGCCCCGGCTGGAAGCCGCGCTGGAACGTCACGGCCTGTCCGACGCGCCGATCCTGCTGCGCCTGTCCGGTTGCCCGAACGGCTGCTCGCGTCCGTACCTGGGTGAAATAGCCTTGGTCGGACGCGGGCCCGGTCGCTACGATCTGCGCCTCGGCGCCGACTTCAGCGGCCAGAGGTTGAATCAGGTCTACCGCGAAAACGTCGACGAAGCGACCATCCTCGACACGCTCGATCCCTTGTTCGCCCGTTACGCCGCCGAACGGGCGCAAGACGAGGGCTTTGGCGATTTTCTGCTGCGTTCCGGGGTGCTGGCACCGCCTCCGACACGGCGGATTGCGGCGACCGTGCGGGCATGAATGTTCTCGCCGCGCCGGCAGATCCCCTCGAACCGGGTGTACTGGCCAGGCTGAATGCCGAACTGGCCGGAGTCGGCGCCGAGCAACGGGTGGCCTGGACCTTGCGGCACATCCCCGGACAGCCAGTGCTGTCGTCGAGCTTCGGCGCACAGGCAGCAGTATCCCTGCACATGATCACCCGCCAGCAGCCTGACATCCCGGTAGTGCTGATCGATACCGGCTACCTGTTTCCCGAAACCTACCGCTTCGTCGATGAACTGAGCGAGCGGCTGGCACTCAACCTCAAGGTCTATCGCCCATCCTTGAGTCCCGCCTGGATGGAAGCACGCCACGGACGGCTGTGGGAGCAGGGCGTGGCCGGCATCGACCGCTACAACCAGCTGCACAAGGTCGAGCCGATGCAACGGGCCTTGGACGAATTGCAGGCCAACGTCTGGTTTGCCGGCCTGCGTCGGCAGCAATCGCGCAGCCGCGCCTCGATCGATTTTGCCGAGCGGCGCCACGGCCGCTGGAAATTCCATCCGCTGGCGGACTGGACCGACCGCGATATCGGTGAGTATCTCGCCCGCCAGGGCCTGCCGTATCACCCGCTGTGGCAGCATGGTTATCTGTCCATCGGCGACTACCACACCAGCCATCGTTGGCAGCCGGGTATGGACGCCGAGGACACACGCTTCTTCGGCCTCAAACGCGAATGCGGGCTGCACGGCATCGCATGAGATAGGGTTGTCGATCGCCGAAGCGAGCGAAGGGCTGGCGACCGGCAAATGACTGAGGCGGCGGGGTTAGAAAGCGGACAGCACTGTCCAGGAGCAAGTTATCCGTAAGTGGGCACGGGACGAACGCCGCGCTTGAACCCCGAGTTTAGCTGTCGTCGGTTTGCTCGTCGCGCCTTGCAGGGGAGCGCTGGCTCGCACCACCGGCCGAACGGTGCGAACGCCATTCCGCGCGCGCGACGTAAAGCGTGCCCAGCAGCACCCCCAGCGCCATCAGATACCAGGTGATCAGGTAGGCGAGGTGGTTGTTGGGGAAATCGATCACGGTCAGGCCGGCGTGGGGCCATGCGGCGCTGGCGGAGGAGTTGGGCGATCCGGCATCGGCATCGACGAAGTACGGTGCAACCTCGGTCGCCGCCAAGCCCCGTGCCGAGGCTATGGCCGGCACATCGCGCGAATACCATTGGCCAGCCGTAGGCCGGTTGGGACGCAAAAAGCCGCCTCCCGGTTCGGAGAAACGCAGCAGCCCGGTCAAGGTGACTTCGCCGGCTGGCGGTTTAGCCTGCGCATAGGCCGGTGTGCCCGGCAAGCTGGCCGGGATGTAGCCGCGATTGACCAATACCACGAAGCCACGATCGGTACGTAACGGGGCGATGACCCAGAAACCGTAACCTTGCTTGCTGGTGCCGTGTACCAGTGTCTGCGGGCCATCAAGAAAGCGGCCTTGCAGACGCACGTGCAGGTATTGTTCGTGGCCCTGGGCAATCCGCGCCCACTGGGCGGGACCGGGCGCCGCCACCGGGGCGGCGTGCACCCGTGTGGCGACGTCGTGGATGAGATGCAGCTTCCAGCTAAGGCGCCGCACCTGCCAGTTGCCCAGCAGGATGAAGCCACCGAACAGCACCGCTGCCAGAACGATCCACGCTGTCTGTGCGGCAGGGCCGCGCAGCCTCCGGCGGCGTGCCGGATCGTTGCTGCGCGACACCCGACTCATGCGCCTTGTTTGTGATGGATGTATTGCGGCGACATCGGCATCATGTTCGCATTTTCGTTGTACATGACCCAGATCGAAGCGCCCAGTACGATCACCACCAGTACGACTGTGAACATGAACGCCAGCATGTTCCAGCCGTTTTCCGACTTGGTGTCCAGGTGCAGGAAGTAAATCATGTGCACCACGATCTGTACCGCGGCCAGGCCGAGCACGATCAGGATCGTCGTCTGGGGGCTGGCGATCACATGACCCATCACCAGCCAGAACGGAATGATGGTGAGGATGGCAGCCAGCACGAACCCGGTCAGGTAACTGCGAAGGCTTCCATGAGCTGCGTGCATGGTCTCGTGGCCTGCATCGTGTGACGTGCCGTGGTCGTGCACGGAGGGGGACGGATGACTCATCGAAGCACTCCCACCAGATAGACGTAGCTGAAGACGCCGATCCATACCAGATCAAGAAAATGCCAGAACATGCTCAGACAGAACAGGCGCCGCCGATTGGCCTCGGTAAGGCCGTGTTTGCCCAATTGCACCATCAACACGATCAGCCACAGGATGCCGACCGTCACGTGCAGGCCGTGGGTGCCGACCAGGGTGAAGAACGAGGACAGAAACGCGCTGCGTCCCGGACCCGCACCTTCGGCGATCATCGTGACGAACTCGTGGATTTCCAATCCCACGAAGACCGCTGCCAGCAGACCGGAGACCGCCAGCCAGCCGAGCATTGCGCGCTTGCGCTGGCGCGCCATTTCCAGCATGGCAAAGCCGAACGTGACCGATGAAATCAGCAGCAAGGCCGTATTTACCGCTAGCCCCGTTAGGTCGAACACATCGTGGCCGGAGGGGCCACCTGCATAACTGGTACCCAGTACCGCGTTGCAGGCAAACAGCGACGCAAAGATGAAGCAGTCACTCATCAGGTAGAGCCAGAACCCGAGCAGCGTTCCGTTGTGCGGATGCGCCTCCTCCAGGCACAGGAACTTTCTCGGCTCAGCGGGAGCGGTATCGATTGCGACGGTATTCATGCGGTTGCACCCTGTGCCTTCGGCTCCCAGTTGCCGTTGTGTTCGAACTGGCTCACTTCCTCCGCGGAGAGGTGGCTGTCACGGTCATAGTTGAAGGTATGCACGATGGCGACTGCAATCAGTGCGACAAAGGAAACCACGGCCAGCCACCAGATATACCAGACCATGGCGAAGCCGAAGACGGTGCCCAGCGCCGCAAGCACGACACCGGTGCCGGTATTTTTCGGCATGTGGATGGCATTGAAGCCTTCCATCGGACGCTGGTAGCCATGTTTCTTCATGTCGGTCCAGGTATCACGGTCATGCACGATCGGGATAAACGCGAAGTTGTACGGCGGCGGCGGGGAGGAGGTAGACCACTCCAGCGTGCGCGCGTCCCAGGGGTCGCTGCCCACCGCCAGCCGATCGCGGTGGCGGATGCTGACGTAGATCTGCATCACGAAGGAGAGGATGCCTAGCAGAATCAGGAACGCACCGAATGCCGCAATGATGAACCAGATCTGCAGGCTTGGATCGGTAAAGTGGCTGAGGCGACGCGTCACGCCCATCAGACCCAGCACGTACAGCGGGCCGAACGCCACCCAGAAGCCGATCTGCCAGAACCAGAAACTCAACTTGCCCCAGAACTCGTCGAGGCGAAACCCGAATGCCTTGGGGAACCAGTAGTTGATGCCGGCAAACACTCCGAATACCACGCCACCGATGATGACGTTATGGAAGTGCGCTACCAGGAACAGACTGTTGTGCAACAGGAAATCCGCTGGCGCCACCGACAGCATCACGCCGGTCATGCCACCGATGGTAAAGGTGAACAGGAAGCCCATCGTCCATAGCATCGGTACGGTGAAGCGAACGCGCCCGCGGTACATCGTGAACAGCCAGTTGAAGATCTTCGCGCCGGTGGGGATCGAGATCAGCATCGTGGTGAGCGCAAAAAAGGAGTTGACGTCAGCACCCGACCCCATGGTGAAAAAGTGGTGCAGCCACACCAGGTAGGACAGGATCATGATGGATGCCGTGGCATATACCATGGAGGAATAGCCAAACAGGCGTTTGCCCGAAAACGTCGGGACGATCTCCGAATACAGACCAAACATCGGCAGGATCAGGATGTATACCTCCGGGTGACCCCAGACCCAGATCAGGTTGACGTACATCATTACGTTGCCACCGAACCCGCTGGTGAAGAAGTGGGTTCCGATATAGCGATCCAGTGACAGCAGAAACAGCGTGGCGGTTAGGATGGGAAATGTCACCACGATCAAACCGCTGGTGCACAGCGTGGTCCAGGTGAACATCGGCATCTTCATCAGGGTCATGCCGGGAGCACGCATCTTGATGACGGTGACGACAAAGTTGATGCCGGTGAGCAGGGTACCCAGGCCGGAGAGCTGCAGGCCCCAGATGTAATAGTCAACGCCAGGTCCCGGGCTTTGTTTGAGCTCCGAGACGGGAGGCATGCCCAGCCAGCCGGCGTGCGAGAAGTCGCCGATAAACAGCGAGGTCATGAACAGCACCACGCCGGATACCGTCAGCCAGAAACTGAAGTTGTTGAGAAACGGAAACGCCACGTCACGCGCGCCGATCTGCAGCGGCATGACGAAGTTCATGAAACCCGCGATATACGGCATCGCCACGAAGAAGATCATGATCGCGCCGTGCGCGGTGAAGATCTGGTCGTAATGGTGCGGCGGCAGATAGCCCATGTTGCTGCCGAATGCCACGGCCTGCTGCGAACGCATCATGATGGCATCGGCAAAGCCGCGAAACAGCATCACCGTTCCGAGCACCATGTACATGACGCCCAGTCGTTTGTGGTCAACGCTGGTGAACCACTCGTGCCACAGGTACCCCCATTTTTTGTAGTAGGTGATCATCGCCATCAGCGCAGCCCCTCCCAGAGCTACGGCGACGAAGGTCCAGACGACAATCGTGTTGTCGAGCGGTAGTGAGCTGAGCGACAGGCGCCCAAGCAGGAAATTCCAGATTGCGGGACGGTCGGGCATGGTTTGAACCTCGAAAATGCAGATCAGTGCGCTGCCGCGTCGTGCGCGGGCGCCGTCATCGATGGATTGCCGGACATGGCTTTATCGCTGGCGTTGCCGTGCGCGGCACGGCCGCCGTTGGCATCGATGGCCATCATCTTGTCCATGCACATCTGCCCCGGATCGACGCAGCGGTTGAGAATGTGGTGGTAAAGATCTGCGTCAAAGTGCGCGTAATAGTGCACTGGCACGGCACGACTGGGTTTGTTCAGCTGATCGAATGCCTGGCGATCGAGGTCGTTGCCGCCAGCGCGTACTTTGGCGACCCACTGGCTGAAGTCATGCTGGCTCATGCCGAGGAAGCGGAAGCGCATGTCGGTGAAACCGTGGCCGCTGTAATTGGAGGAAAAGCCTCTGTAGCTGCCCGGCTTGTTGATCACCGCGTGCAGAACTGTCTGCATCCCGGGCATGGTGTAGATCTGGCCGGCGAGCGACGGGATGAAAAACGAGTTCATCATGGTCGTCGAGGTGAGCTTGAAGTGAATCGGCATGTCGACGGGGGCCGCCAGCTCGTTGACGGTGGCGATGCCGTACTTCGGATAGAAGAACAGCCATTTCCAGTCCAGCGAGACCACTTCGACCTCCAGCGGCTGGGTATTGGCTGCTGCCGGGTGCCCCTCGCTGATGCGGGTCAGCGGACGGTAGGGGTCGAGCTGGTGGGTGCCGATCCATGTCATGGCACCGAGCATGACGATGATCAGCAGGGGGGCGGCCCAGACCACGAGTTCCAACTTGGTGGAATGATCCCAGTCGGCGTCGTAATCGGCGCGCACGTTCGACGCTCGATAGCGCCAGGCGATGATGCCAATGGCAATCAGCACGGGGACGATGATCAGCGACATGAGGATCACCGAAGCGATCATCAGGTCACTTTGCTGGCGTGCCACGTCGCCAGCGGGATTGAGCAGCACCAGATTGCAGCCGCTGAGCATGAGTGCCGGCAAAAGCAGCAGCAGGCCTCGTAGACGTTTTACGGACATGGGTAGGCTTGGGGATGGGGAGGAGAGCCGGGCAGTATAATACCTCATGGTGGAGGTGTTCGATGCGGCAGATTGTCCTCTGGAATGTTCGACCCAGCGGGTGCATTATTTACAGATATGCGTCCATGTGATTTTCGCCGCATCGACATGCACAATCCGGTCCACGCAAGGCGCTCCAATCTCCTCTGATATGCCGCAAGGCCAGCATCGCACCCACGGAAGTATCATGTCGACCAGCTACGCTCCATCCGCCGATCAATCAGCCGTCTCCGAGTCTCCATCGGCCGCGCATGCTCATGCGCCAGATGTCACGCCTGGAGATATTTCCATTGGCGTGGTGATCGGACGCATTTCCGAGTTCTTTGATTTTTTCGTGTTCGGCATCGCCTGCGTGCTGGTCTTCCCAAAGGTGTTCTTTCCGTTCGCTACTGAACTCAACGGCATCTTCTACTCATTCGCGATCTTCACGCTGGCCTTTATCGGGCGCCCGCTCGGCTCGCTGTTCTTTCTCATGTTGCACCGAGAGTTCAGTCGTGGCACCAAGCTGACTGTCGCGCTGTTTCTGCTCGGCTCGACGACCGCCGGCATCGCTTTCCTGCCCGGGTACGATTCGCTCGGTATGCTGGCCATCGGCGCCTTGGCGCTGTTGCGCTTTGGCCAGGGGTTTGCCATCGGCGGCAGCTGGGATGGTCTGGCCTCCCTGCTGGCGCTCAACGCGCCACGCAATCGTCGCGGCTGGTACGCGATGATTCCACAGCTTGGCGCGCCGATCGGCTTCATTCTGGTTGCGGGCCTATTCGCCTACCTGCTGTTGAGCCTGACGCCAAGCGAGTTTTTCGCCTGGGGCTGGCGCTACCCGTTCTTTGTCGCGTTTGCGATCAATGTCGTGGCGCTGTTCGCCCGCCTGCGACTGGTAGTGACTCCGGAATATTCGACCATGTTGGAGCTTCGTGAGCTTGAACCTTCGCCGGTCGGGGAGCTGGTGCGCTCGCAGGGCCGAGCCATTACGCTGGGCGCGTTCGCACCGCTGGCCAGCTACGCGCTGTTTCATCTCGTGACCATCTTCGCATTGTCCTGGGCCTTGCTGTTCACCAAGCAGTCGCCGGTCAGCTTCTTACTGGTACAGGTCGTCGGCGCCGCCATCGCGATCCCGTGCATGTTTCTGTCCGGCCGGATTGCCGACCGATATGGCCGTCGCATGACGCTGGCAGTTTTCGGGGTGTTGATTGCCATCTACAGCGGCTGGACCCCACTGATGCTGGCCGGCGGCACGACCGAGGGCTATCTGTTCATCATCGTCGGCTTTGCGCTGCTTGGCTTTTCACACGCCCAGGCCGCGGGCGCGGTGAACTCGAGCTTCCACAGTTATTTCCGCTATACGGGTGCGCTGATTACCTCCGACCTGGGCTGGCTGCTTGGCGCCGGCTTTGCGCCGTTGGTCGCGCTGTCGCTGTCCGTCTACCTTGGTGTGGGGTATGTGGGCCTGTACCTGCTCTCGGGTGCGGTGGGCACGCTGGGCGCACTATGGATTAGTCGGGCCGGCGGCTTGCCCAACGACTGAAGCTTCAAGCGTACGCCCACGACGTCCGGGGTTTCGCAGGCTGCTGCGGCGCAACCCTGCGGTTCGGGTTTGCGGGTGCAGCATCGAGAGCCTCGCCGCGGTCACTGGCGGCAGCCAAGTCTCATGCCGTTGCCGCTACGCCGTCGCGCTCACGCCACGGTGGTATGCGCGGCCACTGCACGTCGCCGGCATCCTTGGCGAGGATGCGGATGACGTCGCGCCGATCCAGGTGCGGTGCGAATTGCTGGATGAATTCCAGCATGTATTCGCGCAAGATGCTGTCACGACGCAGCACGATCCAGGTGGTGCATACCGGAAACAGGTGCTCGGCGGACAGCGTATGCAGGTCGCGGTCGCCGTCCTGCATCGCCATTTCGGCCAGTACACCGACGCCGAGTCCGGCGCGAACGTAGGTCTTGATCAGGTCCGCGTCACCAGCCGTCATGGCGATTTGTGGCGTCAGGCCGACTGCGTCGAAGGCGTGGCGAAGCGAGGATTCGGCCTTCAGCGAGGATTCGTAACTGACCAGCGGTAGTGATGCCAGTTCGGTCAGGCTTGGCGGCTTGTTTCGCACCGCCAGCAGGTGGGCGGGAGGGGTGACGATAACCCGCTGCCAGGAGTAGGCGGGCAATGCAATCCCTGCCGCCGGCGCAGCGCCGGCGGTACTGATGACTGCGAGATCAACATGGCCGGCCTCGAGCTGACCCAGTACTTCAGCATCGCGGGTCGGTTGCAGATGCACGCGGACCTGCGGGTAACTGGCGTTCAGTGCGGCGATCGCCGCGGGCAGGGCGAAGCGCGCCTGGGTATGCGTGGTGGCGATACGCAATTCACCATGCGCTTCGTTGCGCAGCTCGGCTGCGATGGCGCGAATGTTGGCCGCCTCGGCCAGCATGCTGCGTGCTCGCTCGATGACCTGTTCGCCGGCCCGGGTAATCGTATCCAGACTCTTGCCCTTGCGCGCGAACAGCTGGAATCCGAGTTCATCCTCGAGCTGCCGCAGCTGTTTGCTGAGCCCCGGCTGGGTGGCATGCACGCGCTCCGCGGCCAGGGTGATGTTGAGACCCGAGTCGGCAATGGCAATGAGGTAGCGAAGCTGGACAAGGGTCATGACAGGGTGGCTCTTGAGCGGTGGGCTGCATGTAGGGCGTGAGGCCGGAGCCAAGTGCCACTTGCGACGGGTAATCCGCCGGGATCTGCTTTTTCAGAAAATCTATTATGGACGTCTATACGTCTATTGATGCAGTGTGTCAAGTTTTTGCCGTGGACGGGGAGGCTCATAACGCGATGGCATATACGTCGCGACATAAATCATTTGTGGCGAAAAACGCACGGTCGTAGCGTGCCGTACCCGACCCCGGCTGCCTGCAGGCCTGCGTGATGAAGCTCTACCCGTTGTTTGCCGATCTGTCCCAGCGAGCGGTACTGGTGCTCGGTGGTGGTGCAGTCGCCGAACGCAAGGTCGCTGCCTTGCTGGCGGCGCAGGCATTGGTGACGGTGAATGCGCCGGCCTTGTCACCCCGGCTGCGACGGTGGGCCGACCAAGGCCTGATCGCATATCGGCCCCAGGCGTTTCAGCCAGACTGGCTGGATGCGGTGTGGCTGCTGGTTGCGGCCACGTCGGATCAGGCGATGAACCGGGAGGTAGCTGCTGCGGCCATGCGGCGGCGCATTTTCGCCAATGTGGTGGACGACGCGGCGTTGTCCAGTTTCCACGTGCCGGCGGTGGTCGATCGTTCGCCGCTGACCATTGCGATCTCCAGCGGGGGCGCCGCGCCGATGTTGGCGCGGTTGCTGCGCGAGCGGCTGGAAACGGCGCTTGATGAGTCACTTGGCGCGCTGGCTACCTTGGCGGCGAAGCTGCGCAAGCGCATTCGCCTGCGTTTTCCCGAGATGGCTGGACGAAGGGGCTTTTATGAACATTTGTTCGCCGGGCCGGTGGCGACGCTGCTGCGGCAGGGCCGCCCCAACGCGGCATGGGCGGCAGCCGAACAGGCGCTGGCCAGTATGCCGATCGCGGGGTCGGGCTCGGTGGTTCTGGTGGGTGCCGGCCCTGGTGATCCGGGCCTGCTGACTCTGCGTGCGCTGCGGGCGCTGAACGAGGCCGATGTGGTCCTGCATGACCGGCTGGTCAGCGCTGGGGTGCTCGAGTTGGCTCGGCGCGATGCCCAGCGGATCGAGGTCGGCAAGCAAGCCGGACACCACCACACCACCCAGGATGGCATTCACGCACTGCTGCTGGCACATGCGCGGGCCGGCAAGCGGGTAGTGCGTCTGAAAGGTGGTGATTCATTCGTGTTCGGCCGCGGCGGCGAGGAGCTGGAATGCCTGCGCAGGCACGGGATCGCCTACGAGGTAGTGCCTGGCATTACCGCCGCCGTTGCCTGCGCCGCGTACGCGGGTGTCCCGCTGACCCATCGCGAACACGCGCAATCGGTGCGCTTTGTCACGGCACACTGCCGTTCCTCGCTGGACACTCTGGATTGGGCGGCGCTGGCGCAGGAGCGACAGACCTTGGCGGTTTATATGGGTGTGGCCGAACTGGGTACGCTGCAAGCACGGCTGATCGCGCACGGTCGTGCCGCCACCACCCCGTTTGCGCTGATCGAGAACGGCACGCGTGCCGAGCAACGCGTAGTCACCGGCACCCTGGCCAAGTTGGCCGATGGCGCGCTGGAACATGCAGTGTG
Organism: Rhodanobacter sp.; assembly: GCA_030148505.1. GTDB lineage: Bacteria > Pseudomonadota > Gammaproteobacteria > Xanthomonadales > Rhodanobacteraceae > Rhodanobacter. The sequence continues at coordinate 16,422 of JASBTI010000023.1, forward strand.
CTCGCCGGCCCTGCTGATCCTGGGCGAGGTGGCTGCTCTGGCCTCGTCGCTGGCGTGGTTCGGCGAACCGCCCTTGACCGCGACGGTAGAGTCCGCCTCTGCGCCGTTGGCATGTCGGCCGAGCAACGATGCCGTGAAAGCACCACGTACCCTGCTTGCAGCGATTCACCAGGCCTGACGGTTTATTTCACAGGCGTCGGCGCATCATCGCCGCCGCTGCCCTTTTCCCGGAATATCAGGAGCACCCCCATGATTTACGAAAGCATCCTCGACACCATTGGCAACACGCCGATCGTGAAACTTCATCGGCTGGCGCCGAAGCACGTGACGGTCTACGTCAAGGTAGAAGCGTTCAATCCGGCGGGTTCGGTGAAGGACCGTCTGGCCCTGGCGATCGTTTTGGATGCCGAGAAGCGCGGTACGCTGAAGCCCGGTCAGACGGTGATCGAAGCCACCTCGGGAAATACCGGCGTGGCGCTGGCGGCGGTCTGCGCCGCGCGGGGCTATCCGTTCGTGGCGGTGATGAGCGAAACCTTCTCGGTCGAGCGGCGCAAGCTGATCCGCGCGTACGGCGGCAAGGTGCTGCTGACCCCGGCTGCCGCCCGCGGCAGCGGTATGGTGGTGAAGGCCGAGGAGCTGGCGAAAAAGCATGGCTGGTTTCTCGCCCGTCAGTTCGAAAACGAGGCCAATCCGGCCTATCACCGCAACACCACTGGCCCGGAAATCCTGCGCGATTTCGCCGGCAAGCGGCTGGATTACTTCGTCAGTGGCTGGGGTACCGGCGGCACGCTTACCGGTGTCGGCGAGGTGCTGCAGGTGGCGCGACCGGAGGTCAAGATCATCGCCACCGAACCGGCGGGCGCCGCTTTGCTGGCGGGCACGGAGTGGCAGCCGCACAGGATCCAGGGCTGGAACCCCGACTTCATTCCCAAGGTGCTCAAGCGTAGCGTGGCTGACGACATCGTGCTGGTTGACGATGTGCTGGCACGCGATACCTCACGCGCGCTGGCGCAGCAGGAAGGTATCTTCGTTGGCATCTCGGCCGGCGCCACCCTGGCCGCTGCCTTGAAAGTGGCCAAGAGCGCACCGGCGGGCGCGGTGCTTTTGGCGATGCTGCCCGACACCGGCGAGCGCTATCTGTCGACGTTCCTGTTCGAGGGCGTCAACGAGGGTTCGGACGACGTCGAGTAGGCATAGCGTTGCCCCTGTTCCTACGCTGTTCTGGGGCCGGGGGCGGTGTGGGCGTCCTGAGCGGAGACGGCACGCCGCCGCGGTCATTTCCCGCGAGCCGTCAGCTTCATCTTTCCCGCTGGCGTCGCGTCCCGCTGGCTGAGCAGCTTCTGTCCCACGCTGGCCAGCGCATGGATGGCCGGCAGCATCTCGCGGCCCAGGCCGGTGAGCGCGTATTCGGCCGATGGCGGTGAGCTGTCCAGTACGCGCCGGGTCACCAACCCACGTGACTCCAGCTCGCGCAGCCGCGCGCTGAGCACGCGCGCGGAGATACGCGGAATGTCATGGCGCAGTTCGCCGAAGCGGCGCGGCTCCGCGCTGAGGTACCAGATCACGTTCGGTGCCCATGCGCCGCGCAGCAGCGTCAGGATTTCGGTGAGCGGGCAGGCCGGCGGTGGTGCGTCGACCTTGCTCTTGCGTACGGGCAGACCCATCCCAGGTTTCCTCCAGACCAAGTCGGTAACCGGCAAGATACCGCACTTTTCACTAACTCAAGGTTACATAGTATCTACTAGTAATCATTAGCCGCTAAGATCGACGCTTCGTGGAACGGCGCAGTGTCTGAAGCGGCGCGGCGCCATGATCCGACTTGTCCCCTGGAGAAACGCATGAAGCTCTATTACTCATCCGGTGCCTGTTCGCTCTCGCCGCATATCGTAGCGATGGAAGCGGGTATACCGCTGGAACTGGAAAAGGTCGATCTCAAAGCCAAGCGTACCGAAGACAGCGAGGACTTCTGGCAGGTCAATCCGAAGGGCTACGTGCCGGCGTTGCTGCTGGACAACGGCGAGCTGCTCACCGAAGGCCCGGCGATCGTGCAATACCTTGCCGATCTGAAACCGCAGAGTGGCCTGGCGCCGGCCAACGGTACCCTGCCGCGCTATCGCCTGCAGGAGAGCCTCGGTTACATCAACTCCGAGCTGCACAAGACCTATAGCCCGCTGTTCAATCCGGCGACACCCGCCGAAGTGCGCCAGGAGCGCAAGGATTATCTACGCAGGCGCTATGTAACACTCGAAGCCGTGCTGGCCAAGCAGGACTGGTTGCTCGGCGAGCGGTTCACCGCCGCCGATGCCTACCTGTTTACCGTCACCAATTGGGCGCGACTGGTCGAACTGGATCTGTCTGAATTCCCCGCCTTGATGGCATTTCAGAAGCGCGTCGCGGCACGGCCTAAGGTGAAAGAGGCGATGCTGGCGGAGGGCTTGATCAAGGCAACATGAGCCTGATCCTCGCGGTGTCGACTGCTGCACGTGCTTGCACGTGCATGCAAAACGGGGCAGGCGGCACCGCCCCGTTTTTCGCCACTGGGCAAGCGATCCGCGGCTTTGTGGCGTGCGGGTTGTCGGCGAATTAATGTCCCCTGTCGCGGGCTTTCCGAGCCCCCTAGATCAGGGCCAGCGCCATCATCGCCAGGCCGGCAACTCCCACCAGCCACACCAGCGAGCGCAGCACCGGGACCCCACTTACGTAGGCTGGTACGTAGACGGCGCGTGCGATCAGGAAGATGAGTGCGGCCTGGGTCACTGCGGCCGTGTCGCGGCCCTTGATCAGCGCCAGTAGGGCCAAGGCGAGGAATAGGGGTAGTGCCTCTTGCATGTTCCTTTTGGCACGGTCCAGCCGGTTCGCGACAACCGTCATCTCCGGCGGACGGTCGCGGTCGCCCATGATGCTGCGCAGGTCGAAACCGAAGCGCGATGTTTCCTGCAGAAACAGCTGCACCACGTAGAGCGCCAGCACCAGAAGAATGATCGTGGTCAGGGTCATCAGTTCAGGCTCCGTAGTGCATTCAGACGTCCTTCGCCAACCCTTCAGCCAAACCCACATAACCACCCGGCGTCAGCGCCAGCAAGCGCTGTTTCGCGTCCTCGGGTAGCTCCAGCCCGGTGATAAACGTGCGCATCGACTCGCGCGTGATGCCGTGGCCACGGGTCAGTGCTTTCAACTGTTCGTACGGTTCGGGCAGGCCGTAGCGGCGCATGACCGTCTGCACGGCTTCGGCGAGCACTTCCCAGCTGGCGTCGAGGTCGGCGGCGAGGCGGTCTTCGTTGACGGTGAGTTTGCCCAGGCCCTTGGCCAGCGATTCCAGTGCGACCAGGCTGTGGCCAAAGGCGGTGCCCAGCGCACGCAACACGGTGGAGTCGGTGAGATCGCGCTGCCAGCGGCTGATCGGCAGCTTTTCGGCGAAGTGGCCGAGCAAGGCGTTGGCGAGACCGAAGTTGCCTTCGGCGTTTTCGAAGTCGATCGGGTTGACCTTGTGCGGCATGGTGGATGAACCCACTTCGCCGGCCTTCAGTGTCTGCTTGAAGTAGCCCAGCGAGATGTAACCCCAGATGTCGCGCGCCAGATCGATCAGGATGGTGTTGGCGCGTCGCACCGCGTCGCAGTACTCGGCGACGCCGTCGTGCGGTTCGATCTGGGTGGTGTAGGCGTTGTAGTCGAGGCCGAGGCTTTCGACGAAGCGTTGCGAGAACGCGCGCCAGTCCAGTTCGGGGTAGGTGATGGCATGGGCGTTGAAGTTGCCGACCGCGCCGTTGATCTTGCCGGAGATATCGACGGCGGCGAGTTGCTGGCGCTGACGCTGCAGACGCGCCACCACGTTGGCCAGTTCCTTGCCCAAGGTGGTGGGCGAGGCGGTCTGGCCGTGGGTGCGTGCGAGCATTGGCAGGTTGGCGTGGCGGCGGGCCAGGGTGCGCAGGACATCGATGATGCGGTCGAACGCCGGCAACAGGACCTGCTCGCGGGCATCGCGCAGCATCAGCGCGTAGGACAGATTGTTGATGTCCTCGCTGGTGCAGGCGAAGTGCACGAACTCCTTGGCTTGCGCCAGCGTGTCGTCGTTGCCGATCTTTTCCTTGATGAAGTACTCGACCGCCTTGACGTCATGGTTGGTGGTTGCCTCGATTGCCTTGATGCGACTGCCGTCGGTGATGCTGAACTCGCTGACGATGGCCATCAGCTGCCTGACTTGCGCATCGCTGAAGGCGGGCAGTTCATCGATCCCCTGATCCGCAGCCAATGCCAGCAGCCATTCGATTTCCACCTGCACGCGGCGGTGCATCAGGCCGAACTCGCTGAAGATCGGGCGCAGTGCCTCGACCTTGCCGGCGTAGCGACCGTCCAGCGGAGACAGGGCGGTGAGGGTGTGGTTGGACATCGGCGGGTTCCGGCAAGGGCAAAAGGGCATTTTACATGGTGATGCCGGTTCATGAGGCTTGTCGCCAGCACCACACGCAGCGGCCTATAGTCGGGCAATCATTGCAGCAAGGGACAGGATCATGAGCGGATTTCGCACCGAACACGACAGCATGGGTGAACTGCAAGTACCTGCTGATGCGCTGTATGGCGCGCAAACCCAGCGCGCGATCGACAATTTTCCGATCTCGGGCCTGCATTTGCCGCGTCCTTTCATTCGTGCACTGGGGCTTATCAAGGCGTCAGCGGCCGAGGTGAACCTGTCGCTGGGGCACCTGAAGAAGTATCAGGCCGCGGCGATTCGCAAGGCGGCGCTGGCGGTGGCCGAGGGGGCGCACGATGCGCAGTTTCCGATCGATATCTTCCAGACCGGCTCGGGCACCAGCAGCAACATGAACGCGAACGAGGTGATCGCGCACCTGGCGGTGCGGGCCGGCGCCAAGGTGCACCCGAATGACCACGTGAACTACGGCCAGAGCTCGAATGACGTGATCCCCACCGCGATCCACGTCAGCGCCACGCTTACCTGCCACGAGCAGTTGCTGCCGGCGCTGAAGCACCTGCGCAAGACCATCGACAAGCGGGCACGCGAGTTGCGACGTATCCCCAAGACCGGTCGCACCCACCTGATGGACGCGATGCCGATCACCTTTGGCCAGGAGCTCTCCGGCTGGTCGGCGCAGGTCGCCTCGGCGGTCGAACGCATCGAGGATGCGCTGAAGCGCATGCGCCGGCTGCCGCTGGGTGGCACGGCGGTGGGCACCGGGATCAATGCCGATACCGCGTTCGGGCCGGCAGTGGCGGCACAGCTGAAGAAGCTCACCGGGGTGAAGTTCGAATCGGCTGAGAATTATTTCGAAGGCATGGCTTCGCAGGATGCGGCGGTGGAGTTGTCCGGCCAGTTGAAGACGCTGGCGGTGGCGTTGATGAAGATTGCCAATGATCTGCGCTGGATGAATTCAGGCCCGCTCGCCGGCCTGGGCGAGATTGCGCTGCCGGCGCTGCAGCCGGGCTCATCGATCATGCCTGGCAAGGTCAATCCGGTGATTCCCGAGGCCACCGCGATGGTGGCCGCGCAGGTGATCGGCAACGATGCCTCGATCACCATCGCCGGCCAGTCCGGCAACTTCCAGCTCAACGTGATGCTGCCGTTGATCGCGCACAACCTGCTGCAGTCGATCGGCATCCTCGCCAACGTGTCGCGCCTGCTCGCCGATCAGGCGATCGCCGGCTTCACGGTCAACAAGGCACACGTCGACCGGGCGCTGGCGATGAACCCGATCCTGGTTACCGCGCTGAATCCGGTGATCGGCTATGAACAGGGCGCCGCCATCGCCAAGCGGGCGTACGAGGAACAGCGGTCGGTTCTCGACGTGGCGCTGGAAACCACCGGGTTGTCAAAGGACGCGTTGAAGAAGCTGCTCGATCCGCTGACGCTGACCCGCGGCGGCATCCACGGCAAATAATGTCCGCGCTTGTAGGAGCCCACCCTGTGGGCGATGCTTTTCTCGTAGGCCGCGCAAGAGCATCGCCCACAGGGTGGGCTCCTACATCATGTAGACCTCAACCGTGATGCGTATCCGCACGGCATTGCGCGATATGGTCGGTGTTGATTTCCGCGTAGGGACGAAATGCCGGCACCTGCAGCGCCAGATCGTTCTGCGTGGCGCGCAGGCGATCGAGACTGTCGCACAGCAGCGATGCGTCGCCCTTGATGCGATCTGCGCTGGCCCGAATATCCGCGTCGATCCGATCCGGCGTGCCTGCGGACAGCCGCTTGCCGACGCTGCCGATGGCTTGGCCCGCCAAGGCGGCACCGGCCTTGCCGACCTGGATGCCTTGACTGCGCAGCTTGTAGGCCTCCACATAGTACTGGCGGATCAGATCGTGCTGGGTCTCGTTGAGGTGGATCAATTTGCCGGCGATGCTCAGATCGCCATTGGGCGTGATGCGGGCATTCGGATGGTTTGGCGACATTACTTCGGCGATCCCGTCATGCAGTCGGATTACGCCGGCCACCTCCACGCTGTTGTGGCCGGGACTGCAGCCAAGCAGCAGGGCTGACACGAGCAAGAGCCCGGTGCGACGGAATGGAGCCATGTTGTGTTTCCTTGTGGAGGGATTTCGGCTGACGGGCTCAATGGGCCGGGTCGCCTTTGTTGCAGTTCGTGCTTTGATCGTCGTGAATAATACCGGCATAGGGCCTGAAGGCGGGCAGGTCAGTGGCGAGCGCATTTTGCGCAGCCTTGATGTTGGCGATGTCCATGCAGATCTTGTTCGCTTCAGTGTCGACCTGTTTGGCCTTGGCGTCGACATGCTTGTCGATCTGGTCAGCGTCGCCGCTGGCGATGCTGGCAGCTATGCCCCGAATCGCGGCGCCGGCGACCGCGGCACCGGCCTTGCCGGTGGCGATGCCGTGCTCACGTACGGCCATTGCAGACGAGGCGTAGCGCTGGAGCAAAACCTGTTGTGCCGGCGTGGTTGCGACAGCTTTTCCGTCGATGCGCAGCTCGCCATCGGCGGAGATGACCGCATTGGGGGCGTCGCCGACGTGCAACGTGACAACCCCGTGCTTGACCCGGATGCCGCCGTTGGCAATCGAGGTGCTGCCGAAATCGCTCGTCATCGAGCCGTTGCCGCAGCCTGCCAGCAGACCACCGGCCAGAAGTGCGAAAAATACAAGACGTATTGGCATGAAAATTCCCCGGTGTGAAGTTTTCTCGACATGCTAACGAGCGGTGCCGAGAGACGTGCTGGCGGATGCGATGGATGAGCCGCCGCGGCTCATCCATCGCATTACTCAGCTATCGTCGCGCCAGCGACGAAACCAGATGGCGCCGGCGAGCAGGGCGGCGCCTGCCACTACACCGATCCACAGGTCGGGCGAACCCAGCAGTTGGTAGGTCGTGTTCAGGTCGAGGGCGTTCAGGCCATCGATGTGGGGTGCGTTGCGCGGCGTGCCGCCGAACAGGCTTCCGGTACCGGGAAACACGCTGAACAGGCTGCGTTGCACGACGTTGGTCCAGAACCACCGGGTCGGCAGGTTGAACAGCCCCATGATGCCGAACCAGCTGATCAGCAGGCCGGTAGCCACCGGCAAAGCCACGGCCCACAGGAAGGGCTTGTTGCGTGCCCAGGCCGAGCAGAGCATCAACCAACCGACCGAGGGCAGCGCCCACAACACATACAGCGGGATGTAGCCGATCAGGTTGAACATCACCTTGAACGGATGCGCCAGCACCAGCAACTGCCATACGTTGACGCCATGGAAGGACAGCGTGATGGCCAGGATCAGCAACTGCAGCATGCCGACGACGATGCCGACGACGACTGCGATGACCGGGGCCAGTACGGTGGCGCTGATTACCTTGGACAACACCGTGCTGGCATCGGAGATCGGCAGCGACTTCCAGAACAGGATGCTGCGATCACGGCGGTCGTCGTACAGCGCGCCAAGGCAGTAGAAGAACACCACGAAGCCCAGCACCACGATCAGCAAGCCCATCGCCGAGTACATCGCGACATCCAGCACGATGCCGACCTTGCTCATGTCACCTGCGTCCATCTCGGCGATGACGCTTTGCAGGTGGCCGCTGGCACCGATGCTGATGCCGTGGGTGACGCCGAGCACTTCGGCAGTGATGATGCCCATGATGTTCAGCAGCAAAAAGATGCCGCCGGTGATGATCGGCGCCCAGAAAAAGCCGCCCCGGTGCTCCCAGAACTCGCGTTTGACGAGCCAATAGAAGGTCTTCATGCGTAGGTTCCCTTCATGGTGGCGACGAACAGGTCGCTGATGGATGGTCGGCGTGTTTCGCCCAGGGCTTCGAGCACATCGCGGCTGACCCCGTCGAACAGAAAGATGCTCTTGCCGAATACCTGGCGTTCGTCCAGCGGCGTCAGTCCCCGTGCGGCATCGGCTTCGTCGGCGTTCACCATCACCTCGATGAAGCGTTCGCCGATGGCATCCATGTCGGCATCCAGCACGATCTTGCCGTCGCGGATGAACATCAGGTCGGTGAGGATGTGCTCGACTTCCTCGACCTGGTGGGTGGTGACGATGATCGTCTTGTTTTCATCGAAATAGTCCTCCAGCAGGTTCTGGTAGAACTGCTTGCGGTAGAGGATGTCCAGCCCGAGCGTAGGTTCGTCCAGGATCAGCAGCTTGGCGTCGATCGCCATCACCAGGGCCAGGTGCAATTGCACGATCATGCCCTTGGACATCTGCCGCACGCGCTGTCCGGGTTGAAGTTTGGTGCGGGCAAGAAACGCCTCGCACTTGGCGCGATCGAAGCGCGGATGCACGTTGGCGACGAAATCGACGACTTCCGAGACGCGGATCCAGCGCGGCAGCACGGCAACGTCGGCGATGAAGCAGACTTCGCCCATCAGCTTGTTGCGCTGCTTGCGCGGGTCGAAACCCAGCACATTCAGTTGACCGCTGAAATCGGTCAAGCCGAGGATGGCTTTCAGGGCGGTGGTCTTGCCGGCGCCGTTGGGTCCGATCAGGCCGACGATACGGCCCGGCTGGATCTGAAAGCTGACGCCGTCCAGCGCCAGTGAGGTCTTGTACCGCTTGCTCAAGCTGCTGGCCGTGATCACCGCACTCATGGTTGCCGCTCCTTGTCGTTGGTAGCCTTTTCCGCCTGCGCTTCGCGAAGCAGCGTCTTGAGATCCAGTCCCAGCCGTTGCAGTCGCGCGAACAGCGTGGGCCACTCTTCGCGCAGAAAACGTTCGCGCTCGGATTTCAGCAGCGCCTCGCGGGCGCCTTCGATGACGAACATGCCTAGTCCCCTCCGTTTCTCGACCAGCTGCTGGTCGACCAGTTCCTGATACGCCTTCGATACGGTCAGCGGATTGATCTGAAAATCCGCGGCCACCTGGCGTACCGACGGCAGCGGGTCGCCCTCATTCAGGGCGCCATCCAGGATCATCGCCACCACGCGTTGCTGCAGCTGGCGATAGATCGGGATGCTGTCGTTCCAGGTAATGGTCATCGGTTATTCCTTGCTGATACGGCCAAACTTGTTGCCGAACGAATAGTAGGGCATGGCCAGTTGCGAGCCGATCAGGTCGAAACCCTGCTGGGCGGCGGCGTGGTCCAGGCCGCCGAGAACGGGCAACGTCATGATGCCGGCGACACTGGCGCGATCCAGCATCTGTGCGGCATGCCATTCGTCTGCAGTCGGAAAGACGTTGACCTGCGGCAGTTCGGTTACCTTGACGCCGTTGATCTGCTCGCTAGCTGCCGAGGGAGCCGCGGAAGAGAAGGCGTGATAGATCAGGCCCAGGTTGGCGCTGGCGAGTAGGGCGGCGGCGATGCCGATGACGAATTTTTGCGTTTTCATGGCAGACTCCCTCGGTGATGCTGTTGTGTGGTGTTGTAGTGAACTATAACACTGAATATTGGGGTGTCAATGGCCAACACGCCCGCGCAAGACGTGACTCATGACCTAGATGAGCGGACGCGGCCCTGCGCTTCACTGCCCAGTTTCCTGTGCTGCTACGTCCGGTTGTGTCAGCCATCGCTGGTGACAACCCTCAGGGCGCCCGGTGGCCCTGCAACCCTCACGGCGGACGCTCTGGTGGCGAATGCCATGAAAAAGGCCAGCGCGATGGCTGGCCTTTTCATGGGTGACGCGTCGAAAGGAGGGGCGGTCGGTGCGGTGGCCAGGTCCCTGTGACCTGGCCACCGCCACCCCGGGGCTTCAGGCGGCGCGGGCAACCACGGTCCCGATTACGTCCCGGGCCGATGTCAAGGCGGCAGTCTTGTGCGCCTCGCTGACGGCAAGCCCTTCGGCACGCACGAACTCCAGCTCGGTGAGGCCGATGAAGCGGAAGGCTGCACGCAGATAAGGCTCCTGAAAATCCATCGCCGCGCCGGCACTGTCCTTGCCATAGAAGCCGCCGCGACTGGAAGCGACGATCACGCGCTTTCCCCCGGCCAGACCGACGGGACCCGCGGCGGTGTAGCGGAAGGTCTTGCCTGCGACCAGGATGCGGTCGATCCACGCCTTGAGCTGACTGGCGATGGCGAAGTTGTACATCGGGGCGCCGATCACGATGACGTCAGCAGCGAGGAATTCCTCGAGCATGCGGTTGCCCACCGCGGCGACAGGATCGGCGGCGTCTGTCCCCGGTGTCCAGTGGGCCAGCGGTTCCGCCGCGAGATCCCGGTAGGTGATGTCGAGCTCTGGCGTACGATGCGCGAGCCCTGCGACGATGTCGGCGGTAAGCTGGCGGGATACCGAGTGATGGCCGAGCGCACTGGAGTCGATATGCAGGAGTTTCATGGTCGAGATACCGTGTTGGGCCGATAGACCGGCGATAAAAAGACTATATATTTTGAACAATATAGTGATTAGATGGCAAAATACGGATTAATTGTCTCTCAGGGGAAACAATCATGGTGGCGTTGGGCGGAGCCTTGCACGATCTCAATGACCTCTACTTTTTTGCGGTGGTAGTCGAGCACCGCGGTTTTTCTGCAGCCGGTCGTGCGTTGGGCGTGCCGAAGTCGCGTCTCAGCAAGCGCGTGGCGCAGCTGGAAGAACGCCTTGGTGTGCGACTCCTGCAGCGGACCACCCGACGATTTGTGGTCACCGAAGTTGGCGAGCGCTTTTACGCGCACTGCCGGGCCGTGCTGGAGCAGGCGCAGGCCGCTCAGGACACGGTGGATGAGTTGCGCGCCGAGCCGCGCGGCGTGGTGCGGCTGAGCTGTCCTGTTTCGCTGGTGCAGACCGTGCTGGCCTATCTGTTGCCGGATTTCATGGCGCAGTATCCGAAAATGCAGGTGCGCGTGATGGCGAGCAACCGGCGGGTCGACGTGATCGGCGAAGGTTATGACCTGGCGATTCGTGTACGCAGCAAACTCGATGATGACGGCAATCTGATCATGCGCAGTTTTGGTCAGTCGCGAACCTTGTTGGTCGCCAGCCCCGCCTTGCTGGACCAGCAGCCGCGCCCGACGCGTCCCGACGAGCTGGCAAGGTTGCCGGCGCTGTCGATGCTGGAGCATGAAGGGGCGCAGATTTGGGAGCTGATTGGCGCCGCCGGTGAGAAGGTCAGCGTGGAAGTGCAGGCGCGGTTGATCAGTGGGGACTTCGCGATTCTGCTGGAGTCGGCCCGACGTGGCATGGGGGTGGCCCTGCTGCCGGAATTTGTCTGTGCCCCGGCGATCGCACAAGGCGAGCTGGAGGTGGTGCTGCCGGACTGGAGCGTACCGGAAGGGACCATGCATTTCGTCTACCCGAGCCGGCGCGGCATGTTGCCGGGTGTGCGCGCGCTGGTGGATTTTCTCGCCGAGCGCTTGCCGGAAACCACCTTGCTCAGGCACCAGCAGTGCAAGCAGCGCCAGCTTGACGAGCTGCCGCCGACCATCTGATTTGCTTGCGGCAGGCGATCCGCTACGCTGCGGTGATGACGAATCACTTATGGACATCCATACGGCCGGACAACGATGACGAAAAGCAAGCTTCCAAAAGTCGGAACCACCATCTTCAGTGTCATGAGCCAGCTGGCAGCGGAACACGAGGCAGTCAATCTGGGGCAGGGCTTTCCTGATTTCGAGCCGCCCCAGGTACTGCGCGACGCGCTGAACCGGGCCATGAACGACGGTCGCAATCAATATGCGGCGATGGCGGGGACCGCCGCGCTGCGCGAGCAGATCGCGCTGAAGACCGAGCGCCTGTACGGGCACAAGGTCGATGTCGACAGTGAAATCACCGTCACCTCCGGTGCCACCGAGGCGCTTTTTGCCGCCATCGCGGCCACGGTGCGTGCGGGCGAAGAGGTGATCGTGTTCGATCCGGCCTACGACTGCTACGAGCCGGCGATCGAACTTCAGGGCGCGCGGGCGGTGCACATTCCGCTGGACGCACCGAACTTCGCCATCGACTGGCAACGCGTGCGCGACGCGATCACGCCGAAGACGCGGATGATCCTGATCAACAGCCCGCACAATCCTACCGGCGCAGTGTTGTCGGCTTCGGACCTGGATGCGCTGGCGGCGATCGTGCGCCATACCGACATGGTGGTGCTCTCGGACGAAGTCTATGAACATATCGTCTACGACGGCACCGTTCATCAAAGTGTGCTGCGCCATGCGGAACTGGCCGCCCGCAGTATCGTGGTCTCCTCGTTTGGTAAGACTTTTCACTGCACGGGCTGGAAAGTGGGCTATGCGGTGGCCCCCAAGGCGTTGTCAGCCGAGTTTCGCAAGGTGCATCAATACCTGACGTTTTGCACCTTTCATCCGGCGCAGGCCGCATTTGCCGAAGTGCTGGCCAGTCATCCCGAGCACTATCTCCAGTTGTCGTCTTTCTACCAGGCCAAGCGCGATCGATTCCGCACCCTGCTGGCACCGTCGCGTTTCAAGCTGCTGGATGTGGCGGGGGGATATTTCCAGCTGGTCGATTACGCGGCGATCCGTGACGAAGACGATCTCGCCTTCAGTCGCTGGCTGGTGGAGCACGGTGGGGTAGCGGCGGTTCCGCTGACCCCCTTTCACGAAAAGGCCCCCGGTACGCGCTTGCTGCGGCTTTGCTTTGCCAAGAGCGATGCCACCTTGGCGGCGGCGGCAGAAAGGTTGTGCGCACTGTGAGCGCACCGGCATCCAAGCTGCAGGTATTGCAGGTCACCCTGATTCAGGGTGCAACGCGCTGGCACGACGCCCCGGCCAATCGTGACTATTACGGTACCTTGATACGGCAGGCGGAGGCCAGCGATCTGATCGTATTGCCGGAAACCTTTTTGTCCGGCTTCAGCAATGATACCCACGCCAGTGCCGAGACCATGGACGGTGAGGGCGTGGCCTGGTTGCGGGCGCTGGCGGGGGAGGTGGGTGCGGTGATCTGCGGCAGCCTGGCGATCCGCGAGAAAGGTGTCGTCTACAACCGGTTGTTGTGGGTACGGCCGGATGGCAGCTGCCTGCAATACGATAAACGCCACCTGTTTCGCATGGCCGGAGAACATACCCGTTACGGCGGCGGCACCGAACGGCTGATTGTCGAGCTGAAGGGCTGGCGGATTCTGCCGCAGGTTTGCTACGACCTGCGTTTTCCGGTGTGGTTGCGCAATCGACGCCTGGCCGAGGCGGGCGCCGGCATGGAGTACGACCTGGCCTTGTTTGTGGCCAACTGGCCGGCACCACGGCGTCAACCATGGCGCACCCTGCTGCGGGCGCGGGCGATTGAAAACCTGAGCTATGTGATCGGGGTGAACCGGGTCGGCATGGACGGCAATGACATTGCCTATGCGGGCGACAGTGCGGTGATCGACCCGGTCGGTGAGCCGTTGCTCGAATGCGGTATGCAGGAGCAGGTGGTGACGGTGCGGGTCGACCCGCAGCCCTTGTTGGCGCATCGGGAACGGTTTCCGGCATGGATGGACGCGGACGCGTTTTCTCTCGATCCGGGTTGACTATCGCTGACGGTGAGCGAGCGCTGGTGGAGCACCTTGTGCGCGATGCTTTTATCCGAAGCTTGGCGAAAAGCATTCGCGCGCAGGGTGTGTCCCTAGACGGTGTTTTACGCGTCCGCCAAATCAGAGGATCGCCAATACCGCTTCCGGCGGACGGCCAATCGCAGCCTTGCCGTTGGCCACCACGATCGGGCGCTCGATCAGTTTCGGGTGGACGGCCATCGCGGCGATCAGCGTGGCGTCGCCAAGCGCGCTATCGGACAGCCCCAATGAGCGGTATTCCGCTTCGCTGGCACGCAGCAGTTGGCGCGCCGGCATCTGCAGTTGTTCCAGCAGCACCACCAGTTCGGCCTCACTGGGCGGCTGGTCGAGGTAGTTGATCACCTCGACATTGCAGCCATGCGCTTCCAGCAGAGCCAGGGTGGCGCGTGACTTGGAGCATCGAGCGTTGTGATAAATACGTACTGTCATCGAAGCAGTTTCCCGAATGACGCGGTGGTTCAGCGATTTCCGGAGCGGTCGCCGCCACGCCCCGGTGGACGTCCACCCGCAGGACGTCCCCGGCCTTGCGGCCGGGCGGCGTTCCCGGGCGACCGCTTGCCGCCTTGTCCCTGCGGCCGTGCGCTCTGGCCCGGTCGACCGGTCGGTGCCCGGTTGCCGTTGACGCCAGCGCCGCTACCACCACGCGTCCCTGCGGACTTGCCGCCGCGCCGGTTGTTGTTCTTTGCAGCGGTGGGGCCGCCCCGCGCCTGACCGGGTCGAGCTGTGCCCTCGCGGCTTTCCCCGGCAAACCAGGTGCGCACCGAGGGCAGTTCCTGTCCCGGTGCGACACGCCGTCCTCGACCGGCGCCGCTACCACGCGTTCCCGCCGCACCTCCACGTTCGGGTCGGACCACATTGCCATTGACTTCAGCGCCGGGACGCCGTCCCGGTTTGCGGCCGCGCGTGGGCTCGTCGCGGATGCGATCATAGGCACGCAGTTCGCGTCCCTCGTCCTGGGCCCCGGTCCAGGCACCGGCGCTGCCGCGTTCGGGGCGGTACTCGGTGACATGGCGATTGGCACGACGCTGGTGCAATACGGGACTGAGCGTCAGCACCGGTTGCGCTGCGCCCAGGCCGGTGGCCTGGCGCAGCTGCTTGACCGCCTCGGGGTCGAGTGTTTCGCAGTCGCCGCGACGCAGTCCGCGCGGCAGTTCGATTCGACCGTAGCGGATACGCTTGAGCCGGCTGACCAGAAAACCTTGCGAGTCCCACAGGCGTCGAACTTCGCGGTTGCGACCCTCACGGATCACCACGCGGAACCAGCTGTGACTGCCGCCGCGGCTGATCACCGCGATTTCGTCGAAGCGGGCAGGCCCGTCGTCGAGTACCACGCCGGCCTTGAGCTTCTCGATGATCTCGTCCGGTACTTCGCCATGTACGCGGCAAAGGTATTCACGTTCCAGCCCACTCTTGGGATGCATCAGCGCATTGGCCAGCTCGCCATCAGTAGTGAGCAGCAACAGGCCGGTGGTATTGATATCCAGCCGGCCGACTGCGACCCAGCGCGCGCCCTTGATATGCGGCAGTTGTTCGAAAACGGTAGGGCGACCCTCTGGGTCGTCACGGGTGGTCAGCACCCCTTCGGGCTTGTGATAGACCAGCACCTCGGTGTCATCGCGACTGTCGGTAGCCACCACGAATTGCTTGCCATCCAGCACCACGCGGTCACCGGCATGCACGCTGGTGCCGATTTCCGCCGGGTTGCCGTTCAGCTCGACTTCGCCGGCTTGGATACGTTGTTCCAGCATGCGGCGGGAGCCGAGACCGGCGTTGGCAAGCACTTTGTGCAGGCGCTCTTCGAGAGCTGCCTCGGTTTCGCTGCGCGGTTCGCGTTTGAGGGATAGTACGGTTTTATGCGGCGCAGTCATGCGCGGTACTCCTTGGTGTCTTGCGGGGCAACGTCGGGTTCGACGTCGGCCGGGTTCGCTGCCTCATCGACAGTGGTTGTCATGGTTCCGGCGAGGGAAAGCTCGTCGAGAGCGCCGGGGTTGTGGGTGTCCGCGGACGCTGTTGTCCGGTTGTTTCCTGGGTAATCGGCTTCGCTGGCGACCTGCACTTCGCTGATGGCCATGACGCCATCGATGCCCTTTTCGGATTCGGGGTCGATCGGCAAATCCCGGCCTGGCGGTACCGACAGCGGCTCCTGTTCGAAGCGCATCTGCGGGTCTTCCATATCGCGAACTTCGGACAGCGGTGGCAATTGATCCAGCGATTTCAGGTTGAAGTAATCGAGAAAGGCCCGGGTGGTGCCAAATAGGGCCGGTTTGCCAGGAACGTCGCGGTAGCCCACGACGCGGATCCATTCACGCTCTTCCATCGTCTTGATGATATTCGATGACACCACCACGCCACGGATTTGTTCAATCTCCGGTCGGGTAATCGGTTGACGATAGGCGATCAGTGCCAGGGTTTCCAGCAGGGCCCGGGAATAGCGACTAGGTTTTTCCGTCCACATCCGCGAGATCCACGGATGCACGTCCTGTCGCACCTGGTAGCGAAAGCCCGAGGCAACCTCCTTGAGTTCGATCCCGCGGCCGGCGCAATCGTCGGTCAAGGCTTCCAGCGCCTTGGCAATCTGTTCGCGCCCGACTTCTTCGGTCTCGGCAAACAGGTCACCCAGTTGATTGGGGGTCATGGGCTGGCTGGAGGCCAGCAGGGCAGCCTCAATGATGGCTTTGAGTTGGTCGATCTGCATGGGTCTTGGTCGGATGCCGATTCAGTATGTGGCGTTCACGGTGAAGACGATCCAATGGTATTCGATTCGTCTGCGGGCACGGATTCCGTCGGCGTATCGACGGTCTCTTCGGGGTGTGCTGTCTTCGCTTTCAGGTAGATCGGGGCCAGGGGCGCTTCCTGGACGATTTCCACCAACATCTCCTTGGCCAGCTCGAGCATGGCGAGGAAGGTCACTACGACGCCAAGTCGCCCCTCGCTGACGTCGAACAGGTTTTCGAAGCGCTGGAAGTTCTGGTCGTCCAGTCGACTCAGCAGCTCCCCCATGCGCTGGCGCACGCTCAACGCCTCGCGCTTGATCGCATGATGTCCGAACAGTTCAGCCCGGTGCATCACATCCTTCAGTGCCAGAAGCAGCTCTTGCAGCTCGAGCGGTGGCGGCAGCCGGATGACCTGGCGGTCGCCTACTTCGGCATGTACCACGACGGTGTCGCGCTCAATCCGCGGCAGCGCTTCGATATCTTCCGCCGCCCGCTTGAACCGTTCATATTCCTGCAGGCGTCGTACCAGTTCCGCGCGGGGATCATCTTCCTGATTTTCCTCGGCAGGTGGCCGAGGCAACAGCAACCGAGATTTGATCTCTGCCAGGATCGCGGCCATCAGCAGATATTCCGCCGCCAGTTCCAGTCGCATCACATCTTGCATAAGCTCGATGTAGCTCATGTACTGCCGGGTAATCTCGGCAACCGGGATGTCCAGAATGTCCAGGTTCTGCCGCCTGATCAAGTACAGCAGTAGATCCAGTGGTCCCTCGAAAGACTCGAGAATGACTTCGAGCGCATCCGGTGGAATGTACAAGTCCTGCGGCATCTGCAATAACGGTGCACCGCGCACGATCGCAAGCGGCATTTCCTGCTGCTGCGGCACCGCCGCAAAGGCGTCCGGTACCGCGTTGACCAGACTCTCGGACTGAACTGGCTCAGTGCTCATCAATGCATGTCGTCGGGCCGCTTCTAGCGGCTGCAAGTGCGTTCAAAACGAGCGGAACGGCTTCAGCACCGGCGATTGCCGGGGAACGTCCGCACTCGAAACGTAGCGGTTAGGCAACGTTTCCGGATACCACCTTCACATCCAGCGGACCGGGCGCTTCAGACGCCATCGGTCCTTGCGGGCATGATGAAACCGCTCACTGGCGGTTCGGTCAGGCGTGCCGCAGGTGACTTCGCGCATGTCGGCCCAAGGCGCCGGCCGGACCAGACTTCACGCTGACGAGGACGGCAGCAACGGCATGGTCTGCGCAATAGGTCGGAAATGCATCAAGCGGGCCGTTCGCGCTGCAGTAACGGGCTGGCAGGCGTGTTGTCGGGCATCGCGTAGTTTGGAGAGTAACGGTTGCCTGTCGACAAGTCCAGCTGTGCATCCCTGATCCGGTGGATACACTTATACCGAATTTTATGCTGCCAACGGAATGAATACGCACGGCGATGGCCGGTGGGTTGAGGGCGGTCGGATATGCCACGTTGCCCCAACGGCATGCGGCGGCTTTATGTGGCACGAACGAGGTAGCGCGCGGGATGTGACCTAAAATGTCCGTCAGATACTTCCCGCGGCAGGGGCCGGCCGGGAATCCGGAGGACAGTTTGAACACAGGGTCCGTCAGGAAGGACGGTGTCTGGGGGAGGGGGCGATCTGCCAGCAAACGGTAATCAGTGGTCGATAGAGGCCGCGCCGGGCACGGTGAAAGGTCGCCGTCCTGGTGGCTGTCATCCCCTGCAGTACCGGTTGGCATGGGTGGCACATTGTTTGCTTGACCCCTTAGCGAGTGCGGCAACACAGACTGTCTTGAGACAGATCGGTAGTCGCTGGAAAGAGTAGAAAAGCCTTGATGCTAGCGGGAACTGCACGGTGCCGTGCCGCTCCGGTCCACGATGTTGGGCAACGGCATTTCAGGTCAGCTTCAAAATGATCGCGCCGGGCGGCTTTGCCAAGGGCAAACGCATCTGTTGAGGGACGGGACCACGAATGACGATTGAAGAAAAAAGACGGACTACGGACATGCCGGAACGGCTTCGACCTGCGCGCATGCAGATCGAAACAACGGTACTGATGAGCCACCGCAGTGAATCCCATCCGACCGAATTGGTGGATATATCCGCTACGGGGGCGATGCTTCGACGCCCTCTGGGTTGGTCGGGTGAAGTGGGGCAGCGTTGGGTACTCGACATGATTTTCGGCAACAACCTGCATATTCATCTGGAGGCTGTAGTGGCCAGGATCTCCGATCACGACATCGGCTTCAGCTACAGTCATATACCCGAAGACAAGCAAGTACCGTTATGGAACTTGCTCGGTGGCTATGCCGATATCCTGGAGTATTGGAAGGAGGGTTAAGCCAGCCCTGTCCCCGGATGTGTTGCCGCAAGGGCAATTTTCAGGTCCCTGTCTTGTACTCGGTGCGTAGTTCCCGTCGTAGGATCTTGCCCACATTGCTCTTAGGTAGCTCGGTGCGAAACTCGATTTCCCGGGGACGCTTGTAACCGGTCAGGTTCTCCCGGCAGAACAGCTTGAGCGTCTCCTCGTCCAGCTTCGGGTCCTTGCGCACGACATAGAGCTTGACGACTTCACCGGAGTGTTCGTCCGGGATTCCGACGGCAGCCACTTCGAGCACACCGGGGTGTTGCATCACCGTGTCCTCGATCTCATTCGGGTACACATTGAAGCCCGAGACGAGAATCATGTCCTTCTTGCGGTCGACGATGTAGAAGTAGCCGTTTTCATCCATTCGGGCGATATCGCCGGTATGCAGCCAGCCGTCGTCGCCCAGGACCTTGGCCGTTTCGTCCGGGCGTTGCCAATAGCCTTTCATCACCTGCGGCCCACGGACCATCAGCTCACCGATTTCGCCGGGTGGCAGCGGCACGCCTTCCTCTGACCAGATCGCCACATCGGTAGAGGGTATCGGCAAGCCAATCGCGCCGTTGTAATCCTTCAGGTCCAGTGGATTGATACACACCGCCGGCGAGGTTTCAGTGAGTCCGTAGGCCTCGGCAAGCGTACATCCAGTGACCTTCTTCCAGCGCTCGGCAACAGCACGCTGCACGGCCATGCCGCCCCCCAGGGTCAGGTGCAGCCGTGAAAAATCCAGATCGGCAAATCCGGGTGTGTTGAGCAGGCCGTTGAATAGCGTGTTGACGCCGGTAATCGCGGTAAACCCTGATCCCTTCAGCTCCTTGACAAAGCCCGGCATGTCGCGCGGATTGGTGATCAGCAGATTGAGCCCGCCCAGGTTCATGAAATTGAGACAGTTAGCCGTCAGCGAAAAGATATGATAGAGGGGCAGTGCGGTAACGACGACTTCTTCACCCTGTCTCGCATGGGTGCCGATCCACGCGCCAGCCTGCAGCATGTTTGCAATCATGTTGCCGTGGGACAGCATGGCTCCCTTGGCCACCCCGGTGGTGCCACCGGTGTACTGCAGGAACGCGATATCCTCATGATTCAGCGCGACGGACGACGGCTCATGCGCTGCGCCCAGGGTCAGCGCAGCGCGAAAGCGCACGGCCTGGGGAAGCTGGAAAGGGGGCACCATCTTCTTGATGTGTTTGATCGCAAAATTCATCAGCGCGCCCTTGGCGAAACCCAGCAGGTCGCCCAGCGCGGTTGTCACGATGAACTCCACGGGGGTCTTGGCGAGAACCTGCTCAAGGGTGGCGGCAAAATTGTCCAGCACCACGATAGCCCTGGCGCCGGAGTCTTCCAGCTGGTGCTGGAGTTCGCGCGCGGTATATAGGGGGTTGGTGTTGACTACCGTCAACCCTGCACGCAAGGCACCGAACAGCGCGACCGGATACTGCAACACATTGGGCATCATGATCGCGATGCGGTCGCCTCTGCCGAGTTTCAGCACGCCGGTGAGATAGCCGGCGAAATGACGACTCATCTCGTCGATCTGCCCATAACTCAAGCGTTGTCCGAAATTGGCAAAAGCCGGTCTGTCGCGATAACGTCCGAATGCTTCCTCCAGAACCGCTGGCACCGAAACGTATTGGTTGATATCAATCTTTTCGGCAACGTTTTCCGGGTAGTGATCCAGCCACGGACGTTCAATGCTCATGCTCGGGTTCCCTGTTTGTGATCACGTTGCCGATGGTCACGAGTTGATCTGAACGGACGATGCCGACAGCATCAACGGTAGGCCATGCTTGAACTTCATTGGAGCATACGCGCGCGTACAGCAGCAAGCCGTTACGAGGAGACCGACGTGATGACACGATTCCCGCTTCGAGGCCTGGCGTGGCTCCCAGTTCTAATGTCTGCGTGTGTCCTGGTGGCATGTCGGCACACGCCTGACGAGGTGCAGGTGCGTGAGTCGATCGCGGCCGTGGCGGAGGCGGCGCAGGAGGTCGATGCAAGCGGCGTGGTGGCACCGCTCAGCAGGGATTTCGACGGCAATAGCGGTGAGCTGGATCGGTCGACCTTGGGCAATATGATCCGGCTGCTGCGGCTGCGTGGCGAAACCGTGGGCGTGACCATGGGGCCGGTCGCCATCGAGCCCCGGGGCGAGCGGATGGTGGCGACCTTCGTCGTTACCCTGACCCGCCGCGGCAGGCGACTGCTACCTGATCGATGGGGGGTATACCGAGTCCAGACAGCCTGGCGCAAGGAGAACGGGACGTGGCATTGCTATTCGGCAAGCTGGAAGCAACCCCTCTAGGTTTTCGATGGCCCTGGCGATTTTCGGGCGCTCCCCTACAAACGAACGCCCCGGAAGGCCGGGGCGTCGTGTTCATCGTACTGCAGGCGAGGCCTATGCGGCCTTCTTGCCCGCCAGTTGCCGAAGCACGTACTGCAGGATGCCGCCGTGCTGGAAGAATGCACGCTCCTTCGGGGTCAACAGCAACACCTTGACGGTGAACTCTTTCTTGCCGCCATCGTCGGCGGTCGCCACCACCGTGGCTTCATCGGCTTCACCGCCCTCCAGGCCGGTAATGTCGAAAGTCTCCCTGCCGGTCAGTCCCAGCGACTTGGCGCTCTCGCCGTTGTTGAAGCGCAACGGCAACACACCCATGCCGACCAGGTTGGAACGATGAATGCGCTCGAAGCTCTCGGCGATTACTGCCTTGACACCCAGCAGCAAGGTGCCTTTGGCTGCCCAGTCGCGTGACGAGCCGGTGCCGTATTCCTTGCCTGCGAGCACCACCAGCGGGGTATTTTCCGCTTTGTACTTCATTGCCGCGTCGTAGATGGCCATTTGCTCACCGGTTGGCACGTGCAAGGTGTAGCCACCTTCTACATTGTCCAGCATTTGGTTGCGGATGCGGATGTTGGCGAAGGTACCCCGCACCATCACATCGTCGTTGCCGCGTCGCGAACCGAAGGAGTTGAAGTGCTTTGGCTCGACGCCTTTGTCGATCAGAAAGCGGCCTGCCGGGCTGTCCTTCTTGATCGAACCGGCCGGCGAGATGTGATCGGTGGTTATAGAGTCGCCGAACAAGCCGAGCACGCGGGCACCACGGATGTCCTCGACGACGCTGAGCGCCATCGTCATGCCGTCAAAGTAGGGCGGATTCTTGATGTAGGTGGAGTCATCCCACGCGAACAACGCGCCATCGGGGGAGGCAATCTGGTTCCAGCGGCTGTCGCCCTTAAACACGTCGGCGTAGTTCTTCTCGAACATGGCCGGATTGATTGCGCCGGCGATGGTGTCGGAGATTTCCTTGTTGCTGGGCCAGATGTCCTTGAGGTAAACCGGCTTGCCGTCGTTGTCGATGCCCAGCGACTCCCGGGTAAGGTCGATGTCCAGCGTGCCAGCCAGCGCATAGGCAACGACCAGCGGCGGTGAGGCCAGGTAGTTCATCTTCACTTCCGGGTGCACGCGACCCTCGAAGTTGCGGTTGCCCGAGAGCACCGAGGCAACTGCCAGATCACCTTCGCCGATGGCTTTGCTGATTTCGATCGGCAAGGGACCGGAATTGCCGATGCAAGTCGTGCAACCGTAGCCGACAATGTAGAAGCCAATTTTCTCGAGTTCCTTCAGCAGTCCGGTCTTTTCGAGGTAGTCACTGACCACCAGCGAGCCCGGGCCGATCGAGGTCTTCACCCACGGCTTGGCTTTCAAGCCCTTTGCCGCGGCTTTTTTCGCCAGTAGGCCGGCGCCGAGCATCACCGCCGGGTTGGATGTATTGGTGCACGAGGTGATCGCGGCGATCACCACCGAGCCATCCTTGAGTTCGAAATCTTCGCCACCTTTGGTGACGCGTACTTCTCCTTCGCTGACGCTGTTGGCTTCATTGCCGATCGCCGTGGCACCGCCCTCATTGGCAAAGCGCCCGGCATCGCCATTTTTGGTTTTGCGGTTGCTGGTGAGCGGGCCTACCACCTCGTGGAAATTCTGTTTGACGCCTTCCAGAAGTACACGATCCTGCGGACGCTTCGGTCCGGCCAGCGACGGCTTCACGTCGGCGAGATCCAGTTCCAGCGTGGTGGTGAATTCGGCGTGCGGGGTGTTTTCGTCATGCCACATGCCCTGGGCTTTCGCGTAAGCCTCGACCAGCTTGATATGCGCATCGCTGCGACCGGAAAGATGCATGTAGTTCAAGGCTTCCTGGTCGACCGGAAAGATGCCGCAGGTTGCGCCATATTCCGGCGCCATGTTGGCAATCGTGGCGCGGTCGGCCAACGCCAGGTGCTGCAGGCCGGGACCGAAGAACTCGACGAACTTGCCGACCACGCCGAGCTTGCGCAGCATCTGCGTGACAGTGAGTACCAGATCGGTGGCGGTGACGCCCTCCGGCAGCTTGCCGGTCAGCTTGAAGCCGACCACTTGCGGAATTAGCATCGACGAAGGCTGGCCCAGCATCGCTGCCTCCGCTTCGATGCCGCCAACCCCCCAGCCCAGTACGCCGATGCCGTTGATCATCGTGGTGTGGCTGTCGGTGCCGAATACGGTATCCGGATAAGCCCAGCTCTCACCGTCCTTGTCGGCCGTGAACACCACCCGGGCCAGGTGTTCGAGGTTGACCTGGTGCACGATACCGGTGCGCGGCGGTACCACCTTGAAGTTGTTGAACGCCTTTTGGCCCCAGCGCAGGAACGAGTAACGCTCCTGGTTGCGCTCGAATTCGATTTCGACGTTCTTTTCCAGTGCGGAGGCCGAGCCATAGGCATCCACCTGCACCGAGTGGTCGATGACCAGTTCGGCGGGGGCCAGAGGGTTGATCTGGGTGGCGTCGCCACCGAGCTTGACCACGGCGTCACGCATCGCGGCCAGGTCGACCACGCAGGGTACGCCGGTGAAATCCTGCAGCACAACGCGAGCCGGCATGAAAGCGATTTCGGTCGCCGGTTCGGCCTTGGCATCCCACTGGGCGATGGCCTTGATCTCGCTGGAGGTGACATTGACGCCGTCTTCGTGACGCAGCAGGTTTTCCAGCAGGATCTTCAGCGAGTAGGGGAGGCGCTTGAGGTCGAATTGCTCGCCCAGCTTGGCCAGGCTGGCGAACACGTGCTGCTTGCCGTTGACCTCGAGGGTGTCGCGTACGGAAAAGGTATCTTTCATGGGGAGTGCTCCTGGCTGATCCTGCGGCTGGGACGGCTGGGCCGCGCTGCTTCGGGTTGTGCAGCTGCGTTTGCCGTCCCGGCAAATTGAATGATTATTGCGCAAACGCCTGGCGTCCGCGAACGGCATGAAGGCCGCTTCGATCACCGTGCGATGCCGTGGTCGGTACCATCGGCTCAGGTCACTCGACGGCATCGCGGGTAAACTGCGCACACAGTGGCGTTCCATTTTCTGAATTACAGGATGAATCCAATGTCCTTCGTGTACAAACGCTTTTGATGCCATGCAGCGTTCGATGATTTCGACGATGCTCTCGGCGGTTTCACTGCGCGACCTTGCGCTGGTGCAGGCGGTACATCGTCATGGCAGTTTCAACAGCGCGGCGCGAGCCATGCACATCAGTCCTTCGGGGCTGTCGCATCAGGTACAAAAAGTGGAGCAGGCGGTGGGGGCGCCGCTGTTCGAGCGAGGCGGCCGGCGCATCGTGGCAACTGCCGGTGGTCAGCATTTGCTACGCCATATCGATGCCGTCCTGGCAGCCGGTGAGCATCTGCAGCAGGTAGCGCGTGCAGGCGCGGTGGCATTCGGTGGCGAGCTTCGGCTCGGCTTGCCGGCTTCTCTTGGTCCCTATCTTCTGCCCCACCTGATCGCCCCTTTTCCACAATTTTTTCCGGGGGCTCGTCTGGGTATTTCCGAAGGCAAGCCACGTGGTCTGCTGCGTCGCCTGCAGGAGGCCGAGCTCGATGCGGTGCTTGCACCGGTGGCGCCGATGGTCAGCGGAATAGCCTCCCAGCCGCTGTTCTTCGAACCATGGGAGCTGATGCTGCGAGACGATCATCCCTTGGCCCGCCGCCGCAGCATCGCGCTGGACCAGCTGGACCCTGCCGAGGCAACCTTGATGGCCGAAAGCCATGCCGGTGGGCTCGAATGCGACGGTAGCGAGCATGGTCACGTCCAGGATGTGAGCCTCGAAAGTCTCGCGGCACTGGTCGGTTTGCGCGGCGGCTATGCGCTGGTGCCAGCGCTGGCCCGCGAGCGCTTGGCGTCGATGCCGAATATCGTGCTGGCCAAGCTCAAGGGGGCGGAGCTCGGTCGGGAGATTGCCCTGTACTGGCGTGATGCTTCGCCCTGGCATGAGGACCTGCAGGGCTTTGCCGGCATGCTGCGCAAGCTGGCGCGGCAACGCCCGGGTTTACGGGTGAGGGGGGGCAAGGGCTGAGGGCGTTTTTCCACGCGATGGTGTCGTACGCCCGTGTCGGTGGCAGCTTTCGATGGGCTTGGGTGTCTGGTGGCGATTTCAAAAGCGAAAAGCCGCCTTGCGGCGGCCTTTCGCTCAATCACCTGAGTGGGCGACTCAACCGCGCGAGGCACGCTTGCGATCGTTTTCGGTGAGGTGCTTTTTGCGCAACCGGATCTCCTTGGGAGTGATCTCGACCAGCTCATCATCTTCGATGAACTCCAGGGCCTGCTCCAGCGAAAACTTGATCGCTGGTGACAACTGGATGGCGTCGTCCTTGCCGGAGGCGCGCATGTTGGTCAGCGGCTTGCCCTTGATGACATTGACCGTGAGGTCGTTGTCCTTGGCGTGAATACCGACGAGTTGACCTTCATAGACATTGTCGCCTTCGGCGGCGAAGAGCTTGCCGCGTTCCTGCAGCGGTCCGAGGGAATAGGCCGGTGTCGTGCCGGCAGCGTTGGAGATCATCACGCCATTCTGGCGCTTGGCGATCGCGCCTTCCGCCTTCGGGCCGTAGTGGTCGAAGACATGGAACAGCAGGCCGCCGCCCTGAGTCAGGGTACGAAATTCGGTCTGGAAGCCGATCAGGCCGCGCGCCGGGATTTCATAGTCCAGCCGGACCCGGCCCTTGCCGTCCGGCTCCATGTTCTTCAGTTGCCCCTTGCGCATGCCGAGGCGCTCCATCACGCCACCCTGATGCTGCTCCTCGACGTCGATCACCAACTGCTCGATCGGCTCCTGCTTCTGGCCGTCGATTTCCTTGATGATCACCTCCGGTCGCGACACGGCCAGCTCGTAGCCCTCGCGACGCATGGTTTCGATCAGCACGGACAGGTGCAACTCGCCACGGCCGGAGACGATGAACTTGTCCGGGTCCGAGCCTTCCTCGACCTTCAGCGCCACGTTGTGCAGGGTCTCTCGCTCGAGACGTTCGCGAATCTGGCGGCTGGTGATGAACTTGCCCCCGCTGTGGTCCTTGTTGCCGGCAAACGGCGAGTTATTGACCTGGAAGGTCATGCTGATCGTGGGTTCGTCGACGGTCAGCGCCGGCAGCGCTTCCGGTGTATCCAGAGCACAGACCGTGTCGGAGATGCTGAGGTCCTGGATGCCGGAGATGGCGACGATGTCACCTGCCTCGGCTTCCTCGACCTCACGCCGCTCCAGGCCCATGAAACCGAGTACCTGCAGCACCTTGCCCTGGCGTTTCTTGCCGTGGCGGTCGACGATGCTGACCGGCATGTTGGTGCGCACCTTGCCCCGCTGGATGCGGCCAATCCCGATCAGGCCCACGTAGCTGCTGTAGTCGAGCTGGCTGATACGCATCTGGAACGGGCCGACCGGGTCGACCTCAGGCGGCGACACGTGCTTCATGATCGCCTCGTACAGCGGGGTCATGTCGCCTTCGCGCGCGCTGTCTTCCAGGCTGGCGTAGCCATGCAGGGCCGACGCGTACACAATCGGGAAGTCCAGCTGCTCGTTGGTGCCGCCGAGACGGTCGAACAGGTCGAACACCTGGTCGATGACCCAGTCCGGACGCGCGCCCGGGCGGTCTATCTTGTTGACCACCACGATTGGCTTGAAGCCCATGTCGAACGCCTTCTGCGTCACGAAGCGGGTCTGCGGCATCGGGCCGTCCATCGCGTCGACCAGGATCAGCACCGAATCGACCATCGACAGCACGCGTTCCACTTCGCCACCGAAGTCCGCATGGCCGGGGGTGTCGACGATATTGATCCGGTTACCGTTCCAGGTGATTGCGGTGTTCTTGGCCAGGATCGTGATGCCACGCTCCTTTTCCTGGTCGTTCGAATCCATCACACGCTCGGCCAGTACCGTGCGCTCGGCCAGCGTGCCCGACTGTTTCAGCAGACAGTCGACGAGGGTGGTCTTGCCATGATCGACGTGGGCGACGATGGCGATGTTGCGCAAATTTTCAATGGACATGGAAAGCACTCGGGTGGCGCTTGCAGCCACCACGTGGGTTATCAGAAGGATTAACCCATGGATTATACGTACTTGTGTGACAACTTGCTGGCTTGCCAGGATGACGGTTGGCTTTGGTCATTCGAACGGTATGGCGGGAGAGTTCGGGGAACCCGCGCGTCAGAGCGCTCGATCTGAGCGGATTTCAGCCAGCAGGCCGATATGCCGTTGGCGTGCGTCATACTTCGGTCGATCGGAACTGCGTCGCCGACACGGCGGTGGCGAAGGCAACTGCCGTGTCGGTAAGGTGGGCATTCATCTGGGCAATGGACAGGGTTGCAGCATGCGGAATGTTTCATTCAATGAGGGTGTCAACGACCGCTCGCCAGGGCGGAATCCGAATCTGCCACTTCTCGTTGTGTTCCGGGGTACGGATGATCGACGTCGCGGTAAGGCCTTGCTGAACGGGCGGGAGGCGGTTTGTCAGTCGGCCGACCCGACCCGTCTTGAGGAAGGGCGTGCTCATGCGTGAGCTGGATCTTGGCGAAGTACGGGTTACCGAACACCGCGGTCATGACGACCTGCTCAGTGCAGGGTTGGGTCTGCATGGCCTGATCGGCGTGCCTACGCCGTTTGCCAATCCGCTCAAGCCCAGCGCGGAAGCCTTGCGCCGCCGGGCGATCCACACCAGCTGGAAAGGGGTTGCGGACCTGGGACCGCTGGGTGGATACGGCACGGTCTATGGTGGTGTGGTTGATGTACCCGGCCGCGAGTATCAGATGTTTGCGCGTATCCCGGGATCAAGCGCGCCGCACCGCGTGCTGTTGCAGTTGCCGGATAATTTCGACCGCCAGAAACGTTGTCTGGTAGTGACGGCGTCCTCCGGGTCGCGCGGGATCTACGGCGGGATTGCGTTGGCCGGAGCCTGGGGGCTGCCGCGGGGCTGCGCGGTGGCCTATACCGATAAAGGGGCAGGCTCCGGTTACTACGACTATGCTGATGACAGCGGCGTGGCGTTGGACGGCCGTCGGGCCAGCCGCGGTGAAGCGGAGCTGGAATTCCAGCCCGCGCCGGCATCGGTCACGGCGGGTATCGCCATTAAGCAGCTGCATTCCGGTGACAACCCGGAGGCAGAGTGGGGCAGACACGTGATTCAGGCGGCGCAGTTCGGTCTGGCCATGCTCGATCGCGCCTATCCCGAGGAAGCGCCGTTCACAGCGGAAAACACGAAAATCATCGCTACCGGCCTTTCCAACGGTGGTGGCGCTGTTCTGCAGGCGGCGGGGCTGGACCGCCATGGATTTTTTGCAGGCGTGGTATCGGTAGAGCCGAATGTTTACGTCACTGAGGGAGGCCGCGCGCTATACGACTATGCCACCGAGGCGGCAATTTGGTTGCCCTGTGCGTTGAGCGACGCACGGTTCGCTGGAGTCCCTTTTGCGCGAGGCCCGGACGGCCGGCCGCCGAACGCGTGGTTGCTGCGCTGCGCCCGATTGCGTGCGCAAGGCGTGTTGAATGGCGATACGCTGACTGAGCACGCCGCGCAAGCGCATCGCTATCTGCAACGTCGGGGTTGGAGCGATGAGGCCATGAGCACGGCAGCCAGCACGACGGCCTTCGATTTGTGGCGAGCGATTGCTGCAGGTTATGCCGCGTCCTATCTACGACGAAGTGCCACCGACATGCCGTGCGGATTCCACTATGCGCCGAGCGGCGTGGGCGCCTTGCCGGGCGTACCCGATCCTCTCGCGCGGGCTTCGTGGTGGGCGGATGCGTCAGGTATCCCGCCGGGCAACGGTATTGGTCTTTTTGGAGGCGTCAATGTG
Organism: Rhodanobacter sp.; assembly: GCA_030148505.1. Classification (GTDB taxonomy): domain Bacteria; phylum Pseudomonadota; class Gammaproteobacteria; order Xanthomonadales; family Rhodanobacteraceae; genus Rhodanobacter. The sequence goes on from JASBTI010000023.1 coordinate 45,526, forward strand.
TCACCCGATCCGACGCTTGTAGGGGAAGAATGTCTGCGTGCGCTGTGGACAGGTGATAGCCCTGAGTCGCAGGTACTGCACGCTTCGATAGCGGCTACTGCGGCGAAATTGCCTCGTCGCGACCTTCCACTATGGATCTTGCACGGAACGGGGGATGGCTTGCTGCCAACGGCTTTCACCTCCGAGCCCTACGTGGCGTGGTTGCGTGCGGAGGAAAGGCAGCCGATCTACTGGAAAGTACCGCACGCGCAGCATTTTGATGCGTTTCTGGCCTATCCCGGATTTGGCGACAAGCATGTGCCGCTGCTGCCTTATGGCTATGCGGCGCTGGACCATCTGTGGGCCCACCTGTACGAGGGCGCGAGATGGCCGCTCGACCGGATAACGCCGGCAGCGAAGGCGCGTGGTCCCGGGGTGCTCAGTCGGCATGCCCTGGATTTGGCGTGAATCCACCTCACCTCCGTCCCTGCCTACCGGCAACCCGGTCGCCACGGTAGCAGCTGATGCAAAAAACACCGTGGCGAGACCGCGGCGAGCATGGCCGCGGAGCGCTGCGCTATTATTTGTCGCTCTACAACAGTACCTCGGCACGGTGCTGCTTTCGAAAACCAAGGATACGCAATGACTCTCCATGTCACCTTCACCACCAACCGTGGCCCGATCCACCTGCGCCTGCACGAAGACAAGGCACCGGTTACGGTTGCCAACTTCGCCAACCTGGCCAGGCGCGGCTATTACGACGGCTTGTCGTTCCATCGCGTGATTGCCGATTTCATGGTACAGGGCGGTTGCCCCGAGGGCAGCGGCCGTGGCGGTCCCGGGTACAAGTTCGAGGACGAGTTCAACCCATCTTTGCGTCATGATAAGCCGGGCGTGCTGTCGATGGCCAATGCCGGCCCCCGCACCAATGGCAGTCAGTTCTTCATCACCCACGGCCCGACGCCATGGCTGGATGGCAAACACAGCGTGTTCGGCGAAGTGGTCGACGCCGCTGACATGGACGTGGTCAACACCATTCAACAGGGCGACACGATCGAGAAGGTTACTGTCGAAGGTGACGTGGATGCCTTGCTGGCGGCGCAGTCCGATCACGTCAAGGCATGGAACGAGGTACTCGATCAGCGCGGCTGAGTTCGATCCACGTACGTCCCCTGAAAGCCGCTGGTCCACTGCCGGCGGCTTTATGTGCGGCCGCCGTTTTGCGCGGATCGAGAAGACAGATGGCGTGAAGGCTCGGCTGTCTTGCGCGGCGGAATGGATTTCTCCGGGCCGGCGACCGCCTTGATCGCCGGACACCGGGGAGCATTTTCTTGCGACCAGGGGGATGCTGAGCGTACGGATGACATGACATCGCTGTGTCATGCGGTGGCGTGATAAAATTCCGGACTTTGCTCACGTCCTTCCCTCGAGAGCCCCATGCCCCAGCTCGCCCAGCGTGTCGGTCGTGCCAAACCCAGCGCGATCATGGTGATTGCCGAAAAGGCGAAGCAGCTGAAGGCTGCCGGTCGCGACATCATCAATTTTTCGATTGGTGTCCCGAATTTCCTGCCCGGCGAGCATGTTTATGCTGCCGCCCGCGAGTCGCTGTCGCACGACTCCGGCCAGTACGGCAGCAACCGCGGCGCCGATGCCTTGCTGGATGCGTTCCTCACGCATATCGAGGCGCTGGGTTTCGGTGGCTATACGCGGTCGAACCTGTCGATCGGCATCGGTGCGAAGCAGGTGTTGTACAACCTGGCCGAGGCCCTGTTGAACGAGGGCGACGAAATCTGTTTTGCCGCCCCGTACTGGACCAGCTATCGCGACATCGCCGATATCGTCGGGGCGCGGGTCGAGGTGATGCCTTGCGGGCCGGAGCAGAGCTACAAGCTGACCCCGGGTCAGCTCGACGCCGCGTTGGCGAGTAAGCCGAAAGTGTTTCTGTTCAACAACCCGTCCAACCCCACCGGCATGGTGTATACGGGCAAGGAAATTGCTGCACTGGCCGAGGTGCTGGTCCGACATCCGGATACCTGGATCATCACCGACGACATCTACAATGCCATGGTGTTCGACGGCATCGGCTACCACAATTTCGTGTTCGCCCGACCGGAGCTGCGTGAGCGGCTGATTTTCGTCGACTCGCTGTCCAAGACTTACGGCATGCCGGGCTGGCGTGTCGGCCTGATCGCAGGCCCCGAGTCAGTGGCCAAGGCGCTGACCACACTCAATTCCAGCCACATCACCAGCCTGCCCGAGGTGATCACCGCCGCCGCGGTGGCCGCATTCGCGGGCCCGCAGGATGTGCCGCAAGCCAAGTGCGCGGAGTTTGCCGGCAAGCGCGACATCGTGGTGGCTGCGCTCAGTGCGATTCCTGGCGTGGTTTGCCCGCGGCCGCAGGGTGCGTTCTACGCTTTTCCGGATATTTCAATAGCGTTCGGCAAGAGCCACCACGGTGTGAGCATCAGCAATGATGTGGAATTTTGCGCCGCGCTGCTGGAGGCCACAGGCGTTGCCTGCGTGCCGGGTTCGGCGTTCGGCGAGCCGCGCGCCATGCGCATCTCCTATACCTGCCCGACAGTGCAACTTACGTCGGGCCTGCAACGTATCGAGCAGTTTTTCAGCGCATTGAGCTGACGACCACGTGCGTATTCTGTTGACCATTTCACCCAAGGAGCCAATCCCATGAAAGCCCCCGTTCGAGTTGCTGTTACCGGCGCCGCTGGTCAGATCGGTTATGCCTTGCTGTTTCGTATCGCCGCTGGCGACATGCTGGGCCCGGATCAGCCGGTTATCCTGCATCTGCTGGAAATCACCCCGGCACTACCGGCGCTCCAAGGTGTGGTGATGGAGCTCAATGACTGCGCGTTTCCGACCCTCGCCGGTGTGGTTGCCACGGATGACCTCAATGTCGCATTCAAGGATGTCGATTACGCGCTGCTGGTCGGCGCCCGCCCGCGCGGTCCGGGCATGGAGCGCAAGGATCTACTGGAAGCGAACGGTGCGATCTTTGGCCCGCAGGGCAAGGCGTTGAACGACCATGCCAAGCGCGACGTGCGCGTGCTGGTGGTGGGCAACCCGGCCAACACCAATGCCTTGATCGCGCAGCAGAATGCACCGGATTTGGACCCGAAATGCTTCACCGCAATGGTCCGTCTCGATCACAACCGTGCGCTGTCGCAGCTGGCCGAGAAAACGGGTACCCACAATACCGACATCAAGAAGATGACCATCTGGGGCAATCACAGCTCCACCCAGTACCCAGACCTGCATCACACCACGGTCAATGGCGAGGCCGCGATGTCGCTGGTCGACCAGACCTGGTACGAAACCGACTTCATCCCGACCGTGCAGCAGCGCGGTGCAGCGATCATCAAGGCGCGCGGTGCTTCGTCGGCGGCGTCGGCAGCATCGGCCGCGATCGACCATATGCGCACCTGGGCGCTGGGCACGGCCGAGGGTGACTGGGTGTCGATGGGCATTCCCTCCGACGGTTCCTACGGCATCGCTCCGGGCGTGATCTATGGCTACCCGGTGACGGTAACGGGCGGCAAATACGAGATCGTGCAAGGTCTGGCGATCAACGATTTCTCGCGCGCCCGCATGGACGCCACCGAGAAGGAACTGCGCGAAGAGCGTGCCGGCGTCGAACACCTGTTCGCCAAATAGCTACGGCGGCCTCGGCCGCGTCTGTGGTCGGGTCAACAAAAGGCGGCTGCAGCCGCCTTTTGTTTGTCTGTGACCGGCGCGGACCGATGCGAGGTCAGGGATTGCCGGGCTCGGCTGCTTCGCCGCCGCCAAGGCGAGCATGACGACGTGCATAGCGTTGCGCGATCACCGGTCCGATCAGGATCTGCAATTGGTTGTAGCACATGATCGGCAATACGATCAGGCCCAACGCGGGATTGCCCGCGAACAGCACCTTGGCCATCGGTAATCCGGAGGCGAGGCTTTTCTTTGAGCCGCAGAATACCGCGGCGATTTCATTGTCGCGACTGAACCCGAGGCGTCGACTGAGCCATGCGGTCACGCTGAATGCCAGCCCCAGCACCGCGGCGCAAAAAAGCACGGTGGCAACAATCATCCAGCTCGGGATCTCATGCCAGATGCCATTGCGCATGGCATGGGCAAAGGCAAGGTAGACGATCAGCAGGATTACGCCCTGATCCACCCGCGGCTTGATCGTCGGGTGGTTGTCGAGGATCGCTCGCAACAGGGGACGGCTGAGCTGCCCCGCGACGAACGGCAACAGCAGCTCCCACAGCATGTGGATGAGCGCCTGGGCGATGGGAAAACTGTGCCGGTGACCCACCAGCACGGTCAGCAACAGAGGTGTCAGCATCAGGCCGAACACGCTCGACAGCGCCGCGCTGCAGATCGCCGCGGGGACATTGCCGCGGGCCATCGCGGTGAAGGCAATCGAGGAAGACACTGCCGATGGCAACACCGCCAGATACAAGATGCCGAGCACCAGTGCGTCGGGCACGTTGGGCAGCGGCAAGTGGGTCAATGGCACCAGCAGCAAGGGAAAACCAAGAAAGGTAATGCTGAGCACGAAAAGGTGCAGCCGCCATTGCCCGATGCCGGCGAGTATCGCATCGCGTGCAAGGCTGGCGCCATGCACAAAGAACAGCAAGGCGACCGCGGCGGTGGCCAGCGGTGACAGCGTATGCAAGAGGTTCGCAGAGGGCGGTGCGAGGCTGGCAAGGGCGAGAACACTCAACATGGCCAGCGAGAAGTTATCGGGGCGGCGCATGATTACTTCCTTGCGTACGTGCCGCTGCGAGGGCCGGTGCAAGCATGGCGTGTACGGCCTGGGCCGCCGCATCACCGTCTTGATTGCGAATCGCCTCAAACAGCAGGCGGTGTTGCTGCAGCGTCGGTGTCGGCAAGGCGCCGTCGCGCTGGGTATGTACGATCGTTCTATCCCACTGGTCGCTGAAGAATCGGTACATCGCCAACAGCGCCTGATTGTGACTGGCCCGCATCACCGCCAGATGAAATTCCGCATCGCGCTCAACGAAGGCGGGCAAGGTAGTTTCGATCTCTGGCGGATGCCAGTCGCCGCGGGCCTCCAGCTGCGCCTGGATTCGCTTCAGATCGGTAGCGTCCCGTCGCGTCGCGGCCAAGCGGGCGCCTTCGATTTCGAGCATCTGGCGAACTTCCAGCCATTCGGCCAAGGTGGCGTAGTCCATCTGCTGCAAAAGCTGAACCGGATCGCGACGGGTGACGACATAGGTCCCCGCGCCTTGTCGGGTTTCCAGCATGCCGCCGTGAACCAGCGCCCGCACTGCCTCGCGTACGGTATTGCGGCCGACACCGAGTTGCGCGACCAGTTGCTCCTCGGTGGGAATGCGTTCGCCGATGGGCCAGTCGCCACAGGCGATGGACTGGCGCAGTTGCGCCAGCACCTGATCGGCGAGCGAGGTTCGGGGAGTGGGAGTTAGCGGCATCGTCAAATCATCCTATGATGGGATGATTTAGGAGTACTCGCGTGCTGTCAAGCCCCCCGCGCCGAGGTCGGCGGCGTGATGGGTTCGGTCAGGGAAGCGGTAGCGCGACCCGGACGCTTTGAGGATTCGTTGCTCAGATCGGTCAATAGCTCAAGCGCGGTGCCAGGTCGGACGCGCAACACGAAAGTCGGGTGTCTCGTGCAACTGCAACTGGTCTAGTCTTGCAGGCATCGCCGCAGCAGCAGAGACGCCACCATGCGCTATGAAGAGTTCTATCGGCAATCGGTTGACGAGCCGGAGCGGTTCTGGGCCGAGCAGGCAGCCCTGATCCACTGGGCAACGCCACCGCAACAGATACTCGATCAGTCGCGGCCTCCGTTCCGTCGCTGGTTCGTCGGCGGCACCACCAACCTTTGTTACAACGCCGTCGATCGTCACCTTGCCGAGCGTGGCGAACAACTGGCGCTGGTGGCGGTATCCAGCGAGACCGACACGACCCGCGAGGTGACCTACCGGGTGCTGTATCGCGAAGTTAACCGCTTTGCCGCCATCTTGATTTCCCTGGGGGTGGGCAAGGGCGATCGCGTCGTCATCTATATGCCGAACATGGCCGAGGCGGTCTACGCGATGCTGGCCTGCGCGCGGATCGGCGCGATCCATTCGGTGGTTTTCGGTGGTTTTGCCGCGCACAACCTGGCGTTGCGCATCGACGATGCCGAACCGGCATTGCTGGTCTGCGCCGATGCGGGCAAACGGGCTGGCAAGGTGATCCCGTACAAGCCGCTGGTCGATGCGGCGCTGGCGGAGTCGTGCTCGCCGCCGCCGCATGTGCTGATCGTCGATCGCGGCCTCGACCCGCAGATGAACCGGGTGGCCGGACGTGACGTGGACTACGCGCGCCTGCGCGCCGAGCACATGAATGCCGAAGTGCCGGTGACCTGGCTGGAGTCGAACGAGCCAAGCTACTTGTTGTACACCTCGGGCACCACCGGCAAGCCGAAGGGCATTCAACGCGATGTGGGCGGCTACGCCGTGGCGATGGCGTTGTCGATACGGACTATCTTCGACATCGCGCCGGGCCAGGTGATGTTCTCGACCTCCGATGTCGGCTGGGCGGTAGGGCACTCGTACAACGTCTATGGTCCGTTGATCGGTGGCGCCACCTCGCTGTTGTATGAGGGGCTGCCGACGCGCCCCGATCCCGGCAGCTGGTGGCAGCTGTGCGAACGCTACGGGGTGCGGACCCTGTTCTCCTCCCCCACGGCGATCCGGGTGCTGAAGAAGCAGGATCCGGCGTGGCTGAAGAAGTACGACCTGTCCCGTCTCAAATGGTTGTTTCTGGCGGGCGAGCCGCTGGATGAGCCGACGGCGCAGTGGATCACCGAGGGACTCGGGGTGCCGGTAATCGACAACTACTGGCAGACGGAAACCGGTTGGCCGGCGATCACGCTGATGCCGGGGCTGGACCTGAAGCCGGTGAAGTTCGGCTCACCGGGATTGCCGGCGCCAGGTTACCGGATGAAAGTGATTAACGAGGTCACGGGTACCGAGGCAGCAGCAGGCGAAAAAGGTGTGCTGGTGTTTGAGCTGCCCTTGCCACCGGGGTGCCTGACTACGGTGTGGCGGGACGATGCGCGCTACCAGAGCAGCTATTTCAGCCATTTCAAGACGCTCTTGTACAGTTCGCTGGATTGGGCGATTCGCGACGCGGACGGTTATACCTTCATCCTCGGACGCACCGACGACGTCATCAACGTGGCCGGACATCGCATCGGAACCCGTGAGATTGAGGAGTCGGTGTCCAGCCATCCCGCGGTCGCCGAGGTGGCGGTCATCGGCGTGCGCGATGAGCTCAAGGGCCAGGTGCCAGTCGTTTTCGCCACGCTCAAACAGGACGCCGGTGTTGCCGCCGACGCGATTGCCAAGGCGATGCAGCAATGTGTGGTCGACCAGCTCGGCGGCGTGGCAAAGCCGGCGCGGGTCTATCTGGTGAATGCATTGCCGAAAACCCGCTCCGGCAAGCTGCTGCGCCGATCCTTGCAGGCGCTGGCGGAACAGCGTGATCCCGGCGACCTGTCCACGCTGGATGATCCGACGGCGCTGGATGAGGTGCGCCGTGCTCTGCGGAGCGCACCCGACCAGGACCGTTGAGGGACGCCGTCACCCTGCCTCGGCAATCGTTTGTCGCCCGATCTGTGCATCCACGACGGTGGCGGTGACGATATCGCTGCCCACGTTTACGGTGGTACGCAGCATGTCGAGGATACGGTCGACGCCGATGATGATGCCGATACCTTCCGGGGGCACGCCGAAGGTCGCCAGCAAGCCGGCGATCAACGGTAGCGAGCCACCCGGGATCCCCGCCACGGCGACCGCGCTGAGCACCGCCAGAAACATCAACACGATCTGCTCGCCCAGCGCGAGGTCGATGCCGAACGCCTGTGCCACAAACAACACCACGCATCCCTCGAACAGGGCCGTGCCGCTCATGTTCATGGTGGCGCCCAGGGGCAGCACGAAACCGGCGGTACTGGGCGACAACTTGAGGTCGTCATGGGCGGTTGCCAGGGCGGCGGGCAACGAGGCACTGCTCGAACTGGTCGAAAATGCGGTGATCAGCAGCGGCCGTACCTGGCGGAAGAACGCCAGCGGTGAACGGCGCGCCAGCAGTCGCAGCCACAGAGACATGGTGCCGAACAACTGCAACGCCAATGCCGCGGCGCAGCCGATCACGAAGACCGAAAGCGTCAGCAGAATATCCAACCCGACCTTGACAATGACACTGTAGATCATCGCTGGCACGGCATAGGGGGCCAGTCGCAGCGCAAAGCCGACGATGCCGGTCATCACCTCACTGATCATGTCCAGGCCGGCCTGTAGCCGAAGGCGCTTGTCTTCAGGCAGCTGGGTGGCGGCCGCGCCGACCAGGATCGCGAACACGATCAGCGGCAGGACATCCCCGAGCGAGCCGCGGCTGTTGCCGATAAAGGCGCCAAACAGGTTGCGTGGCATGAACATGTCCACCACGGTAGTGAAGCTCATGCCCGGGCGGGTCGCTTCGGTCTCGACGGCGTGCAACGCGCTGCCGCCATACTCCTTCATCAACAGCTCCTGCGCCCCCGCGGCAAGGTGTTGCCCGGGTTGCAGGAGGTTCATCATCAGCAGGCCGATCGTCACCGCAATCAGCATGTTGGCGATGAACAGCACAAAGGTGCGTCCCGCCAGCGGGCCGAGCTTTTCAAGTCGCCCAAGCTGTGCCACGCCCGAGGCCAGCGAGGCGAACACCAGCGGAATCACCACGAAGAACAACATGCGCAGGAAGATCTGCCCGAACGGATCAAACACCGCGGTCGAGATCGCCCGCATCGTATCGAGCAGTGGTGGAAAGATCTGACCGACGCCGAGGGTGATTACCGCTGCGGCTACGCCGATGGCAAGGCCCCAGAGGATGCGTGTCGCGAGAGGAGTGGATGTGCTCATACCGTGAATGTACGTGGCGAATGCGGTTTCGTCACGAAAGTTGTTGCGGCGCGGTGTGAGTGAGGCGATGGGAGCTTGCCGGAGTGCGCTAAAATATGTGTTTTTGATGGAGGCGTCATGCCACAGTCAGCATCTCCCGGAGCACTCTTCCGCGCCGCCGTGGCTGAGGAGCAGCCACTTCAGGTCGTTGGTGCGATTACCGCGTATGCCGCGCGGATGGCTCAACGCTCCGGCTTCAGGGCGATCTACCTGTCCGGTGGCGGCGTCGCGGCCAACTCGCTGGGCATGCCCGATCTGGGCATCAGTTCGATGGAGGACGTGCTCACCGACATCCGTCGGATTACCGACGTATGTGACTTACCGCTGTTGGTGGATGTGGATACCGGTTGGGGTGGCGCGTTCAATATCGCACGCACGGTGCGCTCGCTGATCAAGGCGGGTGCCGGTGCACTGCACATCGAGGATCAGGTCGCCGCCAAGCGCTGCGGTCATCGCCCGGGCAAGGCCATCGTGTCAAAAGAGGAAATGGTCGATCGCGTGAAGGCCGCAGTGGACGCGCGCAGCGACGAGCAGTTCGTGATCATGGCGCGTACCGATTCGATTGCGGTGGAAGGCCTGGAGTCGGCCATCGAGCGCGCCCAGGCTTGCGTTGCCGCGGGTGCCGACATGATTTTTCCCGAAGCCATTTATACGCTCGAACAGTATCGTCGATTCAGGGCGGCAGTGAAGGTGCCGATCCTGGCCAATATCACCGAGTTCGGACAGACTCCGCTGTTCACGCGCGAAGAACTGGCTGCTGCCGATGTGGACATCATTCTGTACTGCTGCGGTGCCTACCGGGCGATGAACAAGGCCGCGCTGAATTTTTACGAAACGGTGCGTCGCGAGGGCACCCAGAAAGCTGTCGTGCCTAGCATGCAGACCCGGGAGGAGCTCTACGACTACCTCGACTATCACGCTTATGAGCGCAAGCTCGACGAGCTCTTTGCCGGGGGCAAGTCCGACTGACCGAAATATTTCTTCAATAGCTCTTTCGAGCTGTTATGCATCCCTATTGACGAGGTTCCATTCATGAGCGAAGCCACCCAAACGCCGCCCAAGGCCAAGAAATCCGTCGCGCTGTCCGGTGTGGAGGCAGGTAATACCGCGCTGTGTACGGTTGGCCGCAGCGGTAATGACCTGCATTACCGCGGCTACGATATCCATGAACTGGCCACCAGGGGCTGCTTCGAGGAAGTTGCCCACTTGCTGGTGCACGGGGTGTTGCCGACCTGGGCTGAACTGAACAACTACCGCGCTCGGATGAAGCGCTTGCGCGGATTGCCGGCCCCGGTCAAGGCGGCGTTGGAGCTTTTGCCGGCATCGACCCATCCGATGGACGTGATGCGAACGGGCTGCTCGGTATTGGGTACCGTCCTGCCCGAGAAGGACGATCACAACGTCACCGGCGCACGCGCGATCGCCGATCGACTAATGGCCAGTTTTGGTTCGATCCTGCTGTACTGGTATCACTTCAGCCACAACGGCAAACGTATCGAGACGCAGACCGAAGACGAGTCAGTTGCGGCGCACTTCCTGCATCTGCTGCATGACAAGGTGCCAAGCGAGTTGCATGCACAGGCGCTGGACAAGTCGCTGGTGCTTTACGCCGAGCACGAATTCAACGCGTCGACCTTCGCCGCCCGGGTTATTGCGGGCACCGGTTCGGATATGTATTCGGCGCTGACGGGCGCGATCGGTGCGCTGCGTGGTCCCAAGCATGGCGGTGCAAACGAAGTGGCGATGGAAATCATTGCGCGCTATCGCACCGCCGAGGCCGCCGAGGCCGATATCCGTGCCCGCGTCGCGCGCAAGGAAATCATCATCGGCTTCGGTCATCCCGTCTATACGGTGTCGGATCCGCGTAATGAGATCATCAAGGAGATCTCGCGCAAGCTGTGCACGGAGGGTGGTAATCCGACCCTGTTTGATGTTTCCGAGCGCATTGAGCAGGTGATGGCCGAGGTCAAGAAGATGTTTCCGAATCTCGACTGGTTTTCCGCCAGCGCGTATCACATGATGGGCGTTCCGACAGCGATGTTTACTCCGCTGTTTGTGATCGCCCGCACCGCGGGCTGGAGCGCGCACGTCATCGAGCAGCGCGAGGACGGCAAGATTATTCGACCCAGTGCCAACTACACCGGTCCGGAAGACCAGGCCTACGTGCCTATCGACCGACGCTGAGCGAGGGGATGACTTCGCCACGATGATGACGGTGAGGCGGCTGCAATGTCCATGGCGTTGAGGGTTGGTTTGCTTGCCGCCTCACCCACCGGAGCATCCTGGGCGCATGGGGTCTATGGCGACTGGGCGGTAAATCTCGCCGTGGTGGTGATAACCATCGTCGCGGTGGCAGTTTGCGTGACGATTCACTACGAGGTGTTGTCATGGCTGTCCAGACGGCTGGGGCATTTCGATCATCTCGAAGGGCATCGTCGTCGCAAGGTCCTTTACGGGATCTTCGGTGTGCTCAGTGTGCACATCGCCGAGATCTGGATTTTTGGGCTGGCGTTTTACCTGATGCAGCTCGGCAGTCCCTCGTTTGGACATATCCAGGGTATTGCCACCGGCTCGCTGCTCGATCATGTGTACTTCTCGGCGGTAACCTTCACCACGGTGGGCTTTGGCGATGTGATCCCGGCTGGACCGGTGCGTTTTCTCGCCGGTACCGAAGCACTCGCCGGTTTTGTCCTGATCACCTGGTCGGCCTCATTCACCTACCTTGAAATGAATCGCTTCTGGCTTCGCGACTGAGACGCCATCGCGGAGGGAGCTCTGGAAGAGTGCCCTAGCGTGTCTCGTTCCGCGCCTTGTTCCTGCGACGAGACTGCCACCAGCTACCGCCACAGATGCCAGCCACCAGCAGGACGTCCAAAGCGTATTGGGTACCGCTGTGGAGCGCGAACCAGTCGCTTACCCATCGATCTCCCGAAACCATGCGACCGGCGGTGAAGGCGATGGCGCCCGCACCGATATACATGATGATGGGGAAGCGTTCGATCAGTCTCAGAATCAGGGTCGATCCCCATACCACCAGGGGCACGCTGATCAGCAGGCCGATGACGACCAGGCTCAGATGACCTTTCGACGCGCCAGCAATCGCCAGCACGTTATCCATACCCATCAGGGCATCAGCGATGATGATCGTGCGCAGGGCGCTCCAGAAGGTTTTGCCCGCGCTGACGTCGGGGTCCTTGTCGCTTTCCTGATGGAGAAGCTTCCAGGCGATAGGCAGCAGCAGCAGGCCGCCAATCAGCATAAGACCGGGGAGTTTAAGCAGGTGAACGACCACCGCCGTCAGGACAAAACGCACCGCGACCGCCCCGAAAATGCCCCAGAACACCGCCTTTTTTTGCAATGCGGGAGGAAGCCGGCTGGCCGCCATCGCAATGACGATGGCATTGTCGCCGGCCAGCACGAGGTCCAGCAGGATGATGGCCAACAAGCCAGAAAGAAAATCGGGTGCGAAAATATCCATGCAAAAATCCATGTGCGGCGGACGATGCAGCGACCACGGACGCCCGTGGCTCGTGATCACCACATAAAGTCTCGTTCGCAGCGGGGCTGCCGAGGTGATCGGAGCGAAGCGTCGCTCATGTTGACGATCGCCACACCGATGGGGAACCCCACATCGGGAACTGCTCCCTTCTGGGATGTGCCACCGGATTGTCCGGGGCAATCTGGTCACGGTCAAGCGACGCAGGTCGTGCTACTCGGCTAAAATGGCTGTTTCCCTGTCGCGAGATTCGCTATGAGTGCGCACGATATCCGTTCTGCCGTCCGTCCCGATCCTGATCAGCCACTGGTCGACATTGCCGATTACGTGATCGACCATCAGATCGATTCGAAGGAGGCCTTTGATACCGCGCGCTACATGTTGCTGGACTCGCTGGGCACGGCGATGCTCGCGATGAAGTTTCCCGAATGTGTAAAGCACCTGGGTCCCGTGGTCCCAGGTGCTACTTTGCCTGGAGGTGCTCGCGTACCAGGAACCAGCCACGAACTCGATCCCGTGCAGGCAGCGTTTGCGATCGGTACACAGATTCGCTGGCTGGATTTCAATGATACCTGGCTCGCTGCCGAGTGGGGACACCCGTCGGACAATCTCGGGGCGATCCTGGCCGTAGCGGATTACCTCAGCCGCAAGGCAGAGCGCGAAGGTAATCCGCCGTTGACCGTGCGCGATGTGCTGGGCTGGGCAATCAAGGCCCACGAAATTCAGGGTTGCTATGCCTTGCTCAATAGCTTCAATCGCGTCGGTCAGGACCATGTGATCCTGGTGCGCCTGGCGTCGACCGCCGTGGCCACCGCGATGCTGGGCGGTGACAAGGCACAAGTGACTACGGCGGTATCCCACAGCTGGATCGACAACGGGGCCCTGCGTACCTATCGTCATGCCCCGAACACCGGCCCGCGCAAGAGCTGGGCAGCCGGCGATGCCTGTCGTCGAGCGGTGACGCATGCGATCAACGCGGTCTATCGTGGTGTAGTGGGCTACCCGTCGGCACTCAGCGCCAAGACCTGGGGCTTCTATGACGTCGCTTTCCAGGGCAAGCCGTTCGAGTTTGAGCGTCCGTTCGGCAGCTACGTGATGGAGAACGTGTTATTCAAGATCAGCTTTCCCGCCGAATTTCATGCACAGACGGCGGTGGAATGTGCCATGCGACTCCACGCGGAGGTTGCCGGCAAGCTGGACCAGGTCGAAAAAATCGTGATCGAAACCCAGGAAGCGGGTTGCCGGATCATCGACAAAACCGGTCCACTGGCCAATTATGCCGATCGCGATCACTGCCTCCAGTACATGGTGGCGGTGCCTTTGATCTTCGGCCGCTTGACCGCGGATGACTACAACGACGAGGTCGCAGCCGATCCAAGAATCGATGCGCTGCGCGAAAAAATGGTGGTCAGTGAGAATCCGCAATTCACCAAGGACTACTTCGATCCCGACAAGCGTTACATCGGCAATTCGTTACAGGTTTTCTTCAAGGACGGCAGCAGCAGCGACAAGGTGTCGATCGACTATCCGATCGGGCATCGCAAGCGGCGTGCCGAGGGTATTCCTGTGCTGCTGAAGAAGTTCGAGGCAGCGATGCGCGGCCATTTTCCCGCGCACCAGGTGAAGGCGATCCTGCAAGCGACCGGGAAGCCAAGCCAACTGGATGCCATGCCCATCCACCGTTTCCTGGAACTCTTCACATTGTAAAGACGAGGTGAGTGGGACATTAATTGCGTGCAGGTCACCGACCGTGGCTTGTGTTGATTCGGGCAGTTTGCGGATGATCGAGAACGGTGCAGTACCGCCATGAGCGGGTATAAGCTGCCGTTTGCCACATTGCGGCAGCCCAAGAGGCGTTCGTTCCTAAAGAAGTTTCCTGAACGAACACGCACCGGCGGGCTTGATTGTCAAGCTAGTGAGCGTGAACCGCTTAACGTTTTTGATACAATTACAACCGCTTGATAGCGAAAAATGCCAAGCCAAGCGTGGGATTGAATGACGGAATCCCACTGACGTGATTAAGTTCTGACGCGTGACTTCTGATCGGAACAGAATGGACGCTACAACCAAAATACTGAGGAGACACCTGATGAAACGTAAGGGCTTGTACTTTCTGATTGCGCTGGCCCTGGGCGGCGTGGGTGCCGTTCATGCGCAGGACAGCAGTGCTCCGGCCGACAATGCCGGTACCAGCATGGTCAATTCCAGCTACGACGGTCGCTGGTACATTGCGCCGACCGTCGGTGGCTACTACAACGATACCAAGCGCAATACCAATAGCCGGCAGTTTTATTACGGGCTGGGAGTAGGTCGTTTCATTTCGCCGAATGCCTCCATTGACGTATTTATCGACCGCACAAGTCGCTCGCGCGACAACGGTCCGATGGCTGGCGGCGGTCATGGCAGCAACGGTAACTGGTCCAACACCAATGTCGGCGCGGCGGCACGTTTCTATGCGGGTGACTGGAATGCATGGCGTCCCTATCTGCTGGTCGGTGCGATGGGAAGCGATCATCACAGTTCCTCGGCAAAGGGATGGTCACCCGCGGCCGAAGTGGGCGTAGGTCTGTCCAAAACGGTGTCGGACAGCTCCGATATCCGTTTCGAAGCCGGTTACCGTTATGACTGGGATAACAAGACCCAGCCATCCGTCGACGGCTACGGCGATTATTTCCTCGGATTCAGCGTCGTTTCGCGCTTTGGCGCTCCGCCGGCAGCCCCGGCGCCGGTCGCAGCCCCCGCCCCGGCGCCCGCGCCACCGGATTGCTCGACCCTCGACAGCGATCATGATGGCGTCAACGACTGCCTGGACAAATGCCCGAACACGCCACCTGGCACTATCGTCGGCCCGGACGGTTGCCCGCAGAAGGTCGTGATCGACCTGCGTGGCGTGAACTTCAAGTTCGATCGTCCACGCGTCGGTGAAACGGATATTTCGAAGTCACTGGCCGAGCCGACTGCCGACTCGATCTCGATCCTCGATCAAGCCGTGGATACGCTGCAGCGTTACCCGCAGGTACATGTCACGGTCGCGGGCTATACCGACTCGATCGGTACCGATGCCTATAACCAAAAGCTGTCCGAGCGTCGTGCCAAAATTGTGTACGACTATCTGACCAGTCACGGTATCGACGCAAGCCGTCTGGAAGGCCCGATTGGTCATGGCAAGAGCGATCCGATCGGTGACAACAACACCGATGCCGGTCGCGCGCAGAACCGTCGCACGGAGTTGCAGGTTCAGCAGTAAGCTGTTGGCGATAACTGAAAAGCCCGGCTTCGGCCGGGCTTTTTTTTGGTTCATCGCGGGAAAGCGGGAAAGATCGTGTTGACGAATAACGAGATAGGTGAAGGCGGCAAACGGCGGATAAGCTGAAAGCTCTCACACCCACAGCGGATCGGCCGCTGCCGCCTTCATGCATGATGCTA
>JASBTI010000024.1 GCA_030148505.1 Rhodanobacter sp.
CTCGGCGGTGTGGATGTAGGTGATGTCAGTCACCCACTTGGTGTTGGGCTCCAGCGCCGAGAAGTCGCGTTCCAGGTGATTCCTTACGTGATCCGGTCGCACACCCGTGCGCTTGCGCTGCCACGAACGCTTCTGCGGCACACCGAACAAACCATCCCTGGCCATCAACCGGGCGACGCGATTACGGCTGGCCGTCTCGCCGGCGTAGGAAAGATCCTCATGCATGCGTGGCATGCCCATCACGCCATCGCTGGCGGCATGAAACTCGCGGATGCGCGTCAGCAACCGCTGATTGTCGGTGGCACGAGCACTCATCGGCCGTTTGTTCCAGGCATGAAAGCCGCTGGTCGACACCTTCAGGCATCGACACATCAGCTGGACAGGGTAGAGACCGCGACAGCGTTGGATCGTCTGATACTTCAGCTCGATTCCCTGGCGAAGAACGCTGCCGCATCGCGCAAAAAATCTCTCTCCTTCTTCACCCGGGCCAGCTCACGCTTGAGCGTCGCCACCTCCTGGTCGCGCGGCATGCCTGAGCCGGTGAAGGCCTTACCCTTACCGGCCTCCAACTCACGTCGCCAACGGCCCAGAACCCCGGCACCCACGCCAATGTCGCGGGCCACCTGACTGAGCTGCACGCCCGGCTGACGGGTCAGCCCGACCGCCTCACGCTTGAACTCGTCGTTAAACTTTCTTCGCTTGGACATGACACTCCTTTTTGACCATGATCGGTCTTCTTGGAAGTGTCCGCGTTAACGGGGTAGAACCCATCCTCTCGATTCCGATACTAGATGCACTCAAGCCGGACTGTGTAAGATCAAGGCGTTCGGCGCCTGACACGCGCGCCTCCTCGCTTAGTGCTCTTGCTATTTGCAGGAAGATCGGCAGTAGCTCTCCACGAGGAATCAAGTTTACGGCGAGCACGGCCCAGAGTAATTCCGGCAGCCGGCTGTTTACCCAAGATGAGAACCTAAGTTTGTCTTGAGGGAGCATATGGAGCATGGGCGGAAGCAGTACCTTCCCCACCCTCTTATGCTGCGACAGCGTGCTCCCGAACTGCCTTGACCTATTGCGCTTCTTGTCGCGCCTCTTGACCATACATCCCGCTCCATCGACTAAGGAAGAGTCCGCGATTTTGCGGCCTCTTTTCCTCACATATTCCTCCGATACTCCCCGCACCTCATAAAGCGCATGCGAAATCCGAAACCGAAACGGAAACGGAAACGGAAACGGAAACGGAAACGGAGGAAGTTAAATCTCATCGCCATGCTCTTCAAAGCTTGAGCTTGCCCGCGCCCACCAGCCGCCGCTCCCTCACCGGCCACACCGGGCACAACGCCTCCACGGCCTCCATCAACTCCACCCAGTCCGAAAGATCACCGCTGCCCACCTGCACGACATCCAGCACGCAGCCACCGACCAGCGGCCCGCGGGCACTTTCATGCTTTGTCGCTGGCGATTTCGGCGAGTCATTCATCCCGCATTTCCTTGCGATCGAACAGCGCGAAGTAGTCCTGCACTCCGGTCATGTCGAGCCGCCCACGCTGTGCGCGCAACCACGCGCGATACCGTCCAGATCACGCGCACGTGAAGGCACCCCTAAGCCGCAATCTGCTCATAAGAGAACGCGGGTATGTCGGTCCGCTGACTGGCATGCTCCATGGTCATGGCACATACCCGCCCCCGATCATCCAGTTCGAGCAAGGTGTTTTCGTCCAGATCGCGGGTCTCGACGATTTTATCGCCGCGGAACTCGATGTAGAGCGTGTCGGTGTCCTGGAAGTACTTGATTTTCATGGCACGAAACCTCGATCAAAGAAGGCGTTGTGTACCGTCTCTTCGTCGGACAGTAGCACGACCCGAAGATAGCGCCCCTCGGCCTCGGGGACGGCTGCCCAGCACCGGACACGCCCATCCTCCTACACATAACGCTTTTCGGGGCGGGCGATAGTTCGCTCGATCCAGGCGTCAGCAATTCCCGCCCGATCCGGGCGTGTCCGTGTGGCCTGGAAGTACCGCGTGGTTTTCACCGCCTATCCTGCCAATTACATGTTGCGCCGGTATTCACCCCCCACCTCATACAACGCATGGCTAATCTGCCCCAACGAGTTGTACTTCACCGCCTCAATCAACTGCTCAAACACATTCCGCCTCTCCCGCGCCGTCGTTTGTAGCACCTTGAGACTGTCGGAGGCCAGCGAGTTCCGGGCTTCGCCATAGCTCCGAAATTAGCAATCTGCGCCCCCTTCTCCTCCTCCGTCGAGCGAATCAACTCGATCTCCGTCGCAATCTCCCCCGCATGATCCTTGGGCAAAAAGGTATTGACCCCAATCAACGGCAACGACCCGTCGTGCTTCTTGTGCTCGTAAACCATCGACTCGTCGTGGATCGTGCCGCGCTGATACCTCGTATCCACGCCGCCTTCAAAGCCTGTAACCCCCGCGCCCCCCACTCGCAGCCGCCGGCCACGTCGGACAAAGCGCCTCCACAACCTCCATCAACTCCACCCAATCCGACAAATCCCCCTTCCCTGCCTGCACAACATCCAGCACATTCCCACCAGCCAAGGGTTCGCGCACGCCCTCACTGTTTTTCGGCAGCGATTTCGTCGAGTAGTCCATCCAGCATCTCCATGCGATCGAACATCGCAAAGTATTCCCGCACTTCAGCCATGTTGAGCCGACCGTGCTGTGCACGCAACAGCGCCCGGATGTCCTCGAGATCCCGCGAACGAGAAGGATTGTTGACCAGCGCCTGCAACTTGAAGCCGATCAGCCCTTCGGCGCTGATCACGCGCAACGGACCCATGATGGTTTCGCGCTCGATGGCTTCGTTCAACAATCGCTGCGCGACAGGCCGATGGGCGTAGAGCAGATCCAGCCCTTCATCGTCCCGCAGATAGTTGGCTGCATCCTCGCTGCGATGGACGCAGCGGTAGCCGAGCGCCAGCAGGATCTCGTGCAGCCGATCCGCATCATCCGCGTCGGCGAGGAAATCCACGTCGCGCGTGGCGCGCACTACCTGATGGGCCGCTAGTGCCAACCCGCCGATCAGCGCCGGCGTGGTCTTGCAACCCACAAAGGCGGCGACAGCCTGCTTGATCTGATCGACCAGACGCGACATGGCTTACATGTTCCGCCGATATTCGCCGCCAACTTCATACAACGCATGCGAAATCTGCCCGAGCGAGTTGTACTTCACCGCTTCGATCAGTTGCTCGAACACGTTGCGACGTTCACGCGCTGTGGTTTGCAGCGTTTTCAAACTATCCGCCGCCAACGCATTCCGCGCCTCACCATACCGCTTGACGTTGGCAATCTGCGCCCCCTTCTCCTCCTCCGTCGAGCGAATCAACTCGATCTCCGTCGCAATCTCCCCCGCATGATCCTTGGGCAAAAAGGTATTGACCCCAATCAACGGCAACGACCCATCGTGCTTCTTGTGCTCGTAATACATCGACTCGTCCTGGATCTTGCCGCGCTGGTACATCGTATCCATCGCGCCCAGCACGCCGCCCCGCTCGCTGATCGCCTCGAACTCCTTGTACACGGCTTCCTCGACCAGGTCGGTGAGGGTGTCGACGACGTAGCTGCCCTGCCACGGGTTCTCGTTGAAGTTCAGCCCGAGCTCCTTGTTGATGATCATCTGGATCGCCACCGCGCGGCGCACGCTTTCTTCGGTGGGCGTGGTGATCGCCTCGTCGTAGGCGTTGGTGTGCAGCGAGTTGCAGTTGTCGAACAGCGCGTACATCGCCTGCAAGGTGGTGCGGATGTCGTTGAACTGGATCTCCTGCGCGTGCAGCGAGCGGCCGGAGGTCTGGATGTGGTATTTCATCATCTGGCTGCGAGCACTGGCGCCGTAGCGCTCGCGCATGGCGCGGGCCCAGATGCGGCGGGCGACGCGGCCGATGACGGTGTACTCCGGGTCCATGCCGTTGGAGAAGAAGAAGCTCAAGTTTGGCGCGAAGTCGTCCACGCTCATGCCGCGGGCGAGGTAGTACTCGACGATGGTGAAGCCGTTGCTCAAGGTGAAGGCGAGCTGGCTGATCGGGTTGGCCCCGGCTTCGGCGATGTGATAGCCGCTGATGGACACTGAGTAGAAGTTGCGCACCTTGTGGTCGACGAAGTACTGCTGGATGTCGCCCATCATGCGCAGCGCGAATTCGGTGGAGAAGATGCAGGTGTTCTGCGCCTGGTCCTCCTTGAAGATGTCGGCCTGCACGGTGCCGCGCACCTTGGTCAAGGTGTCGGTCTTGATGCGAGCGTAGGTGTCGGCGTCGACCAGGTCGTCGCCGCAGACGCCGAGCAGACCCAGCCCCAGGCCGTCGTTGCCGGCGGGCAGTTCGCCGAGGTACTGCGGGCGCTGCTTGCCTTCGTACAGCTTGTCGATTTTCTTTTGCGCGGCGGCCCAGCGGGCATCGTCCTCGCGCAGGTATTTCTCCACGTTCTGGTCGATGGCGGTATTCATGAACATCGCCAGGATCATCGGCGCGGGGCCGTTGATGGTCATCGACACCGAAGTGCTGGGCGCGCTGAGGTCGAAGCCGGAGTACAGCTTCTTCATGTCGTCCAGGGTGGCGATATTGACGCCGGAGTTGCCGATCTTGCCGTAGATGTCCGGGCGCGGCGCGGGGTCTTCGCCGTACAAGGTGACCGAGTCGAACGCAGTGGACAGCCGCGTGGCGGCGCCGCCCTGGCTGAGGTAATGGAAGCGCCGGTTGGTGCGCTCGGGCGTGCCTTCGCCGGCAAACATGCGGGTGGGGTCTTCACCGCTGCGGCGGTACGGATAGACGCCGCCGGTGTACGGGTAGTGGCCGGGCAGGTTTTCCTTGCCGAGGAAGGTCAGCAGGTCGCCCCAGCTCTGCGTGGTGGGCGGCGCCACCTTGGGGATCTTCTGGTGGCTGAGCGAGTCGCGGTAGTTGTCGACCTTGATCACCTTGTCGCGCACCTTGTATTCGGTGACCTCGTCGGTAACCGACTTGTACAGCGTCGGCCACTCGCGCAGCTGGTGGATGGCCTCGTGGCTGAGCTCCTTCAGCGCGGCGTTGTAGCGCTGGCGCAGGGTGACCAGCGAGCGGTCGCCCGCCTCATGCAGATCAGCTTGGCGGTACAGCTCCAGCGGTTTGGGCAGCTTGTCGTCAGCCAGCTCCTTCAACGACTCGTAGTAGTGCTGCGCCTTGCTGGCGAACTCGGCCTGGGTCTCGATGCTGCGGTTGATGGCGCGACCCTGCTCGGCGATTTCGGCCAGGTAGCGCACGCGAGAGCCGGGGATCAGCACGGTGGCGCGCGGGGATTTCAGCGCGGTGTCGAGCTTGGGCTGCCAGTCGCATGTGCTGCTGCTGTTGTAGGAGCCCACCCTGTCCGCAAGGGACTTCCTTCGGTCGTGGGCGATGGCCGCACCGGAAGATTCGGACGCGGCGGGGTCGCGCACAGGGTGCGCTCCTACAGCGGCGGTGTCGGGTTCGCCCAGGTGGAGTTTTTCGCGCATCAGCCGGCACAGGTTCACGAACATCCAGCTGATGCCGGGGTCGTTGAACTGGCTGGCGATGGTGGGATAAGCGGGCACATCCTCGTCCTTCATGTCGAACACCGTGCGATTGCGCTTCCACTGCTTGCGCACGTCGCGCAGTGCGTCTTCGGCGCCGCGCTTGTCGAACTTGTTGAGGATCACCAGCTCGGCGAAGTCGATCATGTCGATCTTCTCCAGCTGGCTGGCGGCACCGTAGTCGCTGGTCATCACATAGACCGGGAAGTCGACCAGGTCGACAATTTCCGAGTCGCTCTGGCCGATGCCGGCGGTCTCGACGATCACCAGGTCATAGGGCTGGCTCTTGAGGAAGTCGATGCAGTCGTGCAGCACGATGCTGGTGGCGGCGTGCTGGCGGCGGGTGGCCATCGAGCGCATGTAGACGCGGTGGCTGCGCAGCGAATTCATGCGGATGCGGTCGCCCAGCAGGGCGCCGCCGGAACGCCGGCGGGTGGGGTCGACGGCCAGCACGGCGATACGCATCTGGGGAAACGCATGCAGGAAGCGCAGCAGCAGTTCATCGACCACGGAGGACTTGCCGGCGCCGCCGGTGCCGGTGAGACCGAGCACGGGAGTATGCTTGCCGGCGAGTTTCCACTGCTTGCGCAGGCGCGCCAGCTCGGCGTCGGCGAGGTGACCCTCCTCGAGGGTGGAAAGCATGTGGCCGATCGAGATTTCGTCGTCGATGTCGACCTTGTCGGCAGCCGCTTCGACGCGTTGGGCGACGGCGGCGCGGGTGCGGTTCATCACGTCCTCGATCATCTCGACCAGGCCGAGCTTCATGCCGTCGTTGGGATGGTAGATGCGCTCGACACCATAGGCTTCGAGCTCGCGGATCTCCTCCGGCGTGATGGTGCCGCCACCGCCGCCGAACACGCGGATGTGGCCGGCGCCACGCTCGCGCAGCATGTCGACCATGTACTTGAAGTACTCGACATGGCCGCCCTGGTAGGACGACAGCGCGATGGCGTCGGCGTCCTCCTGCAAGGCAGCGCGCACCACGTCCTCCACCGAGCGGTTGTGGCCGAGGTGGATCACCTCCGCACCCTGTGCCTGGATAATCCGCCGCATGATGTTGATCGCCGCGTCGTGGCCGTCGAACAGGCTGGCGGCGGTGACGAAGCGCAGCGGGGTGGTTGCGGCCGGCGCGGTGGCGGCGGGGATATGCTTGGCTGGGGAACTCATGGCAACTCCGGACATCGTGTGCTTTGAACCTCCCGATTCTAATGGGGTTCAGCATCCGACGCTTGGAACGGTCCGGTCTGGTGAATCGCGGCCCGGCCGCGCCACGGCCCATACCGCGCCCCGCCCGTTCGGCGCAGCGCCTCCGACTTGTGCAAGTCTCGCCATAGTTTTCGCGTGAGGTTCAAGGCAATCGGCCTAGTGATTTCCCGAAGTCCCACGCATGGGGATACCCCCGAAGCCCCACGCTAAGAAGAAGACAGCCCGGTAGCGGCCTGAAACCGCTCACGATCGTGCTGAAACCGTTTGCGAAGTTCAGCCAACGCCTCGTTTTCCGTGGCTTCCATCATCGATCCGAACAGACGCTGAAAATGCCTGCGCATCGCACTTCGCGCGGCGGCGGGATCGCGATTTCTCAGGGCATCGAGGACTACGACGTGCTCGTCGCTACGCGGCCCATTGTCGTGGTTACAGACTCGTGCGTAGGCCTCTTGTACATTCGGCAGCTCGGTGCGCATCCGCCAAATTTGCTGGATACAGTACTCGATCACCGGATTGCCCGCGATGCGCGCGATGGCGAGGTGGAACTTCCGATCCGCCGCGTTGACGGCCTCCGTCGATGCCGCTGGATCGCACATCGCGGCAATCAATTTCTCGAGCTCGGCCAGCTCATCCGCATTGATCTTGCCTGCCGCCAGGGCGGCAGCTTCAGATTCGATTACGGCCCGCGCGGCGGTCAGGTCAAAAGCTGACACCTCAGGCAGGACATTCGCAGCATCGGTCGACCGCTTCCTGACGTAAGCACCGGAGCCAGGCTTGATCTCGATGCGCTGCTGGGCGTCGAGCGCGATTTCCGCCTCTCGTACGGTGACCCGACTGACCCCGAAACGCTCGGCAAGATCTCGCTCGCCCGGAAGCCTCGACCCCGGGGGAAATTCGCCGGCATCAATCAGCTTGAGAATTTTTGCGGCGATGGAGTGATAGAGACGATTTTCGGACATGTTCGAAGTTTGTCATGGCAGAGGGGTAAAGCGCACACTGGCAGCATCTCCTACCCGAGAAAATGGAGAGCTGGCGCCAGCCCCCCCCATTCCCGGCTGGCTCAGAAGCGATAGCGTGCATCCACATGATACTGCGTCCATAAGCTTTGGTGCGCTGGAAAGCGGCCGTGGGTGGCGTGTGCGCAAGCGGGGCTTATAGGTGAGAGTGGATGCCTCCATCGAGATTGAAAGATCATGGTTCACGGGCCAGACAGGCCTCAAACTGAATTTACCGCTGCCGTGGATACGGCGATTCCCGAAACGGCCATGGGTAGGGCCTCCCCCAGTCAAGGCCAAATTCAAAGGAGGGCTGGGCAGCCGGTGCTGCGATACCAAAGAGACGGCATTGCCTTGGTCCGCATCGTCATCCATAGCCGAATATTCCGTGTTGTGCGGCCTACCTGTCATCACGACCGCTGTTGCCGTCACTGGACCCCCCGACTTGAATCCGGCGCTGATATGGGGATAAGGGTGATGACGAGGCTGGAAATGCCGCCCACGACTGACGTGGCACGGCATGTCTTATAAACGGCAACGGTATGGATCACGCCCGAGCAACCGCGGCCATGCAGCATGGCAAGCCTCCTTCATGACGCCGTCTCTCCGGCATCAATTCTGAAGAGTCCAATAGAGGGGCTATGGCCATCTTCACATTGTCACCACCGTTGTGATGCCTTCCCTCACAGCTTCAGGCGTGCGCCCAGCATGAAATACCGCTCCGACAGTCGCGAAGTGAATTTCTCGTTCGGCCAGACCCAAAAATACGATTGACGTTCGTTCGTCAAATTCTGCCCTTGCAAGAACACCTGCAGATGCCGGTTGACCTGGTAGGTGACGCTCGCATCCAGTCGCTTCGTCGGCATCTGATACAGCTCAAATCCGTTGATACCCGCATAATTGGAGGATACGGCCTTCTGGCTCCGATAATTGCCCGCCAAGCGCAACTGCAAGGGACCATGTTGATACCAGATAATCAGGTTTCCACTTTTCTTGGAATTATCCTGAAACGGAATGGCATGGCCGGCAAGATCGGTCTTGCCCGTATTGCTCGGCGCCCACGTCGCGTTGATTTCCATACCTGTGTGTGCAAGGAAACCCGGCAAAAACGTGAACGCCTGCCGATAATCTCCTTCAAAGCCCTGGATAACGGCGCCGGTGCCCTGCACGGGCTGAGTAACACCGATGCAGCGGTTGCGGACTACGCCATCCTCATCCGGCAGGCTACAGTTTATGACAGAGCTGTTTACGATAAAGCTGGCCATGTTGATTCTGAACCATGCAAGGCTCAACATGCTGCTGGGGTTCATGTAGTACTCAAGCGACGCACCGTAATTGGTGGACCGCCACGGCTTGAGATTTGGGTTGCCACTGGACGAGGCTGACGTGATTGCCTGGACGGTCTGTCCGTTCGTCGTCACGCTTTGATAATTGGTCTTGAAGCCGCCACCCCATTGATCCAACGACAGCGGCATCATGTTCTTGGCTTCCGCCAGTCGCAGCACCAGCTTTGGCGTCAGATCTATTGCGACGTTGATCGCCGGCAAAATATCCGTGTACTGCCTGCCGGTATGAACGGTACCCCCCGGAAGCGGCTTGAAGCCATACGGTTGCGGCATACCGCTCAAGTTTTGAGTGACCCCCAGATTCGTCCGGACGATCCGGACGCCGAGGTTGCCACTGAAGGAATGGCCCGCCAGATCGCCGTTGAAATTCGCCTGACCATAGGCCGTCCGCTCCTTGAGCAGCACATCCCAGCTCTGGGCAGTGTCGGCAACCTGCGTCGCGGTACCACCAGTAACCGTGTTGTACCACTGATATGGATTTTTCATCGAATTGGGGTTGATCGCATAACCGATCATTCCTGAGACTTGCCCGGGATTGACCAGCTTTTGGACATTGGAGCTGATAATGCCTGGCAGCTGCGCCAACGGACCCGCAAGTTGGTTGGCACGGAAATACCCGTACGAGTTACCTGCCGTGCACGCACCGGGGACGCCTTCTCCGTCCACTGTACGGTTGGCCGTATTGAACCTCACCAGGCAACCTGCCGGGTCCGAGGCACCATTCCCCGCATACACTCTTGAGCCAAAGACATAGGTGTTGAGGTTGGCCGAACGGATACTATTGCGCAATCCAAAGTCCACAGTAAATTGATCGCTGAAGTGATAATGCCCGTCAGCCCGGATCACATTCATGCCGGCATGGGCACTGCTACCGTCACCGTATACACCCTTGACTGCGTACGAGCTTTGCTGGGCGAGGCTAGATGCTACTGCGGCCGGAAAGCTTACGACAGGATTGGTTCCGCCAAAGTTCGCATTCATGGCATACGAGTACGGGACGGACCCGTTCGGGTTGAACGGAAAGTTGCCGCCCATGTTGGCCGGATGAACGTACACGGTAGGCGGCAGCGTCACCCCCGGCATGAGGGCATTCGGCCATTCCACACCATTGCCGCTGGACAGGTCGATCGTTGCCTCATTCATCAGCTGGCTGGCCGTCGCATTGACAAAGCGGAGGTTTCCAGTGAGCGCGCCGCCGTTGTCAAAGTTGAGGGCGACGTCAAAATTTCTTGAGATGGAACGGGTTTTTACGGCCTTCGATTCCGGCTCCATATCGCCAACCCAGACATTGTAGTCTTGCACGGTGTTGAATGTCTGAGCCCAGTTGCCCGACTGCACGCCCGGCGAGTTGGTGTTATTGGTCAAAATAGTATTGGTGGGCGTGGAAACCGCCGGCAAGCTGGTTGGCGCCCGCTGGTTGACCGGCAGGGAAATGATGGACGAGGTCAGATCACTGGTTGTCTGGGTAGAGTAAAATCCGTCCGCCGTCACCGTGAATCCACTACCCAGGTCCATCTGGAACGAACTGTTCAGTCCCGTCCGCTTGGGTTGCACTACCTCGTTGGCAGCCAGGAACCGCGGCGGACTGTAAAATGCGCCGTTGGACGTGCCATCACCGTTGACGTCTACACCGCCATTAGGCAGGCTGACGACATCCGGTGGCACCGGGAATCCACTCCAGCCTTTCAGATAGCCATAGGTGCTGTTCGCCGAACTCGAGTTCTCGCCGGCGATTACCCCGTTATCCCTCCA
The DNA here is from genome assembly GCA_030148505.1 of Rhodanobacter sp. Taxonomy (GTDB): domain Bacteria; phylum Pseudomonadota; class Gammaproteobacteria; order Xanthomonadales; family Rhodanobacteraceae; genus Rhodanobacter. The sequence continues at coordinate 10,844 of JASBTI010000024.1, forward strand.
GCCCTGGTTGCTGTAGTTGTGGGCAAAGTCCGAATAGGACGCAGCCAGCAGTATTCCCCAGTTGCCCTGATCGTTATAACCGACCAATACGTTGCCGCTGGGCTCGGTTTTTTTGCTTACCGAGCCTCTTGCGCCCTCAACCGTGCCATTCACCGTCCACCCGAAAGGTAGATCCCACGGGCGGCGGGTACGCAAATTGATGGTTCCGGAGATTCCCGAGGTCAGGTTATCGGCGGTAGCCGACTTCAACACATCGGCACCCGAGAACAGCTCTGAGGGAAGGGTCTCGAAATTCGGCTGAATGGAGTAGATGTTGTCGGCGGTGACGAACGCTTCGCCGTTGACCAGCGTACTTACCTCGGGAAGACCGCGTATGTTGATTGTCGAGCCTTCGCCAGCCACGTGGTCGACCTGGACACCGGTAATTCGGCTCAACGAGTCAGCAATAGTCACATCGGGAAGCTGGCCAATACCTACCTCGGAAATACTGTCCTGAATGCCTGGCGCTGTACGCTTGAGTTCGATCGCCTTCATGGTCGAGCGACGGAGGCCTACCACTTGAACAGCCTCAAGCTGCTGCACGGGCGGCTTGGCCGTCTTCTGGCCACGCTTCGCGCCGCGATCGGTCTTGTTCACAGCAGTATCGGTTACCGCTTGGGCACCGCCGTTGGCTTGCGCCTGGGCGCTGCCCTGCGCGCTGGTGCCGGCAGGAGCGATTGCTCCGTAAGCGGCGCCGCTGGTCGCCAAAGCCGTGGCGATGCCAACAAAAAGTGCCGTCTTGCATACATTTATCATGGTCTTCTCCGTCTTTCACGCATTTAACCCGCGCCCGGCCACCAGGCCCTGCGACCAGTGGTCTACCGATGGCGCGCGATACAGTTTCCGGTTGATACAACGAGATCGTTTGATGCCACTACCTGAGGTGTTACCCGCTGCCTGAAAATGAAAACAGTCGCTCGATTCCCTGAAAGGCCATACATGGCATCCGTCTGAATTGGCGAACGCTGTAATCAATGAAGGATTTGCCCGTTAGGCAGGCGATGGCACGATTGAGCATTCGAACTGCTTCCCTGGCGGCTTCCGTCCCTGCGCGTCGATCGCACATCGCGACCGTCGGCTGGTCGCGGCCCGCAAGCCCGTCGCCCCCGCTTACCCTGCCTGCCGCCAACGCGGCCTTTTGGGACTCGATCACTAGAGCCGCCGGAGCCGGGGCTAACGCTGACGCCGCCAGGGAAATGCTCCCTAACTCGACCGATGCTTTCCTGTCGCAAGCGACCGACTCAGGCGTGATTTCGCCCCGCTCGTGAGCGTGAGGTGCGATTACTGCTTTACGCACGCGGGCGCGGTCGATACCAAAGCGTTCAGCCGAGGCGCACCCGATGGGAAGCCGTAATCTCGGCGGATGCCCGCCCGCGTCGATGTGTACGACAGCACCCGGCCGCCGCTGTGCATCCATAGTCCCCAAGGGGGCATCGCTTCTCGGGCCGAGGGAAGGCTTTACCAAGCTATGCAGGCCAGCGACCTTCATCTGCGTCAAAGCAGTCCTCTTGTCGGAGCGCGTTGGCGCCATCGCATACCTGCACCACAACGTAGCCGTTGGCGTGACTGTGACCACCCGTGGTCGCTTCGTGGCGCCTACCCATGACTGACCGTCCGACGCGCCGTACTGGGCCTCTCGAGCGGCACAGCGGACCTGAATCGCCGAAGTGCTGCACCGCAAAGTGATGGTCAGCTCGCCGGGCGTGAATCGCCGGGCGGCTGCCAACTGATGATGTGTTTTCACGCCCCCTCCCAAGGTGAATTCGTGACGTCATCACCGATGACTTACCACATGGTTTACCTAAAAAACCGATATGTCAAGTATCTGGTATGGTATTTCGCACTAGATATTTTACATACCAAATTTCAACAAACGGCCGGGTATTTCGGCTCAATTACATATACCACTTAGTCTATCCAAAACATCCTTATTGGTATGTAGACAAGCCTTGCCACAAGGTATACCCTAGCTCAAACAGCCACTGGATATGAGTGTGAACTGGCAACCATCGTGTCTTCCTGCGCCGCTTACCAACGTGGCTATCATTTCGACAGCAAAGCGCCCGCAGGCCCGCCGCGACGGTCCCCGAGCTGGTGTACACCGCGGCAGAACTGGCGGGGCCTGGTGGCCGACCATCGCTCCGCGATGCACTCATCGTGGCCGATGCGAGGGCTTCCCGAACCGCTTCTTCGTCGACCGTAGCGTCATCCGCTTCGCCCATGGCGCCGCCACCCCGCTGTCGAGCGCCACTGACACCACCTTCACGAGTCCACCGCCTACGCAGTCCGATGTCGTCACCGAGGCCTCCCGATGAAAAACCGCTACCCCGTAACCGCCCTGTTGTTTGCAGCGACCTGCATGTCACCGTTGCTGCTGGCCACGCCTGTTCATGCCGCGTCCCCCGTGGCGTGGAAAGCGAGCGTCCGTGCCGATGATGCCGCGCCGGTACTGATCTCCGCGGCGGAATGGCGCCACATGGCCGAACAAGGCCCGCATTCGCCACTGTTCGCGCAGACAGAGAAGCGCCTGACCACAGCGGTTCGCAAGGCAATGACTGCCGGCTTCCATGTGCCGGTACCGAAAGGTCTTGCCGGCGGCTATTCGCATGAACAGCACACGCGCAACTACAAGCTGATCAAGGCCGCCGGCACGCTGTATCGCCTTACCGGGGACCATGCCTACGCCGAATTCGCGCGCGACATCCTGCTGAAATACGCAAAGCTGTACCCCACGCTGGGCCGGAACCCGGGCGGTCACGGTCAACATGCCGGCGTGCTGTTCTGGCAGGTGCTCAACGATTCGGTGTGGCTGGTCAATTCCATCCAGGGCTACGACGCGATCCGCGACACCCTTAGCGAAAAAGACCGGCACGACATTGACGACAATGTGTTCCGGCGCATGGCGCACTTCCTTTCCGTCGAGAACCCGGAAGTCTTCGACCGTATCCACAACCACGCGACGTGGGATGATGCCGGCGTCTACATGACGGGCCTCGTGCTGCGTGACCCCACGCTGTCCAAGCAATCACTGCTTGGACTTCACGAGGACGGCAAGACCGGCCTGCTCAGGCAGCTCCACCAGTTGTACTCACCGGACGGCTACTATCGGGAAGGCCCCTACTACGCACGTTATGCGATGGAGCCGTGGATGGTTTTTGCCGATGCGGCACAGCAAAACGACCCGAAGCTCCACATTTTTCAGCGCCATAACGGCGCCTTGCTGAAGACGGTCGATGCTCTGGTCCAGCAGACCTACGAGGGTCTCTTTTTCCCGATAGATGACTCCCTGCGCAAGGGCCTGGACAGTGGTGAAGTGGTCCAGGGAGTCGCCACCACCTATGCCCAGACGCACGACAACCGGCTGCTGTCGATCGCGCAGGAGCAGGGCCGCACGGTGCTGACACCCGGCGGACTGGAGGTCTCCGAAGCGTTGCAGGCCGGCAAGGCCAAGCCGTTCGACTTCCGCCCGATCCTGCTGCGTGACGGCCCGGATGGGCGCCAGGGCGGCCTGGCCATCATGCGCATGGGCGGTGCCGATGGTCAGACGCTGGTGATGAAAAACACCGCGATGGGCATGGGGCATGGGCACTTCGACAAGCTCAACTGGCTGTTCTATGACCACGGCCATCCCGTTGTGACTGACTACGGCTCCGCACGATTCCTCAATATCAAGGTCAAGCAGGGCGGGATATATCTGCCGGAGAACACCAGCTGGGCCAAGCAGACGATTGCCCACAATACCCTGGTGGTCAACGAAACCAGCGACTACGGCGGCAATTGGCATGTCGGCGCGAAATTGCCGCCGAAGCAGTTGCTGTTCGCGGTGACCGGCGACACGCAGATTTCCTCCGCGCGCATGGTTGGCGCCTTCAAAGGAGTCAGCTTCACGCGCACGCTGGCGCTGCTGAAGGATGCGGATTTGCGCTACCCGATCGTCGTCGATCTGCTGCGCGTGCAGGGCGACAAGCCGGCGCGCTATGACCTGCCGCTGCATTTCGACGGTCATATCGCCCAGCTGGGTTTCAAGACCACGCACGACGTGGCGCAACGTCGGATTCTGGGCAAGGCCAATGGCTACCAGCATCTGTGGATCGACGCGACATCGTCCCCAACCCGCAAACAGCGCACATTCGAGTGGTTGCTGGGGGGGCGATTCTATTCCTACCGCTTCGGAGCCAGTGCGCCAACCAGCGTGGTCGTGGCTGAGCTGGGTGCCAACGATCCCAACTTCGACCTGCGCCATGGGCAGATGACATTGCTCCGCCGCATGGACGGCCAGCGCGACGCGACGTTCTTCAGCGTGCTGGAGCCGCATGGCATGTACAACGGCGATACCGAAACCACCAGCGGCGAAAACAGTCGCATCGATGACATGGTCCGCCTGCATGGCAAGGATGCTCAGGTGATTGTGCTGACCCTCGCGGGGGGCAAGACGCTGGCACTGGGCGTGGCCAATGACCCATCCGCTGCCAGCGCCAGGCATCACGTCAGCGGCAAGGGTTACGACTACCGCTGGACCGGCGGCTGGGCGCGCTTCGATGCCAAGTCGGGCACCGCCAAGGTCGGCGCTGACGGCAAGACCTCATCGTGAGTCGGGTCCGTACAGGTGTACGTTGGCTGATCATCGGCCTGATCGCGCTGGCGACCGTCATCAATTACATCGACCGCAATGCACTGGCGGTGATGTGGCCGGCGATCGCCAGGGACGTGGGCGCCACCAAGGATGACTATGCCTTGCTGGTGACGGTGTTCATGCTGGCCTATGCCGCCGGCCAATTCCTGTTTGGACGGCTGTTCGACATCATCGGCACGCGGCTCGGCTTTGCGCTGTCCATCGGCATGTGGTCGATCTCCATCGCCCTGCATTCAGTCACGCATTCGATCCTGTCTTTCAGCATCGTGCGCGCCATGCTCGGTCTGAGCGAAGCCGGTGCCTGGCCGGGCGTGGTGAAGGCGAACGCCGAGTGGTTCCCCGCGCACGAGCGCGCGCTGGCGCAAGGCATCTTCAATGCTGGCGCTTCGGTTGGCGCCATCATCTCGGCACCACTGATTGCGCTCCTCTACTTGTGGCTGGGCTGGCGCGGCACCTTCGTGCTGGTTGGTTCGATCGGTTTCGTTTGGCTATTGCCATGGCTGCTGGTCTACCGCGCAGGACCGGACAAGCATCCGTGGGTGAGCGAAGCCGAACGCCTGTTGATTGCCGATCGTGCCACGCGTGAGCAGACCCCATCGGGGGCGGAATACATGCCGACCCTGCGCCACCTGATGTCGCACCGACAGAGCTGGGGCATCGTGATGTCGCGCTTCTTCCTGGACCCCATCTGGTGGCTGTTCGTGTCCTGGTTGCCGATCTACCTGGCCGAAACCTTCGGCTTCGACATCAAGCAGATCGGCATCTTCGCCTGGGTCCCTTACGTGGGCGCCGCCATTGGCAGCCTGGCTGGAGGATGGTTATCGGGTCGGCTGATCGCGGCTGGCTGGAGCGTGGGCAGCGCGCGCAAGTGGGCCATTACCGCGGGCTGCATCATCATGGGTCCTGCCCTGCTCGGTGCGGTGCTGGCCACCAGCCCGCTGTTCGCCGTGCTCACCATCGCTGCCGTGCTGTTCGGTTTCCAGATAGCCATCGGCAACGTCCAAACCCTGCCCGGCGACATCTTTGGCGGCAAGTCGGTGGGCTCGCTGGCTGGCATCAGCGGCATGGCCGCCGTAGCCGGCACATTGCTCACCACCTGGCTCGTCCCCGCGCTGACCCGGGTCTCCTACGCACCGATTTTTATCCTGGTCGCCGCCTTGGTGCCGTTGGCGCTGATTGCGACGTGGGTGATCACCGGCCCGATCAGGAAGATTGAAGATCCCGCACCGCACGTCTGACCCGCCCCCTCCACCCCTCACTCAAAGGAAAGCTCATGTCATTCAAAAACAAGGTTGCCATCGTCACCGGCGGCGCACGCGACATCGGTCGTGCGGTCTCGGTCAAACTCGCCGCGGCCGGTGCCAAGGTGTGCATTGACTACATCGGAGCCGATGACTCCGACGCGCGCGAGACGCTGGCAATGATCGAGGCCGCCGGCGGTACGGCGATCCTGCACGTCGCCGACGTCACCAAGGCAGACGCCGTCGCAGGCTTGGTGGCGGCGACGCAAGCCGCCTTCGGCGAGCGCATCGATGTATTGATCAACGTGGCGGGCGGCATCGTTGGACGCAAGTCCCTGGCCGAGATCGACGAAGCGTTCTACGAAAAGGTAATGGATCTGAACATGAAGTCGGTCTACCTGACCACACGTGCGGTAGCACCGCACATGAGCAAGGGCGGCGCCATCGTCAACTTTGCATCGCTCGCCGGCCGCGACGGCGGCGGCCCGGGCTCGGCGATTTACGCCACCGCCAAGGGCGCGGTGATGACTTTCACGCGTTCGATGGCGAAAGAGCTTGGTCAGCGTGGCATTCGCGTCAATTCGCTGTGCCCCGGCATGATCGCCACCCGCTTCCACGACGAATTCACCAAGCCCGAGGTGCGTGCGGCGGTGGCCAACGCAACCCCGTTGCGCCGTGAAGGCCGGGCAGAAGAAACCGCCGATGTCGCATTGTATCTGGCCTCGGATGCAGCCAGCTTCGTCAACGGCGTCAATATCGATGTGAACGGTGGGGTGGCCTTTTCCTGAGGATGCAGAGATCAGCTGCGCTACCGCCGGTGACATCGGCGGTAGCGCAGGTGTCTGCATCGCATGCCCTTCTCGTTTAGGGACGGAGAGGTTGATGCCCTCCAGTCATCCATCAACACCATCGAGGATGAAGCACGCCCATCGACCAACCATCCGACGGACGGTCCATGCCAGCGCTTGGACCGTGACAATCGCCCGGTCTGATGCGTGCGAGCAATCTCGCGCCTCCCCGCCCGATGCCAATGATCAGGAGAAAACCCGATGATTCCAACCATCCACATGCCACGAACCAGCCTCGTGCGATGAACGCGCGCGAGCCATTTTCGATTCCGCCCGCGACTGGCAGGCGCTGGGACTGTGCCGCGCTCGGCGAGGTGATGCTCCGCTTCGATCCCGGAGAGGAGCGCATCCGCATGGCGCGACAGTTTCGCGTGTGGGAGGGTGGCGGCGAATACAACGTCGTCCGCGGCTTGCGGACGACCTTTGGCCATCGCAGCGTGGTGCTGACCGCACTACCGCGAAATGAACTCGGCCTGCTCGCCGAAGGACTCATCTTGCAGGGCGGCACCGATACCAGCCAGATCGTATGGCGGGACTACGACGGCATTGGCCGCAACACACGCATGGGCCTGAACTTCACCGAGCGCGGCTTTGGTTTGCGTGCGGCACTGGGGATGTCCGATCGAGCGCAGTCCGCCGCGGCCCAGATCCACCCCGATGAATTCGACTGGGATGCGCTGTTTGGCAAGGGCGGCACGCGCTGGCTGCATACCGGCGGTATCTTCGCGGCCTTGTCGGAAAGCACGGCGCGAACCGCGATTACCGCGGTTCAGGCCGCCCGTCGTCACGGCGTGATTGTCTCGTACGATCTCAACTACCGCGCCAGCCTCTGGAACAGCCATCCCGACCCGGACGCCGCACGCCTCGCCAACTGCGCCATCGCCGACGAATGTGACCTGCTGATCGGCGACGAATACGGCCTTGCCGCCTGCCTCGGCATGGATGTAGCCGACCTCGGGACGCGGGCCTCGCCGATGGACAGTGCACCCGCCGAAGCCGCCGCGCAACGCGCTCTGCAGCGATTTCCACGACTGCAAGCAGTTGCCTTCACATTGCGCGATGCGCATGCGGCATCACGCAATGATTGGGCCGGCGTCCTGCTTACACGCCACGGACGCTACGCATCGGTGGTGCGAAGGGATGTGGAAATTCTCGATCGTGTCGGCGGTGGCGACGCCTTCGTGGCCGGGCTCATTCACGCTTTTCTCACCGGCAAAGGAGCCCAGGCCGCCGTCGATCTCGGCGTCGCCCACGGCGCGCTGGCGATGAGCGTGCCGGGCGACAACGCGTTTTCGTCGCTGCAGGAGGTTGAAGCGGTTGTCCGGGGCGAAGCCGCCGCCACGCGCCGATGAACAATGTGAAGACGTGCGTCAACCGTTTGTATAGCTGTGCATGCCAGGTAGGCTGAAGGCATGCATCGTCGTCGTATCCACCGGAGTGCCGATCCATGCCAGAAATCGTCGTATACGCTGTCGCCGGCCGCACACCCGCGCAGAAAAAAGGTCTGATGAAGGCCATCACCGACGCCGTCGCCGAGCACTTTGTCGTCGCCCCCCAAGGCGTTGTCGTCCAGATCGTCGAGTCGGACCCGGACTCGAAATCCAAGGGTGGCATTCCCTACCGTGAACGGTAGGCACCTTCGCCAAAGCCGGGGCTTTGGTTTTGCAAACCGCTCGAAGCGGCTTGGGCGGACGCGCTGCCCGCGCCTATCGCCGTGAACCTGGCAATGGATGAAGCCCTGATGCTGAGCGTTTATCACGCCGCCTCTCCATCTTCTTGACCGCAGAAAGGAACACCATGTTTATCGACAAGGCCGAGGTCATCGTAACCAGTCCGGATCGCAATTTTGTCACCCTGAAGTTGAGCACCGATGACGGGTTGAGCGGACTCGGCGATGCCACGCTCAACGGACGCGAAATGGCCGTGGTGGCTTACCTCAAAGACCATATCGTGCCGCTGCTCATGCGACGCGATGCCAGCTGCATCAATGATACCTGGCAGTTCTTGTATCGCAGCGCGTACTGGCGCCGCGGCCCTGTCACGATGGCCGCCATCGCGGCGGTGGACATGGCCCTTTGGGACATCAAGGCCAAAGCGGCGGGCATGCCGCTGTACCAGTTGCTGGGCGGCGCATCCCGCAAGGGCTTGCTGGCGTACGGACATGCCTCTGGCAAGTCGATCGAAGAACTGTTCGACAGCGTGCGTGCGCATCAGGAGCAAGGCTACAAGGCCATCCGCATCCAGACCGGCGTCCCCGGCCTGACATCCATCTACGGCGTCGCATCTAACAAAACCAGTGCCGGCAACCAGGGCAAGCGCTACGACTACGAACCCGCGCAGCGCGGCGCCTATCCGGCCGAGGAAGACTGGGACACCCGCGCTTATCTGCGCCACGTGCCCACCGTATTCGACGCGGTACGCAACGAATTCGGTCCCGAACTGGTGCTATTGCATGATGGCCATCACCGGATGACCCCGATCCAGGCGGCCCAACTGGGAAAATCGCTGGAACCCTACGACCTGTTCTGGCTTGAGGACTGCACGCCGGCCGAAAATCCCGAGGCGTTGCGCTGGGTCCGCCGACATACGACGACACCGCTGGCGATCGGCGAGATTTTCAACTCGATCTGGGATTACCAGACGATCATCAGCGAACAGCTCATCGACTACGTGCGCAGCGCCGTGACCCATACCGGCGGCATCACACATCTGAAGAAAATCCTCGACTACGCCGCGCAATACCAGATCAAATCCGGGATGCACGGACCGACCGATATCTCACCGGTCGGGATGGCCGCTGCGATGCACCTGGGACTGGCCATCCACAACTTCGGCATACAGGAATACATGGCGCATGGCGAAAAGACCAACCAGGTGTTTGAGCAGTCGTTCAGCTGGGAAGCCGGGATGCTGCATCCGGGCGAAAAGCCCGGCCTTGGCGTCGAACTCAATCACGATGAGGCTGGCAAGTATCCCTATGAACAGGCTTATCTACCGTACAACCGGCTCGCCGATGGTACCGTTCATGACTGGTAGCCCGATTCACCTGCTTGCCACTACGAGCGCCCCTGAAAAGCGTCAATCGATTTATTTTGTATTGGCAAAAAGAACCGATGCAGCAGTCAATATCGCAATATCTTCAGTCGCGTCGAGACGGATGGCAGTCTCTCCGACTTCCGGTGGCTCAAGCGTTTCCAGTTGGCTATCCAGCAGGCTAGCTGGCATGAAATGTTGATGCCGATGCGCCAATCGTCGTTCGAACGTATCACGATCGGTGTGCAGCCAGACAAACCGCAGCTCCGGCTGCGCCGTGCGCAGTATGTCGCGGTAGCGTCGCCGCAAGGCAGAACAGGCGATTACACCGCTGTGCCCCGCTTTGACCTGAGTGGCGATCCAGTCCGCAATCGCCCTCAGCCAGGGCTCGCGCATCGCATCATCGAGCGGCACGCCCTGGCGCATGAGCTCGATGTTTTCTTTTGAGTGCAGAGCGTCACCTTCCAGGAATGGCCAGCCAAGCTTGTCAGCGACGCAGCGCCCAACCGTACTTTTACCGCATCCGGATACGCCCATAATCACCAATGAAGGGGGAAATAAAGAGAGAGAGGCAGTTTGGGTGTGCATGCTGGACTTTTTGTGGCGACATATTGAGCCGATATATTGGCACACGGAACCAATCATCGTATACACCAAGCTTTCAACGAAATGTCGACCAGATGGAGATAAATGAATGGCGCACGTGATCGATTATCATCGACATGGTCAAACAACATGACCCACTGATGTTCTCGCGCTCGAAGTGCTTGCCGTATCTGATTATGAAATAGGCACGCACCGAGCACCACTTGCGGGAGCGTCTGCAAGGCAACGGCACCGCTCTCATCATGCTCTGCTTTACCAAAGCAAGTGACCGTAACATCCAAGCTTTCATCTACTCATCTTTAGCATTATCGACATCTCAATAAACAAGTTAATCTCAATACAACCATATCCTCCATCATCAAGCGTTTTCATGAAGCTTGAAATGACCCAGCATGCAGGGTGTCAAAGGATTTTCCCATGACTCGTTCCAACGCAAGCACCTCTACCGCACTGGCCGTCATCAATGCCGTGTTCCTCATGTGGGGACTGGTCACGGTACTCAACGACATCTTGATTCCGCACCTGAAGTTGCTCTTCACGCTGAATTATACGGAGGTGATGCTGGTGCAATTCACTTCGTTCGGCGTCTACTTCATCATGTCCGCGCCGTGCGCCGCGGTGCTTGCACGCATCGGCTATCGCGCCACCGTTATTGCAGGATTGGGCTTCAGCGCGCTGGGCGCCTTGTTGTTTCTGCCCGCCGCGGCGGTCCCTTCGTATCCGCTGTTCCTTTTTGCCTTTTTCATCATGTTCACCGGCATCACCGGCCTGCAGGTGGCGGCCAACCCGTATGTCGGTCTTCTCGGGGAGCCACGACTGGCATCGAGCCGGCTCAATTTGGCGCAGATGTTCAATTCGGTAGGCACCGTGCTTGGGCCGCTGGTGGTCGGCCCTCTGATTCTGGTCGGCACGGCGATGACCGCCACCGCCGTGGCCAAACTTCCGGCGATACTGCAGGCCTCTTATCGCCTGCAGCAAGCCCGCCTGATCCAATGGCCGTATCTGGTTTTGGCCCTGGTACTGGTCTCGTTGGCTGTAGTCATCTGGCTGTTCCGGCTGCCGCCGGTCTCGTCAAAGGACGAAAGATCTTATTCCCGGGCCGGCCCCGGCTGGTTGACGGCAAAGTCATCCCAACATGCCTTTATCGATGCACTGCGCCACCCGCACGTATTTTTTGGTGTGATTGCCATCTTTCTCTACGTGGGCGCCGAAGTGTCGATCGGCAGCTTCATGATCAACTACATTTCGTTGCCGCAAATTGGCCACATCACGCAGGCGCAGGCGGCGCATTACGTTGCCTTGTACTGGGGTGGCGCCATGGTCGGGCGCGGCATTGGATGGCTGCTGATGAAGGCACTTGACCCGCGGGTGCTGCTGGGCGTCTTCGCCATCATCGCCGGCATGCTGGTGATTACAACCATGTCCACATACGGCGATGTCGCCATGTGGGCGGTGGTGTCGATCGGCCTGTTCAACTCGATCATGTTCCCGACCATCTTCGCCCTGGGCATCGAGGACATGGGTCCGCTGACGGGTCGCGCCTCCAGCCTGATGATCATGGGCATCGCTGGCGGCGCGCTGATCCCTGTCGGCCAGGGCTGGCTGGCCGACCATATCGGCATACATCATGCCTTTGTGCTGCCGCTACTGTGCTACGCATACGTGGTGTTCTACGGCTTCAAGGGATCAAAGCTGGCATGACGCAGGTCGACAAAAAAGCGTACTCGATATCTGCCAGCTCACGTGAGGCCAGTCGCATGAATGACCCTTTTCGACTCGACGGCCGTGTTGCGCTGGTTACCGGCGCCAACACCGGGCTGGGGCAGGCGATGGCGGTCGCGCTGGCGAACGCGGGCGCCGATGTCGTGGCGTTGGGCCGCAGTGAACCGACGCAGACCAGGCAGCTTGTCGAAGAGGGCGGCCACAAGCTGGCGTGGGTCGAGTCCGAGTTGTCGCCAGTGTCGCTGCTGCCGGCTGCGGTCGATGCGGCGCGGGCGTGCTTTGGGCGACTCGATATTCTGCTCAACAACGCTGGCACCATCCGTCGCGCACCCGCGACCGAAGTCACCGAGGACGACTGGGATGCGGTTAGCGAGATCAATCTCAAGTCGACATTCTTTCTGACCCAGGCGGTCGCCAAGCACTGGCTGGCGGACGGCACGCGCGGCAAGGTCATAAATATCGTATCGATGCTGTCGTTCCAGGGTGGGGTTCGGGTGGCGTCATACACAGCGAGCAAGAGTGGCCTGCTCGGTATCACCCGCTTGCTTTGCAATGAATGGGCGGCAGCAGGAATCAATGTCAACGCCATTGCGCCCGGCTATTTCGCGACACGCAATACCCAGCAGCTACGCGATGACTCAGTGCGTAGCCAAGCCATTGTCGATCGAATTCCAGCTGGCAGCTGGGGCCGGCCCGAGCAATTGGGAGGGGCCGTTGTATACCTTGCTTCACCCGCTTCGGATTACGTGAACGGTGCAGTATTGCCAGTGGACGGCGGATGGCTGGCGCGCTGATACTGGCGCAGGCATTTTCAGATCTATTGCGGCACCGATCACGGCATCGCGTGCGCGCTCAGACGCTGAATGCGCGGAGGATACGATGCCCGCGCATCGTTTTGCTGGCCGCCAACTGGATGTGTCTGAGACCGGCGTACTGAGGATCTGTCACACCAACGGGCTCACACCGCACCTGACCAGATCCTCAAGGTCTCGCGCGATACAGAATCGTCCATGGCAACTCCGGACATCGTGTGCTTTGAACCCCCGATTCTAATGGGGATCGCCAGCCAACGCGCGGGAGCTGCCCACCCGCCCTGCCGCACCTGGCGGTGCTGGCGGGCGGCCCGCGCCGGCGATACTAGACCACCAGCGAAAGGTGGGAGCTGCCGACTACCCGTTCGCCCACACGCTCGCCGCGCAGGAAGGCCAGCGAGGCTTGAATCACTTCCGGCGCGTCGACAATGCGGTGGTGACCCAGCCCGCGGGTGGTCAGCAGCCGGGACTGGTGCCAGTGCCGCGCGTAGCGTTCGCCTTCGGCCCACGGTACGTCGTTGTCATCGAGATCGTGCACGATCAGACCCGGTTGGCCCAGAGCGGGCAGGTGGCGATGGACTTGCAGGTCCTGCGGACTGATGCCGGTGTAGCCCTCATGCCAGTCAAAGAACGGCGCACGCAGATGCGCGCCCAGATGCACCTGGCGGAAGAAACGGTCGGTCGCGGCCACCATGTCCTCGGCCGGGGCCAACAGGATCAACTTGCGCGCCTGCCACGCTTTATCCTGGGCTAGCGCCAGCGCCGCCGCGCCCAACGAGTGGCCGATGGCCACGTCGGCGGTACCGAAGCGATGGCCCAGCTCGTTGGTGACATCGACGAAATCCGGCAGCGTGCAGTAGTTGCCGGTACTGAGGCCATGGCCGGGCTGGTCGAAGGTGAGTACCGCGTAGCCCAGCGCGCGCAGATACGGCACCCAGGGCAGGAAGCGCAGACCGAAGCTGGACCAGCCGTGCGCCATCAGCACATACGGCTCCCGGCTCGGATCGCCCCAACGGTAGGTGGCAATGCGCTCGCCCTGGATGGTGACCTGGCAGCGCTGCATGCACGCGTCCGGTTGCGCCGCCTGCGCCCGGCGCCGGCTGCTGGCATAAGGCGTGACGAACAACCGCGCGGCGCGATTGAGGGTGCGCTTTGGCAATAGCCGGCTGCCCAGCGCGAACGCGGTGCGTACCGTGCCAAGCCGCAGCCTAGCCGCGGTATCGGGCTGATAGGGACACGTCGAAATAGCGACGGAACGGCTGGGCATGGCATAGCTCCGTGGGTTTGCAGCAATGGGTTGAACGACTACACCGCAACGTAACGGTAGTCACACATGACACTATTTATTGCAATGCAGCATATCGAGCTTTTCGATCGCTGTCAGCTATTGCAGGCAAATTTTTTGGTTCATCGCGGGAAAGCGGGAAAGATCGTGTTGACGAATAACGAGATAGGTGAAGGCGGCAAACGGCGGATAAGCTGAAAGCTCTCACACCCACAGCGGATCGGCCGCTGCCGCCTTCATGCATGATGCTAT
>JASBTI010000001.1 GCA_030148505.1 Rhodanobacter sp.
CAATAGCATCATGCATGAAGGCGGCAGCGGCCGATCCGCTGTGGGTGTGAGAGCTTTCAGCTTATCCGCCGTTTGCCGCCTTCACCTATCTCGTTATTCGTCAACACGATCTTTCCCGCTTTCCCGCGATGAACCAAAAAAAACCCCGCATCGGCGGGGTTTCTCTCAACTTCAGCGCTTCCGGCTCAAGCAGATTTCTTTTTCGGCGCAGCTTTCTTGGCCGCTGCCGACTTCGTTACGGTCGGCTTGGCACCGACCACAGCCTGCTGTACCACGTGCGCGCGGTTGTTGCCGTAGCTGCCACGATAAATCTTGCCGCGACGGGTCTTGCGATCGCCCTTGCCCATGGGAACTCCTTGGATTATCGAGATGTATGGCCGCCGATCATAACAGCGCCGGGAGGGGGTACGGAATCCCGTGCGAACGGCCGACCTTCAATGGCTGCAATGCGGACCATGTACGTGGCCATCGGAGGCGACGCCGCTGAGGCGACACAGATGGTAACGACGGTCGATACGCAGGTTGACGAAGTGTGCCGACGCCAGCAACAGACCGCCACAGGTAACCATGATGCTGTGCACGATGATCGAGTAGTGGCTGACAAAGGTGACCCCGGTCACCAGCAACAGCAGCCCCGGCGTCGCCAGCATCAGCGGCAGCGCCTCTTGATGCCGGCGATAACCACGGATCAGCGCGAACAGCGCCAGCACACTGGCGAACATCACGAAACCGCGCTCGAAACGATCCGAGGCAAGGAATTCCAGCCCCAGAAACGGCAACAAGGCCAATACGAACGGCAGCAATGCGCAATGAATCGCGCACAGAAACGAAGCCGTTGCACCGACCCGATCCGCCACATGCCACCAGCGGGACTTGCGTACCGGCGCCGAGCTCATCACCACTGCATTCATCATGATCTTCCGCTATCGCCATGAGGGCGACTCTGCTGCATTCCGATGAATGTTACTTTATAACATTACGAAATACCATCACTGCGGCGTTGCCGCGCAGCAGCGTAAGGCCGGGCGAATACCGATGGGCCAATAAGAGTCGGGAGGCTGTAGGCTGAAACGGCCGGCGAAACAACTGGCGCTCAGTCTTTGCGGCAGTGTTTGCAGGTGCCGTGGACTTCCAGCGTCTGCGCCTGCGGGCGGAAACCCAGCGCCTCGGCCTGCATTTCGATGAGGTCGGCAACCCTTTCGTCGCAGACCTCCTCGGCACTGGAGCAGGTATCGCAGATCAGAAAAGGTACCTGATGCGCATCCGCTGGATGGTGGCAGGAGACAAACGCGTTGATCGATTCCAGCTTGTGGATGAATCCGTTCTGCAACAGGAAGTCGAGCGCCCGGTAAACCGTTGGTGGCGCCGCGTTACCGTGCTTCTGGCGCAACAGGTCGAGCAAGTCGTACGCTTTGATCGGCTTGCGGATGGAGGCAATCAGCTCCAGCACTTCCCGGCGCAGCGGGGTCAGGCGC
This sequence comes from Rhodanobacter sp., assembly GCA_030148505.1. GTDB lineage: Bacteria > Pseudomonadota > Gammaproteobacteria > Xanthomonadales > Rhodanobacteraceae > Rhodanobacter. The sequence continues at coordinate 1,476 of JASBTI010000001.1, forward strand.
AGGCCCCGCTCCTCGCTGGCATGCTCCACTGCACGCACGAAGCCCTTGGCATCGCAATGATGCGGGTGATGCGCGTGCAGGTTGTCGACCGCTTCGTGACTCAAATTTTCCACCTCGGATGACATCATACACCGTGGCGTCGCTGATCCCTCGAGATCAGCGCGGCAACGGCGGCGGCTGTACCCGGGGCACCGGACGCGCTTTCAGCAGGACGACCAGCCAACCGACCGGCCCCAGCACCCACGACCATACGATGCCCTCGAGCAGGCGTCCGCGCCACCAACCCAGCAGCGCACCCACTGCGACGAACAGCAGGTTCCACCAGAACATGGCCACCCAGGGCACCATGTTCAACAGGTTGAGAAAAATATGCCAGAACGCCCCCGCTGTGCCGGGATCGACACCTTGCATGGCGCGCGCGAGCCATTCATTCATGGCCGGATCGGCGACTCGGCAAAATCACCATCGCTCAGTCCCGCGCCCGGTCCAGCGCAGCATCCACACGTCTCAGCGCCTCCTCGCGGCCGGTCAGATAGATGGTATGGTCGATCGACGGAGATACCTGGGTGCCGGTCATCGCCACCCGCAGCGGCTGGGCGATCTTGCCCATGCCCAGCTCCAGTTTCGCAGCCAGTTGTTCAATTACCCGGTGGATGGCTTCAGGCTCCCACGGGCAATCGGCCAGCAAGTGCCTGGCGGTTTCCAACACAACGATCGCGCTTTGACTCTTGAGGTGCTTGGCCACGGCCTTTTCGTCCCAGTCGACGATCGGCCCGAACCAGATGCGGGCGCGCTCGGCCATTTCCTTGAGTGTATGCACGCGATCGCGCAACGCCACGATCACCGCCGCCGGGTCCGGCCCCCGCCTACAGTCGATGCCGGTCCGTTCCAGATGCCAGCGGAATTCCGTTGCCAGTGCCTGGGGGTCCTCGGTCTTCAGATAGTGCTGGTTGAGCCACGCCAGCTTTTCGGTATCGAAGCGCGAGGCGGCCTTGTTGACGTCGGCGATATCGAACAAGGCGATCATCTGTTCCGGCGAGAAAATCTCCTGATCCCCGTGCGACCAGCCCAGACGCACCAGATAGTTGAGCAGCGCGTGCGGCAGAAAGCCGTCGGCACGGTAGTCCATCACGCTGACCGCGCTGGTGCGCTTGGAAAGCTTCTTGCCCTCCTTGTCCAGGATCATCGGCAGATGGGCAAATTCCGGCACCGGGGCACCGAGCGCCTGGTAGATGTTGATCTGCCGCGGCGTATTGTTGACGTGGTCGTCACCACGAATCACTTCGGTGATGCCCATGTCGATATCGTCGACCACGACCGCGAAGTTGTAGGTCGGCCAGCCATCCGAGCGGAAGATCACCAGATCGTCGAGCTCGGCGTTGGCCCACTCCACCCGGCCCTTCACCTTGTCCTCGAACACCACCGTGCCTTCGGTCGGGTTGCGAAAGCGGATGACCCGATTCGGGTCATCCCGCAGCGGTTCGTTGCGATCGCGGTAGTAACCGTTGTAGCGGGGCTTTTCGCCCTTGGCCATCGCCGCTTCGCGCATCGCCTCGATTGCCTCCTTGCTTTCGTAGGCGTAGTACGCTTTGCCAGCCGCCACCAGTTCGTCGGCCACCTCCCTGTATCGCTCCAGTCGCTGAGTCTGGTAGAACGGGCCTTCGTCCGGCTGCAGACCGAGCCACTGCATGGCGTCCAGGATCGCCTGTACGGCAGCCTCGGTGGAGCGTTCCCGATCGGTATCTTCGATGCGCAGCACGAACTCGCCACCGCGGCGGCGCGATTCCAGCCAGCAATACAAGGCGGTGCGGGCACCGCCAATGTGCAGGAAACCGGTGGGACTGGGAGCAAAGCGCGTGCGTACGGTCATGAATTTTTGCAATATGCGAAGTGAAGCCATGGATTTTAGCCGATACGCGGACGCGCAACCGCCCGATCGTCGCCTGCGACAACCGGCGCGGGTGGTCGCCCTGCTCCTGAGCCTGTGGCTCGCCCTGCCCGCGCATGCCGCCAACCCCGGCTACGATCGCCCGGGGTATGGCTTCAACCCCGCTGTCCTGGGTGCCGGCGACATCACCATCGAACAGGGGCTTCCCGACTGGAGCGACGATCGTCACGGTGGCGTGCGCAGCTCGCTGTACACTGCCGACAGCCTGCTGCGGATCGGCCTTGGCGGCCCGCTGGAGCTGCAACTGGGTAGCTCACCGTACAACCTCCTTCGACTGACCGGCGCCGGCACCAACTACACGCGACATGGTCGCGGCGACAGTCAGCTCGGGCTCAAGCTGGCCCTCCCATCGAGCATTCCCCGCTTCAGCTGGGGCCTGCTGAGCAGCGTCGAATTCACCGACGGCGCACCGGACTTCCGCAACCAACGGCGCCACTATCTGCTCGGCCTGGAGCTGAACCTGCAGGCAAACGCCAGTAACGCGCTGGGAGCCTATATCGAAAACGTGCGTGCAGGCGGCAAAACCAGCACCACGTTGGCCTTAAGCGACGGCTTTGCCCTGACCCGACGCCTGACGATCTATGCGCAAACCGCGCTGTTGCATCTGGCCGGACAAGGCAGCGGCTGCCTCGCTGGCACCGGTCTGGCCTGGATGGTCACGCCCCGTGTGCAGCTGGACACCGGCGTCGACCGTCGACTCGGCGGCGTTGCCAGCCGCTGGCAGGGCCATCTCGGCGTATCGGTCTACTTCGGCAGATAAGCCCCGTTTCCGGATCACTCGACGTGGACAGTGATCCTCTTCGATACCAGCGCCGGGACAAAGGGCACATGGTGGGCATCGGCCAGCTCCAGCTGCAAGGTATGCGTGCCGGGCTTCAAGGTAAGCGATGTCTCAGTCTGGCCCCCACCGAAGTGCAAGTGCCGGCTATCGTTCGGAATCGGGGCGCCCGCCGGTGGCAGCTGCTTCACGTCGATCAGCAGGTGATGATGACCGGTACGCGGCCGGTTCACCCCGGCCGGCGCAACACCCATGCCGCGTAAACCAAAACGCACGCTCACCTGGCGACCGACCGTCGCGCCGTCAGCGGGAGAGATGATGTAGACCGAGGCGCCATCAGGCGCCGCGGAACCCGGCAAACCGACCTCGTCGGCAGCGACTGCGACCGTGCACAATCCAGTCAGGACCACTGCAAGCAGCGTGCGTTTCATCAGCGCTCTCCGGTGACGGGAGAGCCCAGTGTAGGCGTCTGCTGCCGGCAATGCACATATGCCACCGCACCACCCTTCAGCACGCCGCCGGCGAACGTCACCGCGGCGTCATCCCGTCGACATGCCGGCGCAACGCCGCCCATTCAAGCTAGGCCAAGCCAGCACAGGTACCGTCATGCGCATCGGCATCGTCAGCGAAACGTATCCCCCGGAAATCAATGGCGTGGCACTGACCGTGCACAGCCTGGCAAGCGGCCTGGCCGGTCGCGGTCATGAGGTCGACCTGATTCGGCCCCGGCAACCGCAAGCCACCAACATCGAACCCGGTATCGAGGTATTCGATGTCCGCGGCGGTGCCCTTCCCGGCTATCCTGGCCTTCGATTCGGCCTGCCTGCGGGGCACAGCTTACGTCAGCGCTGGATTCGGCGACGTCCCAATGCCATCTATGTCGCCACCGAGGGGCCGCTCGGCTGGTCTGCGATGCGTACCGCAACCAGCATGGGCATACCGGTCAGCAGTGGTTTTCATACCCGCTTTGACAGCTACGCCGGCCACTATGGCATCGGTTGGCTAGCGCCCCTGGTCCGCAGCTACCTGCGGCGGTTCCATCGCCGCGCTTCCGCCACGCTGGTTCCCACCGATGCGCTGGCCCGTGAGCTGCTTGCATTGGGTATCGACAATGCGCGTGTGCTACGTCGTGCCGTCGACACCCGGCTGTTCTGCCCGACTCGGCGTGATGAAGGTTTGCGGTGCGAATGGGGCATCGATGCCAACACCCCAGCCGTCTTGTATGTCGGGCGTCTTGCCCCTGAAAAGAACCTGGGGTTGGCGGTCGAAACCTTCCGCGCCATTCAGCGACAGATACCCCAGGCTCGTTACGTCTGGGTTGGCGACGGTCCGGCGCGTGAATCGCTGGAGGCGGCCAACCCGGACTTCATCTTTGCCGGCGTGCAGAGAGGTGAAGCACTGGCCCGATACTACGCCACAGCCGACCTGTTCCTGTTCCCCAGCCTCAGCGAAACCTTTGGCAACGTGATACTCGAAGCGCTCGCCGCGGGCTTGCCGGTGGTGGCGTATGCCGAAGGCGCTGCTCGCGAACACCTGGTCGATGGGATCAATGGCTATTGCATCGAGTCCGGCCGGGGCGATGCCTTCGTCGAGGCCGGCATCAGGCTGGCCGGAAACCCGGCACTGATCCGCCACATGGGGCGGGCCGCGCGTGCCAGCATCGTCCGGCTCTCGCCCGATGCGGTGATCGGTGATTTCGAAAACCTGTTGCGCGACATGGTCAAGGAGAATCCGCATGAACATGCCGTTGATGCCGCCCACGCCTGAGCTTTCACTGGGGCCGCGCTTCGCCCTCGATTACCGCGTCTGCGTTCTCGCCAACCGCTGGGGCACCCGCCGCGCGGTCGGCTTGTTCTTCGGTGCCGTGAGCCGACTCGGCGACGGTCTCTTCTGGTACGCCCTGATGATCGGCCTGATCCTGGTCGAGGGATACCGGGGACTGTGGGCTGCCGCACACATGGCCGCAACCGGACTGATCGCCTTGCTGCTGTATCGCCAGTTGAAACGCTGGACGCAACGACCACGTCCGTACCGAGTCTGCCCAGGTGTGATCGCCCACGTGCCTCCACTGGACGAGTTCAGCTTTCCTTCCGGGCATACCTTGCAGGCAGTCAGTTTCAGCTTCGTCGCGCTGGCGTGGTTTCCGCAACTGACACCGCTTTTGCTGACCTTTACCGCGCTGGTCGCCGTCTCACGGGTCATTCTGGGTTTGCACTACCCCAGCGATGTGCTGGCCGCGGTCGCCCTTGGCAGTGGACTGGGCGCATCATCGCTATGGCTGCTGTCGTTGGCGACGAGCCTGGGCTGAGTCAGCTTTACCGCATCGCCATGGACACAATCTGCTCATGCCGTCACAAGCGTGTGGGCATTCAATGAGATAGCTATCTTGTCCACAAGCTTTACCGGCAATGCTCCACATCGCCTGTGGAAAACGGCATCCCACCGCTGCCGCACTGAGCAAAAAGACACCGATCCGTAGCAAGTGACTGTCGACAAAGGTGACTTCGCGGCTTGTCCACAGGCTTGCCGGACGGCTGTGCACAATGGCTGTGGAAAACTCCTCCGCGATCGACGGCCGCACTAGGCGTCGGTACGCACAAAACACCATGATGCGCTGGGTAATTCCTGCCCAGCGCGTCACAAGTCATTGAACGGAAAGTCGCCTGCACGCGTTGTCCACAGGGCTTGCCACAAGGCTTCCACAGCCGCTGTGGAAAACCTGTCACTTCCCTAAGCGGCGCGCGATGCCTTGCCGAGAATGCCAAGCAGATCGGCCAGCTTGTCGCGCATCGCGCGTCGATCGACGATCATGTCGATCGCGCCATGCTCCAGCAGGAACTCCGAACGTTGGAAGCCTTCCGGCAAGGTTTCGCGCACGGTCTGCTCGATCACCCGCGGCCCGGCAAAACCGATCAACGCCTTCGGTTCGCCGATGTTGATATCTCCAAGCATCGCCAGGCTGGCCGAGACACCACCGGTGGTCGGATTGGTCAGCACGCTGATATAGGGCACCCCGGCCTCGCGCAAGCGTGCCAGCGCGGCCGAGGTCTTGGCCATCTGCATCAGGGAAAAAAGCGCTTCCTGCATGCGCGCGCCACCGGTGGCGGAAAAGCACACCAGGGCACTCTTGTCGGCCAACGCCCGTTCAGCCGCACGGGTGAATTTTTCGCCGACCACCGAGCCCATCGAACCGCCCATATAGGCAAACTCGAACGCCACCGCCATCAGCGGACGCCCCTTGAGCATACCGCTCATGGCCACCAGCGCGTCCTTCTCGCCGGTCTTCTTCTGGGTCGCAATGATGCGGTCACGATATTTCTTGGTGTCGCGGAACTTCAACGGGTCGGTCGGCTCCATGCTCGCCCAGAGCTCCTGGGTGGAGCCCTCGTCGAGCAGCGCCCGCAAGCGTACCCGTGCCTCGAGATAGTGATGATGGTCGCACTTGGGACAGACCATCAGGTTGCGCTCCAGCTCCGGCCGGTACAGTACCGTACCGCACCCCCCGCACTTCTCCCAAACACCCTCCGGAACGGAACCCTTGCCGGCATTCGGTTGCTGGGCGCGGGTGCGCGGATTCATGATTTTCTGCAACCAGTTCATCACATCACCTCAAACGTTGCTGACCTGAAACGGCCAGAGGACCGTTTCAGTGAGTGTCGAGCGCACTGCGGATCGGCTGCAGGATATCCCGTACACGACCGACAATTTCGTCCGGCCCCTTGGCGCCTGCCAACCGTCCAACCAACGCGCTGCCGATAACCACGGCATCGGCAAATCCGGCGATCTCCTTCGCGCTTTGTGCATTACGCACGCCAAAGCCCACCGCTACCGGCACCGTGGCGCGGGCCCGGACATCTGCCACGCGTGCGGCGATGTCGTGGGTACTGAGGCTCCCCGCACCGGTAATGCCGGCAAACGACACATAATACAGGAAGCCCTCAGCCGACTCGCACAACCTCACCATACGCCCAGGTGCGGTAGTCGGCGCAGCCAGCAGAATTTGTTGCAGGCCGGCCTGACGCAAGGGCTGCAACACGGCCGCTTCCTCGAGCGGGCAGTCCACCAGCAGTACGCCATCCACCCCCGCCTGAACGGCTTCCCGGGCAAAGCGCTCGTAGCCGTGGATCTCGATCGGATTCAGGTAACCCATCAGCACGATCGGTGTCTCGGCATCGCGGGTGCGAAACGCCGTCACCCAGCCCAGTACTTCGGCGAGACCGACGCCACGGGCGATGGCGCGTTCGCTGGCATGCTGGATCACCGGACCGTCAGCCATCGGATCGGAAAACGGAATCCCCAACTCGATCAGGTCGGCACCGGCGTCGACCAGGGCATGCATCAAGGTGACCATGTGCTCGGGCGAGGGGTCGCCCGCGGTGACGAACGGAATGAGCCCGGTACGTCCGGTGGCTTTCAGTGCGGCAAAGCGCCTATCGATACGGCTCATACTTCGACTCCCTCACATGCCGCGATGGTATGCACGTCCTTGTCGCCACGCCCTGACAGGTTGCACAACACCATGCCGTCGCTGGGCAGCTCGCGTGCCAGCTTCATTGCCTGCGCCACGGCGTGACTCGACTCCAGCGCGGCCAGAATGCCTTCGGTTCGCGCCAGCAGATGGAACGCTTCCATTGCCTCCTCATCGCTAACGCCGACATATTCCGCGCGGCCGGCGTCCTTCAGATAAGCATGCTCGGGGCCGACACCGGGATAGTCCAGGCCCGCAGAAATCGAATGGGTCTCGGCGATCTGGCCATTGTCGTCGCACAATACGTAGGTGCGATTGCCATGCAGCACGCCGGGGCGCCCGGCTGCGAGCGAAGCGGCGTGATGCCCCGAGGCAATGCCCTCACCTCCCCCCTCCGCGCCGACGATGCGCACCTGCGCATCGTTGAGGAACGCATGAAACAGGCCGATCGCATTGGAACCTCCGCCGACGCATGCGGTCAGCACGTCCGGTAGACGGCCGTATTCTTCCAGCATCTGCGCGCGTGCTTCGCGTCCGACGATGGCGTTGAAGTCGCGCACCATCATCGGATACGGATGCGGCCCGGCTACCGTACCGATGATGTAGAAGGTATCGGCGACATTGGTGACCCAGTCGCGCATCGCCTCGTTCAAGGCATCCTTCAATGTCTTCGAACCGGAGGTCACTGGCACCACCTCGGCGCCAAGCAGCTTCATGCGGTAGACGTTGATCTTCTGCCGCTCGATGTCGACCGCCCCCATGTAGACCACGCACTTCAGACCCAGCCGAGCCGCCACCGTGGCACTGGCCACGCCATGCTGGCCGGCTCCCGTCTCGGCGATGATGCGCGGCTTGCCCATGCGCTTGGCGACCAAGGCCTGGCCGACCGTATTGTTGATCTTGTGCGCGCCGGTATGGTTGAGATCCTCGCGCTTGAGGAGGATTCGCGCCCCGCCGATATGCTGCGACAAGCGTTCGGCATGATAGATGGGGCTGGGGCGACCGACATAATGCTTGAGATCGCGGTCGAGTTCGGCGATGAACGCCGGATCGTCGCGCAAACGCTCATAGGCTTCAGTCAGTTCGGCCAGCGGTGCCATCAAGGTTTCCGCCACATACTGTCCGCCGAAGTCGCCGAAGCGGCCATGGGCATCGGGCCAGCGCTGGAAGTCCTGGGTGCTCGACATGCAATTATCCTGTGCGAAAAACTGAGGTACGATGTGAGTTGGATCTGGATTTTATCCCACGATAACGGAACTTTCGCGCAGTAAAAAGCGATAAAATCATCAGAACATGTCAGTAAAAATCACCTATGAGCGGACGTGAACTACCTCCCTTGAACGCATTGCGCGCCTTTGAGGCGGTCGCCCGTCTCAAAGGCGTCTCTCTTGCGGCAACCGAGCTCTCGGTGACCCATGGCGCGGTGAGCCGACAACTACGGCTGCTGGAAGAGACGCTGGGCAAGCCGCTGTTTACACGACAAGGTCGCGGGCTGGTGCTTAGCGCCGCAGGCGAACAGCTTCATGAGACCACGTCTGAAGCCTTCGGCGCATTGCGCGAAGCCTGGTCCGCGTTGCACCGGACCCACACGCCGGATGCCTTCGTACTCGGCTGCCCGGGCAGTCTGCTGGCTCGCTGGGTCATCCCGCGACTGGACCGCCTTCGCCACGACTTGCCGGCGCTGCAGCTCCATTTGTCAGCACAAGAGGAACCGCTTTCAGCGAATCTCGCTGACATGGACGGCGTCCTGCTGCTGGCCGCCGCACCCTGGCCGGTGCACTGGCAGGTCGAGGTACTGGCGCCCGAGCGAATCGGTCCGGTGGTCAGCCCGCGCTACGCCGGCTGGTCGCGGCTGCAAGGATCGCCCGTGTCGGCACTGCTCGACGAACCGGTACTGCACACCGCGTCGCGGCCCCAAGCCTGGGCCGACTGGGCCACAGCCCTCAAGCTCGCGACAGCACCCGTATCACAGGGCCAGGGCTTCGCCCATCTCTATTACCTGCTGGAAGCCGCAGTGGCGGGACTGGGTGTGGCGATCGCGCCCGCACCGCTGGTGGCCGAGGATCTGGCAAGCGGACGGCTGGAAGCCCCCTGGGGTTTCCAGACTACCTCCGCGGCATGGATTTTCGCCACCCCCAAGGGTCGCCGCGATGAACGCGCCGACGAGCTGGCCGCATGGCTGCGTGTCGAGCTGGCTGAGGCCAGGGATCACGCCACGCCAGAACAAACATAAGCCGCTACGTTGCCATCAACACCGCTACGGATGCTCGGCATCCGCCATACGGACCGCTTCGATGAACGCGCGAAGTCGCTGCGGATCCTTGATGCCCGGGGCTGATTCCACCCCACTGGCCACGTCCACCGCCCATGGCCGCACCGCGCGCACGGCAGAACCCACGTTGCCGGGATGAAGACCGCCCGCGAGAATCACCGGCTGGGTCAGATCGTCCGGCATCAACAACCAATCGAATACCTTGCCGCCACCACCCGCTTCGCCGAAGCCATGACCGTCCAACAGCAACCCGGAGGCCTGCGGATATTCCCGCAGGCGCGGCAACGCCGCCGCGCCCTCGCCCATCGCGATAGCTTTGAGAAAGGGACGCCCGAACTGTGCGCACCACGGCGCACTCTCGCCACCATGGAATTGCAAAAGCGAAGGTCCCACCTCGTCGATAACCCGCTGCACAAGCCCGGCATCGTCGTCCATGAACAAGGCCACCGTATCGACGAACACCGGCATCGCGGCGACGATCTCGCGGGCTCGCGCCAGCGACACCTGACGCCGGCTTCGGGCGGTAAACACCACGCCGACCGCATCTGCACCCAGGCGCGCTGCCAGCACCGCGTCTTCGACCCGGGTCATGCCGCAGCATTTGATGCGCGTCACTGGCTTACCTCCGCCGGCAAACCCCAATGCGCCTCATAGCGCGGGCCGATGAAGGTCAGGCCGGAAGCCGGTGCCGTCGGTCCTGCAACCGTGCGATCGCAACGTGCCAGCAACTCCCCCAGCCACGCCACCGGGCGCTCACCGCGACCGATCAACAACAACGAGCCGACGATATTGCGCACCATGTGATGCAGAAAGGCATTGGCTTCGATATCGACGAATACTTGTGCACCCTCACGCCGCACCTCAACCGCCAGCACCGTGCGCCGCGGATGCGGCGCCTGGCATGACAACGCCCGAAAGGCGCTGAAGTCATGCTCGCCAATCAAGGCCTGAGCCGCCTCGTGCATTCTCGCGGCATCCAGAGGCAACCGCTCCCAGGTCACGTAACGCGCGTCAAGTGCCGCCCGCACCGGTCGATTGAGAATGTGATAGCGGTAACGCCGGCTGCGTGCGGAAAAACGCGCGTGAAACTCCTGAGATACCGGCTGTGCCCACAGCACCGCCACACTGGCGGGTAGATTCGAGCAGCCACCAAGTACCCAACTCCACATCTCGCGCCTTGCCACGGTATCGAAGTGAACCACCTGACAACGGCCGTGCACGCCGGCATCGGTGCGACCCGCGCAGCTGACTTCGACCGGATGGTCGGCGACGCGCGACAGCGCATGCTCCACTGCCGATTGCACATTGGCATTGACTTTCAGTCGCTGCCAGCCACAAAAGTCGGTGCCATCGTATTCGATACCAAGAGCTATGCGCATGACCGGAAAAAGCTGATGACGTGAGGAACCGTGAAGATTAACAGCACGTCAACGACATCGGGCCGACAAAAGCCGGCCCGATGGGTAGATGCCTTGGATGATGATTACTGGATACCGTCGAGCAGCCGCCTGGCGGTTTCCTGCTGCATCTTGCTGCCCTCCTTGACCGCCTCCTCAAGCATGGCACGCGCGCCATCGGCGTCCCCCATGTCCAAATAGGCCCGGGCCAGGTCCAGCTTGGTGTCCACCGGATCGTCGTTGAATTCCCCTACCGACTCCGCGCTGGCCGAGGTATTCGTCTCGTCGAATTTCCAGCTCGAAACCGGTTCATCAGCCACCGGTGCGGCCTCGTCCGCCAACGGTGGATTCATTGACAGATCATCCACCAGCGGCTCGCTGGAAACCCCTTCGGTCAGGGATCGCTCCAGATCGTCGTCTGCTACCGGTGTCGCGGGCTGACTCAGGTCGAAATCGAAGTTGTATTCACTGACCTGCTTCGGTGTCGGTGGCAATGGCGGCATCGACGATGGCTCAGCATGGAATGCCTCTTCGTCCGCTTCGTGGCCAGCATTGAAATCGTCCTGGTCTTCCTCGGCAACATTCCCGGAGCTCTCATCGTGGTGATCGAACAGCGGATGATTCGGCACCAGATCCTCGCCCATGTGCACCACGTCCTGCCACTCGTCCTGCTGCGGGTCCGTCACATGGGCGTACATCGCTTCGGCCGCCGCCTCGAAGTGATCGACATCGCGGCGCGAGTAATACAGCGTGACCAGCTCCAGGTGCAGGTAGATGTCGTCCGGGTGCTCGGCAAGCTGATCCAGCAGCTCGTTCTGGTCGAAATCATCCTGCTCCTCGGACACCGGTGCCACCGTACCGAAACGATCGGCCAGCGACGACGTTGCCGCACCGTCTGCTGCCGACTTGCGGCGACCCCGCAACGCCAGCAGAAGCAGCAGCACGATGGCGCCGCCTGCGGCAGCCCAAACCCAGGTCTGCATATACCAGGGCTGCGCTTGCACCATCGCAGGTTTGCGCACCGCCTTCGGCTTGACGACGGGCTTCATCGGAGCGGGCTTGGCCGTCGACGGGGACGTAGCCGGCTTGCCCGCACTGGTGGCGAGCGCCGACGTCGCTGGCGTCGACGCGGTTCCGCCGGCGGCCATTGCGCTGGTGGTCATCCTGGCGGATGAACCGCTCGCCGGCACTATCGCCGTGGTTGATGCACTTTGCGCTGGCGGCAGTGAAGACGGCTTGCTGCCCGTGCTCGCTGCCAGCGCCGACTTGCCGGCGGCAACTGCCGGCGATATGCCGGCGGATTTCCGGGCAGCCGCCAGCTTGCGCTGCAATTCGGCGATCTCACTATTCTTGAGCGAGAGCAGGCGTTCGTTGTTGCTGTTGATATCGGTCAAGTCCTTCAGACGGGTCTTCAGGTCCTTGCTTTGCTGCTGCAGGCTGGCCATCGCCTCCTGCTGACGCAGTAGATCCTCACGCAGTGCTGCAGCCGACTTGTCGCCCTTGCCGCTACCGACACCCGACACCCCCCGGCCCTTGGTGTCTTTGGCCGGCACCAGCGCGAGACGGTCCCCGGCCTTGTCGGAGCCACCCGATGGCGAACTTGACGCTGAGGCACGGGTTGCCGCATCGGCCACCGTCACCGGCTTGCCGGGGGTGCCTGCGCGCCAGTCGCTGTTTTGCCGTCGAACTTCGGCCATCGCGGCAGCGGCGGTGATCGCCTGCGCCTCCGAGGAAGTGGGTACACGAAGCACGGCGCCACGCTTCAGCGCATTGACGTTATCGCGGTAGAACGCGTCGGGGTTAGCCTGCTTCAGTGCCAGCAACATCTGGTTGATGTCAACACCGGAGGGTTCCAGGTCACGCGCGATCCCGGACAACGTCTGACCGCTCTTGACCGGGCCATACTCACCATTTTTCACCCGCGAGGACGTACTGGCCGGCGTCGCCATGGCGGTTGGGCGCGCAGGACCTGACGACATGGCGGGATGGCTCGCCGGCTTGCGTGGTGCCGACTTCGACATCGCCACAGGGCTCGACGACGAGGCTATCTTGCTACCTGGCGGGTCCAGCAAAATCGCGAATTCGCGGACGCTCTTCCCGGCCCTGCTGTCCACCTCCAGCAACAAGTCGATGAACGGGTTGTCCACGATGACCTTGCTGGTAATACGAATCACCCGCTGTCCGCTCGCGCTACGGGTGACCGCAAACTGAAGGGGAATCGTGGTGCGCCCCCCGGGAATACCGGCCCGCGCAAAAGCCTCGCTGGAGGCCAGTTGAACCTTGAGGTTCTGCAATTCTGCCGGGTTGGCTGGATGCAGGGGGATCTCCGCCAGCAGCGGCTGTCCCAAGGTCGATTTGATCTGGACATGTCCCAGCTCGAGCGCCATGACCTGGCTGCTGCTCAATGCCAGGGCCATCAGCATCGACAATTTCAACGAACGATTCATCGTGTGTTCCCCCGAACGATCCCTGGCGCAATTACGTCAATGGCGCGGTGACTGAGTGCTGCCGCAATCACGACAACTGCCCCCAACGAGGGGCCACTTTAGTTATATGCGAGCCAATCAACAATAGCCGCAACGAATACTTGCAGTACATTGCTGCAGTCCGTTCTCATTGTCGAGAGGCCTTCAGCGATGCGCCGAGGCTCCCTGGACGCGCAACTGCTGCAGCTGGCGCTGCAGCTCGGCAATCTCCTGATCCTGCTGACGCAGGCTTTGGGTAGCTTTCCGGCTGGCGGCCTCCTGCCTTGAAACGACTGTTTCAAGCCGTTTTACCGTTGCCTTGTCGTGCGCCAGTTGTTGTGCGAGCTTGATTGAGGCCGCCTCCGGCGTCGGTTTCACGCTTTCGCCGGATGCCGCCCATCCTGCAACCGGTACCAGCAAGCAGCCCATGCCCAGGGCGAAGGTCCGGCGCAAGCCTACAGATAGTCGGCGATCAGCAGCTCGGCAATCTGCACCGCGTTCAATGCCGCGCCCTTGCGGATATTGTCTGAAACGATCCAAAGATCCAGCCCTCGTTCATGCGAAATATCTTCGCGAATCCGTCCCACGAACACAGCATCCTGCCCCGCCGCATCGCCTACCGGCGTCGGGTATCCACCCGCCTTACGCTCGTCGATCACCACGACGCCGGGTGCTTGCCGCAGCATCTCGCGTGCCTGCTCCGCGCTGATCTTCTCGCGGGTTTCAATATGCACCGCCTCGGAGTGGCCGAAAAATACCGGAACCCGAACGGCTGTCGGGTTCACCTGGATCGATTCATCCTCCAGGATCTTGCGAGTTTCCCAGACCAGTTTCATTTCTTCCTTGGTGTAGCCGTTGGGCTGGAACTCGTCGATATGCGGAATTACATTGAACGCGATCTGCTTCGGAAATTTCTTGTCCGACTCCACGCTTTGGAAGTTCAGCAGCGCCCGCGTCTCCTTGCCAAGCTCCTCCATGCCTGAACGTCCGGCGCCGGAGACCGACTGGTAGGTGGCCACATTGATGCGCTCGATCTGCACCGCGCGATGAAGCGGTGCCAGTGCCACCAGCATCTGCATGGTCGAGCAATTGGGGTTGGCAATGATGCCGTGCCGGGTATATTCGGCGATCGCATGCGGATTGACCTCGCTGATCACCAGCGGGATATCGTCCTGATAGCGGTACTCAGAGGTGTTGTCGATCACCACCGCACCGGCCGCCGCAGCACGCGGCGCATGTTCGCGGCTGACCGAACCGCCGGCCGAGAAAAACGCGATGTCGACACCGGCAAAGTCATAGGTGTCGAGCAGTTGAACGGGAATTTCCTGCCCGCCGAACGACACTTTACCGCCCGCGGAGCGTTCGCTGGCCAAGGGCACCAGCTCGCTGACCGGAAAGTCCCGCTCGGCGAGGATCGCCAACAGGGTTTCACCGACGGCACCGGTGGCGCCGACCATGGCGACTTTGTAGCTGCTCTTCAGACTCATGATGGGTTCTATATTCTCGGGGAGGGTGGGTTGTTGTCGCCAGCGCGTCGGCGGAGCACTGCCATGTCAATTGCTGCCGCAGCAGCTGTAGGAGGATGCCGCCCCGCCCCCGGCTGATGCAAGAGTTTCATCGCTCATAGCGAATCCCCTCATCGGCGACACCCCGGACATCGAGGATGACATCCTCATAAACCGCCTTACGCTGCTCACGGGATTCGCGGCGCGACCGCACCGACATCGCCACACTGGGCACGATGACGCAGGGCCTGGTCGATGAGCACCAGCGCCACCATCGCCTCGGCAATCGGGGTGGCACGCATGCCGACACAGGGATCGTGACGCCCCTTGGTCACCACCTCGGCCGGCTCACCGGCGAGAGTAACGCTGCGACCGGGAATCAGGATGCTCGAAGTCGGCTTCAGCACGATCGATGCCGTTACCGGCTGACCGCTGCTGATGCCACCGAGAATGCCGCCGGCGTGATTGGACGCGAAGCCCTCCATGCTCATCTCGTCACGATGCTGGCTGCCACGCTGGGCAACCGCCGCGAAGCCGTCACCGACCTCCACGCCCTTGACCGCATTGATCGACATCAAGGCGCTGGCCAGCTCGCCATCGAGCTTGCCGTAGATCGGCTCGCCCCATCCCGGCGGCACGCCCTCAGCCACCACATTGACCCGCGCGCCTACCGAGTCGCCGGACTTGCGCAGCGCATTGACGTAACTTTCCAGCGCCGGCATCTGCGCGCTGTCGGGCCAGAAGAACGGATTCTGCTCCACGGCCGACCAGTCAAATGTCTCGGGCGTTAGCTCGCCGATTTGCGCCACATAGCCACGCACGCGAATACCAAAATGTTCGTCCAGCCATTTCTTGGCAAGTACACCTGCTGCCACGCGCATGGTGGTCTCGCGGGCCGATGAGCGACCACCACCGCGCGGATCGCGGATGCCGTATTTCTGCCAGTAGGTGTAATCGGCGTGACCCGGACGAAAGGTCGATGCGATGTCACCATAGTCCTTGCTGCGCTGGTCGACGTTGCGAATCAGCAAGGCGATCGGCGTGCCGGTGGTCTTGCCTTCGTAGACGCCGGAGAGGATCTCCACGTCGTCCGCCTCGTGCCGCTGCGAGGTATAGCGACTGCGGCCGGTGGCGCGACGGTCGAGATCGGTGCGAAATTCCTCCGCAGCGATGGCCAGGCCCGGGGGGCAGCCATCGATGACGCAACCGATCGCCGGCCCGTGGCTTTCGCCAAACGTGGTCACACTGAACAACTTGCCAAAAGTGTTGCTGGACATGATTGAAATGGACGTCCGGATAAAAACCGGCACAGCTTAGCGCGATAGCAGCCTTGGCGTATCGCTTAGCCGCGATGCGACGACCATTCCTGTGCCAGCATCGCGAACACCACGTCATCGGCCCACTCGCCGTGAAACCACAGACTTTTGCGAAAATGAGCCTCCTGACGCATGCCCAGTGAACGCAGCATCGCCATGCTGGCAAGGTTGCGCGGATCGACCGACGCATGGATACGATGCCGGCCCAGCGTTCCGAATACCCAGGCAAACAGGGCTTTCAGCGCTTCGCCCGCATAGCCTTGCTGCTGCCATGCCGGTGCGATGCTGATGCCGAACTCGATCGACGCCTCGACCTCAGCCGCCATGTGGATGCCGATATCGCCGATCAAGTCACCGCCCTGGCGCAAGCGGATCGCGCGCTGAAACCAGCCCTCCGCCATATCGGCCGATGCCTGCGCTGCGATGAAGTCCCCAACCTCGGCGAGGTTGGCGGGTCGCCAGCTCTGAAACCGAGCCACCTCGGGATCGGCGCGATAGCCGAACAGCACCGGCGCGTCGGTCGGGCGCAACGCGTTGATCTGTAGCCTGGTCGTGGTCAGTTCCATGGAATCGTACTGTTCAAGTGGCGCTGCGAGCTGCTGCTGCACGGATTTCGGCAGCATGTTCGAGCAGATCGCGGCGCTCCAGCGCAAACACGCCCATGGCACCCACCTTGAACTCGATCCATACGAACGGCACCCGTGGCAACAGGCGGGCCAAGGCATGCTCGCTCTCGCCCACTTCGACAATCAGCAACCCTTCGTCGCTGAGGTAATCTGCCGCCTCGTCCAACATACGCAAACACAGGTCGAGGCCGTCGGCACCCGAGGTCAGCCCCAACTTCGGCTCGTGACGGTATTCACCCGGCAAGGCGGCGTATTCGTCCTCGGTGACGTAGGGCGGATTGGACACGATCAGGTCGTAGCGACGCCCCTGCAGGCCGGCAAAAAGGTCGGAGCGGATCGCCTCGACACGACCTTCGACGTGCTGGAAGACGATGTTCTCGTGCGCCAGCGACAACGCCTCCTCACTGATGTCGACAATATCGACCTGCCAGGTCGGGTTGTATTCCGCCATCGCGATGCCGATACAGCCCGACCCGGTGCACAGGTCCAGCGCACGACTCACCAGGCGTTCATCCAGCCAGGGCGAAAACCCCGACTCGATCAGCTCGGCTATCGGCGAGCGCGGCACCAGCGCGCGGCGGTCACTCTTGAATTTCAGCCCGGCAAACCAGGTTTCACCGACCAGATAGGCCACCGGCAGCCGTTCGACGACACGCCGCTCGATCAACGCCAGCACGTTTTCACGCTCCCCAGCAGTGAGCTTGCCGGCACCGTAGGCCGGCGGGATATCCGGCGGCAGGTGCAGACTGGCAAGCACCAGATGGGTAGCTTCGTCGATCGGATTGTCGTGGCTGTGTCCGAAGGTAAGCCCGGCAGCTGAAAAGCGGCTGGCGCCGTAGCGGATGAAATCGATGAGGGAGGCAAGTTCGGCAGTCACAGCGATCCAGGAAGGCGACGGATGACCGTCCATTATAAGGCCAGCGGGGGCGAGCAGCCCGTATACTTGCGCGATGAAATTCAAGCTGATCCTGCAATACGTACTTCCCCACCGTGCTCTGTCACGCGTGGTCTATTGGGCGACCCGCTGGACCTTCGCACCCTGGAAGAACTGGCTGATCCGTACCATCGTGCGCAATTACGACGTCAACATGGCCGAGGCTGCGCAACCGGATGCGCTGGCCCATCAACATTTCAACGCGTTCTTCACCCGCAAGCTGCGGGCCGATGCACGGCGTGCCGATCCCGATCCTGCGGCCGTGCTGTCGCCGGCCGACGGGCGTGTCAGCCAGGCGGGCACCATTGTTGACGGGCGTATCTTCCAGGCCAAGGGGCAGCACTACAGTGCTGCCGAACTGCTGGGCGACGAAGTGGCGGCGAGGCCGTACCGCGATGGCGCGTTCGCCACCATCTACCTGTCGCCACGCGACTACCATCGTGTGCACATGCCCTTGAAAGGCACGCTGCGGGAAACCGTGCATGTGCCCGGGCGTATTTTCAGCGTGGCGCCGTTCGCGGTTGCGGCGATTCCCCGGCTGTTCGCCCGCAACGAGCGCCTGGTCTGCCATTTCGAGGGAGAGCACGGTCCTTTTGCCGTAGTGATGGTGGGCGCGATCCTGGTCTCGTCGGTGGCCACCGTCTGGGATGGCCTGGTGATTCCGCCCTACGCCTCGGCGATCCGTCGCAAATCGTTCGTCGATCAGCAGATCACGCTGGAACGCTTTGCCGAGATGGCTCGCTTCAACATGGGTTCGACGGTGATTGTGTTGTTCCCCCGGGGCACGAGCGGGCTGGAAACCCTTCTGCCACAGCAGCCCGTAAAGATCGGGCAGCGCATCGGCAGCATCGGCTGATCTCGTGGTGGCGGCTTGTCCATTCGCCCGAAAAGGTGACGCGGCACGTCATTTTGTGACGCTATAGGCGCAATTTTCCGCTCCAGCCTCGCTACTATTCCTTTCAGCCGCCCGGTCAGGGTGCCGGACACACGGATTGAGGGGACACCATGCAGCTACTCACGCCAGTCATTGCCATGCTGCGTTCGCGCCAGCTCTCCCGTCAGTTCCGTGATATCGAACGGTGCATACGAAAGCTGCCCAAACGCAACCGCACGAGACTTGGCACCCTAACCCTGCGTGAAATCGGGCAGGCATCCCGTTGTGATTTTCCGCACTTGTATGGCACCCCGCCGGAAGCCCGTTACCATGCCTGGGGGCGCGGCACCGACGTCGGTTACGAGCGGGCCCGCTCCAGCAACGCCGAAGTCGCGTTGCGCGGTATCGCGCTGTGGCTGGCAGTGGCGTATCACGAAACCAAAAACTCACCCCATGCCAGTCTGCAACCTCAATATCGGCAGTTGCAGCAGCTGCTGCGCGAATTGAAGGAAATTCACCAGCATGGCACCGATAACCGGACCGAAGACTGGATGCAGACCAGCGCGGTCGCCTGAGCCGGCAACCTCCCCGACTCAAACGTGGTAAGGCCCCACTGTTGCAGGGCTCGAGGGCGCCTTGATTCAACGGCAGTCGGGTACCCGAAGCCGCTGCCCGATACGTATCCTGTGGTGCTTGAGCCGGTTCATCTCGGTGACTTCCTGCACGCTTGAACAATGCAGCTTGCGTACGATGCTTATCACTGTGTCGCCACGGCGCACCCGGTAGTGACGTACCCGGTGGGCACGTGAGCGTTCCTTCTTGACCACCGCGCGATCAACCGCCGGCACCGCCGCATCGTGCAGGTCGGCAGCGAGTATCGGCCAGGGGCCGTCCACGCAAAGCGAGGCATAAGCATGCTTGAGTAAGCGTGGCACATGCAGGCGCGTGCCTTCCGGCAGGGAATCTTGCGGATTCAGCCGTGGATTGAGATTGCGCAGGGTACGAAACCAGCCTTCGTTCATGCCGCCTGCCGAGCCAAGACACATCGTCAGCTCGGACAACGATGCGGCACGCTTCAAGGTGATGATGGCCGGTGCGCCGTTGATCTTCGGAAAGCGCAGGTTGTAGCTGTCCGGGTGCAGGAAAAGCCACGCGGCGGCGAGCACCGCCGGCACGTATTCGCGGGTTTCCTGGGAAAGCTGCCCATAGATTTTCGGATCGTAGAAACTGATCGACGGATCGGCGCCGGCAAGTCGCCGCATGCGCCCTTCGCCGCCGTTGTAGGCCGCCAGCGTCAGTTCCAGGTTGTCATTGAATACCTTCAGCTGCTCGTTGATGTAGGCGGCATTTGCCCGCGCAGACTGCGCGGGATCAAAACGCATGTCGAAGCCGTTTTCCGTGCCCAGGCCGAAACGCAGCCCCGTGGCGTACATGAACTGCAATGGGCCGGCGGCACCTGACCGGGACACCGCATTGACCTTGCCGCCGGACTCCTTGGCCATGATGCCGAACAACAGCGCCTCAGGTAGGTCCGCCTTCTTGTACTGCGGCCACATCTCGTAGCGCATGTACTCGTAGTTGATATAGGCATCGATCAGGTTGGGCCGCCACTGGGTCAACCACATCTCCAGCGCCGCCTTTACCGCCCCGTTCATGGCGATCAGTTCGGACAGCTTCTGTCCGTGCAACAAGGTCACGCTGCGTTGGGCCTGCGGCAGGCTGGCCACGCCCCGCTGATCATCGGCAAGTCCGGTCTGCGGCGAATTCACTTCGTCGCTGAGCTCCTGGTCGCCGAGAAAGCTGCCGTCCTTCAGCCGCAGCAGGCGATCGAACACCGAGAAAAACCGCTGCGGATCACAGCCGGCGGTGTCGCCACACTGTGCCGCGGCATTTTTCAGTGTATCGAGCGCATTGCCGAGGGTTTTCTGTGACGCATGATGGTCACCGGCGCGTGCCTGCCGCAACGCGGTGTCGTAGTTCTGGCTGGCTTGATCGAGTTTACTGTAAAGCGCGTTCAGTGCGTCCGACGGCGGTTGCCTGGCAGACTTGCCGCCCCCGGCACTGGCACAGCCCGCGAACAAGGCAATAGCGGCGGCAAGCGACGCCAGGCGCACGCAACGGGCAGCAAAACACCACAAACTCACAGGCTTCTTCCGCGTAAAAGCGCCCACCATAGCCTGCGCTCGACGCCGACTCAATGCTTCAGGTTGCGACGCAAGTCACAGGTCGGCGGCAACCCCGCGTACCTGGCTACAATCGGACGACACCCAAAGAGCGGAACGCCATGACCGAGATACTGATAGGCCGCAATGCCAGCACCAGCGTCAGTCTGGATCCGCGCTACGGCAATCGCCACGGCATGATCGCCGGCGCCACCGGCACCGGCAAGTCGGTGTCGCTGATGGTGCTTGCCGAAGGATTCTCGAAACTCGGCGTACCCTGCTTCCTGGCCGATGCCAAGGGCGACCTGGCAGGGCTGGCGATGGCCGCGGGCGAACCTGGCGACAAGCTCAAGGCGCGGCTGGCCACGTTGCAGCTGAGCGACTGGAAAGGCCAGGCCAACCCGGTGATCTTCTGGGATATCTACGGCAGGCTCGGCCACCCGGTCCGGGCGACTGTCAGCGAGATGGGCCCAACCCTGCTCGGCCGTGTCATGGCGTTGAACGACACCCAGGAAGGCGTCCTCGAAGTGGTCTTCAAGGTGGCCGACGACCAAGGCCTGTTGCTGCTGGATCTGGCCGACCTGCGCGCGCTGCTCCGGTTTGCCGCAGAGAACACAAAAGACATCTCCACCCGCTACGGCTTGATCAGCAAGTCCAGTATTGCGGCTATACAGCGGGCGTTGCTGCAGCTGGAAAATGACGGTGCCGAGCAATTTTTCGGCGAACCGGCGCTGGAGCTGATCGACCTGATGCGCCAGGACATGAGCGGCCGCGGCATCATCAACGTGCTCGCTGCCGACCAGTTGATCATGAAGCCGCGCCTGTACTCGACGTTTTTGTTGTGGCTGCTGTCCGAGTTGTTCGAGCAGCTGCCGGAAGTGGGCGACCTTGATCAGCCGAAGATGGTGTTCTTCTTCGACGAGGCGCACCTGCTGTTCGATGATGCCTCGCCGGCACTGCTACAGCGAGTCGAACAAGTGGTGCGCCTGATCCGCTCGAAGGGCGTCGGCGTGTATTTCTGCTCGCAGAATCCGGACGATGTGCCCGGCAACATCCTCGGCCAGCTCGGCAACCGCATCCAGCACGCCTTGCGGGCGTTCACCCCGCGTGACCAGAAGTCGGTCAGGGCCGCCGCGGAAACCTTCGTCGCCAACCCGGCCCTCGACGTCACCGCAGCCATCACCAAGCTCGCCGTGGGCGAGGCCCTGGCCTCGACCCTGGCCAAGGGCGGCGTGCCCACCCCGGTACAACAGGTGTTGGTAACCACACCGGGCTGCCGGATCGGCGCGATCACCGAAGCCGAGCGCGCCACCGTTCGCCTGCGCTCGCCGGTCGGCGCAAAATACGACACCGCGATCAACCGCGAATCCGCCGCCGAAATGCTCGCCCAGCGTGCCGACGACAAGGCCGCCGAAGCCGCCGATGCAGAGGCTACCGCATCGGGCCAGGGCGACGCCGCCGAGTCCGCTTCAAAATGGGGCGGCGCCGTGCAGGATGCCTTGTTCGGGACCAAGCGCCGTCAAGGCATGATCGAGACGATGGGCAAGCAGATGATGCGTACCGTCGGCAGCCAGATCGGCAGGAAGATCCTGCGAGGTGTGCTCGGCGGCATCTTCGGTGGCAAGCGCTGAGTAGGAAGTCCACTGCCATGGCCAAGATCGACCTCATCGACACACGCTCCCCCTTCGCCCAGCGATGGCCTGCGGCGCTGCGCTACCCTTTGCGCGACGCCGCCCTGCCCGCGCTGGTGGCATTCACGCTGGCGCACTACCTGTCCCTGCTGCCGGTTGCCGGCTGGTTGATCGAGCTGGTGATCTGGGCGGCTACCTACCTGTACGCGCTGGAGTGCCTGCGGCATACCGCCGACGGTTTTGCCAAACCGCCGGAGTTCGCCGAACCCGGCCACGGTGGCTGGGCGCTGGTGGCGATCTTGCTGTGGTCGACGGTGCTGACCTTGCTGGTCAAGCTCAATGGTGTCGGCGGTACCTGGGGCATTACCGTGGCGATGGCCGTCAGCCTGCCCGCCATCGCCATGTCGCTGGCGCTAGACGGCGATGTGCTGCACGCGCTCAACCCGCTGACCTGGATCAGGATCATGTCCCGCTTCGGCCTGCCTTACGGGTTATTGATCGGCCTGCAGCTGGTGATTGCCATGCTCGTGGGCATGTCCCAGATCACCTTCGGTGCGATCTTGCCGCGGGTGGTCTCGCTGCCCCTGTTCTACTTCGTGGCTACCTATGCCACGGTATTCAACTTTCATCTCATGGGCTTGATGATCCACCAACGCCACGAACATTTCGGACTGCAGCCGAAAGCGCACCAGCTGGTGCGTGACATCCTTCAGGACGCCGACCAGCAACTGCTTGATGAGGTGGAAGAGCTCGCCTCCGATGATCCCTCAGGCGCACTCGATCTGCTGACGCCGCGGTTGCGCGAGCGCCTTGCGCCGGACAGTTTGCACCTGGCTTACCGCCGCCTGTTGCAGCAACAAGGTCAGCGCGAGGCGCTGCTGGTTCACGGTCAGATTTGGATCGCTACGCTGATTGCCCGGGGGGATTCGCGGCGCGCACTCGGCATGCTCAAGGAGTGCAGCGATATCGATCCCGACTTCATTCCCGACGACCCGCGCACCTGTGGCGAGCTCGCCGATCTGGCTGCGCGCCTCGGCATCCACAACACCACCTTGAGACTTTGCCGAGGCTACCTCGATCGCTGGCCGCGCGACCGTCAGGTGCCACACTACGGCTTGCTGGCATCACGACTTCTCCTCGAACACACCGATCAACACGGCGAAGCATTGCAGTTGCTCGAGCAGCTCGCCATCGACTGGCCCGATCACCCGCTGCACACTCAGATCGATGCCCAGCGGCAACGCCTGGTCGACCTCGCATGAGTCGCTGGCGTCCACCTTCACCCAGCTCTACCGCGATCATCACCCGCGAGGGATTCGAGCGCCTGAAAGCCGAGCTCGACCACCTCTGGCATAGCTTGCGACCCGAGGTGGTCAGGGCAATCACCGCGGCCGCCGCCGAAGGTGACCGCTCGGAAAACGCCGAGTACATCTACCGCAAGAAACAGCTTGCCGAAATCGACCGGCGCGCGCGCTACCTGAGCAAGCGCATCCCCGCATTGAAGGTCGCCGAAGGCGAGCCGGGAGATCGCGGCAAGGTGTTCTTCGGTGCGCGCATCGCGCTGGAAAATGTCGAGACCGGAGAATGCCTGCACTATCGCATCGTCGGCCCCGACGAGACCGACGCCAGGCAGGGCTGGATCAGCATCGATTCACCGATGGCCAAGGCCGTGCTGAAGAAGCGTGTGGACGACGAGTTTGGCGTCGAACTGCCCAGTGGGCCGGCACAATTCGCCGTCATCTCGGTGGACTACTGAACGATATCACCAACGGACTGGTACAGGCCGGCGTTATTGGCCGCGATGACCTTGGTCTCCCGCTTCCGCAGCCCCGGTTCGGCAGCAGAGCCCTCGCCCGTCGCGAACGGCCGCACAAACAACAGCGCCGTAGTCGCCCCATCTTTTTCGAACCGGATGACAGGCATCGGACATACCGCCAGCGTCGCCGGATCCTGGTGGCACCATGTAGGCGACAGGGTGACGACGCACCACGCTTACTCCTCCCGGGAAAAGCGTTTGATGCTTCATCGCTTAGCCACGGCACCGACGTCGTCACACCGTCGCCAGCTGAAGCGAGACCAGCTTGCTGCCATCACCGAGCCACTGCGTACCTACCTGACGAAATCCAAACGTGTCATGGAATCGCCGTGACGGTTCGTTCGCAGGCAGCAGGTTGTACTCGCAGGTGATACCCCTCACACCCATGCGCCGCGCGCAAGCGAAAATATCCCGGTACAGCGATGTCCCCAGTTTCAGACCCCGATGCTGCGCGCCGACGACAATGCGATCGATATAGATGAAGGAATCATAACGCGAGGAAAACCACGCGAAGTTGGCATTGAGGTAGGCGCAGCCATCGCGCATCGCCAACAAGAATCCCGTCACCTGCCCGTCCACCGTGGCCACTTTGTGATACACGGACAGCACGTCAAGTTGGCGCAGGCGTGTTCGATCCATCGGGCTGGTGTGTGCCACCTCGCTGGCATTGAGTGCCACGATGGCGTCGAAATCCGCGTCGGTCGCGTTTCGAACGGTTATGCCTGTCATTGACGGGTCCACGAAAGTGAGCCTGGACGCATTCTTCCGCCCGGCCCGCGGGACGCCAGAGCAATGGGGTCGCCGGATACATCGAGACACGTCCAGGCCACATGGATCAAAGTTCGCGCACTACCCGAAAGCCGACCCGCCCGCTGCGAACATTGCTGTCGGCACCTTGACGCCAGGCCGAGCGCACCTGCTCCGGTGAGCTGCCCCAGGAACCGCCACGTATTACATGGGCTTTGCAACCGGGGTTGATCCAGGCCGTACCGTTGTTCGGTGCCCGAATGTAATTGTCATGCCAGCAGTCTTCCACCCATTCGGAGACATTGCCGTCCATGTCGTAAAGGCCGAAGGGATTCGGCGCGAAACTCATCACCGGCGCCGGGCCCCAGTAGCCGTCGCTGTAGCGCCGAAAAGCGTGACTCCAGTGGCGGCCAGTCCTGGACCGGTCACCGGAGCCAGTGACGTTTTCCACCAGACGCGTCGGCACACCATCGCCCCACCAGTAGCGGGTCGTGGTGCCAGCACGCAAGGCGTATTCAAACTCCGCCTCGCTGGGCAGTCGGTAGACCTTGCCCGTGCGCTGGCTCAACCACTTCGCATAGGCTTCGGCGTCATTCCACGAGACGTTGACCACCGGCAGCTTGTCGCCCGCCTTGTGTCCGGCATAGTCGTCCGCCCAGGTCGCGCTGGAGTCGTCGCGCATTGCGCCGGCGCGTTCGTCATAGACGCTGGCACCACCCAATTTCACCGAGTCGGGAACGTAGCCGCTGGCCCGCACGAATTCACGAAACTGGCCGACCGTGATGGCGCTGCGCGCCATCGCGAAACCTTTGTCGATGCGGACCTCATGCTGGGGCAGCTCGGCATCCGTATTGTCGCTGATACCTGACTTTGCGCCCATTTCGAAAGTACCCGTGGGCACCACGACCATCGCCGGGGTCTTGCCTGGCAAATCGACATAGCGGTCGGTAAACACCTGCCCGGGCTTGTAGCTGGCGTACAAGCGGGCGTTGGTCAGCTGCTGCTCGAATTCGGCCAGGCCGCTGAGGCCTGGATTGATCGTTTCGGCCTGTTTGGCCAGCGTGGTCGCCATGGCCACATTGCCCGCATCCAGTGCCGAACGAGCTTGTGACAATACCCCTTGCGCATTCTGCTGGCGCATGTCCTCGACACGTTTGGTCACGTCACGCATCTGTTGCGATCCTGGCCGAATCGCCTGCGCCTCGGCGAGCGCCCGGTCGGCCTCGGCAAATTTGTTTTGCGCCACGGCGGCCAGCGCCCGATCGAGCACCGCTCGCTGCACCTGGAAAATACCTTGCTCGGCCACTGCATTTTGCGGGTCGAGGTGCTGTACCTCCCGATACAGATCGAGCGCACTGGCGCCGGCAGGGCGGTCTGCCTTGCCTTGCTGCAACAAGCCCGCAGCCTGGGCCAGCATCGGCCGTACCTTGGCCAGGGTCTTCAGGTTCGTCTCCAGCTGCTTCACATCTTCGGCCGCATTGGGCAGCGTTCGCAGCGAACCGAGCAAACCCTCGGCGGCATCGGTATCGCCCATCGCAATGTCCTGATCAATCTGCGCCACCAGCCTGGCGCGCACATCGAACAGGCCCTGCGCCGCCGCCCGGCTATCCGGCTGCTCACTCAGGGCCTGCGCGAAAAGTGCTGCGGCGCTGTCCTTGTCGCCAATCAGCTGTCCGGCATGCAAGGCCTTTCTGGCACGCACCAACAGCGCCCGCACCGCCGGCGTGTCTGCGGTGAGCTGACGGGGCAGGCTCGCGTTATTGTGGCTGTGTGCCAGGATCACCGTCGTCGGCGCCAGCGTCAGCGGCGGCCCGGCGTTGAGCTCGGACATTGCCGGCACGTGCTCAGGCAGCAGCCGGCTGCCGGGCATGGTCGAGCCGACCGACAATGAGGGCCGGGAGGGCCTGACGGGATTGACATGAAACAGCCGCGGGAAAAAGTGATAGCTCAGGGCAAAACCCAGCACGAGGATTCCCAACGCGCCACCAAGTGCGCGCTGGCGGCGCAGGTTTGCATTGCTCGGCATGGATGGGCGTCCTCGGGATGGCCTGTTATCGTGGGCTGCTCACCATAGGCAGAAACTGCCCACAGGGCAATCTGCATTCTGCACTTCGAAGGAATCCCGATGCCACTGCCTGACTCGGCTGCTGCCGACTGGATCGATCGACGCGACGCCTTGCAAGACTGGCTGGAAAGCCTCCCCAACGATGCCGCCATCGGACTGGACACCGAATTCATGCGGCGCAACACCTTCTACCCCCAGCTGGCGCTGCTGCAACTGGGCTGGAACGGACACCATGCCCTGGTCGATCCGCTGGCCTTCGAGATCGGCGATGCCCTGCAACCCGTGCTCGGAGCGGGACCGGCGATCACCATCATGCACAGTGCCAGCGAAGACCTGGAAACCCTGTCACCGCAGCTACCCGATGGCCCCCGGCAACTGTTCGACACCCAGATCGCCGCGGCCTTCGTCGGCATGGGTCTGGGCATCAGCTATCGCGCCCTGGTCGCCGAGCTGACCGGCGCGGAACTGGACAAGGGCGAGACCCGTTCGGACTGGCTGCAACGCCCGCTGACGGACTCGCAGCGCAGCTACGCCGCGCTCGACGTGATCTACCTGAAAACCATCCACGAACAACTTGCCGAACGCCTGCAACGACGTGACCGCGCCGCCTGGCACGCCGAAGACTGCGAGCGTCTGAAGCGACGCGCCAGTCATCGCGACGGCGATCCGCAACCGCAACGCGGGATGCGCGCAGCAGCGGAATGGTCGCGTGAACAACAGGCACGCTTGCGTCGGCTGCTGCGCTGGCGCGACAGCAGCGCCCGGCGCCTCGACGTACCGCGACCGTGGTTGATCGACGATGCCCTGGCGCTGAGCCTTGCCCAGCATCCGCCGACCACCTTGAGCGAGCTGGAACAGCGCAGTCGCGGCCAGCGAGCACTGCGTTCGACCCCACGCCAGGAACTGTTCGAGCACCTGGCCCCCGCCATCAGCGATGAAGAGATGGCCACCACCGCAAGCATTCCCGGCCATCCGCAAGGTGATACGAAAAAGGCCCTCGGCGCCATGAAGCAATACGTCGACAAACGCGCCGCCGAACTCGACCTGCCCCCCGGCCTGCTCTGCCCGCGCAAGGCACTGGAAGCCTACGTCGTCACCGCCGAATGGCCCGACCTGCTCGCGGGCTGGCGTCACGAGGTATTGCATGACGGCCTCAGCCAGTTGCTGCCGGGCTGAATCGGCAACCGCCTGCCCTATCTGCTGCCCTTGGCCCAGACGGTGCTTGGCGAACGTGGGGCTCGCTGATACCATGCGCCGCTAGTGTGGGGCGGTAGCTCAGTTGGGAGAGCGTCGCGTTCGCAATGCGAAGGTCGTGGGTTCGATCCCCATCCGCTCCACCAAAATCAAGTATTTACAGAAAGACCGAGGACGCAACTCCCCGGTCTTTTTGCTATCTGTGTCCCCGATTTGTCCCATGGGGTTGCTTGGTATCACGACGCGTTACCGGTGGATGGTCTCTGAAATGTTCCGGGGACCATTCCCATGAACAATGGGCTGTTTCGCAAACGGTCTTGGACTTGCCCCGATCTGTAGACACTTCGGACCTATGATTTAAGCATAGGAGGAAGTGTGATGAGCAGGCAGCGATATACCCCGGAATTCAAAGACGCAGCCGTTCGACAGGTGTTTGAGCGCGGCTATTCGGTGCCCAGGTTTCCGCGCGGCTCGGCATGTCGGTTTACAGCCGCACGAAATACGGAATCGCCATCAACAGGACGCCAATACTGACCAGCAGCACGGTGCCGCTCACGAAATACGGAAACACCATCAATCCGACACCGCAACTCAGCGGAACCAGAGCACCCTGCTTTTTGCCATACATGAAAAAACCGAATCCGATTGTGCCGAACAGAAAGCCCCACAGAAGATTGGACATGTTCACGGCAGGTTTCCTCGATCAGATCCGGATTGCATTCATCCTACGCCAACACGGCCTTGGAATCGCCGCCAACTTCGCCGGCCAAGTTGGCAGCGTCGGCGACCCGCCAGCCGAAGTGGAAAGTTCACGCCCCAACCGATGGCCTACACCCGACAACCCGGGATCTGGCAAAGTGCGGCATTGCACCGCCACTCAGGCTCGGGGAATCCATAGATCATGCGTGTGTCCACCCAAATTTTTCTTGCGTCTGTTCTGGCGCTTGTCGCCCTCAGCACCTCGGCGGCGACCGACCCGAACGGCTCGATCACCTATGCCCGCGATCCCGCGCAACCGATCGACCAGGCGTATACCGCGCAAATCCGCGAGTTCACCACCGAGCCGTCGTTCAACTCACCGCTGACCGATTACCTGCCCGCTTCGTCTTCCGTGCCCACGCCCGAAAAAGTACTGGGACATATCGCCGGCGCGCCGAACTACCTGCCGTACTCGGCCGACGTCTACCGCTACTTTCGCGCGCTGGCGGCGGCCAGTCCACGGGTGAAAGTGTTTTCCATCGGCAAGACCGAGGAAGGCCGCGAGATGATCGCGGTAGCGGTCGCCGACGAAAACCTGCTAGCCAACCTCGATGCCAACAAGGCACGGCTGGCCCAGCTAGCCGATCCGCGCACTATCCACATGGACGACGCCACCGCCGACCGGCTGATCGCGCAGTCCACGCCGGTCTATTACATCACCGGCACCATCCACTCCACCGAAACCGGCGCGCCGACGGCGCTGATGGAACTGGCCTACCGGCTGGCGGTGGACAACGCCCCCTATATCAAGCAGATCCGTTCGCACGTGATCACCCTGATCACGCCGATCGTCGAAGTCGATGGCCGCGACCGCATGGTGGATCTGTACAACTGGCACCGCGCGCACCTGGGACAACACTACCCGCCACTGATGTACTGGGGTCACTACGTGGCGCACGACAACAACCGCGACGCGATGACGATGACCCTGGACCTCACGCGCAATGTGGCCAATACCTATATCGGCTGGCATGCGCAGGTGCTGCACGACCTGCACGAATCGGTACCGTTCTTTTACGACAATACGGTTGGCGACGGCCCGTACAACGCGTGGATCGATCCGATCCTGACCGGCGAGTGGCAACAGCTTGGCTGGGACAACGTGCAGGAGATGACCAAGTTCGGCATGCCCGGCGTGTTCACCCATGGCGACTTCGACACCTGGAGCCCGGGCTACCTGATGTTCATCGCCGCCATGCACAACGGCATCAGCCGGCTATACGAAACCTTTGGCAATGGGGGCGCCGACACCGAGAAGCGCATCCTCGACCCGAGCGAATACCAGCGCACCTGGTACAAGCCGAATCCGCCGCTACCCCAAGTCACCTGGTCGCAGCGCGACAACAACAACTACGAACAGACCGGCCTGCTGACCGCGCTGCACTATTTTTCCGACCACAGCCAGCTGTTTCTGAAAAACTTCTACCTGAAGAGCAAGCGCTCGATCGAGAAGCCGCAAAACGCCGGCCCCGCCGCCTACGTGTTTCCCGCCAGCGACCCGCGCCGCGGCTCGCGGGCGCAACTGCTGCGGATACTGCAGCGGCAACATGTTGAGATCAGCCGCAGCACCGCGCCAATCACGGTCAGCCTGCCGCAACCGGGAGAGGACAAGGGTGGGCATGACGCCGCACCCCCGCACCACAGCCGCACCTTCGCCGCCGGCAGTTACGTGGTGCGCATGGATCAACCGTATTCACGCATCGCAGATACCTTGCTGGACCGCCAATACTGGGCGCCGAACGATCCGCAGAAACATCCTTACGACGATACCGGCTGGTCGATGGGCGACCTGTTCGACGTGAAGCTGGTGCGGGTGACCGACACCCGCATCCTCAAGGCGCCGATGAGCCTGCTCACCCAGCCGGTCGCGGTGCCGCAAGGGCTCGCCGCTGTCGACCTGCCCCTGGCGCCGTTCCCGCGTATCGCCCTGATGCACACCTGGCTGAACACGCAGACCGAGGGCTGGTGGCGCATGGCCTTGGACCAGCTGCACGTACCGTACGACTACATCAGCACCCAGGACGTGGCAAGCCTTGCCGACCTGCGCGGCAAGTACGACGTGATCCTGTTCGCCCCGATCGGCGGCGTCAGCGACCAGCAGATCATCGATGGACTGCCGATGTGGGGTAAGCCGCTGCCGTGGAAGACCACCCGACTCACCCCGAACATCGGCCGCATCGACAGCACCGATGACATCCGGCCCGGCCTCGGCGCCAGCGGCGTGGCTCATCTGAAGCGCTTCGTGCTGGAGGGCGGCCTGCTGATCGCCGCCGAAGATACCGCGAAATTCGCCATCGACATCGGCATGGCGCCCGGCGTCCTCGTTACCCCGACTCACCAGCTCAAGGTGGCCGGCAGCGTGTTGCAGGCCAGGTTCGTCGATCGCAACAGCCCGATCGCGGCGGGCTACGGCAGCGACGACCTGCCCTTGTACAGTAAGGCGGGCCAGTCCTTCATGGTCTCCAACCTGATCACCGGCGATCGGGGACTGCCCAACGCAACGGACTTTCAGCGCCCGACCGGACGCGGTGGCCCGCACGACATGGACATCCCGCAAGCACGTCCGCGGCTGCTGCCGCCGGCCTTGCCCAAGGCCGAGCCGTGGCAGGCACTGCCGTTGAACGCCGAGCAGACCCGCAACAACCCCTGGGTGATCCCGGCCGACCAACGGCCACGGGTGATCCTGCGCTTCGCTGCGGCAAACCATCTGCTGCTGGCCGGCTTGCTCGACCATGGCGATGAGATGGCCAAACGCGCCGCCGTGGTCGACGCCCGCTACGGCAAGGGTCACGTGCTGCTGTTCGCCAGCAACCCGATCTGGCGTGGCGAGACCATCGGCAGCTACCCGCTGGTGCTCAACGCCATCACCCATTTCAACGCGCTGGACTCAGGCACGACGACGCACTGATACGGGCACCGAGCAAGGCCCGACACGCTGCGCCGTAGGGCGGGCACTGCCCGCCGCCAGGTCCGTATCGGCGACGCGCGGCTTGGACAATCCAGGTTGAGGTCAACTCGACTTGCGCGGCAACATGTCCATCAGCGGTGTGATCAAGTCCAGCGGCAGCGGGAACACGATGGTCGAGGATTTGCCGTTGCTGGACATGTCCGCCAGCGTTTGCAGATAGCGCAACTGCAACGCCTGCGGTTGCTGCGATAGCATCGCGGCGGCATCGCGCAGTTTCTCGGCAGCCTGCATTTCGCCTTCGGCATGAATCACCTTGGCGCGTCGCTCACGTTCGGCCTCGGCCTGGCGGGCGATCGCGCGCACCATGGTGTCGTTGAGGTCGACATCCTTGATCTCGACGTTGGCGATCTTGATGCCCCACGGGTCGGTTGCCTCGTCGAGAATGCCCTGCAAGGTGCGATTGATCGACTCGCGCTGCGAAAGAATTTCGTCCAGCTCGTGCTGACCCAGCACCGAACGCAAACGGGTCTGTGCCAGCTGGCTGGTGGCCTGGTAGTAATCGGCAACCTGCAACACCGATTTTTCCGGCTCGAGCACGCGGAAGTACACCACCGCATTGACCCGTACCGAGACATTGTCACGCGAAATCACGTCCTGCGGTGGCACGTCCATCACGCTGATGCGCAGGTCCACCCGGACCATCCGCTGCACCATCGGAATCATCAGCACCAGGCCCGGCCCCTTGGTACCGGTATAACGACCCAGCGTCAGCATCACGCCACGCTGGTACTCCGGCAGCACCTTGATCGAGGAGATCAACAACATCACCCCGAGTATCACCAACACACCGACAAATCCGAACATGACACTCTCCTGTTAAGTCCACTGCCTCCACCTCGATGCCGGCGTGGGTGAAGATCTCATCACATCCGGCGCGCGTGCCTGCCGCCATGGCCAGCGGCTGGGGTAACTCAATCTGGTGCCACCCACAGTAACAACCCCTGCCGCCGCACGATGCGTGCACGCGCACCGCTGGGCAATGCCGTCTCGCTGCGAATCCGCCAGCGCTCGCCGTGCACGATCGCCCACGCTTCACCGCCGGCAGCCACCGGCTCCAGCAGTTCAGCCGTTTCGCTCAACATGGCCTCGTCGCCGGTGGCCTGACGCGCCCGTCGCGCGCGCAACGCCAACCACACGATCAGCAGCAGCACTCCGGCCGCACACGTCGCGATACCGGCGATCACGCCGAGATTGACCGCATAACCCGGTACCCCGGTATTCATCAGCATCACCGATCCCAGTACGAATGAAATCACCCCGCCAATACCCAGGACCCCCACCGTCGGATTGATCACTTCGGCCACCAGCAGACCCACGCCCAGCGCCATCAGCGCCAGCCCCGCATAATTCACCGGCAGCAACTGCAACGCATACAGGCCGATCAACAGGCAGATGCCGCCGGCAATGCCCGGCAACAGTACACCGGGATGGGTCGCTTCCAGGAACAGACCGACCACCCCGACCAGCAGCAGCAGGTAGGCGATGGTGGGGGTGGTGATGATTGCCAGAAAACGCGCCCGCGCATTCGGCACATAGTCGCGTACCGTCATGCCCTTCAGCTGCAAGGTTACCGTGTGGTCACCTACCTCGACCTTGCGACCACTGGCCTTGATCAGCAGGTCGGAAATGTCGTTCGCGATAAAATCGATCACATGCTGCTGTGCCGCTTCGCTCGCCGTCAGCGTGGCGGCGCCACGCACGGCCTGCTCCGCCCATGCTGCATTGCGACCGCGTAGCTGGGCCAATGAGCGGATATAGGCAATCGCGTCATTCAACACCTTGTGCGACTCGGCATCACCCTCGTCGCCGGAAACCGGACTAGCTGAACTGGGCGCTGCCGGCGGAGCCTTCGCACCCCTGGGCAACGGCATCGGCGTACTGCCGCCAAGACTCACCGGCGTGGCCGCACCTAGATGTGTGGCCGGTGCCATCGCCGCAATCTGCGCCGCATACAGGATGTAGGTACCGGCCGAGGCCGCTCGGGCCCCGCCCGGTGCCACATAGACCAGCACTGGTACCGGAATGGCCAGCATGCGGCTGATGATCTGTCGCATCGCGCTGGAAAGTCCGCCCGGGGTATCCAGTCGCAACACGACCGCCACCGCGCCGTCGGCGACCGCGCGTTTCGTGGCATCGTCGAAATATTCCGCGGCCGCAGGACCGATCGGTCCATCCAGCGCAACTTGGGCTACCATCCCCGGCGCTGCGGGCTGAGCCGGGGCAACAGCGGATGATGCGGCCGGCAGCGCTGCCATCAGCGCCAGCAGCATCACGCACCCAACCCACCACAAGCCACGCGCCATGTCGGCAACCTCCCCCGATGACAGACATCATCGATGCCGCCACTGTAGCGCGGTTGCGATATCGATGCTGGCCCTGCGACATCGGTAGGTGCAACCGTCGGCGCGAATGTTGCTACGCACCGACCAGAAAGCCTGATCTACTACTGCTTCATCATCGCCTGGCGAGGTGCTTTGAACGGGCTATCGGCATACCAGTGCGGCCAGACGCCGTCCTGACTCAAATGCTGGCCCAACTCATACAACGCCTGGGTGTCTTCCAGAATACCGGCGTAGTCCCAGTGCGGATTGAACACGTCGTTGGGCGTGTGGTAGCGGTGTGCGGTGTAGTCATTCGCGGCTTTCTCGCCCGCGGCGCGGCCACCCTTGAGCAGGTCCAGACCCGAGCTGGCCAGCATCGCCGGCACCCCGACCTTGGCGAAGTTGAAATGGTCGGAACGGAAATAGAAGCCATTTTCCGGCGTGGCTTCGGGCGAGATCACCCGCCCCTGCAACTTCAATACCTGGGCCAGCATGTCTTCCAGTTGCGACTGTCCCTTGCCGATCACCGTCATGTCGTGGGCGCGACCGATGATCGGCAACGCATCGACGGCAATGTCGGCCACGGTCTTGTCCAGCGCAAACACCGGCTTGGCGACGTAATACTGCGAACCAAGCAGGCCGGACTCCTCCAGCGTCGGCATGAAGAACAACACGCTGCGCTGCGGTGGCTTTTTCTGATGGGCAAACGCATCGGCGATTTCCAGCAACATGCTCAGGCCGGTGCCGTTGTCGATCGCGCCGCTGTAGACCTTGTGCCCTTTCAGCGAGGAGTCGGTACCCAGATGGTCCCAGTGCGCGGTGTAGATCACCGCCTGATCCGGCTTGCTGCTGCCCTTGACCATCGCCAGCACGTTTTTCGACTGAATGTGGCCGATTTTGTTGTGCAAGGTCAACGACGCGGTGGCATCGAGGGCTACCGGCTTGAACCCGGGTTTCGCCGCAGCCTTCGCCAAGGTGTCGAAATTCATCCCCGCCGCGGCAAACAAGCGCTGCGCCGCCGCATGAGTCAGCCACCCGGCTACCGGCAGGCGCGGCGCCGGATCGATACGCGACGGCAGGCTCAGCTGCGGGCCGCTGCCGCTGTTCTGCAACACGCTGAACGGATAACCGGCCGCCGCGTCGCTGGTATGCACGATGAAACACGCCGCGGCGCCTTTCAGCGCCGCCTCGGCATATTTGTAGGTCCAGCGGCCGTAGTAGGTCATGGTGCGGCCATTGAACAGCTTCGGGTCGGAGGTAGCGAAACCCGGGTCGTTGACCAGCACGATCACCGTCTTGTCCTTCACATCGACGCCTTTGTAATCGTTCCAGTGCCAGGCGGGGGCATCCACACCGTAGCCCAGGAACACCACCGGCGAATGCGTCAGCTCGACCGTAGCTTTCGCCTGCAGGGTCTGCGCCATCATGTCGGTGCGGTAAGCGAACTTCACCTGCTTGCCGTGCGAGGCAATCTTCAACGCCACATCGGTGTTCAGCAGCAAGGTGGAGTCGGCCGGCACGATCTGGTACCAGGAGCCATGATTGCCGGGCTGCAGCCCCATCCGCTTGAACTCTTTCACCAGCCAGTCCGTGGTGCGCTGCGCGCCTATCGTGCCGGGCTTGCGACCGCCAAACGCATCAGAGCTGAGGGTTTTGTCAAACCTTGCGAAATCCTTGGCGTTGATCTGCGGCGCCAGGGCGCCCCCGGACGCCGACTTGGATGCGACAACGGCAGCCGTCGCATGGAGCGGACTGACAGCAACCCCCAGCGCAACGAAAAGAAGGGATGTCATGGCACGCATCGAACCGGCTTCCACGTTATAAACAAGCACTCTTTTTACCGTCACCGGGCACGGCTGTCCATGAAAAACTAACGTAGCAAGCATCTTCGAACAGGAGCCAACGGGAATCTTGTCCTGCTACAGGTTGTCAAGAAACCCCGCACGCCTGGCGATTCGCCGTCACTTACCTCGATCACGCCCTGGACGTCGTATCCAAACGGGCCTTGTGTATTGGGATGACAAAGTCCCGATCGACAGCGGAAACCTACATTTCCGTACGTGACTTTCTTGGCTGTGCGGATGACACACCGCCCGCGCAATCGAACACCACCACACGATTGCGCCCGGCTTTTTTGGCCTGGTATAGCGCGTCATCCGCATGAATAAGCAACTGGCGCAGCTCATAGCCTGAGCATGCCGTGGTGGCCACGCCAAAACTCGCGGTGACTGAAACACCGCCATCGTCCTCGCCGGGCGGTTCGGCTATCGCCAGGCGAAGTTGTTCGGCGCGCTCGCCAACCCGGTGCAGGCTGCATTCCGGCAATAAAATACCGAATTCCTCACCACCCAGCCGGCCGAAGATATCGGTCGAGCGCAAATGTGTCTGACATGCCACAACGGCCCGTTTCAATACTTCGTCGCCGGTCGCATGCCCATGGGTGTCGTTGACCTTCTTGAAATAATCCAGGTCGATCAGGATCAGGCAGGCCTCCTGCGATGACTTCTCGCTATACCGCAGCACTCGCTCCGCCTCATCGAGAAAATGTTGGCGATTGAACAAACCCGTCAAGCTATCGCGGCGCGCCATGCGCATGAAGCTCAGCTGGGAACGCTTGAACCGGTAGGCCACATAGGCGATGAACGCCAGGATCACAAGCAAGAGGATGATATACAGCCGACCAGTTTCTACGGCTTTCTTGCCTAGCGCCTGCTGCAACTGCAGGATACGGTTTTGCTTGTTCAACGTCTCGATCTGCAGCTGGTTGGCGAGCACCTGTTGCTTCACCGTCTGGAACGCCAGCGCCTTCGCGCTGACGTCATTCAGATAACCCTTGTCGGCGGCCATGTATTTTTCGTGGTAGGCGAGAGCAGATGCGAAATGGCCCTGTTTTTTCGCCGCCATATACAGCACCTGATAAGCCACCATCGTGGCTTCGGAATAGGGCCGCTTGATACTGCTTTCGAGGATACGCCGCGCATAATCTTCAGCGAGTTTGCCCTCATCGGAACGCCAGTATGCGAGTGCCAATGTCGAGTTGAAGTCAGCCTCCAGCGGCGGATAGTGTTTCCGCTCAGCCATCGCGTAGTATTTTTGCAATAGCCTAATAGCTTTGGCTGGTTGGCCGCGTTGAAGATAAACGTTAGCCACAAATGACTTGAAGATATCAGCCATCAGAACGTTTCCAGCCTTCCCACAGGCAGCGATACCAAGAGCCAGCTGTCTGTCGTCACCTTCAAGCTTTCCACTCCGAAACAGCGCTTGGAGTTTGTAGTTCCATCCGATGCAGTCACGCAGATGAGTATCACTTTCGCGAAGCAATTGATCTGCATAGTTCACGGCCAGATCGTATTGACCGGCTTCAAGGTAAAGTTGCGACGCCACACCTAGCGCTTGAATTCGCACATTTTTGTCGGTGATTTGGGGCAGTTTGTCCAGCAACGGCCCCATTCGTGTGAATGCTTCCTCGTAACGGGATTCAGTCACCAAGAGGTCGATCAAGGTGGCATTGGCCCGAAACGCCAGGCGCGGATCCACCGATTGATTGCTGATCGCCTCCAGCTGAGGAATGGCGGTCTTGAAGTCCCCCCGGAAAGCGACCTTCCGCGCCATCAGGTAACGAAGATGCCATTCTTGTTGCAGCGACATTCTTGACCTGGTTGCATCGAGACGCCGCATCAGTGCTTCAAATTCCACGTGCCGGGTGGGACTGACGCGGTCCGCCTGCCTGAGCAGTTGCGCGGGGTCGTCCGTTATATGAGCATCCGTGGCAGCGGGACAGGTCTGCGACAGCACCAGCAAGGTCAACCCTGCAAAAAGAACCCAGCGCCTTCGTCGCGAGCCCAACATCAGCTAGGTCAGGGACGTCAGCGCATGCAATATTCGAGGGGAAACCGCCGTCTGCTGGCTTTGCGTGGAGGAATCCTCCTTAACACCGGCTTCCTCAGTCTCGTCCTCAGTCTCGTCCTCATCTTCCTTGCCCGGATTTATATAGCAGCAGAACGGATCCTGCCCCAATAAAGCGCCCAGTGCTTGCCGATCCTTGCCGAGGATAGCGCTGCTAAGCACCGGAGTGGCCTGCGCTGTTGCCAACGCAACTGCCAGTTCATCCCGCGACGCATTCCGTAAAGTCGCATCACGGCCAACACGATCCAGAAAATCGATGACATCGAACATTTTGCCCCCTGGCGACTGTTTGCCAATTCACCCAAAACACTCCTTTCCGGTATGGCCTTCTGGCCACGACCTCCTGAGCAATCACGCCCCAAAACGACGGAAGAGGCGTGTCGGCGATGTCGCGATATTCCACCGTGCTCTGCATTGCTCCGTCATCGATAATAAACGAACATCCACTCAAAGCGCGACATTTATCACTTGCAACCAGCGGCGAAAGGGCCGGAAATCATCGCTCAGATCGGTTCAGACGGGCCTTCCAGGGTTTAACCATCGATGACGTCTGCACTATCCAGGGCCGACAACCGCGCCCTCATCGTAGAATCCACCTCAGGCAATCGCGCCGGAGGAATCACGATAG
This sequence comes from Rhodanobacter sp., assembly GCA_030148505.1. Classification (GTDB taxonomy): domain Bacteria; phylum Pseudomonadota; class Gammaproteobacteria; order Xanthomonadales; family Rhodanobacteraceae; genus Rhodanobacter. The sequence continues at coordinate 40,256 of JASBTI010000001.1, forward strand.
TGTCCTCCATACCGATATCCGCCTGGGGCAGCGCGCTCAACGCCAGGCGTTTGACCTGCGGCTGTCGGGTCGGCAGCGTCGCCGTGCGGTAGATGATGAGCTGATGATCCAGCGGATAATCCCGCGCCAGCACCTCGACCAGGATCTGGCGATAACCAGCGCCGGTGGCAAACCGTTTCAGCGACTGATCGCCGACCACGCCCACTTGCCACAGCACCAGATAGGCGCTCGGATCGATGCGCCGCTGGTAGAACAGCAGCTGGCTGGCCTCGAAATGCTGGCAGCCAAACTTTCCCGGGTCGATGCCGAGATCCGCGTACAGGCAATCCTCGGCGGAAATGCCAGGCTCCATGTGTGCCGCGTAGCCTTCACTGCGTGCCACTTCAATAGCCTTGTGCGGCACCCAGGCAAACACGCCAGGATGACCGTAGAAGGCGCCACACACCCGCTTGCCTGCACGGACTTCGGTCAGCATGGCCTCGACCATTTCCCGATAGGTCTGCATCCGCGATTTGCCCTCGCGGTAGTGCGGCTGCAGGCTACGCACGTCGGCGTGCATCTTGGCCAGCCACAACTCGACGATGCCGTCCGAAGCGGCGGCGAACACCACGTCCGACTGCTCGATGTGGCTTCGCGCCAGCGGCCCGAGATGTGAACCCAGGGTCATGCCGATACCTACGCAGACCAGGCTTCCGGTATGTGCACCGGAACTCATGCTCTACCCGCCCTCGCCCCATATCTCACGGGGAAATTTCCATTCCGAATCGCGCCAGTCGCACGAGCGAGCCACGCTGCCACTTGCTCAGCCGCTGACCGGGGCTGACTCATGACAGGCATGTTCCCCAGGCACGAACAACCACGGCCACGCTGGCAATCAACCGCCGGCACTGCGTGACGTCGCCGGCAGCTTCTGCCCCACCAACCGCGCCCGGATCGCGCGCAGCTTGGCCTTGATCTTCGCTTCGTTGGCCGGACCTACCCGCAGCAGCATTTTCTGACCCGCCGAAAGCGATTCCAGCGACGGATCGGCGTAGGTATAAAGCACCTTGGGCTGGAGCAAGGCCGGCGGCTGACTCGGATCGGGCGTCGCCAGCAGGTTGTCGATTACCGCGATCAGGCGATCGTTGAAGTAGCCCTTGGGATAGCCGAGTTGCTTATACGCCTGCTGGAACAACGGATAGTGGCTGACGTACCAGTCGGTCAACTGGGTAGTATCGGCGGCCTCCAGCGCATGTATATAGGGGGCATAGCGCGCCGCGTTCTTGGTGCTGATGACCGTCTTGCCATCCACCGAGGTGACCAGAAAGGCACCTTTCGGGCCATGCAGCGGCAAAACGCGACGCCCCACCATGCGCCGCGGGAGAGCATCGATCGTGGCTACGGCGCGGGGAATGATCTGGGTGGGCACCAGCAGGCTGCGCAGCGCGCTGTCGCCCGTCAACGCCATCAGTGCCGAGGTCACGTTCGCATCGCTTCCATCCAGTGACGGCAACGGGCTGCTTCCCGCAGATGCCGGAGCCGATTCGGCCCGGGTAATCGGGTGCTGTATGGCGGCAGCATGCGCTGCTTCGGTAGCCGATGCCGACGGGGCCGGAGACGGCACCGACGTCGACACATTCTCATGAGTGGCCTTGCGCGCTAGAAACACGCCGGCGACAACGACTGCCACCACCACGATCACTGCCACGATCCAGCTGCCCACCGACGATTGCCTGCTCATGCCCTTTCTCCTCTGATCCTGTACGGCGTTCGACTTTCCGGTCACCCATTCGTTCACTTCATCATGACATCGGTGATCTCGCTACTCGCGTCATCGCACCGTCTGCACGCCAGCCGTCAATGAACGGTCTGAAAGGGCCAGAAATGCGGGATCAACCACATCGAAAGGGCGCAGAACAAGGCAATCAACGGGATGCCGACTTTCATGAAGTCAGTGAAACGATAGCCGCCAGCGTAGTAAACCATCGTATTGGTGGGATATCCCACCGGGGTAGCGAAGGATGTCGCCGCCGCAAACGCCACGGCCACCACGAACGGGCGCGGGTCAACATGCATCGCATGGCCTACCGATGCGGCAATGCCGACCATCAAGACGACGGAGGGATTGTGCCCCATCAGCTCGGTCAGCAGCGCCGTCAGCAGATAGACCATCAACAGCGCCGCCAGCGGCCCGTGACTGCCAACCAGGGCCATGCCGGCATCGACGACGACAACCGACAAGCCGCTTTTTTCAATTGCCATACCCAAGGGCAAAATGGCACCGAGCAGGATGATGATCTTCCAGTCCATGCCTTCGTACACGTCCTTGCGGCCGAAGCAGCCGGCCAACGCCATCGCGGCGACACCACAGATCGCGGCAATCGGGATGGGCAGCCAGTGCAAGCCCGAAATCACCACGACCGCCGCCATGATTGCTACCGCGGCAATTGCCTTGCGGGGCGTCTTGGGGGCGTCCTCGCGCTCGCTGAGCACAATGAACGATTCGTCCCCGCGCAGATTGGCCATGGCATCCTCGTCCACCAGCACCATCAACACATCGCCGACTGCCAGCGCCACCTCGCTGAGCTTTTCGCGCAACAGCTGCCCCCGTCGGTGAATCGCCAGCGCCACCGCGTCGTAGCGCCAGCCCAGGCCGGTTTCGACGAAGCGTTTGCCCTCGACCGCACTGGCCGGTGCCACCATGATTTCGACCAGTACCCGCGGACGGTCGGCGTGATGCGCGTAAGGCGTATCGGTGGCGTTGCGAAGGTGCGTCTGCCGGCGAAATTCCTCGATTTTTTCCCAGTCGCCGCGGATCAGCAATACATCGCCTGCAGCCATCTGCTGGGAGCGTGGTGACCACATGCGCCGCTCACCACGCAACAACTCAAGCGGGTAGACGCCGAAGCGTTCCCCGAGGGTGGCATCGGCGATGCTTTTGCCCAGCAGTGACGACTGTTCGGTAATTTCCAGCTCGGCAACGTACTTGCCGATATCCGCCTTGACCGGAGCCTCGGTATTGACCTCGCGGGGCAACAACCAACGGCCGACCAGCATCAGATAGACGATACCAACCACGGCCAGCACAGCACCCATCTCGGTAAATTCAAACACGCCGAAACCCGACAGTCCCTCCTTGCGCGCCAGGGTATCGGCAAGCAGGTTGGATGAGGTGCCGATCAGCGTAGTGACGCCACCCATTTGCGCGGCAAACGCCATCGGCATCAACACGCGGGCTGGCGAGGTACCGGTACGCTGGCAGACCTTGAGCGCCAAGGGCAGAAAGGTGGCAACCAGTGCGATGTTCTTGATGAAGGCGCCGAGTGGCGCGATCACCACCATCAATGCCAACGTGAGCAACCATGGCCGACGTATGCGCATCAGCAACTGACTGAGCGGTTCCAGCGCGCCGGAGCGCTCGATGCCCATGCTCAGCGCAAACATCGCGGCCACGGTCACTGTGGCTTCGTTGCTGAAACCGCTGAGCGCCTCGACCGGGGTGACGATGCCAAGAATCACCAAAGCGGCCAACGCCATCAGTGCCACCAAATCGATGCGCACTTTCTCGCTGGCGAACAACCCCATCGCCACCACGATCACCGCCACGACCGCCCATGCCTGCCAGCTCATGCAGCAGATCCGCCGCAGGCTTTCGCTGCCTGATCAGCCGTTGACATTCGAAATTTAGCTTGCCGCACGCAGGCCTCCCTGATCGATCGTGGGTGGGTGGACTGGACATGCTACGCGACAACGCGCGTCGACGCTGCCATAAGTCCGTTCTGGCGGCCTCACCGGCGTCTTTCCCCTCATGAGGTTTCCGCGTTGACTGCGCTGCCGACTGGTTCGCAGCAGACTCCGTGACACCGGACATCTGCTAACTCTGCGTGGCGCCCGGTCTGGCGGCATGGCGATCGACGGAGGCAACACCGTCATGGCCACGTGAAAATCGTCTCGCCTTGTCCATGGGGCCGATGCATCGGTTACGTCACAATGACGGATGCACTGCCACCCTCGGGAGAACGCCGATGTTGCCACCACCTGCCATCACCCTCCACGACGCCCAGCCCTTGCGACACCGGGTCGTATTGATCACCGGGGGCGCCCAAGGCATCGGTCGCGGCATCGCTCAGGCGGTGCTTGGTGCCGGCGGCAGCGTAATGATCGGCGACCTGGATACGCAGGCCGGTCGTGCCTGTCTGGCGGAGTGGAAGGTGGGGCAACGCGCCAGATTTCGCCGACTGGATGTCTCTCGCGAAGCCAGCGTCCGTCGCTGGGTCAAGATCGCGGTGGATCACTTCGGTCACATTGACGGACTGGTGAACAATGCCGGTATCGCCGATCCGCACCGAGGGCCGCTTATCGAACTGAGTCTGGCCGACTGGAACCGGTATCTTGCCACCAACCTCACCGGTGCGTTCCTGTGCAGCAAGCATGCCCTGCCCTTCCTGGTCCAAACCAATGGGGCCATCGTCAACATCGCCTCCACCCGTGCGTTGCAATCGGAGCCGGACACCGAGGGCTACGCCGCCAGCAAAGGGGGCTTGCTGGCGCTCAGCCATGCCCTCGCCATCAGTGTCGGCCCCGCGGTACGCGTCAACGCGATCCTTCCCGGATGGATTGCGACCGATGACTGGCGCAAGGCCGAAGCCCGCAAGCTACCGAAACTTGAACCCGAGGATCACTCCCAGCATCCGGCGGGTCGCGTCGGCACACCGCGGGACGTCGGCGCCCTCGCGGTTTACCTACTGTCTGCCCAATCGAGCTTTGTCACCGGTCAGTCTTTCGTGCTAGACGGCGGCATGACGGTGAAAATGCAGTACCTCTGATAGCGGCATTTCACCCGGCCAATACCGGCGGGAGCGAGGTTACCGGCCACGTCCCGTGGCGGCGGGGATAAACAGCCCGTAGAGCTGTTCCAGCAGCGGGCGGGACAAATTCACGATCGCGCACACAATTGCGACCTATGAAATCGAAAGTTCTTTCGAAATCGCCTCGTTGAAAGATTGGCGAAAGATCCTGCCATCGATGCTCAACAAGCCTTCGTGGGGAGCCGTAATAGCGGATGCTGCGGTACGGAGGCGGCAAGCCGACAGGCATTGCGTACTGGCCCGCCTTTGCGGACTGCTGCGGGGATGAATGCCTGTCTGGCCCGAAAGATCCACCAACCGTCTTTCAAAAAGGGGCACTACATGTCAGGAATCAAGCCAAACGGTCTCAGCCTTGCGCTGTGCGCCGCGCTGGGGCTCGTCGTTGCGAGCGCCGCTCAGTCGAACGGCACCACCGGACCACAAGTCACCAACGCGATACATCACGACACCTTGCACTCCTTGCGCGGCACCATGCCCAAGCCCGATGAATTCTCCAAAAGCGGACGCCAACACCCGGCCAGACCGTTGCCGTGGCTGGATGGCCCGGGCAGTCCGCCCGATGGTGCGCTACAGAGCAGCCCCACCGGCAGCTTCGCCCCGGCACTTGGCTCGGGCTTTGATGGCGTGGGGCAAGGCTTCAGCGGCCCGCAAGGTACCTTTACTGTCAACAGCGCACCGCCCGATACCAATGGCGCCGTCGGTGCGACCCAATACGTTCAGGTTGTAAACAGCGCCTTCGCGGTGTTCGACAAGGCCACCAAGGCGGTGACCTATGGCCCAGTCGCCACCAATACCTTGTGGACTGGCTTCGGAGGTCCTTGCGAAGCGGACAACGACGGCGACGCGACGGTGGTTTACGACAAAGCCGCCGGTCGCTGGATCATCTCGCAGTTTGCGGTCACGGCGGCGCCGTATTTTGAGTGCGTGGCGGTCTCCGCGACCAGCGACGCAACCGGTGCCTACTATCGGTATGCATTTTCCTACGGCAGCACCTTCCCCGACTACCCGAAGATGGGCGTATGGCCCGATGGTTATTACGAAACGTTCAATATGTTCAACGGCAATACCTTCGCCGGCGCGAAACTCTGCGCGTACGATCGTAATGCCATGTTGACTGGCGCGGCCGCGACACAACAATGCTTCCAGCTTTCCAGCAGTTATGGCGGCGTGTTGCCGGCGGATCTCGACGGCGCGACTGCACCACCGAGCGGCTCGCCTAACTACATGCTCAACTACACTGCGAACGCCCTGAACATGTGGCGTTTTCACGTCGACTGGGCTAATAGCGCGAACACCACATTGACCGGTCCGATCAACATCCCGGTCGCCTCGTTCTCGGCAGCCTGCGGCGGCGGCACCTGCATTCCGCAGGCAGGCACCCATCAGCAACTCGACTCGCTGGCCGATCGCCTCATGTTCCGCCTGGCTTACCGCAATTTTGGCAGCTACGAGTCATTGGTGGTCAGCCATTCGGTGAAGGTAGGCACCTCGCGCAAGAACCCCTATACCGGCGTACGCTGGTATGAAATTCGCAACCCGGGCACCACCCCGACGGTTTACCAGCAATCCACCTTTTCGCCGGACAGCGACTACCGCTGGATGGGCTCGGTGGCAATGGACAAGCAAGGCAACATGGCCTTGGGTTACAGCGTATCAAGCAGCACTATTCATCCGGCGATACGCTATACCGGGCGTCTGGCCGGTGACCCCCTGGACACGATGGAAGCGGAAAGCAGCATCGTCGAAGGGCTCGGTTCGCAAAGCGGCAACAACCTGTCGCGCTGGGGCGACTACAGTGCAATGACGGTAGACCCGGTCGACGACTGCACGTTCTGGTATACGAGCGAATATCTGCAAAATACGGGGTCGTTCAACTGGAATACACGTATTGCCTCGTTCAAGTTTCCCGGCTGTCAGTAAGTGGTTTGCGTGAAGCCGTACAGGATATGAGGAAAGCGTCGGGCCGCGATTTCGCGGCCCGACACCGTTGATCGATGCCTGCACTAAACCCCGCCTTGACCTCGACTCCACGAGCAGCTCGCCACCGTTTGCGATGACCGCCGGATTTGCCATGGCTGCGGCCGAAGCGGTAGGCATCTCGTTGTCGGCCAGTCATTGCGGTAGCGGCTGTACCTGGGGCGATATCCTCGCCGAATCCCTGTTGATCGTATTGCCGCTGGCATGGTTCGGCAGCGAACTGATAACCAGTTGGGTACTCGACCATATCTTCGTCTTTGTGCTGGGCATCGCGTTCCAGTATTTCGCCATCCGTCCGATGAGCGACAAATCGCCGATGCAGGCGCTGGTCGCTGCGCTGAAGGCGCACACGCTTTCATTTACCGCATGGCAGATCGGCATGTACGGCTGGATGGCCATCGCCACCTTCCCGATTTTCGGCCACACTCTGGACAAGACCGGCCCGGTATTCTGGCTGATGATGCAGATCGCCATGCTGGCGGGCTTCGTCACAACGTGGCCGGCAATGCGTGGTTGATCCGGACCGGCATCAAAGAACCCATGTAGCGGCGCGACCTCAGCGCAGGAGACGACAGCGCAACTGCCAGTCTTTCAATGGCGACGCTTGTCGCGTTCAGCTCTCGACTCATACAAGCGCTTGTCCGCCTCGCCTAGCAGCTCATCCAGCGAACCACCCGCGTGTCGAACGGCGGAGCCGGTAGTAAAGGCGATAGGGGCGGTCCCACGGTCTTTCTGAAGACGTTCAACCGTCTTGTTGGTTGCTGCGAGGCCGGCACCCTTGAGCAAGATCGCGAACTCGTCGCCGCCGAGGCGGACCACAGCATCGCTCGGCCGCACATGGCGCTCTAAAAATCGACTCATGGCAACCAGCACCTCATCACCCCGTTGGTGCCCATAGGTATCGTTGATCTGCTTGAATCGGTCCAGGTCGATCACGATGCATCCCCATGCATCGGCTTCCTGCATATCTGCAGCCAGCTCGTCCAGGTACCGTCGGTTGAAACAACCCGTCAAAGTGTCCCGGATGCTCCAGTCCCGCAGTTGTTCAATATGCTGCTGACGTTCGGTGATGTCCTGGGCATGCCCGAGTACGTAAGCCTCCCCGCCTTCCTCGTCCAGGACGTTGTCGTACTGCCACGTACGCTCGCTCCCGCCCGCAGCGATCAGCCGCATCGTGCCTGCGTCCTCCCCCTTTTTCCGGATTCGGGCGAGATAGCGCGGGAAGCGGTCGCGGGCTTCCGGGCCCATGAACTCGTCCAGCCGCCTGCCGAGCAAGTCGGCCAGTCCATAGCCAAGCGACTTCGCCGCTGCAGGATTTACGGACAGGATGATGCCGTCCAGATCGTGGGTGCAGATCAGGCCCAGGCTATGCTCGAACAACTTGCGAAAGCGGCGATCGCTGGCTTCCAGCGACTGCACCACCCGTCGACGTATGGTGATGTCCTGGAAGGCACCAATCATGCGACGGGGACGACCCTCCTCGAACTCCACCGTGCCAATCGCCCGCCCCCAGAAGGCCCGCCCCTTGGCGGTGATCATCGGCAGCTCCAAATCCCAGCCACTGCCGTCATCCATCGCCTTTTGCACCGCTGCCGCCACGACCTCGCGGGCTTCAGGCGCATAGAAATTGATGGCTTCCTCGAGGCTGGGCTCATAGCCGGCGGGAACCTCATGGATGCGGCAGGTTTCGTTGGACCAGACAACGCGATTGGTCAGCAGATCCACTTCCCAACCCCCAACGCCCGCCAGTTTCCCGGTTTGCTCAAGAAACGCTTCACTGGCCCGAAGCCGACTTTCGGCAAGCAAGCGGCTGGTGACATCCTCGATCACCGCCATGCTTCTCAGCGGCCTTCCCTCCGCATCGCGTTCGAGTCGGGCAGAAAGCTCCACGTCGATGATTTCGCCGCTCTTGCAAACCATCTGATAGGCAATCCGATGGCAGTACCCGGTCGCCCGAAAGTCCTTAAGCACGGAACTGGCGTGAGCTTTGGATTCTTCCGTCAAAAAGTCGGTGGAAAGTCGCCCCATTACCTCTTCGCGCTGATAACCAAGTCGGTCAAGCCAGCGATCGCTGACGGACAGCAGGCGGCCCTCCGGATCGATCGAATGCAGCATCGCCGGTGTGCTTTCGTACAACGCGCGAGTACGAGCCTCGCTGGCCGCCAAGGCCAGCTCTGCCAGCTTGCGTGCGGTAATGTCGACACGGACTCCGAATATCGATTGTGGCCTGCCCTGGCAGTCCCTGGCGCTAATCCGTGCGCGATCCAACACCCAAAGCCAGTGCCCGTCAGCATGGCGGATACGTACCTCGGCCCGATAAAGGGCACTCTCATCCTGCAGGTGCTGGTCAAACAGACCCTGCAAATGCATCAATTCATCCGGATGCACATCCAGTAACCACGGTGGAAGTCCCCCAGGCTCCGCAAGATCCTTGTCACCGACGCGCTCGGGATGACCAACGAGCTCATGCCAGTGTTTATTGGCGTGGATTTCCCCAGTATCCAACCGCCACTCAAGAGTGGCAGCCCGGGTTGCCTCAAGAATGTGCGTCAGCATCCCGCCCAGTTGCGCTTCACGGTACAGAGCCTCGGACCGCTCACGCGCGAGTACGCGCTGCTCCAGCGCCTCACTGGCAGCGCGAGCCAGTTGCTTCAATATGAGGCGCTGATGATCGGTCAGGGCACGAGGTTCGCGGTCGATCACGCACAACGTCCCCATCCGTAACCCGTCACTTAGCGTGATCGGCGCACCCGCATAGAAACGTATGCCGGGGTTTCCAACGACCAGCGGATTGTCGATGAAGCGCTGATCCAGCTGCGTGTCCGGCACCTCGAGAATCTCATCACCGAGGATCGCATGGGCACAAAACGCGGCGTCGCGTGGCGTTTGCGTGGCCTCCTCGAGCCCGTGGTTGGATTTGAACCACTGCCGATCGGCATCGACCAGACTTACCAGTGCGATCGGCACACCAACCACCAAGGCCGCGGCCCGGGTCAACGCATCGAACAGTGGTTCTGCAGCCGAGTCCAGTACTGACAAAGCTTGCAATCGCGCGAGGCGTTCATTTTCGTTGGCAGGTTTTTGCGCTGGAGTCATCATCTAGGTTCCTGTATCGACGAGTGGCTCAGGACGTGAGGAGATGCTGAACGAGGTAGCGGCACGCTGAAGCCTGATAACCTCGGCAAGCAAGGCTCGCCGCGCGCGACCCACTTGACCATGACAGACGCCACGCACCCAGCCCAATAGTTACCTGTCCTCATTGGATGAACGTAAGGACTGCCAAGCGCTGGTCGAGTTCAAGTGGATCAGGAGTGCTAACGACCTTGAGCATTGACGCCGGCGCCACCATACGAATAGTACATAACTGGATTGCCCTGTAGATGATCGGCAACAGAGCACTGTCGCACCCGTTTCCCTCCCCCACTCATCCCCGAGGACTCTTAAATGAAACACGGCGCCACCGAGCCAATGGACGACACCATCTTGTTCCAGCCCATCCAGGTGGGCGAACTGCAGCTTCCCAATCGTATAGTGATGGCGCCCCTCACTCGCAACCGCGCCAGTGCCGGCAACGTGCCCACGACGATGAATGCTACCTACTATGCTCAGCGCGCCGATGCCGGACTGTTGATCGCTGAAGCCACCCAGATCTGTCCCGAGGGCCAGGGCTACATCGCTACCCCCGGCATTCACTCTGCCGAGCAGGTTGCCGGCTGGAAGCTGGTAACCGATGCCGTGCATGCCCGGGGCGGGCGTATCGTGCTGCAGTTGTGGCATGTCGGGCGGATTTCCCACACCTCACTGCAGCCCGGCGGCAAGGCACCCGTCGCGCCATCGGCAATCCGCGCGAATGCTAAGACCTTCGTCGCTGAAGGCTTTGTCGATGTCTCCGAGCCTCGGGCCCTCACGTTGGCGGAAATTCCCGGCTTGATCGAAAGCTACCGGCAGGCAGCGGCCAATGCTCGCGCAGCAGGCTTCGATGGTGTGGAGATTCATGCGGCCAACGGCTACCTTCTCGACCAGTTTTTGCGTGACAGCACCAATCAACGCGAAGACGCCTACGGCGGCAGTATCTCCAATCGCAGTCGACTGCTGGTCGAGGTCAGCCAGGCGGTAGCCGATGAGGTCGGTGCCGGGCGCACCGGCGTTCGCCTTTCACCACTGACCTCGTTCGGTGATATCGCCGACAGTCGGCCACAGGCGTTGTTCAACCATGTGGTCGAACGTCTGGCCGATCTGAACCTGGCGTATCTGCATATCATTGAAGGCGAAACCGGCGGTGACCGTCAGCCCCAGCCCTTCGATTACGCCGCGATGCGCAAACCATTCCGTGGAGCGTGGATCCTCAATAACGGCTACGACCGCAGCATGGCCATCGAGGCAATTCGCCAGGGAAAAGCGGACCTGATCGCGTTCGGCCGACCGTTCATCGCCAATCCCGACCTGACCCGCCGACTGCGGGAGGACGCCGAGCTCAATGAAGGTGATCCGGATACCTTCTACGGCGGTGGCGAACACGGCTATACGGACTACCCGGTAATGGGCTGAAGGAAGGCGGGCCGAGGCTTGAGCTTCAGCCCGCTGGCATTACGGACACTTGTTGCCCGCATGGAGCACCATGATGCTTCTTCGCCCTCGGGGAAAAACCGGCAACCACTGCGTGAGCGACTGCACGGATTGCAGGGCGCGGTTCCCCTTACTGTCAGCATGTCGGCAACCACCTCGCGCGCCTGACACCGTCTTCATTACCTACTTGGAACCATGTCTACCAATACCGTTGCCACCAACCAGCAGATGGATTACTTCGACGGCCACGAGCGTATCTGGGTATTTGGCTACGGTTCGCTGATCTACAAGGCCGATTTCCCCTTCATTGAACGTCGGCCGGCACATATCCGGCACTGGACGCGACGGTTTTGGCAGGGCTCACATGATCATCGCGGGACTGCCGATGCGCCTGGCCGGGTTGTCACCCTGATTCCCGAATACGATGCGGTCTGCACCGGCATGGCCTACCTGATTGTTCCGCAAGTACTGAGTCATCTGGATATACGCGAAAAAAACGGCTACCTGCGCGTTGTCACCGACATGCACCTGCACGACGGCAGCGTAGCGGAAGGTCTGGTCTACATCGCCACCGAAGACAACGCGGCCTTTCTCGGACCGGCTACCGAAGCCGATATCGCGCGACAGATTGCCGCCTCGACCGGTCCCAGCGGTCCCAACCGGGACTACCTGGTGCGTCTTGCCGAAGCCCTCCGAGAGCTTCGCGCAGACGACGCCCATGTCTATGCCATAGAACGGCATCTACAGGAACTGCTGCAGCAGGAGCGGGCCGCCTGACTGGATCGTACGCACCTCGCCACTGACCGGTACGGGGTACGGCAGGCTGTTTTTCATCAACCTGCCGCGGTGGGATGAGTAAACAACCGGACCGGACTCAGTGACGATATTTGTCTTCTTCCTTGCGCTCGGCGTCCCGCGCCTTGCCCACTTCCTTCTGAACCTTGCCGGCATTTTTTTCCACGTTGCCGGCGGCCTCTTTCACCTTGTTGCCGGTGACCTTGCCCGCCACTTCCTTGGTGGCGCCCTTGACCTGGTGCTTGGTACCTTCGACCCGATTGTGATCCATGGTGTATCTCCGCGATATCCGCGACATTGCGGACGTGGCGAGATATATCCCCGCGACTGTGGATACTTCGTGACCTCGCTGTTGGCTTGTCGTTTTCCTGCCAGCGCGGTTCAGTATCGCCAACTGGATGCCAGACCCGTCGTGGCAATTCCGCTGTCATCCCGATCTGCCAGAATGCCTCGTCACACGCACTCGCTTCCTGACAACCCGTTTCCAAAAGCCAGGGCATCGCGCATATTGGATGCGTACCGGCTTGCTTTCACGCCAGGCTGCCCCCATGTAGTGCGGCTATGCAGGGCAAATGCATGATGCATACACCCATCCTCGAATCCACCACGCCCCGAGTTGATGACGATACTAAAGACCTTCACCGAACAATCCGTCCCACCGTGGAAACGTGCCGTGCTGAAAGTTGGCAGTAGCCTGCTTGCTGCCGATGGCGGTGGACTGAGTACCCGTTATGCCTTGGGCTTGGCCCAGTTCATGACGGCCTGCCATGCATCCGGCCGGGAAATCATCCTGGTTTCCTCCGGTGCCGTGGCTGCCGGCCGTCTGTTGATGCAAGACCATGCCGATCAGCGCGTGGCATCCAGTGCCCGTCGCCAGGCCATGGCCGCACTGGGTCAGACCCAGACCATTGCACTATGGCAAAGGCTTTTTGATCGTCCGCTGGCGCAGGTCTTGCTGACCCACGACGACCTGCGCAATCGCCGCCGCTATCTGAATGCCCGCGCCACCCTGCGCGAACTGCTCAACCATCAAATTCTCCCCGTCGTCAACGAAAACGATACCGTGGCGGTGGACGAGCTTACGCTTGGCGACAATGACAACCTGGCCGCCATCGTCGCGGCACAGATGGACGCCGACCTGTTATTGATTGCCACCGATATCGATGGCCTCTACACCGCCGATCCACGCAGCGTCAGCGATGCCGCACCCATCGATGTGGTCGAGGAAATGACTGCCGAGATCATGTCCATGGCCGGCGACTCGGCCAGTTCGGTCGGTACCGGCGGCATGCGCAGCAAGCTGGTGGCTGCCGAGAAAGCCGCCGCGGCCGGTATCGAGACCGTGCTTTTCAACGGCCGCGACGGCGAGGTCGTGCGGCTGCTCTCACGCGACCTTTTGCGTGGGACACGCGTACGCACCTCAGCCACCCGATTGCAGGCACGCAAGTACTGGCTGCTGCATGTGCCGCCGGTGCCCGGCCATATCCTGATCGATGACGGTGCCGTCAAGGCACTGAATGACGAAGGTGCTTCGCTGCTGCCCAAAGGGGTTATCGCCGCCGAGGGAGACTTTCATCGCGGCGACATGGTCGAAATCATTGCCGGCGCCAAAGGACAGCGATTCTCGATGGCACGCGGCATTACTCAGTACAGCGCTGCCGAAATCAACCAGATCGCCGGCTCACACACACGGGAAGTCGAGGCGATGCTCGGATACAGCTACGGCGAAGCCGTAGTGCATCGCGATGACCTCGTCACCCTGGACACAGGATTATCCGCATGACCACCTCTGTACGCGAAAACGCCCTGAAGTGCCGCGACGCCGCGACGCAAATCGCCGAGCTCTCCGCAGCGGCGAAAAACGCCTTGCTGCATGCCATGGCTGATGCCCTGGAGGCGGGCACGGCCGACTTGCTTGCCGCCAATGCCAAGGATATGCAGGGCGCCCGCGAGAAAGGTATTTCCGAGGCGATGCTCGACCGCCTAGCACTGGATGAGTCGCGCGTGGCCGGGATCGCCAAGGCCTTGCGCGAAATCGCTGCCCTGCCTGACCCGGTAGGACAGGTCACCCGGCGCATTCAGTCGGACAAGGGCTTCAGTATCGAGCACGTACGGGTGCCGCTGGGCGTGGTGGCGATGATTTACGAGGCCCGCCCCAATGTCACCGCCGACGCGGCGGCGTTGTGCATCAAGGCCGGCAACGGGGTGATCCTGCGCGGCGGCTCCGAGGCGGTGAACTCCAACCAGGCGATCGCCCGCTGCCTGCGCGGCGCACTACGCGAGGCCGGCTTGTCGGAGCATGCGCTGATGCTGCTGGATGACCTCAGCCGCGAGGCCATGCTCGAACTGATGCAGCTGTCGGATATTGTCGACCTGATCATTCCACGCGGCGGCGAAGGGCTTATCCGCTTCGTCACCGAAAATGCCAGGGTGCCGGTGATCAAGCACTATAAGGGCGTATGCCATCTCTACGTCGATGCCGATGCCGACCTCGATGTCGCACTGGATATCTTGATCGACGGCAAGACCACCCGTCCGTCGGCCTGCAATTCGCTGGAAAGCTTGCTGGTCCACCGCGACATCGCCGACAGCTTCCTGCCGCGTGCGGCGGCGGCGCTGGTCGAGCGCGGGGTCGAGTTGCTCGGCGACGACGCTTCGCGTCAACGCGTGCCAGAGATGGCCGCCGCCACCGACGACGACTACGCCACCGAGTTCCTGTCACTGAAGCTCAGCATCGCCGTGGTCGACGACGTCGATGGCGCCATAGCGCACATCCGTCGCTACGGTTCGGATCACACCGAAGTCATCGCCACCCGGGACGAGGCGATCGCCAACCGCTTTGTGCACGCGCTACGGTCGGCGGTGGTGATGGTCAACACCTCCTCGCGATTCAGCGACGGCGGCGAGCTAGGTCTTGGCGCGGAAATCGGCATCTCCACCACCCGACTGCATGCCTACGGCCCGATGGGGGCCGAATCGCTGACCATCGAACGGTTTGTCTTGCGCGGGAATGGACAGGTGCGCCATGGTCGAGACAGCTCCGCCCCCAGCTCGACCGAGGCCTGACCGCATCCAGCACGCTGCGGCGAGCGGAGGCACCATTTAACATGGTGCCGCGATGCCCATTGGGCATCGCGCGTATTCCAGCAAGAGCCCCGCAGCGGTCTTCGCCTGATCAGATAGCGGCCAGCTCCGTTGCAGTCATCGGCTCCATGCGTTCACGGGTAACGTTCTCTGCGGTGCGCCGTCGCTGAGGCCTTTCCAACGCACGATGCGACGGTGCCGGGGCTGGCAGACCCGTGCAGCTTTGGCTGGCGTCGTCTTGCTTCACAGGGACATATTCGCCGCCCTGATCGGACCCGTCCGCCATACGGAAAAAGCCGACATGCCGCAGCAGCAACTGCGCCTGCTCCTGCATGGCGTGGCTGGCAGCGGCCGCCTCTTCCACTAACGCGGCATTCTTCTGCGTCACCTCATCCATCTGGATGACGGCAGTGTTGACCTGCTCGATTCCGGCCGACTGTTCCCGACTGGCTGCCGCAATCTCGGCGACGATCTCCGTCACCTCCGCCACGCTTCCCACAATACCCTCCAAGGTATGACCTGACTGGCTCACCAGCTCGGTTCCGGCCACCACCTTCTCCATCGAATCGCCGATCAGACCCTTGACCTCCCGCGCGGCAGTGGCCGCGCGTTGCGCCAGATGGCGTACTTCACCTGCCACTACGGCAAAACCCCGCCCCTGTTCCCCCGCCCGAGCCGCCTCTACCGCGGCATTGAGGGCCAGCAAGTTGGTCTGGAAGGCAATTTCATCGATCAAGCCCACGATGTCCGCGATCTTCCGGCTCGAGGAATTTATCTCGTCCATGGCTCGGGCCGCCTGCGCCGCCACTTCGCCGCCCCGGGTCGCCTGGTCGCGCGACTCCTGCGCCAGTTGGCTGGCCTGCGCCACATTGCCTGCATTCTGCTTGACCGTCGCCGTCATCTCCTCCATGGACGCCGCCGTTTCCTCCAGACTGCAGGCCTGCTCCTGGGTGCGCTCAGCGAGGTCATTGTTGCCCTGCGCAATCTGTTTCGCAGCAGCTCCTACCGAGGCGGAACTCGAGCGTACCCCCTGCACGATACCGGTCAGCTTGCCGTCCATGTGCCGGAGTGACTCCAGCAACCGACCCAGCTCGTCCCTACTCTCGATTTCGATCGTATTGCCAAGTCTTCCTTCGGCAATATTGTCGGCAACGCGCAAGGCGGTCCGAAGCGAGCGTGTGATGGAACGGATCAACAGGAAACCGAACAGCAGGCTGAGGGTCACCCCGCCCCCCATCGCCACATAGGCGACAAGCGCGTTGCGCCTTACCTGCTGTTCGTCGTGCGTATAGATTTCCCGCGCGAGATCCCTTTCCAGTTTGAAGATCATGATGACATCCTGTCTCGCCGCGGCGTAGTGGTCTTCGACGTCGCGATCGAGCAACTTTACCGCCCGCTTGAAGTCACGCACAGCCAATGCCTGCAACACCTCTCCCATCGCCATATCCATGGCGTTCCGGTCCGCCTCGAAACGTTTTACCAGCGCGCGCTCCCGCTCCGACAGTTTTGCGCTCCGGAACGTCGCCAGCAACGGCGTGAGTTCAGCCTGCTCCTCATGTACCACGGCGATGGCGGCATCCGCTTTCTGGGGACTTCCTGCATGGGCTGCGCGTAAAGCCACCGCCCGCTCGCCACCCAGTAGTTCGAACGCCATCGCCAGCGCGTTGGAAGGAACCAATTTGTTGCTATAGATATCGTGCAGTGATTGATTGCTGTATCGCAGGTCCCTTATTCCCAGCAGACTTACTGCTATCAGCATGGCACTGATGACACCGAGCGTGATCAATAATCTGGCTTTGATGGAAAGCTGTAACAACACCATGGTTCGTCCCTTATTCATGATTGAAAGTGTTCCTGTTCCCTCGCCGTATGCCAAACTGACAACCGGCCCCACATCGCGTGTCACGGCGCCCGCGCACGGGCCGGAGGCAGCACTTGCCTCGACCCGATAGCTGCGCATTTTCCTACGATCGCAATCAACCACATCGACCGCATGGGCAGGAAGATTGAACACGTCTCGCCATATTCGTGACGTAGGCCGCAAAATTCATGACGCAGCGGCTCAACCACCGCCCTATGGGCGCTACTTCGTGAAGATCGTTCCGATCTTCGCGGGATGGTCGGCCAGAAAGCCCCGCGCGCGCGGCCCACACCCGGCACCCGACACACATGCTGGCTCGCGGACTTTTCTTCCACTGCCTGATCGTTCAGGCAAACGTCACACCGAGGCCCCTGCGCCCTTCTCCGATAGCCTCGGCAACTGTCAGGCAATCGCCGACTTGCCGAAGCCCATCGTCAACCAGCGAGCATTTTGGGTGGCGGTGACGACCGGGACGGCCCCGACTCATCGGCAGGGGCGTTGGAGGAGTGAGGAGCGCGGCTGCGGCGTGCTACACGGGACAACCACGCACTCTCTTGTCCACCCTCAAATTCAGCCTAACCGTCTACCAACTCGACCTTCACCGGTAGGGCAGCCTGAGCTTGCATGAGTTTGCTGGCTGATAGCTCGGCGGCACGCATGAGACGGGCCGGAGGGGAATCCGCTTCTAGGCTATCCATATCTTTCCCGTCAGATTCTGCGGCGTCGGTGACGACCGTGAAAAACGCCACCTGACGCTGAAGTACTTCCGCCTGCTCCTGCATCGCCCTACTTGCCGCCGAAGCTTCCTCCACCAAGGCGGCATTTTGCTGGGTTACTTCGTCCATCTGCATGACCGCCGTGTTGACCTGATCAATGCCGGACGACTGCTCCCGGCTGGCCGCTGCTATTTCCGCCACGATATCGGTAACCCTCCTTACGCTGCCGACAATGTCCTGGAGCGTACGGCCCGACTGCCCGACCAATTCGGTACCTGCGGTTACCTTTTCCACCGAGTCCGCAATGAGAATCTTGATTTCCTTCGCAGCCCCTGCGGCACGCTGTGCCAGATTGCGGACCTCACTCGCCACCACGGCGAAACCCCGGCCCTGCTCGCCAGCCCGGGCGGCTTCGACGGCGGCATTCAGAGCCAACAGGTTGGTCTGAAAGGCGATTTCGTCGATCAGACTGACAATGTCGGCGATCTTTCGGCTAGAGCCGTTCACCTCGCCCATCGCCAATACCGCCCGGCTCGCCACCTCGCCGCCGCGCTCGGCCTGCTCCCGCGCGCTGCGGGCGAGCCGATCTGCCTGCGAGGCATTATCCGCGTTCTGCTTTACCGTCGCCGTCATCTCCTCCATCGACGAGGCCGTTTCCTCCAGGCTGGACGCCTGCTCCTGGGTTCGCTGGCTCAAGTCATCGTTACCCTGAGCTATCTGTCTGGCCGCGGTACCTACCGAGGCTGAGCTGCTACGCACTTCACGCACAATTCCGGCCAGCTTGGCGTCCATGCGACGCAGCGACTGCAGCAACTGCCCCAATTCGTCATGGGTGGTTATTTCAACATGATTTTCAAGCCGGCCCTCGGCAATGTTGTCGGCTACGCGCATCGCCACGCCTAATGAACGGGTAATGGAGCGGATAAGGAGGATACTGAGCAGCACGCTTAGGCCCAGACCAAAAGCCATTGCTAAATAGGCAATTTCCGCGCTGGTTTTAGCGTATTGCTCGTCTTGCGTGTAGGTGTGCTGCGCTATGGCAGATTGCATGGTGAGCAAGCTGGCAACATCCCGTTTGGAAGCGGCGTAATCGGCATCCACCTGGCCATCAAGAATCTTAACGGCATCCTTGTAGTTGTGTTCACCTAACGCCCTGACTGCCGAGTCCATTTCCTTACCCATGCGCTCGCGATCGGTATCGAAACGCTTTTCCAATGGGCGCTCGCGTGCTGATAGGACCGCTGCATGGAAAGTCTTCAACAAGGCTTCCTGCGCGGCTTCATGATCGTGTACGGAAGCGACGGCCGCATCGGCCTTCTGCGCACTGCCTGCGTGTGCCGCTCCGATCGCGGCGGCCCGCTCGCTACCCACCTCGGTAAAGGCCATCGACAAGGCGTTCGAGGGCACTAGCTTGTTGGCATAAATATCTTGCAATGACCCATTGCTGCGCTGCAAATCATTGACCCCGAGCAGGCCAACCACCACCAGCATCGAGCTTACGATACCCAGTGTAATCATCAATCGCATTTTTATTGAAAGATGTAGAATAGACATGATAAATCCTCGTCAAATAATTGGGAATACCGAGCAATACCCGGCGATGAATTTCCGCTTTTCCTTTACTGTCTCGAAGCGGGTGAAGTACCGTGAGCGGCGAGCGGCATAATTGGCCTGTAATACAAAAGCCCCATCAGGAAATCCTCGGACGGCCGGAGATACCCGCTGTTTAAATCACCACCCTCACTTCTACCTGCCTCACCTGTAGTCGGCACGATGTGCATTTAATTTAGTTCTACTTTTCGCGCGCTGTGTGACCCGTCACTCATAAAATGTTGTTCACCGCCCCACCTGGCCCGGTTTCGTAAATTCTTGCGACGAAGGGATCTGGAGGAGCCCTCTCGCCACTTCGGGAGATTTATCCTCACGATTTGCAAGACGCATTATCGATATCGAGGGACACGGCGGGCAGCAGCGATTCGTCGGAGGCTCCTAACTCAGGACTGCAGACACCACTTCGAGCACCAGCTGCCGACACGGTTGCGGTAATCTTGAGGGTGGAGGGCATTTATGCCGATTTCAGAACTGACGAAATGATCGGCAGTAGCGATAACGACGCCGAGACGCTTTTCATGATCCACGGCATGTGGGGCGGTCCAGGGTATTGGGACAACTTTCGTGGCATTTTCGAGTCTCTGGGCTACCGCTGCCTGGCGACCACCCTGCCCTACCACGGTCACGCTCCCACAGACGACGCCGACCCGCGGCTTGGCCGGACCAGCATCCGCGATTACGCTGACGCGCTGGAAAACGAAATCGCCACGCTCGCCAAACAACCGATCCTGATCGGACATTCAATGGGTGGACTGCTGGCCCAGGTACTCGCGGCACGCGGTCGCGCCAGAGCTGCGGTATTGCTTGCGCCAGCGTCGCCCGCAGGAATATTTGCCCTGACTCCGTCGGTCTTGCGAAGCTTTTTGCCGGTGATGACACACTGGGGCTTCTGGCGAAAGCCAATGCGCCAGCCCTTTTCCACGGCCGTGTATTCCATGCTGCACCTGCTACCGCCCGCACAACAACGTCGCACCTACGAGCGTTTTGTGCAGGAGTCAGGGCGTGCGGCTTGCGAGATCGGGTTGTGGCCGCTCGATCCTCACCGCACGACCCGTGTCGACGCCGCAGCCGTTGGATGCCCGCTGCTGGTGATTGTCGGCGCTGAAGATCGCATCACCCCCGCCAAAGTCGTGCAGAAGGTCGCCCGGAAGTATGCCGAACGAGCCACGTTCAAGATATTCGCAAATCATGCCCACTGGCTTGTGGAAGAACCCGGGTGGCAGGACATCGCCCTTGGCATCGCTGACTGGCTGAAGCACTTGCCAGCGGAAGCCGAGGCGAGCCGGGAAGTACGTCCCGTCTAGGGATGTGACGATCGCTGCTTCCGCTGCTAGAGTAAGTTCTTGACAACCATCCGCTGGTTGCAAGAGGTGGCCTGTTGTCGCGCCCGGCGAAAGGCACCCTTCTGGACGAAATTTAGTGCAAGCGTGCAATACGTGAGAGACGAGTCTGCGGATATACCGGACTCACCACGTCGGGAAGGACACAGCGGTCTCTTCAACAATGACTTCATGAACCAGGCAAAGGGAATGCATGATGGGGTTTACCAGCCAACCCATGGCGGAAGAAGGGGAGCATACGTCAGGCTCGCGTCCTCTCTCCGGTGAGCACCATACCGGGATGGAGAGCAACTTCTGCACGCCGTTGATCAAGGTAATGGATCTCCTGCTCGACGCAGTCTGCGTGGTCGATGCCGATGGCCGTTTTGTTTTCGCCAGCGCCGCGTGTGAGAGGATTTTTGGCTATACCCCCGCCGAGATGGCTGGCCGGCGGATGATTGAACTGGTCCACCCGGAGGACCGCGCGAGGACCCAGCAAGCAGCCCGAGAAATCATGGCCGGAGAACCCAAGTTGCATTTCGAGAATCGCTACATCCGCAAAGATGGCAGCGTCGCCCACATCACCTGGTCAGCGCGCTGGTCGGAGGCCGACCAGGTGCGGCTGGCCGTAGCACGCGATGTAACCGAACTTCGACGCGCCGGGTCGATGCAATCTGCGCTGCATGCGATTTCGGAGGCCGCGCACGCGACCGAAGATCTACTCGCGATGTTTCGACGTATTCATCAGATCATCGGCGAAATGCTCCCCGCGACCAATTTCTTTGTGGCGCTGTATGACCGGGAAAAGGATGAGCTGAGCTTTCCCTACTACATAGATGAGCACGATACGACACCCGCCACCTGCAAGCTCGATTCAGGAACCTTGAGCGCCGAAGTCATTCGCAGCGGTGAGGCCTTGCTGCTCACACCGGCCAATAGAAGTTCGCTACCTGCTCACGTAACCGCGGTCCACGGCATGGACTCACTGGACTGGCTTGGCGTTCCACTTTCCACCCAAAACGGGGTCATCGGAGCACTGGTGGTGCAGAGCTATTCGGGCAAGGTCCGTTACCGACCGGGCGACAAAGTGTTGTTACAGTTCGTTTCGATCCAGGTTGCCGCCGCGATCGAACGCAAACAGGCCGAGACCAGATTGCGGTATATGGCACGCCACGACGCGCTGACCGGGCTGCCCAGTCGCGAATGGTTCTACGAATGCATGCAACAGGCGTTGGTCCGCGCGCAGCAAGAAAACGCACGCATGGCCTTACTCTACATCGATCTGGATCGGTTCAAGCAGGTCAATGATCGACACGGCCACGCCACCGGCGATCTGCTATTGCAACAGGTCGCTGTCCGCATCCGACAGTGCACCCGCGAATCGGACACCATTGGTCGTATCGGTGGCGATGAATTCGTCGTCTTACTCGGCTCGTTCACCATGTTCGAGCACGCCGCAACGGTCGCCGAGAAGATCCGGACAAAGCTCAGTCAGCCTATGGAAATTGGTGGCCACGATATGCGGATATCTTGCAGCATTGGCGCCGTTATCTACCCGGAACATGGCCTTGTGAGCGACGAACTGATGCAACAGGCTGATGCCGCCATGTATATCGCCAAGCAGCAAGGAGGCGACCGGCTTCAGATGGGCGCTTGATCGTCCCTCTCGCGCACGGCGGCTGATCCGCTTGCGTCGTGCCGCGGGATGACGGCGAATGTCGGCACGCCCCGACCCTGGTATCCCGGCCTTGGTGTTATGTTATGGCTTTTGTCGGCAAGATGCACCGCGATGCCCGCCAGTGAGGTGACATGACCACTCGGCCACATTCACACCGTTACCCGATCCGTTTTCCGGCGTCCGATCAGACGCTGTTCGAGCAGGGCGAGTCCAGTTTTACGACGAGTGAAAACGGGCGGGAAACCTGTATCCGTTTTCATGATTACGCCGCCATCTATGCTCGGCCAGGCCTATACGAACAGCTATTCTACGATCGACTGAAATGCGCGTCACCGCGCAAATTGGTCGAATTGCTGACCGCGGTAGCTGCGGAAGCGGGAGAGGAAACCTTCCGGCTGCGCATTCTCGATGTGGGCGCCGGTAACGGCATGGTCGGAGAGTTGCTGCTCGATCAGGGTGCCGCGCGCGTGGTCGGAGTGGATATTCTCGCCGAAGCCAAAGCGGCGGCGATGCGCGACCGTCCCGGGGTCTACGATGCCTACTATGTCCTCGATCTGACCTGTGACCGCGACCCGCTGCTGCAAGAGCTGAAGGAGTGGCACTTCAACGCCATGACCTGCGTGGCGGCGCTCGGTTTCGGTGACATTCCGGTTGTCGCTTTTCGCACAGCCTACAACCTGGTCGCCGATGACGGCTGGATCGCGTTCAACATCAAGGAAAGTTTTCTTGACCAAGAGGACACCAGCGGCTTTTCGCAATTAATACAACGGCTTATCCACGACGACTATCTCCGGTTACATCATCTGCAGCGCTACCGCCACCGGCTCTCGATCGAGGGACGCCCCTTGCACTACTACGCCGTGCTCGGGCGCAAGCGTCGCGACCTTGACGAGGCGTGTCTTGCCGGACTCTGAAGCAGCCTCCTGCCCCCCTTTTGTCCTGCGCCAGGTGCGCAAGCGCTACGGTGAATTGATTGCGCTGGACGATCTAAGTCTGGAGTTTGCCGTCGGCACTACCACCGCACTGATCGGCAGCAGTGGCTCGGGCAAATCCACGGTACTGCGGCTGTTGCTGGGCCTTGAGTGGCCGGATCAAGGACAGGTACTGGTGGACGGCCGCGTGCTGCAACCGGCACACACGCTCCCGTTGCGCCGGCGCGTCGGTTACGTGATCCAGGAGGGAGGGTTGTTCCCCCACCTCACTGCACTGGGTAATCTGGCCTTGCTTCCGCAGTATCTGGGCTGGCATGTCGAACGCATCCGCGACCGCGCCCATGAGCTTGCCGCCCTGACCCATCTGCCGCATGCCGTCCTGGCACGCTATCCGACAGAACTCTCCGGTGGCCAGCGCCAGCGCGTGGCGTTGATGCGCGCCCTGATGGCCGATCCCGATGCACTGCTGCTGGACGAGCCGTTGGGCGCACTCGACCCGGTGGTGCGACACGAACTTCAGGACGATCTAAAACGCATCTTCGAACGGCTTGGCAAGACGGTGATCCTGGTGACCCACGACCTCGCCGAAGCGGCATGGTTTGCCGAGCGGCTGGTACTGATGCGCCGTGGGTCCCTGGTACAGGACGGCCGCATCGAGGATCTCCACGACCGCCCTGCAGACGATTTTGTCCGTCGCTTCGTGCAGGCACGGCGCCAGCTTCCGCAGGATATGCGATGAACGGCCGTTTCGCGTGGTGGCTTGTCGCTATGGCATGGCTTGCGCCGATATGGTTGCACGCTGAACCGGTGCGGATCGGCTCCAAACAATTCACCGAATCGGTGATTCTGGGCGAACTCGCGCGCGCCACCGCGCATCAGGTTGGCGTCGACGCCGTGCACAAGCGCCAGCTCGGCGGCACGCGGATTCTGTGGCGTGCATTGCGGCAAGGGGATATCGACGTCTATCCCGAATATACCGGCACCCTCACCCACGAGCTGCTGAAGCACGTTCCTGCCGACGCGGGCATCGCCACCCTGCGGGCGCAGCTGAAACCTCTGGGCATCGGCATCACCGATTCGCTGGGTTTCAACAATACCTACGCCATCGGCATGCGCGCAGATGAGGCGGCCCGTCTCGGCCTCAGTCGCATCTCCGACCTGGCCAAACATCCTGGATTGCGGTTTGGATTCTCCAACGAATTCATGGACCGGGAGGACGGCTGGCCCGGCTTGCGCCAGCGCTATGCACTGCGGCAAGCGCAGGTGCGCGGCATGGATCACGCATTGGCCTATCGGGCACTGGCCAGTGGCGCCGTGGATGCCATCGACCTGTACAGCACCGATGCCGAAATCCCCTACTACCATCTGCGCACGCTGCTGGATGACCGGCATTACTTTCCGCGCTACGACGCGGTTTACCTGTATCGGCTGTCGCTGGAGCAGCGTGCGCCGGCCTTCGTGGGGGCGTTGCGCAGACTCGCCGGGCGCATCGATCAGCACGCCATGCAGCAGATGAACGCCGAGGTCAAACTGGACGGCCTCGCTGAAAGCAGGGTGGCGGCGACGTTTCTCGGCTTGCGCGCCACATCCGATCAGCATGGCTTGTGGTCACGCCTGCTTCAGCGCAGCATCGAGCATGTGAAGCTGGTTGTTGCGTCGCTGGGCCTGGCGATCCTCCTGGCGATTCCCCTGGGTGTGCTAGCCGCCCGGCTGCGCCG
This sequence comes from Rhodanobacter sp., assembly GCA_030148505.1. Lineage (GTDB taxonomy): Bacteria > Pseudomonadota > Gammaproteobacteria > Xanthomonadales > Rhodanobacteraceae > Rhodanobacter. The sequence continues at coordinate 65,360 of JASBTI010000001.1, forward strand.
AGTCGGTCACTTGGTGATCGGCCTCACCGGCGTGCTGCAAACTGTCCCTTCGCTGGCAATGTTCGTGTTCATGATTCCATTGTTCGGGATCGGCGCCGGGCCGGCAATTGCCGCATTGTTTCTCTACAGTTTGCTGCCGATCGTACGCAACACACATGCCGGTCTGGTCGGCATCGCTCCAGAACTGCGCGAATCCGCCGCGGCGCTGGGACTGCCGCAAGCCGTACGGCTGCGGCGGATCGAGCTGCCGCTCGCATTACGCGCGATCCTCGCAGGTATCAAGACCGCCGCCGTCATCAACGTCGGCACCGCCACGCTGGCGGCGTTGATTGGCGCGGGGGGCTATGGCCAGCCGATCCTCACTGGCATTCGCCTTGACGACATCAGCCTGATCCTGCAGGGCGCCGTACCCGCGGCGCTGCTGGCGCTCTTGGTGCAGGGACTGTTCGAAGGTATCGAGCGTTGGCTGACACCGCGCGGCCTGCGTATTCAGGCGCGTGAATGAACGCAACCGATCTTTCCATGCCGTTCAGAGAAAGCGCGTATAAGCCTCCAGTGGCAGGCGCTGGATATCCGGCACCCGGCAGGCTACAGCAGGATGACCAACCACCAGCAACAGGAACGGCATTTCATTGCGCGGTCGATTGAGCACATCGTTGAGAAAGCCCATCGGGCTCGGCGTGTGGGTCAACGTGACCAGACCTGCCCGATGCAGCGCAGCGATCAGCATCCCGGTAGCAATACCGACGGATTCGTGGGGGTAATAGCGTTTGTGTTTGTGGCCCTCGGCGTCGAGGCCGAAGCGCTCATAGAAGATCGCGATCAACCAGGGCGCGACCTCCAGAAACGGCTTGTCAGCATCCGTTCCCAACGGCGCCAGTGCCTGCAGCCACTCCTGCGGTGCGCGACGGTCGTAAAATTCCCGTTCCTCGGCTTCGGCGGCCTCGCGGATTTGCCGTTTGATCCTACTGTCGGCCACGGCCACGAATCGCCAAGGTTGCTGATGAGCTCCGCTCGGCGCGGTACCTGCCGCCCGCAAACAATGCTCGATAATCTCACGCGGCACCGCTGTGGGGGCGAAGTCGCGTACGCTGCGACGTCCCGACAAGTCATCGGCAAATGCCGCGGCGGCGGCGATACGTTCACCATCACTCATCGACTCCCTGATGGACGGCGGCAACAACATGTCAGTAGGCATCGGGTTTCTCGGGTGGCGACAAGACGGCCCATCGTAGCGTCTGTGCGGACAGTAATGCGGGGCCCGTACGGTGCCGCCGCCGGAGGCTTGGTACTCGCGAAAAATCGTCGCGCTTGGTCTCTTTGCCGTGGTACGGCGCACCCCGGGGGTTTCTCATCCGCACGGCATGCCATACGCTCTGCGGAATTCCGGCAACCTCGATGGATGTGGACGTGGCATCTGAGATTGAAGAGAAACGCATCAATGTCGCCGATCTGCAGATCGGCATGTTTGTGTGCAAGCTCGACAGACCCTGGGAGGGTACCCCGTTCCCTCTGCAGGGCGTGCTGCTGAGCCGTGCCGAAGACATCGAGGCCATTCGCGAGTTTTGCCAGTTTGTCTATGTCGATGTGCACCGGCTGCTTGCCGACATGCCGACCCGACAGGTGCTGACCCGTACCAACCTCCCCAAAACACGCTTCAAGACAGCGATCCACTATGCCAATGGGATCGGTCCGGAGGAAGAACTGCCCCGCGCCCGCGAGGCCCTCGACAACGCTACACTCATGGTGGACCGGATCTTTGAGGACATTGCCAGCGGCCGTGACCTCTCGACTGAACATGTCGAACAGGCAGTACGCCCGCTGGTCGCGAGCGTACTGCGCAGTGCCGATGCGTTCTTCTGGGTGGAGGGGCTACGCAAACACGATAGCTACTCTTACAGCCATGCCATCAACTGTAGCGCGTTGGCAGCCGCCTTCGGTCGTCATATGGGTTTTGCCGAGGACACGATCATCAGTCTGGCGGCCGGCGGCTTGCTGATGGATATCGGCAAGACCCGACTCCCGGAATCGCTGCTGCAATACCAGGGATCCCTGTCTTCGGATGAAGTCAACGTCGTCCGCGCACATGTGCTACACGGCCTGGAAATCATCGCCAGCTCGAACATCACCGATGGCGACGTCCTGGACATCGTGCGCACCCATCATGAGCGCCACGATGGCAGTGGCTACCCTGACCGGCTGATGGGGGATTCGATACCGATAGCCGGCCGCATGTTGGGCATCATCGACGCCTATGACGCCATGGCCAGCGTCAGGCCCTACCGCCCCGCGATCTCCCGGCACCAGGCACTACGCCATATCTATGCCGCCAGCGACACCCTGTTTCAGGCAGAAATGGTCGAACAGTTTCAGGTCTGCCTCGGTGTCTACCCCACCGGCTCGCTGGTCGAGTTGAGCAGCGGCGAAATCGCGGTGGTCATGGCACAAAACCTGGTTCGACGATTACGCCCGAAGGTGGTTATCCTCAGCACGCCAGGCAAACAGCCACTGGCTGACTTTCGCAAGGTAGACTTGATGGACCAGGAAAAGGAAAAACCCACCATCCATATCGTGCGTAGCCTTGGCGCGGAAGACTACGACATCGATGCCAGCGAGTTCTTCCTGCAATGACCCGATGGCATCCGCTGAAAGCCAGGGCATGCACCGGTGCCGCGAGCAACCGGCTGTGTTGAACCGGGACGCCATATTTTCCGCCATCCTCGAACGCCTTGATCGTGACCGAGATACCGGCGGAAACCTCGCCATCGTATTTCTTCGCGTCCATGGCCTTCGTGAAATCGGCCTGCGTTGTGGACATCTCCACGGGGAGCGCAGTGGAGAGCAGCTAAAAACACTGATCGAGCAATCCCTGCGACCGCACGACCGGGTATTCCGCGCGGGCGACGAGAGCTTTGCTCTGATTCTTCCCGGCCTGCGCCATGCCAACCACGTCTTGCTTGCTGTCGCACGCCTGACCCAACTTTTTGAGCAGCCGTTGCAGGGGTCACCCGTACCATGGCGGGGACGGGCGATCATGGGCGTCGCCCTTCACCCTCAACACGGTGCTGACCCGGATCTGCTGTGCCGTCGCGCAGAAATGGCGATGGACGAGGCACAGCGCCGCAATGAGTCTTGCGTGTTTTACCAATTGCATGAAACGCGTGTGGAACTCTTCTACGAAGAACTTCGCGAAGCCATCGAAGCAAACAAGCTTCGCATCTGGTTTCAGCCGATAAGGGATCTGCACAGCGGTGATATTGTCTGTGTCGAGTCCCTGGCGCGCTGGACCAGTCCCCGACATGGCGAGGTAGCACCGGGAGACTTCGTACCGTTTGCCGAACAGAGCGACCTGATCTCCTCGTTGACCCGGTGGAGCATAAACGCAACCCTGCACCAGGCGGCCGGCCTTCACAAGACCTATGGAGTAGCCCTGGCGATCAATTTTTCGCCGCGTGTATTTGCCAACCCCGGCATGGTGGAGCAGCTGATGGGAGCCCTGGAAATATGGAGCATCCCACCCACTGCCGTGGTGGTCGAAGTCACCGAAACTGCCCTTGTCAACGATCTCGATATGAGCGTGAAGGTGCTTGGCCGGATGCGTGATCTCGGGGTACACGTCGCCATCGACGACTTTGGCACCGGCTACGCATCCATCGCCTATTTGACGCAGTTCCCCGCCACCGAGTTGAAAATTGACATGTCGCTGGTCAACGATATGCGCCGCCACGCGCGAACAGCCAAGCTGGTCCAGGCGATCATCGACATGGCCCATCACATGGACATGAAAGCGATTGCCGAGGGCATCGAGGATCGGGACACTCACCAGATGTTGGTCGACATGGGCTGTGACCTGGGCCAGGGCTATCACCTGGGCAGGCCGGAACTGGCGATGGACTTCCTCACCCGCTTTGGTCCTTCGATGCCTATCCGCAGAGACTGACGGCGTCCTTCCGCAGGATCGGCCCACCCGGGTAAGGATCTTCACCGTTTGTTGCCAGCCCTTCCAGCAACCTAAAAAAACCTTGTTACGATGCCCTTTCCATGCTGCCTCGGCAGCTGACGAAGCGCATGCTCGCAAGCGCAACCGAATCCATGGCTAGTTCAAGCATGGCCTCGGCTGCGGGCTGACATATCCATTACCAGCTTATTGACCGGGGCCTATACCGATGACACCTATCCTGCGACGCATGAAGGTGCTGGCGATGACAGCATCGCTCCTCGCCGGGTTGTCGCTGGGAGCCTGCTCCTCGCTACGCACCCATCCCATCAAACACCCCTCGACCGCGTTGCCACCCGCCACCAACACCCCCAGCGGCCGCTACATCAAATCCGAGCTGGACCGTCATCACGACGAGTCCGGCTTCCGTCTGATGACACGCAGTACGAACGCCCTGTTGAGCCGGATTTCGCTGGCTGATCATGCGAAGCACTCGATCGATCTGCAGTACTACATCTTCGACAATGACGCTACCGGCCGACTGGTGGCGCAGCGGTTGTTGCTGGCCGCTGACCGGGGCGTACGGGTTCGCATGCTGATCGACGACATCAGTGTGCAAGGCGGCATCGACATGCTCGATGCGCTCAATGCCCACCCGAATATCCAGGTCCGCCTGTTCAATCCCTTCAATACCCGCGATCCTTCGTTCGTGTCCAAGGCCGCGCAATTCCTAATGGATGCCCAGCGGCTCAACCGACGCATGCACAACAAGTCGTTCATCGTCGACAACAACGTGGCGATTGTGGGAGGCCGCAATATCGGCGATGCCTATTTCGACGCACGCAGCGACACCAATTTTCGCGACCTCGACCTAGTCGCGATCGGGCCCGTCGTGAAGCAGGCATCGCATGCGTTCGACGAATACTGGAATTGCGACGCCGCTTATCCGGTAACCGCCTATCGTGGCAAGCACGCCAGCCACTACGACCTGGCTCAGCTGCGGGTGGATCTGACCCGCGAAGCGCGCAAGTTCGCGCAATCCGATTATGCCAAGGCGACCCTCGATGAGCTTCCCTACGGGCCGTCGGCCGACCGTCCCGGCGCCTGGTTCTGGGGCCATGCCACGCTGGTCGCCGACCAGCCAGCCAAGATCGATGCCCAGAAGGACGACCCTGAACTTCGCATTGGCCCGCAGATCAAGGCGATGACCGACCAAGCAAAACAGAGCATTTTGCTGATATCACCTTATTTCGTGCCGGGCGACAAGGACACGCGCTATTTCGCCAGTCTGGCCTCTCGCGGTGTCAACGTGAAAGTGCTGACCAATTCCCTCGCTTCTAACGATGAGCCTGCCGTTCACGCCGGTTACTCCCGTTACCGTCACGCCCTGCTCGAAGGCGGTGTGCAGCTCTATGAGTTGCGTCCCGCCGCTGGTGCCCCTCAGCCGGCGACCAGCGGCGGAACATCTTCCGGTGTCAGCCTGCATGCCAAGGCCATCGTGGTGGACCAAAAGCTGGTGTTCATCGGCTCGATGAACATGGATGAACGCTCGAAACTGCTGAATACCGAGATGGGCATTATCGTCGATTCACCGTCGCTGGCCCAGGCGGTCACCCGCTTTTTCGACACGGCCACCGCGCCGACAAACGCCTACCATGTCGTACTGGTCGGGAAAGGTCTGCCCCATGCCGGGCAGATGCAGTGGAACACGATCAAGGAAGGCAAGCCGGTGGTTTACTACCACGATCCCGATACCACGCTGCAACGCCGGCTGGAAGTGAAGTTGCTCAAGCTGTTGCCGATCGAGGGGCTGCTTTAGGCGTCGGCATCGCGCGACAAGACCGTTACTGGCTCGTCCCACCATCCGGAGTGGACTCCCTTGAAAACGCTACTTGCTACATGGCTGCTGTTGAGCGCGCTGCTGATGCCGGCATGGGCTGCCCCAAGCGCGAGCCGGCCCCTTACCGAGCAGCAAAAAATCGCGTATCTGATCAGCTCGGTTGCGCACCTCCAAAATGCTGCCTTCATCCGCAATGGCAAATCCTACGATGCCCAACAGGCTGCCGCCCATCTGCGCCTGAAGCTACGCTTTGCCGGAGATCGCGCCACCACCGCGGAAAGCTTCATCGCCTGCTGCGCAACGCGCTCGTCGATGTCCGGTATCAAGTACACCATCCGCTTCCACGATGGTCGGATTGTCGACGCCGCAACCTACCTGCAAAGCCGGCTGGCGGCCTACGAACGGGCGCATGCCCGAAGCCACGAACCCTGAACAACCCAAGCTGGACCCACGCCGACAAGCCGGCGTATCGGCAGGCCGTCATGCCTTTTTTTCAAGAAGCAGGTCTTCAACACAGCCCCTTGATCTTGTCCGAATTCCATAGCGCATTGCGCGCAAGCGGGACTATCGGGCATCGGCCGATCCTATCAGGGCATTCAACAAACTCGAGCACAGGGGCCGTCTTGCGCCGCTTGTGCGGCGGCAATCCCATGGTGGTGTGTTCTGGTTCGAGTTACTCCGCCAACCCCGAGTAGATCCAATCACGCTACCATCGGCGCCTCCCCATCCCTTGCGCTGCCATGGATTCGACGCCCCTCTCTCCGCCATCGGCTTCGCCACTCCCACTGCGAGCTGTGCTGTTGATGGTGGGCAGCGCCTGCCTGTTTGCCTCGATGGCGGTGGTCATACGTCTGGCCTCCCGCCAGCTCCATCCCTTCGAGATCACTTTCTTCCGCAGTGTCTTCGGTGCCCTCTTCGCTTTGCCGCTGCTTTATATACATGGTTGGTCCCTGCTGCAGACCCGCCGCCCCGGACTGTTCCTGATACGTTGCGTGCTGGGCATGGGCGGCATGCTCGCCGGCTTTTGGGCCATCGTGAACCTGCCCTTGGCGCAAGCGGTTGCGTTGTCCTATTCATCGCCGTTGTTCGTGACCATCGGTGCAGCGCTGATTCTTCGCGAAGTAGTGCGCCTGCGGCGGTGGAGCGCCGTCCTCGTCGGCTTCATCGGGGTGCTGGTAATCGTGCGACCCGGCAGCTCCAGCTTTGTCGGCGGCAGCCTGGTGGCCTTGCTGGCTGCAGGACTGACCGGCTCGGTCACCATCAGCATCAAGTCCCTGTCGCGCAGTGAGCCGGCCGATCGCATCGTCCTGCTTACCAGCCTGATCTGGGTGCCTCTGTCGCTTCCCGCTGCATGGAGTGTGTGGCAGTGGCCACATGCCGGAATATGGCCATGGCTGGTGCTGTCAGGCGCCTTGGGCACGGGAGGACACTACTGTTGGACACGTGCGTTGCGCATGGCCGATGCATCCCTGCTGGCACCTTTCAGCTATCTGCAACTGTTAATCGTGGCGGTGCTTGCCTGGTGGATCTTCGATGAAGACGTCGACCGTTATACCGTGCTTGGCGCCAGTATCGTGATCGCCGCCAGTCTGTATATCGCCCGCCGCGAACACAGCCTGTCGCGCCAACACCGCAAGCAGGCAGTCACCGCTCCCGCCGTACCGACGGAGCCGACAATCTGACGCCGCCGCAGTCAGCCCGCGCAGCCACAGCTGGGAGCCGCTGTCGTCTGACTTGGCGGATTCAGAGAAGGCGTCGGGTTTGATAGGCCTGCAGATGGCACCAGGCAAGCGCCAGCATCGGCGTCTCCAGGCCCGCTGTCTGCGCCCGACGCCGCATGTCGCCGACGATATGCTCGCCCTCGATGCGCTGGCCCGCTTCGAGATCGCGCAACATGGATGCGGTGACAGTTGAACCGGACTGGGTCAGCAGAGCCAATGCCCCCTCCCGTGCCTGCTCGGGAATCGGCCAGCCGGCGACGTCGGCCACTGCCACGCACTCTGCATACAACTGCCTGATGAAATCACCGCCGTCCTCGGTCGCAGCGATCACACCGACGCTGGCACGCATCAAGCAGGTCGCGGCAGCCAGTGCGGTTAGAAAGCTGTATTTGATCCAAATGTCCTGCAGGATCTGCGCGGAGTGCTTATGCTCCACCCCAGCCTGTGCGAAGGCGGCGGCGAGGGCCTGACAACGTCCACTCTGGGGATCACCCTCCCGCTCGCCAAAAGTCACCGAGGCGGGACGGCCCATATGCACTACCTCGCCGCTGGCACGTTTGGCAGCACTGATGAAGCACAAGCCGCCGAGGACTTGCGAGGCACCAAAGCGCTGATCCAGCACCTCGTAATGCCGCAAACCATTGAGAATCGGCCATACCACGGTGTGCGGGCCTACGGCCGGTGCGATCGCCTCGATCGAGCTGTCGAGGTCGTAAGCCTTGCAACTCAACAGGACCACATCGAATGGTTCGCCAGCGGCGGCGTTGGCGAGTTGCCCTGCCGTGAGATAACGCACCGGAACCTGCGCGTCACCCAGCGGACTGCGGATCACCAGACCGTCGAGCGCCAGTTGCGCGGCCCGTGCCGGACGCACCAGAAAGGTCACATCGACCCCGGCCTGGGCCAATCGACCGCCGAAGTATCCGCCGGTACCGCCCGCGCCCAGAACCAGAATACGCATACCGCTCTCCCTCGTTGAATCACTGCAGGTCAGCAGAAGACCTCCAAGCATAGCGATGAACAGCATCCGGTAGCGCTGCGACATTCGTCGATAGACATTTGCTCCAGGCGGCCGGCACCGCTCAACCCGCCGCGGAGGTCTCTTGCGCAATCACGCGTTCGAGTGCGGCGAAACAGTCGGCATCGATGGCGGCGCCCACGCTGCCGCGCATGATTTCCAGGGTTCGTTCCACCGATGTTGCTTCGTGATAGGGGCGTTCGGCACTGATCGCGTCGAAGATATCCGCCACCGTGATGATGCGGGTTTCCAGTGCGATCGCCTCGCCGCTCAAGCCGCGTGGGTAACCCCCGCCGTCGAGCCGCTCATGGTGGGCCGCCGAAATCGGGGCCATCTCGCTGAATTGTGCAATTCTCCCGAGGATCTGCTCGGTATAGCTCGCATGCTGCTGTACCGCGCGCCACTCATCCGGATCGAGCCGCGCGGGCTTGTCAAGAATCGTATTGCTGACACCCAGCTTGCCGACGTCGTGCAGCAAAGCCGCACGCCGCAGCCAGCGACGGCGCGCGTCAGACATGCCGAGCTCCCGAGCAATCAGGTCGGCGTAGTGCCCGACACGTTCGCTGTGACCTGCGGTAAACGGGCTTTTCGCATCCACCACGGCGCCAAATGCGACGGCGATGGCGTCGAGGTAATCCTCATCCACCTCAATCCCCCCTCCCGCCGGCGCAAGCTGATTCACCGCACGTTCGATCTGGTCACTGGCGAGCATGGCCCAAAATGCATCATCATCTGCCACCTGCTCCAACGCCTGCACCAACTCGGGATCAAACCAGCTACCCGAACGCCGACGCAATTCCTCCAACGTCGACACCCTGTCACTGGAGAACTGAAATACGTCGAACACCTGCGCCATCAACGCAATCTGCGATGCCACAGGTATCGCCGCCCCGCGCAGGTGCTCCGGTCGTCCAGTGCCGTCGAAATGCTCATCCAGCGACTGGATGGCCAGGGCCACCGACTCCGGGAAGCGCAATTGCCGGGCAATGCTGGCACCGCGATCACAGCGTGTCTGAATCAGTTCCTGCGCCACCGCATCGCCATTGCGAACAATATTGAGAATCGCGCCGAGGCGGTGCCGCCAGCCGGCATAGGGACCGGTATGACTGATCACAAAGCCAAGCATCTGCGATGTTCCGCCGCTGCCCACCCGCTTGAAATCCTGCTTGAAACTGCGGTCGTCGGTGAGATAGAGCTCGCAGATACGCGCCGCATTGCTGCTGCAGCCAAGATCCTTCAGCAACAAGGTGTAATAAAGCGCCCACAACGCCTCGTCGTCCAGTCCCAGCTGGCGGCCCACGTGCATGCCGATCCAGCAGCAGCGCACACAATGGCCTTCGGGCTGCCCCTCGGTGAGATCGAGGGCATAGCTCAATGAACCGATGAGTTCAGCAAACCTGAGTTGGGACATACCTCATCCTGCCATCCCGTGGACGCTTTCAACCCGTTGGGGATAACGGCATCCCGCCAGAAACATGGAACGAAAAGCCTTGCAACCCGTCAGCCGATCTTCCGCGGCAGGTGCCCCGGAATCCTTCAACCATGCCGTCGCGCGAAGTCATCGACATGTGTCGCCAGTTGTTCCACGGCCTTCTCGCTGACGGCGTTGTACAGGGACGCCCGCAACCCACCGATCGAGCGATGCCCTTCAAGGCCCGAAAACCCGGCGGCATCCGCTTCGGCCAGGAACAAGCTATGCAGTGCTTCGTCACGGAATCGGAATGCCACGTTCATCGAGGACCTCGCAGCGGCGGCGGCGTGCACCTCGATCAGCTGCGACTGCCGTTCCAGCGCCTGATACAGCGTTTTTGCCTTGCGTTGGTTGATTTTCTCCATCGCATCGAGGCCACCGATTTCGTCGCGCATCCAGCGACTGACCAGGTTAAGCACGTAGATGGAGAACACCGGCGGCGTGTTGTAGTTGGAGCCGTGCTCGACGTGGGTTCGATAGTCGAGCATCGGTGGCAATCCGCCCGGAATCCGCCTCAGCAGTGCGTCATCGATCAGCGCAACGGTGACCCCGGCAGGACCCAGATTTTTCTGGGCGTGCGCATACACCATGGCGTAGTCGCCGATATCAAACCGCCGCGAGAGAAAGTCCGATGACATGTCCGCTATCAACGGCACGCCGATAGCTTTCGGTGCCCCGTGGAACTGCAGCCCCTCGACGGTCTCATTGCTGACGTAGTGAAAAAAAGGTGCCTGATCGGAACGCTTCAGCTCGTCCCATGCCGGCAGGTTGCGATAGCCTTCTGCGGCGCCGTCCCACACCGTGCGTGCCTCCACTACCGCCGCCGCCTCGCCGATCGCCTTGCGGCTCCAGTATCCGGAGGCGACGAACTCTGCCGGTGCCCTGGCGGCCGCGGCGAAATTCATCGGGATCATCGAAAACTGCAAGCTGCTCCCACCCTGCAGAAACAGGATGTGGTAACGCTCAGGCACATTCAACAGGCTGCGTATATTGTCCTGCGCCTCCTGCAGCAATGCTTTGAACCATTCGGAACGGTGGCTCATGCCGAGAATGGACAGACCGGTATCCGGCAATGCCGCGATCGCGCACTGGGTCTGTTCCAGCACGCAGGGTGGCAAGGCACCGGGACCACCGGAAAAATTAAGCACATTGGAAAGCATGACGAGGAGGTGTCCGTTCGATCAGTGTTCGGTTGCGGCGCGGCGGCGGAGCATTCGGGAGAACGCCTCGAAGACCTTGCGCATCTGTCCAGCCTTGTAAGGAAACATCACCGGATCGTCCATCGCATGGATTACCAGGGCATTGGCCATCTCGAAAATCAGCAACTTTCCATCCCTGGTTTCAGCACAGTCGAAACCCACGTAATCGAGCCCGAATCGCGTCTGTACCGCCGTGATTGCCGCTCCGTGGCGAAGCGCGAAATCGTCGTCGAAAGAAGCCATGCACGCCTCCTCCTCCGCGCGTCGCGCGGGGTCTTCGCGCATTTCATCGTAGGGATAGTGAACCATCCAGTGCTGCGAAATCCCCATGTGGCAGACAAACGGCCGCCCGTCGATCAGGACCACCCGGTACTTGCGGAACAAGCCATCCATCGAAGCGTAGTCGATGAAATTGGCCACAAAGAATTCCGCCGCCCGCACACGCTGCAAATAGCCGTCCAGGTCGCTCCACCCATCGATCTTGCAAAGATCGGCGCCCGCGTGGGAACCCAGCGGCCTGAGAATCAGAGGAAAGCGGATCTCCGGCAAGGTGACCTCCCACCGCGAGGGCTCGCCGGTCAGCTGCTGAAGGTCTGCGCGCCCAACCCTGCACGTCGCTGCCACGCAAAGGCCCGGGACATCGCGCAACGCCTCGAATGCCCCGGTACGGGACAACCGGGGAATGCACAGCGGCGGGTTGAGCACCGGTCGCGGCCAGCCCTCCATGTACGTTGCCAGCTGTGCCAGCACCGGCCCGTGGGCATCGGCCTCGCTGATCGCCACAAACGCCAGATCATGCTCCGGTACGACCTCAGGCCATGGCAGTTCGCCACCGACATACAGCACGTCGAGGGACATGCCGGCATTCTCGAGAATGCATTCCAGCGGCGTATTGGCCATCAGGTCACCGGGAACCTTGATCATCAGCACCCGTAGTGATCCCGGCCTACTATCGCACAGACGAAACGACTGGCGGATCTTCAGGGCCTCGGCCAGCACGGCCAGGCCTTGTTCCTTCTGGAAACGCAGTTGCAGGATCAATGCCAGATCGAGCATCGCGTAGGCGTCCCCGGCCTGGCCGCGAGCGATCAGGCCAGGCACGTGAACCGTCAGGTCGTCCTCACGGTAGGCGGCACGCAACAACTCCGCCAATCCCAGCAACGGCGGCAGCCGGGGGGTATCGTCGTGTTCGGAAGGAGTCGGGGAAATCGGGGCGGTACCAGCAAAGGAATCGGGCATGGAGATCAAGTCGGAACTACTGACGCCAGCCGGCGACACATAGGGAAGGAAAAGACACCGTGACATGCAGCTCATCCACGATGCCACGGACTTTAGGCGCTTTCAGTACCCGCCCGCAACTGCGAGAAAGCCCATCGGCATCCGTGGTCGGAATCCTCGACAACGAACTGGCGGCGATGATTTGAAACGGTGACAGCACGGCCTGCGCAGGCAACAGCTGGTATGACATCAAGCCGGACCATGACCTCGGCATAGCCTTGACTTTACCGCGCCAAGGTTCCACGGTCACGGCACGTCCCCGGAGCACCTAGATGCGATCAGGCACGACGATTTTCGACGAAATGGGCTGGCCCAGCGGGACCCGCACGCCCTACGCGCTGATTGATGCATGGCTGAAGTCGGTTCCCGCCGAGCAACTGGCGTTGAAGCGTCGTGAAGCGGAAGTCCTGTTTCGGCGCATCGGTATCACCTTCGCGGTCTACACTGAAGGCGGCGATGCCGAACGGCTGATTCCCTTCGATCTGATCCCGCGGGTGCTGGCACAGGCCGAGTGGCAGCATCTACAACTCGGCCTGGAACAGCGGGCCAAGGCACTCAATGCCTTCCTCCACGATGTCTACCACGACCGCGAAATCATTCGCGCCGGTCGCGTGCCTGAAAAGCTGATCCTGCACAACAGCGAGTTTCGCCCTGAAATGGCCGGTCTCGACCTGCCCGGTGGCATGTATGCGCATATCGCCGGCATCGACATGGTACGTACCGGCCCGGACGACTACTACGTACTGGAGGACAACTGCCGCACACCTTCGGGCGTGTCCTACATGCTGGAAAACCGCGAGGTCATGCTGCGCCTGTTCCCGGACCTGTTCCGCCGCAACGCGGTGGCGCCGGTAGCTCATTATCCGGACGAATTGCTGGCCACCCTGCGTTCGCTGGCACCACCCAACTGTCCCGGCGAACCGACCATCGTGCTGCTGACGCCAGGCATCCACAACAGCGCCTATTACGAGCACGCCTTTCTCGCCGACGAAATGGGTATCGATCTGGTCGAAGGCGCCGACCTGGTGGTCAGCAAGGACATCTGTTACCAACGCACCACGGCCGGTCTCGAGCGCGTCGATGTGATCTACCGTCGGGTCGACGACGAGTATATCGATCCGCTGGTATTCCGCCCCGACTCGATGCTTGGGGTACCGGGTCTGCACTTTGCCAATCGTGCCGGCAACCTCACCCTGACCAATGCCGTGGGCGCCGGGATCGCCGATGACAAGGCGGTGTATATCCATGTACCGGAAATGATCCGCTTCTACCTGGGCGAAGAGCCGCTGCTGAACAACGTACCGACCCATGACTGCAGCCAGCCAGCCGAATTGCGTTACGTGCTGGAGCATCTCGATCAGCTGGTAGTCAAGGCGGTACACGGCTCCGGCGGCTACGGCATGCTGGTTGGGCCGCACGCCAGCAAGACCGAACTGGAGGCGTTCCGGGCCCTGCTGAAAAGCCATCCGCAGGATTACATTGCGCAGCCGACACTGGCGTTATCCACCGTACCGACTTTCGTCGAGACCGGCGTTGCGCCGCGACACGTCGATCTAAGGCCGTTCGTGCTGTGCGGCGCAGACCGTATCCGCGTGGTCCCCGGCGGGCTGACGCGGGTCGCACTGAAAGAGGGTTCGCTGGTGGTCAACTCGTCCCAGGGTGGCGGCACCAAGGACACCTGGGTTCTGGAAAACTGATGCTCGCACGCACCGCCGACAACCTCTTTTGGCTGGCACGCTACATGGAACGCGCCGATTACCTCGCGCGCCTGTTGCAGATCGCCGGGCACATGAGTGCGGTGCGCGTGGATACCCACCACAACAGCGAGTGGGAATCGGCGATCGTCGCCGCCGGTTGTCGCGAGACCTATTTTGAGAAACATGCGGCGGCAGACGAGGCTACGGTCATCCAGTACCTTGCGTTCGAGCGCGACAACCCCTCGTCCATCGTCAACTGCATCGAAACCGCCCGCCGCAACGCGCGGGCGGTACGCACTGCACTGACCGCCGACATGTGGGAGGCGGTCAATGCCAGCTGGCAGGAGCTATCCAGTTTTCGCGCCGAGTCGATGGACGCCGACCGGTTCGCCGAATTTCTCGATTGGGTCAAGGCGCGTGTCGGACTGTTCCACGGTGTGTATTCGAACAACATGCTGCGTCGCGACGGCTTCCATTTCACCCGCGCCGGGCAGTTCCTCGAGCGCGCCGACAACACCGCGCGCCTGCTCGACGTGAAGTATCACGTGCGCCTCACGCAGGTCAGCGATGTCGGCGGGGTAATCGACTATTACCAGTGGCTAGCCATACTTCGCGTGGTCAGTGCCCGCCGTGCCTACCGGGTGCTCTTCAAGGGCGTGGTCGAGCCGGCGCGGGTGGCTGAACTGCTGATCACCAGCAGCGTGTTTCCGCGCTCGCTGGCGTTTTGCTACCAGCAAATTACCCAACATCTCGATGCGATCGAAAGCCAGGATCCCCGTCTCGCCGCCGAGGCCAAGCGTCAAGCCAATGCGCTGTATGCGGATCTACGTTATGCCCGTGTCGAAACTATTATCAAGAACGGCTTGCATGAATACCTTACACAGCTGATCGAGCGCACGGCGGAACTGGGTGCCCAGATCGCCAGGGGACATCTGTTCTAAAGCCAGCCGCCCCATTCCAGAAGGCTTTCAGCCATGCAACTGCGAATCATCCATGACACCACCTACCGCTATGGCGAAGCCGCCAGCCTGATCATCCAGGCGCTGCGCATGTGGCCTGCTGCCACTCCCGGACAAACGGTGAAAGATTGGCACGTCGCAGTCGATGGCAAATGCCTGCAGCCCACCTGTACCGATGGCTTCGGCAACCCCGTGGCCACCCATACCATTGATCGCAGCGTGGAAACGGTGCAACTGTCGATACGCGGTGATGTGACTACCCACGAACGGCATGGCGTACATGGCAATGCAAGTGAAGCCCTCCCGCCGATGTTCTATCTGATCGACACCGAGCTTACCGCCGGCAACCCCGACATCGTCGCGCTCGCCGAAGCTAGCGCCGGCGACAGCGACGGCCCGATCGATCGCCTGCACCGTCTTTGCAACAGTGTGCGCGACCATGTCGACTACCTGCCCTACCAGACCGATGCTGAAACTACCGCGGCAGCGGCATTCGCGGCCGGCGCCGGCGTTTGTCAGGACCATGCCCACGTGTTGATCGCCGCAGCCCGTTCCCAGGGCTTTCCGGCTCGCTACGTCAGCGGATACCTGTTTCCGATCGCCGATGTTGCAGCAGCCAGCCATGCCTGGGCGGAGATCTTCGTGCCGGACCTTGGCTGGGTCGGCTTCGATGCCGCCAACCGCCAGAGCCCGGACGAACGTTACGTGCGCATCGCCTGCGGTCGCGACTATCGCGATGCCGCACCGGTACGCGGGGTGCGCCTGGGCGGGCTTGCCGAAACGCTGGAAGTGGCAGTGTCCATCGCCGAATCGGCACACCTCGGCCAGTAGACCGCGCGGGAGTCAGCGCTGCGATCCTTACTGGCACGGTGGTTGAACAAGGCGATGTCTTGACCCGCCGACGCAATCGGCGCACAAAGGCAAGCGGGCACACACAATCATTTCTGCCGCGGGGAACACACCATGCTTTTGCCATACTTCAGCAAGCGTCAGTTGTGCGTCGCTCCGGTGCTCCAACCCGGCACTACGCCGCGGCATCACCTGTACCTCTTCCTGCTCTGCTCGCTCGTCTGGCTTCCATTGGCCAGCCATGCGGCGACAGCAGCAACCCTCTACAGCAAGACCCAGGCACAGGCCGGTGCCAAGGTGTACAGCCGGCAATGCTCGGTCTGCCACGGTTCGAAGCTGCAAGGTGGCGCCGCCCCCGCACTGACCGGCAGCAGCTTCGGCAAGGCAATCAAGGCTAGGTATCCCGACGCGGGCAAGCTCTACCGCTTCATTTCCACACAGATGCCGGTCAGCAATCCCGGCTCGCTCGGCACGACCCAATACCAACAGGTACTGGCCTTCATGTTGGCCGAAAACGGTTATCCGATGGGTAGCCACAAGCTCGACGCCGCGCATCTGGACAATGCCACGCTGTTGCCCTACCCCGGAAAAAATACCTCGACTGCGTCCAATCTGGAGATTCAGAACATCGGCAGCACCAGCCGCACCGTGATCGGCAAACTTCCCGACGCAACGCGCGTGACTGTCACCGACGCGATGATGAAGGCTTCGCCCACCCATCCCGACAACTGGCTCCTACACGGTCGCGACTACACCAATCAGCGTTACTCCCCGCTACGACAGATCAACGCCGACAATGTGAAATCGCTGGTTCCGGCGGCGCTGGTCCAGACGGGCGTCACCAGCAGCTTTGAAACCACGCCGATCGTGGTGAACGGGGTGATGTACGCGACCACACCGGTCGTCGACAGCAAGATGAAGATTCTCGCCATCCGCGCGGATTCCGGCGATATCCTATGGGAATCGACCTACGACATCGGCAACTTCAAGATCTGCTGCGGGCCGGTCAACCGAGGCGTGGCGGTGGGCTACGGCAATGTCTACGTGACCACGCTCGACGACCGGCTGATCGCCCTTGACGCCGCTACCGGCGAAGTCCACTGGAACGTAAGCGTGGCCGACGCAAGCAAGGGTTACTCCGAGACCATGGCGCCCCAGGTCTACGACGGCAAGATCATTGTCGGCAGCTCGGGCGGTGAATGGCCGATCCGCGGCTTCGTCGCCGCTTACGATGCCCACTCCGGCAAACAGACGTGGCGCTGGCACTCGACCGATCCGAAATCGTTCGAGGGTGACGCCTGGAAGCGCGGCGGCGGCATGGTCTGGACCACGCCGGCAATCGATACCCGGCGAGGCCTGGTGATCTTCTCCACCGGCAACCCCAACCCCGATCTTTACGGCGCCAAACGCAAGGGCGACAACCTCTACACCGACTCGATCGTCGCCTTGCATGTAGCAACCGGCAAACTGGCCTGGCACTACCAGGAAGTCCCACACGACGTTTGGGACTACGACGCGGTCAGCAATGTGGTGCTGTTCGATGTAACAACGAAAAATGGCAAGACCATTCCTGCCGCCGGGGAAGCGGGCAAGACCGGCTGGTTCTACATCGTTGACCGCCGCAACGGCAAGCTGATCCGCAAATCACAGCCCTTCGTCGAGCAGTCCGCCAACATGTTCTCGCAGCCAACCCGACAGGGCGTGAAGATGCTGCCGGGTGCCAACGGCGGCGCAGAGTGGTCGCCTCCCGCGTATTCGCCCCAGACCCATACGGTCTACATCCTGGGCATGAATCAGTTGATGACCTTTACCACGGGCAACGACCCAGGCTATCAGCCCGGCACTATGCGGCTGGGCAGCTCGTTCACCAACGTGACCAAGGACCCCGTGCAAAACGGCACCTTCACCGCCATCAACGTCGATACCGGCAATATTGCCTGGCAATATCACGCCAGGCAGCCCTTGATCGGCGGTGCTCTGGCGACGGCGGGAAATCTGGTTTTCATGGGCGAGGGTGACGGTTATTTCGATGCCTTCGAGGCCACCACCGGCAAGAAACTGTGGCGCTTCAACCTCGGCGCCGGCGTCAATGCCCCGCCAATAAGCTATGCCGTCGACGGCACGCAGTACATCGCAGTAGCCGCTGGCGGCAACTTCCAGATGGGTTTTCCTTACGGCGACACCATCGCCATCTTCAAACTGGTTAAATAGTCAGGCCCCGATAGCGACAGCCTCCATGGCGATGAGATGCTCCGGGTAAAGCCCCGGCAGCGCAGCCTTTCAGCGCGCAAACTAGGCCTACTTCAATCGACGTACCCTGCATCAGGTGGCGTCGACCTGCTACCCCCAAGGAGTCTCCCGTGACCTATTGTGTAGGCCTGTTCCTCGACGAGGGTCTGGTAATGCTGGCTGACACCCGCACCAACGCGGGTCTCGACAACATCTCCTGCTTCGCCAAGCTGCAACCATTCCATCGCCCTGCCGATCGTATGATCGCCGCCATGACGGCCGGTAACCTGGCCGTTTCGCAGGCCGTGATCAACCTGATCCAGGAGGGCATTGAAAATCCGGAAACCGGTGCGCTGGAAACCATCTACAGTGTACCTACGATGTTTGGTGCTGCTGCACTGGTCAGCAAAGCGGTGCGACTGGTCTATCACACCCACGGCAAAGCCATGCTCGATCAGGATGTGCCATTCGACGTGTCGATTCTGCTGGGCGGCCAGGTCGCTGGTCGCACGATGCGCCTGTTCCAGATCTACGCCGCCGGCAACTTCATCGAAGCCACCCGGGACACCCCCTTCCTGCAGGTGGGCGAACACAAGTACGGCAAGCCGATACTCGACCGGGCGGTTACCTCGTCGACCACACTCACCGAAGGTGTGAAGCTGGCATTGATCTCGATGGACTCCACCTTGCGCTCCAACCTGAGCGTCGGGATGCCACTGGACCTGCTGGTATATCGCAATGACAGCATCGATAGTGTCGAAACCCATCGCATCGAAGAAAACGACGCCTACTTCCGGATGATTCGCGATCACTGGTCCGTGGCATTGTCCGACGCACACCGGCAGATTCCCGCACCGGAATGGTTGCACCGACCCACGCCTGGGAAACGCCAACAAAAGTGACAGCGGGCGGCCCAGCTGGCACGGGGGGCTCAGCTCAGCTCAATGGCCAACGATCGACAATCTCATACCGGGACTGCCCGAAGAAACTGCGAATCAGCGCGAATTCACGAACCTCCCAGGCTATCGGCGGCATCGACTCCTGCATGGCACCGGTGTGATGACCGTACAACAGCGTGATATGCGGCAGAAAATGGGATACTCCAGGCACGTAAAGGCCAACGCGGAGCTGAGCCTCCGCGATGCCGCGACGAAGTCTGGCCAAGGATTTTCCCGACGCATCATCCGCGCAGAGCACAAAAGGGTATTGACCGTCCTGACGGCTACTGAAGCGCATGGCCGTGTCCAGCACCACCTCGAAGCGTCCCATATGTACGTCGGCGGCGGCTTCAAGAAGTGCCGCTTCATACGGTCGCAGAAGTCGTTCCGCGCGACCGAGCGGACACAGTGTCATATGCAACCGATCCGCATCGACACGCGAACCGATCAACCGGTGAGACTGACGAAAACGCTCTCCTGCCTCGATAATTTCCGTCAGCGCCTGCGTCGGGGGAATCAGCGCAAAGAAGAAACTGCTGCCCTCCCTAGGCTTGTTCTTGACCGGCGAGACAGGTCCAAAATTCAACTCGAGAGGCATTCTCAACTCCATGATTTCGGGTTGGCAAGCCGGTCTAGGGACGATCGCCATCACCTTCAGGCGTGGCGACCCCATTTTACCATTGTCGATGCTATCTGCCGGCTCGTCCTGCATCTGCACGAGCTTGATACGCTCCTCGCACGCACCGTCAAGCCTTGCCGGCTACCGGCTTGTTCGCATACATCGCGTGATCGGCGACCGCATAAAGATGCAGCGCATTCGTGCCGTCGTGCGGGTATGACGCCACTCCGACGCTGGCCTCGACGTCGACACGATGATCGTCCAAATCAACCGCCTCCGAGCATGCCCGAGCCAGGTTGCTGGCGATAATATCCGTCGTCGCCGTACTGCTCAGGTCCGGCACGATTACCGCAAACTCGTCGCCACCCATGCGTGCCAGCGTATCGGTAGTGCGGATAGTCTTCTGCAATCGGTTGGCCACCGCTTTCAGCAAGGTATCGCCCGCAGCATGACCGAACATGTCGTTGACTCGCTTGAAACCGTTCAAGTCGAGCACAAATACCGCGATTTGACAGGCGTTTTCCCGAGCTCGCAGCAAGGCTTCGTCAAATCGGCGAACAAACATGCGCCGATTCGGCAACCCGGTCAGCGGATCGTGCAATGCGGCATGCTCGGCCTGGCCCATTTGCTCTTCCAGCAAGGTAAAGATCATGCCGGTAGCGACGAGAAATTTGGGCAGGTTCCAAACTTCGTTGTCGAGATGTACCTGGGGGAGCAAGATGGCCAAGGTCTCGGCCACTGGAAATACCGCCGCCCACGCCGCAAAACTCAAGGTGGTAAAGATAACTCCTACGGTCGCTCTGGGCGCGCCGCGGTAGAAAAAATATGCTACCGCGAGGTAGTGCCAGAACAACATCCAGATCAGCGCCATCTCAATCGGAGCATGCAGCACCAGCAGGGCCTGAGCAGCATAAGCCACAAAGATACAGAACAGGCGCCACCGGGGGAGAACTCTCTCGCCTTCACGCCTTCCACCTCGGAACAACCAGATGGCTGAGAGCATTCCCAGGAGTGTCAGCAGCAGATATATTCTAGTCGAATCGAGACCGTAGGCCGCACACACGAAGAACGCCGCGTCTGCCACCGTAACGAGCAGGGTCAGGAGCAGATCCCGCCACCATGCGTGCTGCATGTTGTTGCCGGCCCAAATGAAGGTTACGCTGGTCAGCAGTAACATCGACAGCGACACCGCCGAGGCTGCCTCGGCAATCCAGCCTCCGCCCAACCCGCTGCTCACCAACTGGGCGACGATGTGCACCAGAATCATTACCCAGCCCACCACCCAGTAACGCAGCCGCGTCTGACGGGTGCGCCGAAGCAGGGAAGCAAACACCCATACCAAGCCACCCATAGCCAAAAAATCGGGGATGAGGCTGTAGTTCAATCCAGTTCTCCGATGGGCACCTAACTGCCCCAGTCCTGCACTGAAACGGCCGCCCGCCAGCTTATCGGCCTATTCGGACCTGACTTGAGTCGCAAAGGTGGACACTGCGGCCCGATGGGCGCAAGGTTTGCGCCTGCACCTATTCCCCAACAGATAAGGTCTGCGCATGAAACCGGTGACCTGCGCACGCCTCATCGGACACGGGTGTATCTAATGCCTTCCGCCTCCTACGGGCGAATAACGGGCGGTCAACGTGCGCGCCACGACCAGCACGAGAATAATGCCAGCCAGACCCACCAGCATTTCCAGGGGAGCCTGCTTGTCGTACAACTTGATCAGCATCTCGCGCAAGGCAAACACGATGGTCACATCCAGGAGTGCCGACAGCCTGACGTGGCGGGTCCGTACATAACCCATGAACGTGTTGAAAAGCTCCATCACTACGAACACGTCGAGCACATTGCCGATCAGCGCATGGAATTCGGTCTCGCCGCCGGTGTCGGTAGCGGTGACCAGGGTCACGATCATGGCTTTGAGATTAAACAAGACATCGGCGAAGGACAGCACCAGCAACACCAGCATCACGAACACCAGGCCGATGACAATCACGTCCAGTGCGCGGTCATAAAGGGTGAATATCCAGTGCTTGAGCAGCTGTGTCCCCCGGGACGGTACCCGACCCTGAGGTTTCCCCACAAATCTCCTCGATCAATCAACACCTTGCGTGCTGACTGAAGGAACAGTGCGCGCATGATGCGGTCATTCCTCACGGGTTACGAAGCCAGAGGAGATCGCACCATGCACGCCACCAAAGTATTGCA
>JASBTI010000029.1 GCA_030148505.1 Rhodanobacter sp.
CCGGATAGAGCATCGGCCTTCTAAGCCGACGGTTGCAGGTTCGAGTCCTGTCGGGCGCACCAGTTTCAAGATTTATGGTGGGTGTAGCTCAGCTGGTTAGAGTCCCGGATTGTGATTCCGGTTGTCGTGGGTTCGAATCCCATCATCCACCCCAGTTACAAACCCGCTGGTCGGGTACATACAACCCAGTCATGGGCCGTTAGCTCAGTTGGTAGAGCAGTTGACTCTTAATCAATTGGTCGAAGGTTCGAATCCTTCACGGCCCACCAATAGAGAAAACGCCGGTCGCCTGTGCGACCGGCGTTTTTCTTTGTAGCCCCTCGTCCCACGTATCGGTGGTGTCGGTGGCGCCTTGGAATCCAGGCGTTCCCTGCTTGTGCTACGAGGCGATGCCCCCGTAAAATGGGTGGCTTTCGGACAAGGGAATCATTGACTTAGACTGTCACGGCATGCGCCTGGTGAGTTCGGTGCCGGCGGTTGTGAACAGGCAAGTACTTGGCCGGTAAAGTGATTGCGTGAGTTTGATGGGCGTGACAGGCGAGAGTGGCGGAATTGGTAGACGCACCAGATTTAGGTTCTGGCGGTTAACCCCGTGGGGGTTCGAGTCCCCCCTTTCGCACCATGTCCCATGGTTTCTTTGGTTTTGCAAACGGCAAACGCCGCGATGGTGCCTGTGCCAGGCCCCCAACACAGGTAGTAGCAGGAGACGTCATGCAGGTTTCGGTTGAGAACATTGGCACGCTGGAGCGCAAGCTCACGGTGAAATTCCCCGCTGAGCGTTATGAGGCCCAGGTCAGTGCGCGGATCGCGGAAATGGGGCGTACCGTAAGGTTGAAGGGCTTTCGTCCGGGCAAGGTCCCGGTAACGGTGATCAAGCAGCGATTTGGTGATCAGGTGCGCGGTGAAGTGCTGTCGGATCTGATTGGCAGCACGCTGCGTGAGGCCGTGCAACAGGAAAAACTGCAGCCCATCGCGAGTCCGGCAATTGATACCACCGGCAAGCCCGAGAATGGCGAAATTGCCTATACGGCCACCTTCGAGGTCATGCCGGAATTTCCCGACGTGGATGTCAGCGTCCTCGATATCCAGCGCCCGGTGGCCGAAGTGACAGAGGCGGACATCGACAAGATGTTGGAGACCCTGCGTCAGCAGCGTCGCAGCTTCGATGAAGTGGAGCGTGCTTCCGTCGAAGGCGATTTCGTGATGTTCGAGTATTCGGCCGCGACGTCGGATTATCGGTTTCCCGGTGAAGGCCTGGAGCGTGCCGGCAGCGTGATCGGCTCGGGGAACCTGTTCAAGGCCTTGGACGAGGCGCTGGTGGGACGAACAGCCGGTGATAGCTTCGACGTCGAGATTGCTTTTCCGGACGATTTTCGCAACGAAAAGCTGGCAGGGCAGGTTGCGGATGTCCACTTCAGTATCATCAAGGTACAGGAGCCGAAGCTGCCGGAGATCGATGGTGAATTTGCCAAGTTGTTCGGCATCGTCGATGGCGACATGGAGACCTTCAGGAAAGAAGTTCGTGCGAATCTCGAGCGTGAGCTCAAAGCTGCAATCATGGCCCGCTTGAAATCCGAGGTTGCCGAGAAGCTCGCTGATGCCCACGGGGGGCTCGAAGTGCCCAGGCAGATGGTGCAGTCGGAGGCTCATGGTCTGGCCGCGGGCAATGTGCCGGAGGGTCAACAGCCGCCACCTGAGTTGGTGGAAGCGGCATTGCCGTTCGCGCGCAAACGGGTTATCGCCGGTCTGTTGATGGGCGAGATTGCGCGCAAGCAGGATCTGAAGGTGGATCGCAAGCGCGTCGCCGAGCAGCTGGCGGCAATCGCCTCGACCTACGAGGAGCCGGAAAAGGTCATTGAACTCTACAATGGCGACCCCAAGTTGATGTCCGGGCTGCAGAATCGCGTGATGGAAGATCAGGTGGCCGAGTGGGTCGCAGAGCATGCCCGCACGACGCGGCAGGATCTGAGCTTTGATGACGTAATGCGTCCAGCCAATACCTGAGTCACCCGCCAGGTTTACCTACCGGAGAGCTGCACATGGCCATGGATCAGATCCAGAACCTCAATTTGGTGCCGATGGTCGTCGAGCAGACTGCTCGCGGCGAGCGCTCCTACGACATCTACTCGCGGCTGCTGAAAGAGCGTGTGATCTTTCTGGTTGGCGAAGTCAACGACCAGGTTTCCAATCTGATCGTTGCCCAGATGCTGTTTCTTGAGTCGGAAAATCCCGACAAGGATATCCATTTTTATATCAACAGCCCGGGTGGAGCCGTGACCGCCGGCCTGGCAATCTACGACACCATGCAGTTCATCAAGCCGGACATCAGCACGATGTGCATCGGCCAGGCGTGCAGCATGGGTTCGTTCCTGCTGATGGCCGGCACCAAGGGCAAGCGTTTCGCGCTGCCCAATTCGCGGATCATGATTCATCAGCCTTCGGGCGGTGCGCAGGGTCAAGCCACCGATATCGAAATTCAGGCGCGTGAAATCCTGTATGTCCGCGAGCGTCTGAACAAATTGTATGTTGAGCACACCGGTCAGCCGTTGGAGAAGATCGAGCTGGACATGGAGCGCGATCGTTTCATGAGCGCGGGTGACGCTAAAACTTACGGCCTGATCGATGAAGTGCTGGACAAGCGCGCCGGCGAATCAGTGAAATCAGCCTGATTTCCGGCCTTTCCCCCGTCATTGGGATTTGTGCACCATGCCTGCAGGCAGGCATGGTGGGCTGTGTTATTCTCGCGACGCATCCAGTTTTACCAGTGGGATCCAAAGTATGAGCGACGACCGGCAGGGGCGTTCCAGCGACAGCGGCAAGATTCTCTATTGCTCCTTCTGTGGCAAGAGCCAGCACGAAGTACGCAAGCTGATCGCGGGCCCGTCCGTGTTCATCTGCGACGAGTGCGTAGAGCTTTGCAACGACATTATCCGTGAAGAGTTGGAAGAGAAAGCAGCCTCCGGTCGCACTCAGCTTCCCAAGCCACGGGAGATCCGGGAGTCTCTGGACCAGTATGTGGTGGGTCAGACGCGTGCCAAAAAAGCGCTTTCGGTAGCGGTCTACAACCACTACAAGCGGATCGAGTCACGACAGAAGAGTGACGACATCGAGTTGAGCAAGTCCAACATCCTGCTGATCGGTCCTACCGGTTCGGGCAAGACACTGTTGGCAGAAACGCTGGCGCGCCTGCTCAATGTGCCGTTCACCATTGCCGATGCGACAACGCTGACAGAGGCCGGCTATGTGGGCGAGGACGTCGAAAACATCATCCAGAAGCTGCTGCAAAAGTGCGATTACGATGTCGAGAAGGCGCAATCGGGCATCGTCTACATCGACGAAATCGACAAGATTTCCCGCAAGAGTGAGAATCCCTCGATTACCCGTGATGTGTCCGGCGAAGGGGTACAGCAGGCGCTGCTCAAGCTGATCGAAGGCACTTTGGCTTCAGTTCCGCCTCAGGGCGGTCGCAAGCATCCCCAGCAAGAGTTTCTGCAGGTAGACACCAAGAATATCCTGTTCATCTGCGGCGGTGCGTTTGCCGGTCTTGAAAAGGTTATCCAGCAGCGTTCGGAAAACACCAGTATCGGTTTCTCCGCGGAAGTCCGCAGCAAGGAACGCACCGAAAATCTGGGCAAGGTCCTGGCCGATGTCGAGCCCGCTGATCTGGTGCGATTTGGACTGATCCCCGAGTTTGTCGGTCGTCTCCCCGTGGTCGCTACGCTTGATGAGCTGGATGAGGCGGCCCTGGTAAAAATTCTCACCGAGCCCAAGAACGCCGTCACCAAGCAGTTCAAGAAATTGTTTGAGATGGAGGAGGCAGAACTGGAGTTCCGTCCCGAGGCGCTTCAGGCGATTGCGCGAAAAGCGCTGAAGCGCAAAACTGGGGCGCGAGGGCTACGCACCATTATCGAGCAGGTCCTGCTGGAAACCATGTATGAACTGCCTTCGCTTGAGCATGTCAGCAAGGTGGTGGTTGACGACGCCGTGATCGACGGGCAGGCAGAGCCGTATCTGATCTACCGAGGCAATATGCAGCAGCGCGTAGCCAGCGACGGCAGTGACGCCGCCTGATCGGGCCCACCTCCGGCATTGACGACGGCTCCGGTGTTTCGCCGGGGCCGTTCTTTTTTTACACACGTCAGGTCTTGAGTGGACAGCAATTGACCTCCACTTGACGTGTAGTGATGCCCGGCGCAGTGTCGGGACGACCGTTGATCCGATTTTTCGAGGAAACCCTGTTCCGATGGCCAAAAACGCCTCCCTCCCCGACCTGCTGGACGCATTGCCGGTATTGCCATTGCGCGACGTGGTGGTCTATCCGCACATGGTCATTCCCCTGTTTGTGGGGCGTGACAAATCCATGCGCGCCCTGGAGCGCGCGATGGAGGGCGAGCGTCAGATCCTCCTGGTCGCCCAAAAAAGCCCGGACATCGACGATCCGGCGAAAGATGACCTGCACCAGGTCGGTACCCTCGCCGGCGTATTGCAGTTGCTGAAACTCCCCGATGGCACGGTCAAGGTGTTGGTCGAGGGGCAGTCGCGGGTAACGATCGAGAGCTGCGACGATGCCGACGGGATGCTGACCGCCCGTTCGCGCGTGATCGAGCCGATCTACAACGTGAAGGAACGCGAGCTGGATGTAGTTTCGAATACCCTCATCTCGTTGTTCGAGCAGTTGGTCAAACAAAGCCGCAAACTGCCGCCGGAGGTATTGGCAAGCCTGTCCGGAATCGACGATCCCTCGCGGGTGGCCGATTCGATCGCGGCCCATCTCTCGGTACGCATGGACGACAAGCAGAAAGTACTTGAGACGGCTGATGTGGGGCAGCGCCTGGAGTTGCTGATCGGCCTGGTCGACGGCGAGATGGATCTGCAGCAGGTCGAAAAGCGCATCCGTGGTCGGGTGAAGTCGCAGATGGAAAAGAGCCAGCGCGAGTACTACCTCAATGAACAGATGAAGGCGATCCAGAAGGAGCTGGGCGACAACGAGGACGGTGTCAGCGAGATCGAGGAGCTGCAGGCAAAGATCGATAAGGCGGGCATGCCGAGGGCGGTCTTGTCCAAGGCCAAGCAGGAGTTCAACAAACTCAAGCAGATGTCACCGATGTCGGCCGAAGCGACGGTGGTGCGCAACTACCTGGACTGGCTGGTCGGTGTGCCATGGAAAAAGCGCAGCAAGGTACGCAAGGATCTGCAGATGGCGCAGGAAGTGCTCGACGCCGATCATTTCGGACTTGAAAAAGTCAAGGATCGCATCCTCGAGTACCTTGCCGTCCAGCAGCGGGTGAGCGTGATGAAGGGACCGATCCTGTGTCTGGTCGGCCCGCCAGGTGTGGGAAAGACGTCGCTGGGGCAGTCGATTGCCAAAGCCACCAATCGCAAATTCGTCCGCATGAGCCTCGGCGGCGTACGCGATGAGGCGGAAATCCGCGGTCATCGGCGCACCTATATAGGTTCGATGCCCGGTCGTATCGTGCAGAACCTCAACAAGGTGGCTGCCCGAAACCCGCTATTCGTGCTGGATGAAATCGACAAGATGTCGATGGATTTCCGTGGTGACCCCTCGTCAGCATTGCTGGAGGTTCTTGACCCCGAGCAGAATCACGCGTTCAACGACCATTACCTGGAAGTGGATCTGGACCTCTCGGAGGTGATGTGGATTGCCACCGCCAACTCGTTGAACATCCCTGGCCCGCTGCTCGATCGCATGGAGGTTATTCGTATCCCCGGCTATACCGAAGACGAAAAGCTGGGCATCGCGCAGAAGTACCTGTTGGCCAAGCAGCTCAAGGCCAATGGTCTGAAGCCCGAAGAACTGACCGTCGACGAAGAAGCGCTGCGAGATATCGTGCGCTACTACACCCGTGAATCGGGGGTGCGCAATCTGGAGCGCGAAATATCCAAGATTTGCCGCAAGGTGGTCAAGGAGCTGACCCTGGGCGAGGTGAAGAAGGCCAAGGCTCGTCGCTCCGGCACCGCGACCAAGGCCGCCAAATCCAGGTCGCGTACAAAACCCGCTGCTGGCGTGGTCAAGGTCAATTCGGGCAATCTCGATCATTACCTGGGTGTGCGTCGATTTGACTTCGGCCGCAAGGAGTTGCAAAACGAGATTGGTCTGGTCACCGGGCTGGCTTGGACGCAGGTCGGTGGCGAGCTTCTCAGCATCGAAGGTTCGGTCGTTCCCGGCAAGGGTCGGCTGGTCCACACCGGCCAGCTCGGCGATGTGATGAAAGAGTCGATCCAGGCGGCCTTGTCGGTCGTGCGCGCGCGCGCGGATCAGATGGGTATCGACCCCGAGTTTCACCAGAAACTCGACATGCATATTCATGTACCGGAGGGTGCAACCCCCAAAGACGGTCCCAGTGCGGGCATTGCGATGTGCACGGCCTTGGTTTCGGTGTTGACCAAGGTGCCGGTACGATCCGAAGTGGCGATGACCGGTGAAATCACCCTGCGCGGACGTGTGCTGCCTATCGGGGGACTCAAGGAAAAACTGCTGGCGGCGCATCGTGGGGGCATTACCACCGTAATCATTCCCGACGACAACAAGAAAGATCTCGTCGATATGCCGGCGAATATTACTTCGTCGCTGCAAATTTTTCCGGTACGCTGGATTGACGAAGTGCTTGATATTGCACTCGAAAGTCCGCTTCGTCCCAATCCGGTGAAGGATGAGGCGTCGTCGACATCCCCCGGCACGGCATCGGAAGTACACTCGCGTACGCATTGATGGTGCATGATGCACGAGGGGATGGACGAGCATGGCATTGCTCACATTTTCGCTGACAGGGAGATGGCTCAGGGGTGGAGATTGCCTAGTCTTCTGACGCCTCTTTTGCAAGCAGTTTTTTTCATGGTGTTTCAGTCGCAAGCGTTGCTACAGCTCGTGTTGCGGATTCCGCCAAGGCACTGGTATAAAGGCGATACCGCAGTCCCGGCGTTGTCCGTCAGCGCAGCGATGCGGGGTTGCGTTACGGTACCTGGCAAGAGCCAACCATCCATGCCGGCACAGTCGAGTCCATGACTGATCACGCTGGCCGAAAACCGAGAAGGGAGTTTTTCAATGAATAAAACCGATCTGATCAATGCCATCGCCGAAAAGGCCGAGCTGACCAAGGCTGACGCGGGCCGTGCCCTCGAAGCCTTCTTCGAGACCGTACAGAAGTCGCTGAAGAAGGGTGAGGACGTATCGGTGGTGGGTTTCGGTACCTTTACCGTGCGTAAGCGTGCGGCCCGTACCGGGCGCAACCCGCGAACCAATGAAGCGATCAAGATCAAGGCCTCGAAGGTCCCGGCGTTCAAGGCTGGCAAGACCCTGAAGGATGCCCTAAACTAAGCGGCTACTCGCTTGGTTTTGGGTGCTTAGCTCAGCGGTAGAGCGTCGCCCTTACAAGGCGGTGGTCGTAGGTTCGATCCCTACAGCACCCACCAGAAAAATGCGGAGCGGTAGTTCAGCTGGTTAGAATGCTGGCCTGTCACGCCGGAGGTCGCGGGTTCGAGTCCCGTCCGCTCCGCCACAGTTCGCAAGGGCGCCCCTGTGGCGCCTTTGTTATTTCAGCCATGCGTATCGGCGTGGTTACCGATCAACGCGCAGCACGCTCGATGCGCATCAAACCGTTGCAGGAAGAGTTCAATGTTGCAGGCAATGCGTAACAAGATGCACGGGTGGCCAGCCATCATCGTGCTCGGTGTCGCCGTGTTGGCGATGTCACTTTTCGGCATGGAAAGTTATTTTACGTCGCGTAGCGACTCGTTCGTCGCCAAAGTCGGTAAACATGAAATCAGCCAGCGCGACTATCAGGATCGAATGAACCAGCTGCGGCAGCAGGCAAGCGCCGAGCAGGGTGACCATTTTGACGCCAGCATCTTCGACCAGCCAGCGATGAAACAGCGTGTGCTCGATGGCATGATCGACCAGCAATTGTTGCTGCAAGCCAATCACGACTGGGGTATGCGCGTAGCGACCAGTGCCATCCGGGACTACATTGCGGCCATCCCGGCCTTTCAGTTGAACGGCCAGTTCGACCCCACCACATATCAAGCATGGCTTTCCAGCCAGCGCAAGACACCCGAGATGTTCCAGGACGAGATCCGCTCGTCACTGGCGACACAGTTGTTGCCCGATGCCATTGACGCAAGCACCTTTGCCACCGATGCACAGATTGATCAGTTCTTCAGCCTGCTTTATCAGCGTCGGAACCTGCGCTATTTCGTGTTGCCGATGCCGGTGCTGGCAGATACCACGGTCACCGACGCGCAGATGCAGGCCTATTACAAGGCTCACCTCGCCGAGTACATGAATCCCGAGGAAGTTTCACTGAAATATATTGAGGTCAATGGTGCTGATTTGACCCCGGACCATCCGCCTACCGAGGCCGAGCTGAAGAAGCGCTACGAAGCCGAGAAGCAGCGCTTTGTGCAGCCGGAGCAGCGCCTGGTGTCGCATATTCTGATCGATGTGCCCGCCAACGCCACGCCTGCCCAGCAAAAGGCGGCGTTGGCCAAAGCTGACAAGATTGCGGCGGAAGCGACCCCTGCCGATTTCGCCCAATTGGCGAGGAAGGATTCGCAGGATCTGGGGTCGAAACGGCAGGGTGGCGATCTCGGTTGGCTTGAAAAAGGTGTAACGGATCCGGCCTTCCAAGCCGCGATGTTTGCTCTGCAGAAGGGCCAGATATCCAAACCCGTTTTGTCGTCGGATGGCTATCACATTATCTGGCTGCGGGATATCCGCAGCGGCCAGTCCAAACCTTTTTCGGAGGTGCGTGACCAGTTGGCCAGGGAGGCAACGGCGGCCGAGCGTGATCGCAAATACAACGAGATCGCCGGCAAGCTGTCCGACAATACCTATCAGAATCCCGCCTCGTTGGAGCCGGCTTCGACCGCGTTGGGTATCCCCATCAAAACCACAGCGCTCTTCTCCCGAAAGGGGGGAGAAGGCGTAGCCGCCAACCCCAAGGTAATCGCCGCCGCGTTCAGCGATGACGTCCTGGTACAGGGTAATAACTCGGGTTTGATTAGCTTGGGAAATGATCATTCCGTAGTGATTCGCGTCGAAAAGCATGTTGCCGCCTTCGCCAAGCCGCTGACTGAAGTGCGCGCGGACGTGCACCAGAAAATCATCGACGCCCGCATCCATGCGCTGGCGAAAGAGCAGGCGGACAAGGCGCTTGCCCAGTTGCGCGCGGGTAAGTCGATGGGGACGGTCGCCACTGCCTTCGGTACTACGGTACAGAGCGAAAATGAAGTGATTCGCGGTCGCTCGAAGCTACCTGCTCCGCTTCTTGAGCAGGCATTCCTGTTGCCACACCCGGTTGCCGGCAAACCGCAGTTCGGGGTGGTAGATATGAAACAGGGGACGTATGCACTGCTGGCGGTCGACAAAGTGCAGGGCGGTGACTTGTCCAAAGTATCAGCCGCGCAGCGTCAGGAACTGCGCCGGCAAATGGTCAAGGCCTATGGCACCGAAACGACGCGCGAACTGTTGAATCAACGCCGGGCAGAGACCAAGATCAAGGTCAACAAGAATCTGCTGTGACTTGGGCCTGACGCGAGCAGTACCGAGAAAGGGGTGGCCAGCGGCCACCCCTTTCGCCGTGCAGCGGGCTGACCTGGCACGGGCCGCCTGGCGTTACCGCCGTAGCGGGTGCCCCGCTAACTGAAAGGCATCAGTGCACCCTGCTTGCGGGAGAAGCTCCGCCAGAGAGAGTGAGGCAGTTACGACGCTGCGACGGCCTCATTGCGGTGCACTGATCAGCAAGGTTTGGCCGGCTCTCAGCGCGTCCCCTTGCAGGTGATTCCAGCGCCGCAGTTGGCTGATTTGCACTGCATACCGCTGGGCGATTTTCCACAGGCTGTCGCCGCGTTTAACCCGATGTGTTGCGGGTTTGGCTGTCCATTTGATCTCATTATTCTGTAGCGCATTGCGAAGCTGCCGTGCATGGCGCCGCGGAATCAGCAGATACGGTGCCGCGCCGGTATCCACGGTGGCATCGCGAAAAGCCGAATTGAGGTGCTTCAGCTTTTCTGCGGGCATGCCCACTTGCCTTGCCGCCATGCTGATCGAGATGGGCCGAGTAACTTCAACCTTTACCAGATGCTGACTTTTCGGCAACGTGGGCAGGCTGACATCGAATCGGCTCGGTTCGCGCACCACGCAGGCAATCGCCATCAATTTGATCAAGTGCGCCCGGGTAACCTTGGGCACCGGCCAGAGGGGAATCGCCGGTTGTGCAGGAGGCAATCCATATTTGCGGAGGATTCGGCGGACGGCGAATTCGCCAGCATTGTAGGCATAGTCCGCAATGCGCCAGTCGTGGAATTGGTCGTGGTATTTCAGCAGCAGTTTCATTACCGCATCAGTTGCCGCGGAGACATTCAGGCGGCCGTCGTAGTGACCATCGACAATGCGCAAGCCAAGGGCGCCAGCGGTAATTGGCATGATCTGCCACATGCCTGCGGGTCGGTTGTTGCGGGTGGTCACCGGCCTGAAGTGGCTTTCTACCCACGGCAGCAGCACAAATTCCCCCGCGACCCCATGCCGTACGGCAGCTTGTTGCACATATATCAGGCGTGGCAACACGGCGCGTAATCGACTCTCGAACTGCTTGGGAGAGCGGGTATAGCGCCTGGCCTGGGCCAGCACCGCCGGACCGCCGTTGCAATCAGCCATGGCGAAAGTTTGGCGCAGCCGATCCCAGGAGTCGGTTGCTGACGGCGTATGAAGCTGGGCAAGAGCGGGGGCGGGAGCGGGTGGGACAATCTTCGGGACGGATTCGGTGGATGAGGGGAGCGAGCTTCGCGGTGGCACGCCAGAGCAACCTGCCAGCATGATCAACGTGGAGATCAGTAGCGCTTGAAGTATCCGAACCCTCATCCGCGAAACAGGTCTTTGGCGCTACGCAGCGCAGCAAAGCGCGACGTGCGATCTCCGCTGGCGCCGTCGTGCTGGACGCGATACCAATCCGTTACGGCAGGGCTGTCCACGCGCAGAAACGGATTGGTGGCGAGTTCATTTGCCAACGACACCGGCAGACTGGGGCGGTGAGCCTGGCGCAGCGTGAGGACTTCACGCATACGTTCCTGAAGCGCGCGGTTGTGCGGGTCGATGAGTTGCGCAAACCGTCCGTTGGCTTCGGTGTATTCGTGCGCTGCACACACCATGCTTTCGTGAGGAAGCGTTGCCAGCCGGTCGAGCGACGTCAGCATCTGCGCGGGACTTCCCTCGAACAAGCGGCCGCAGCCGAGGCTGAACAGCGTATCGCCGCAAAGCAGCAGCTCATTTCCTGCATAAGCGATGTGGCTGAGAGTGTGGCCCGGGATGGCGAGCACCTCAAACTCCAGACAGGGGCCAGCGAGGCTGATCATGTCGCCGTCGTGCACCCTGATCGTCGTTTCGGTGATGCGTTCGTCATCCGGCCCATAGACCGGCACCGAATGCTTGCTGACCAACTCGGCGACACCGCCGATATGGTCATGATGGTGGTGGGTAAGCAGGATCGCCGTCAGCGTCAGGTGCCCGTTGTGCAAGGTTTGTTCGACCACGCTAGCCTCGCCCGGGTCGATGACGATAGCCTGGCCTTCCTCATCGTGGACCAGCCAGATGTAGTTGTCGGTCAGCGCCGGTATCGGAATCAAATGCAAGAGATAAGCCCGGTTGAATCACGAGAGGGTGAATTGCCTCGGCGACTATAAAGAGGCTCTTCCCGGCGA
Organism: Rhodanobacter sp.; assembly: GCA_030148505.1. Lineage (GTDB taxonomy): Bacteria > Pseudomonadota > Gammaproteobacteria > Xanthomonadales > Rhodanobacteraceae > Rhodanobacter. The sequence goes on from JASBTI010000029.1 coordinate 11,713, forward strand.
TCGTTAGTCTATTGTTAATACATCCGCTGACTATTCATCTACGGACACTATGCCCGCGTCGTCCGACGCTGATGCCTGAGGGTAACAGCCGTTACACTGTCTGCACAGATCGCGATCGGCCACCATGCATGCGCTCACTACCTGACATCTATGCCAGTGCGCCACTGAAACGATTGCGCGAAGACCAGATGCGTGTGTTGATGCCCGAATTGCAGCGTTGTGCCGGGAATCACGGGTTACTGCTGAGTGCATCCCTCGACGATCAGCCACCGGTACTGCCTTTTCTGGGTTTCTGGACGCGCTTGTGGGTGAGCCGGGACTGTTATCGAGGGGATCTGTTGGCGGCCAGCGACACGCAGCTTCCGTTTACCGATGACGCCTTTCAGCTTGTGTTGATGCGGCACGCACAGGAAGTAACTGCGGGGGCATCATTGCTGCTTGCCGAGGCAGTTCGGGTACTTGCACCGGGTGGCACCCTGGTGGTCACCGGAGTACATCCGTTCAGCGGCTGGGCGCCGTGGTTACGTTGGCGTGCGCGGCATTCACCGCCGGTCATGCACATGCCGCTGCGGCTGCGGCAGATTCTGCGACAATCGGGATTGCAGATCGTGCGAGGTTGGCGGGTTGGAGGTTTGCTGCCCCATGATACAGCGCTCTCCGCGATCAACATCCGCGCATGCGGCGGCGGCTATGTATTGATCGCACGCAAGCAGCGGCAATCGGTCGTGCCGCTGCGCAGCACGCGGGCGGCGATCCGCCCTGCTGCAAACGGTCGTCTGTCTCCCAGCGTGCGGCGTAGTACAGCACTCTGAATTTCAAGGTATGCGTGAAACATGAGCGAAGTGGAAGCATTCACCGATGGCGCCTGCCTCGGAAATCCCGGGCCTGGAGGCTGGGCTGCCTTGCTGCGTGCGGGCAGTAACGAACGCATGGTGGCGGGCGGCGATCCAGCCACCACCAACAACCGGATGGAGTTGATGGCGGCGATCGCTGCGCTGGAGTCTTTGACGCGCCCGTGCCGGGTTGTGCTTACTACCGACTCTCGTTACGTCATGCAGGGTATCGAGCAATGGGTACCCAAGTGGCGATCCAACGGCTGGCGCACGGCAGACAAGAAGCCGGTGAAGAACCAGGACTTGTGGCAAAGGCTGTCTGATGCGGTGAGTCATCACCAGGTGAGTTGGCGCTGGGTGCGCGGTCACACCGGGCATATCGAAAACGAGCGTGTCGACGAAGCGGCGCGCGAGCAGGCGGAGCGATTGAGGGGCAGAGCATGAGACAGGTGGTCCTTGATACCGAGACTACCGGGCTCGACGTTCGCCAGGGCCATCGACTGATCGAGATCGCCTGCATCGAGATGGTGGAACGTCGGCTCACGGGTCGCTACTACCAGACCTACCTCAATCCAGATCGGGCGATTGACGAAGGGGCGCGTCAGGTTACCGGGATCGAGGACGATTTCCTTCTCGACAAACCCCGATTTGCCGATGTCGTTGACGATTTTCTGGCCTTTGTAGACGGTGCCGAATTAGTCATTCACAACGCCAGCTTCGATGTCGGTTTTCTCGACGCCGAGTTGGCGCGCGTGGGCCGCAATGTCGGCAAAATCATTGATCGCTGCCGCGTGCTCGATACACTGGTCATGGCGCGCGAGCGCTATCCAGGTCAGCGCAACAGTCTGGATGCGTTGTGCAAACGGCTCGGTGTCGACAACTCACGCCGCGATCTCCACGGTGGTCTGATCGATGCCCAGTTACTGGCCGACGTCTATCTGGGGATGACCTCGGGCCAGGTGGCTCTCGATCTCGGTTTCACGCCAGGCGGGGAGGAAGCTCGCGAAAACCTCGGTTCCCTGCCGGTACTCGACGTTCGGCCGGTGGTATTGCGGGCCTCGGAGGATGAGCTGGCATCGCACGAAAGCCGGCTCGATACGCTCGATGCATCCTGTCGGGGGACCAGCCTGTGGCGGCTGATGCAGAGGGGATCAGCGGCATGATGTCAGCGGAGTCTTACCAGTACGGCGGTAATGTTGTCGTCACCGCCGTTGTCCAGCGCGTCAAGCAGCAAATGATCGACGCACTCCTGGGCAGTCAGGTCGGTGCGGGATACCATGCGCGCCATCGAGGTATCGGAGACATTCTCGCTCAACCCATCGCTGCATATCAGAAACGTCAGGCCGTGATCGCGTTTCCCACCGGCCATCCCAATATGCAGGCGATCAGTCGCGGTTACTCCGAGAGCCTGGGTCAGGACATTGCGCTGCGGATGTTGCGCGGCCTTGGCCGGATCAAGCTGTCCCGCTTCGACCAGCGCCTGCACCAGCGAGTGGTCATGGCTGATCTGACGCAATTTTTGATTGTATAGGTAGATTCTGCTGTCACCCACCCAGGCAGCCTCGTACTCACGGTCGCTCAGGCGCAGGCCGGCTATCGTCGTGCCCATGGGATATGCGTCGCTGCCTGCATGCGAGCGTTCGGCCAATTCCCTTGCTGCCTCGCGTATGGCGTCAGCGAGGCTACATCCGCGGGTGACATTGTCCACCACGACATCGCGTGCCAGAGCCGAGGCGACTTCGCCATGTTCGTGGCCGCCCATACCGTCGGCGACCAGAAACAGGCCAAGCGAGGCATCGGCGTAATAGGTGTCTTCATTGCGCCTGCGGCGCATACCGACGTGCGTGCCGTGTCCGAACTCGATCATGGGGTGTCTGGTAGGGAGAATGGTCGCAGCATGCCGCATGTAGCCCGCAAATAAAACAAAACGCCCCGACCGGGGCGTTTTGTCTTTTCTGGCGGAGAGGGAGGGATTCGAACCCTCGGTACGCTTACACGTACGCCTGATTTCGAGTCAGGTACATTCGACCACTCTGCCACCTCTCCGAAAGGGCTGCGCGTGGCCCGCGCGAGCCGGCAAGTCTACGCGTTGCACCTCACGGAAACAAGCACGACAGCCAGCGACCGCGTGCGGTGAGCCCGCTTGTCAGCCCGCTTTCTTCTTGGCCAGGCGCAGCCAGGTATCGACCACGGTGTCCGGATTCAGCGAGACCGATTCGATACCCTGTTCCATCAACCATTCGGCCAGATCAGGATGGTCGGACGGTCCCTGGCCGCAGATACCGATGTATTTGCCCTTGGCGCGCGCCGCCTGGATTGCCATCGCCAGGAGTTTCTTCACCGCTGGGTTGCGCTCGTCGAACAGGTTCGCAACGATGCTGGAGTCGCGATCGAGGCCAAGGGTGAGTTGGGTAAGGTCGTTCGAGCCGATCGAGAAGCCATCGAAAATATCGAGGAACTCGTCCGCCAGGAGGGCATTGGACGGTACCTCGCACATCATGATGACCTTCAGATCGTTTTCGCCCCGTTTCAGCCCATTTTTTGCCAGAACGTCGATGACCTTGCGTCCTTCGTCCACCGTGCGTACAAAGGGGATCATCGCCCAGACATTGGTCAGGCCCATCACTTCGCGTACCTGCAGCATGGCCCGGCACTCGAGCGCAAAGGCCTCGGCGAAGCTCGGGTCCACGTAACGGCTGGCACCGCGAAAGCCGATCATCGGGTTCTCTTCGTGCGGTTCGTAGCGTGTGCCGCCGATCAGGCCAGCGTATTCGTTCGACTTGAAGTCGGACAGGCGCACGATCACCGGTTTCGGGTAGACCGAGGCGGCGATCGTGGCGATGCCTTCGGCGAGGCGATCAACGTAGAACGACACTGGGTCGGCGTATCCTGCCATCCGCGCGTCGATCTTGGTCCTGGTGTCGGCATCCTGTTGGCCATATTCAAGCAAGGCTTTGGGGTGCACGCCGATATGGCTGGCGATGATCATCTCCAGACGGGCCAGGCCGATGCCGGCGTTCGGCAACATGCCGAAGTCGAAGGCCCGCTCCGGATTGGCCACGTTCATCATGATTTTCAACGGCGCCTCGGGCATCGCGCCCAGATCCGCGGTGACACGTTCGAATTTCAGCAAGCCTTCGTAGATCGTGCCGGTATCGCCCTCGGCACACGATACGGTGACGTCGCTACCGTCGGGAATGAGCTCCAGTGCGTTACCTGTGCCGACGACGGCCGGCACGCCAAGTTCGCGGGCGATGATTGCGGCATGGCAGGTGCGACCACCGCGGTTGGTCACAATGGCTGCCGCCCGCTTCATCACCGGCTCCCAGTCGGGGTCGGTCATGTCGGCGATCAATACGTCGCCATTGCGGACCTTGCTCATATCCGCCAATGAGCGGATGACCCGTGCCTTGCCGGACCCGATTTTCTGCCCGATCGAACGGCCCTCGACCAGGATCTTGCCTTGCTCTTGCAGGTGGAAGCGTTCCAATTGGGTGGCATGGGAACGTGATTTCACTGTTTCCGGGCGGGCCTGCACAATGTACAGCTTGCCGGTATGACCATCTTTGGCCCACTCGATGTCCATCGGGCGGTCGTAATGCTGCTCGATCACCAATGCCTGCTTGGCGAGCTCCTGCACCTCCTCGTCGTCGAGACAGAAGCGGCTGCGCTCAGTGGCCGGGGTTTCCTCGATGCGCACCCGCTCGCCGGCTTGGTCCGAATACACCATGCGTTGTTGTTTGGCGCCCAGACTGCGGCGCAGCACAGCAGGTTTGCCGGCCCTCAGGGTGGGTTTGAAAACATAAAATTCATCGGGATTGACCGCGCCTTGCACCACCAATTCGCCGAGTCCGTACGAGCCGGTGACGAAGACCACGTCGCGAAAGCCGGACTCGGTATCCAATGTGAACAGCACCCCTGCAGCGCCGATGTCCGAGCGCACCATCAGCTGGATGCCAGCGGAGAGAAATACGTCTTCGTGCTTGAAGCCCTGGTGCACGCGATAGGCAATGGCGCGATCGTTGTACAGCGAGGCGAAGACTTCCTTTACCTTGTGCAGCACATCGTCGATACCGACCACGTTGAGAAAGGTTTCCTGTTGGCCGGCGAACGAGGCGTCCGGGAGATCCTCGGCGGTGGCTGACGAGCGTACGGCGACAGCGATGTCGTCGGCACCGGCCTCCTTGCACAATTTGAGGTAGGCATCCCGAATCGCCTGCTCGAGTTCATCGGGCAAGGCTGTGTCGACGATCCAGCTGCGGATCTGCTTGCCGCATGCGACCAGGGCATCGACGTCGTCGACGTCCAGCGTGGCCAGATGATCCTGGATGCGTTTGGCCAGCCCGCTCTTTTCCAGATATTGCTGGAACGCGTCAGCAGTGGTTGCAAAGCCGCCAGGCACCGAGACGCCGAGTTTGGCGAGGTTGCCAATCATCTCGCCTAGCGAGGCGTTCTTGCCGCCGACCTTGCCCAGGTCAGTCATGCGCAGTTGGTCTAGCCAAAGCACCAGATCGTTCAAGGGGTGTCTCCTCAAGAGCATGGGAAAGGTTGGCGGGGTCACGCAGCACGCTGGTACGAAGCGGGCTGCAAAGAACTGGTATTGTCCGCTGCCGATGGTGCGAAGCACAAGAAGACCATTGTGGTGTTTGAACGTTCCAACTGCATACCAGTCAGCTGGTACTCAAGCAGCGACAGTGTTTTACGCTTCGGTTAAGGTGCGGATATGTGCACCTGGATGGCTGGAAATTTCTATGCAGCGAACGGTTTATTTCATCTCCGACTCCACTGGTATTACCGCGGAGACCATTGGCAACAGCATTCTGACCCAGTTCGAGGGCGTTCATTTCGACAAGCACCGATTGCCGTTTACCGATGACGCCAAGAAGGCAGAAGCCGCCGCCTTGAGGATCAAGACGCTCTATGCGAAGACCGGCGAGCGGCCTATCGTGATAAACACCATGACCGATCCGGCCTTGTGCGAAATCGTTGCCGGCAGCGGAGCCTTGATGCTCGACGTATTCGCGCCGTTCATCAGCCCGCTGGAAAAAGAGCTCGGCGCCAAGCGCTCGGGAGCAGTCAATCTCTCGCATGGCATGGTCGATTTCGAAAAGTACGAGGCGCGTATCAACGCGACCAATTTTGCGTTGACCCACGACGACGGCATGGACATGGACTACGGCCATGCCGATCTGATCCTTATCGGCGTGTCACGCTCGGGTAAGACCCCGACCTGCCTCTATATGGCCTTGCATTACGGGGTCAGCGCCGCCAACTATCCGCTTACCGACGAAGACCTCGAGCGACTGGAGCTTCCGTCGCGTCTGCTGCCCTACAAGGACCGGCTTTACGGGCTCACGATTGAACCCGGGCGACTGGCGCAGATCCGTCAGCAGCGCCGTGCCGGCAGCCGCTATGCAACATTGGAGCAGTGCAACTGGGAATTGCAGCAGGCTGACAGGCTGATGCGCCATGCCGGTATTCCCAGCTTGAATACCACGCATGTCTCGATTGAGGAGATTGCGAGCAAGATCTTCGACCGCTTCGGTATCGAGCGGACCATGTTCTGAACCCCTTGCCGGGAGTGTCGATTGCCGATGAATGCTGCCGTATCTGATCGCGCCAACTTGTTGCCAGGTCGCTTCGGCTTTCTGATGGGGTTGTATGCCGAAAACTATCACCGGCTTGTACGCCTGTTCGAACCCTCGCAGCTGGCTCCGGGCCACTACGTTTCGAACGTGGACGACGGGTTGGAGATCCATCTGCATCTGCAGGAGCGCCATCCCTATACCTTGGAGCTCGAACTGACCTACGACTTCGTCGATACGCACACCGGTCGCCGTGCACCGTCGGCACAATTGCGGATGTATACCGATGCGCATGTCGCCGAGGCGTTGCATTGCCATCCAGGGCGTCACTTATGGCAGGTACTGGGCCCCTTTCCGCCGGCCCATACGGTGTTCCAGCATCGGTTGCGGATGAATGGCTTTCTGTCGCGCTGGCTTGAGTATCTGGCCGAGCAGGGGCATTCGATCGGAACGATCGAGCCGAGGAAATGATCAATTCACCGCCGTGTTGTGCCTGATACCGCACAACAAAAAACCCGCACAAGGCGGGCTTTCCGTTGAGTGGCGGAGCGGACGGGACTCGAACCCGCGACCTCCGGCGTGACAGGCCAGCATTCTAACCAGCTGAACTACCGCTCCACATACATTTTCCAGCTCGGCGGACCAACTTGGCGTCCCCACGGGGATTCGAACCCCGGTCGCCACCGTGAAAGGGTGGTGTCCTAGGCCTCTAGACGATGGGGACAATTCAAGTTGGTGGAGCCAGGCGGGATCGAACCGCCGACCTCCTGCATGCCATGCAGGCGCTCTCCCAGCTGAGCTATGGCCCCGCCGCTGGAAGCCCGGAAGAATAGGTCCGAGTCGCATATCCGTCAAGCTTTTTTTGAATGGCCTGCCGATCTCCCCCGTCGCTTGAGACGCGCTTCGCGGTCATCACGGCAACACGGCAGCGGTTCGACTAAGCTGCCAGTGTCCCCGGCCGTCGAAGACCAAGGCATGCACGAAATCGGCTTCATTAGGGATCTTGCCATGGTGATGATGGTCGCCGGGGCCACCACGATCCTTTTCCAACGTCTGCGTCAGCCGGTATTGCTGGGCTACATCCTGGCCGGTGTGTTGATCGGTCCTCACATGCCCACCATGCTGGTGGCCGACCCCCGCGCCATTGATGACATCTCCAATCTCGGCGTCGTCCTGCTGATGTTTACGCTGGGACTCGAATTCAGCGTGCGCAAGTTACGGGACGTGGGCATCGGTGTGCTGGTTGCGGCGCTGGCCGAAGTCGGTTTGATGTTGTGGATCGGTGTGGGTATCGGCGGTCTGTTCGGCTGGAAGGGGATGGATGCGCTTTTCCTCGGTGGCATCGTCGCCTTGTCTTCGACGATGGTGGCGACGCGGACGCTGTCTGAAAACGGCCAACGCGATCAACCCTTCGCCAAGCTGGTAGTCGGCCTGCTGGTAGCCGAGGATCTGCTCGCCATTGTCATGTTGACGCTGTTGACGGCGGTGGCAATCGGTGGCTCGGTGCAAGCGCAAACGGCGTTCACCCTGATCGGTCATCTCGGCCTGTTTGTGGTGGTGGGGATGATCCTCGGTCTGCTGCTGCTACCGCGGCTGGTTGACTATGTGGCTCGGTTTGAGCGTGATGAGACGTTGCTGGTCAGCGTCCTGGGGATCTGTTTCGGTGCCAGTCTGCTGGCTGCCTGGATGGACTTCAGTGTGGCGCTGGGCGCTTTCTTGGCCGGTGCCGTCGTCGCCGAGTCGCGCAGCGTCGACCGTGTGATGCGGCTGGTCGAGCCGTTGCGCGATATGTTTGCCGCGCTGTTTTTTGTGGCAATCGGTCTGAAAATCGATCCGTCGACGTTGCTGGAGTATGCGTTGCCGGCGGTGCTGATTGCGTTAGTGGTGATCATCGGCAAGACACTGACATGCAGCCTCGGGATTTTTCTGGTCGGCCATGAACCGCGTACCGCGCTGCGTTCGGGTCTGGGCATGGCGCAGATCGGCGAATTTTCGTTCGTGATCGCCACGCTGGGCTTGTCGCTGGGGGTGGTCAGTGATTTCATTTACCCGATCGCCGTGTCGGTTTCGGTATTGTGCATGGCCTCGTCGCCCTATCTGGTGCGTTCGGCGGATGGGCTGGCGAATGGCTTGCAAAGGGTTACGCCACAGGCAATCCGTTTCCTGGCAGCCAGCTATAGCGGCTGGCTGGAAAACCTCAGGCCGGTCAATGAAAACGCGGTGATTGCGGCGATGTTCCGTCGCCTGCTTTGGCATATCGCGGTCAATGTATTGCTGGTGGTTACCCTGTTTATGATCGGCGCGTATGTAAATGCCCACGGCTGGAGCCGGTTTTCCGCTTTGGGTATCGATCGGGAACTGCGTCACACCTTGATCTGGGCGGTCGCCTTGTTCATGTCCCTACCGATGCTGATTGCGGTCTATCGCAAGGCGGAGGCGTTGGGCATGTTGCTGGCCGAAATCGGCATTCGCGAGCGATTTGCCGGTTCCTACACCCGGGCAATGCGGAATGTGCTGGCGCGGGTTATCCCGCTGGCAACCTTGTTGGTATTGGCCTTGCTGGTTAGTGCGCTGGGGTCGGCGATCCTGCCGCCGCGAGGAATCGCCGTGTCGCTTGCCCTGTTGGGGATTGTGGTGGCAGTAGTGCTGTGGCGGGGGCTTGTGCAACTGCATGCGCGGTTGCAAGCTACGCTGAAGGATACCCTGACCAAGCCGCTGCCTCCGGGCGGTGGGGCTTCTTGAGGGAGTAACGGCAGCGGCGATGAACCTTTATCCTGACTAACGGTCTGAAATTTGCGTCGTTGCCAAAGAGCAGACAAGCACAGCACAATGCGCAGCCTGCCTCCATTGGGGAGGCCCGGTGAGGCAACGCCGGCATATCCAAACACGAGGGAGTTTCGAATGAAGCAATTTCTGCGTCCCACGCTGACAGCGGCCACCATGGCCGTTGCACTGGGCATGACTGCGAACGTGTACGCCGCTCAAGCTACAAAGGGCACTGGCACGGTCGACAAAGCCAAGGCCAGCTATGTGGTGGGTTGGGAGATTGCTTCCCAGGTGCCGCCGATCATGCGTGACGAGCTGGATCCCACGGCGGTGGCAAATGCGGTGAAGGCAGCGCTGTCTGGCCAGAAGCCGAGCATGAGCGATGCCGAAGCCAAAAAGGTGAACGAAGCCTTCATGGCCAAGATCAAAGCCAAGTACCAGGCTGAAATGACCAAGCTGGCGGCGAAGAACAAGGCCGAGGGCGAGGCTTTTCTGGCCAAGAACAAGAAGGCTCCCGGGGTGAAGACCACCGCTTCGGGCCTGCAGTACAAGGTGATCAGCCAGGGCAAGGGCGCCCGTCCGGGTCCGAAGGACACGGTGGAGATCAACTACACCGGCACCTTTATCAACGGCCAGGTGTTTGATGCCAGCGCCAAGCACAATCCGCCGGGTCCGGCCAAGATTCCGCTGGAAGGCGTGATTCCCGGTTTCCGGGAGGGGCTGCAATTGATGCAAGTGGGCAGCCACTACAAGTTCTACATTCCGTCGTCGCTGGCCTACGGCTCCGAGCCGCGTCCGCCGATGCCGCCGAATGCCACGCTGATCTTCGATGTGACCTTGCTCAAGACCGGCCCGACACCGGCTTCTGCTGCTGCCAAGTAACGTCGATACGCTGTAGTGACCCACCAAAAGGGCGCGAAGTAATTCGCGCCCTTTTACATTCCGGGCAGGCGTCGATGGCCAGCCGCGTGACCGGAGATGCGGTGCCGCAAGTGTGGCGAGGTTACAATGGGCGGCTTACGCTTTACTTGGGTGCGCCGCAACGATGATTAAAGTCACTATCTTCGGTACGGGCTATGTCGGGCTGGTTACCGGTGCCTGTCTGGCTGAAATGGGCAATCACGTAGTTTGCGTCGATGTCGATGCGGGCAAGGTGGAGCGCTTGAAGCGCGGCGAAGTCCCGATCTACGAGCCTGGGCTGGAGCCCCTGGTGCGTCGTAACCACGGAAACGGCCAACTCAATTTCACCACCGATGCCGCATCGTCGATCGCCCACGGCGAGGTCATTTTCATCGCGGTCGGTACTCCGCCGGACGAGGACGGCAGCGCGGACCTGAAGTACGTTCTGGAAGTGGCCAGGACCGTCGGCCGCCATCTGGATCGCGCGACGGTGATCGTCAACAAATCAACCGTTCCGGTGGGCACGGCCGATCGGGTGCGCGACGCGATTGCCGCAGAGCTGGCCGGGCGTGGTGTTGCCATTCCATTCGACGTGGCGTCCAACCCGGAATTTCTCAAGGAAGGAGCGGCGGTCGAGGACTGCCTGCGTCCAGATCGCATTATCGTCGGCTCCTCCAGCGAGCGCGCCGTGAATCTGTTGCGCAAACTCTACGCGCCATTCAATCGCAACCATGACCGTATGGTCGTGATGGACCCGCGCAGCGCCGAGCTGACGAAATATGCGGCCAATGCGATGTTGGCCACCAAGATCAGTTTCATGAACGAGATCGCCAATATCGCCGAACGAGTGGGCGCGGATGTCGAGTTGGTGCGCCAGGGCATCGGATCGGACCCCCGCATTGGCCACCACTTCATTTATCCCGGTGCGGGCTACGGTGGCTCGTGTTTCCCCAAGGACGTGCGGGCCCTCGCGCACACGGCGCGAAATCATGGCTACGACGCGCAACTGCTAGCTGCCGTCGAAGCGGTGAACGAGCGACAGAAAACCAAGTTGTTCGAGTTGATATCCCGCCATTTCCAAGGTCGTCTGGCGGGCAAGACGGTGACATTGTGGGGATTGGCTTTCAAGCCGAATACCGATGACATGCGAGAAGCTTCCAGTCGCCACCTGATGGAGGCACTGTGGGCTGCGGGCGCCAGGGTGCAGGCCTTTGATCCGGAGGCCGGCGAGGAAACACGCCGCCTTTACGGTGAGCGTAAAGATCTGGCGCTGTTTGAGCAGCCCTACGAGGCCCTGCAGGGTGCGGACGTACTGGCCGTGGTGACGGAATGGAAGGCATTCCGCAGCCCTGATCTGGCACGTATTCACGCGGCCTTGGGTCAACCGGCAATTTTCGACGGCCGCAATCTGTATGATCCGGTGACGGTGGAACAGGCCGGCATTGCCTATTATGGCATTGGCCGTGGGCGCACTCTGGCGGTGGCGACATGACGTCGGCAGACGACAAACTGCAGGAGCGGCTGGCCGAGCTGGAGGTGAAGCTCACCTTCATCGACGAGACCGTGCAGGGGCTGGCTACAGCGGACGCCAGCCAGGCGGTGCGAATCGCTGCGTTGGAACACGCGTTGCGCACGTTGCGCGGCGAGCTGTCATCGATGCGGTCCACCCTGGTGGACGATGCCCGTAATGAGCCACCGCCACCGCATTACTAACTCACAAAAACGTCGATTAGGGACTAGGATCATGGCAGATTCCCTGCGCGATCAGCTGCTCAAGAGCGGTATCGTCAAACAGGTTCGCGATGAAAAGCGTGTGGCTGCGCCAGCCGCCGGCAAGCTGGGCGGCCAAGGCGGCAAATCGCGTCACGCCCCCAGTGCTGCCAGGCACGGTCGCGGCGAAAAAGACCAGGAAAGCATCGATCTGGCCCGGGCCTATGCGATACGTGCGCAGGCTGAGGCCCGCGAACGCAAGCGCGCCGAGCAGGAGGCCGCCGAGCAGTCGCGTCTGCGTCGCGAACGGAAGCAGAAACTCCAGAAATTGCTTGAAGGAAATGCGTTGAACAAGGCCGACGCCGACCAGCCACGCAATTTCGAGTATGGCGGCAAGATTCGTCGTGTCCATGTCGATGCCCAGCAGTTGGTTGCGCTCAACACGGGCGCCCTGGGCGTCGTGCAGCACGCCGGTCGGTACCTGCTGGTTCGACGCGAGATTGCCGAGCAGGTGCGTGACATCGAGCCTCGTCAACTGGCGCTGTTGGTCACGCCGGGCGCCAACGGCACCGATGATGACGGCGTACCCGACGATTTGATGTGGTAGCGCGAGGGTGTGACGTCTAACGGCTTGGAGGGCATGCGAGGGCAGACACGGTAGCGCCCGTGTTGCATCGTGCTCCCGGGAGGCGGTGCCGCAATGAGCTAAATCGGCTGGTCGGAGCTGTTCGGTGCCAGCGCCGGATGATCCCAGCCATGCCGCGGCCGGAAGCGTTCGCCGTATTGCTTGGCCAGTTGCTCCAGCCGCTGCCGGGTTGCGTCGATACCCGCGCTGCGGGCGTACTGGATCGGACCGCCGCGGAAAGGTGCGAAGCCGGTGCCGAATATTACCCCGGCATCGAGCAGGTCGGCGTCATCTACGACCCCGTCGGCAAGGCAGGCCACGGCTTCGTTGACCATCGGCAGAATCATCCTGTCTTGAAGATCGGCCGGCATCACGTAGTCCTTGTCTACTTCCGGCTTTTGCGCTTTGCCGTCATGCCATACGTATAGCCCCTGACCATCCTTCTTGCCGCGTTTGCCGCTTTCGAGTTTTTCCCCCAGCGTTGTGGGCACGTCCAGTTTGAGAAAGGGCGCGAGTTCCTTGCCGACCGAGGCGCAGACATCCAGCCCAACCGTATCGGCCAGTTCGATCGGTCCCATTGGCATACCGAATTTCTTTGCCTCGCGGTCCAGCACCGGGCCCGGAACGCCTTCACCGTAAAGGCGCAAGGCTTCCAGCAGGTATGGCATCAAGATACGGTTGACCAGAAAACCGGGTGTGCCCTTGACCGCCACGGGCAGTTTGCCGAGAGCCTTGCAGAAAGCCATCACCCGCTTTTCGACGGCAGGATCGAGTTGGTCATGACGCACCACTTCGACCAGTGGCATCTGTGCCACCGGATTGAAGAAATGCAGGCCGAGAAACCGTTGCGGTGCCTTGAGGTCGGTACGCAATGCATCCAGGGGAATGCTGGAGGTATTGCTGGCAAGGATTTCGCTGGCCTGGAACTGCGGCTCGAGCTTCGCGTAAAGCGTCCGCTTGGCATCGGCATCCTCGTAGATCGCCTCGATCAGGAGGTCGGCGCTAGCCGCACCGTTGCCCTCGACGTCAGGTTGCAGCCGGCGCAGCGCTTCGTCGACCCGGACTGCCGATTTCAATTTCTTTTCATACAGCTGGCGCGCACGATCCAGGGCGGGCTGGATGTATTTCAGCTCGCGATCCTGCAAGGTCACCTCAAAGCCCTTGAACGCGGCCCAGGCGGCGATATCACCGCCCATTACGCCGGCGCCCACCACATGAACTTGACGGATCTCCGCGGCGGTACCAGCCCCCTGTCCCTTCAGGCGCTCTTGCAGAAAGAAGACCCGGATCAGGTTCCGCGCCGTGGACGTCTGCGCCAAAGTCGCTACCGAGCGCGCCTCCAGCCGCAGTCGCTGTTGCATGTGGGAACCGCCGCGGCGCCACACCTCGATCATCGCGAAGGGAGCCGGGTAGTGTTCCTTGCGCACCTTGGCGGCGGTCTGCCTGCGCACCATGGGGGCGAGGAGTTGCCGGGCGGGCCAGGTATTGCTGGCCCATGCCTGGAGGCGACGCACGAACGGGGCGGTCCTGGGGCGGCGCAACAGGTGCTTGGCTTCTATCAGCAACACCTCTGGGGCGGCGAGGCGGTCGACGACCCCCAATCTCAGGGCGCGTCGTGCCGATAATGACCTTCCCGTCAGCATCAGCTGTAGTGCCTGGGTCGCGCCGATCATGCGTGGCAGCCGTGCGCTCCCGCCCCAGCCGGGGTGAATGCCTAGCATGATCTCGGGTAAGGCAATTCGGGTTTTCTCGTCGTCTACCGCAATGCGCTGCTGACAGGCCAGAATCAACTCGGTACCGCCGCCCATGCAGATGCCATGCACCGCGGCTACGGTCGGGCAGGGCAACCTTGCCAGCGCCTCATAGACCTGCTGGCCGTGCTCGATGTTCTCCAAAACGCTGTCCTGGCGGGCGTATTCAACAAATTCCTTGATGTCGGCACCGACCGCAAACCCGGATGGTTTTGCCGAATGGAGAATGACACCCGCCGGTTTTTCGATCGCCAGGCGCTCGACGATTTGTGCCAGTTCGTCCAGCATGCTGCGGGAAATCGCGTTGACACTGCTACCAGCGCGATCCAGCGTCAACGTGACAATGCCGTCGTCGTCTTCACCGGTATTCCAGTGATTGAAGCGCAGTCCTTCGAACATGAGGTGGCTACATGGCGTGGTTGAGATGAATCGAACCATACCGTTCCATCCGCTCGATTGCGAGATGTGATCCACTCGCTTGACCGCAGCGTGATGCGGGTGTGAAATCAAGCGTCTACGTCACGTGACGTCTCGCTTGGCGGTGGGACCGGTAACTGGCACAGCAGCGATCGAATCGGGCTCGAGGAACCTCCGCCATGCCGCTACCCCATGATCGTTCAGTAAACGGGCAGGTCGGACCACACTGCGCGCCACGGACGGGCGTACCACGGTTGGTCAAGATGTTTTTCGCGGCTTACACGAGGGAGGCGCAATGAATTTCGGAATGGCCTGCGCCCCGGGGTCGGTGGGCAACGAGATTCTGGAGAAGATTCTGGCGGCGCCCAGTGGATTGGTGATCCTCGAATGCAGGGATATCCGCGCCCTGGTCGAGCAGCTCACGCTGGGCGCAAGGCATAGCGGGCAGGCGGTCTATTTGTGGCAACCCGATACCGGCCTGGGCAGCCTGCGCGAGGCGCATTTGCGGGTTCCAGACTGCCAGCGACTGGGAAACGCCTTGCGTTACATGCAGCAGAGCATGCATTTCGGTGTCTACCTGCTAGTGGGTCTCGAATTGCCGTTGTCGGCGATGGATGCCACTTTGTTGCGACAGCTAGCCAGGCCACCGAAGGACTATCTGCGGCGCATTGTGTTGATTGATGTGCCTGCAGCCCTGACCGAACATCTTGGTGATCTGGCCGTGCGAATAGACAGTGAAGACGCTCAGCCGCCACGCTTGCGTTTGCGGGATGGGCGCTGGCTGACATGAAACCGCTTTCCCCGAATTCCGGCATCCTGGTGGTCGCAGCGCAACGCGAGTTGCGCCGTAGTCTGTTCGACGTGCTCGATCAAGCCGGGTATGCACATATCCACAGTGCGCGTGACGCAACGCATGCCGCGATTCTTCTGGAGGGTCGGGAGCCACTATCGCTGATGGTCGCCGAGCTGGATGGCGATCTGCGTCAGGCCCAGCAGTCATGCGAGAAGCTGAGGTGTCTGCCCGGCGCCGCCGATGTACCGTTGATAGCGATTCTCACCGCGCAGGCCAGCTTCAATCCAGCCGAGTTGGCCACTGATATCGATGCGTGGATGTATGCGTCGCAAATCCAGGCCGAACTGTTGGCACGCTGGACATGCCTTCAGAGCCGCGGGCTCAGGCCACGCCAGCCTCGCAGCGTCGATCCTGAAGACTACCGTTACCTGTACGAGGAGGGCGACGCCGAGTGGTTGATCGTTGACCCCGCTACCGCGTGTGTCGTCGAAGTGAGTCCCGCTGTCGCAAGGCATAGCCGGACTCCCGCAAGCCAATGGTTCAACTTGCCGTTGGCCGAGGCGCTAAAATTCGAAGGAATTACCGTCGACAAGATCCTGCTTGAGGCCGATCGACGCTGGCATCCGTGTCAGCGCAAGTCATCCCAGGGAGTCGATATCGGTCAGGCCAGTGCGCGCCGCTTACGTCATGACAACGGCGAAGTCGTCGCGTTGATGTTTCGCAGTGATCGCGCCGACCTGCGAGCCGAGGCCGCGTTGTCGTTGTTGCCGCGCTTGTTTGCCTCCAGCAGCGGGGTCGACGCAAAGGGAGTGGCAGCCCAACTTCTGTTTGATGAGTTGAGTCTTGACTACCTTGCCGTCTGGTCCGCACGGCGCGACGGTGCGGATGCGCCGTCGCGGCTGCTGCAACTTTGGAATGGCGGGGACCGAGCATGGCCCCCGGCTTCCGCGCAAGCCTCATTGCAATTGGTATTGGCAGGCAAGTCCGTCATGTATCGGGTCGATGCACAGCGTCTGGCGCCGATGGACCCTTTGCTTGGGCAGTTGGAACTTGCCGGTTTCGCCGCGTTGCCGTTGTTTGACGAACGTCACACCGTCATCGGTGCCATGCTCGCCGGGTGCCGGCGGGGGTTCGGCGAGATGAGCATCATCGAGCCGGTGCTGCGCTGTGCCGCAGCGCGGTTCGCGCAGGTGATCGAGTTGAGCCGAACCCGGGAGCAGGGCCGTGCGGAGGGTCTCGTCGACGGACTTACCGGATTGCCCAACCGACTGCTTTTCAACGATCGGCTGGACACGATCATTCGCGAGGCAACGCGCAATGGCGAATGCTTTGCCGTGCTGTTTGTCGACCTCGATCGCTTCAAGGCGATCAATGACACCCATGGCCATGCTGCCGGCGATCAGGTCCTGCGAGTGGTTACCCAGCGTTTGTGCAGCAGCATCCGCGCTTCCGACACGGTGGCGCGTTACGCGGGCGACGAATTCACCGTAGTCCTTAGGCACATCGTGAAGAATGACGACGTCACGCGCGTTGCCGAAAAGATCGTGCAGGTCATGGAGTCGCCGCTGCACCTCGATGACGGTACCGAGCTGCAGGTCACCGCGTCGATGGGCCTGAGCTTCTTTCCGGACGATGCCGGTGATGCCGAAACCTTGCTGAAGCATGCCGACGAAGCGATGTATTCGGCCAAGCACAAGGGACGCAACAACTTTCAGATCTACGAAGTGAGCCCCGAATACGCCAAGCAGCACGGTACTGTCTTGCGCTCCCGGTTGCGTCACGCCGAGGGCAATGCCGAGTTGCGGGTGGTGTATCAACCTCAGGTCAATACGGCGAGCGAGGATATCGTCGGCATGGAGGCCCTGGTGCGCTGGGATCACCCGGAGCTTGGGCTGATCAGTCCGGCGGTATTCATCCCCCTGGCGGAGGAAACCGGCTTGATTGTATCGATCGGAGAATGGGTGATGCGGACCGCCTGCCATCAGGCCAGGGAATGGGAGCAACGTTACGGATTGCGTCTGCGCCTTGGTGTGAACCTGTCGGCGGTACAGTTGATGGAGCCGACCCTGCTGGACATGGTGACCCGGGTATTGCAGGAGACAGGCCTGGACCCGGGCCTGCTCGAGCTGGAGATTACCGAGAGCGTCTCGATCAAGGAAGCACCCAACCTGGTCGAGAATCTGCAGGCGCTGCATCACCTTGGTTGCCATATCGCCATCGATGACTTTGGCACCGGCGCGGCGTCCTTGGACTATTTGCGCAGACTGCCGGCCGATCGGATCAAGATCGACCAGAGTTTCGTGCGCAATATCGGTGTCGACCCTGACGATGAGGCCATTGTGCGCGCGACCATCGACATGGCTCACCGGCTCAAGCGTGCGGTGGTGGCGGAAGGGGTCGAAACCGAGCAGCACCTCGAGTTCCTTCGTGACCATCAATGCGACGAATTGCAGGGTTATCTTTTCTGCCGGCCGTTGCAGACGGTAAGTTTCGACAAATTGTTGGCCGAGCGTCAGCGGTTGCTGGACGTGCGTGCGACCGCGACGGCTTGAGCCGATGGCAAATGACCCCATAACTGGCATTTGTCCCGGTACTGCCAGGCAGCAGATCGACGGTGGTGTATGACAACCAGCGCAACGGGTTGCGCGTTAAGCTGCCGGCAGCAGATGATTTGGATGCTGAACTCGCCCGTCTGCGTGTGGTCAGAGCGGCGCGTTCAGTTCGACACAAGTACCCGCAGCGGATGACGGCATTGACAACGGATACGGCCCGGACGGGCGAAAACGAGCTGGATCGTACCTTGGTCGAGCGGGTTCAGAACGGAGACAAGCGTGCTTTCGACTTGCTAGTGCGCAAGTATCAGCACAAGCTGATCGGCCTGATTTCCCGTTATGTGAAAAGCCATGCGGAATGCGAAGACATCGCCCAGGAGTCCTTCATTCGCGCATGGCGGGCTATTGGCTCGTTTCGTGGCGACAGCGCGTTCTATACCTGGCTCTACAAAATTGCGGTAAACACCGCTAAAAACCACCTGGTGTCGATGGGGCGGCGCCCGCCGGCTGACGATGTCGATGCCGAGGATGCCCTCTTCATGGCGGGCGCCGAGCGCATGCATGACAATGCCACGCCCGAACGCGAAATGATGCGTCAGGAGATTGAACAATCCGTGTTTTCCACTGTCCAAGCGTTGCCCGAGGAGCTGAGGACGGCCATTACGCTGCGCGAAGTGGATGGTCTCAGTTACGATGAAATCGCCGACGCGATGGGCTGCCCGATTGGTACGGTGCGTTCGCGCATTTTTAGGGCACGCGAGGCAATCGACGAGAAACTGCGGCCTTTGTTGTCGGGCCATGAGGAACAGACATGAATCAGGCAGACATGAATCTGGACGCCCGGGAAAGCCTTTCGGCCGGCATTGATGGCGAGCTGAGGCGAGAAGAGTTGCGCTTCATGTTACGACGGCTTGACCACGACGTCTCACTGCAACAGGCATGGGGAAATTATCACCTTGCTCGCGATGGCCTGCGGCGTGAGCTGCCGGCGATGGCAAGCAGCGGGTTTGCGGCCAGGGTAATGCAGGCGATCGAGCAGGAGACCATCCCCGCAGTCAGTCCGGCCCGACGAAATCACTGGTTACGCTGGTCGGCGGGCGGCGCGATTGCCGCCAGTGTGGCTGCGGCGGCCTTGATGATCGGGCAGCCGATGGGCGACGCCGAACAGACTGCCGTCAATGCGTCGCATCAGGCCAGCGCGCTTGCCAGTGCGGCGCGGCACCCGGTTGCTCCTACCAAGGCGTCAGGCATGCCGGCGGTAGTGCCGCCGTGGCTGAGTGGCAATGCGGCTGGCATGCTGAGCCAGCGAGCCTCGTTCGGCGAGGATCAGTCCAGCAACCCGGGGCGGATTGCCGCGTATCCGTCCTTGCGCCGTTACCGCACGCTGGACAACAACGATGGCACCTACTTGCTGTTGTTGAATCAGCAGCAACCTTCCGTTGAGCAAACCGTTCCGCAACAGGCGACGATCTCCGCACAGTAGTTTTGCCCGCGTGAGAGTCCGCGCGTGAACCCGCTAATTTTCTGACAGTGCCCAGTCATGCGGTTGCATGGTCAGCGTTGCGGAACGCGTGTGGAAGACGATAACCCCAACCCCAGGGCCGCCGGGTCCGGTCCGAACTCAAACTTGAGGAGCAGTCATGAGTCATTCCATCTTGCGCACCCTCGCATGTTCCGCGTTGCTGGGTATTGCGACAGTCAGCGGCGTGCAGGCGCAGACCGCCTCGAGCGCCAGCTCCCTACCGGATTTTACCGGGATCGTGCAAAAGAACGCGCCAGCCGTCGTACACGTCGAAGCCAAATACAGCGGCAACAGCCCAGCACAATCCATGCAGCCTGGCCAACAGCTGGCGCCCGGTGATCCTCAGGCGGAGATTTTGCGTCGCTTCTTCGGGATGCCGATGATTCCCTCTCCGCAGGAGCAGGCCCATATTTCCGTTGGTTCAGGGTTCATCATTTCCCGCGACGGCTACATTCTTACCAACAATCACGTGGTGGCAGGAGCCGATTCGGTCACCGTGCGATTGCAGGATCGACGAACCTTCACCGCCAAGGTGGTCGGTACCGACCCGAAATACGATATCGCCTTGCTCAAGGTGAAAGACGGCGACAACTTGCCAACCGTGACCATCGGTGATTCGCGCAGCCTCAAGGCCGGGCAGTGGGTGCTGGCGATCGGTTCGCCGTTTGGCTTTGATTACACGGTCACCCAAGGCATCGTCAGTGCAGTGGGACGCAATCTAGGAAGCGGCGACCAGCCCTATACATCGTTCATCCAGACCGATGTGCCGATCAATCGCGGCAATTCCGGTGGTCCGCTGTTCAACATGAAGGGACAAGTGGTCGGCATCAATTCCCAGATTTATTCCAATACCGGGGGTTATCTGGGCGTGGCGTTCTCGATCCCGATTGATGTGGCGATGAACGCGGTGCAACAGCTCAAGACCAAGGGTTATGTCACCCGTGGACAGCTTGGCGTCAGTGTCCAGACGGTCAGCGATGCCATGGTCAAGGCGCTCAAGCTGGCAGACGGAACCGGTGCGGCCGTAGCCTCCGTGTCGGCGGATTCCGGGGCCGAAAAAGCCGGCATCCAGCCAGGCGACATCATTCTCGCCTACAACGGCCAGACCCTGCGTCAGGCGTCGGATCTGCCGCCACTGGTTGGCATGACCAAGCCGGGGACCAAGGTGCCGGTCGAGATCTTGCGCGATGGCAAGAAAATCACCCTGATGGTAACCATCGGCGAAATGCCCAGGGACCAGAGCGGTGTAGACAATCACCAAGGCACGGCGGCATCTGAAACCGGTTCCGCGGCCCTGGGGCTGAGCGTGAAGTCGATGGACAGCGATACGCGTCAGCAGTTGGGCTTGAAATCCGGCCAAGGCGTGATCATCAGCAACATCAGCGGCGCGGTGGCCGCCCAGGCCGGTTTGCAGCAGGGCGATGTGATCCTGATGGTCAACCAGCAGAAGATCGGCAGCGTGGCGGCGTTCCGCAAGGCGACCGAAGGCGTGAAAGCCGGCAGTACGGTGCTGTTGCTAGTGCGTCACGGAGATCAGAGCGGCTTTGTCGCCCTGACGGTGCCGAAGAAGTAGTCGCCGATTTTCGCTGTCATGTGCGCGCCAGGAGGGCATCCCCGCGGATGCTCTCCTGGCGCCGTGTGATGGTCGTCCGCGATAGCCATGGGTACGGCAAGGCGACGGCCCCTCGGTTACATGCGACAATGCCGGGTTCGCATTACCATTCCGGTGATGCGCCGCCAGCTGCTGACGCAAGGCGGTCACCCCCAGTCCGACAGGCCGCCAGCGCTCCATGGAATTGATCCGCAACTTCTCCATCATTGCCCATATCGACCATGGCAAATCCACCCTGGCGGACCGGATCATCCAGATTTGCGGTGGCCTGGCCGAGCGCGAAATGGAAGCTCAGGTGCTTGACACCAATCCGATCGAGCGAGAGCGCGGGATCACCATCAAGGCACAGTCGGTATCGCTGCCGTACACTGCGCGCGACGGCAAGACCTACCAGCTCAACTTCATCGACACCCCCGGTCACGTGGACTTTTCCTATGAGGTCAGCCGCTCGCTGGCGGCCTGCGAAGGCGCGCTGCTGGTGGTCGATGCGGCGCAGGGGGTCGAGGCGCAGTCGGTGGCCAACTGTTACACCGCCGTGGAGCAGGGGCTGGAAGTGGTACCGGTACTGAACAAGATCGATTTGCCGACCGCCGATATCGACAAGGTGAAGGGCGAGATCGAGGCGGTGATCGGTATCGACGCTACCGACGCGGTGGCGATCAGCGCCAAGACCGGCCTCAACGTGGTCGAGGTGCTGGAGGCGATCATCGCCCGCATCCCGCCGCCCAAGCCACGCGACAGCGACCGGCTGCAGGCGCTGATCATCGATTCCTGGTTCGACAATTACCTCGGTGTCGTCTCGTTGGTGCGAGTGATGCAGGGTGAGATCAAGCCCGGCGACAAGCTGTTGGTGATGTCCACCGGACGCACCCACGATGTCGGCGAGGTCGGCGTGTTCACCCCCAAGCGCAAGAAGCTGGAGAAACTCGGAGCCGGCGAGGTGGGCTGGATCAATGCCTCGATCAAGAATGTGCATGGTGCGCCGGTTGGCGACACCTTGACGCACGCTGGCAAGCCGGCCGACAAGCCCTTGCCCGGTTTTCAGCAGATGCAGCCGCGCGTGTTTTCAGGCCTTTTTCCGGTGTCCTCGGACGACTACCCCGCGCTGCGTGAGGCGCTGGACAAATTGCGGCTCAACGATGCTGCGCTTTTTTTCGAACCGGAGTCGTCCGAAGCCATGGGTTTCGGTTTCCGTTGCGGCTTCCTCGGCATGCTGCACATGGAGATCGTGCAGGAGCGGCTGGAGCGCGAGTACGGCCTGGACCTGATCACCACCGCACCGACCGTGGTCTATGAGGTGCTGAAAAGCGACGGTACGACGATGCTGCTGGACAATCCGGCCAAGCTGCCGACGAACTCCAGCCTGGTGCAAGAGATCCGCGAGCCGATCATTGTCGCTAACATCTTGGTGCCGAAAGAACCGCCAGAACATGTGGGTGCCGTGATCAAACTCTGCCAGGAGAAGCGCGGTGTACAGCGCTCGATCCAGTATCTGGCGACGCAAGTGCAGATCAGCTATGAAATGCCGTTGGCCGAAGTGGTGATGGATTTCTTCGATCGCCTGAAGTCGGTGTCGCGCGGCTATGCGTCGATGGATTACCACTTCGACCGTTTCGAGGCCGGCCCGTTCGTACGGACCGATGTGCTGATCAACGGTGACCGCGTCGACGCATTGAGCTTGATCATGCACCGCAGCCACGCCGAGCGCCGTGGCCGCGAGCTGGTCGAACGGATGAAGGAGCTGATTCCACGTCAGCAGTTCGACGTGGCGATCCAGGCTGCTATCGGTGCGCAGATCATCGCGCGTTCCACCGTCAAGGCGTTGCGCAAGAACGTTCTGGCGAAATGCTATGGCGGCGATGTCAGTCGCAAAAAGAAATTGCTGGAAAAGCAGAAAGAAGGCAAGAAACGCATGAAGCAGGTCGGTCGGGTGGAAATTCCACAGGAAGCCTTCCTTGCCGTGCTGAAAGCCGATAAATAACGAAGGCGATCTGGAGTCAGGGCATGGAATTTGATTTTGCGGCGATTTTGCTTGGCCTTACCGTGTTGTTCGGCCTGGTATGGGGGCTGGATCGGCTGGTTTTCTACAAGCGGCGCAAGGCGCGTCTGGACGCTGCTGGCGTGGACTACAGCGATCCGGTGGCCGTGGACTGGGCACGGTCGCTGTTCCCCGTCGTGCTGGTGGTCTTGCTGTTGCGCTCGTTCGTGGCGGAGCCGTTCCGGATTCCCTCCGGATCGATGATGCCGACCTTGGACGTAGGCGATTTCATTCTGGTCAACAAATTCGCCTATGGACTGCGACTGCCCGTGTTCAACACCAAGATTCTCGACCTGGGTGAACCCAAACGGGGCGATGTGGTGGTATTTCGTTTTCCGGGCTACCTGTGCCGTGACGGCGGCAAACTGGTACGTAGCGGCGACATGACCTGCGACAATCCGCATGAGCCGGTGAAAAAAGAAAACTGGATCAAGCGGGTGATCGGATTACCGGGCGACACCATCCAATCGCATGGCTCCGAGTTGTTCATCAACGGCAAGTTGGTCACTGCCGATGAGATAGGCCCCTACCAGGGCAATCCTAAGCGTAGCGTCGACCAGATGATGCTCGCGATGGGTGCAACAGTATGGAACGAGCACCTGCCACGCCCCGATGGCAGCACGGTCAACCATATGATCGCGCGGATGCCTGCCTACACCATGCCCAATTCGATTCCCAACGACAAAGTGCCGTCCAAGGTGCCGCCGGGTTGCTACCTGGTCATGGGCGACAACCGCAACGACAGCCTGGATGGTCGCTGGTGGGGCTGCATGCCGGAGAAAAACCTGGCCGGCAAGGCGTTTCTGATCTGGATGAGCTGGAAAGGCTGGGGCACCGGCGGGGTCGACTTCTCCCGCATCGGAACCGTGATTCATTAATCAGAATGAGGCGCGGCAATCTGAATCGGGCAGGGTGTCGCGGACAAGGTCCGGAGGCCACTGGCATAATCGGTCGGAAAGTCGGTGTGTCGGGCCATCGGACGCAAGGCATACACACGGTCTTTCACAGGTGATTACGCCGCGCAAGCGGCATAGCGAGGGGACTATGAAATCGAAGCAGTCGGGCATCACCTTGATCGGGTTTCTGATCGTCATGGTCGTCGTGGGTTTCTTCGGCTTCACGGCGATGAAACTGGTGCCTTCATATTCCGAGTACTTGGGTGTGGTCAAGGCGATGAAGCAGATTTCCAGCAGTGGCACCAATGGAAAGTCGCTGGATGAAATTCGTCGGGAACTGATGTTCAAGATGAGTTTCCAGTATGTTGACGATTCGACCATCAGACCTTCCGACATCACCATCGACCGAAACTCAGGAGGCGCCAGCAGCCTGCATGTCGTCTACGACAAGAAAATTCCATTCATGTACAACATCGACTTCCTGCTGCACTTCGACAAGAGCGTGCCCTTGCAGGGCAATGTAGGTCAGTAAGCTTTGAGTCTTTCTTACCGTTTCAGCGACCCGGGGTTGCGTGAACTGGCTTTGACCCACCGTAGCGTCGGCAAGCCCAACAACGAGCGGCTGGAATTTCTGGGGGATGCTCTGCTTGGTGCGATCATCGCCGAGATGCTTTACGAAGTGCATCCCAAGGCCAGTGAAGGAGAGTTGTCGCGTTTGCGCGCGCAGCTGGTCAACGGGCAGGCACTGGCCTGCACAGCGCGCGAGCTGGCGCTTGGCGATGAGCTGAAGCTCGGCTCGGGCGAGCTCAAGACTGGTGGCTTCCGGCGTGATTCGATTCTCGCCGATGCCTTTGAAGCCATGGTTGCCGCGGTCTATCTGGACGGTGGCTTTGATGCCTGTCGGCAGAGCGTGCGCGAGCTGTTCGGTGAGCAGATTGCCGCGTTGCGGCGATCCTCCAAGGATGCCAAGACGCGCCTGCAGGAGTGGTTGCAAGCGGGAGGCTGGCCGTTGCCGCAATACCAGCTGACGGCCAGTCACGGAGAGGATCACGCCAAGACCTTCGATGTCAGCTGCAGCATCGGCGAGCCGCATCCGATACAAGCCCATGCCAGCGGCAGCAGCCGCCGCAACGCGGAGCAGGACGCGGCCGAAAGCGTGCTCAACCAGCTACTGGAGCGGCATCGCCGCCCCTGAACCCCGCCGCACACGGCACTTTGGCGCCCCCGCTTGGACTGTCACTGCGGTCGTGTCATACCGATTCGGCGTGATGACCAACGTGGTCGGTCTGCCTGCCATGGCCAGCGACCCATTACACTTGCTCCCCGACCAGTCGAGTAGTTCACCCATGAATGACCCCCAGGAATCCGCTGCTGAACACGACGACAGTCTGCCCCATGCCGACTTCCGTTGCGGCCTGGTGGCCCTGGCCGGGCGCCCGAACGTAGGCAAGTCAACCTTGCTCAATGCGTTGATCGGTTACCGCCTGTCGATCGTCAGCCCGCGGCCGCAGACTACCCGTCATCGCATCCTGGGCATCGCCAGCAGTGAGGCGGGCCAAATCCTGTATGTCGACACGCCGGGTCTGCATCGGGGCGCCAAGCGGGCGATGAACCGCAGTCTGAACCGCGCCGCACGTTCCGCCATCAGCGACGTCGAGCTGGTCGTTCAGGTGATCGAGGCCGGCCGCTGGACCGACGAGGACGAGGCGCTCTACGCCGCTCTGGTCGAGCAGGGAACGGCGCGGGTACTGGTGATCAACAAGGTCGATCTGAGCAAGGACAAGACTGCCATGCTGCCGTTTGTGGCTGAACTGACCAGTCGTCACAGCTACGACGAAATCCACTATGTCAGTGCACTCAAGAAACAAGGGCTGAAGGCGCTCGAGCAGGCATTGCTCAAGCGTCTGCCGATACGGGCGCCTGCATACGGCGAGGATGAAATCACCGATCGCAGCGAGCGTTTTCTTGCTGCCGAAATGGTCCGCGAGCAACTGATGCTGCGACTGGATCAGGAACTGCCGTATGCCACCACCGTCGAGATCGAGCAGTTCGGTGACCGGCCGGACGGGATTGCCGAAATCCACGCCGTGATCTGGGTTGAGCGCGATGGTCAGAAAGCCATCGTGATCGGCCACGGTGGCGCCCAGCTCAAGGCCATTGGCATGGGTGCCCGGCGTCATATGGAGCGCATGTTCGACCGCAAGGTGTTTCTCAAACTATGGGTCAAGGTGCGAGAGGGCTGGGCCGACGACGAAAACATGCTGAAGAAATTCGGCTATACGGATTAGAGCGAGGAGTGAGAAAGGAGGAATGAGAAACGAGAGAAAGGCAGAGATTGCGGATGCCTTCCCGCTTCTCTCTCATTTCTCACTCATCTCACCTCACTTCTGATTTTCCATGCGCATCGAACAGCAGCCCGCCTATGTCCTTCATGCTCGTCCCTACCGGGAGACGTCCCTGCTGCTGGAGTGTCTAAGCCGCGAGCACGGCCGCATCGGCGTGGTCGCACGAGGAGTACGCGGTGAGCGCTCGCGGCTGCGTCGGGCCTTGCTCGAACCGTTCCAGCGGTTGGCGATGGACCTGCTGCTGCGTGGCGAACTGGCTACCCTGGTCGCTGTGGAGGCGGTGGGCACTACCCCTCGCCTGACCGGCAACGCAGCCTTGGCCGGACTCTACCTGAATGAACTGGTGGTGCGCCTGAGTGCCCGTCAGGATCCCATGCCGGCGCTGTTCGACGCCTATGCGCAGGTGCTCCCTGACCTGGTGTCGGGAACTTCGCTGGGTTGGAGCCTGCGACGTTTCGAGCGCGACCTGCTCGAGATTCTGGGTTACGGCTTGCAGTTGCATGGCGAAGCGCATACCGACGAACCGCTGGACTCGGAGGCAAGCTATCGCTACCAGGTCGAGCAGGGTGCCGTACGCTGCAGTGAAACCGATGCGCGGGCAGTACATGGTCGCGACCTGCTTGCCTTGCAGCACGATACGATGCCGGACAAGCCTGGCTTGAAGGCGCTGCGTGAAATGATGCGTGATGTCATCCGATTCCACCTTGGCGGCGGTGAATTGCGTGCATGGCGGGTTCTCGGCATGGCGCTATCGCGCTGACCCGCGGCTCAGGAGGCCAGCGCCCGCACCGTTTGCTGAAGGGCATTGCGGAAACAGCTCAGGTCGGGTACCCGGGATTCCGCGCGATCGAGTTGTTGCTGCAGCCGTACGGTCTGTGCGGAAAGTGCGGCGGCGCCGCAAAACCCGCACGACGACCGCAGGCGATGCAGACGTTCACGCAGGTTTTCCCGGTCATGACTCAGACTGTCCAGTTCCCGATCGAGCAGAATCAGTTCTTGCCGCAGCAGCGTGCGCAGCGCCTGCAGGGTCTGCGGGTCGCCACTGCTGAGCATACCTGCGGTATCGTCGAGCATGGATGTCGCGTAGTGTCCGGTGGACACCAGCGCCAGCACCTGTAACAAGTCCTTCAGCGTACAGGGCTTTATCAGGATATGGCAGAAGCCGGCGGCCAGCAGGCGTTGGTCGTCGTGCAGCAGCGGGTCGGCGGTAGTGGCCACCGCCATGGTGTTTTTCGAGGCTGCATCATGGGTGTGGCGTAGCTCGGCAAGCAGCGGAAGCGCCCCGCCCCCTGGCATGCGGCAGTCCAGCAACAGCAGGTCGAATGGTTCGATCCGGGCTCGCTCCAGCGCACTGACGCCATGCGCGCAGAGTTCAGGAATCGCACCAAATTGCCGCAATCCGTCGCCGATGAAGTGGCGGCTGGTAGCATCATCGTCGGCTACCAATACGCGCAACGGCGCCGTTTGGGTAGTGTCGGTGGCACGATTTCCGGGTTGCGGCAGCATGACCCCATCCTTGTCGTTCATCTTTATTTGGCAGAATGGCGCTACATGCGATTTACATCAAGCCATCTTTTGCTGTGTTGCTGCCTGTTGCTGGGATTGATTCCGGCCATGCCAGCGCAGGCTGACGTGCATTTGAAAGCCGGCACGATCAGCATGAAGGGTGTTAGGCTGCAGGCAGTCACGCTCGATATCAGCGACCAACCCACCGGTGGTATCCAATTGAAAATGCAGGCTGGCCAGGTTGCCGTGGCGTCGTTGGGTTGGCGGCGGGTGGGCCTGAATCTCGATGGCACGGTGCAGCGGGATGCCGAGCTGCGCTGGATTTTCGATGGTACGCTGCGCGCCGTCGGTGCGCCGGGCGGGGCGCTCAACCAGACCCATGTGCGCTTCGAAGTAAGCCGTGCCGCCAACACCTTGCTGCTGGATCTGCAGCAAAACAAGGCGCAAGCCCATATTGCGATGCCGCTGGACCAGACCAGCCACGCGCAGGTGAATCTGCAGAAGTTTCCGCTGGCGTGGCTGCAGGGCTTGCTCAGTAACGTATGGTCTGGACGACTTTCCACGGGTCGGGTGGACGCCGAGCTGGCGGTGGATGTGCGTGATGCCGGCTTACAGTCCTCCGGGCAGTTCAGCCTCGCCGGTGCCGGCTTCGACACCCCCGCGGGCACCCTGGCCGGTCAGGCCTTGCGTGGCAGCGGGCGCTTCAGTGTCGATACCACGGACGGGCCGGCACGGATCGATCTGGACAGCAATCTGCGCGGGGGCGAGCTCCTGCTTGGCTCGATCTACGCCAAGCTCCCCAAACATTCGGTGCGCTTGAGCCTGCATGCCCGCGTGCACCGTGGGGCAGTCGAGCTCAGTCGTTTGCGGATCAACGACCCCGATGCCTTGCAGGTCAACGGCACCCTGGCTTTCGATGCCAAGGGTAACCTCAGGAGGCTGAGACTGGAGCATTTCAATGCGAATTTTCCGGCTGCCTATCGACGTTATGGTCAGGCCTGGCTGAGCACGCTAGGTCTGCGCAAACTCAGCATCGACGGGCAGTTGAGCGGCAGCGTGGACCTGCTGGGCGGCGAACCACGCAGCTTTGCTTTCACCACCAGCGGCCTGGATTTCTCCGAAGCCGACGGTCGTATCGCGGCCAGTGGTTTGCGCGGTGGTCTGGACTGGTCCGCACAGGGCAATCGTCCGGCCACCACGCTGAGCTGGGACAGGCTCCAGTTCTACCGGGTACCCAACGGGGCTGCACACTCGCGGTGGCAGAGCAGCGGCGGCATGCTGAGTCTGCTGCAGCCGATCGATATCCCGGTGCTCAAAGGCCAGTGGCGCATTGCCAAACTCGACTGGCGCCCAGCCGCCCAAAAAGGACAGCGGCTGGATACCTCGATGGCGATTAGCGGTGTCGACATGGCCGCCTTCAGCCATGCCATGGGCTGGCCCGCCTTTCCGGGTACCCTGGGCGGCGCTATTCCCTCGCTGCGCTGGGTCGACAATCGGTTCGAGTTGCAAGGCGGCTTGACCGCCAACGTGTTCGGGGGCTTTCTCGACATCACCCAACTCTCGCTGGAGCAACCGTTCGGCCCGGCACCGGCACTCACCGCGGACATCCGCCTGAAGCAGCTGAATCTCGGCGCGATCACCAGCGTGTTTGATTTCGGCAGCATTAGCGGGCGACTGGACGGCACGATCGACAACCTACGGCTGGTCAACTGGAGTCCGGTCGCATTCAAGGCGAGCCTGCTGGCCAACAGTGGCGGTCGTATCAGCCAACGTGCGGTCAACAACCTAACCGCGGTGGGCGGTGGCGGCATTGCGGCGGGTCTGCAAGGCGTTGTGCTGAAGCTGTTCAAGACCTTCAGCTATAGTCGGATCGGCCTCAGTTGCACCCTGAAGGGGTCGGTCTGCCAGATGGGTGGCCTGGACAACGGCAGCGGCGGCTACACTATCGTCGAAGGCAACGGTTTGCCGCGATTGCAGGTGATAGGCCACCAAACGCAGGTCGACTGGCCGACTCTGGTGCGACGGTTGGAAGCCACCATTCACGGCGCCGCACCGCAAGTTCGCTGATCATCGGGGGAGGCCAAATGGGAGATTCGGCCGAATTCGTGTTTCCCCCAATCGTGTTTTCACCCCGATCAACTGGAGTACTCCATGCGCAAGCTCGTCTACCTCGTCCTGACTACCCTGGCCGTGGCGCTGGTTGGCTGCGTCACGATCAATGTCTACTTTCCCGAGGCGGCGGCGCAGAAGGCAGCTGACCAGTTCATCGGCAATGTGATCAATGGCGCCGCCTCCCATGCCCCGGCACCGGCGCCGAAGAATCCCCCGCCGAGCGCTGGCGAGCCGGGCCAGCAACCCTCGGCGATGCTGCTGGATCTACTGATTCCGGCCGCGCATGCCGCGACCGAGCCGAACATACGCGTGCAGACCAGCGCCACCGAGGCGATTAGGGCGCGCATGCAGCAGCGCTTCCAGGGCCCGCTTGGTGCCTTGCTGGACAGCGGTGCCGTCGGCTTCACCCACGATGGCATGGTAGCCATGCGGGACGCCGGCAAAGTGCCCTTGAGTCAGCGGGCGCAGGCCAACGCTCTGGTGGCCGAGGAAAATCGCGACCGCGCCGCGCTATACCGTGAAATTGCCAATGCCAACAACCATCCGGAGTGGGAGCCGCAGATCCGCGCGACCTTCGCCAAGGGTTGGATCGCGCGGGCCAAGGCAGGCTGGTACTACCAGAACGCTTCCGGTGCCTGGCTGCAAAAATAAGCCGCGTCAACTGTAGGAGCGCACCCTGTGCGCGAACGCTCTTGGTGCGCGAACGCTCTTTGCTGACATCCGAACCAAAAGCCTTCGTGCACAGCTATTGCCGCACCACGCGATATCGTCAGCATTCGGCGCCGCCCCGGCCGATCTGTGATAATCGGCGGCCAGCCTTTGCCATTTGTGCGCCATGTCCCGATCCAATACCGTTTCTTCCAAGACCTTCGAGGCCGAAATCACCGCCTTGAGCCATGATGGCCGCGGGGTAACCCGTGTCGACGGCAAGACGGTGTTCGTCAGCGGTGCGTTACTGGGTGAAAAGGCATTGTTGCGGTTGCGCCGGCGTCATCGCCATTTCGACGAGGCTGAGGTGGTCGAGCTGATCACCCGCTCGCCGCATCGGGTCGAACCACGTTGTCGCCATTTCGACGCGTGCAGCGGCTGTGCGTTGCAACATCTGGATGCCGCCGCGCAGATCGAGAGCAAGCAGCGGGTGCTGGCGGAAAACTTCGACCGCATCGGCAAGGTGATGCCTACGTCGTGGCTGCCGCCGCTGGTCGATGCCTCCTGGGGTTACCGTCGCAAGGGCCGTTTGTCGGTGCGCAACGTGCTCAAGAAAGGACGCGTGCTGGTGGGTTTTCGCGAAGAGTCCAACCCGCGATTCGTCGCCGATATCCAGCACTGCGACGTAATGCACCCGGACCTCGGTCCGAAGGTCGGCCTGCTCGCCGACCTGATCGGTGGCATGGAGGCGGCCAACGACATTCCGCAGATCGAATTTGCCGCCGGTGACGACATCATGGCGCTGGTGTTCCGCCACATGCAGCCGCTGAGCGCACCGGACCTGGCGGCGCTGAAGGCTTTCGGCCAACAACACAAGCTGGCGATCTACCTGCAGCCTGGCGGCAACAGCAGCGTACATCCGCTCTGGCCGGACCAGCCGCGACTGGCGTTTCGCATGCTCAGCGACGACAGCCGCTTCGACGATGTCGAGCTGGAATTCGAACCGCTCGATTTCGTCCAAGTCAACGCCGGCCTGAACCAGCGGATGATGACGCGGACCCTGGAGCTGCTCGATTTGCAGCCCGGCGATCGCGTACTCGACCTGTTCTGCGGCCTCGGCAACTTCACCTTGCCGATCGCGCGTCGGGTCGCCGAGGTAGTCGGTGTAGAAGGTGAGCACGCCCTGGTCGAGCGGGCGGCGAAAAACGCCGCACGCAACGATCTCGGCAACGCGCGCTTCCAGGTCGCCAACCTGTTCGAGGACCAACGCGACGCCGACTGGGCGCGGCAACCCTGGGACAAGGTGCTGCTGGATCCGCCGCGCGCCGGTGCCGACCAGCTGCTGGCCTACCTCCCGCACAAGCAAACCCGGCGCATCGTGTATGTCTCCTGCCATCCCGCCTCGCTGGCGCGCGATGCCGGCATCCTGGTCAACCAGCATGGTTTCAGGCTGGCGTCAGCCGGGGTAATGGACATGTTCCCGCACACGGCGCATGTGGAATCCATCGCGCTGTTCGAACGATGACTGGGCAGGAGTGAGTGGTGAGGAGTGAGAAGTGAGAGAGAGCCAAAACCAAACAACATCGTCCGGTCCCATCGTGGTGACTAGCTTGGCGCCACCGGACTCCCACGCTCTCTCTCACTTCTCACTTCTCGTTTCTCACTTCTGATTTTCCCCTCCTTCCCTCATTCCTCCAGCTGACCAGACCCCATGGGCATCGAGATCGAACGAAAATTCCTGCTGCGCAACGACGATTGGCGTCACGAGATCGAGCGCAGCGAGCGTATCGCTCAGGGTTACCTGGTGGGCGCGCAGGCGCTGCACAGCGGCGCGGCAAAAGCATCGGTGCGGGCGCGGATCAGCGGCGAGCAGGCATGGTTGAACATCAAGGCGGCGACACCAGGCATCGCCCGCGCCGAGTTCGACTACGCGATTCCGTCAGCCGACGCGCAGGTCTTGCTGGCCACGCTGTGTGACCGGGTGATGGAAAAGCTCCGTCACCATGTCCGCGTCGACGGCATGCTTTTCGAGATCGACGAATTCCTAGGCGACAATGCCGGTCTCACCGTAGCCGAGATCGAATTGGTGGCGGTCGATGCCTCGTTCCCCCGACCTCCCTGGCTCGGCGCCGAGGTGAGTGCCCTGGGCCGCTACTACAACGTCCATCTGATCGACCATCCGTACTGCGCCTGGTCGCCTGAGGAGCGCGCGGCGGGAGACACCCCATGTTGATGATCGGGGTAACCGGCGAGACGCTGCTCGCCCATGAGCAGGACTGGCTGCGTCGGCCGGAGGTGGCCGGGGTACTGTTGTTTTCACGCAACTACCGGTCCCCGGAGCAATTGCTGGTGCTGTGCGAGTCGATCCGCGAGGCGGGTGGCGAGGCGCTGCTGATCGCCGTCGACCAGGAAGGCGGGCCGGTACAGCGCTTCCGCCACGGCTTCACCCGCCTGCCGGCACTGGCGACGCTCGGCGCGGCCTACGACCGCGATCCCGACGCTGCGGTACAACTGGCCGAGGAACACGCCTGGGTAATGGCCAGCGAGCTGCGTGCCAGCGGCGTCGATTTCAGCTTTGCACCGGTGCTCGACCTGGCCCGCGGCAGCGCCGCCATCGGTGCGCGTGCGTTCCATGCCGATCCGCAGGTCGTCGCGGAGCTGGGCCAGGCCTATCTGCGCGGCATGCATCTTGCGGGCATGGCGGCGGTGCTCAAGCACTTCCCCGGGCACGGCTCCGTGGCTGCCGATACGCACAAGGCAACGGCGATCGATCCACGCCCACTGGCGGTCATCCGTCAGGACGACCTGACGCCTTTCGCAGCGTGCATCGAGGCCCGGGTCGAGGCGGTGATGATGGCGCACGTCACCTATCCGGCGGTGGACAACCAGCCGGCGGGTTACTCGAAGGCATGGATCGAAGGCATCCTGCGCGGCGAGCTGGGCTTTGCCGGCGCGGTGATCAGCGACGACATCAGTATGGCGGCGGCCGGCGCGGCCGGTACCGTCGCCGAGCGCGTGCAGGCGCACCGGGCCGCGGGTTGCGATCTGGTGCTGGCATGTTTCCCCGAGGTAGTTGACGCCGCGCTGGCGGCGCTGGGGCCTGGCACGGGCCTACCGTCATCCCGTTTGACCGCGTTGCGTGGCGCGCTGGGCGCCAGCTGGGCCAGCCTCACCGACAACCCTCAGCGCGATCGTTTCGTCGCGCGCATTACCGCGTTGAACCCCGACCGAGGCACCGCATGACCACTCCTACAACTTCGCTGGCCGCTGCGCTGGCGCAATCGGACCTGCTGCACGGGCGCGCTGAACTGGACACGGTGATCGCCGCCATGGGTCAGCGCATCGACGCCGCGCTCGATGGCGAGCGGGCAGTCTTTCTCACCGTGATGAACGGGGCGCTGATCTTTGCCGGCCAGCTGGCGCTGGCGATTCCCACGGATATGGAGTTCGACTACGTACACGCTACCCGTTACCGCGGCGCCACCGCCGGCCGCGAGCTGCACTGGCTGCGCGAGCCGATGGTATCGCTGCAGGATCGCGTGGTGCTGCTGGTCGACGACATCCTCGACGAAGGTCACACACTGAAGGCTGTGCGCGAGGATTGCTACCGGCGCGGCGCAAAAAAGGTGCTGATCGTCAGCTTGTGCACCAAGCGGCACGAACGCCTGGTCGACGGTATCGTTTCCGATTTCAACGGTATCGAATTGCCCGACCGCTACGTGTTCGGCTTCGGCATGGACTACCACGAGCAGGGCCGCAACCTGCCCGGCATCTATGCGTTGAGGGAAACCAACACATTGTAGGAGCGCACCCTGTCCCAAAAGGGGACTCCCTCGGGCGTGCGCGATGCCTTTTGCCCCAGCTCCTGAGCACACGCCCTGCCTCCCCCAATCAAGCAAGAGCATCGCGCACAGGGTGCGCTCCTACAGTAGGGCAGCAATGATTTGCGGTACTACCGGCGCTCCTGACCACCATCTGCAGACGGATCATAACGATGTCTCTTCTTGAGCCAACCCCTATCGACCTGGCCGTGATCGGCGGCAGCGGCCTGTACGCCTTCCCAGGCCTGGACAACACCACGCGCCACACGCCGGACACGCCGTTTGGCGCAGCCTCGGGCGACGTGGTGATCGGCGATTTCGCCGGCATGCGGGTGGCGTTTCTGGCGCGTCATGGCGAAAGCCACAGCGTGCCGCCGCACCGGGTCAACTACCGCGCCAACCTGTGGGCATTGCACAGCTTGGGCGCGCGCCGGGTGGTCGGCGTCAACGCCGTAGGTGGTATCCGCAGCGACATGGGGCCGCGCGTCATCGTGGTGCCCGATCAACTGATCGACTACACCTACGGCCGGCTCACCAGCTTTTGCGATGTCGACGGTGCCGAGGTGAAGCACATCGATTTCAGCGAGCCGTATACCGCCTCGCTGCGTCAGCGGTTATTGACCGCGGCACGGCAGGCGGGCATCGCGGTCATCGATGGCGGGTGCTACGGCGCCACCCAGGGGCCGCGTCTGGAAACCCGGGCCGAGATCACCCGGATGAAGCGCGACGGCTGCGACCTGGTCGGCATGACCGGCATGCCGGAGGCCGCGCTGGCCCGTGAATTGTCGCTCGACTACGCCTGCCTGGCCCTGGTGGCCAACTTCGCCGCCGGCTGTGGCGACGAAGCGGAAATCAGTATCGAGGAAATCTTCGCGCATCTTGCGGCGGCGACCGCCGAAGTGCCCCGTCTGCTTGCGGCAATGCCGCAAAAGTGAGCGTCAAATCCCTCGATCGGTTGAATGGGTAGTTTTTCGTATTGCACTGCGCGGTCACATCTTGCTACTTTTCCCTGGCTAGGGGAGGGGGCGCGCTGGGGGGAGTCGCACCACACTGGCAAACCATATCCATGGATCCAGAGGTTCACGCAATGAGTTTTGGTACGGTCAAATGGTTCAACGACGCCAAGGGTTTCGGTTTCATCGCACCTGAGGACGGGAGTGCGGACGTGTTCGTGCATTTTTCGGCAATCACCAGCAAGGGTTTTCGCAGCTTGCAGGAAGGCCAGCGGGTAAAGTTCGAAGTGACCCAGGGGCCTAAGGGCGCGCAGGCGTCTTCGGTCGAGGCGGCCGAGGCCACCTGATCGTCGGGCGGAGACTTCCAATCCCGTGACAACGAACCCCGCACTCTGTGCGGGGTTTTTTCGTCTGCGCCACCGCATGGGGTAGCTGGCGCCCCGTCGGCCCTGCGGCCTGCACGGGTTGGAGAGCGATCCCGCAGACCCTACGGCAGCGCATGGCTGCCCGCTTGGTTAAGATAAGGGATTGCCCCTAACCAGCAGCAGGTGTCATCGAGTGATCATCAAGCCCAGAGTGCGCGGATTCATCTGTATCACGGCCCATCCGGTCGGTTGCGAGCACAACGTGCTGGACCAGATCAAGGTCACCCAGGCCACTGGCCACGACAAGGCCAAGGGGCCCAAGCGAGTGCTGGTGATCGGCGCCTCTACCGGCTACGGCCTGGCCTCGCGCATCACCGCCGCGTTCGGCTATGGCGCCGCCACGCTCGGCGTGTTCTTCGAAAAGCCCAGCAGCCATGAAAAAACCGGCACCGCGGGCTGGTACAACGCCGCCGCCTTCGACAAGGCCGCCAAGCAGGCCGGCCTGATCGCCAAGTCGATCAACGGCGACGCGTTCTCCCACGAGACCCGCGCCAAGGCCATCGAGATCATCAAGAACGACCTCGGCGGCCCGATCGATCTGGTCGTGTACTCGCTGGCCTCACCCGTACGCAAGCTGCCCGACACCGGCGAAGTGGTGCGCTCGGCGCTCAAGACCATCGGCGAAACCTTCACCAACACCTCGGTCGACACCAACAAAGACACCGTGATCGAAGCCAGCATCGAGCCGGCTACCGAGCAGGAAATCAAGGACACCGTCACCGTCATGGGCGGCGAAGACTGGGCGCTGTGGATCGACGCGC
The DNA here is from genome assembly GCA_030148505.1 of Rhodanobacter sp. Lineage (GTDB taxonomy): Bacteria > Pseudomonadota > Gammaproteobacteria > Xanthomonadales > Rhodanobacteraceae > Rhodanobacter. The sequence continues at coordinate 48,284 of JASBTI010000029.1, forward strand.
TCAGCGCCGCCGGCGTGCTGGCCGAGCATGCCAAGACCATCGCCTACAGCTACATCGGCACCGAGATCACCTGGCCGATGTACTGGCACGGCACCCTCGGTCAGGCCAAGCAGCATCTGGACAACACCGCCAAGCAACTGCGCAGCCGCCACCCAGGTCTCGAAGCCTACGTCGGCGTGATGAAGTCCGTCGTCACCCAAGCCAGCGCCGCGATCCCGGTGATTCCGCTGTACGTGTCCATCGCCTTCAAGATCATGAAGGAGAAAGGCACCCACGAAGGCCCGATCGAGCAGGCCAACCGCCTGTTCCACGACCGGCTGTACCGCGCCGACGGCGCCGCGCCGGCGACCGACGACGAAGGGCGTTTGCGGTTGGATGACTGGGAGCTGCGCGACGAGGTGCAGGACGCTTGCAAGACGCTCTGGCCCACCGTCACCACCGAGAACCTGCGCGAGATCACCGATTACGCCGGCTACAAGCACGAGTTTTTGCAGTTGTTCGGGTTTGATCGCTCGGATGTGGATTACGAGGCCGAGGTTGAGGCGGATCGGCGGTTTGATTGTGTGGAGGGGTGAGGGGCTTGGTGGTCACTGAAGCTGCAGGCTCGGTGGCTGCTGCTTACGATTCTCTAAACACGTTGCCCCTGGATTTTGTGCTTCTATCCCAGGAGCGAACAGCTCAGCCTGACGCCAGCTCAGAAAGTGGCGTTTCGTAGAATCATCGAGCCGTGGAGGTCATCGTGGACGCCAAAGATTTTGCCATCCTCTTCGAAAGCGTGAGCCAGATGGACGAGATCGTTCACGGCGTGCGAGAGCCATCGCGCGAAATCCATATCGATGCCATCCGGGTTACCGATATCCGAAAAGCCACCGGACTGTTGCCGGCGGAACAAGTAATTCGCGCTTGAACCCTCTCCCCGCCGGGGAGAGGGCAGGGTGAGGGGCCGGGCGCTAGCACGCACAGTTTGGGCTGTTCCGACTTTGGCCGTACTATCAACGCAACGCCGAGGTAACCCCATGACCGAAATCGTGTTCCTTGTTGAAGATGCCGCCGAAGGGGGGCTTGTTGCCCGGGCACTCGGGCATTCCATCCACACCGATGCCGACAGCTACGATGAATTGCGCCAGCAGGTGCGCGATGCAGTGCAGTGCCATTTCGACGCCAGCGAACGTCCGACCATGATCCGGCTGCACTACGTCAAGGATGAAGTCCTCGCCGCATGAAATCGCCGTCGACCGAAGAGGAAATTGTCGGCCAGTCGCTGGTCGGCGGCCACGTATCCGGAGAGGGGCACCCGATGGGGAAGCGGCCCGGGTTCGAGGTTTGAAGAACACAAAGGCGGGGATTTAACTTCCTCCGTCCCGGTTTCACCACAGGGGAGTCAGGATGCCGCAGATTCAACGCGGGATACTTACATCGGTTCTAGGGCCTGCTGATGAGGGCATCCGAGGTTCCGTGCGTGGACTCGTATTCCTTGGAACATCGAGTGTGGAAGCTTACGTCAAGCAAATTGAGCCGCGAGAAATTCTCGTCGAGTGCATTTGTGCTCTGCTAGCACGCCAGCTCAGTTTGGAGGCGCCCGAGCCCTTAGTTGTATTTGTTCCTGGAGCTCTTAACCAGACCGGTGCAGATGCGTTGGCTTTTGGAAGCATTGCCGTTTCGCATGGGAACTTGCGACCTTGGTTAACCCAGCTTGGCGATGCTGCGGTGTTGCGCCGATTGCGCGAGTGGGCTGACATTATCCCTGCGGCGTGCTTTGATGAGTGGATCGCCAACAATGACCGGCATGGTGGCAACATCCTTTACGACGGAAAGGACACTTTCTGGCTCATTGATCACGGTATGGCCATTGCTGCCAACCTGACAGCTGATGAAGCGGTGCGCAATCTCCTTTTTAGTGCGGCTACTGATGGCCTGGGAGAGGCAGATTTGTTGTTGATGAAGCCCAAGGCGCTAGGGGTGATGGACGATTACGTGGAGCGAGCCGTCCAGCCGGTCATGGATCAAATTCCTTCTGGCATATGGGCCGAAGAGTGGCTGAACGCGATTAGTGAATGGCTTGAAGCGCGACAGACTCACCTTGTGAGATTGGCTGACTCTAGAGTGCCGGCCCGCCAAGGAAACTTGCTGTTGGGAGGCGGTAATGGATCTTAAGCATATGTTTCCGTCCCCTCCATCGGTGAGTGCTGAATGGGCGCCCGTCTACATTGAGCCCTTGCATGGGAGTGGAGAGCGCTTCGTGGTTGCCGTCGTCTGCCGCGATGACGGTGGCCGTGGTGAAGCGAAGTTGGCCGTTCGCGCCTCAGTTTTGAAATGCATGTATGGAGAGCAAGCTGGCTACGTACTTGGCTTAGCTGAACTCACCATTGAATCATTCCACGATCATTTGATGTCTGGCGGCAACATTTGCACCTGGGTGCCCCCATCCAAAAACTGCCATATGGGGGTGATTCGCGTTGCTTATGGGGAAAGTCTGGATTCCATCCTAAATCAGGGCGTCCGATTGACGGCGAGCCTTGCGGGAGATGTTTCCATGGAGTTGCCCGCGCAGGAAGGTAATGGCGAGGTGTCCGCGATGCAGGTGGACCGTTTTGTCCAGCAAGTGAAAGCGACAGTAAAGCTGCGAGTGCAAGATTTCGAATCACGGTTCAATCGAACGGTGGTGGTTCGCCAGGGCGCAGAGCCAACGTCCATTGGCTATCTTGGTGTGCAAATTGCCGCCAACTTCGATGTACTCATTCCAGATTACTCGCTTACGAAAAAACGCACGCGAGCAAAAGCAAAGTTACTCGACTTGCAGGCGCTTAAGGACCAGGTGGATTTGGCTGGAGGCCGGCATGCCTATGAGCTGATGCTCTGGGTGCCTCCGCAAAGCAGTCCTCTTTACTCAGAGGCCGACTTTCGTAAGAGTGAGTCGGTGTTCGTGGAGCTCCAGGAAATCGGCGATAAGCACAGTCTTCGAGTGGAAAAGATGGATTCGCCCGAGCAGGCCGCACGACGTATTTTTTCCGCGGAGGGGATTGGAACTGGCTAGTTCGTCCGCGGAAACCGGAACGGAGGAAGTTCACCGCAGTCGAAGCTGTTTTCGGCTCGCTCAGGCCAAGCAGATCTTCATGTGCTTACCTAGCAGCCGGGTAAACCGCCGGGTAAACCGGGACGGAGGACGTTAAATGCTGGAGGGGGTATTTCGATACGATCCTGCCGCCCAAGCCTTCATGTGCTCACCGGGCGGCCCAAGGTCTTTCTGACTTAGTTCGCCTAACTTTCTCTGTCCCGATTTCGGACTATTTTAGAAATATGACAAAAACTATCAACCTCCTGTCCCTAATACAATCTAAGAGACACCTCGACCAAAGCGAATACGAGAAATACGCTGCCCGCCATGGGATTGAGATACGAGCCAATGAGGTTGATGACTTATATTCGTTAGCGGAGACATTGCGAGGCAATAACCCCGATGACCGCCTATTCGATCGACATTACGTTGGTTATCGGATTCCTCAGATCGGGAAGGAGTTTGACTTACTACGATTCGGCGAGAACTACCATGTCAATATCGAGATTAAGGCCGATTGCGAAATCGCTAAGATGCAGCGACAACTCCGTAGGAACAAGTATTATCTAGGTTATCTTGGGAATAGCATATTTTACGTATCGTATTCCTCCCTGACACAGCAGTTCTTTATGCTTAATAATGACGACAACCTGGATGAGGTGACAAGAGAGGAAGTAAGAGATCTGTTGGTATCTCAAGTCATCGAAGAAACCACGCCGATAGATGATAGGTTCAATCCATCAAATTACCTTGTTTCACCCTTCAACTCTCCCAGTAAATTCTTACTTGGACACTATTTTTTGACGTCTCAGCAAGAGGATGTAAAGCACCAGATAATGACATTGCTTGGGAGTGGCGCGCTAAGTGTATTTGTTTCCCTAACAGGAGCCGCAGGCACAGGTAAGACGTTGCTTGCATACGATATAGTTGCGGACCTAACGCGCGCGGGTCGGACGCCACTTATTGTTCATTGCGGAAAACTCAATGACGGCCACCAAGCGTTGATTGATGCTGGATGGAAAATTATTTCGATAAGAGACGTGGCGCGTCAAGATTTGAGGAGCTTTGGTCCCATCTTGCTTGATGAGGCTCAACGCATTCGACCTCATCAATTCGTTGACGTAGTGGCACGCATCACTTCAAGTGTTGGCCAGTGCATCTTCTCGTACGATCGATCCCAGACACTTGATGATCAAGAGACTAGAAATGATATTGGTGCTCAGATTACGGCTATTCCTGGAATATCCAGCTTCTCCCTCTCTGAAAAAATACGCACCAATAAGGAAATAGCTAATTTCATTAAATCTTTTGTAAACAATAATAGAGGAATAAATGTCAAAGACACAGGTAATATAGAGCTCGTCTATTTCAGTAGCTCGGAGGACGCAATTCAGCATTTAGGCTCACTGGACACGACCAAGTGGAAGGTTATCAGGTTCACCCCGTCGCAATATCAAAGAGAACACCACGAGACCTACTCGGCGGGAATATCGAGCACCTCGCACGATGTCATTGGGCAAGAGTTCGATGGCGTGGCTGTTATTGTTGATCAGTTTTTTTCTTACAATCATCAAGGCAACCTTGTCTATACGGGTCGCGCATATTATCAACCTGCAAAAATGTTGTTTCAGAACATGACTAGGGCCAGAGCCAGACTGCGGCTGATAATCATCAACAATCCCATAATTCTCAACGCCTGTATGAAAATTTTTGACAGCTAACCGGGTCACCATTTTGCCGCCTGGGTGTCCAAAAAAGGTGTCACAAAAAAGGTGTCAGGGACAATTTCTGACAAGAGATGGGCTCTTTGCATGAGGGGAAGACGCGGCTCGCGCTGATCGTTGAAGGACGAGTGCTGCGTGAACCTGTCGGGCGTGGCCCGACTTACACGATTTGATCTTGCCAGGGTTTCGCCGTCGTGGTGCAGCGGGGCAAGTGCAATCCCGTTCAAAGGTGTCCGTCAAACCAGGGCCATCTCAGGTCTAGCTTCGCAGCATTGCGATACATCCTGTTTATGATTGGCGGCTGTGCTGTAGAGAAATGGTGTCGGGTGAGGGGTTCCGGAGAAGGAAGTGGTCTATGCCTACCTCTTTTGTCATTCAATAATTGCCTGGTTCAACAGCTTTCGTGCGCTGTTGGCGCGCGAGTGACTTTCTCTTGCGTGGTCAAGATAAAGTCACCAAAGAGAAAGCCCCCCCCCCTCGGCGCTTGCCGGGCTGTGCCCGACAAGTCCGTGAGTCGCGGCCGGGCTTTTCGACAGCACATCCGTGCCTTGGCGAAAAGGAGCCGACATTAATGTCGACTCCCCTGCGGGCCTGTCGTCCACGACTCACCGCCTCACAAGGAATTGAAGATCAAAGGCAACAGCAACAGCTTTGGCGCGCGCAAGCGTGCTGCCTTTGACGTTCACTCCCCTCTGCAGCGGCGGGCGGGCGTAGGAAAGGCCCGCAGGGTGAGCGGCATGGATGCCGGTCAGTTTGTCGTCAGTCCATGGACGGACTGCCGACAAACCCCCGGAGCCCGACCGCGTACTTTTCGGGCGGCAAGCCCGGAAAGCGCGGAAGCGGGGTGGCCTCTCTTTGGGTTACGTTTCTCTGGCCATGCAGAGAAAGGTGACTCGCCCTCCGCAGGAGGACGAAAGCTCTTGAACCTAGAGAATGGTGTCAGGGTCATCGGACTGCGCAAAAGGCGCCAGGGACAATTTCTGACATGCGGGAGCTGGTTGCAATCTAGCTATCTAGGTCGGAGCCCCTTAAACCCGTCCCTTTTTGCGCGAGCAACGAGCAAGCGTCAGGTCTAGCTTCGTAGCATCCAAGGCCGTGGCAGAAGGCGATCAAGGGCTACAAAGCTACACTTTATCGTGTGCTCGCTTGAGCCCGGAAGCCGGCTCCAGCAGATGCGCAGGACTCACCTTCAGGGCTTTTGCAAGCCTATAAATGTTCAGTAGCGCAATGTTGCGCTGACCGCGCTCGACGCCCCCGAGATAGCTGCGGGCGAGCCCGCTTTCGAGTGCAAGGCTCTCCTGGGAGAAACCCTTTGCCTTGCGGACTTCTGCCAAGCGCTGGCCGAAGATTGTTCTGGGATCTATGGCCATCGTGCGCTGTCCTCGGTCGTCGTAGGCCAGCCTAGGGAGGGCGGCGCTATGAGGCCACGTCTTATAAGTTCACTCTCTATAAGTGACAAATTGAGCAAGGCGTACTAGGATCGAGTCTGGGAGATAGCTGTGGTTGCTGGGGGCATGAACCGATGCGATACCCGTGTCGAAATACACCCGCCAGATGCTAGCGATTTCGAACCTCCCGACTTCCTGTCCGCGTGGACGGGCATTTCATTGGACGAGGAGGCGAGCATGTCGACGAGCGAATCGGATGATCTGGAAACGACCGGCTATTTCCTGCCGGAGGACAGCCAGTTCCGGCTGAAGAAGGCGGGCGAGTATGTGGAGTTTCTGGCCAACCTGGCGCGACCGCGCATGGCAGACGAGGCCATGGAGTGTTTCGCGGAGATTCGCCCGGGCGAAGTGGCGATCTGTCTGGAACTGCTGCAGGAGCAGATCGCTCAGGTACTGGGCGAACTCTCCTGGCCGGCAGCGCGTCGCAATCGGGCGGCAGCATGCGGGGGCGCTGCGGACGCGGAGGCTGACACCGAAGCTGCGGAACCGAATGCCGCCGAGCCGGTGATGTATGAGGCAGGCGAGCGCTACGTGGCCGGCGTCACCCTGGATCAAATCGATGAGATCAAACTGCTGCTGAGCAGCCTCCGAGCCCTTGGCAATGTGGTGACCTGCAGCGATCACGCCGAGTTATCCGACGTCACGCTATCGATCATGGGGGATGCCATCGTCCGCGACACGGAGAAGCTGCGCGACATCATCCGTGACATCTATGGCGAGCAGCGGCTGCAACCGCCACACGGTACTGAAACCGGCGTGCGCGAAGAGTGGGCCAGCTACCTCGCACTACCTGCGCGCTTGGGCGCGGGAGGCCCATGGCATGTCGTGCCGCAGCACCGGACATGTCATTAGCCGGGAGTCATGGCGATCGCCTGCCAGCCGGCGTGTTACGCAGGGGCGGGCGCCGTGGGCGGCGCCCCGATTGAACAAAAGCGGTCTCGGCTTCACGCGCAGCTGCTTGAATTTGGAAGGAACCGGGAAGGCGTGTCCCGGTTTTCCCAAAAAACGCATCGCTGGGCGAACGGCGTCTTGAGGCCGTCTAGGGCACCTTTGCCTATGATTTGCCCCGGTCGCTGAATTGCGCCAATATGTATCGCAATTGCAGCGCATCAGGAGTTGCTATGAAAACTGCGACCATTCCTTCGTTGCGGGTGGAACCGGCTCTGCGTGAGGCTGCAGAAGAGCTCTTGCGTGACGGCGAAAGTCTGTCTGGCTTTGTCGAGTCCGCGTTGCGCGCACAAATTCAGCAGCGTCAGCAGCAGGCGGCCTTCATTGCCCGTGGCCTGGCTTCGCGTGAACAGGCCAAGGCGACCGGCGTGTACTTTTCTTCTGCTGCGGTGCTGAAGAAGCTTGAAGCTCGATTGGCCAAGGCAAAGAAAGCCTCGGTATGACCTTCAAGGTCCGCTTCACGGAGGAGGCGCTGGCCGACATTGAGCGGTTGTATGAGTTTGCCGTCATCCGGGACGAGGGTGACTGGGCCACGGCCGAGCGAGCATTGGAGGCTATTCGCAACGGCGTGGGTTTGTTGGGCAGTTCACCATTCAGTTGCAGAAAGGCCGTGCCCGGTAACACCTTCCTGCGCGAGTTGATCATTGCCTTCGGCGCATCAGGCTACGTTGCGCTGTTCGAAATCGATGATGCCAAAACCGTCACCGTGCTGGCCGTACGGCATCAGCGTGAGGACGATTATCACTGAGCGGAGGCATTACCCCTTTGTGTCTGCCTGGCGCATCGGCCTGCTGTTCGTGTATCCCAAGGACGAACAGGTCAGCCTGACGCCCGCTCAGAAAGTGGCGCTTGGTAAAATTATCGAGCCGTGGAGGTCATCGTGGATGCCAAAAATTTTGCCAGCCTGCGCGATATCCGCGCCAAGGTACGGATCGCGGTACGACTTGATCGTGTCGCCGAGGGAAACTTTGGCGACTTCTAAGCGGGTAGGCGGTGGAATCAGCGAACTACGGATCGACTAGGGACCCGGTTACCGGGTCTACTTCATGCAACGCGGCTCGGTGCTGGTGGTGGTGCTGGTGGGTGGCGACAAGCGCAGACAGCAGATCGACATCAAGGCGGCTCAGCGCGTGGCAGCCGAGTGGGAGCGTGGATCATGAAAGGCGTGCGAGAGACCTTTTCCCGTTACGACAGTGCGGGCTACCTCGAGACCGAGGCGGGTAGGCTGCCTATCTCGAGGCTTGCGCCGAGGAAGCGCCCAACGATCCCGCGTTCATGCGGAAAGCTCTCGGCACGGTGGCGCGCGCGCAACATGAGCCAGCTGGCCGAAGCCGCCGGCATGACCCGGGCAGGCTTGTACAAGGCGCTGTCGGGTGCAGACAATCCCAGCCTGGCCAACACCATGAAGGTGGCGGAGGCGCTCGGCTATCGACTGGCGCTAGTGCCTGATCGACAAGGGGACGGAGGGCATTAAATCCGTCGTCGCGGGTCGATGTCATGCGCGTCAGGCACAGTTTGCAGGCAGGTTCTCCACTGGCTGCTGATCGCCTGCTCCAGTCGTTGGCGCTACGGCAACGAAGAAGTTACGCGTACCCTCATTTTGGCAGGAGCAAGACCATGGAAAAACGAACCCTTGGCAACCGCCAGTTGGAAGTCTCTTCACTGGGTTTCGGTTGCATGGGCTTGAATTTCGCCTACGGCAAGGCGATGGAGAAACAAGACGCAATCGGCCTGCTTCGGCAGGCGGTCGAAGCCGGGGTCACGTTTTTCGATAGCGCCGAGGCCTATGGGCCGTTCACCAATGAGCAACTGGTCGGCGAGGCGCTGGCGCCGCTGCGCGATCAGGTGGTGATCGCCACCAAGTTCGGCTTCAAGGACGGGCATGCGCCGTCGGGCGTGGACAGCCGGCCGGCACGTATCCGCGAGGTGGCTGAAGCGTCGCTCACGCGTCTGCGCACCGATCGCATCGACTTGTTCTATCAGCATCGCGTTGATCCGGATGTGCCGATGGAAGAGGTGGCCGGTACGGTCAGGGAGCTGATCGCTGAAGGCAAGGTCAGGCACTTCGGCCTATCCGAAGCCGGCGTGGCCTCGATCCGTCGCGCACACGCGGTACAACCGGTGACGGCGCTGCAAAGCGAATACTCGCTGTGGTGGCGCGAGCCGGAACACGATGTGCTGCCGGTCTGCGAGGAGCTGGGTATCGGCTTCGTGCCGTTCAGTCCGCTGGGCCGGGGCTTTCTGACCGGCAAGATCGATGCGACTACCTCGTTCGGCAAGGCCGATTTTCGCAGCAGCGTGCCGCGCTTTTCCCCGGAAGCGCGCCAGGCCAACCAGACGCTGCTCGACTTGCTCGCTCGCATCGCGGTGGGCAAGGGGGCGACGTTGGCGCAGATCGCGCTGGCGTGGCTGCTGGCACAGAAGCCGTGGATCGTGCCGATTCCAGGCACCACCAAGTTGCCACGCCTGCAGGAAAACATCGGGGCGGTGGATGTCGAGCTGAGCGCTGAAGACCTGCATCAGATCCGGGAGTCACTGGAGCATATCCGGGTGCAGGGTGATCGCTACCCGGCGCATCTGAGCGCCCAGGTCGGTCGGTGACGGGCCATCCAACAAGAAGTGGCGGGGATGAGTTTCTGAAAAGGACTAGTCATGCAAGGCAAATATCTGCTCACCTTGCTGGTGGCGGCGTCGCCCTGCTGGGCAGCGGCGACAAGCCATGCCGCGTGGTACGACAACCGCAGCTTGCGAACCCACCTCGACGAGGCTATCGACGGCTTTTTTGGCCGCATGCATGGCAATTGGGTGGTGCCGCGAGGGAAATACAGGCCTCTGAAATCTACGCGAAATCTTTCCCGCCAGTTCAAGGAGGTGTTTGATGGCGTGCCAGGGCAGAGCTACCCAACCAGCAGCGGCCACATCCTTTACAGCGGTTGCCAAGCGCACAACTGCGGTGTCGCCGCGGCGGTCCTTACCGACCCGGGCGATTCCCGCATCAATGCAGCGGCGCTTATCCATTGGAAATGCGCCGGGAAGGATCTGCCGCGCGATCGCCGGGCGGAACCGGGGACAGTTGCGCGCGCGGGTGGGTGCGATGCACCGGGTTTCCCCACGCTCACTCTCTTTTTCCGGGATAAGTCCCGCATCGATGCGGCGATGAGCCGGGATCTCCGGCAATGGGCCCGGGCCCGGTTACGCACCGACCGGCTGTTCAAGCACCTTGCAGTCGTCGTTACGACCCTTTCTCCATTCTCCAGAAACCGGCACGGAGGGAAGGCAACTCCACGCTGATGGGTTCTGCAGGCGAATGCCCATTGCCATCAAGAGGGATTCGTAGCGCTCAAAGTGTCGAAAAACCTTACATTTTCCGGGTTTTCCGCCAAGCCATTCATAGAAAATGGAGGAAAAACGGAAGCTTGAGACATTGGCATCCTACTTGCTTCACAAACAGTACTAAATCGTGGCAATAAGGGTTTCAGCCAAACCGATCCCTGCCTCCATCGACACGAAGCAAGCAACGCACGAGTGAGCCTGATGAAAAAATTCCTGGTACTGAGTGGTTTGGCGCTGGCGGCAGCAATGGCGATGCCTGCGCTAGCCTTCGGCTCTCCCACCACGATAAGCGCCACCATGAACCTGGACACGGTTTTTACCGGCAGCATTCCAGACGGTAGCGCGCCCTGGCTGACGGCGGATTTTACGTCGGACGTGGGTTCCAGCCGTGGAACACTGACATTGACTTCGCACCTGAGCGGTCCGGATTTTGTGCAGGGTTTGAGCAGCAGTAGGTCGACCATCGGTTGGGCCTTCTATCTCGATCAGGCAGTTAGCGGAAGCATCAGCTGCACCTCGGGGACCTGTGCGGACAACGCGTTGTGGAACGCGGGCGGTTTCAATAGCGGCCCGGTACGCAGCGTGTTCAATCTTGCCTTCGGCTGGTCATCGGGCAATCGGTTCCAAAGCGGCAGTTCGGCTGTCTATGATCTTGCATTCGCCAAAGCATTGACGGGCAACCCGTTTGCGGCCAACCGAAGCGACTGGCTGTCGGTGGCGCATGTACAGGGAATTACCGGCGGTTGCAGTGGCTGGATTGTGTCGGGGTCCGGAGATGCTCAAGGTGGATCGCCCTGCACCCTGACGCCGCTGGTACCTCCGCAGACGGTGCCGGAACCTGGGGAGCTGGGCCTGTTCGGTCTTGGCCTGTTGGCGATTGGCTTGTTCGTAGGCCTGCGTCGGCGCTACCGCTGAGGGAATTTCTTCCCCCTTCCTCAAGGCATGGCGGCAAGATGGCGCAGGAAAGTTGATTCCTGAGTCAGGAGCGGGCTTGGTCCGACCTGTCCCCAACCCTCGATACAACCGCATAGAAGGTGAGCTTCTCCGCGTTTTCATGCGGGCGCTGGCAATGGATCGAGCAGGTTGATGCTTTGAGCGTCGGCGTGGCCCGGTGGGTGCTTCCTCCACCTTGCCGATGCTTGGCGCCCCGGCTTTCCCCTGACGTTTCTGATGGCCAAGGGTCGCTGTCGCCGCTGGAGTAGCACAAAAGACGGCAGCTACCAAAATCTCCACTTTCGAGTGGTATCGGGTAGGGATTTTGATCGGAAAACGCATCCAGTCTCGGACGCGGCGGGACGCTTGCGGCGGAGTCTGGGTCTTCGTGGAAATCGCGGAGAGGAAAAAAACGGCGAACTGGAAGTCCGCCGTTCGTATCGTTGGACTGATTTCGGACTTTATGCGGACTTGCGGCGCCACGCCAGCCAGCCCATCCCCAGCAGGCCGAGTCCAAACATGGGGAGTATCGATGGCTCCGGGACGTTGTTCGAAACAACCGGCGGGGAAGAGAGGTTAATCGACTCTTCCAGGGAAAAATAGGTAAATGCCCCATCTGCAAGCCCACCCCAAAAATTCACCGTGCCTGAATCCCTGCTTGGAGAGATATTGGTGAAGTAAGCCAGGGGACCACCATAGCCGGTGTTGTCGGGATTGCCTGTGACGGGCGGCGTCACGTAGGCATTAATGCCGTCGCCCTCGAAGCCGAAGAGATTGTAGCCGCTGATATTGAACGAGTTCAGAACCTGCCCGCTATTGTTGAGCACGCCGATCAAGGCGTCATCACCACCGTCGTAGTTTGTTTGCGGCCCCGTAGAGGTGGCGATGCTCCCGCCCGATCCAAAGGTGAGCAGCAGGTTGCAGTCGCTGGCGGAGCCCGCGGACGGGCAAACGCCGAGTTGAGCCAATGTGGCCTGGGCCGGGGTGACGGCGGTCCCCAGCCAACCCGCGATGGCAAGCGTCATGGCGCGGGTAGCAAACTTTGTGAAAAATTTCATGGAAGTTCCCCTCTGGTCTGTGGGTGGTGTTGAAGGTGTGCCCGTTTTTTTTGCGGGATCTGCTTGCGCAACATATTGAGCACATGTCTTTCAGCATACTTCGTGCCATCGTTCTGGATGCTATTTCTATCAAGGGGTTACGTTTATCCAACACCTGGTTTTGAGCGCTTTTTGTAAAGCTTTTCGACACTTCCGCGGGTTACCGTCGAGGTCTGCGCTTGGCGGCTCCCCAGTCCGTAGCAAATAGCCGTCCAGAGGGCTGAGTTGCCGGTCCACTCGGTAGTGGCGCGAGCCTGGGACCGCGCAAGCTACCGCCACCTGCAGTCATTCAGGTGGCGCCGCACTGAGCGCCGAGGTGTCCGGGAGGACTCGGCACTCCCCTCTGCGGCTCAAGGAAAAGGCCCGGCACCCATCGTGCCGGGCCCTTCGGGGAGCATGGCAAATGCCGCGCTTTAATCGTGTGACTTGGCCACCACGCTGCCATCGTCCGGATCGACCAGCAGCTTGACGTCCTCACCCTGCGGCGTTTTGGCCTCAGCACTCCACAGGCCTTCGTCGAAATCCACGTCCTTGACGTTCTGATAGCCGGCGGCCGCCAGCTTGGCGCTGATCTCGTCAGCATTGAGTTTGGACGGGGCATCGGCTGGATAGACCTTGCCGTTGACCGGGCCGACGGAGAGCTTGACCCACTTCTTGTTCCCGCCACGGGCTTTGCTGCGCCACACACCATCCTCGAACTCCAGACCTTTGACTTCCTTGTAGCCGGCGGTGGCGATCGCTCCCTCGATGGCATGCTGGCTCAGCGCACCGGCGGGTTGCTGGCTTGACCACGACGAGGTTACCGTGGTCGTGGTCTGGGTGGCTCGGGTCACTGCTTGTCCTTCGGCCGGCGTGTCCTGCGCAAAGGCGGCACCGCAAACCGACAGTCCAATCAATAGGGGAAGCATGTGCTTGATCATGGTGAACTCCTTGGCTGGTGTTGGCAGCGGATGGTGAGGCAACACTAGGGTCGCCAACTTGCGCAGGTATCGTTCATTCCCGTGGCATCCGCACCTGACGCTTGGTGCTGACTCAGGCGGCCGATATCGGACCACGGTGTCTGGAATAGCCGCGTGAAAAGCGCGCGTCTCCGGCTTCGCCTGGACGCGCCAAGGCCGAGTGGGCTGAGCGGAGATCGGAGCGAAATGGAGGTGTTGCGGCAGCTGGGACGCCAGCAGGATCACCGGCTTCAGGGATAGATGACGTCGGGTTGACTCCGTGCCTAGATCGCACGATCAGGCTTTTGCCACGACCATGGCGACCAAATTCGCCTGCACTCGTATCCATCTGTCCATGACTAATGGCCAGTCGCTGCGCCGCCGTGGGGCCCACACGCCTTCATCTGACCGCTTGCCATCACGCCAGCATCGCGCGACTCATTGATGATGAGCATGTGGAGCATGGCGGGCGATACCGGTTCACGGCGCCGTGCTGGGGCCGGAGGCCCGGGGTTGGCAAGTGCGATGGTAGTGGGATGATGGCGGCACTGATTCATGGGCGCTCCGACGATACGTCAGGTGATTCTTCTCATGGCGATACCCCCCCTTATCTTGCCGCCCACGGGCACTTGAAAAAGGTCGACCCATCCACATAGTGTAATTTACATATAGGTATGGAGAACATTGATATGTCCAAACAGGAACTCGAACAACAACTGATCCACACCGCGCAGGCGCTACGCGAGCGAGGCCTTCTGTTTCTGGGGGCGCATGCCAATCTTTCCGCACGTGCGGGCGACCAGATCCTGATCACCCGTGGCGGTTCGATGGCGGACTTGGGCAGCGCTGACTTGGCCTGGCTGGATGTACAGGCCGACCCGCAACAAGTCGAAGGCTTTTCCCCGGTATTTCGGGAAATTCTCGCCATGCACACCCGGCTCTACCGCCAGCGCGGCGATATCGGGGCGCTGGTGCATTGCCATCCACGCCACAGCACGGCCTTTGCCGTGGCCCAGCGGGCGATCCCGGCGGTCTATGAGCCCCTGCTGAGGCAGGGCATACAGGCCGATGTGCCGGTGGTGTCCTGGGCGCCACGTGGCTCCGAGGCCTCCGTGAACGGTATTCTCGACGCATTCGCCAGCCCGTCCACGGTAGCTGTACTGCTCGCCAACCACGGCGTACTGGTGGGTGGTGGCGATCTGGCCGAGGCACTGGGCCGGCTGACGGCGATGGAGGAGGCGGCGGAACTGGTCCTGCATGCTCAGGCCTTGGGTAGCGCAAAACCCCTGCCTGCGGCAGCGTACGCTGAGGTGAGCGAGCGCATGCAGCAGTTTCAGAAAGCTTCGTGAGTGAGGCGGCGAGCCGGCGCAGCGGTCGCCATCTGGCGGCCTTCGCGCTGCTTGAGCTGGCTCGGAACGGCCCACTGCACGGCCTCGGTCTGCAGCGCGTGATCAACGACCTGCTGCCCGATGCCTTGCAAGTGGATGCCGGCAATCTCTACCGCGTGCTGCGGGAAATGGAGGGTCGCGACGTGGTGAGATCGAGCTGGGACACGGCGGCGTCCGGACCGGCCCGACGCATGTATGCGATCACGCCCGCAGGCCGGCGTGAACTGAAAAGCTGGGCCGAAGACATTCGCCAGCGCCGGGCGGCCTTCGATATCTTTCTCGAACAATGTGAGCAGCTGGACTCCGGCGCGTCGGGTCCGGCCAAGGAGAGGACCCATGGCTGAAGCCGCCTGGAAACAACGCTATATCGATCTGTTCGGTTACCTTCCGCCGCACGTGCAGGCACGTATCGACCTGGCCGCCAGCGCGGATCGGATGCCAGCCCTGGATGCCATCGAAACCTTGCGCGACGAGCTGATCCACCACAATCCCTTGGAGCGCAAGGTCCAGCAGATGATCCACCTGGGCATGCTATTGGTGCTCGGTCACCGGGAGCCAGCACGTCTGCATGCCCAGGCTGCCGTCAAGGCCGGCGCCAGCGCGGCCGAGTTGCACGGGGTTTGCGAGACGGCTGCGATCGTCGGCGGGATGCCGGCGTTCAGCCTGGGTGTGCAAGTCGTCACCGCTGCGCTCGGTGACGCAGGCGGTGGAAGTTAAGCCGACTCGATTTTCCCCGTCCCCTTTTCGACTTTTCGCCGATGATCGATCCCTTGCCGCTGCTTTACAGCTTTCGCCGCTGTCCCTACGCCATGAGGGCACGGATGGCGATGCTGCAGGCCGGGCGGGTGTTCCATGTTGTCGAGGTGGTGTTGCGCGATAAGCCCCCCGAGATGCTGGCCTTGTCGCCCAAGGGCACGGTGCCGGTGCTGCACACCCCCGATGGGCTGGTGCTGGAGGAGAGCTGGGACATCATGCAGTGGGCACTGGCATCGGGGAAGCATGAGGGCTGGTGGCGACTGGCCCAATCCACCCAGAACCTCGATCTGCTGCAGATCAACGATGGTGACTTCAAGCAGTGCCTGGATCGCTACAAGTATCCCGACCGTTACCCTGCGGAAACCCGGCCCCGGGCGGCGCTGCGCGCACACGCCGTGGCGGCCCTGCTGGCACCGCTGGAAGCCAGGTTGCAACAGCACCCCTGGCTGGGCGGCACCGCTCCTTGCGCGACCGACCTGGCGATCTTTCCGTTCGTACGTCAGTTCGCCGGGGTGGAGCCGGAATGGTTTGCCGAGCAGGGCTTGCCGGCGCTTCGGTCCTGGCTGGCGGCATGGCTGGCAAGCCCGCTGTTCAAGGCTTGCATGATCAAGCTGCCGCCTCGTTCTTTGGCGAATCTGTGACGTCGACGACGGGGACAGCTACCCGCGCCAGTTGGCGTGCGCGTCCCAGTACGCCACGCTTTGCCGGTAGGCCTCACGATCCAGCGGCACGCCGGAGCCGCCTTCGCTCACGCCGAGCGCGTTGCGCAACATGGTGATCGGCGCCATCGGGATCTCCTCCGGCGCGGTCGTGTACAGGCAGCCGACCACGCCCCAGTCGGCCTCGATCGGCTCGCCCTCCCTGGCGAGCTGTTCGCGGCTGTAGAGGATCGGCAGCAGATAATCGGCAACCGCCGGCTCCACCCCTTCGAACCAGCGCACCAGCACCGGCAGTTCCTGTCGCGATCGCGCCTCGTAGGCAGAGCGCAGCAGGTGGCGGTTGGCGTCCGTGATCGGCATGGCGATGCAGCGGGTGGAGGTCCAGTTGCGGTGCACGTGCAGGCGGCAGAACGGCGCGTAGCCTTGCAGCACCTTGAACGGCGTTTCCTCGTTGAGGCGCTGCTCGAACGCCTCCGCCGTGCAATCCTGGATGCCGTTACGGCGGCCGTCGCGGGGAAACAGGCGGGTGCGGGCGAACGGTGTGAGAACGATGGACATGGTGGGCGTGTCGTGGTGGGTTGGATCGCCCCAGATTGCCACAGCCAAGATTGCTGGCGCAGCATCACAAATTCAGGCGTGCAGACGCAGTGCATCCAGCAGTGAGGAGAACGCAACCTCGGCTTTCCGCGCACTTCACGCCAGGCGATCTAGGCTGATGTTTTTTGCGGGAGACCCCATGACCAACGGACGCGTAATGCTCATTACCGGTGCGTCCACCGGTATCGGTGCGGCGGTGGCCCGCCAGGCCTGCATTGAAGGGTTTCGACTGGTGCTGCTGGCCCGGTCGCAGGAAAAGCTGGCCTCGCTGCAGGCGGAGTTGTCCGGCGAGGTGCTGGTCGTGCCTGCCGACGTGACGTCGCACGAACAGCTGACCGCCGCAGTGGATGCGGCCATCGCGCGTTTTGGGCAAATCGACGTGGTGTTCGCCAACGCCGGCACCGGCGGCTCGCCGGGTGGCTTCAGCGGCGCTGATCCCGAATCGTGGGAGCGCCTGCTGATGACCAATGTGTACGGTCTGGCGCTGACGCTGCAATGCACCTCCGACGCGCTGAAAAGCAGTCGCGGCCACGCGGTCATCACCAGTTCGATCGCCGGGCGGCGCTCGCTGGCGGGCTCGATGTACAGCGCCAGCAAGTGGGCCGCAACCGGCATTGGCCATGGCTTCCGCAAGGAGATCGGCAAGCATGGCGTGCGGGTGACCCTGATCGAGCCGGGCATGGTCGACACGCCGTTCTTCGACAACCCGAAGCCCGAGATGCTCAAAGCCGAAGACGTAGCGCGCGCGGTCCTCTACGCCATTGCGCAGCCCGCGCACATGGAGATCCACGAGATGGTGGTTCTGCCGATGGCCCAGCAGGACAGCGACACGGTGCCCTGAGCCATGGGCGGTTAAATGTTTCCTGACGGAAACCTCAGCCTCCATACCCTTTTCGAGCGTGACCTTGCCCCCGAAATGAAGGCACTTTCCCGCCTCACTGCTGGCCGAACAGGGCAAGCTCCGTCTATTGATGCTTCACGCCACAAACTGCAACCGCGCCAGCTCCGCATACAAGCCACCCTCGGCCAGCAGACTCTCATGTGTGCCTTGCGCCACGATGCGGCCGCCGTCGAGGACGACGATGCGGTCGGCGCGTTGCACGGTGGCCAAGCGGTGGGCGATGACCAAGGTGGTACGGCCTTTTTCCAGGCGTTCCAGCGCCTGCTGGATCGCCGCTTCGGACTGGGCGTCCAACGCCGAGGTGGCTTCGTCGAGCAGCAGCAGCGGGGCGTCGCGCAGGATCGCGCGGGCGATCGCAATGCGCTGGCGCTGGCCACCGGACAGGCGCACGCCGCGTTCGCCCAGTTCGGCATCGTAGCCTTCCGCCAGTGCGCGGATGAAGTCGTGCGCCTCGGCCGAACGGGCGGCCTCGCGTACCTCGTCGTCAGAGGCCTCCTGGCGACCGAAGCGAATGTTGTCCGCCGCACTGCCGCCGAAGATCACTGTTTCCTGCGGCACCAGCGCGATGGCGCCGCGCAGTTCGTGCAGCGCCAGTGCGCGCAGGTCGACGCCGTCGATACAGATGCTGCCGGTCTGTGGATCGTAGAAGCGCAACAGCAGGGCGAACACCGTACTCTTGCCGGCGCCGGAGGGACCGACCAGGGCGACGGTTTCGCCGGGGTGCACCTCCAGGGTGAAGTCGGACAGCGCCGGTATGTCCGGCCGCGTCGGGTAGCGGAACGTCAGGTTTTCGAAGCGCAGGGCCCCGTGCATCGGCCTGGGCAGCGTGCGAGGCTGTGGTGGGTCGGTGATAGCGGCCCGCTCGCCGAACAATTCGCCGATACGCTCCATCGCGCCGGCCGCACGCATCACGTCGCCCCACACTTCGGACAGGCCGGCCACCGAGCCGGCGGCGAAGATCGCGTACAGCACGAACTGGCCGAGCACGCCGGCATCCAGCACGCCGCTCAGGACGTCGCGTGCACCGACCCACAGCACCAGCACGATCGCGCCGAAGAACAGCATGATCACCGCTGCGGTCAGCAAGGCGCGCATGCCGATGCGCTTGCGTGCACTTTCCAGCGCACGATAGATCGCGCTGGCGTAGCGGCTGCTCTCGATCGTCTCGCGCGAGTAGGCTTTTACCGCCGGCGCGGCGTTCAATGTCTCGTTGGCGATCGCGGCGGCATCGGCAAGGCGATCCTGGCTGGCGCGCGACAGTTTCTGCACGCGCCGGCCAAACACCAGGATCGGCAGCATCACCGCGGGAATCACCAGCGCAGTCAGCCCGGCCAGATGGGGGCTGGTCCAGATCATCATGCCGCTGGCACCGAGCAGCATCACCGCACTGCGCAACGCCACCGAAATGCCCGAGCCGATCAGCGCCTGCACTACCTCGGTGTCGGTACCGAGGCGGGAGATCAGCTCGCCGACGCGACTGCGCTCGAAAAAGCCGACATCCAGCCGGATCACGTGCGCGTAAAGTTGCTGCCGCAGCGAGGCCAGCGCCCGCTCGCCGAGCAGGGTGATGCAGAAGTAGCGCGCGGCGGTGGCGATGGCGAGGACCAGCGCGATGACCAGCAGGCCGAGGAAGGTGCGATTGATGGTCGCCGCGTTGGCACCGCCGAAACCCTGGTCGATCATGTGCCGCACCGCCATCGGCAGCACCAGCATCGATGCCGAGGAGAGGCCCAGAAATACCAGCCAACCGATCGCCAGCTTCTTGTGCGGTTTCAGGAACGGCCACAGTTGGCGCAAGGCACCGATGCGGCGAGCAGGGCGTGGCGTATCGGTGGCGTCAGTCATGGGCTCTCGCAACGGGGCTCGTGGAATGGCACGGGAACGCGCCAGACATCGGCAATCCTGTTCAAGGTGGGGTGTGCTTCCACCGATTCAATCCGTGCCGGGCGGGTCTCCGCAGCGGCGAAAGTGTGAGGGACGGCTCAGTCGAGGCGGTGCGCCTCGCTGCGGCCGCGGCTGACGTCGCTGATCAATAGTCGCGCTTCCGCCACGCGGTCGTCCGGCAGCCGCAGGTTCAGGTCGACGCCGCTGGCGCCGAATTGCTCATCTTCGATTTCGGCCTGAAGTTCCTTGAGACGGGCCTTGAGCAGGGCCAGTTCGGCGAATTCGCAGTGCACGCCAAGCCGTGTCATCGCCACGATGGGGACGCGTTCGGCCCGTCGCAGGCATTCGGCGGCGGTGCCGCCGTAGGCGCGCATCAGGCCGCCGGCGCCGAGCTTGATGCCGCCATACCAGCGTGTCACTACCACCATCACCTGATCCATGCCCTGACCCTCGATGGCCTGCAGGATCGACCGGCCGGCGGTGCCGCCCGGCTCGCCGTCGTCGTTGAAGCGGTACTCCTGGCCGATCCGGTAGGCCCAGCAATTGTGGGTGGCGGTCGGGTCGCCGGCCTCGCGCAGAAACGCCAGCGCCTGTTCGGCGGACGTCACTGGCGCCGCCAGCGCGAGGAAGCGGCTCTTGCGGATCTCCTCGCCATGCCGGCAGGCGCCGGCCAGGGTGTGCAGGGGTTCGCTCATAGGCAGGAAAAGGTGTGAACCGGTGGCTGCGGTCGGCAACATGCGGGCTGGCAAGGTAGCATGGCGGGCTGAAACCCGACGAGCTTGCCATGATCAACAACGATGTCCTGCGCTCCATCCGCTATATGCTCGACCTCAGCGATGCCCGGGTGGTTGAAATCATCCAACTGGTCGACCCGGACTTTGCCATCGACAAGGCCGACGTGCAGGCGTTGCTGAAGAAGGACGATGACGCGGACTATCGGGAGTGCGGCAATCCGGTGCTGGCGCATTTTCTCGATGGCCTGATTGTCTACCGTCGCGGCCGCGACGAAAGCCGGCCGGTACGGCCGGTGGAAAAGCGGGTCAACAACAACGTGGTGTTGAAAAAGCTGCGCGTCGCCTTTGAGCTCAAAGACGTGGACATGCACCAGGTGTTGGCCGATGCCGGTTTTCCCATCGGCAAGCCCGAGTTGAGCGCGTTGTTTCGTCAGGCCGGACACAAGAATTTTCGCCTGTGCGGCGACCAGCTGCTGCGCAATTTCCTCAAGGGGTTGACCTTGCGGGTGCGCGGCGAGGGCTGAAGCGCGCCGCTCAGCCGGCTGGTGGTTTTCAGGGTTACCGAGACGGGCGCTTGCGGGCAAACGTGCGCAGGGTCAGGCCGGGTACGGTGCGGAACACGGTCGGACGGGGTTCGCCCGGGTCGGCCGCGATGAAGACAAAAGCATCGCCATCGAGCCTGTAGCTGGCCAGCAACGGCTTGCCCTTGTCGGCGCCCATCGCATCGACCCAGGTGATCGCGCGGGGGTGGTCGAGGCGTCGATCGTGTAGCTGCCCTCCAGGAGTAGCGCGCCGTCGGCGGCGCGTACCGCGAAGTGGTTGCCGCGGAAGGTCGTGAGTGCGCCCGGGGCGCCGTGCTCGTCGGGTGGATTGGCAACGCCGTTTTCCTCGAAATCCACTTGCTCCCAGGCGCCTTGCAGGGCGGCCAGATCACGCGCGGACGCATCCAGGCGCCGATCATCGGAAGGTGCTGCCATCATTTGTCCCCGGGTTGGTTGCAACGAGGGTTTCGATCCTAGTGCCGTGTGCGATGAGTGTCATCGTCGATATCGAGCAGAAGCGCCACGCCCAGCGTGCTTGATCCGCCGTGGCCGAGGGAAGGCGGGAGTCCATGGCGGACTCCCACCTTCGGCTTACTGCGCCTTGACGCTGACGTCGTCGATCACGAACGAGGTCTGGTTGGATACATCTTCCACCCCGTAGAAATTGACCTGGATGGTCTGCCCGGCATACGGGCTCAGGTCCAGTGCATGCTCGACGTAGCCGCTGGCAGCATCGAGATTGGACCAGGTGCCGAGGGTGACATAGCTGCCGCTGGCGGTGATCACCTGTGCCTTCATGGTGTCGTAAGCCGTCGTGCTGGTGGTTTCAGCGGTATCGATGTGCATGAAGAAATCCAGTGTCACCTTGCCCGCGCTGGCCGGAACGACGATCTGCTGACGGGCGTAATCGGTGTGGCTGCTGCCGTAGCCGTCCAGCCATGCCTTCCAGCTGCCGGCATGGGCGGGCTCGCTGCTGCTGCTGGTGATGACGCCGGTGGTCTGCGTCCACGGTGTGGTGCCGCTTTCGAAACCGCCGTTCTGGATCAGCTCGGTGATCGTGCCACCCGTGCCATTGGCGATGCTGAAGCTGACGGCACTGCTGCTGCCGATGTTGCCGGCGGCATCATAAGCCTTGGCGATCAGGCTGTGACTGCCGTCGGTCAGGGTGGTGGAGTCGAGGCTTGCCTGGTACGGCGAGGTGGTATCGGTGGCCTTCAGTACATTGTCGACGTAGAACTCGACCTTGCTCACACCGACGTTGTCGCTGGCATTGGCCGAGAGCGTGATGGTGCCTGCGCTGCCGCTTTCGCTGGCACTGACCGTCGGTGGCGTGGTGTCGCTGCCGCCGCCGCTGCTCTCGGTGACCCATATCGGCGCCGACCACAGGCGCAAACCGTCATCCTGGGTGATCTTGGCGTAATAGAAGTGATCGCCGACGCTGGGCGTGATGGTAGTGGTGGCGGTTTCCGAGGTGGTTGCCACGGTGCCACCGCTGCCCGGTACACCCTCGAACAGTTGCACGCGCTGAACCGTGTGGCCGGTGCTGCTGGCGTAGTTCACGGTCAGCGTGAGCGGACCGGAGTTGCTGAAACGCTCACCCATCACGTGACCGTTGGCGGTGAGCACGATCTGCGCGCTCTTGTCCTCGGTGGCGAACACGCGGCGTGCGCGCAGCGCATCGATGAAGCTGGTCATGCTCAGGGCCGAGGCATCGGAAATCAGCACGCCGGTGCGGTTGCTGAAGCTGGCCCCCCAGTTGGCACAGTGATTGTCCTGATCCGAACTGGGCGCCACGTGGTAACCGTTTTCCAGCAATTTGTTGAACGCCGTCTCGTAGGTACTTCGGCTGGTCTCGGTCTCGGTGACGTTGTTGGAGAACGCCGAGCTGTTGAGCACTTCGGCCAGTACCATCACCTGATCGCCATCGGCGCTGTAGCCGAGCGGCACGCCGTTGATCAGGAACTGGCCGGTGCTGGCGGGATGATTGAACTGGCCGACCCAGCCATGGGCCTTCATCTGGGCATACAGTGCGGCGTAGTCGCTCTTGGCCGTGTAGATATCCCCGATCAGCTGATTCGACCCGTTGTATTCCCATTCCAGCAGGCTGGGCGAATTGAAGATGTTGAGGTGGCCACCGTTGCTGATGACGCCCCATTCCATGCCGTAGATTGCCAGAAAATTCGGATGCGCCGCGTTGAACGTGCTTGCCGCCTGCAGGCCCGATTGGTACAGGTTGTGCGCGGTGGTCGGACTGGCTGAGCTGTTGGTGCCGGTCGAACCGTCGTACATGTGGTTGTGCTCGGAGGTCACCAGGATATCCAGGCCGTGATTGGCCGCGTACTGGTAGGCGTCGGCAGGGCCGAAGGCACCGCTCTGCGGGCTCGAC
Source organism: Rhodanobacter sp. (assembly GCA_030148505.1). Lineage (GTDB taxonomy): Bacteria > Pseudomonadota > Gammaproteobacteria > Xanthomonadales > Rhodanobacteraceae > Rhodanobacter. The sequence continues at coordinate 71,607 of JASBTI010000029.1, forward strand.
GAATGCGTGCAGGTGGCCACATCGCCACCGCCGTCGCTGTGGTTGGTCTGGCTGTGCAGGTTGCCGTAGTAGATGGTGTAGGGCAGGCTGCCGGCGGTCAGCGATTGCGCCTGCAGGGTTGGTGTGGATGTCGTGCTGCGATGGCGTGGCAGGGCATGGAACGTGGGCATGGTCGCTGGCGCGACATTGCCGACCAGTACATCGTAGGACTGCTCCTCGATCGCATCCGGTGCGCGGGTTCGTGCCAGCTCCAGGGCGTTTGTCGTGAAACCGGTGCCCAGACGCGCAGCAACGCTGTTGTCCAGCGCAATGGCGCGCATGCGAACCGTGACATACCCGGAAGGTATCGGCGCGCCATGGGAACCCAGACCATTCCATAACACCCGGGCTTGCGTGGTGTTATTGCTGATCGTGCTGTGTCCTTTCCAGCTGCGCAACACGCCGCCGTCGCGGCCGAGCACGTCGATTTCCCAGGCGATCGGCGTACCTGACGTGGCGCCAGGGTAGGCGAACTGCAAGGTGACCGGGCGTACCCCGGTTCCCCTGAAGGGAACCTGCAGCGTCGCCTCGAATTCCTGGTGATCCGGAAGAGTCCCGGCGAATGCCGAAACCGCGCAAATCGCACTGACTGCCATCAGGCCGCCAGCGAGCTTGATTTTCAACTTCATTGTTTATCCCCGTCCTTTTCAGCGTGCGAGAAGGATTCCCCCGCCGCCTTTATCCCAGCCCTGGATGACAGGAACATGTGTCGCAGGCAGATTTAATTTGACAGCCATCACAGATCCGACGCGCGGCCGCGGAAGTTGTGACGTGGGACGCATGCCGGCGGACCTCCCTGCCAGGCATGGGGAGCCGCCCGACTTTGCTGTCGATAGGACAAGCCCCGGTGAACGAGCAATCGGCGACTCAGCCAATCACCGGTCCTGGCTGCGGGTGGCTGAAATCTTCGGGTGTCAGGGTCCGGGTCAGGCGAAAAACGCCTTCGTGGATTTTTCGTGGCAGCACTACGTCGAGCACGGTGGTCTGGTGCGCGCCGAGCATACTGAACAAGTCCTCGCCAGCGACGCTTTTCGCCAGGGCGTGATGGACCAGTCCGGTGAGGTCCGCCGGCCGGATTTCGGCGCCGTAAGGGCGGTGACTTGGCACGGCCGGGCGCAGTGTCTTGCGCGTATTGGACGGGTTGGCGACACGCGCATCGCCGGCCAGCAGCGCGTGGTTGAGAAATAGCGTGACGGTGTTGCGGTTGTGCGCATTGCTCTGACGGTCGAGCATAAAGCCCTGCGGCATCAGGTCGGGACTGGCCTGCAGCCCGGCGGTCAGCAGAAAGCCGGCGCCGTTGAGTGCTTCGCCGGCATCGTCGGTGAGGCGCAGGATCAGCTGGCTGCAAGGATCGTGGATGTGGACACGCGGCGCAAACGGGCCGGCCGGTTCCAGCTCCACCTTGTCGGCATCGCGCTGGACGTTTTCGCGATCGAATGCTGCGCACAACCCCACGTAGTCGGTGAAACTGCGTACCTGCAGGCAGCGCAGGATCTCCGCCACCGTGGCGGGTGCGGCGCTGGCGAGGATGCCGTGCTCGGCACCCGAGTGCGAAGCGCCAGCGACCATCTTGAACGCACAACGCGGACTGCGGGTGAGGTTGAGGGCAAGCGCATCGATGCCCTCGCGGGTGTTGCCCGCCTGCTGGGACAGTACGGCATGTTGCGCGTTGAGATTGGCCGAGGCGATCCGCACTACGCCATCGGAGCCGTCTTCCCCGGTGTAGCTGTTGAGGTGGTCGTATAGCGAGCGATCGGGCCGGTCGCCGGTCAGCACAAATGGGTAGAGTCCACTGACCGCGGGATCGGCACCGTGGATGGTGTCCAGGTTGAGCCGCAACGAGTCGGCGCTGCCCAGCTCCAGCCAGTCGAGAATGCGTTGCCCCGGCTCGACCCCACCCCACCAGGCCTTAAGTTTGCCGAGCACGCTCTTGCCGAGCTGGGCCAGCGCGGAGCCGAAATTGGCCGGGGCGAGCATCACCAGATGGCTGAGCTTGATGGTGCTGTAGTTGCCGGGCATATCGCGTTGCGCGCGCAGCCATTCGCGGATCACCGGACCACCGGTGGAATGGGTGACGCAGGCGAAGCTGGCGCCGATCAGGTGCAGGTCACGCAAGGCGTGGTCGAACGCGCGTACCAGGTCGCCCATGGTCACTACATCGTCGAAGCTGACGTATTCCGACAGCCAGATATCTGCCAGGGTGAGGTTGATGCCGTCGGCCGCCGCGCGCTGTTGCAGCTTCTGCGGCATCTGGCCGTAGGTGGCGGTGTTGGTGACGCTCCAGCCGTGGACGAAGACGAGAGTAGTCATGGCGTCGCTCCGCTGAGATAGCGGGCCCATGATGCAACAAAATCACCGGGCCATGATCCTGCGGGCGTGCCCGGATGACATCGATGGGGAAGCGAATCCGGTATGGTTCCCCGGATCGGCCGTCCACGGCGACTCTCTCGGCGCCGCATTCCGACCATTGGGTGGCTAGTTCCCGGGTGACCGGTGGTGCCGACTACCGCGCCCGTGGATCGCTGCTCACCAGTTGCAGCCGCTGCCCCCAGGGGGCGAGAAAATTGACCACGATCAGCCCGGCCTCCGGACCACGCCGAACCTTCCGTGGCGGACCGAGCACCTGGACGTGATGGGCGCGTAACCATTGGGCAGCGGTGGCGGCGTTCTCGGTGACCAGCGAAATGGCCTGAGCTGGACGCCTTTTCCCGTCACCGTCCGGGTGGGCCGCGGCAGCCGATATCCGGGCAAGTTCGACGATGGTACCGTGACCGCAGTCCAGCAGCACGTCGGCAGCCTGCCCGGTGGCTACAGCGCCGTTGAGCACCACGCAGTTGAGGATTTGCCGAAAAAAGCGGGTCGCTTGCGGCAGGTTCGGCACATGCAGGGCGACGTAGTCACCGTTGGCTGAGGCCGCTCGGGTAGCTCCTGCTATGGCGAAGGTCATTGAAAACAGCAGAAGCAGCAGGGCAAGCAGGTTTTTTTTCATGGTCAGGCATCCGATTCGATGCCCTAGGTGGGGGCGACCGGAGGGTATTCCAGCAGGTTCCGTTCGCCGCTGTGTTTCCTCTAGGAAACGACCACACCGGCAGACGCGGCGCAAAAGGCGTCCGGTGTTGCGGCCAGGCCTGCGCTAGGCTCAATACTTTTGCGGAGTCCTCGGCCATGATCTTTATCGGGTTAGCGGTTTTGTTGCTGCTGGCGCTGGCAGCGAAATTACTGCGCTGGCGCCGCTGGTCGCTCGGACTTTGCTGGCTTGCGCTGGTGCTGTTTTTTGCGGTGGCCTGCGGGCCGGTACCGCAGTGGTTGCTGGACCAATTGCAGCGCCCGTATGCGGTGACCGTGAGCGGTAGCTGGGCACCACGCAACGCGATCGTGCTGCTGACGGCGGGGACCACGCGGATGCCGGCGGCCGGCACCCTGCAGCCGTCGCTGTTTGCCTATGGTCGCATCGTGCAGGCGGCCATGTTGTACCGGGAGTGCAAGGCCTCGGGACAGGCATGCCTGTTGCTGGTCAGTGGTGGGGATTCGCAACATCACGGCACGCCCGAAGCGGTGGTCTATGCCAGGGTCTTGCGCCGGCTTGGAGTGGCAGCCGCGGATCTGCAGCGGGAACCGCGCAGCATGAATACCTGGCAGAACGCCAAATTCAGCCGTCCGTTGCTGCAGGCTTACGCGCCGCAAAAGCTGCTGCTGGTGACCTCGGGCATTCATCTGCAGCGCAGCCTGCTGTATTTCAGGCATTTCGGCTTGCGGCCCACGCCGATGCGTGCCGACGATCTGCAGGCCATGCTGTCGCTCCGGCCGCGCGCATGGAATCTGACGGTAGGCGACGCGGCGATCCACGAGTACCTGGGTATCGCGCGCTTTTACGTCTACAACGCCCTGGGCTGGAATGCCGAGTCACCGCGCGGGCCGGCAATTCCGGTCGACGTTCCCTGACCCCACGGACGTCGTCGGGGGGTTGTGGCCGGCGGACTTTTTCCGCCGGCGCTGTCGACGGCTGGACTCAGCCCTCGCGCATCACCATAAGGCGGATTTCGGTCATGTCGTCGATGGCATAGCGCAGGCCCTCGCGACCCAGTCCGGACAGCTTGACGCCGCCGTAGGGCATGTTGACGAAACGGAAACTGGGGACATCGTTGACGATGACGCCGCCCTGTTCCAGCTCGTCCCAGGCCCGCATGGCGTGTGCGAGGCTGTCGGTGAAGATGCCGGCCTGCAAGCCGTAGTCGGAGTCGTTGACCATCGCTACGGCGTCGCCGAATTTCTTGAACGGGGCGAGCAGGGCGAACGGCCCGAACGCCTCGTTGCGGTTTACCTTGGCGTCGGCCGGCACGTTTTCCATCAAGGTCGCTTGCAACATGGTGCCTTCGCGCTTGCCGCCACACAACAGCTTGCCGCCGGCCTTGCGAGCCTCGTCGATCCAGCCGTACAGGCGCTCGGCCGCGGCCTCGTCGATCATCGGGCCGAGAAACACGTCCTGCTTTTTCGGGTCGCCTGCTTTGAGCTTCTTCACGGCGCTTACCAGTTTCTTTTTCAGCGCGTCGTAGATGTCCGCATGGGCATAGATGCGTTGCACGCTGATGCAGCTTTGGCCGGACTGGTAGAACGCCCCGAAGATCAGCCGTTCGACCACGTGATCCAGCTTCGCGCCCTGGTCTCCATCGACGATACAGGCGGCATTGCCACCGAGTTCCAGCACCACTTTCTTGCGTCCGGCGCGAGCCTTCAGCTCCCAGCCGACCTGACCGCCGGTGAACGAAAGCAACTTGAAGCGCTCGTCCTCGACCAGCGGCGCGGCATGTTTGCCATCCAGGGTGAGGATCGAGAAAGCGCCCTTGGGCAAGTCGGTTTCGGCGAGAATTTCCCCGATGATCAGCGCGCCGATCGGCGTCTTTTCCGCCGGCTTCAATACAAAGGGGCAGCCGGCGGCGATTGCGGGGGCCACTTTGTGCGCCACCAGGTTGAGCGGAAAATTGAACGGCGTGATGAACGACACCGGCCCGATCGGTACCCGCCTGGTGTAGCCGTGATAGCCGTCCAGACGGCTGGCCAGTTCCAGGTTGAGTGTCTCGCCGTTGATCCGCACGGCCTCGTCGGCGGCGATACGGAAGGTCTCGATCAGCCGGGCCACCTCACCGACAGCATCCCTGATCGGCTTGCCGGCCTCGATACACAGCGCCTCGGCCAGTTGGTCGCGGCGCTCGGTGAAGCGGGTGACGCAGTGCTGCAATACGGCTTGGCGCGCCCACGGCTTGAATTTCCGCATCGGGGCGCTCGCCTTGACCGCGGCGGCGATAGCCTTTTCCGTGGCTTTGGCGTCCGGCACCGCAACCCGGGTGGCGATCTTGCCGCTGTACTTGTCGCGCACCTCCAACAGAGTGTGTGAGGTCTGCGGCTGATTGGCCAGGTAATAGGGGTAGGTCTTGTCGAGCATGGGGTCCTCCAGCGTCAGACTGCAGCACTCAGTCGACGGATTTGTTCATCGAGAATGCGGTGGTTGTCGGAATAGTCGATTTCCAGGTCGATCAGGTGCACGCCGCCTTGCTCAAACGCGCGCTGCAGGGTCGGCAGGAACGCATCGGCGCTAGCCGGGCGGTGACCGTGCGCACCGTGTGCCTGGGCGAACAGCACGAAATCGGGATTGCCGAAATGCATGCCGTAGTCGGCAAAGCCCATATCCGCCTGTTTCCAGCGGATCATGCCGAAGGTGTCGTCGCGCAGCACCAAGATCACCAGGTCCAGCTGCAGGCGCACCGCAGTCTCCAGCTCCTGCGCATTCATCATGAAACCGCCATCGCCGCAGATCGCCAGCACCTTGCGCCTGGGGTGCACCATCTTGGCCGCCATTGCCGAGGGCAGCCCGGCGCCCATGGTAGCCAGTGCGTTGTCCAGCAGGATGCTGTTGGGGCAGCGTGCGCGGTAGTAGCGGGCAAACCACAACTTGTACATGCCGTTGTCCAGGCATAGCACGCCGTCGTCCGGCATGTAGCGACGGGTATCGGCGACGATCCGCACCGGATGCATCGGGAAGCGTGCATCGTCGGCATGATCGTCGAGTTGCGCGTGAAAGGCCTGACGTACCTTGTCGAAATACGCAAAGTCCCAGTGCGCCTGCGGATCGAGTGCGTCGGTGAGCCGTTCGACGGTATGCGCGATGTCGCCGACCACCTCGATCTGCGGAAAGTAGACCGTGTCCACCTCGGCCGAGGCGAAGTTGATGTGAATCACCGTGCGTCGCCCGGTGTGCATGAAGAACGGCGGCTTTTCGACCACGTCGTGGCCGACGTTGACGATCACGTCGGCGGCATCGATCGCGCGATGCACGAAATCTCCGTCCGACAGGGCCGCGTTGCCCAACCAGAGGGGGTGGTCCTCGTCGACCACGCCCTTGCCCATCTGGGTGGTGAAAAACGGCAGCCCGAGCTTGTCGATGAAGGCGCGCAGGGCGACCGCAGTGCGCTGGCGATTCGCCGCGGCGCCGATCATCAGGATCGGATGGCGCGCCTGGCTGATCGCTTCGGCGGCCTGCACCAACGCCGCATCGTCCGGCGCGGGCCGGCGGGCGTATTCGGTAGGCAGCAGGATCACTTCGTCCACCTCGTCGCGGGCGATGTCTTCCGGCAGCTCCAAGTGCACGGCGCCGGGGCGCTCTTCCTCGGCCCGGCGGAACGCCTCGCGGATACGAGCCGGGATGGTGGCTGCCGAGACCAGCTGCCGGGTGTACTTGGTCAACGGCTGCATCATGTCGACGACGTCGACCAGCTGGAACAACCCCTGCTTGTGGGTGCGGATCGGTTTTTGCCCGGTAATCATCAGCATCGGCATCGCGCCGAGTTGGGCATAGGCCGCCGCGGTGACCAGGTTGGTGGCGCCCGGGCCGAGCGTGGACAGCGCCACCCCGGCCTCGCCGGTGAGCCGGCCCCAGGTCGCAGCCATGAAGCCGGCGGCCTGCTCGTGGCGGGTTACCACCAGTCGTATCGAGGATTCGCGCAATGCCTCGACCAGATCCAGGTTCTCCTCGCCGGGCACGCCGAAGATGCAATGCACACCCTCGGCTTCCAGCGCCTTCACGAACAATACCGCGGCCTTCATGGCGAGCCTCCTGCATGTGAGCTGGTAAGGGTATGACAGGCCGCGTTCAGCGCGGGTGAGCCTGTGGGGTTATGCGTCGTCGACATGCGCGGCCAAGGTACCGTCGGCAAGACGGATGCGCAGGCGACTGCCTTGGCGGATGCCGCGGACCGAGCGCAGTGTCTTGCCGTCGGCGTCGAAGACGATCGCATAGCCTCGTTCAAGCGTGGCCAACGGACTCACCGCGTGCAGCGCGTGCCCCAGGTGACGGCTGCGCGCCTGACGGGTCTCCAGGCTGCGGGCGATAGCCCGACGCATGCGTTGATCCAGTTCGGCGAGACGACGCGCCAGCAGCGGCAAACGGGCCCGCGGTTGCTCGGCCAGCAGCCGGGCCTGCAGTCGGTCGAGACGCGCGTGCCGTTGCTGGCTCAGGTCGCGCAGTACGGCTTGCAGGCGCCGCTGCACATGCAGCAGTCGTTCGCGATCGCGCATCAGGCGGGCTTGTGGCCGCTGCGCCTGCAATCGTGCCAGCAGATGATCGAGACGCTGCGACCAGGCTTGCGTGCGGCGTTGCTGCAAGACCAGCAGGCGTTGCTGCAGTTGCTCAAGGTGACGGCCGACTGCCACCGCGTCGGGTACCAGCAGTTCGGCGGCGGCCGAAGGCGTCGGTGCGCGCAGGTCGGCGACGAAGTCGGCAATGCTGAAATCGATCTCGTGGCCGACGGCGCTGACCACCGGTACCGCACTGGCATGGATCGCGCGTGCCACAGATTCGTCGTTGAAGGCCCACAGATCTTCCAGCGAGCCCCCGCCACGGGTCAGCAGCAACACGTCGTAGCGCCTGCTGGCGCCAGCCTTGTGCAGCATGCGCACGATGGCAGGTGGTGCTTCACGGCCCTGGACCGGTACCGGCAGTACCTCGAGATCGGCCAGCGGCCAGCGACGGGCGATCACGCTCACCACGTCGCGCACGGCGGCGCCGGTGGCAGAGGTGATGATGCCGATGCGACGGGCATGACGGGGCAGCGGGCGTTTGCGTTGCGGGTCAAACAGGCCCTCGCCATCGAGGCGGATCTTGAGCTGTTCGAAGGCGCGTTGCAGTGCGCCTTCGCCCGCCGGCTCCATCGACTCCGCCACCAGCTGAAATTCGCCGCGCGCTTCATAGAGGCCGACTTTTGCGCGCAACACCACCTGCATGCCGTCGGTGGGGCGAAAGCGCAACGTCGAGGCCTTCATCTTGAACATCGCGCAACGTACCTGGGCGCCGCTGTCCTTGAGGGTGAAATAAAGGTGTCCGGACGCGGGCCGGGCCAGATTGGACAGCTCCCCCTCGATCCAGACCAGCGGAAACACGTCGCCCAGTAAATCGCGCACCAGTCGGTTGAGCGAGCTGGGGCTCAGGACGTTGCGGGCGCTGCTGTCATCGGGTGCATGCATGGGGGCGGGAGACTACCACGGGCGAAACCTCCGCTTCTCGGTAAAACATTCAGTTGGCGAAGCTTGTGCAGGTATCACCTTACCTTCACCTTCACCTTCACGTTCAGGCGGGCGAACGGTGCGGGTCATTCCGGCGGCGGTGGCGGTGGGCCGGTGCGCCGCCGCCAGCTGCGCCAGCTGGCCACGGCGAGGTTGAGGGCAAACCAAGCGGTGACCACACCGATCGGCCAGCTGATCCATGCTGGCCACAGGAATGCGATCGCACTCATCACGAGCAAAGCGAAAGTACCGAGCAGTGCAGGTACGCTGGTGGTATTGCCCAGGACCTTGCGGCGGGTCAGTGCGGCACTCACGGTGTTGGCGATACGCAGGGCGCCGACCGCGGCACGGCTGGAGCTGCCGCCACCGCGGCGGACGCGCGGCGGACGCTTTTCGCTGCTGCGAACCTTTTCTCGGCGGCGGTCCCTGCGCGGTGCCAGCACGATTTCGGTAGCGTTCCCCAGGTCGCGTTCGTATTGCGCCGCGAGCTGACCGGCGAAACCGGCGTCTTCCACGGCCACGTCGATCTCGCGATTGCCCAGCCAACTGGCGATATTGAGGTTGGATGAACCTACCCGTGCCCACTGGCCGTCGGCTACCGCAGTTTTCGCATGCAACATCGAGCCATTCCACTCGAACACCCGAATGCCCGCCTTCAGCAGCGTGCGGTAGCCGGCACGCGACATGCTGGCGACCACCGCCAGGTCGCTGTTGCCGGGCACCAGCAAGCGCACATCGACCCCATCGCGGGCGGCGGCTATCAATGCCTGCACGTAGGGAGCGATACCGACAAAATAGGCATCGGTAAGCCACAGGGTCCGTCGCGCCAGCGAGGCCACCATCTGATCGAGGCGGTACATGCCGGCCGTGGTCGGTTGGGTAGCAATGACCCGCAATGCCACCGAACCTGCCGCTGGCGGGGCTGCGACGACGGGTTCGAACGACGCCATCGGTGCCCCCATTTGATCCCAGCTTTGCGCGAAGGCGGCTTCCAGCTCGGCCACCGCGGGGCCCCGCAAGGCCACGCCGGTATCGCGCCAAGGCGGCACGCCGCGTGCCGGATCGCCAAGCCATTTGGCGCTGATGCAGACACCGGAAAGAAAGCCGTGTATCCCATCGACGACCAGCAACTTGCGGTGGTCGCGGCTGATCCAGCCAAATGACTGGCCCAGTTGCGGCGGGTTGAACACGCGCAACTGTCCGCCCGCAGCCAGCAATGGTGCCCAGAACGAGCGACGCGACTGGCCCAGGCAGCCGACCCAGTCGACCACCACGGCCACCAGCACGCCCGCCTGCGCCCGTTCCACCAGGGCATCGCGGAAACGACGGCCAACCTCGTCGTCGCGAACGATGTAGTTTTCCAGCAGTATCCGATGGCTGGCGCCGCGGATCGCTGCCAGCCAGGCCTCGTAGTGGGCAGCGGCATCGATCAACAGCTCCACGGCGTTACCGGTGAGCAAGGGCGCTCCGGCAGCCCGGCTCAGCGCCTGTTCGGCCAGCAGACGATGCGGAGCGGGCGAGGGTGGTGGCGAGGACATGGGTCGAGTGTAGGTCATGGGCGCTATGTCGTTGTTGAGGATGCCGCAGGCGGGCACCTTGGTGCGGCGCTTCTGGCATGATGCGAACGATGTCGATCGCGCACCATTTCACCGACACCGGAGACTGCGCCGGGCATATCCTGCAGGCGCTGGGGCCGGACCTGCGTGTTGCCGCGCCGCTGGGCCTGGGCAAACCGCATGGCTTGCTCAATGCGCTGTATCGGCGCATAGCGGCCGATACCTCGCGCTCGCTGCGCCTGTATACCGCGCTGTCGCTGACCCGACCACCGTTGCAGCGGGGGCTGCAAGCGCGCTTTCTGGGGCCGTTCCTGCAACGGCATTTCGGTGCCGATCAGGTCGATCCGCAGTACGCCCTGGATCAGGCGCGCGATGCGCTGCCCTCGAATGTCGCTGTGCACGAGTTTTACCTGCAGTCCGGCATGATGTTGCATTCGCGCGACGCCCAGTGCAGCTATATCAGCCAGAACTACACGCATGTTGCGCGTGACCTGGTGGCGCAGAACATCAATCTTGTGGTGCAGTTGGTAGCGCGTCGCGACGGATCGGATGGGGTGCGCTACAGCTTGTCCTGCAACCCCGACCTGACCCTGGACTTTCTGCGCCAGAACCAGGCGGCTGGTCGGCAGCGACCGCTGTGCGTGGCAGTCGTGCATCCGGATCTTCCCTATCTTGGCGGCGCGGCTGAGGTCGAGGAAGACTACTTCGACGTCGAGCTGCGTCCGCCGTCTTCGCCGTCACTGTTTGCATTGCCGCGATTGGCCGTGGACGCGGCCGAATATGCGCTCGGTATGCATGCCAGTGCCCTGGTCAAGGATGGTGGTTGCCTGCAGATCGGCATCGGCGCACTGTCCGATGCGCTGGTCAAGGCGCTGCTGTTGCGGCAGCAGGAAAACATCCTCTGGCGGCGCACGCTGGTGGCGTTGGATCCGGGCGGGGCTACCCATGCGCTGGCGTCTTGGCAGGGTGGTCTGGCGCCGTTCAAGACCGGCTTGTACGGCGCCAGCGAGATGGTCATGGACGGTTTCATGCACCTGCAGCGTGCCGGCATTCTGAAGCGGCGCAGCTGGAGCACTCTCGCGCTGGAGCGGGCGTCTGCCGCGGGTAGCCTTAATCCGGAAACACCGGGGGGACACTATCTGCGGGGGGCGTTCTTCCTGGGGACACGTGAACTCTACGAGTGGCTTCGGGCCACCGAAGCGGCTGATCCGGATGCGATCGACATGGGCCCGGTTTCCCGCGTCAACCAGTTGTACGGGCCGTATCAGTCGCTGACCATGCTGCAGCGGCGTGACGCGCGCTTCTTCAATACCTGCATGATGGCGACCCTGCTGGGCGCAGCGGTTTCCGACACCCTCGACGATGGTGGCGTGGTCAGTGGCGTCGGCGGTCAATACAATTTCGTGGCCATGGCGCATGAGCTACCCGATGGCCGTTCGGCGCTGCTGTTGCGCTCAACCCGCCAGCGTCATGGCGGGATCGCCAGCAATATCCATTGGAACTACGGCCAGACCACCATCCCCCGACATCTACGCGATATCTGCATCAGCGAGTACGGCATTGCCGACTTGCGCGGCAAGAGCGACAGCGAGTGTGTGGAGGCGATGCTGTCGATCTGCGATGCACGCTTTATCGATGTACTGGCGGCTCAGGCAAAATCGCACGGCAAGCTGGCCGCGGACTTCTGTATTCCCGACGCCTGGCGACGGCATCGGCCGGAATTTCTGCATGAGGCGCTGGCGCCGCTGCGGCGCAAGGGCCTGTTGCCGGACTTTCCGTTTGGCAGCGATTTCACCGAGGTCGAACAGCACTTGCTGCCGGCCTTGAACTGGCTGCAGGCCCGCGCGCCGAGCGTGCGTGGCAAGCTGGCCATCCTGCACGCCAGCCTGCGACCGGGGGCGCGCGTCGACGGTGAGCACGAGGCCTTGCAGCGCATGGGGCTGGCCAAGCCCGCTACCGTCAAGGAGCGTCTGTGGCACCGTCTGTTGCTGGCAGCCTTGCGTCACCAGCAAGCGCCCTCCGGGGACTGATCCGGCACCCGGTTCCGGTTCGTCGCGCTCCCCCGGCGGTCTATCACCGTGGCCTTCCACCTCTCTGGACATATCCATGCACGCGGCTCTTGCCGGATTCACCCTCGGTTTCTCCCTGATCCTGGCAATCGGCGCGCAGAATGCTTTCGTGTTGAAGCAGGGATTGCGTCGCGAACACGTGTTCTGGATCTGCTCGCTGTGTGCGCTTTCCGATGCGGTACTGATTCTGCTCGGCGTTACCGGACTGGCGGTCCTGATCAGGCAGGCGCCGTGGTTGGCGCCGGTGATGCGCTATGGCGGGGCCGCATTTTTGCTGTACTACGGGGCGCGAAGTTTCCATGCGGCGTGGAAATCCTCGGCCACCCTGGTGCCCGCGGCGACCGCCGCCAAGCCGCTGCTGCCCACCTTGCTGACTTGCGCAGCGCTGACCTGGCTCAATCCGCATGTCTATCTTGATACGGTGCTGCTGATCGGATCGATCTCCACCCAGTTTGCGACGGCGCGCTGGTGGTTTGCGCTGGGCGCGATGTCGGCGTCGTTGGTATTTTTCTTTGCACTGGGCTATGGCGCCGCCTTGTTGCGACCGCTGTTTGCCCGCCCTGGCGCCTGGCGGGCGCTGGAGGTTCTGGTCGGCGTGACGATGTGGAGCATCGCGCTGAAACTGCTGGGAGAATAGGCGGGTTCGGGCACTTCATCCAGGCAGCGGCGGCAGAGTCATCGGTTATCCTTGGGCACATTGCCGCGAAGGTCGCGGCCCGGACAGCGGTCGATTCGTCATGAATGAAACATCCCGGTTGCCGCGTGAGGCCACGGCGGCCCCACGCCGATCCAGTGCTGGCGTGCAGATAGGTAAGGTTTGGGTCGGTGGTGGTGCACCGATCGTGGTGCAGTCGATGACCAATACCGATACCGAGGACCCCGCCAGCACCGCCAAGCAGATCGCCGAGCTGGCCCGCGCCGGCTCCGAGCTGGTGCGGATCACGGTGAACACGCCGGCCGCTGCTGCTGCGGTACCGCGGATCGTCGAACGGCTGCAGATGATGGGGGTCGATGTGCCGATCATCGGCGACTTCCATTACAACGGCCACCTCCTGCTCACGCGGTACCCGGACTGCGCCCGGGCGCTCGCGAAGTATCGGATCAATCCGGGGAACGTCGGGGCCAGACGGCGCGACGAAAACTTCCGCACCATTGTCCGGGTGGCCGTCGACCAGGACAAGCCGATCCGCATCGGGGTCAACTGGGGTTCGCTCGATCGGGCGCTGCTCACCGAGCTGATGGACGCCAACGCCCTCCGGGAGGACCCGCTGGACGCG
>JASBTI010000011.1 GCA_030148505.1 Rhodanobacter sp.
GTTTTTGTTGTTTTGTCCTTTCTGTTTGGTGGGGGGGGCCCCCCCCCCGCGCCCGGCGCGCCCCCCCCCCGCCGGGTAAACAGGTGTGCGTGGCGCGCATGGCGGGTCAGCGGCCGACTGTCATCCGTCGCGGGTTTCAGCTTGCAGCCCATGCAGCAGCAGACCGACCAGGGTTTCGAAGGCGGTGTTTTCATCACGGCCGCTCCAGTGCCGCGCCATCGCCGGGTGATGGAAACGCAAGGTGGCGTCGAACAGCGCCGCGGCGGTGGCGCCGGGATCGGCGCGGTGGAAATCCCCGCTGGCGGTTCCCGCGGCGATGATCTGCGCGAGTTGCGCACGCAGCTGGGCGACGTGCTCGTCGATCACCTCGCGTGCCTCACCGGCCAGGACGCTGTAGGTGGCGAACAGCGCAGGGTCGTCGGCCAGTCTGGCGCGCTTGGCATCGCGCAGGGCGACCAGCCACTGGCGCAGGCGGAGGGTCGGCGGTGTGCTGCATGCATCGGCAATTGTCTGCAGCGGCACGGAAATGCGCTGCAACCAGCTGCGCAGCACGGCATCGCGCAGCGCGGCTTTGCTGGCGAAATGCCGGTACACGCTGCCGTGGCTGACGCCAAGCGCCTGCGCCACATCGACCACGTTGGCCTTGCCCGGACCGTAACTGCGCAACACGTCCTCGGCAGCGTCGAGGATGCGCTCGCGGCTCAACGGGGTCTCGCCCATCAGCCGCGTTCGCTGTCGAGCATGGCCAGCTGCGGCGCGGCATAGCGAGTGCCGGCCACCGCGTCGGGTGGAACGGCCTGTTCCAGTGCCGCGAGGTCGGCATCGTCCAGACGCACGGCGAGTGCACCCAGCGCCTCGTCCAGTCGCTGGCGCGAGCGTGCACCGATCAGCGGTACGACGTCGTTTCCGCCGCGGGCCAGCACCCACGCGATCGCCAGCTGCGCCACGCTCACCCCGCGCACGTCGGCCAGCGTGCGCAGGCGCTCGACCAGCCCCAGGTTGTGATCGAGATTGTCGCCCTGGAAACGCGGGCTGTGCTGACGGAAATCGCGCGCCGTGACCACGCGGTACTTCGACCAATGGCCGCTGATCAACCCGCGAGACAGCACGCCATAGGCGGTGATGCCGATGCCCAGCTCGCGGCAGGCCGGCAGGATGGAGGGCTCGATCCCTCGCGAAATCAATGAGTATTCGATCTGCAGATCGACCACCGGCAGCACAGCATGCGCGCGGCGGAGGGTGTCGACACCGATTTCGGACAGGCCGAGGTGGCGCACGTAGCCGGCCTGCACCAGATCGGCGATGGCGCCGACGGTGTCCTCGATCGGTACGTTCGGGTCCAGCCGCGCGGGGCGGTAAATGTCGATGTAGTCAGTGCACAGGCGCTTGAGCGAGTAGGCGAGGGCGGTCTTCAGCGCGGCGGGGCGGGCGTCGTAGCCCAACCAGCCGCCGTCGGGACCGCGCTGGGCGCCGAACTTGACGCTGAGCTGGACACGGTCGCGCGGCCGACCGGCCAGCGCCTCGGCCAGCAGCATCTCGTTGTGGCCCATGCCATAGAAGTCGCCGGTATCGAGCAGGGTGATGCCGGCATCAAGCGCGGCGTGCACGGTGGCGATGCTTTCGGCGCGGTCGGCCGGGCCGCCGTACATGTCGGACATGCCCATGCAGCCGAGGCCAAGCGGGGATACCTGCGGGCCGGTTTGGCCCAGGGAGCGGTGTTGCATGACGGTATTCCCGGTCGGCTGGATGGGCTGCGAGTGTGAACTCAGAAATGACAAAAATCAAAAAATGTCATTTACTGCGTGCCATTGCCCGGTGTAGACGCGCTGGTTGACGCCCCACAGCCCATATCTGGTGGCTGCCGTCCCGCGCGGGGGCTACAATTTGGGGTCTTACCCGAAACGACCCGCCGAGGCCCAAATGTTCCCGAAGGATTCCACCATTGCCGGTTATGACGACGAACTGGCCACGGCCATGGCCGATGAAAGCCAGCGCCAGGAAGATCACGTCGAGCTGATTGCTTCGGAGAATTACGCCAGCCCGCGGGTAATGGAAGCGCAGGGCTCCAAGCTGACCAACAAGTACGCCGAGGGTTATCCGGGCAAGCGCTACTACGGCGGCTGCGAGTACGTCGATGTCGCCGAGAAGCTGGCGATCGAGCGCCTCAAGCAGCTGTTCGGCGCCAGCTACGCCAACGTGCAGCCGCATTCGGGTTCGCAGGCCAATCAGGCGGTTTACTTCGCCTTGTTGCAGCCGGGCGACACCATTCTGGGCATGAGCCTGGCCCACGGCGGTCATCTGACCCACGGCGCCAAGGTCAACTTCTCCGGCAAGGTCTTCAACGCGGTGCAGTACGGCGTCGACGCCAACGGCATCGTGGACATGGACGAGGTCGAGCGCCTCGCTGTCGAGCACCAGCCGAAGATGATCGTGGCGGGTTTCTCCGCCTATTCGCAGGTACTGGACTGGGCGCGTTTCCGCGCCATCGCCGACAAGGTTGGCGCGTATCTGTTCGTGGACATGGCGCACGTCGCCGGGCTGATCGCCGCCGGCGTGTATCCCAGCCCGCTGCCGCACGCGCATGTGGTTACCTCCACTACCCACAAGACCCTGCGCGGACCGCGTGGCGGCATCATCGTGGCGAAGGATGTCGGTGAGGAGATCGAGAAGAAGCTGCAGTCGATCGTGTTCCCCGGTATCCAGGGTGGTCCGTTGATGCACGTGATCGCCGCCAAGGCGGTGGCCTTCAAGGAGGCGCTGGAGCCGGAATTCAAGAGCTACCAGGCGCAGGTGGTGAAGAACGCCAAGGCGATGGCCAAGACCTTCATCGAGCGCGGCTACAAAATTGTCTCCGGCGGCACCGAAAACCACTTGATGCTGGTCGACATGATCGGCAAGGACGTCACCGGCAAGCACGCCGAGGAGGCGCTCGGCAAGGCGCACATCACGGTCAACAAGAACGCCGTGCCAAACGATCCGCGCAAGCCCTTCGTCACCTCCGGCCTGCGCGTCGGCACCCCGGCCATCACCACCCGGGGTTACCTCGAGGCCGACACCGTCGAGCTGACCGGCTGGATCTGCGACGTGCTGGATGCGCCGGACGACGAAGCGGTGATCAACAAGGTGCGCGAGGCCGTGACCGCGCAGTGCCGCAAGTTCCCGGTTTACGGTTGAAGTGAGAAGTGAGTGAATAGGAGTGAGAAGTGAGAGAAGAGCAGTAGCGGGCGTGGTTTTCTCTCGTTTCTCACTTCTCTACTCTCACCCCTGAACCTTTATGCATTGCCCTTTCTGCCAGCACGAAGACACCCGCGTGATCGACTCGCGCCTGACCGAGGATGGCTCCACCGTGCGTCGGCGGCGCGAATGTCCGCAGTGCGGCGAGCGCTTCAACACCTATGAGACCGCCGAGCTGAAGCTGCCGACGGTGGTGAAGAGCGGCGAGCGGCGTGAGGTGTTCGACGAGCGCAAGCTGCGGGTCAGCTTTGAGCGGGCGCTGCAAAAAAGGCCCGTCCCCACACATGATGTGGACAGTTCGGTGCGCGCCATCGTCAACGACCTGCGCAAGAGCAGCGAACGCGAAGTGCCGTCGCGTCAGGTCGGCGAGCTGGTGATGCGCGAGCTGAAGAAGCTCGATCAGGTCGCCTACGTCCGTTTTGCCTCGGTCTACCGCAAGTTCGAGGACGTGCAGGCGTTCCGCGAAGAGATTGAAAAACTGGAACGCGACCTGCCCGAACTGGACGGCCTGCAATTGCCCTTGCTCGACGAGAGCAAACGTGGCGGCAAATGATCCCGTCGAATTTGTAGGAGCGCACCCTGTGCGCGATTGCCCTCACACGAATCCGAAAAACCTCGCGCACAGGGTGCGCTCCTACCTGGGTGCGGCAAGGTGAGCGAATCGTTTTCGGCGATTGATCACGCCAACATGGCGCAAGCTCTGCGCCTGGCTGAACGCGGTCTGTTCACCACCCAGCCCAACCCACGGGTAGGCTGCGTGATCGCCCACGGTGAGCAGGTTGTCGGGCAGGGTTGGCACCAGCGTGCCGGCGAGCCGCATGCGGAAGTGTTCGCGTTGCGCGAAGCGGCCCAGCGGGCGCGTGGCGCTACCGCCTATGTGACCTTGGAGCCCTGTGCCCACCACGGCCGCACGCCGCCGTGCGCCGATGCGCTGGTCGCCGCCGGGGTGGCACGGGTGGTGATCGCGACGGAAGATCCGTTTCCGCAGGTCGCCGGGCGCGGTATCGCGACGCTGCGTGCCGCCGGCATCGCGGTCGACAGCGGCCTGATGCGCGAAGCGGCGCGTGAGCTGAACATCGGATTTTTCAGCCGCATCGAACGTGGTCGCCCGTTCGTGCGGGTAAAGCTGGCAATGAGCCTGGACGGCCGCACCGCGCTGGCCAACGGCGAGTCGAAGTGGATCACCGGCAAAGCCGCACGCGCCGATGTGCAGCGCTTGCGTGCGCGCAGTTCGGCGATCCTCACCGGCAGCGGTACCGTGCTCGCCGACAATCCGCGCCTGACCGTGCGCCTGCCAAATGGCTCCCTCTCGCCTTGGGGAGACGACTGCATGGATGCAGGAGGTAGAGCAATGCATGGAGCGATTGCCGAGGGTTGGGGTGAGGGGGAGGTTTTTCGCTCTGTAGCAGGCCCTCACCCCAACCCTCCTCTCGCAGGGGAGAGGGGGCAGATGGCAACACCATTGCGTGTTGTGCTTGATCGAGAGTTGCGCACGCCGCCAGGCAGTCACGTACTGGACGGCTCGGTGCCGACCCTGCTGCTGCATGAGCCGGGAGCATCCTGCGCGGACGACCGTTTCGGTCGGGTCGAGCTGATCGCGATCGCCACGGCACAAGGGGGGCTCGACCTGCGCGCCGCGCTGGCCCTGCTGGCCGGGCGCGGCTGCAACGAGCTGCACGTGGAGGCCGGCCCGACCCTGTGCGGTGCGCTGTTTGCCGCCGGCCTGGTCGACGAATTGCTGCTGTATATCGCGCCGCTGCTGCTCGGCGACAGCGCGCGTCCGCTGCTGCAACTTCCCGCGCTGGCCGACATGGCCGCGCGCTGGCAACTGCAAACCGTCGACCGGCGTGTCGTGGGTGATGATTTGCGTTTGCGCCTGCGACCTCGCGCCATACCCTAGAACCCGGCCCCATGGCCTTGTGGAGATTTCGAGCCGATGAAGGACGCCAACGACCGC
The DNA here is from genome assembly GCA_030148505.1 of Rhodanobacter sp. Classification (GTDB taxonomy): domain Bacteria; phylum Pseudomonadota; class Gammaproteobacteria; order Xanthomonadales; family Rhodanobacteraceae; genus Rhodanobacter. The sequence continues at coordinate 5,192 of JASBTI010000011.1, forward strand.
ACCATCCGCTGGGGCATCATCGGCTGCGGCAATGTCACCGAAGTAAAGAGTGGACCGGCGTTCAGCTCGGTTACGCATTCGGCGCTGACGGCGGTGATGCGCCGCGATGGCGCCAAGGCACGCGACTACGCGCAGCGCCACGGCGTGCCCCGCTGGTACGACGATGCGGCAGCGTTGATTGCCGATGACACGGTCGATGCGGTCTACATCGCCACGCCACCCTCCAGCCACCGGGTCTACGCCTTGATGAGCATCGCCGCAGGCAAGCCGGTGTACGTGGAGAAGCCGATGGCGATGAACGCGGGCGAGTGCGAGGACATCATCCACGCCGCGCGCCTCGCGCAGGTGCCCCTTTTCGTGGCCTATTACCGGCGCGCCTTACCGCGCTTTGCCAAGGTGCGCGCGCTGCTGTTCGAGGCGCGGGTGATCGGCACGCCGCATATCGTCAATACGGTGCTGCATCAGCCGTTGCATCCGCGCTATACGGACCCGGCCGCACAGCACTGGCACGTGGACCCAGCGATATCCGGCGGTGGCCTGTTCATGGATTTGGGATGCCACACCCTGAATATTCTGGACTGGCTGTTCGGGCCGATCGTCTCGGCCCGCGGCCATGCCGGTAATCGCGGTGGCGCCTATCTGCCCGAGGACACGGTGGCGATGTCGTTCGCCTTCGACAACGGCATGCTCGGCACCGGGCTGTGGAACTTCTGCAGCTACCGCAGTGACGACCACATTGAGGTGATTGGTGACCGTGGCAGGTTATCCTTTGCTACTTTCGGCGATGGTCCGATCAGCTTGGAAAATGCCGGTGGGAGGCAGATATTCCACGTCGACAACCCGCTGCATATCCAGCAACCGCTGATCGAGACCATCGTCGCCGAGTTGCGCGGCCACGCTGGTGCCTGCCCCTCCGATGGCCAAAGCGCGGCACGCACGGCGTGGGTAATGGATCAGGTGATGCAGGATTACCGCGCCTCGCACTGAACGTGCGCCGTGGGAAACACGGCATCGAGCCCACGTCGTCGTGGTATGGGCGTGGCGGTGGTCCGTCAGTGCTAACATTCACCGGCCGGCTTGTCCGGTTTACCAAGCTAACGTCTTCAGGGCGGGGTGAGATTCCCCACCGGCGGTAGGTGCTCCAGTTCATGGGATGCACGAGCCCGCGAGCGCCTTCGGTGGTTTCCCTGGAAGCCAGCGAAGGGTCAGCAGATCCGGTCCGATGCCGGAGCCGACGGTCCACGCTGCTTCCCGCAAGGGTGACGGCGCACAGTCCGGATGAAAGAAGACGGCATCACGCGGGCCTTCGCTGGCACGCGTCTGTCTTACGCCCTGGGGCGTTTTTCGCATTCCATTGCTGCGGGAAACGTGTCATGCCTTCAAGCCAGCGCACCGTTGTTCGCGCCTTCCATCCGGGAGGCTGCTGATGTTCACCGGCATTATTCAGACCGTGGGCCGCATCGTGCGGCTGGAACCGCGCGGTGGCGATGTGCGGCTGGCCGTCGATACGGCCGATCTCGACCTCGCGGATGTGCAGTTGGGCGACTCGATCGCTGTGTCAGGTGTCTGCCTCACCGCGATCACGCTGGAGCCGCACGGCTTCAGCGCGGATGTCTCCAACGAGACGCTGTCGCTAACCTCGCTGGGCCAGCTGAAGGCCGGCGCCCCGGTGAACCTGGAAAAGGCACTGCGCCTGGCCGACCGGCTCGGCGGTCACCTGGTTTCCGGTCATGTCGACGGTCTGGGCAAGGTGGTCTCGATCGTGCCCGATGGCCGCTCGCAGCGCTGGACGTTCGAGGTGCCGGCAGCGATCTCGCGCTACATCGCCGCCAAGGGCTCGGTCTGCATCGACGGCGCCAGCCTCACCGTGAACGAGGTGGCCGGGCATCGCTTCGGCGTCAACCTGATTCCGCACACGGTCGAGCACACCGCCTTCCATGCCCGGCGGGTGGGCGACGCGGTGAACATCGAGGTGGACGTGATCGCCCGCTACGTCGAGCGACTGCTGGCCAGCGGCGAGGCGCCGAAGCTGGACGAGGCGTTCCTCAAGCAACACGGTTTCGCCTGACCTTGCTCCCTCTCCCCGTCGGGGAGAGGGTTGGGATGAGGGGCCGCGGTGACCGGAAAATCTACGCTCCGCCCGGCCCCTCATCCGCCCCTTCGGGGCACCTTCTCCCCGCGGGGGAGAAGGAAAAACTTCAACCTGGATCGCAGCATGAGCTTCAACACCATTCCCGAAATCCTCGAAGACATCCGCGCTGGCCGCATGGTGGTGATCCTCGATGACGAAGATCGCGAGAACGAAGGCGACTTGGTGATGGCCGCGCAGATGGTGCGGCCGGAAGACATCAACTTCATGGTGCGCGAGGCGCGCGGCCTGGTCTGCGTCACGTTGACCGAGCAGCGCACCCGCCAGCTCGGCCTGAAGCCGATGGTCAGCGACAACACCTCGGCCTACCACACCAACTTCACCGTCTCAATCGAGGCGGCCGAAGGCGTCACCACCGGCATCTCGGCGCACGACCGTGCGCGCACGATCCAGGTGGCGGTGAAGGGCGATGCGAAGCCGCAGGATTTGTCGCAACCGGGGCATATCTTTCCGCTGACCGCCCAGCCCGGTGGCGTGCTCACCCGCGCCGGGCATACCGAGGCTGGCTGCGATCTGGCCGCGCTGGCGGGGCTGGAGCCAGCCGCGGTGCTGATCGAGGTGCTGCACGAGGACGGCTCGATGGCGCGGCGGCCCGAGCTGGAGATCTTCGCCAGAAAGCACGGCCTGAAGATCGGCTCGATCGCCGACCTGATCCGCTATCGGCTGGAAACCGAGAAGACCGTGGAGCGCGTGCACGAGGAAGCCGTGCAGACCGAATTCGGCGCGTTCCGGCTGGTGGCCTATCGCGACCTGATCCGCCGCGGCCTGCACTTCGCCCTGGTGCGCGGCGCGGTCGACGACGGCGCGCCGGTGCTGTCGCGCGTGCATGTGCGTAACACGCTGTCCGACGTACTCCACCTCAACCGCGATGATCTCGGCCTGACGGTCACCGCGGCCCTGCGCCACATCGATCAGGAAGACCGCGGGGTGCTGCTGGTCCTGTCCGGCGAAGACACCCCCGAGGCGCTGCTGGCCAAACTCAATCGCCAACCCAGTACCCAGGCACCGGAGGAGGTGCAGCAGCAGGAGTGGCGCCAGCTAGGCCTCGGCGCACAGATCCTGGCCGACCTCGGGGTGCGCCAGCTGCGCGTGCTTGGTACCCCGCGCAAGCTGGTCGGGCTGGCCGGCTTCGATCTGGAGGTGGTTGAATACGTGTGACCGAAAACCTCGCTCCTACAGCACCGGGATCCGCCGGCAGCCATCGCTTCGCCACCTAATGTCCGCACCGGCACCCGATAATTCGACCTTCAATCGCGAACCGCCACCATGCCCGAAGTCACCATCCGCCTCATCGCCCCGTCCGGCTATGCCCATGACCCTACGGCCATGACACGTGGCGTAGCACGTCTGCGCGAGGCGGGCTGTGTGGTGGAAGGCCTGGAGGTGTTGCAGCGCACCACACTGCGCTTCGCCGGCAGCGATGCCGAGCGCGCCGCCGATATCAATGCCTTGGCGAGCATGGAGAGCTTGCCGGATATCGCGCTGGCCACACGCGGTGGTTACGGTGCCGTGCGCTTGCTGTCGCACCTCCACTACGACGCGTTGCACGAACGTCTGCACGATGCGCGGTTGGCGCTGGTAGGCCACAGCGACTTTACCGCGCTGCAATTGGCGCTGTATGCGAAACGTGGCCTGTGCACCTTCAGTGGGCCGCTGCTGGCGGACCTTGGTGCAGAGATCCGCAGCGAATTCAGCTGGCGGCAATTCTGGGGAACCCTGACCTCGTCGGCAAATGCCGTCACCTGGTCGCCGACCACGGCGGCTGAGGTCGACGTGCAGGGAACGCTGTGGGGCGGCAACCTGACCACGCTTTGCAGTCTGCTTGGCACACCGTATTTCCCGGAAATCGAGGGCGGCATCCTGTTCGTCGAGGACGTTTGCGAATCGCCTTATCGGATCGAACGGATGCTGTATCAGCTGCAGCTTTCCGGCGTACTGGGCCGGCAGCAGGCGCTGGTGCTGGGCAGTTTCAGCCGGTGCGAGCCCGGCTCGCGCGATAATGGCTATGACCTGGCCGCGACGTTCGCGCAGATTCGTGCGATAGCCGGTGTCCCGATGATCGATGGATTGCCGCACGGCCACGCAGGCCAGCAGTTGACCTTGCCATTTGGTGGCGCCGCACGGCTGCGTGTGGACGGCCATGCGGCAACGTTGGAATTCAGCGGTTATCCGCACCTCGCTCGGTCCGCGCCGACCCGCACCGCCAAAAACCCGTAAAATAGCCTGCTCGCGGGGCTCGCCCACAGGAACTGTCCATACTCATGAAGATCATCGAAGGCGATTTCGCCACACCCAAGGGCCGATTTGCCATCGTCGCCGGTCGTTTCAACGGCTTCGTCGTCGAGCCGCTGGTGGCCGGTGCCTGCGACGTCTTGGTGCGCCACGGCGTCAAGGACGCAGCGATCGAGCTGGTGCGCGTGCCCGGTGCCTGGGAAATCGCGCTGGTCGCGCACAAGCTGGCCCACTCCGGCAAGTACGCGGCGGTGATCGCGCTGGGCGCGGTGATCCGGGGTGCCACCCCGCATTTTGACTATGTGGCCGGCGAGTGCGCCAAGGGTCTGGCCCAGGCTGCCTACGGCGCCGGGGTGCCCGTGGCCTTTGGTGTGTTGACTACCGACAGTATCGAGCAGGCGATCGAGCGCTCCGGTACCAAGGCGGGAAACAAGGGCGCCGATGCCGCCCTCGCCGCGCTGGAAATGGTCAACCTGTACGGCAAGCTCTGATGGCGCCGCAGGGGATCGACATGCAGGCGCGTTCGCGCGCCCGCCGGCGCGCGTTGCAGGCGCTGTATGCGTGGCAGCTCAGCGGTAGCCACATGAATGCGGTGATCGAGCAGTTCCGACATGAGCAGGACATGGAAGTAGCCGACCTGGAGTATTTCGAAGACTTGCTGCATGGCGTGGAGAAGCACGTCGCGGTACTCGACGGGTGCCTGCGCCCGCACATCGACCGCGAGGTGGCGCAGGTCGATCCGATCGAACGCGCCGCATTGCGGTTAGCGGCCTATGAACTGAAGTTCCGCCCGGACGTGCCGTACCGCGTGGTGATCAACGAGGCGATCGAGGTTACGAAACGCTTTGGTGCCGATCATGGCCACAGCTACGTCAATGGCGTGCTGGACAAGCTGGCCACCGAGCTGCGCACGGTCGAGAAGCGCGGCTGATGCAAACTCATGGCGCGGAGTTTTCGGTCGGCGGCCTGGTGCCGTTGCTCGAAACGCCCCGCCTGCGTTTGCGCGGTCATCGTGCCGCCGACTACACCGCGCTGGCGGCGATCTGGGCCGACCCCCTCGTCGTGCGCCATATCGGTGGCAAGCCATCCTCTGCGCAGGAAGCCTGGATGCGTCTGCTGCGCTACCCCGGCCTTTGGTGTCTGCTCGGCTACGGTTACTGGGCGATCGAAGAGAAATCCACTGGTCGCTGCATCGGTGACATCGGCTATGCCGACTTCAAGCGCGACATCACCCCGTCGCTGGCGGGTATGCCTGAGTTGGGGTGGGTGTTGGCCTCCGATTGCCACGGCAAGGGCTACGCCAGTGAGGCGCTCGCCGCCGTGATGACCTGGGGGCGCGAGCATTTCGGCGAGCACACGGCGGCATGCATCATCGACCCCGAAAACGCCGCGTCGATCCGCGTCGCCATCAAGGCCGGTTTCACCCTGAAACAGGAAGCCCGCTACCACGGCGACACCATCCTGCTGTTTACCCGCTGACTTCAGGTTTTCCTTCGTGCCGGACACGAGCGACCGTATGGAATTTGATCTGATCGAGCTGATTCGTCAGCGTACCGCGCAGCCTCGCGACGACGTACGCCTGGGCATTGGCGACGATGCGGCTTTGCTCGCCGTGCCCGCCGGACAGGAGCTGGCGGTGGCCATCGACACCCTGGTCGAGGGCGTGCATTTCCCGCGTGGCACCGCCGCGGCGGATATCGGCTGGAAGGCGTTGGCGGTAAATCTGTCGGATCTGGCCGCGATGGGCGCCAGCCCCGCCTGGGCTCTGCTGGCATTGACCATGCCAAGCGGTGACGCCGGCTTCGTCGAAGGTTTTGTCGAGGGCTTTTCGCAACTCGCCCAGCCCCATCGGCTGGCCCTGGTCGGCGGTGATACCACCCGGGGGCCGCTGAGCATCAGCGTGGCCGTGCATGGTTTCGTGCCACCCGGCAAGGCGCTCGGTCGAAGCGAGGCCCGCGTTGGTGACGCGGTGCTGGTCACCGGCACCCTGGGCGATGCCGCGGCTGGCCTGCAGGCACTGCAGCATCCGACGCCTGGCGAACAGGGAGACATCAAGCTGCGCGACTATCTGATCGGTCGGCTCAACCGTCCGACTCCGCGTCTGGCGGCCGGTATCGCGTTGCGCGACCAGGCGCATGCCTGCGTGGACATCTCCGACGGCCTGCTCGCCGACCTCGGCCACATCTGCGTGGCCAGTGGCGTCGGTGCGGAGATCGAGGCGGCGCTGCTGCCACGTTCGTCGGCTCTGCTCGGGTTGCACGACGACACCACCGCGCTGCGCTTCGCCTTGAGTGGCGGTGACGACTACGAACTCTGCTTTACCGTGCCGGCCAGCCGTGTGGCTCAGGTGCAGGCGGATCTCTCCCGCCTCGGTTGTGGCGTCACCCGTATCGGTCGCATCGTGGAGGGCGAAGGGGTACGCGTACGCGGCCATGAAGGGGATTGGCTGAAGACCCGACAGTCGGGCTGGGAGCATTTCGCATGAGCGCAAAGAAGCACCTGAGCGCCGAACAGCGGCGTGCATTGCTGGCTACCCCCGCTGGCTGGCTGGCCTGCGGCTTCGGCTCTGGCCTGACGCCGGTTGCGCAGGGAACGTTCGGCTCGATTGCGGCTTTGCTGCCGTGGCTGCTGCTGCGCCAGCTGCCCTTGTTTGCCTATGGGTTGTTGCTGCTGATCGGCTTCGCCATCGGCGTATGGGCATGCGACGTGGCCGGCCGCGCGCTCGGCGTCGACGATCACCGCAGCCTGGTCTGGGATGAATTCATTGGTCAGTGGATCGCGCTGCTTCCACTACTGCTTCCGACACTATTGCCCGCCAGCGGTTTCCAGTGGTGGATGCTGGCCGCCGGCTTCGCGCTGTTTCGCCTGTTCGACGTGTGGAAGCCGTGGCCCATCCGCTGGATGGATCGTCATCTCAAGGGCGGGATGGGGGTGATGGTCGACGATGTGGTAGCCGGAATGTTTGCGGCAGCGGTGCTGGGGGTGGGTTTACGCTGGACGGTCTGAACAAGGATCGTTTTCAGCACCTGCCGGGCTGGGTGAGCAACACCCGATCCTCACACCAGGCTTCGTGGCGCCGGAAAGGGCGCAAGTTTCTGCCCTTTACGAAGTCTGTTTCGGGAGTGATGGCAGGGCAGTAGAAGCGATCCAACGATCGGCGCTGGATGGTGTGGGCTGTCGCCGTGTCCCACCGGGCGTCAGTGTTCGCCTTTTGCAGCACGTGCCTCGCGCGGGAATCCCAGGCTCAGCAGTCCCGACAAAACCAGTACGCCGACCAACACCCACAACACCGTTGCTGGTCCGTGCAGTGCGGCTACCAACCCCAGTCCCGCCAGCGCCACGGCAGCAAGCCCGTTGGAAAAGCCCAGGGCAATGCCGGAGCCGAGTGAGCGATTTTCGGGAAAGATGTCCTGGCCAATCAGGATTCCCAAGGGTAGGCTGGCGAACAGCACAATGCCGAGAAATCCCAGTAGCAGCCACTGCACGAGGCCGCCGCTGAGCATGAAGGCCACCAGCAACATCGCACCGAGCAGGCTGGACCCAAGCAGTACGGGCCGTCGCCCGATGCGATCGGCCAGGTGGCCGCCGCCGACATTGCCGACGATGCCGACCACCAGCAATACCGTGATGAGCGCCGCACCTTCGGTAAGGTCATGTCCGCGGCTGATCCAGATGATCGGCAGGAACGTGACCAGACCGAAAATCGCCAGCGAGCGCAGCAGCGAGAATGCAACCAGCAAGCTCATCGGGGCAAGATGTTGTCGCCAGGCAATCGGCTTGACGTCCGGATGGCGGGGGCGCTGGGAGGGCAACTGGTTCCACAACAGCAGCACGCTGAGCACCCCCGGTATGCCGAGAAGCCACAGGTAGTGCAGTCCCCATAGAGCCACTACTACGCTGGCGATCAGCGGCCACAGGCCACGACCCACTTCGCCACCGATCAGGAACAACGACATGCCGAACCCTCGTCGATCGCCACTCATGGCGTGTGCGCCAGCCAGCGCCTGGGGGTGGAACAACGCGTTGCTGAGGCCCAATACCACCAGTGCCGGTATCAACACTCCAAGGCTGGGTACCAACCCGATCATCGCCGCGGCGAGGCTGGAGCCGAATACACCAAGGACAATGAACAGGCGTCCGCCGACGCGATCGGCCAGCCAGCCGGAGACCACCTGGAACGCCTGACCGATCATCAGAGCGGACATGACGCCCCCGGCAAGCGCGGCGCTCTGGTGCAGTGCCAACAGCACGGCAGGAAGGATACCGGGCAGGTAGTTGGCGGAACCGTCATTGAGGAAATGCAACCAGCTCAGCCCCGCCAGGCGCCGATATTGAGGAGGGTTGGGGCGGGCAGGGTGATCGGATCTGTTAGTTACCGAAGCGGAAGCGGCCATCGGGATTGCTTTACCTTGTGGTGAAAAGGGAGCGAAGACGGAGGTAGTTGGTTTGGTAGTTGACGGCATATCGCAGCGATCTGTGCCGACAGCAGTGTGGGAACCCGCATTGGATGCAGGAAAGCTAGGGCGTCTCGCAGGGTATTGTTGGCAGGGGGGATAGGGGCGGCTTTTGTAGGATTCCAGGGCGTCGAGGGACAAGCTTCACCGCTCGAACCAGGGCATTTTAGTCGTCGCGATCCGGAGACCGTGTACAGAATTTTGTGTAACTGTGAGGTGAGTCGCCGCTGAGGAAAGTGCGCCTCAAGCTGGAGCATAAAGCGGCGACACGAAGACTTCCCGTCATGAATCGGCCAGATAGGCTGAAAAATGGCGGCGTCAGGGTGCCCTGGTGGCCATCATGCCGTCCGCAGGGAGATCATCGGCGTTGGCGGCCGGCAAGGTTCCGCAGATGCGATTGCGCCCGCGCGACTTGGCGCGGTAAAGCGCGATGTCGGCGTGGCGTACCCACACACCGACGCCGCTGATGGCATGATTGATCTCGGCCAAGCCAAGGCTCACCGTCCACGCATGCGCTTCACTATCTGTGCCGATATGGCTTTGCTCGACCTGCTGGCGTATTCGTTCGGCCACGGCGTGGGCATGGGCGCCATCGGTATTGGATAACACCAAGCCGAATTCGTCGCCGCCCAGTCGACCGGGGGTGTCTACTTCGCGCAAATTTTCATACAGCACACTGGCCAACTTGCGCAACAGCGCGTCACCGGCGGCATGGCCATGCGAATCGTTGATGTTCTTGAAATTGTCGACGTCAATTAGAACGATCGTTGCCGGTCGCTGATTGCGCTCGAACTGCTGCAACGCGCGGCCCACGGCTTCCAGCCAATGGGTGCGGTTGGGCAAGCCAGTGAGCGCGTCGGTGCGGTTGAGCTGGTCAAGCAGGCGGTTCTGCTGCCGCACGCGCTGGGACAGCGTGAAATTCACCTTGCTCAGCCAGATCGGATTGCTCAGCAGCATTGGCAGACAGGCGACGATATTGAACATCGTGCTGACCGGCTGCACCGCGAAACCCAGCGCCCACCAGGTGAGCAGGCCGGACAGGGAAAGCACGGCCAGCGATCTCGCCAGCAGGCGCCAGCCACCGGCGCTGACGTGGTTCATCGCCAGCATCGCGACCAGAACGGAACTCGGCAGCAGGTTCAGCCGCATCACGGCGATCCAGATACCGACCAGGATCGTATCGACCAGGAAGTTGCGCCGCTCGGCCCGTGCAGGGGTTTCCGCGCGCGAGGAGAGCAGCCAGGCGATATGGGGCCAGATCAGGGCATGCAGGATCATCAGCGCCCAAAGCCAATGCGACGCGTCTTGCTGATAGAGCACCGAACCTACAGGCAGTGCGCCAAGACCCGAGCCGAGCGTTCGCATGCGATGGACCAGCGCCACGTATCTCAGGTGCTTTTCCCGATTCCTCGACATCATGGTTCCCCAAGCCGGACGCGGCAGCCCCGAAGAGCGGGTCTAGTTACTAAGAAGAACATAAGTAAGCGAACATTTACTCTCTGATGCTGTCCAAGGATAGGATGGGAATCAGGAGAGGAAAATGCACGAGACCGATGGCAGAAAGTTGTCGCATGAGACGCTGGAGGCGATGCGCATCCGGG
>JASBTI010000045.1 GCA_030148505.1 Rhodanobacter sp.
CCAGATCGGTCTCGCAACCGCCGCCGACACCGGCTTGCCGAATGCCAAGGCGGCTTGGGACCTCTTCCAGTCCCGCAGCGTGAAACCTTCCACGCCAAACGCCTACAACAACAACCCCAACTTCGCGATACTGCCGCGTTCAGTCCCTCACTGACTTGTCGATCCCGACCTGCCCCCGTCCCTCCGTACTCCAACGCGAAGGAGGAATATAGCTACGACACATCTGGCAAGGCCATAGCTTGGCCGTCGGGCAGACTCACCGATTTCCGAGATAAAACCCCAGCAAAATCAGCCCTAACCCGACACCCCAACCGAGCGACATTGCAACCACGAGCCGGCCGATTCTGATACTTCTCAGACGCCAGATCAGATCAAACAACAGCAACCACAAGCCGGTGAACGCGGAAAGCGCAAAAATGCCCCACCCCAGATGACCGCAGCTCCAGAAGAAGCCATTCATGACGCGGCCAAGCCTTCGGCCACAGCGGTCTGTCCCGCCCAGACACGATCACCGACGCGTACCAACAGCTTCGTGGCGGCAGGCAACTCCAGCACCACGGTGCTGCCCAGCAATATCCTGCCGATTCGCTGCCCGCGCTCGACCTCCTCACCCTCTCTGACCCAGGTCTCGATGCGGCGCGCGGCCAGACTGGTGATCAAGCGCACGGCGACCTGCCCGCCGTCGGTCGCTATCACGAGGCGTTTTTGTACTGGACAGGTTTTCTCTCTCAGAAAAACGAACTCCCGCCCCTCGCCATCCATGAAGTCATCACCAAGCGATTGCGCGCCAAGAACCCTCCCGGACACGGGACTTCGTTGTACATGCATATCCCAGAAACTCAGCGCAATCACGAGGTAACGCACCCCTCCCTGTATGTCCGCGCTGGTCACCAATCCATCTGCGGGCGCGAGCGTGGTTCCGCCAGGCGGCGGCACACGCTCAGGGTCGCGATAGAAATAGCGCAGAAACGCAGATTGAAACCTCCCGTTCGCCAGCCAACCTCTGACCTGCCCCTCGGGCCAGCGCTTACGTGGCGATAACCACCGCCGCACCAGAGGCGAGGGGTGAGGGAAATAGATTCCCAGGTACAGCACCGCAATGGCCAACGATGCCAAGATTGCGAGTTGTAGAATAAGCACTATCATCAAATGACCTTGCCCCTGAATTTTTCGCGCCCTAACCCGGATCAGGGAGTGGCGTGTCTAGCCTGCTCGGCCAAGCGTCATCTCTCCAACCGCAGCGGGCTGACAGAGTACGACGTGGAGTGTACCCGACGCGGCGGTATTGGAGCGGCCAGGCGACCCAGCTACATCCTTGGCGCGACGGAGGCTAAAACGCTATCCCTGAAGTCACTGCGCTTTGCGGACCGTACTGCGTTTCGCGGCCAGCACATTCTGTGCGGGCAGACAGTGCTCTCCGAGCGCCCCCCCCGTCTTATCGAACTGGTGATGCAGTAGCTCGTGAGAACGTTGCGGAAGTCTTCGCTGGCGTGGTGGCCGCCGCTGACGCTTTTCTACTCACAAGTCATAAATAAAGAGTGAGCTCGCCGGGTGGGCAAGCAGTCTCCTGTCCGTAGCCTGTTCACACAAAATCTAGACGACCCTTTCGGAACCGGCCAGGGGACTGCCGATCCTCGCAAATGCCACATCTACATAAACCAGAGGGCCATCAGTCCCCTGTTGTGAAAGCACCGGAAAATCGATCAGACGAAATCCACTGTTCTTCATGAACGTCACAATTTCGACAAGATCCGGCTCTCCCTTCTGCCTCTCCATTATCGCAACTTCCATGAGGACAACGTCCGTTTTTTCCAGCACTCTGGCCGCACCGCGCAACACTTCAAGCTCGTAGCCTTCTGTGTCTATTTTCAGAAAAAAGGGGCCCGGAAGGGCATGATAGGTATCCAGGGGGACGACTTGTAACTCTTCGGATACTTCTGATGCCCCCCACAGCTGTTCATTTAGCGAGTTGGGCGGGAGGAACGATGACCCGGTGGGGCTTCCCAGCAACCGGTAAATGGGTTGGGACCGTTCCGAGCTGCCAACGCCGACCAAATGGTATTCCGCGTCCAGGCGACTACAAATCTCTTGCAAAGCAGGTTCAAATTCTTTCTGGGGCTCGATCAAAACAAAGTGGGCCTGGGGGAACGCCTCATACAACCAGGGCGTACCGTTTCCCACTCCCACATCAAACACCGTCTGCGGTAGCACTCCCGTGGCTTCCACCCGACGTAAGAAATGCGTGTATCCGCGAGGTGGGGAGCCGATCATCCTGAGCTCATAGCCATAGTGTTCGGCAATCCGGCCAAGAACGGTACGTACAAGGGTCTTAATCCCCATGGGCTACTCCCGGTGGCAGTGATAGGACGATGAACGCGAGCGAGACATACAGCTGCGCGGCTGTATGCCTCTGATTTATCGAATATTGAAGTTTTATCCGTGCAGTGTGAGTGTACATCTATGGAACATCGGAACAAGTCGATAACCACTGCCCCGGACGTCGACTCACGCCCATCGTAAAAACAGAAAATTTCCGCAGCACAGGCGTGGCAGCAAATGCCGGGGGTCGATCATTCAAGATATGAAAGCCGGCTCGAAAAGCTTTGTTGGCCATCCATGCACCTCTTCCCTTCTGGGCCTGTAATGCTGCTCGCTCTACCCACAATCCCGACTACGCAAACAGTATTCCTGTGTGCAATTGCCCAGTGCCGTAGAGCTGCCATCTCATAACCAAGCGGGTGTTGAGCGATACGGAGTGACCACCGCTCCCCCCACGCATCGCGCCCCTTTACACATCCCCTGTGCTGGGCTGGCTCTTTCAGCGTCCTCCCTTCTGCAGAGCGTGGATTGCCGGCAAGCAGCAGCCGTTTGGATGATCGCGATCCCTACGCGGACGGTGGCGTATCGCTAAAACGGCGCCGGAGTGGACCACGCCGGACCACACCAGAAAAGCTACACACGAAATCATCTGCGCCATCCCAGCAAGAACGATCGCCCTCACTTTTCCCGAAGGTTGCTGACATACGCGGCATCCGGGAAGCCGCTCTGCCTCACCATACCGATCATTGAATTTGGACGTCTAATTACAACCGAATGCATAAGCTTGTCTATAACTTGGCAAATAACAAACGATCCATGCCGTGCAGTCATCAGCTATTGATCGGACGGGATGCCAACAATGCCGGCGCAACCAGTGCGCCAGACAGGGTCTGCAGGTCCGCAGGCCAGCCGGCAGTCGCTAGTAACGCGGGTCCGACGCGCGATGCAAACGACGAGCGACAGAGGACATGCTTCGCTGGATCTCAAATAACAGTGGATGCTTAGTGAAGATAATTCCCAACAGCCATCCAAGCCCCCCCCCAATCGCCGCAACCATAAATGCCGCAACATAATGGTGAGAAGGTGATCCAGGCCACAAATAGAATACCGCAGCGGGAACCACGCAACTGCTTAGCGTCACCAGGCCGCTCGGCAACAACGCCGTAACCAGGTTCCACAACCTTACAGATTCATACTGCACCACCATTCGGTAATAGAGGACCACGGCAATCGCGTACACCAGTACTTGCGTCGCGGCAACCGCCTCAACGCTGTAAAAGGCGGCGAGAACGGTAAGACCTATCCGTGGCACTTGATATTGAATCTCTACCCTGGTCACATCGCGATAACGTCCAATCGCGGTAAAGAATCCATTGCACTGGAATGTCAGCGTCCCGACGAGGGCTGCACCGCAAAGCCATCGCATCAAGGGGACTGCAGCGTCCCACTGGTCGCCGAATGCAATACGAATAATTGGAAACGCCATCAACGCGCAAAATGCAAAGAATGGCCAACTTATGCCAGTAAGGTAAGCTACGGATTTCAGAAAGAGCTGCGGAGCCGTGTTGCTATCGCGATGCTCCCGAGCATAGGCAGGAAACGCAACATTTCCCACTGCGCCTACTACGTTGGTGACGAATATGTTGACCACGCCATAGCCCCTCGAATAAAACCCCGCCGCGGCCATGCCGAACATTTTGCCAACGATGATATTTGCGGATTGGGTACCCATTTGCATAACGAGATCCGCAATCGTACGATTCCAGCCGAAATCCATGACTCGCTTCCAATGCGCAAAGCCCACTCCGCGCACACGATACCTCCCGCCCCAGAATTCGCAGCCGGCAATCAAGGCGGCCATGCCGGCAACAGATCCCCACGCCATGCTCATGTAGGTAAACCCTGCATACGCCAAGGCAATGGTCGTGCCGCCCCTGACGACTGTTTCTCCCAGGCGAATTTTCAATATGCTGTCAAACTTGAAGCTGCGCTTCATGAGCGCCATGTGGGTGGTACCAAAGGGCAGGAGCACAAAGACCAGACTCATCACCCTTGTGACCCGCGTTACTCCGGGATTGTCATAGAAATGACCGATCAGTCCACTGCTTGCAAAGAGAATAGCGGCCAGACACCACGCTATAATGAGATTTATAGTGAACGCGGTTCGAGTCACGTCGTCGCCCAACGACGGGTCTTGTACCACAAACTCGCTCACTCCGAAGTCCCGAAGCATGTGGACCAGGGCAACAAAACCGACGGCCACGGAATACACGCCTATCTCTGCCGGTGTCAGCAGACGGCTTAGAATAACGATAGTTGCGACGCTAAGGCTTAGACTGATGCCTGTTTGCGCAAATGACAGGGTTAGTGCTTTTCGAATGCCAAGCTTCTCTGGTGCCATAAAATTCCGTGTACCCCGAGATCCGGTATATAGTGCATTTCAAACTTTATCCCCATGGCTCACCCGTATCATATTGCCGAGGCAAAGCGAAACGATGCGGCGCCAGGGAATGAAGTTCACTGACTCAACTGTCACTCTGCATTCTGCATGCGCTCGTTGCCAACGGAAACATTGTCGAGGCCGTATGCTGACAGAAGCATTTGCGCCACCCCTATGCCTCGGCGAGACGGCGGCTCGAATCAAAGCAGCCTGCATACCTCGCCGCCGGGCGACCGGCTTCCGCGCATCCGATCTTACTCGCCAACTCGGGGATGCATCGACGATCGGCGTCGGACGCGCGCTCGACCCAAAGTCGCTACCCGTACACTCAACCCATAGGGGCGGGGTATATACGTCACGACTTTCCGCTGTCGCAAGCGGGGCTGTCGTCCCCATGGCGGATGCAATGATCGACGTCGTACGCGGTTGGCACTTCACGCAACCACTTGATCCAACAGCGTGGCCAGCGACGCCGTCCTCTCGCGCCTTGAGTATTGAGTTACCAGTGTTGGCTGGATTCCTCTCGCCCGTCCCTCTCGCAAGGCTTCGACGAATTGAAGCAATCGCATCTCAATCGCGGCAACGTCTTCAAGCGGGACAGGTTCCGCTTGGCCAGCATCACGCAATGTACTCGCGGTATCCCCATGTTCGCCTACCAAGGCGAAGATCGGCCGGCCGATCCGAAGATATTCATAGAGTTTCGCCGGAATCTGCCGATCATACTGCTGGCCTTGGAACAGCAGCAGCGCATCGGCCGCGGCTTGTTCCATCAAGGCTTCGCGGTTGGAAATCGGCGGCGCCAGAACGACCATTCCGTCAAGCTCCAGGCGCTGTATTTCACGTGCGTATATTGCCTCGGAGCCGCTAGCACGCAGCACAACTTTCAGGTTGTCGGCGTTGATGCTTCCCGAGGCCTTCAGACGTGCCATCGCAGTAAAAAATGGAATGGGGTTGCGACCTTCAGGATACAAAAGGCCGCTATGCAGCAGGACCAGCGGCCTTCCCCCCGGGGGCGGCGGGGCGGGTGGAAGATCGATGAATGATGCCTCGTCGTACCCATTCTCGATAACCATCAGACGCCCATCGTGGCAAGCCTCGGGATAGCGTTGGGCGTAATCGCGATGGGCGCCGGGGGTAGTAAAAACCGTACGCGCCGCATTACGCAGCACGGCCTGCTCCCAGCGGTGCTGCGACGCCAGCGAAAATGCATTCTCGGCAGATACCGAGCTGGCCACCGGATCCCGAAAATCTGCAACCCACGGCAGCCCGGAAATACGGCTCAAGGTCCGGGCAATGCAATGGGCGGTCATAATGGGATAGGTAGACCAAATCGCGCGAACCCGGTGGCGGCGGATAAGCCGCAACCCCTGCCATACCGCCGCTGGCCACCAGGAAATCCAGCGATCGGGCTGAGCCATAAACGCAGGATACTTGCCGCCGATACCGAAATGACGACGGGCATCGAACGCCATCGAACGACTCACGATACAACCTCTGGGAATAATGTCGTCATCCATCGGAGCCGTTCGCGGGTAGGCTTGCGGCCAGGCCGACATGACGATTGGGTCCCAGCCGAAAGCCGGCAAGTTTCGAGCAAAACCGAGCGTGCGCAGGTGCCCGCTGCCCATGGCAGCGGGCGGAAAGTGATAGGCGATCATCAAGACAGGGCGTCCCATGCTTCCTTTCCTAGACCGTATTCAGCAATTTTTTGGCGGGCGTAGCCGCCACGAGTATTCGTGTTTTAACGGATTGACGCCCTGGAATCTCTTGCGTGCAATGGGCCATCAGCAGTGCTGACAGCGCCATCAGTTGATAAGTCAAATCAAAATAGCTCATGGGCAGGAACGCCCCAGCCGTCATGAAGGCCACCAGGCTGACCTGCAACATGGACGCCAGATCGAAGGCCCACTTCATGTCCGGGATATCGCGTGTCCTTTTCCGCACGCGACTGCAGTTTTTCCAACTTACGAACAGTAACATCAGGAACATGACCAGCCCGGGAAAACCCTGTTCCCCCAGAACCCGGAAATAAATGCTGTGTATCGCGCGATGGATCGCTCCTTCCGGGCCATAGCGCTGCCACAGGGTCGCACTTTGGTACACGTTGAATCCGCCACCCAGCAACGGACGGTGCACCGCAAGGTTAGCCGCGAACTCGTAGGATTGAATCCGGGTTTCTCCGGAATCCGTCTGCTCGGCATGGTGCAAAGTCTCCATCCTGTCCGTCCATTGGACGGGCATGAAATGGTAAGCAACAAATCCCACCGCCACGATCACCAAGAGAACCGCCAATCGACCTCGGCTTTTCAGGAACAAGGCACCCGCGACGATGGCCAAGGCAACCAGACCGCCTCGTGAGTAGGTACCCAGTACGGCAACACCGGTCAACAACATGCCAAAGCCCAGGCCCATGCGTACAAATTTTCGTGCGGAATGAAGCTGCAAGTAGCGCATGAACGGCAGCGTCATGCATAGCGCAAGCGCCAATGCATTGTTGTCGGCAATGAAACTTGCGGGAGGTCCGAACACGTGGTTGACGCCACCCTGAAGAATCGTAAACGCCCCCCCTTTGAAACCATAAAACCCCAGTGAAACCACAATCATCCATACCAGCCAATGCATGCGCTCACGATTGTTGACCAGCACCAGCGTCACAAACACCATGACCAGGACTTTGGCGAATTCCAGCCATTTCTCCCATGCCGAATCCGGTACTGCGGCATAGAAAGTGGTCAGCCCGGTCCACAGCAGGAACATCACCAGTAGGATGCTGATTCCCGACCACGGAATCCTCTTGCTTTCCTTGCTGAAAAAAAAGCTCGCAAGCGTAATGATGGCGACCAACTGCACCCAGGGAAAACTGTAAGCAAAGCCATAGCACAAGCGATGCGGGTTCATGTAGCCAAGCCAGGACCAGACAAGCAGGCCCATATACGGACGCATCAGAATGTAGGGAATCATTCCGAAGATGAACAAGGCGAGGGCAATGTCGCGCATGCTGCTAGTCCGTCTCGAGTTGCAGCATGAGGGCATCCATGAAGAACTTCGCTGCCCAGTTCGGATATCGGTTCTTCATATAACCCCCTTTCAGGGGATGGGAGCCCGGCATTCCACCGCGCACGCCGCCATCGACGCTAGTGAGGTTCTGGATCGAGAGATTGAAACGAATGGCGTTTTCTGCCGCCGGTTTCCAGGAGGTATCACCGGTTGCCGCCGCCAGACGATGCCAGATGATGGCCATCTGGGCATTGCCGGTCACACAGGTCCAGCGACTCGCAGGACGCCAGGCCGAGTCCAAGCGTCCGGGCAATGCGCCGTCGCGACGCTGGGACTGAGCCACGGATCGGGCGATATGCGCAGCGGCGTCCACAAATGCGCCATCGGCAGCGATCAAGCCGACTTCCAGGATGCCGCGGGTCGCGTAAGCGATAGTATGCGTAAGCGGTCGCTCATTGTCCTCCAGATCGTTGTTCTCCAACCAGCCATTGGCACGCATCTGGGTCAGCGCCCACTGCACGTTGCGCACGGCTGCATCCAGATAACGCGGCTCCCCGAGGGCGTGACCGGCTTCGGCCAGCGCATAGGCCACACGCGTGTTGTAGGTATTGAGGGCATGTGCGGCGAAAGGCGAGGCAAAGCGCCGCCAGGCGCCATCTGGATCCTGGGCTGCCGATAACCAATCGGCCGCGCGCACAACCGAGTCGCGGAAACGCGTGTCTTGCGTTTCCTGCCAAGCGGCCAACCAGCCGAACAAGACCTGTCCCGTGTTGAAAATGGTGGGCACAATCCGCGTTGCATCCATCGTGCCGGCGCGCACCCCCCCCTCGGGCAGTTGGATATCGGACTCCCACACAGCCATGCGCAGTGCCCGTTCACGATATTCCCGGTTGCCCGAGACATGCGAATAGCGAAGGAACGTTGGAATGATGTAGCCGGTGGTTTCCGGATAGGCGCCAGCCCATTGGCGTTTCGTCACATCGTAATTGGCGCTCACACCGTCGCAATCGGTGGCGTCCTGGGCGCGTGCCAGCCACTGCGCTGCAGCCTCGAGCCCCCTTCGCGCATCCAGGGGAGGGTTCGGCAATCGTCTGGACAGAAGTCGCGCGATCACGCTCATGATTTGCTCCTTGCCATCGGCGATTTCGGCATCAGCTTCGAAGTACGGCTGTGCAGTGCACGCGTGACACGCCGCCAACCTTGCACCAGGCATGGCATCGGATCACGCCACCGACACAAGGCATCGGCGACCCGAGCGTTACTCGGACAACCGTGCTTGAGCGGCTGGCCCTGAGCGGCTGCCGATTGCGTGTCCTCGGATCGCACCCGCCATACCACTGGCCGCTTGGTCGCGGCGGGCGCCGGGAATGGCAGGTCGAGCTCGGAGCACCAGGCGGCATGCGGTAGATTGACACCGTTCAAGGTTGCCACTTCTTGCTGGTAATCGGTACGCCCGATCGTCGGTTCCACCATTCTAAATTCGCGACTGTGCGCATCGCGCTTGTATTCCATGCTGGCCATACCGGTCACGCCTGCGTCCCGAAAGAATCGCGCAGTCATGGCGGACAGTTCTTCATGTACTTCGGGAGCCGCCACGCAGCTGGCCGTACCGCCTACCTGCGGCGGCCAGGAACGGATTTTGCGGCCGGTGAACGACCCCGTGACGCGCCCCTGCCGATCGAGATATTGCAGGCAAAAATAGATATTCGAATCCGGCCCTTCGATCCACTCCTGCACCACGATGTCCGACATCACCGGCAGGACGCGGCGAATCAACTCGATAGCATCCGCCACGCTGTGCACGCGGTAAGCCTTCTTGAACTGCTGGGCGTATTCGGTATGCCGCTCGCCGGGCTTGACCACTACCGGATATCGCAGGCTCTCGATCGCTGGCAGATCCGCAAGCGTTCGAATATGTACCAGAGGCGGAATGGGACTGCCAAGTTGTTCGGCGAGCCGCTGGAATCCCTGTTTGTGCAGCAAAGCATCTACGACGTCGATGGCCGGCAGCGTAAAACGGTAAAGCGCAGACAGCCGGTCACGATACTGGGAGACGACCTTTACGCTTTCCTCCTGAGTCAGGAGCAACACCGGGCGCAAACCTGAAAACCGCGTTGCGCCCAGGCGTACGAGTTCTTCGACCAGCGCGGCGCCATGCAAGGCGCTTACCTTCAAGGGCTTTGCCGCCCGGGTGTGCATTTCCGGGCGCCGTTCATCGGAATCGAGCAGCCAGACCGGCACCCGCGCACGCGCCAGACTGCGCGCCACACCCAGGCCATTGGCGCCGGCACCAAGGACCACCGCCGGGGTATCAGACGCCATGCCCGTCCCCTTCGCCGCGCCGATGGGAGTCGAGCACGCCTGTATAGACATCCCGATAGCGGGCCACGCTCGCCGACCACGTTCGTTCGCGCTCCACGAATTCCCGTCCGTTGGTTATCACCTCGTCCCAGCTCTGAGGGGCCCTTAGCAACTCGATCAGACAACGTGCAACGGCCTCGACCGATCCAGCAGGAAAAAGATGGCCGTTGTGACCATCGCGAATAAGCTCGCGATGGCCGCCCACATCCGAAGCCGCCACCAACTTGCCCATAGCCATCGCCTCCAGCGGCTTCAACGGCGTAACCAATTCCGTCAGCCGTCGAGAGACGCGTGGATAGACCATGATATCCATGGCGCTGTAATAGCGATTGACTTCGCTGTGAGGTACGCGGCCGATGAAGTGGACGACATCGTCGACCCCGAGATGGGCCGCCAACGCCTGCAATTCAGCTTCCTGCGGCCCACCTCCCAATAACAGCAGGCGTACCTGCGGAACTTCACGCAGCACCAACGGCATCGCCCGCAAGAGCACATCCAGTCCCTCATACGCGTAGAACGAGCCGGCGAACCCCAGCGTGCTCCTCCGCGTCAACCCATATTTCTCAAGCAGCCCCGTATCGGCGACGGTATCGACGTGGAATTGGGATATATCCACGGCATTGGGAATCACGGTGATCTTGTCCGCGGGGATACCGCGCTTGCGCATATCATCGCGCAGGCCCGCGCAAATGGTAGTCGCGGCGTCCGCGCGCTGCAGTGCGCGAGTTTCCAGGGCACGAGTCAACCGATAGCGGGGCCCCCACTCGCGGGCCGTACCGTGATCTACAGCAGCGTCTTCCCAGAATGCGCGGACTTCATACACTACCGGGATGCCCGCGGCCCGACCGACCGCGAGTGTGGGGAGCGCGTTCAGCACCGGCGAGTGCGCGTGAAGGATATCGGGACGCACACTTTCCACAACTTCAGCAAGCCGCAGCTGCAAGGCTTTCATCAAGTAGCGGTACTGAATAATCGGCAGCTTTGCCGGGAAACCGGACGGGGGCGGCGTGCGATGGAAAATCCAATCGTCGATGTGTTCCTCTCGCTCGGGCCCGTTGCCCTGTTTGGTACCGGTCAGTTGAAACGTTTTCCATCCCATGGCTCGCTGCTCGTTGAGGATGGCAAGCGTTCGGAACGTATAACCGCTGTGCAAGGGCAGCGAATGATCGAGCACATGCAAGATACGCAACGGCCGATCGCCCGTAACGGCAGGTCGAGCTTCATACCGCTCGACGCTCAAGCTGTCATTCATGTAGTGCTCCGGAGCTGTTGTCACCCGCCGCAGCAAGCATTACCCGCGCATAGAGCGCGTGCTGCTCTTCCACGACAGGCCGCCATCCCAACCTTTCCGCAACGCCTCGCGTGGCTGCGCGCGTGGGCGCGCGATCCCGCAATCGCAACCATGCCGCGGCCACCGCGTCGGCGCTGCGCTGCGCGGCAATTTCTCCCGCTTCCGGTGCATTCAATAATTCGGCGACACCTTCAAAGGGCGCGGCCACCACCGGCGTGCCACAGGCCAGAGATTCCAATATCACGTTGGGCATGCCTTCATGACTCGATGCGAGCACCATGGCATCTGCTGCGTTGTAATAGTCGCAAAGCTCCGCATGGGGGATGGCGCCGAGGAAGTGTACACGCGCCCCTATAGCCAGGCGGCTGGCCAACTGTCGCAAGCGCGCCTCCTCGGGTCCTTGCCCCGCAATCAACAACGTCACGTCGGGCACCTTGGCAAGCGCCGACAGGGTGATATGCACACCCTTCAATTCGATCAGATGACCCACCGCCAACCATATGGGACCCTCCACACCCAGTTTGGCACGTATGGCAGCCCGTTCCCGCGGCCCAAAACGCTCTAAATCGACGCCGTTGCGCAAAACCGCAATTTTTTCGGGATCCACGTCCAATGCCGCAAGTTTGGCCTTTAGCGCCTGCGACACGGTAACGATTGCCGCAGCGCGCCCAGCCGCCCATTGGATTTGTCGCCTTGGCCCACGGTAGTGCGGCAACACATTCACGTCGCTACCGCGGGCCGTTATCACAATCGGTTTATTCATTGCCATGCCCAGCTTGGCCGCCGCTACACCATCCGGAAAGAAGTAGTGTGCGTCGATCAAGTCGAAATCGATTCCGCTGGCCTCCAGTTTCCGAAACAGCGGCAGAAGGGCGCGATACATCAGGTAGGGCGCGACACTCATACCTATTTTCGGAATCGCCGGATACCGTGGGTGACTGATTTGAATCCCGTAGCGCTGCTCCTTCGCGGGCACCCTGGCAAACGCCGCGTAGCGACCGAAACGCGGGTGCCTAAATGGGAACCATGGTACTGGCGCTACCACAGTCGCCGTAACCCGGCCGGAGTCCACCAGATGGCGTAACCGCTCCTCCACAAACACACCGTGGCGTGGCTGTGCAGCATTGGGATACAAGCTGGTGAGTACCAGCAGATGAATCTTGCGATTGCGATCCGCTTCGGCATGAGTTACGGCAACACGCCACTGCGCATCGAACGCGTCTTCCGTCGATGACGCACCCGCCTCATCCGCCCGCGCGACCGGTGCGTTTGTCATGGTGTTGCCTCTGACGCTGGAGCTGTTGACGTCTGCACATCGTCAGCGTAAAGCCGATACAGGGGGCTGGTTTGGAAAATCCGCAGGATGCGTTCGATGACTTGTGGCGCCAGTTCCTCACGCCAGCGCCCGGCCGAAGCCTGGGGACGTTTGAATACACTGTAATAGTCCGTGTCCGTCGTCTGATTCGTGGGCTGCGTGCTCGCCCGGATGAAATCCTCGGTCTGGGACTGCCATGGGAGACCGGCAAACTCGAACATCTGCCGGGTCATGACAAGCGGCGTCGCACAGACATCTTCATATCGCAGCGTGAGCACACGCTCACAATGCGCGACATCCGCAAGAATCTTTTCCTGGGTCAATACCCATCGCCACGCCAGTCGCTCTTCGGGCGTGAGCCGCTCGATATCGTCCAGATTGAGCCCGCGAGGTTTCGCCGTGGATGTAGCCAGCAGCATCTTGAGTAGCCACAAGTCTTCGGCGCTAGGGGTCACGCCGTCGAAACGCCCCCCCGCCTCACCACGCAGTACCGATGCCACATAACCGCAGGGATGACGCATCAAATGAATGGCGTAGGCTTCCGGCAGCGCTTCCATGCACACACCCAGCCGTCCCGGCGACTCGATGGACTTCCATACCAGACGGGCCTGCTCGCAGCCGCCTGCAGTAGGCCGGTAGAAACAAGGGAAGTTTCGCTGGACCCGGCTTGCGGCTTTGGCGAAAGCTACGCCCACACGATATGCGTACAGACCTGCGGCAGAATGGTAACTCTTGGGAAACAGCGGTTGCTTGCCCACCACCTTGGGGGAGCGCAGCTCTGGCAAGGATGCGACAAACCGCTCCAGCTCCTCGCGGTACTGCGGCGCAACGTCCCGCTCGGGATACAGCGGCAGGCTCAGACGACGCACGCTGTCCGGTTCATGGCGGTAGAGCGTGTCCGGATGGCTGTCGAACAGTTTGCCGATCCAGGTCGTACCAGAGCGCGGCATACCGAAGACAAGGATACAGCGGCTCATGGTCGTGCCCCCGCAGCCAGGCTCTTTCTCACCGGCGCGGCAGGTATCACAGCGTCGGCAGGTTGCTTCATGCGGCGCAGGAACGCATCCAGCATCAGCAGGCTCCACAAGGTCGCACTATGATCACGTCGGCCGGCCACATGTTCCCGCACCAACCGCTCGAGCATGACTGGTTCGAAATATCCGCTTTCAGCAATGGCTCCCGTGAGCAAGGCGTCGCGAACACGCTTTGAGAGTGGACCACGTAGCCATGCCGCCAGGGGCACACTGAAACCCATCTTGGTCCTGTAGAGCACATCACGGGGTAGATCCGGTTCAAGCGCCTTCTTCAGGAGGTATTTGCCGGTCCCTCCTCTTAGTTTCAATCCGGGCGGTAAAGAAGATGCCCATTCGACCAAACGATGATCGAGCAGCGGTACGCGGACCTCCAGGCTGTGTGCCATGCTGGCGCGGTCCACTTTGGTCAAGATGTCACCGGGGAGCCAAGTCTTCAGGTCCAGATATTGAGCCATCAGCAGCGGATTCTTCGTGGGTGCGCGTTTTGCGTGAGAGCGGAACACCGCGAGCGCGCTGTAACCCTGAAGTTCGCGCTTGAAGCGCGCACTGTAGAGACGCTGACGCATCGCCGCCGACGTGATGCTGACGCTGTGGTAGTAGGCTTCCACATCATCGCGGGCAAGCGCCTGCAGCGTGGTTTTCGCACGCAGTGGACGCGGTGCCCAATCAGCCTTGGGGTAGAGGCTGCCCAATAGGCCGAACACCGGCTTTCTCAGCGACAACGGCAGCCGCGCGCGCAGGCTGCTCTCCCATGCATGCAAGCGGTAGCGCCGGTAGCCGGCGAAATTCTCGTCACCCCCATCGCCGGAAAGCGCTACCGTCACCTGGGTACGCGCCAACTCGCACACGCGGTAAGTTGGTAGCGCCGAGCTGTCGGAGAACGGTTCGTCATAAACCGCCGCCAGGGTGTCGAGGAGGGCGTAATCGTCAGCACTTACCCGCCGTTCGAAATGCCGGGTCTGCAGATGTCCGGCGACCCGGCGTGCATACACGGTTTCGTCGAAACCGGCGTGCTCGAAACCAATGGAGCAGGTACGCACCGGTTGCTGCGACGCCCGGCTCATGCTGGCCACCACGGCGCTGGAATCTACGCCACCGGAAAGAAACGCCCCCAGCGGCACGTCTGCAATCGTCTGGCTTGCAACAGCGCTATCCAGCAAACGGCGGAGCTGGGCGATCGCTTCCTCCTCGGTCACGGCGGCGCTGCGGTCGAACGGCACATCCCAGTATTGGCGGGGAACCGGTTCGGGATCTTCGGCACGCCAGCTCAACCAGTGTCCAGGGGACAGTTTGAAAATGCCGCTATAGATACTTTTCGGATCGGGCACATAGCCGAGTGCCAGATAGTCCTCCAACGCCTGTGGATCGAGCCTGTGCTCCACATCGGGATGCGCCAGAATTCCCTTGAGTTCGGACGCAAATACCAGATCGCCAGAACGGGTGAAGCCGTAATAGAGCGGCTTGACGCCTATTTGATCGCGCGCCAGATAGATCCGCTGCGTACGTATGTCCCAAACCGCGAATGCGAACATGCCTACCAGGCGGGGCAGGCAGGCTTCACCCCATTGCTCCCAGGCCCGCAGCAGCACTTCGGTATCGGAGCGGCTCTGAAATACCGCACCCAGGGCCTCCAGTTCAGTTTTGAGTGACGGGAAGTTGTACAGCTCACCGTTGTAGACCAACGCCAACCCGGCCACTTCATCCACCATCGGCTGCTGCCCATGTTCCAGGTCGATGATGGACAGGCGACGATGCGCCAGGCCTACCCCCTCGCCGCTATACAACCCGGCCTCATCCGGCCCACGGTGGAGCTGGGCGTCCCTCATGGCCAGCAGGACGCTTTCATCTACGCGCCTATGTTGGGACAACACGATCCCTGCCAAACCGCACACGTCAATTCTCCTTGTGCTCGGTCAAGCCGGCCACCACACGCGGCTGTACGGCATTTGGCCACCGACCCAACAGCTCATCGTACAGTGCCCTATACGCAGACACCATTGTGCCCAAGCTGAATTGCGTGGCCACGCGGGCGCATCCCGCATCGCCATGTTGACGCCGCAGGTCTTCATCGGCGACATAAGCGTTCAGCGCCCGGGCCAAGGCACGCGGATTGCCAGCTGGCACCAGCGTACCGGTCACCCCGGCGTCGACCACCGAGGCGACACCCCCGACGTCGGTTGCGACCACCGGCAGCCCGGCGGCCATGGCTTCCAGCAGGGTAAGCGGCATACCTTCGGCAATGGACGACAAGGCAAACACATCGCATTCCGCCAGCAGATACGCCACATCGTCGCGGTTGCCCAACAAATGCACCGTGTCCGTCAAGCCGAGCTGAACAATCTGCCTTTCCAGTTCCTCGCGTTCCGGCCCATCCCCGGCGATGATCAAACGGGCCCTAGCGTTGTCGTCCCCTGCTTGTTCCCGCAAGAGTTTGAATGCAAAAATCAAACCCGCATGATCCTTGACCTTGTCGAGGCGAGCCACATTGCCGATAAGCACCGTTCCCGACGGCGCCATATCGCCTAAGCGTTGACGCGAGTCGAATCGGGCACGTCTCCGGCTGAATTTGGTCTCGTCGATGCCGTTTGCGATATAGGTTACTTTCGACGACGGGATCCCTACACGATTCGTGAGCCAGACCTGCAAGTCCTGCGACACTACTACGTAACGCCTGATCAATGGCGCCAGCCAGCGCCGCAACCATTGGTACTTGAGGCTGTCGCCTCCCGGATCTGTAGCGTCCCGCCCATGTTCGGCATGGATCACGTTGTGCACGCCAGCGAGTCTTGCCACCAGCGCCAGATCCAGCGTCCCAACGTTGTAGGTCTGCACCAGGTCCGGCTTCAACATCCGCAGGGCGCGCCAGAGTCGCAAATAGCACGGCCAGTCCTTGCCCGGCTTCTTTTCAAGCGACAGACACGCTACAACGGAATCCTCGATTTCGCCGCGCAGAGCGCCAAACCCGGTCAACGAAATCACCGCGTGTCGATAGCGATCCCGGGTGGCGTTGATCAGCGATATCACGACGCGCTCCATGCCACCCGTATCCAACCGGTACAGCACATGCACGATGAGGGGTTTGTCGTTCACGGCGTCCCCCCCACGGTCTTCAGTCGCGGGTGCGCCTGCAAATTCGCCACGTCTGCGATGCTCAGCGCCTGTGCAAAAGCGCGCAAATTTGTCCGTGCGCGATCCACGCTGCCGTTGGTGACCGAGGACGATATTGCCCACACGGAAGATCGTGGCACCCGCCCACGCAGGACATCCGACGCCTGCAGCAATTTGGTCAGCACCCGCGAACGGGTGCAACGGTGGTCCACGCAATACCAGTACCACACCAGGCGGGAACCCGTTGCACTAGTCAATCGCAGCTCTCCGGCAACCGTGGCCCGTCCGTTGGCGAAATGGACCTGTTGCTTGCCATTACTGAGAATTTGCGAGTGCGCCGCATCGTAGAGGTCATTTCCATAGGTAATCAGCGTATGTCCTCGGCGCGGTTTTCCGGTATAGACGGCATGAAACAGCCCCACCACCTCACCGTGGGAAGCCGATCGATAGGATGCTCTTATCTGTCCTGCCGCTCCCTTGAAGAATGGGTTCCAGTGCTCTACAGCAGCTTGCGGCCCCCGCCAACCGGCAATCATCGGCGCGGTCAATGGCAGCGTCTGCGGTATTACCGGTAAAGCGCGCCTGGTGGCCAGTGCCGGGCCTGCGATCAACAAAGCGACCGCCATCAGCCAAACCACGGCGCGCGCACGGGCGGGGGTATCGCCATAGGCAGGAAGAAACTCCTGCGTTACGAGGCGGTCGCGGAAAAACCAACCGATTAGCAACAGCAGTAAAAGCACGCTGCCGAAAAACTGCCAACCGAAAATCATGTGATCCGTGCCGGTCGCGTATTCCAGTCCCCAGGTCTCGCCAATCAGCACCGTAAAATACACTCGGAGGCCATTCGCGATAATGGGCACCAACGCCGCTAGCACGACGAAAACCACCCGCTTCCACCAACGGTCGTACATCAGGTAGGCATACAGGCAACCGAGCGCCGTGCAGGCGATAAAGAATTTCACCCCGCTGCATGCATCGGCCACCATCCATACCGCGGAGGGCGTGATGATCTCCCGGCCATTGAGCAGCACCGGTGTACCGGTCAGCTCCAACGCACGCACTGCAAAATGCGCGGTGATGTCTTGCAGCGGCCCGACCAGCGAGTCGCCCCAGGGCACCGCGAACACCACCAGATAGCTGAGCGGAAACACCAGTACCCATAGCGCACGCCATCCCCAACACGCCAGCACCAGCATCGGGAACAGGGCCACGAACGCGAAATGCTGCGGCAGATTGATATCGAGCAGGTGACCGGCATACCAGACAAATACCAACAGAGCGATCGCGGCCAAGCCCCAGAGGCTTGGTACCGGTGGATTCGCCCGGAGTTGATGACGCAGATTGAATGCCACCCACAGACTTAACGGAAAGATCAGGAAGGCGTACTGGTAGGTGCCATCGTGCTCCCAGACCCATACCAGCGATTGCACAGTCTGCCAGTAGCAAACCAGCAGCACGGCGACTGCGGCGGCGAATGCGACTATGGCCACTCCCCAGCGGGGAGTGCGTAAGGAAAAGGCCGCCCTGTCGGCAGGCGGCAAGCTCATAGACACGCCTCCAGTCCGGCCGCGGCTACAACACCGGCGGAGGCGGTACTGGGCTGCGCCCCGGACAGCACGGTTTCATAGGCATCGAGACTGCGCACCCAGTCATAGCGGGACAGCACCTCGGCCCGGGCCTCCGGTACCCGCACGGCTTGCGGCGCCTCCAACCAGAGCAACGCTTCGGTCGCCATGGCCTCGGCGGATCCTGTGATGCAGCCTTGGCGACCCGCGAAATCCTCAACGCCCGCGTAGGCTTCGGGGGTCGCCAGAAGGACTTTCTCCATGGCCAGTGCCTCGAGTACCTTGTTCTGAATGCCCCGGGCAATACGCAGCGGCGCTGTCACAGCATGTGCATGCGCCAGGTATGGCCGCACATCTTCTACCCGGCCGGTAACCGTAATGCCCCCAAGCTGGCCCAGCGCGCGGACCTCTGCTGTCGGCTTACTCCCCACAATGTAAAAGCGGGCGTCCGGCCGCTGAGCGAATATCTGCGGCCATACCTCATGCGCGAACCATTCCACCGCATCCACATTGGCGCGGTAATCCATGGCACCGACAAACACCACCGCCCGCTCTCCGGGCTGGTAGGGACTGGAACACGTTCGCTGCGGATCCCAATACCCGGCATCTACTCCATTGGGGATACCGAACACGCTGCCCGCCGATTCCGGCGCCAATTGCCGAAAAAATGCCGCTTCAGTTTCCGACACAAACACGCTGGCGTCGAATTGCGCAGCAATCTTGCGCTCGAACTCGGCGAGCCGCCGGGCTTCCCGGCGGTATACCAAGCGCTTCACGCTGCCACCAGCCCGCTGTGCATACTGGTGCCATTTATCGGAGTCCACGTCCACGAAATCCATGACTCGATGCACTTGGGCACGGCTCATCACCAAGGGTGCCACGCCAGACGAATAGCACAAGACCAACTCCACCTTATGATCGGCCAACAGCCGTTGGACCCAACGCCGCATCATGCGGTCGCGGTAGACCCCGACGGTAAGAGCTTCACCCCGTACCAGCGCGGCAAGCGCGCGCCAACGTGTACGCCAGGGCGACAAGGGCCGAACACACACTTCGGCACATAAGGCCTCGACCGATGCCAGATGCTGCCAGTCGGCGGGATCGTCCACGAAGGTGCCGAGATACACGTGATAACGTTCGGCAAGCCGTCGCAATATATGGTACGAACGAATCTTGTCGCCCTTACTGGGTGGCCAGGGCAAGCGGTGGCAGAGGAACAATACCGATTGCATAGGTTAACCGAGATCCCGTGCGAGCCATGGACCCAGCGCACAACTCACCGGTAAAGGAAGCTGCTTCCACGCCTTGATGAACAGGCTGTATTTGCTATTGTCGGGACTGATATTGGGAATTTCCTTGGCTCGCACGAGGTGATAGGCATAGGGCAATGGCTGCGGCTCGAATCCCCAGTGTTTTTTGAAGCGATAGGAGCCGCTGTCCTGCTTGCTGCGGCCATAGTCGAATAGCCGCGCACCACGCTCCACCGCGCGCTTCATTACCGCCCAATACATGAAATCATTGGCCGCCAGATCCCGACCACGCGCCACACTGCCGCCGTAATACGGGTGCACTTCATCGCGAAAGTAGAAGCTCATGACCGCCGCCACCGGCTGGTCGCGATGGGTCACCACGGTCACCTCGCAATCCTCGCCAAACGTTTGCTTCAGGCGCGCGTAATAGTGGCGCGACAACACCGGTGTGCCCAGATTGCGCACGCTTTCGGCGTACACGCGGTAAAACTCGGCAATGCTCCCATCATGATGGGCTTGCAGGTCGGCGCCCATCCCTTTACGCACCATGGCGCGCTGCTTGCGCGGAATCGCCTTTAAGTTCTTGTCATGGTCGGGATCGATCGCTTTGCGGAAGCTGACGTACAGATCCTTGACCGGCCACACGGGGTCGCGCAACTCGCGATTGCGCAGTTCCAGATAATCGACCCGCAGCTGGTCGGCCAGCGCGGCCGCAGCCTGTGTCAGCTGCATCTCGCTGTCTAGGTCGCACGCCACCACACCGCCATACACGCAAAACGGCGTCGAGATCAGCGCGTGGCCGAATAGGCGACTGCGAACCTCGGCAAGGGGCAGCACACCCGTAATGACCCCAAGGCGCTCAGTGTATAAATAGTGGCCGCGGTGGCCCAATACCTGTTCAAGAATGCCGCACCAGGCCGCACGGTGGAAAAACGTGGCCTGCGGCGCGTCGCTGACGAACGCGTCCCAGCGTCCCTCGTCACCTCCTCCCATACGCTTTACGACACAAGGCGTGGTAGGGCGACTGTCGCCCAGACGGTCGGGCATAGTGCATCCTCTCTCAATGCGCACTGAGTTTGGCGGCCTGAAGAGCCACCACGGGATAGTCGATGGGGGTGGAAGCAAGAAATACCCGATCCATGCGGTCGAAACGAAAATCGCGGATGAGCCGCTCGAGCCGGGGCATCGTGCGCGCCAAGTTCAGGTAATGACGCACCCGATTCTTGAACGTTACGCCGGGTATCCGCGGCTGCTGCGGATCCACTTCCCAGGGATGAAAATAGAAAACGCCGGAGCGCTGCTCGTGCTCGTTGACTCGTCGCAGGCCGTGCTTAAATAACGCGTACGGCAGCAAGCGGAAATAACCGCCGCCACCGCACGGCCAGTTGCGACCCCATCGCTGCACCGTCGTCACCGGGATTTCGAGTAGTCCGGAACGTTCGGGAAAAAAAGCAAATCGTGGTGCCTTAGGCATGCCGTAAAGATCATGATGAATCGGCACGATGCTGGAACTGTAGCGATAGCCCGCTTCGAGCAGCTCCTCATGAGCCCACAACGTGGTCGGCCCGATGGAGTAACTGGGTGCCCGGTAGCCATACACCGCGCTGCCGGCAAGTTCCTCCAGCAGACCTTTCGTGCGGATGATCCCCTCACGGAATTCGGAGCGGCTGAGATGGGTCAAGCGCTCGTGTCCGAAACCATGGCTAGCGACCTCGTGGCCGGCGGCACTGATGTCACGCACCAGCGAAGGAAATCGCTCTGCCACCCAACCGAGCACGAAGAAGGTGGCACACACACCGTGACGCTCGAAAAGCTCCAGCACGCGCCGGGTATTGCCTTCCACGCGGATAGGCCACTGCGACCAGTCCTCGCGTGGGATACACTTTTCGAAGGCCGCGACCTGGAAATAGTCCTCCACATCCACCGTCATGGCGTTGACGATGGGCCTGGACTGCAGCGACGCCGGAGTCATTCGCGCTCCTGCTCGGACCGCGGAAATCGCCCATCGGTGAGCGCCATGTCCTCCGTAGCAGGCGCCCCCGGAGCTCGTGGCTGCAGCATCCTCTTGAGCCGGATCTCTTCGCGCATCAACTGCAGCAACATGTTGTTGCGCTTGAGGTCCAGAGCGGCGAGCTCGGTATCCAGCTCGCCAGCCGCCGTGGTCGATGGGAGGCGTTGGTTTTGGAGTACGGCGGGCACCTCCAACGTCGGCGGCACACCGGCCATCTCCTCGTCCATTTCGTCGAGCACCGTGGTGAGAGCAGCTAGATTCAGCGCGTGCAGCTCTTCTAGATAGCCGTGCAGCAACAAGCGGTCCATGATGAGATTGATTTTGCGAGGAATGCCACGGCTGGCCTGGTAAACCTCGGAAAAAATTTCGGGCGCCAATTCGGGATCGTTGTTCCAGCCCACGGCGCGGAGACGATGGAGAATGTATGCCCTGCTTTCCTCCTCGGCCATTGGCTCGATTCGGTGCGAGGCAATGATGCGCTGGCGCAATTGTTCCATGTGGTTGCTTACGATGACTCGCCTCAGTTCGGCTTGACCAACAAGGAATACTTGCAAGAGGGCGCGACCCCTCAGCTCCAAATTCGACAAGATGCGGAGCATTTCCAGCGCGGCTGGGGTAAGCGTTTGCGCCTCGTCCACCACCAACAAGGCATGTGTATGACGGGCCTGAAGCGATATCAGGTACTGTTTCAACTCCTGCAACAGAGCTTCCTTGCTGCGACGCTCGTAGGGCAGGTCAAGCGCCGAAGCCACGGCCGGCAATATGTCCTCGCCATCCAGATTGGCCGAGGCAAGACTGGCAACCACAATATTGCGATGCGCGAGTTCTTCGAACAGTTTCTGGATGAGCAATGTCTTGCCGGTACCGACGGCACCGGTGATCATCACGAAGCCTTCGCCCTGCTCGAAACCGTAGAGCAGGTAGGCCATGGCGCGCTTGTGCCCCTTGCTGGGAAACAGCATTCCTGGATCAGGGGTCAACTGAAAAGGCTTGCCACGAAGCTTGTAAAACGCCTGATACATATCATTCTCAGAACAAATGGGTCCACTGCAGGAAAATCACGTTCACTCGGTACCCGTGGGCGCCCGGCGATCCGGAATGCACATTCATGGAGTCACGGCGCAGCTTTATGCTGCCGAAATTTTTGGCGTTGAGCTGATGCACAATCGCCAGTTGCTCGTAGTGCGAGTAGCTGATTTGCCCTCCCCGAAACTGGTAGCGCTGCCAGCGAAAACTGGGAGTGAGCGTGGTAAGTGCTCCCAAGTTGAATAGCCAGGAAAGGTCAGCGTTCGCTACGCGCTCCTCGCTGCTGTTCTGCACGAAATAGGTGCGTGACTCGTCGTACACCACCACCGTCAACGTACTTCTAGGCATCGTGTAGATCGCCGAGGCCGATAAGCGTTTGCTGAGATACAGCTGACGTTCGGTCAGCGAGGGAATCGTCGGGCGCATATTGACCGGAGGAGTCACCTCTGATCCCGGACTCAGAGATAGCAATTGCTGGTTATAGTTTGTCGGCTGCTCCACATAACTCAGATCGGTCGTCAACAGGGACGCCTCATGCGTCCAGGAAAGCTGGAAACTGCGCCCGAAAAATCGGTGTCCAGCCAATACCCTGAATTTATTTCGGGTGATTGACCATTCCAACCCGGCATCCCAGAACGGAGCTGCCAGTTTCTGCACGGTACCATCCGGCAGGAACTTGTTTTCCTTACCCCCGTCGACCAGCAAACGGGTATTGTTGGTGACCTGCCATGAAGCTCCCAATTTGGCCAAGGCGAACTGCGCACCCTGTCCGAAGTCCGGAATAATCTGCTGTTCGGAATACCCCAAATACCAACCCCACGTCTGGAACTTCGGGCTCACCACACTGAACTGCACTGCGTTACTGGAGGCGTCGGAAATGCCGTTCAGCAGAGCGCGATTTTCCCTCGGAATACCGCCGTTGTTGTACGCTACACGCCCTCGGGTATAGCGCAGCGTCATCGTGCCGACTTTGCCCAGATCCTGAAGCCAGTAGGGACTTAGCGTGCCGATGGCCACATTGGTGCGGTTATTGTCCAGGAAAAATGTGCCCGACCCGGCGGGCAACTGTCGATTGACGATCTCGCGCCCGTAGTACGCACTACCATCGAGGAAGAAATGTCGCGGACGGATGGTGAAGGTGCCGTGAGCATCGAGGTTCTGCGCTAACTGGTTGGCGCGCGCTTGCCCCGGGTACAGATAGCCGGTGAGCTTGTAATCCAACAGACCGGAAAATCGCGGACCACGATGAGCGGACTTGATAAACGGCTGGATTTCAGTGATCCAGCTGGTTTGTTTGGGCTTGTCGCGAGCTGCGAGGGTCAGGTTATCGACATACAACTCACCGAGCGTGACACCCGCTACCACACCAGGAGAGTCAACATTCGGCTGCGGAACGATGCCCAACGGGAGATCCTCACTGCTGCCGGCTAATCCGCCTTGAGCTGCATTCAGTACGGGTGGCGTCTGTGGATTCAGGCTCTGGGCTTCAGCTCCATTTACCCAGCCGCCCAAAACGATCGACGACAGGGCAACCGACACCGACAATGTGGATCGAGGTTTGCGCTTCATGGCGTTTGAAATACTCTAGCCATAATAACAGTCATAGTGATTCTCGTTGGCCGGCAAGCTGCTCATATTGAGAAGCAGACCGACATATTGCGAGTCATTTACATTTTGCAGCGCTGAATTTATTAATTGCTGAGGGGTGCGGCCGGCACCCACCACCAAAACAACCTGGCCCATATGAGAAACCAGCGCTTGCGACTCCGAGGTCACCAGTAACGGCGAAGAGTCAAATACCACCAGACGTCGCCGGTTCCGGCCGGACAATGCCTCAAGTACATACTCCATACGGAGGCTGCCGAATAATTCCGCGGTAAGCAGTTGACGCTTTCCCACGGGGACCACCAGTAAATTTGGTATATCGGTTTGCACAATAACCTCGGTGGGCTGCAGCTGCTCATCCGACAGCGCATCCATCAACCCAGGACGTCCCTCGAGACCTAAAATGCGGGTGATATCGAATTTCGGTATATCACCATCCACCAGTAATACCTCGAAATCCCGCTCGCGCGCCAAGCTCAGGGCAAGATTCACGGCGGTGAAGGTCTTGCCTTCGCCAGGCACCGCGCTGGTCACCACAATACGCTCCGCGTGGGCCAGCGCTTTGGCAGCGCCTTTTCCGATCGCATTGTTCATCAATGGACGTTTGATGCGACGCAGCTCATCGGCAAGCCTGGCAGCCTCCTCCTTGTCCGCGGAAAGCAAACCCATGCGTTCCAACGCCATATGATCAACGTGCCAAGGCGGCGCAGTTTCGGAACTGTGGTCCAAGATCCGCGCGCTATCCTGTAACCGCTCGATCGTAGACGCCGAATGGAGAGAGCCGGCCTCGACGTATGCCGGTGCCGATGCCGGCGCCGGTGGCTCAGGCTGCAGGTTTTTGAGTTTTTCGACCGCCTTCTCAACAATGTTCATGCAGCCCCCAATATGAAGAAATGCTGCACCAGATGCGTTAGACGTCCTTCAAAAGCAAACCCCAGCACCAGTACCGCCGTCAGCAGACCCGCCCCCGTGCAAAATCCGATCACCTCGCGACGCTCATCCTGACGCCGCGACCGTGACACAATCAAGCTCAGAGCGCCGAGCACCGGGTAGTCGCCGAACTCCCTCAAGCTCTTGAGGCTCACGAATACCGGCCTGATTCTATGCATGAAATACGCAAAGCCCCCGCCCATAGCCACGGCCAGTGCGAACACCAGCAATAACAACAGTCCCCGTTTGGGACTTACCGGCAGCAGCGGAACGACCGGCGGGTTGATAACACGGAAATTCAAATTGTTGCCGCTCTGTGTCGCATCCTGGGACAGTTGCGCTGTGTTCAGACGCGTCACCAGTTGGTCGTACTGCTTCTTGGTGATGTCGTAATTGCGCGTCAGCCGTTGCAGGGTGGCTTGCACGTCGGAGATCTTGTCCACGTTACTCTTCAGATCGGCGATTTGGCGCTTCTGCAGTGCGATTTGCGTAGCGAGTGTGCGGATGTTCACCTGGGTGGAATACAGGGACTTTTGCATATCCTGATACACCGGATTGTCCGAGACCACGCCCATCATTGAGGCGCCGGCGGAGTCCTTCTGCAGCGCTTCGCGCCGCGCCTGAAGTTGCGCGATCATGCGGCGGGTCGAAATCACGTCGGGGTATTCGTTCGTATAGCTCAGCAATAGCGTGTTGAGCCGCTGCTTGTAGGCGGCAATTTGCTTGTCGATTTCCTGGGTCCGGGGATCGATACCCGAGGAGGACGAACCGCTCGCCATGGAGCGCATCTGCTGCTGGGTTGCTGCGCGGCTGGCGACCGCCGTGTCGTACTGGGCTTGCAGGTTCTGCAATTGGGCCTGGGCCCCCTGCAGGCGGGCGAAGTAACTGCTGCCCCCTTGACTGGGGATGTAGCCGACGTTGGCCTTCTGGAAAGCCGCAAGTTTCTTTTCTTCCTCATTCAAACGGTCGCTGTAAACATGGACCTGTTGTTGCAGGAAATTCTGTGCCGTCTCCGCGGACGCGGTATTCGCGCCCAGGGTGGCGTTCATGAGGATCTGCAAGAACGCCTGCACTACTTTTTGCGCCATATGCCGGTCAGGATCGGTATAGCTGAGGTTGTAAAGACCTTTGGTGCCCGCGTCCTTGACAGTGACAGCAGCGCCGAG
Source organism: Rhodanobacter sp. (assembly GCA_030148505.1). GTDB lineage: Bacteria > Pseudomonadota > Gammaproteobacteria > Xanthomonadales > Rhodanobacteraceae > Rhodanobacter. The sequence goes on from JASBTI010000045.1 coordinate 26,419, forward strand.
GTCAGCCAACAACGCATCCTTGTCGGCCGGCGTGGTGGCGCGTAGCGACAACCCCGTCTTATCCGCTACCGCCTCGAGATTGGGCCGCGAAAGCAAGGTATGGGTGATGATCTGGAGGCGCTCCCGCACATCTGGCCGCACCGCCACCCCACTGAGCAGCGGATTCGTCAACGCCTCGGTATCGGCGTACAGCTGAGCATTGGCCACGTACTTGTTTGGCAGGCTGAACACCAGCAACGCGCCCGCAATCATCACGCACCACGCAACGATCAGCGCATGCCAACGGTAGCGCCAGGTAGCGCGCACCTCCAGCAGTAAATGCTGAAACAGGTCATGCAAATCGAACGATTGCTTCTGCATCGCCTTCCCTTTTTCGATGTCTGTGACGGTGGTCGTGTGCGCGTGCCTGTCATCTCAAAACAATGACTGGGGAATAATCAGGATGTCACCGGGATGCATGACCATATTGTGTTTGATCGCTCCATCCATCAGGTCGCCAAGACGTACCGGAATGGTCTGCTCCTTGCCGTCGGGAAGCCGACGGATGATCTTGGCGCTGTTGCCCGCAGCAAATTTGGTGAGGCCGCCGACATCGATCATCACATCGAGGACCGTCATTCCGCTACGGTACGGCAAAGCTTCGGGCTTCGCCGCCTGGCCGACCACACGCACCTGCTGGCTGTAGGATCCCACGAAATTCTTGACGATCACGGTCACCAACGGAGCCCGGACGTAGCGACTCAACGCCTTCTCTATGTCGCCCGCCAAATTTTCCGGAGTTTTGCCGGCAGCCATGATCGATTGCACCAACGGAATTGAGATACGTCCATCCGGACGCACTGGCACGGTGGTGGTCAGATTGGGATTGTCTCGGACAAAAACTTCCAACGAATCACCCGGACCGATGATGTAGTGCTCCACCGGTGGGGTTGCGGCTGACCGGGTACTGGCAACAGGCGTAGTGCTACATCCGCCCAACAGCAGCAATCCAGCGGCCATCATCAACCAGATGACGCATTTTCGTGATAGCGGTTTCACTTGCATATTCTCCTCGATTTTTTCAGCGCGCACCGCGTCCGAACAGCACCACTTCCAAGGTTTGGATCAGAATGGCCATATCAAACACGAGGTTGTGATTTTTCACATAGAAGAGGTCGAACTTGAGCTTTTCCTCGGCATCCTCCAGGGACGAACCGTAGGGGTAGCGTAGTTGAGCCCAGCCGGTCAGCCCCGGCTTCAGACAATGCCGCAGCGGATAGTAGAGAATCCGGTTATTGAAGTCGTTTACGAACTGCGGCCGCTCTGGCCGTGGGCCGATAATGCTCATGTCGCCAACCAGCACGTTCCAGAGCTGCGGCAACTCGTCCAGTCGAGACTTGCGGATGAAGCGTCCGACCCGGGTCACCCGGGCGTCATTCTTGGTAGCCCAGCGTGCCACGCCGTCACGCTCGGCATCAGCTCCCATGCTGCGGAACTTGATCACCCCGAACAATTTGCCGTTTTCACCCACCCGCTCTTGGTAGTAAAGAATCGGCGCGCCCCGGCCTGACTCCAGCCGGATTGCCAGGGCCGTCAGCAGCATCAACGGCCACGTCACCAGCAATACCATGGAAGCCACGACTAAATCGAAAGTGCGCTTGGTCGCACGTCTCATCGGGGAGATGTTGAACCCATCGGAAAATACCAGCCATGACGGGTTGGTAGGCTCCATCTTGATTTTGCCTGCCTCGCGTTCGAAGAACTCGGCAAGCTCGGTCACGGCTATGCCGCGCTGCTTGCACTCCAGGAGTGCCGCCACCGGCAAGGTGCCACGACGGTCGTCCGGTCCCACCACGATTTCATCCACCCCCAGCCGGAGCACCCATTTGCAAAAAGCTTCGCCGGGGTGCAGCAACAGGGGCGCGGAAACGACCACCGGATCCGCAGTTACAGGCACGAAGCCCAGGATCTTGAACCCGCGTTGATCGGACTTGCGACGCATCATGCGGATCATTTCCGCAGCGCGCTCGCCGGCACCGAGCATTACCACACGGCGCTTGAACAAGTCAGCATCCAGAAAACTCAGAAACAGGGCTCTCCACAGGGCTACGACAAGGTAGCCAAGCAGCAACGCAATGCCTAGGACTCCGCGACCCAGATACGCGGGAGGAATCGCGTAATACAACACGGTAAGCCCGATGCCTGCCAAGACGAAGGCCACGCCTTGTCGGCTAAGCCGGCCCAACCAGCCCGCGCGCAGGTGAACCTGATATAGCCCCAGCGACGCCATTGAGAAAATCAACACTGCCGCTACCAACGGCGCACGCCAGTGCAACGCGTGACGGAACGCGGTTTGGGTGTCCGCATTCTCCCAATAACGCAGCACCATCGCAGCATAGACACATGCGACAAGCAGCAAAAACTCGACCAGTACCAGCAACAACTGCCAGCGTACCGCTCTATGTCGGAACAATCGAAACATGCTTGCTTACGCCCCCTTGCAGACGAATTGCTTCAGTCAGCGTACCCGAACGCAAAGTGAACGAAATGTATATCACGAAATGTGATGTAACACACAGTTTTCTTCCGCAGGAAACGATCTGGGCAGTTAGTTGGGCCCGACCTGACTTTAGACGGACCACTAGACGGTTCGGTGACAGACAATACCGAGCAAGCCGCTGGGGCTTTTTATTGCCGCCCCCGGTCACGCGAGGCGGGCAGGCGACGCAAAGCAGCGAGGCGCCTGAGCAGCGCCACCTACCCACGCATCGTTTCGAGCCCAGATCGTTTCGGGGATGCCCTTCAAGGTTTCCGCATCGTCCGCCTGCCCGTCATGGGGGGCGGCGCAAGCTTCCTCGCCGGGGAACGGTTGTCGGCCCCCGCGGGGTCGGAAATCAGATCCTGGCGCTCGGCCACGCGCGTCACCTCATGAACTCGGCCACCACGTTGTCATTGGAGGGATCGCGAGCCTTCGGGGGCAGCGAGGATGCCCAGCTGGACTGGAACCACTGCAGTAACTGCGCGCGGCCGCCCTTCTGCGGCGCGATCGAGGCGCAACCTCCGCCCCCGCAGGCCGCGGCCAACAAGCTGTCCAGTTGCCTCAACACCATTACCCCACCGGCGCGCGCACCACACGCGACGGATACGCCGCCTCGGCCTGACCGGTCCCGGTCAACCACCGTGCACAACGCCTCTGGATGATGCCCACTCCAAGCGTCCCATGGCCCCGTGAAAACTCAACCGACGCCTCTTGTCGTAAGACGACCGCCAAGGCAGACATGCCAACGACGAATTTCAACTGGTTGCTAGGCCTGGGTTCCCATATACCAGGGCATCGCCAAAGCCAGGCCCTGCGCAATGTTTTGTGTAGGTGTGAAACCCAGATTTGCAGCGGCCTTGCTTATGTCGGCGAGACTATGACGAACGTCGCCCGCCCGAAAGTCGCGATACACGGGCTGGGCATCTTTCAGGTGCGCGTAGTACGGCAGAAGCGCAGTCTGAAGCTGGGAATAAAGCTCGTTGAGTGTCGTAAGATCGCCCACGGCGACGTTGTAGACCTGGTTCACGGCCACAGGGCTTTCTGTGGTCGCAGCCAGCAAGTTTGCCTGTACCACGTTTGAGACATAACAAAAGTCACGGCTGGTCTCACCGTCACCATTGATGAACACAGATTCGCCCTTGATGAGACTGGCTATCCATTTGGGAATGACCGCCGCATAGGCACCCTCGGGATCCTGTCGCGGACCGAACACGTTGAAGTAACGCAGACCGATGGTATTGAAGCCATAGCAACGCGCGAAAACGCCGGCATATAGCTCATTGGCGTATTTGGTTACGGCGTACGGACTCAGGAGATTGCCAATTTGATCCTCCACCTTGGGCAGGCCCGGGTGATCGCCATAGGTGGAACTGCTGGCGGCATAAGTAAAACTTTCTACCTTGGCATCGCGCGCAGCCACCAGCATGTTGAGGGAGCCCGAGCAATTGGTGTCATGTATGGCCAACGGATCTTCAATCGAGCGAGGCACCGATCCCAACGCAGCCTGATGCAATACGTGCTGCACGTCCGCGCATGCCTGACGGCAGTCTTCCATGCTGCGGATATCGCCCGTGATGAAGCGGAAACGTGACCATGCCTCCGCTCCCACGATCTTTTCAACCTCATCCAGATTGCGTTGATAGCCCGTCGCAAAATTGTCTAAGCCAATCACCCGCTGGCCCAACTGAAGAAGTGCTTCGACGAGATTGGAACCAATGAAACCCGCTGCGCCCGTGACCAACCAGCTCTGCTGGGACGCCCGAATACGTTCCGTGAGTGCGACTGGAAGCGCCTTGACCAACTTACTCATCACAACCTCCCGTCGACAGTATCGCGCGGCAAGACATACTTCACGTCATAAAGCACCGACTCGGCCTTGCCTAACGCACGGATAGCGCTAGCTCCCATGCTGGCGAATTCTCGGTGTCCGACAGCCAGAATCACGGCATCATAGGTGCCGTTGATTGGCCGGGCGAGCAGCTCCATACCGTATTCCTGGCATGCCTCTTCGGCGTCAACCCAAGGGTCATGGATATCGACGCGGCTGTTGTAGTCCGTCAGCGCCCGCACAATGTCCACCACGCGGGTATTGCGCAGATCGGGGCAGTTTTCCTTGAAAGCCAGGCCGAGTACCAGGATGCGCGCGCCGACCGGATTGATGGCTTTGCGCACCATCAGACGGATTACCTCGTTGGCAATATACGGACCCATGCTGTCGTTGGTGCGCCGGCCGGCGAGAATTACGTCCGGGTGGTGGCCCACCTCCTGCGCCTTGTGGGTGAGATAGTAGGGATCGACACTGATGCAGTGGCCACCGACCAGGCCGGGGCGGAACGGCAGGAAGTTCCACTTGGTGCCTGCGGCCTCCAACACTTCCAGCGTGTCGATGCCGAGCTTGTTGAACAGGATGGCCAGGTCGTTGACCAGCGCGATATTGAGATCGCGCTGGGTGTTCTCGATCACCTTGGCGGCCTCGGCCACTTTGATCGAACTGGCCTTGTGGGTGCCAGCAGTGATGATGCTGGCGTATAGCGCATCGACGAAGTCGGCCGTTGCGGGGGTGGAGCCAGAGGTGACTTTGAGGATAGTGGTGACGCGGTGTTGTTTATCGCCGGGGTTGATCCGCTCGGGACTGTAGCCGCAAGAAAAGCTTCCGGTTTTCGGCTTTTGACTTTCGGTTGGAGCGTAGCCAGTAGCGTAGGTGAGGCCGGAGATGCGCTCCAGTATAGGGACGCAGATTTCTTCGGTACAGCCGGGATAGACAGTGGATTCGTAAATCACCACGTCGCCGGGCTTGAGGATGCTGCCGATGGCTTCGCTGGCCTTGATCAGCGGAGTGAGATCGGGGCGCCTGGCGCTGTCAATAGGGGTAGGCACGGTAACAATGTAGGTGGTGCAGTGCCGGATGTCGTCCAGCGACGCACTGAAGCGCAGCCGCTGCGCCGCCGCAAGTTCGACCGCATCCACTTCCAGCGTGCTGTCGCGCCCGGCGCGCAACTCATCGACGCGAGGGGTGTGGATGTCGAAACCGATGGTGTCATAGCGCTTGCCGAACTCCACCGCCAGTGGAAGACCTACGTAGCCCAGCCCGATGATGGCGATCTTGATGCTGTCCCGTGAGTGCATGAAGCGTCCTTGGCTGATCGGATAGGGGTTCATGGGGATTACACAGTGCGCTTGGACGTGCGAGCAGCGAGTCTATCCGATTGCTCCTCAATTTTAGCCATGGAAAGCGTTCACCAAGCGCAGAATCGCGGGTGGATGCCCCTGCAGAGCATGCGCGGTATGCGCACGTCACGACCGCACCCACACGGTCACACGGTTTATGCACCGGCCCGCGGCGGCGAGCGTCTCGATAAGGCGGGAGTGGCGCGCGACCTTTGCCCTATACGGCAAGGCTTCATCCGGTCTCGCTCGATATCGCGAGCCCATACGGGAGCACATACGTAAACGTCCGCCCGGGGTCTCCACCTGCTCAAGGCCAATTGCGCTGCGATCGCCTGATCCTGCTCACCCTTTCAAGCGCCGACGAAAGCAGTACCGACCGACACCCGGTGAGCATGAACAAACCCTGAGTGGCGGGCGCCATATGTGGGCCATAAGCAAGACTCCCACACCAAACTTTCCGCAGGCCTCGTCGTCAAAAGTTATCGGCGAGAGCAGCTTCAGGCACCCTCAAGATTGCAGCGCTACGCTACCGCTACGCTACGTCGACTGATGGCCGTTTCGGCCGGAGCGGCTATCCGCGCCGCGCCGAGGCCATAGCGGGCCTTCAAAAAACCAGCAATCCGGGAATCACGCAGTTGCTCCGGCCCAAATGCGAAGCGGTGCGAAAACACACTGGCCGGCAGTGGGTTGTCGCGCGCATCAGCGAGCCCTCGTGGCAACACGTCTTTCGCCAAGGCCTCGAGCAAGCGCAGACGCAAGAGCACCACCGGGTTGTTCCGCACCAAGGCGTAGCTGGTCGGTGGCGCAAATTTTTCGAAGCCGTAACAGCGCATGTAGAAGGCGGCATGCCGCGGGTGCACACCGATGACGATATCGGTCAAATCGGTGTGCAATCCGTAGTGGATGGCCCAACGCATCATGCTGAACAGGGCTCCGACGCCACGCGAAGCATTCTGGCGACGATCGGCCAGCATCCCCACTTCAAGCAATCTGCGTCCCTCTTCCCGCAGCTTATCCAGATAGGGTTCATATACGCTGTCCAGCGCGAGCCCCATGGGATTGTCGCGAAAGAGTGTCATGGTATAGCCGACTTCCGGACCTTCTGGGCCCCATATAACGCATGCATGCGGCCCCACGGCCGTGGGAACGGCATGAATGCCAAACGGGTTTTCGTCGATCAACCCCATCTGGGAGTAGCGCTCATATACCAGACGCCAAGCTGATTCCACTTGTTCCAGACTGGTGGCGCACAGGCAATGTGGTGCGCGACTGCGCCCCGCTGAATTCGCCAGGTGCGCGGTGATATCGACAACGGTCTCAGGCATTTCTACCGATCTGATTTGGTTCAAGTTTCAGTCTCCGATACGCGGCACGTCGCTTCGAAGCATGCCACTCCTTATCCATGCCTTAGTCGTTCAGAGACGATCAGTACCCATTGTGAAGTGCTACACTTCCTAGCGATATATTACGCGATGATTGTGTGAATTATATGCTATAGTGGTGCTATCATTGTGTGAACTGCGTGTGGATCCTACGCATCACAGCGCAGAAACCTTTAGAACCTTGCGGTCGGCGCCTCCCCTCCCGATTTGCATCCCACGACCAGCGATCGAACACGGGTACGTGGTAGCGCAACGCAACATGTGGTCCTTGCGTACTCGCTCCGGTGGAACACGGTTAGAGCCAGCCCCGATTTCAACCAGGCACGCTCCGGAATACTTGATCGGAAGTGCGAGACTCGAGCCAAGTAGCGCCCGTGAACGTGGGACACTACCCGCATACGACCGCTGCGTCGACCCCATGCGGTGCCCGACATGATGATTGCGCAGCGCGCTGCCAGCGTCGATCACGGGGGCCTCGATCTTGTCCGATGACTGCCCCGGAGGGCAGTCACTGTAGACGTGCCAATCCAGCGGGCGAGCAGCGGCTTAAGCTTTGCTAGGGATCCCGCTGCGCTACGACGAACAGGCTAGGCCATCCGCCGCTTGATATAGACAGCCGATCCCGACGCGGCATCTGCTCACCGAAGCGCCCCATCTTCCGGGAAGATGCGTGTCGGGCCGCATCACTCGGCACGTGAGGCCCTATCTCCCGGAGCGTGGTAAGACAAAGGCAACCAGAGAACGTCGGCGACGTATGGTTTTGTTTCTTGAAGGATATTTTGGTGGATACCTTTGGCCCCGCGCTATAGTAGAGGAGCGGGTGCACCGAAGAGCGGATACACAAAGTAGACGCACACCGCCGAGCGCTTCCTGGGCTAGGGTGTTTTGCAGCACATCACACGGTTATTAAGTTATGGACAGGCGCGGGCCGTGAACCGGCAGACAAAAGTAGACATTCTGCGCGCAGGGCTCGCTGCGCCGTCGGCGGATAATTCGCAACCGTGGCGGTTTGCGTGGTGCGGTGACGACTTGGACCTGCGAATCGATGCGAGCCGGAGCGGTCTCGTCTCCGATACCCGCTATGTCCTCAGCGACCTGGCCGCCGGCGCATGCCTCGAAAACATGGTCATCTACGCTCGCACGCTCGGTTATGTGGCGGAGCTGCAGACCTTCCCGCGCCACGACGACGCGCTGTGGGTCGTCCGTATCCGCTGGCGCTGCGATCCCGAGTGCAACACCTCCGAACCGCTAGCTGGTGCCATCGGGCAACGCCACACCGACCGCCGCTTCCCTTGGCGCGGCCCAATCACCACCACGACGCAGACACGTCTGAATGCCCAAGCCGGAGCAATTCCCGGGCAGCGACTCTACTGGCCACAGACGCCGCGTGAGAGAAAAGCCGCGCTCAAGGTGATCAGGCTGGCCGAGACGCTACGTTTCAGGAGCCCGACGCTGCACCGGGAACTGTTTTCGAGTATCCACTTTCCCGTTGGCTGGCATAGCACCTGCGAGGAGGGCTTGGCCCCGGCCACCCTGGCGGTGGAGCCACCCTTGCGGCCGGTCTTTCAGATGCTGCGCCGTCCCGCGACAATGACCGCCCTCAACCGGCTAGGGGCAGCGTCGGTACTGGGGTGGCGTTCAGCCTACCTGCCCATCAGGCTGTCACCCGGTCTCTGCCTGCTCGTCATTCCATCCACCTCACGATCCGATGTGCTCGCGGGCGGCCGAGCCTTGCAGCGTGCGTGGCTTGAGGCCACGCTGGCGGGGCTCTCGGTCCAGCCGTACGCGGCGGCGGGCGTCCTCAGTCTTGGGTTCGCACCCGTTGAACCAGCCCTTCAGCGCCATCTCTTGCGCCTTGCTTCGGCCTTGGACGAGCTCTGCGTGCCGGGGCACGGCCTGGTATTTTTACGGCTTGGTTATGCGCGGTCGGCGCCGCGTGACCGCAGCGGGCGACGCGCGCTCGCAAGTTTCGGTGATATCCCCTAGCGGGATCAGGCACAGTAGTGCTTTGCTCGCGGTGGCCCAGCACGGCCCCTCACTTGGGATGCCCGGCCCAAGGTGTTCACCCCCTCCAGGAGGCAGCCGGTGATGCGGCGTCGAAATCGCTGCACCCGACCTTATCCGCCTTCGCGAGCTAATACCGTAAGGACCTGTGCAAGGGCCGTGGCGCCCGGTGTCGGAATTCCTTACACACGTGGCCTGACACCAGCACCACCGAATAAGCGCGCGGGCAGATACCGGACCAAGGTCTTGATAACCTGGGATTTTCGGTTGCAACGGCAGGCCTGACCGACGGCATGTCCGGCCACCTCTCCCGATAACCATGCCCCTCCGGGGCTGGCGCGCAGGCGCTCGCCTCAAGGCTGGACTTTCCCCTCTCGGGACGCGGTGTCGGAATATTTTACATATAGGGGGCAATTCCAGCGGGCGTGAATAAATAATTCTCTATAAAACAGTTGGTTATCTCCATGGCATGTCTTTTGCTTTTACAGGCTCAGGGGCAACGTCAATCGGGCTTCACCGCTGCGATTATTTAGATTGGTTCACCGTGATGGAGAAGAACATGTTGAAGAAAAAAAGCATCGGACTTGCGCTAGCATGCGCGCTGGCGCTGGGTGCGTGGAGTGGATCGACCCTGGCAACGCCCATCAATGTGAATGGCGTCCATTGGAATTCAAGCAGTCCCTTTGACCTGACCATCCAGTCGCTCAACATCCGCGAGTCGAGTGTTTCGGCCGTCGGCGACACGCTCATGGGCTACGGTCAGATCGGCTCGATCAACGGTAACAACAGCTTTTGCTCGGGTTGCGATCTCACGTTCACCTTCCACTATAACGTGTCGAAAATCGCTGGCAACCAGGTGGTATTCGACATGGGAGCGTTCCAGTTTTACACCTCCGCTGCCGGAAGTTTTTCGTTTGCCAACCCCACCTCGGCCAGCGGCGGCACGCCATGGGCTACGCTGACCGGTCACACGTTTACGAACTCTGGCACTGGAGACACGGGGCAGCTCTTCGCCACGGTCTTTGGCACCACCAGTAACCCCACCAATGGCTCCGGCGGATTCGGGATGCTGGACGCAACCGGCGGTCCAGCGATGCCCTACCTCGACTCCAACTCCGTTGCCGATGGGAAGGGTGGCTTTGCGGATTTCAACCTCGCCTCATCGTTCCTGACCTTCCCCGCGGACGGCTGTCCGACCACGTCTGCCGACCCGGCTAATCTTTGCCACTATCCGATCGAGGGTAACGGCTCACTGACCGGCAAGACGATGAAGGTACCCGAGCCCGGTACGGTCGGCATGTTGGGCCTTGGCCTGGCCTTCTTGGGCCTCTTCACCTGGCGCCGCCGCAAGGATGCCGAAGCCGACGGACGCGCATAAAGCAGGCACGTCATGCGTGCGGTTTGACGATGGATGGCGCCGCTTCCCGAAGCGGCGCCATTTTTTCATACGCTGCGTCGCTGAACGGATTCGCTGAAAGGCGGCGGCGACACGCCGGCAAAGCAGTGTTGCCGTGCCGGCTTGGCAACAGCTTTACGCAATAATGCCGATAGGTAGATGTCTCATGATGGCTGATGCACCGGCCCCCGCCGAGCCGTTCGACTACGCGACGGCATTTAGCCGGACAATTGGCTGGATAACCGCGGCCGAACAGGCGAAGCTTCGCTCCAAACGCGTGGCGATTGCTGGACTCGGCGGCGTCGGCGGTAGCCATCTGCTGACCCTGACCCGCCTCGGTATCCCGTCGTTCAACCTGGCGGATTTCGACCGCTTCGGTATCGAAAATTTCAACCGTCAGGCAGGGGCGTTCCAGTCGACCATTGGCCGGCCCAAGATCGACGTGGTGTCCCGGATGGCGTGGGATATAAATCCAAATCTGGACATCAACAAGTTTCCTGGCGGCATCACCGACGACAACATGGAGGAGTTTCTTTCCGGGGTGGATCTGTACGTCGATGGACTGGACTTTTTCGTACTCGATATTCGCGCCAAACTGTTTGCCCTGTGTGCAGAACGCGGCATTCCGGCGCTTACCGCAGCGCCGCTGGGCATGGGCGCTGCGGTACTCGCGTTTCTCCCCGGTCACACGACATTCGAAGAGTATTTTCGACTGGAGGGAAAAACGAGGGACGAGCAGTTGCTGCGCTTCATGGTGGGATTGGCGCCTGCCGTGCTGCATCAAGCCTATCTGGTCGATCCGTCCGCGGTGGACCTGATCAATCAGCGCGGACCCTCGACACCCATGGCATGTGAAATCTGCGCCGGGATAGCCGCCACCCAGGCGTTGAAGATCCTGCTTGGCCGGGGGAAAGTGCCCGCGGCGCCTCACGGCCTGCACTTCGATGCCTACCGCAACAAGCTAGTGCACACGTGGCGACCGGGTGGCAACAACAATCCGCTGCAACGATTGATTCTGGCCGTGGCGCGTCGCCGTTTCATGCGTACCTGAAACGCCACGCTCCGCCATCAGCCTAGGCAGTCCGCGCCACACAGGTCGTCCAAAATGGCACGAAACCTTCGTGCCATCAAAACGGCGCCCGGGACCGCCTAAAGGATGTAGACGAACAGGAACAGGCCCAGCCAGACCACGTCGACGAAGTGCCAATACCAGGCAACCGCTTCGAAACCGAAATGATGGTCCTTGCTGAAATGCCCCTTCAGCACCCGGAACCAGATTACCGCCAGCATGATCGTGCCCAAGGTCACGTGCAACCCATGAAAGCCGGTAAGCAGGAAGAACGTCGAACCGTAGACACCACTGTGCAGGGTTAGGTTCAGCTCGTGATAGGCCTCAATGTATTCATGCGCCTGAAAGTTGACGAACAAGGCACCCAGCAAGACGGTCAGCCCGAGAAACCACAGGATCTTGCCTCGGTGCCCGGCGCGCAGCGCGTGATGAGCGATTGTGACGGTAACGCTGGAGCTCAGCAGGATAAGGGTGTTGAGCAACGGCAGTCCCCACGCCGACACGGTCTGGAACGGACCGCCGAGACGCTCGGGGCCATTGCCGCCGCTGGCACCCCATGATGCCGCGTAGTCGCTCCACAGGAACTGGTGGGTCAGAACCCCGTGACCCTCGCCACCGAGCCAAGGTACCGAAAACATGCGGATATAGAACAACGCACCGAAGAATGCACCGAAAAACATGACTTCGGAAAAGATGAACCACATCATGCCCATACGGAATGAGGTATCCACCTGATGATTGTAGTTCCCCGCCAATGACTCCCTGATCACCGACCGGAACCAGCCAAAGAACATGGCCAGCACCCCGACCATCCCGACGAGCCATACGGTCTTGCCAAAGCCGGCCTCCCCGGGTGAGGCATTCAGCCAGTGGGCGGCACCGAACATCGTGGTGAACATGACCACTGCGGCCACGAACGGCCAGTAACTTCTGGCCGGAACAAAGTAAGCGTCGTGCTGCTGACTCATGGTGAGACCCCGTGGACTTCTCTTGATGGCTTTTGCCCCGACGTGACGCCCGGGGAACTACATATCGGTCGTACCAACCCGAACAATTGAGGAATACGTACTATTGCCGCGGCCAAGCTATTTCATCAGCAGGATCTGCAGGAACGACAACAGAAAGAATGCCACCACGACCCCGACCAGAATCGTCACGGTCCTGCGCACGCCCCTGCGGCTGTTCGCCAGATACTGCTCGGTCACTTGCTGCGTCATGGTGCTATCTCTTCGGGCGACAGGCTACGGCACGGCGGACAGGCCGGACGTCGGGAAAACTTCAGGCATTCACGTTGCCGTGTGCCAATTCCTCATCATGAATCACCGGCGGCACATCGAACGTGTGATGCGGTGCCGGGGAAGGGATCGTCCACTCCAGACCCTTGGCTCCTTCCCACACACGCTCGGTGGCTTTCTTCTTCGAGAAAAACACGCCATGGATCAACACCCCGAGGAAGATCAGTTGAGAGGCACCAAACAGGAAGCCGCCGATCGAGCTGATCATGTTGAAGTTGGCGAACGCCACGTTGTAGTCGGGAATGCGCCGCGGCATGCCGGCAAGGCCCAAAAAGTGCTGCGGGAAGAACAGCACGTTGACCCAGATCACACTGTTCCAGAAATGCATCTTGCCCCAGAACTCGCTGTACATGCGGCCGCTCCATTTCGGCAGCCAGTAATAGGTGGCCGAGATGATCGCGAACAAGGCACCGGTAACCAGCACGTAATGGAAATGCGCCACCACGAAGTAGGTGTCCTGATACTGGAAGTCCGCCGGCACCAGCGCCAACATCAAGCCGGAGAATCCGCCGATAGTGAAGAGAATCACGAAGGCAACGGCAAACAGCATCGGCGTCTCGAAGGTCATCGAACCGCCCCACATCGTGGCCACCCAGTTGAATACCTTCACCCCGGTCGGCACCGCGATCAGCATCGTCGCGTACATGAAGAAGATATCGGCACCCAGCGGCAAGCCCACCGCGAACATGTGATGTGCCCAGACAATAAACGACAGGAAGGCGATCGAGGCAATCGCGAAGACCATCGCCTTGTAGCCGAAGATCGGCTTGCGGGCAAAGGTGGGGATTACCTCGGAAATGATCCCGAATGCAGGCAGGATCATGATGTAGACCTCGGGATGCCCGAAGAACCAGAAGATGTGCTGATACAGCACCGGATCACCGCCACCGCCCGGGTTGAAGAAGTTGGTGCCGAAATACTTGTCGGTCAGCAACATGGTCACCGCTCCGGCCAGCACCGGCATCACGGCTATCAGCAGGAAGGCGGTAATCAGCCAGCTCCACACAAACACCGGCATCTTCAACAGATCCATACCGGGAGCACGCATGTTGAGGATCGTCGCAATGATGTTGATCGCGCCCATGATCGAGCTGATGCCCATCAGATGAATCGCAAACACCACGTAAGCCAGCGAGTCGCTCTGCAGCGAGAGTGGCGGATACATGGTCCAGCCACCGGCAGGACCACCCCCGGGCATGAACAAGGTGGACAGCAGCAAGGCAAAGGCGAACGGCAGAATCCAGAACGACAGGTTGTTCATGCGCGGCAGTGCCATATCCGGCGCCCCGACCATCAGCGGAATCATCCAGTTGCCGAGGCCGACGAACGCCGGCATGATCGCGCCGAAGATCATCACCAAGGCATGCATGGTGGTCATTTCATTGAAGAAATAGGGCTGCACCAGCTGCAGGCCGGGCTTGAAGAGCTCAGCGCGAATCACCATCGCGAAGCTGCCGCCGATAAAGAACATCGTCAGCGCAAAGATCAGGTATAGCGTGCCGATGTCCTTGTGGTTCGTGGACATGCACCAGCGCTGGAAGAAATTCTTCGGCGCGCCGTGGTGATCATCATGCTGATCATGGATGGCTGCGTGGGACATGGCCGTACACCTCTAACCTGTTGTTGAATGCATCTACGTGGAGCGGAGTGCGCCGGAGACGGAGCGATCAGCCCTGCTTGACCTTGGGAAGTACCGCCGCGAGCTGTTCGGTTTTGGCCGCAGAGCCTGCCTGGGTGGCGACCGCCGCCGGAGCCTTGTCTGTCTTCCCCGACCTTGCCTCCTGCTCGGCCAACCACTTGGCAAAATCTGCTTTCGACTTGGCCACCACCACGATCGGCATGAAGCCATGGTCCTGACCGCACAACTCGGCGCACTGGCCTCGATAGGTACCCGGTGTCTTGATGTTGGTCCATGCCGCGTTGATGATTCCGGGGATCGCATCAAGCTTCCAGCCTAAGGCCGGCACCCACCACGAATGAATCACATCGCCACCCGTGATCAGGAAGCGGATCTTGGTATTGATCGGAACCACCAGCGGCTTGTCGACATTCAACAGGTAGGTGTTTTCATTACCCACCTTGACGGCGTACGGATTCAGGCCCGAATCGAGCTGCCGCGTCTCGTCGCTCAGCTTGTCGAGCTTGGACATGAAACCGACCTTCTCGATCGGCTTGCCCTCGTAGCTGACATAGTCGTAACGCCACTTCCACTGGTAACCGGTGACCTTGACCGTCATCTGCGAGCCGGTGGTATCCGCCCACGAGGTCAGACCGCCGGTAGCCAGATAGGCCAGTACAATAAGGATCAGCACCGGAATCGTCGTCCAGACGATTTCCAGCGTCGTATTATGCGACCAGGTTTCGGCCACGGCACCGCGCGATTTGCGAAAACGGAACATCGCAATGAACATCGCACCGAACACCAGGACGCCGATGACGACGCAGACGCCAAGCGAAATGTTGTTCAGGTGATAGGGCACCTGCGACCAGGTGCTCGCGCCGCGCTCCATGTTCAGCTGCCACGGGTGGGGTGCGGCCTGCGCCGCACCGCCAAACAACGCAAGGGCCAATCCTGCCCATGCTGCGAATGATCGCCTGATGCCGCCAGATGTCATGTCTTGCACCCTAGATTTTGTCTCAACGAATACCAGTGTCGCCCCGCCCCCACCGACTACCGGCTAAAGTCGGCCAGCAAACCCGTGAGCCTCTTCGACAGCTCGACGCGTTCCTGCTCCGACAGAAAAGCGCCCACTTCCCACTTGTGACCGTGCGACGACAACCATAACCGATGATGGCCATTGCCGGGTTCCAGCTGCACGCGCACCCAATACGACTGGAATTGCACAGCGCTGCGACCAGGCAATGCCTGCACCTCAAGCTCCGATCCATCGAAGATAATGCGTTCGCTCCGATTGCCACCCTGCCAGGCCACCCGTAAGGCGTAGGCCACGGCGACGCACTCAATCGATGCGAACAGTGGAGCAAATACATTCCCCTGCCAAGCCCCCAGCCCAGCCGTTGTCAACACCAGCACCACCAAGACCACGATCAACCGACGCAGGCCGCGTCGACTCAAGGTGCGATTTGGTCTGAGCCAGATCGTCACCCATGGCTGGTCGGCAGCAGCTGGTCGAAGCACGATCATAGGTATCCGGCGTGCCTGAAGCCATTTAATGATAGGACGCGGCGAGACCCTGGGCAAGATCGCTTGACCATACCCCATACCCCATTAACCCATACCCCATTCCGCAGCCAACAAATCCTGCCCTGATGAGACTATCGCCCCCGCCGCCGCCCCTCGGTTGATCCCGACTTGATCAAGCCACACGCCGCGCCCGCTTTCCGGCGTACAATTTGGCCATCCCCCCGCCCTACCGGCGGTTTTTTTTGACAGCATTCTTCCGACATAACCCGTGACCCTACCCATCCTCAATCTTGGATTACCTGACGTTATCGAGCCCGCGCGCGCGCGTATTACCGCCGCGTGGCTACGCGATGAAACTGAAGCCGTCAACGATCTACTCGACCAGGCCGACCTGCCGCCGGACGAGCGGGAACTGGTGATGGATCGCGCGGCCGCCCTGGTCAGCCGGGTGCGGGCACGCGTCAGTGACCAAAGCGTGGTGGAATCCTTCATGCGCCAGTACGACCTTTCCAGCGAGGAGGGGATACTGCTGATGTGTGTGGCCGAAGCGCTGTTGCGCATTCCGGATACGACGACCACCGACAAGCTGATTCGCGACAAACTTGGCGACGCCAACTGGCGCAAGCACCTGGGGCGAAGTGAATCGCTGCTGGTCAATGCCTCGACCTGGGGGTTGATGCTGACCGGGCAGCTGGTCAGCCTGGACGGCACACGCAAGGATTTTGGCGGCGCCATGCGCCGCCTGGTCACCCGTATCGGCGATCCGACCATTCGCGTGGCGGTACGACAGGCCATGCGCATCATGGGCTACCAGTTCGTGATGGGGCGAACCATCGAGGAAGCATTGGAACGTGCCGAGAAAAAGGAAAACGCCCCTTACCGCTACTCCTACGACATGCTCGGTGAGTCGGCGGTCACTGCGCGCGGCGCCGAACGCTATCAGCAGGACTATCGCAACGCGATCGCGGCCCTCGGCGCACGCGGACCGTACGCTAGCCACACCGAGGCCCCCTCGATTTCGGTCAAGTTGTCCGCACTGTTTCCACGCTACGAAGTGGCCCAGCGGGACCGCGCATACACGGCGCTGACTGAAAAGCTGCTGGAACTGGCGCAGCTGGCGATGGCGCAAGGTATTGCGCTGTCCGTCGACGCCGAGGAAGCCGATCGTCTGGAACTTTCGCTGGATGTCATCGGCGATGTGTTCAAGCACCCTTCTCTGGAAGGTTGGAACGGTTTGGGCATCGTCGTCCAAGCCTACGCCAAGCGCACTCCCTTCGTGATCGACTGGCTGGTCGAGACGGCGCTGGCGAGCAAGCGTCGCTGGTACGTGCGACTGGTCAAGGGGGCTTACTGGGACGCCGAAATCAAGAAAGCCCAGGAGCACGGCCTCAGCGGTTACCCCGTGTTCACCCGCAAACCGAGCACGGACGTGTCCTATCTGGCCTGCGCGCGCCGGCTGTTCAACGCTGGCTCCGAGCTGATCTATCCACAGTTCGCCACGCACAACGCCCATACCATCGCTGCCGTGCATTACATGGCGCAGGGGCGGCCTTTCGAGTTCCAGCGTCTGCACGGCATGGGCGTGGATCTTTACGCCGACGTCATCAGCAAGAAAACCTTCAACGTGCCATGCCGCGTCTATGCACCGGTCGGCTCACATCAGGACCTCTTGCCCTATCTGGTGCGCCGCCTGCTGGAAAACGGCGCCAATACCAGCTTCGTCAACCGCATCGTGGACGAGAGCCTGTCGCCACGCGAACTGGTCGCCGATCCATGCCAGACGGTGCGCAGCTTCGACTCGATTCCCCACCCGCGTATCCCGCTGCCGACCAATCTCTACGGTGAACTTCGGAAGAATTCCATGGGCGTCAACTTTGCCAACGACAATGAACTGAAAGAACTGGCCGATGCGGTAAATGCCCAGCAAGGCCCCTGGAAGGCTCATCCGTTGGTTCCGGGTGCCAACAGCAAAGGGGCCACGGTGGAGGTCACTGACCCCTCCGACCGCCGCCGCACGCTCGGCACTTACGTCACCGCTGATGAAGCTACCGTTGACCTGGCCATAGCCAATGCCGTAGCCGCCCAAGATGGCTGGAATACGCTGCCGGTAACCAATCGCGCAGCGATGCTCGAATACGCCGCAGATCAGCTGGAAGCACGCCGCGCCGAATTCATCGCGCTTTGCGTGCGCGAGGCAGGCAAGAGCCTGCCCGATGCCATCGCCGAGATCCGCGAAGCAGCCGATTTTCTGCGCTACTACGCGACCATGGCCCGGCGCCTGTTTGCCGAACCCGAATTGCTTCCCGGACCCACCGGCGAGACCAACCAGCTGTTTCTTGAGGGTCGCGGCGTATTCGTCGGCATCAGTCCCTGGAATTTTCCGCTGGCGATCTTCGTCGGCCAAGTCAGCGCGGCGCTGGCGGCCGGCAACACCGTCCTGGCAAAGCCCGCCGAACAGACCAGCTTGATCGGCTTCGTGGCGACGCAGTTGCTGCACGACGCCGGCATTCCGAAGGACGTGCTGCAATACCTGCCCGGCGACGGGCCGACCGTCGGTGCACGCCTGACCAAGGACCCGCGTGTCGCGGGCGTGGTATTCACCGGCGCCACCGAAACCGCGTGGGCGATCAATCGTGCGCTGGCGGCGCGCGACTCGCAGATTGCCGTGCTGGTCGCCGAAACTGGCGGCCAAAACGCGATGATTGCTGACTCCTCCGCCCTGCCCGAGCAGATCGTCAAGGACGTGATCGCCTCGGCCTTCCAGTCCGCTGGCCAGCGCTGCTCCGCCGCGCGCGTGCTGTACATCCAAGACGACATCGCCGACAAGGTTATTACCATGCTGGCCGGCGCGATGGCCGAGCTGAGGGTGGGCGACCCGGGCAAGCTCTCCACCGATGTCGGTCCGGTGATCGACGAAGAGGCCAAGGCCATCCTGGTCGCCCATGCCGAACGGATGGACCGCGAGGCCCGGAAAATCGCCGAGGCTCCCATGGACCCGGAAGAAACCGCGCATGGCACTTTCTTTGCTCCGCGCGCCTATGAAATCGACGCCTTGTCGGTGCTGCAGCGTGAAGTTTTTGGCCCGGTGCTGCACCTTATCCGTTTCAAGGCCAACCATCTCAAACAGGTCGTCGACGAAATCAACGCCACGGGCTACGGCCTCACTCTGGGTATCCACAGTCGCATCGATGCGACCGTGGATTACATCAGCCGGCACGCCCGCGTCGGCAACTGCTACGTCAATCGCAACCAGATCGGCGCGGTCGTCGGGGTGCAGCCGTTCGGCGGTGAAGGCCTTTCCGGCACAGGTCCCAAGGCGGGTGGCCCGCATTATTTGCTGCGCTTTGCCGGCGAACGCACGCTCACCATCAACACCACTGCTGCAGGCGGCAACGCCTCGTTGCTGACGATCGGCGAATAACCGGGGGTCAGCGCCCTCTTCAGCAAGGCTTACGTGTGCTATCAAGGGGATTCTGCACCCCTCGAGAATCCCATGGATACCACCCACGAAGTGCTGGCCGCCCAACTGCAATTGATGCGCACGGCCCACGCCAGCGCGCCCATGCCACCGTGGTCGACGCGCGCCCGGCAACTGCGCGTATTGGAAACCATGCTGCAGGAGCAACACGAAGTATTCGCGGCTGCCATCAACGACGATTTCGGCCAGCGACCGCGGGAAGAAACCCAGATGCTGGAAGTCTTTCCCAGCCTGTCCAGCATCCGTCACGCGCTACGTCACGGCCGCCGCTGGATGAAGCCGCGAGGCTCCCTGGCCAACCTTGCCTTTCTGCCTGCACACAATACGCTGATACCGCAGCCGCTAGGCGTGATCGGCATCATCGTGCCCTGGAACTACCCGCTGTATCTCGCTATCGGACCGCTGGTCGATGCCCTAGTCGCCGGCAACCGGGCGATGGTCAAGCTCAGCGAATACACACCGCGCTTCTCGGCACTGTTCGCCGAACAGGTCGCACGGTATTTCAGGCCTGACGAGGTCCATGTGGTGACCGGCGACGCCGAAGTGGCCCGGGCTTTTTCTGCCCTGCCGTTCGATCATCTGCTGTTTACCGGTTCCACCGCCGTGGGTCACCATGTGATGCGCGCAGCGGCCCACAACTTGACGCCGGTAACCCTGGAGCTTGGCGGCAAGTCGCCAGCAATCGTCGGTCCCGGCGCACGCTTCGAGCACGCCGTGGAGCGTATCGTATTCGGCAAGATGGTGAATGCGGGCCAGACCTGCATCGCACCGGATTACGTGTTGCTGCCTCGCGCGCGCGTACCGGCCTTTATCGATACGGCCCGACAGGTTGTCACGCGGATGTACCCGGAGCTTTGGCAAGGCACACAATACGCCAGCGTGGTGTCCGACCAGCAGTACCGACGCCTTATCGCGCTGCGCGACGATGCACTGGCCGCCGGAGCCCACCTCCATCCGATGTGCAATGTTGCAGAGGACCCGCTGCGGCGCCTACTCCCGCTCCAATTGCTCAGCGAAGTCAATGACAGCATGAAGCTGATGCAACAAGAGATCTTCGGCCCGCTGCTGCCACTGGTACCTTACGATTCGCTGGACGAGGCGATCGCCTATGTCGCCAGCCACCCCCATCCGCTGGCGCTGTATCTGTTCGAGCAGGATGCGTCGCGGATCGAGAGGGTACTGGGGCACACCGTGGCAGGGGGTGTCAGTGTCAACGACACCCTCTATCACATCGCCCAGCACAGCCTGCCGTTCGGCGGCGTGGGGGCATCGGGCATGGGTGGTTATCACGGCGAAGCTGGCTTTCGCACCTTCTCCCACCACAAACCGGTGTTTCGTCAGACCCGGCTGAACGGTGCCGGTTTGCTCGATCCACCGTATGGTGCGCGCTTCCGCAAAGTGCTTGGTCTTTTGCTCAGACGCGGCTGATTCATACGCTGCAACGGCAACGATCGCAGAGTGACGCACTTAAAGAAAAACCTCCCCGCTGACGGGGAGGTTTTCTTGTACTGCCCGGTAAAGCGACATCCCCTGAGGGGCTAGAACTTGTACTGCGCCGACAGGCTCAACAGATTGCCGTAGTCCTTGAACGACCCGGCCAGCACGTCGCCGGTCGCGCTGTGGACGCCATTGATGTTCGCAGTATTGACAAAGATATGGGCATACGACGCATTGATCTCGAAATGCTCGCTGGCCTTGTAGCCGATACCGAACGTCGTCAAGGTGCGCGATTCGTCCGGCACCCGCGGATCGCGATAGGTCGAATTGGTCGGCGTGCTGTCGTAAGCAACACCGGCGCGCAAGGTCACCTTGTCGTTGAGGTAGTAATCACCCCCGAACGATACATACCAGCTGTTCTTCCAGTTGAATACCTGGTCACTGGTGGGTTGCGCCGGATTGGCGTAGGTCACTTCCAGTTTCTTGAACACGTCCCACTTGGTCCACGCTACATCGGCACCGAGGCCGAATTTCTCCGCCTGGTGCCAGTAGCTCAGGCTGGCTACCGCTGGCGTGGTGAAGCCAGCCGTACCCTGGGTGTGCGAGAACGCGGTCCCGGGACCGCCAACGCCATACGCGGCTGCGGCATTCGGCGGCACCGTGAAGTTGGCCGTGCCCTTCAAGGTGTGCGAGATCTCGGAACGGTAGTTGAAGGCCAGCTTGTCCTGTGAGGTGATCTTCCAGCGGGCGCCAAGCTGCCAGCCATAGGCCCAACTGGTGCCGTAAATGCGCGAACGACCGTCGGTACCCGGTGGCACCACGGCATTGATCTGCGCTGCTTGCGCCTGCGCCATCGCGGGCGTGATCAATCCTGCCATCAGCGCCTGCTGGACCTGGCCGAGACCAACGCTGTTGTAGTTGATGGCGCTGGTCAGTTCGGCGGTCGTCTTCTGCGCAATGAAGCTGGCACCGACACTAAAATTATCGCTTACGTCATACGAACCGGACAACGTGGTATCCAGCGATTGGAAACGCGATTTGATGGCATGATAACGACCCACCCAATTCTGGTTGTATTCGGTCTGGAAACCGAACGGCACCGAGAATCCGGCGCCGACGTGCACACGGTCATTGAGCTGGGTCACGAAGAACAGTGCCGGCACCGGCAAGGTCGTGCCCCCATCGCCACCGTTACCGCCGCTGATCGGGCGTCCCGAAGCATCCGTCGCACTGCCACTGAATTTGGTACTGAAGTTGATCGCGGTGATATCGGCTTGCAGATAGGTGCCCTTGAGGTCCGACATCGCCGCCGGGTTGTTGACCGCCACTGAGGCATCCCCACCGGCGGTGGCGGAACCGGCATAAGCTCGGCCCAGGCCCTTGGCGCTATTTTCCTTGAGTTGAAAAGCGCTGGCGCTGGCGCTGCTTGGCGCCATCAGCGCGCCTACGATGGCAATGCTCAGTGCGGCGAGTGCGAACGGACGGGCGGTGGGGCCCGTGAGGGAACGGAGTGACTTGTACATCGCGTGCTCCTGCTTATTATCGTCTGCGAATCGGGTTGGGTGGTCAGGGTAGCCTGCTTTTAATTCATACGTGCGTTTGAACGCTCTTGTGCCGCACTCTGCCCACTCGTCCAGGGCGTTGCAAGTGCTGGCGCAGCAAATTGACGCAATGACCTGACAAAGCCGGCCTTCCGCGCGCCAACAACGCCGGGTTCGCACTGCGACCCTCGGCACAGTACATTCACGGCATACCCGCCGATTTGCCCCAGGTCGAACCATGCTGTGTTTCGTCTACGCCAGCCAACGCCAGAATGGCAGCTACCTGTGGCTGGCACACAAGGATGAATTCAGCGTGCTGCCGGAGCCGCTCAAAGCGCTGCTGGGTGACCTGCGACCGGTGCTAGAGGTCGATCTTGACCGCCACCGCAAGCTTCCGTCCGAAGACGCTGTCATGATACGCGCCCATTTGCAGGACCAAGGATGGCATCTGCAGTTGCCTCCCACGGACACGCTCGCGGGAAACCGTCATTTTGAGTACGGGCGAAAACCGGTGCCGTAACCGAAATTGCCGAAAACGCGCTTTGCACTTTCGTTAACGCCGTATTAGCCCCAATGGACTCGACGATTTCTATACTGCCCGCATGAATCCAACCAAATCGCGTCGTCGCCCCCACTTGATGCAGGCCCTCGTCTGGTTTGTCCCTGGCCTGGCCGCCGTCGCCGCCGCGGGATGGACGGCTCATCCGCTTGCCTTGATCCCCCTGCTGCTGGCCAATGCATTGACCATGGCGGCAGTCTGTCACGCGATAGGTTTCGACCCGGAACCTCACTTTGGCCGCACAGTACTGCGCCGCGGCGCCACCTATCTGGTGATGTTCACGGCTTATGCCGCCTTGGTGTTCGCATTGGTCGCCTGGCCGTTGTTGAAACTGAGCCAGACGCCGACTTTGAGTGTAGCGTTGATGCTGACTGCGGCATTGGTACTCGCACTGGCCATTTTGTGGCGTCTGTGGCCGGCATTCGGGCTGGTTTTCTTGTGGGACGACGCGTATCCGACGCAAGATGAGGGCTCCTGGATTTTCACCGCCAGCATCCGCAGCGTTGCCTTCGGACGCCACCTCTCCGACGAAGATCATTTCTTTACTCACTTCCTACCAGCTTCACTGACCTTACTGGTACTCGCCTTCGGCGCCATTGCACTGAGCGGCTCTTACGGCATCCTGCCGGCCGAGCTACGTACTACGGCGCTGGCCGTCTACGCCCTAGTGCTGTTGCCGGTCGGCTGCTTGGTGATCGCCAATCGCACGTTGAAGGCATTGTTATGCGAAGGCCGCCACAAGCCGCCAGCCCTCCCCCTTACGCGCGAAGCGCAAATCGCCGGTGAGACGGGGCGAGTCTCTGCCGTGCAGCTGAGCCCTCAGGAAAGCGCTGCCGGCAGCCCCGAACAGGCGCAAGCCCTGTTGGCCGCGACCCGCCGTGGCGAGATCGAACGCGCACTGGCGCTGCTCGAGGCCGGCGCCGACCCGGATACCGCACCAGCAGCCGAGGATCGCGATCAACGGCCGGTTTTGATGCTGGCGGCATTGCTTCCGGATACACGTCTGCTGCGTGCGTTGATTACCAAGGGCGCCGACGTCAATCGCAGCAGTGGTGGTTTGACGCCGCTATTGGCGGCTACGCGGGACAGCTGGCACGGGCGCCCGGAGGCGGTTCTCACCTTGCTTACCAACGGGGCCAGTCCGTTGAGCCACGACGCCGAGGGCAATACCCCGCTACATGGTGCCGTATTGAGTGCCGAGCCCGCCGTCGCGGCGATGCTGCTGGATGCGGACGCCCCGCTCAATACGCTGAACAAGGCTGGCCTCAGCGCGCTCGCCGTAGCCTGCCGTGCTGCCAACTGGACGTTGGTCAGGTTCCTGCTTGAGCGCGGCGCCAACCCGGCGCTGCCCGGGGGCGAACCAGCGCTGGTGGCTGCCGCCGGCATCGCGGATGACGACGTCAGCGGAATCCGCCTGCTGCTCAAGTACCGCGCTGCGGTCAATGCGGTCGACGGGCGAGGGCGTCACGCCTTGTTGAACGCAGCGGCCGAGGGCCATGAAGAAATCGCACGAGTACTTTGTGCCGCCGGTGCCGACATCAACCTGGTCGATCACAAGGGCAGAAACGCCTTGATGGAAGCGGCGCATGCGGGTGCCAACGGCATCGTGGAGTTGCTGGCGGAAGCACAACCGGATGTGCAGCAACGTGATGCGTACGGTCGCGACGCGCTCGCCCTGGCCTGCCAGTCACCGCACGCCCATGCCGAAACCGTCGGCATCCTGCTCCGTCTAGGCGCATCGCCGAAAGCCCCCGGTAGCGACGGCCGCAGTGCCCTCGACCACGCTGCCGCAAGCGGACGCTGGGATCTGGTGGCATTGCTCGATCCCGAAACGCCGTTACCCTCCAGCCATAGCGGCGACCTGTTGGGAGAGGACGCCAACACACCGGGCCATCTTGCCGATGCATTGCGCTTCGGCCACTGGGCAATCGTTTCGAGCTTCACGCACGTGGTCCCCGACTGGCCTGCGGGCCAGCTTGCCCAGCTTTATCTGGATCTATCCGCTGGCGGACTCACATCCGCTCGCCGGTGGCTCCTGGAACAAGGACTGGATGCTGAAGCCAGGCTGCCCGCTCATGCGTCATTCGATGCCGGGCAAGCCCCCGCTGCTATGTTGACGCCCTGGGGTTTGCGCCTGTTCGATGCCTTGCTGCTGCAGCTGCCAGACTCGACCGAGGCGATTGAGGAGTTGCTGCAGGCCGGGGCCAGTCCAGCCGGTACGGGTCTGCTTGCCCTGGCACTGTCCCAGATGGGTGATTCGGCACAAAGCGCCGCGCTGCCACTCACCATGCTGCAACGTGGAGCCGATCCCTTTGGACCGGATGCGCACGGCCGCACACCGTTGCAACTTGCCGCCGCCAACGCGCAACTCGAACTTTTACAGGCCTTGCTGACCTCGGGATGCGACCCGAATGCGCGCGACCACGCGGGGCGCACACCCCTGTTTTCGGCACTGGAGCACGGCGCCAGCGCCTTGCCGCTAGTGCGTACGCTGATTGCTCACGGCGCCAACCCCGAAGCCGTCGATGCCAACGGCAATACGCCGCTGGGGTTGGCCCTGGAACATCCCGCCGTGGAGCGCTGGCTGGACTGGCACGACTGGAACCTTCCGAACCGCCCATTGCGCGCCGCCGACCTACCGGCGGCGGCGGCCAGCGGCGCGTTGCTAAGCGTGCAGCGGTTGCTCGAACTGGAATTTGCTGTCGACACCCGGGACGATCAGGGTGCATCGGCGTTGTTGCGTGCGTGCGGTGCCGGATATGTCGAGATCGCCACCTGCCTGCTCGACGCAGGCGCCGATCCTAGCCTGACCTCCCACAGTGGCGTGACGCCGCTGTCGGCCGCCATCATCGCCCGCCGCGAAAGGGTGGTCGAACTGCTGCTAAGGCGCAACGTGGCGATCGAGCAACGGCTGCCGAACGACGCGACGGCGTTGATGGTCGCCGCTGCCATGGGACATCCCGAGATCATCGCGCAGCTGCTGACGGCTGGCGCCGATATCCATGCTGTCGATAGCCATGGTCGCACGGCCCTACACGCCGCTGCCCAATTTGGCTTCGAGCATAGCGACAGCCTGCGCGCCCGCCGATTGTTTGATGCCCTGCTCAGCCGCGGCGCCGACATCAACCGGGCCGACCGCGAAGGCAAGACGCCCTTGCTGCTGCTGCTCGGCGCGCAATTGCGCCCGGGCAGCGATTGCGATGCCACCCACATCGGTGCTTTGGTCCCGCTGCTGCTCGATGCCGGTGCCAAGGTGGAGCATGCCGACCAGCGCGGCGTCACCGCGCTGCATGCGTGTGCGATGCACGCGCTGCTTCCGCCGGCGCGTGTGCTGCTGTCGCGCGGCGCCGACCGCCAGGCCTGCGACGCCTTCGGTCGCAACGCCGCAGACGTCGCGCGGCAGCTCGGCTACATCGATATCGCCCACGAGCTAGGCACCCGCGGTGCTATTCCCAGCGTTCGCCAAACCTTGCGTCAGCCTTCGCAACCCACGGACTGACGGTCGCTCTGACCCAGCCTTTCCCGCAGCCACCCAGGATCTGCTGACGCGGATAGCCGGGGTGGCAGCCGCCGCCATGCCGCAACCACCTGTGCGGTATCGATCTCATCCACGCGGCGGGTCGACGGCAAGCCTCCGAGTACCGTCACCACGCCACCCGGCCGACTGCGCGGTGACCACAGCAAGGGCGAGCGCGCACCAAACAACACCACGAGCGGACAGCCGAGCGCCGCCGCGAGATGGGCAGGCCCAGTGTCTACCGAAATCATGCTGTGTGCTCGCTCCAGCAAGGCTTTCAGGCGCCCCAGCGGCAACACAGCAGCAGCGACCCTGATCGATATGGTGTCCATCGCCGCCAGCAAGGTACGGAGATAGCTGGCCTCCGCAGGCGCCCCGCACAGCAGTATCTGGGCCTGTGGCAAGCGCTGACTGAGTGCACGTGTCAACGTTGCCCAACGCTCAACCGGCCAGGATTTGTCGTCCTCATGTGGCTGGCGCACCCCGTTCCAGCGCATCGTGCGCTTGTTGGCCGGCTGAAGTAACACCAAGGGCCGGTCGGCCATACCGTGTGCCCGCAACCACGCCGCACCCTCGCGTCGTTCGGCGACGCTCACTTGCAACTGCGGTACGGCGCAGCAGTCGGCAGGCATCGGCGATCCATGGGTGGGATGGAAGGCGGCCGGCGTGGTATCGCCAAAACGCAGCAGCCAGTCTATCCAGTGCTCACCCTCGGTCAGGGGCAAGTCCTCGATAAACTGGCAATGCGCGCCAGGCACCCCGGCGAGTGTCAGCATCGGTCGTATCTTGGTGCGGGTTCGCAGTGCGGGTTCGCAAACATAGAACGGCGCATCACGCATTCCCCGCAATGCCCACGCGACCCGCCACCGCTCAGGATGCAACCAGAGCGGGCCATACTGGCTGCGCAGCGAAATAAAGGCGTCCACCTCAGCTTGCGCCGAATAGAGCACCGGCGCCCAGGTTCCCAGCGTCAGCAGTCGGCATGGCCGACCGTAGCGCAGGTGCAGCTTGCGCAACAACGGTTGCAGCAGCACCGTGTCACCAAGGCGACCGAAGCGGATCACGACAGGACTATGAGTAGGAACCATAGTCTCGCCGAACGCCCAAGCCGACAAACGGTTGACCGTTCATCGACTCCGCCATGACCCAGGCGAGCGTGGAACGGCAGGAGCTCGGCCGAGCTCCATCAGCCCAGCGTGTTCACTCCTCGGCAGCCGGGACCTCAGGTCGACGCTCACGCTCTGCCGCAGGATCGGTATCGGCTTCGAACAGCTGCTCCAGATCGAGCATTGCTTCGCGTGTCGTTTGCATCAGCTTGGTTTCGTCGTCGTATACCAGCGCCTGGGCTTTCAGCAAGTCCTCGTCATGGCGGCGAAAACGTTCCACCCGATCCGCTGCCAGCTCCGCCGACAAACCAAGCGCCTCCAGGGTATTGCGGGTCATTTTAAGGCTGGAGTGGAAGGTCTCACGCACCGGTTCGGACACCCCCATGTCCATCAGCCGGAACACATGTTGGCGATTGCGCGCCCGCGCCACGATTTTCAGGTGCGGGTACTGGCGCCTCACCAGCCGCGCGGTGCGTAGGTTGACCTCCGGGTCATCGGTGGCCAACACAAATACCTCGGCCTGGTCGACCTGCGCGGCCCGCAGCAACTCCGGCCGGGCCGGGTCACCGAAAAACAGATTGATGCTGCCGAAACGGCGCGAGAAGTCCACTTGCTCCACTGAATGCTCCAGCGCCACAAACGGAATGCCTTGCGCACGCAGCACCCGTGCAATGATCTGCCCGACCCGGCCGAAGCCGGCGATGATGACACGGGGGGGACCGGTATCGATTCGATCGAACTCGCGGCTCGGCTTGTTCGGTTGCACGTCCAGAAGTTTCGCCGCAAGTACCACCAGCAAGGGCGTCAACGCCATCGACAAGGTAATCGCCAGGATCAGCGCATCGCGTTGACTGGCGAGGATCAAACCCCTCCCGGCCGCCTGCCGCAGCAACACGAAGGCGAACTCGCCGCCGCACGTCAGCAACACCACCATACGCCATGTGTCGGCACGGTTGAGCGCGCCCAACAGGCGCCCCAGCGGCCATAGCAGAGCGCCTTTCAGCAGCAGCAAACCGGCGACCATCGCAAACACCAGGGCGGGCCGCTGCACCAGCAGCGTAAGATCCATGGACATCCCGACGCTGATGAAAAACAAGCCCAGCAGCAGGCCCTTGAACGGCTCGATATGCGATTCCAGCTCATGTCGGTATTCGGAGTCTGCCAGCAGCACACCGGCGAGAAACGCGCCCAGGGTTGCCGATACCCCGGCCAGCTCCATCAACCACGACACCCCCATCACCACCAGCAAGGCGGTGGCCGTGGATACCTCGACCGCATCGGCACGCGCCACGAAGCGGAACACCGGACGCAGCAGATAGCGACCACCGACGACCACGGCCACGATCACGCCGCCCGTGCGCAGCACCCCGTGGAGATCGAAGCCGTGTGCCGATGATGAGGACGCCAGCAGCGGCACCGCGGCAATCAGCGGGATCGCCGCCAGATCCTGAAACAACAGGATTGAAAACACTTGGCGGCCATAGGCCGAGGCAGCTTCCTTGCGCTCGGCAAGAATCTGCAAACCGAAGGCGGTAGACGACAATGCCAGACTGCCGCCTACGATCAGGGCGGCGCCGCCACTCAATCCGAACAGGTAGTAGGCGATCGTGGCGATCGCCAGCAATGCGCTGAGCACCTGCAGCAGACCGACTCCGAATACCGCGCGTCGCATCACCCACAGGCGGCGGGGTGAGAGCTCAAGACCGATCACGAACAGCATCAGCACCACGCCGAACTCGGAAATGGAGCTGACACCGGAGGTGTCGCCGATCAAGCCCAGCAACGGCGGTCCAATCACCACGCCCGCGAGCAGATAGCCGAGCACGGAGCCCAACCGGAAACGCTTGGTCAAAGGTACCGCGATCACAGTCGCCAGCAGGAACACCACCGCCGTCTGCAGAAAGTGCTGACTGTTCACGTGGAACGTCTCCCGAGGCTCAGAGGGTGATTATTCCATGGAGCCAAGTCTTGTGCGGTACACCTTAGCTCACGAGCTGCGGCCCTCTGGAAACGATCAGGCCCGCTTGAAGCGGGCCTGATCGACAAACACCGGACGACACCGCCCTGAGCGATGCCGACTACCGTTTCGGCACCGTCTCCAGACCACGGTCCTTCAGCATTGCCTTGATGCTTGGCGCACGACCACGCCATTGCTTGTACATCTTCGCCAGATCTTCGGTATTGCCACGCGACAACACCATCTTGCGGAAACGATCCCCGTTGGCCCGGGTCAGGCCACCATGCTGCTCGAACCACTGGTAACCGTCGTCGGCCAGCATCTCGGTCCACAGGTAGGCGTAGTAACCGGCGGCGTAGCCGTTACCCCAGATGTGCTGGAAATAGCTGGAACGATAACGCGGCGGCACATAGCTGAGATCGAGATGATCCTTCTTCAACGAGGCGGTCTCGAACTGGTCGGCGTTTTCCAGCGGCGTGCTGGCGCTCAGCGTATGCCAGTTCATGTCGAGCATGGCGGCCGCCACCAGCTCGGTCATGTCGTAGCCCTTGTTGAAGTTGCCGGCCTTCTTCATCTTGTCGACCAAGGCCTTGGGCATCGGCTTGCCGGTCTTGTAGTTGATCGCGTAGTGCGCGAACACCTTCGGGTTGGTCGCCCAATGCTCGTTGAACTGCGACGGGAACTCGACAAAGTCCCGCGCCGTGTTGGTGCCGGAAAGCGTCGGATACTCCTCATCGGCGAGCATCCCGTGCAAGGCATGACCGAACTCGTGGAACATGGTGATCACGTCGTCGAAGGTCAGCAACGCGGGCTGGCCGGCCACCGGCTTGGTGAAGTTGGCGACGTTGTAGATCACCGGCTTGGTGCCCAGCAGCTTCGACTGGCCGACCAGGTTGTCCATCCAGGCGCCGCCGTTCTTGTTGTCGCGCTTGAAATAGTCGGCGTAGAACAGCGCCAGCGGCTTGCCGTCCTTGTCGAATACCTCGAACACGCGCACGTCCGGCTGGTACACGGGGATGTCCTTGCGCTCCTTGAAGGTCAGCCCGTATAGCTGGTTGGCCGCGTAGAACACGCCGTTCTCAAGCACATTGTTGAGCTCGAAATACGGTTTGATCTGGTTCTCGTCGAGGTCGTATTTGGCTTTGCGGACCTGCTCGGCATAGAAGTTCCAATCCCATGGCTGCAACTTGAAGCCGCCATGCTGCTTGTCGATCAGCGCCTGGATATTCTTCGCTTCGCTGCGCGCACGCGCCGTGGCGGCAGGAATCAGCTGCTGCATGAATTTGATCGCCGTGGCCGGCGTCTTGGCCATCTGGTCTTCCAGCTTCCATGCCGCGTAATCCGGAAAGCCGAGCAGCTTGGCCTGCTCGGCACGCAACTTGGCCAGGCGCTCGATGGTCTTGCGGGTGTCGTTGGCATCGCCCTTTTCTGCGCGATTCCAAGAAGCCTCGAACAACGCCTTGCGGGTGGCACGATCCTTCAAGTCCTGCAGCTCAGGCTGCTGGGTGGTGTTTTGCAGTGGCAACACCCACTTGCCGACAAGCCCGCGATCCTTGGCCGCCTGTGCGGCAGCGGCGAGCTCAGCATCGGACAGGCCAGCCAGCTTGGTCTTGTCGTCCACCACCAGCGCAGCATCCTTGGTGGCGGCCAGCAACTTGCTGGTGAACTGCGTGCTGAGCGTGGACTCTTCCTTGTTAAGGGCTTTCAGCTTGGCCTTGTCTGCGGTCGACAGCTTGGCGCCTTCATGCACGAACTTGCGGTAGACCACCTCGACCAAGCGCTTCGATTCCGGATCGAGCTTTAGCGAGTCGCGCTGGTTGTAGACCGCCTCGATGCGCTGGAACAGCTTGTCGTTGAGATAGATCGCATCCCGGTGTGCTGCCAGCCGCGGCGCCTCGATTTCCTGCACCTTCTGCAGCGCGTCGTCGGTGTTGGCACCGGTTACTGCGCTGAATACCTGCATCACCCGGTTCAGCATGGCACCGGATTTCTCCATCGCCACATAGGTATTTTCGAACGTCGGCGGGGCCGGGTTGTCGGCGATTTTCTGGATCTGCGCCAGTTGCCGCTTCATGCCCTCTTCGATCGCCGGCTGGTAGTCGCTGTCCTTGATTTTGTCGAACGGCGGGGCCTGGAAGGGCAGCGTGCTGGCGGTGAAAAATGGGTTGCTGGTCATGGCGGAGGCGGCTGGAGCCGGCGCGCTATGGGTGGTGGCCACCGAGCGGGCCGGCGCGGGTTGGCTGGTACTCTCGCCTGGTTGCTGCGAGCAGGCCGCGAGGGCCACCGAGGTAGCGATTACAATCGTGCGAAGACGAAACATCATGGTTTCCCCAAGTGATACGTCCGTTGCCGGACACAGTCAAGCCGTGACCGACGACTGTACTTACCCTTGAGGCGTTTTTCCAAGCGTACGGAATTGCGGAAGCACCGACGGCGTCCGCAAAACCCTCCAGCGGTCCGGCATCAGGCCGCGCGCATGTCGCGCAACTGCCAGCCGGGACCGATCAGCAGATACAGGCGATGTCGCACCACACTCATGGGCAGACGGGTCAACAGCTCGACATCGGTACGCAAATCGGCCACCTTCGCGCTTACCTCCGCGCCAGGATCGACTGCCGCAAGTCCGGCATCCACCGCGTCCGGGTCCGGCTGTGCCGCACGCCAGCGCGCGAATAGCCCCTCCTCGCGCAACGCCGCTTGCAACGCTGCGGCGAAATCGTTCGGGCCGGCGCCCGCATACGCAAACCGCGGATCAGCGCCCCGCGCATGAGCCAGGTCGGTGATGGACAGGTAGTAGCGGTTTCGGCTCAAGAGGCCTCCGATAGCTGGCGAAAGGATGGCATACCGATATCCACGCATAATGCCTGTGAAGCCAGCTTGACGAAGCGTCAACCCAATGTCGCAACCGCGGCGGAAAGCTGGGGCGCGGCGAGCATCGGCGGCAACCCATGAGGCAACACACCCAGGCAGGGCGCGGGCAGCAATGCACGCAGGGTGGCAAGGTTTTCCTCGAGCGCGTCCATCGCCGGCTCGATCGTATTGCCGATCCAGCCGATCAATCGACAGCCATCGGCAACAATCGCCCGAGCGCTGAGCAAGGCATGGTTGAGGCAACCCAGGCGCAAACCGACCACCAGGATCACCGGCAACTGCCATTGCCGCGCGATCTCCGACGCCAGCAACCCCGGCGCCAACGGCACCAGCCAGCCACCGACGCCTTCGACCACGACGGCTCGGTGTTCCGAAGACAGCCGTTCGAACGCCATACGCAAGGGTGGCAAGGAAATGGTCACCTGTTCGCATGCCGCCGCCAGATGAGGCGACAGTGGTGCGCGCAACGCGACCGGATTGATCTCGCTATAGGGTAGGTGCCGACTGCTGGCGGCCTGCAGCGCCAATGCATCGTCATTGCGCAAGCCCTCAGGCGTTTCGACGCAGCCGCTGGCCACCGGTTTCATGCCACAGGCAAGCTGCCCGGCAGCGCGCAGCGCATGCAGCAGCGTGCAGGCTACGTGGGTCTTGCCGATGCCGGTATCGGTGCCAGTGATAAAGACCGCTCGTGAGGTTTCAGACAACTGCTGGTCTCCCTTGATGAATGACGCCGAAAACCGGCTGGCCAGAAAACAGCGCCATGGATCGGACATGAACGCCCGGCGCATAATAAGACTTTGTATCCGGATACGTCGCATGTTTGAACTGAAGCCACAGCACTACGGGCGCAAGCAGGAGCACTACGATGACCTGGTGTCGCAGGCCCGCGCACTACTGGATGGCGAGCACAACCTCGTTGCCAACGCCGCCAATTTCAGCGCCCTCGTTTATCACAGTCTGGCCGAACTGAACTGGGCTGGTTTCTATCTGTATGACGGTACCGAATTGGTAGTCGGGCCGTTCCAGGGCAAGCCGGCGTGCATCCGCATCGCGCTGGGCCGGGGTGTCTGCGGCACCGCGGCGCAGACACGCGAGATCCAGCTGGTACGGGACGTCAATGCCTTCGACGGTCACATCGCCTGCGATGCCGCCTCACAATCGGAAATCGTGGTGCCCCTGGTCAAGGCTGACGGTAGCCTGCTTGGCGTGTGGGACGTGGACAGCCCCCGCATTGATCGTTTCGACGAGGGCGATTGTGCGGGCATGCAAGCGCTGTGTGCCGTCTTCATGGAAACCGTTCGAGGCTAGCGCCGGTATCACGCGTCAGCGTTCGCGCGATGAATGCGCCTTCTCACGCGGCTGCTGCAACAGCGTCATGACGGCCTCGCGTGCCTGCGCCACCCCGGTGCCGGCAGAGGATGAAAAAATTTGTGCGGTAGCGTGCAAGCCTTCGTCCACAAACTGCTTGCGCAGCGTCGCCAGCGCCTGGACCGCCTGCCCCCGTGACAGCTTGTCAGCCTTGGTCAGCAGCAGGTGGCACGGCAACTGCGTGGCAAAGCAGAATTCCAGCATCAAACGGTCGAATTCCTTCAAGGGATGTCGAATATCCACAATCAACACCAGTCCACGCAGACTGCGCCGCTGATGCAGGTAGGCATCGATCTCCAGCTTCCAGTGCTCGCGCATTTCCAGCGGCACCTTGGCATAGCCGTATCCGGGCAAGTCGATCAACCGAGCAGGAGCGTGGGACGCGCTTTCGGTCTGAGCGGCTGAGGGCAAGCTGAAGGCCACCATTTGCTGGGTTCGCCCGGGAGTCTTGGAGGTGCGTGCCAGGCCCTTGTGGCCGGTCAATGCATTCAGGGCACTGGATTTTCCGGCGTTGGAACGCCCCGCGAACGCCACTTCGGCACCCAGGTC
Organism: Rhodanobacter sp.; assembly: GCA_030148505.1. Taxonomy (GTDB): domain Bacteria; phylum Pseudomonadota; class Gammaproteobacteria; order Xanthomonadales; family Rhodanobacteraceae; genus Rhodanobacter. The sequence goes on from JASBTI010000045.1 coordinate 60,779, forward strand.
GGCGGGCAGTTGACTGATGCGATGCGCGGCAAGCATAAACTGCGCGCCTTGAAGGGGGTTGGACATGGGGATGGTTTGACCAGGATGCTGTGGCAAAGGGATAATTCTTGAGTTCTGCCTGATTGCCGTCTTCTGGCTGCAATGGACGGCAGTGGTTGCAAGTCTCTCGGGAGTCAAGTGTATGAGTTTTCGGCTTGCTGGTTTTCAATCCGCCGTTCTTGGGTCCACGATGGCCCTCGGGTTCGTGCTTTCGACCAGCGCGGCCATGGCACAGAGCAATGCGACGAAGACAGCCGCTCCCGAAGTCAGCACCGCGGCAAGGCCCGCAGCGGTTGCAACCACCGTGGAAGCGGCAAAGCCCGGAAACGTCACCGCCGGCCAGGCCAAAGCCGCGGTATGCAGCGCATGCCATGGGCTGGATGGCAACTCAAGCGACCCACAGTACCCGAAACTGGCGGGCCAGAGCGAACAGTACATCGTTCACCAGCTCAACAACTTCAAGTCCGGAAAGCGCCAGAACCCCATCATGATGGGTATGGCCACCCCCTTGTCCGAGCAGGACATGCACGACATCGGCGCTTACTTTGCCAGCAAGACGCCGTTACCCGGCGTCGCCGACAAGGCGTTGGTGGAGCATGGCCAGATGCTGTTCCGCGAAGGCGATGCAACGCGCAATATCCCGGCATGCATGGCTTGCCACCTGATCGATGGCCGCGGCAATCCCGGCGCGATGTATCCTCAGCTGACCAGTCAGCACGCGCCGTACATTCAGGCGACGCTGAAAGCGTGGCACGACGGCACCACCTGGGGTAGCAGCGCGCACGCGCAAATCATGCCAGCGATTGCCAAAAAGCTGGACAGCGACGATATCGCTGCCCTGGCCAGTTACATCGAGGGTCTGCACAGTACCGCTGCGCAGCCTGCCGTCACACCATGACGGGTTGACGTCTCGACAGCGATGTCGGTGCCGTCGGCCTTGTGTCCTACTGCTCGAGGTATTTTCATGTTGAAGCGTCTGCCGATTCTCTGTGTCGCCCTGCTGGCGCTTGCCGCCTGCCATCATGACAATGGCAACAGCAGCGCGACAGCGCCCGCGCCCGCCAGTACGAGCACTCCTGCGAGCGCAGCATCGACCCCACCGAGTCCGCCGGCGGCGCCCGCGCCCGCTGTGAGCGCCTCCCCGACGGCCGCCAGCACTACCGCGTCCGCTGCCGCAGTCGCACCGTTTGTCGACAGCGGCAAGTGGGTGGAAGGCAAGAACTATTTCCGCATTGAACCCGCACAGCCCACCAGTCATCCGGGAAAGATCGAAGTGACGGAGGTGTTCTCGTATGGCTGCCCTGCCTGTAACGCGTTTCATAAAACCGCTGATCAGATCGCCAAGAGCCTTCCGGCCGATGCGGTCATGAACTACCTGCCGGCCAGTTTTCGTCCCGATGAAAACTGGCCGATGTACCAGCGCGCCTTCTATGCCGCGCAGGCCCTGGGTGTCGCCGGCAAAACCCAGGATGCGATGTTCGATGCTATCTGGAAGACCGGCGAATTGGCCACCGACAACTTGACGACCGGCCAGCTCAAACCACGCGCGGCATGGCCCACCATCGACGATGCCGCGAAGTTCTATGCAAAATATGGCGTCAATCCCAAGGAATTCGTGGCGGTCGCCAACTCGTTCAGCGTCAATGTGAAAATGAAGCGTGCCGACGAACTGGTGAAGGCCTACGGGGTGGACGGCACGCCAACCATGATCGTTGACGGCAAGTACCGTTATGGGCCGGCCACCGCGGGGGGCTACGCGCAGACGGTCGAGCTGACCCAATGGCTGGTGTCCAAGGTAGCTGCCGGGAAGTAACCACACGCCACAGCGATTTCGCCAACTCGGCGGCCGGTCGCTGACCATCTGGAGACAAGCCTCATGTTCAAGCGCTTTGCCCGTATCCATGTATTCGCCATGCTGCTGGGCGGGCTGTCTCTGACCGCGGCCTGCTCGGCGCAGTCCAGCGCCGACGCGCCCTATACGAACGGCAACGAATACGTCACGCTGCCCGCCCCGCACCAACGCTTCAGCAACGCTGGCAAGGTGGAAGTGGTCGAGGTGTTCTCCTATGGCTGCATCCACTGCGCGCACTTCGCGCCGGTCGCCGAGAAGCTGCGCAAGGCATTGCCAGCCGGAGTGGTTTTCAAGCTGATGCCGGCACCGTTCAGTGCCGCATGGCTGCCCTTCGCGCGCGCGTTTTACGCCGCCCAGCAGCTGGGCGTGCTGGATCGAACCCACCTGAAATTGTTCAGGGCGAAGTTTGACCAGCACTATCCGATCAACTCTATGGACGAACTGGCAGACTTCTACGCGAGACAGGGCGTTGATCGGGCGAAATTCATGCGTATTGCGATGTCGCCTGAAACCACCGCCAAGCTGAAGAGTGATTTGGCCTTGATCCAGAAATGGGGGGTTGATGGCACGCCGACCCTGGTGATCGACGGCAAGTATCGGGTGCAGACTTCCGCAATGCGCTCCCAGCAAGAAATGGCCGATGTCGCGTTGTGGCTGGCCAAACGTGATCTCAAGGACAACGGCAAGCGGTAGCTCCGCGGGTCGTCCTGCAAGCCAGGCAGGACGGCTGACGCCGCGTTCATTTCGACTGGAACATGCTCGCCATAGGCATCGCGGTCACCGTCACTGAGGCAGGCCTGGCGTCGCAACCCTTCAACTACCGCGTAATCTGTCGTAATGAAGCCCCTCGCTCCACCTCAATCTGCCGCGCCAGCCGAACGCCGACTGCGGCTGCTCAGCTGCAATATCCTGGCTGGTGCCAGCGTGCAGCGTTATAGCGAGTATGTGACCCGCAGCATCAATGCGGTGCTGCCGGGCCGCCACAAGATGGATAACCTGGATCAGCTCGCCGAAGTGCTGCCGCAGTTCGATGTGATCGGATTGCAGGAAGCCGACGCGGGCAGCCTGCGCTCGGGGTTTCTCAACCAGACCCGCTACCTGGCCGAGACAGCCGGCATGCCGTTCTGGAGCCACCAGCCTAACCGGCCGGTGGCACGATTGGCACATTCGGCAAATGGCTTGATCAGCCGTCTGGAGCCGCATTCGGTGCTGGATTATGCGTTGCCGAGCCGGATCCCGGGTCGCGGTGCGCTACTGGCCCAATTTGGAGAAGGCAGGAACGCACTGGCCGTGGTAATCGCCCATCTGTCGCTGAGTTCCCAGGCGCGCGGACGTCAGCTCGGCTTTATTGGCGAATTGCTCCAGGATTTCCCGCACGCAGTGCTGATGGGGGACCTGAATACCGAGCCTGACAGCATCGAGATGCGTCAGTTGTTCGGCAAATGCAATCTGCAACCGCCGGGACAGTCGACACCGACCTTTCCCAGCTGGAAACCGCGGCGGGCGCTCGACCACATCCTGACTTCGCCCTCGATCGAGCTGGACAAGGTATGGACCTTGCCACAGGCTTTCTCCGACCACCTGCCGTTGGCCGCCGAAATTCGCTTGCCGGTGCATATCGCTACGCCAGCACGTGAGCACCGATGAGCGCGCGGGCATGGCGCCTGTGGTCAAGCTGGCTGGGATTGTTGGCAGTTGGGCTGGCCGCGGCATGGCTACGTTATGGATGGATCGAATCCGATGCCATGACAACCTTATGCAGCGGAGTCCATCTAGATCTGGGATGCCGCATCCGTCGACTGCTGGTGCTGGGATTTTTGCACGACGTCTACGGGATCGCCGCACTGCTCGCCACGGCATTTGCCTGGATCTCAAAACGGCCGAGCGTGGCATGGCTAGCCGCCGCGCTCGGCATGTTCGCTCTGGAAATGTACTGTTTTCAAAGCGGCGCGCTGGCGCTGCTGTTCGGCTCTCTGCGTCTATTGCGGTTGCAGAATCCGGCCGCGCCGCAGCTGCCACCAGCCAGAGAGCACCGGCAGGGCGAGCCCCAGGTTTAGCAGCAGCCACAGCCAGGCGGTCAGCGAGAGTCCCGCTTCCTGAATCACCACGATAACTGCCAGCACGCAGAGCACTCCCGCGAGAAACCGTTCTTCCAGCAGTGGCATCCTCAGGTCGCGCTGCTTCGACAACCAGCCTACCAGGGCGTATCCCGCGCTCGGCAAGGCAAACAGGCCTAGCGGATAGTCGCGATAACGCCCGTCGAACACCAACAACAATCCGTAATAGGCGAGCATGAACAGCCAACTCAGACGCAGCCAGTTGGGCAGGCTCGCCTTCAGGCTGGTTCCGGCCAGCTGTGCGGCGACCTTGCGCATCAACAGCAGCGCCGTCCCCAGTGCCAACGCACAGACAGCCACCGACAACGTCCATTCCCAGAGATCCCGACAGGCAAACCACATCTGCCGCCACTGCCACGCCAACGCACAGCCACTGGCAAAACCGGCCAATGTCAGGGCTACCCAACCGCGCCTTGCCTGCCAACGACGCCGCCATATCCCCGCCATGCCAAACACCGCGGCACCGCAAGCTCCCGCCAGCCAGCCTAGCCACCAACGGAAATCCTCTGTAACCGGCCCCTGCATCGCGAACTTTGGCCGGCCCGCCGCGTCAAAGATGCCCCAATAACCCCCCGCCGTACCCTCCTGAGCGCGTTTCCAGGGCTGATCGAACGCCTCGATAAGGTTGTACGGAATATCCGCAGTAGCGGCGTAGCGCAGAAAGCCCCGCACATAGCGGGCTTCGTTGACGACACTGGCGCTCGCAGCCTGACGTGTCCTGCCCTCGCTCGGCCAGCCCGTTTCACCGATCATGATCCGTCGGCCGGGAAACGCACGCTGTACCCGGGCATAGACCGTAGCCACATGGTCTACGGCATGCGCTGGCGAAACCGGTCTATCCTCCCAGTACGGCAGGATGTGGATGGTGATGTAGTCCACCGACGCGGCCAGTTCAGGATGACGCAGCCAGTATTCCCACACGTCGGCGTAGGTCACCGGAACACGCACCGCCGCCCGGACTCGCTGCAAATAGCCCGCCAACGCAGCCGGCGACAGCTCACCCCGCAACAATACCTCGTTACCAACCACCACGCCGCGCAGTGCCTCGGGATATTTGCGGGCGACGGCAATGCCTTGCCGTATCTGGCGAGCATTGGCCTTGGTGTCGCGGTCAAGCCAGATACCCATCAGCACTTTCATGCCGTAGCGGCGGGCTATCTCCGGTACCGCGCTAAGACCCTGACCCTGCGAGTAGGTGCGTACGCAATCGAACCGACGGGAAAGCAAGCGTAAGTCCGCATTGATCCGTTGGCGGCTGATGAAGGCGTTCGGGTCCAGCGGACTGTCGCCCGGTTCACGGAATGGGGCATAAGACACACACCCGATACGCGTCGATGGCGCATCCGGCAAGGCCACGGGTCGCCCTATCGACCACCATCCGTACACGCCGCTCAGCGCAAGCAAAAGCAGCAGCAGCCATGCACCGCCATGGCGACGAGAGCGGAAAGGAGATACCGGCGTCATGCAGGTCCAGGCTGTCCTTGAAACGAAGCGCGTCAGCTTAGCAGGCGCACCGGGCCATGCTTGCGATTGCCATTGACTCGGCCAGCACATCGTCATCGACTACACTGCTGCGGGAACGATCCTGGAAATCCCATGCCCCTCTGTGCCTTGCCGCGGCGTGCAACACTTGCGCGCTCCTTGTTGCCAGCCATCTGGCTGTTGATCGTCACCTCGAGCACGGCCGCCAGTGAGCCGGCCGATGCCCAGCGCGCCGCGTTCAAGCAGGCCTATGCCGCCGCGCAGCAGGGTAGTGACGACTGGCGCCGCCTGGCTGCGGGCTTGAGGGGCTATCCACTGTATCCGTATCTACAGGCCGCTTCGCTCGAGCACGATATCCATCAGATCGATATCAGCGCCGTCAAATCCTATCTCGCGCGGTACCCGCAGTGGATTCCTGCCGATGATCTGCGTCGGCATTTCCTCGCCGAGCTGGCACGGCGGCGCGACTGGGCTGGCTTCCAGACGCTGTATACGCCGGGGCTCGGTAACGCGATCGATTGCGACGCGCTGCAGGCGCGTCTTGCCGCTGGCGGCACACTGGATTTCACGGCGGATCTTGCTTCGTTGTGGGCTCAAGCAAGCCTCCCATCTGCATGCGATCCGGTACTGAACGCCGCGCATGACCAAGGCTTGCTGACCGACACCCGGCTGTGGGCACGTATCGAACATGCGGCGGAAACCGGGCGGGCCGGCACGATTGGCGGTCTTGCACGCTGGCTGCCATCGCAGCAACGCGCCCAAGCAGCCGCCTTGGTGCTGGCGCTTCGAGATCCGGCCACGGCCGTCAAGGCTGCCGAAGGCTGGCCCGATACCCCGCGCTATCGTGAGGCTGCCACCATCGCCCTGGGCCGGTTGGCGCGGAGAGACTCGGTGCAGGCCGATACCGCCTGGAACCTTTTGAAGAAGCGCTTCGATTTCGGCGTCAACGCCCGTGGTGGAATACAGCATGCGCTCGCCTTGTTCAGCGCGACCGACTTTGCCGACGGAGCAATGGCAAGACTTGCGGCACTCCCCCCGGCGGCCCAAAGCAATGCGACCCGGGAATGGCGAGTCCGCGTCGCACTGGCGCGGCAAGACTGGCCAGCAGTACTCGCGGCGATCGACGCCATGCCAGCCGCACAGCAGGAGGACGGCGAGTGGCGCTATTTCCGCGGCCGCGCGTTAGCTGCGTTGGACCAGTCGGCAGCCGCACGACACGTGTTCCGAGCGCTTGCCGAACAGGCAACGTTTTACGGGTTTCTTGCTGCTGATCGGCTTGATCAGCCTTATGCCATCTGCCCGCTACACCTTGCGGACAATCCCAAGGAAGAGGGACAGCTTTTGCTTCAAAACCCGGGACTTCAGCGGGCGTTCGAACTCTACGCGGTGGACTTGCCGGAACTGGCACGACGTGAGTGGAACCGCGCCATGAAAGGTCTCAACCCGGCAACGCGACGATTGGCAGCAGACTTTGCCCATCGCAAAGGCTGGTATGACCGAGCCATATTCACCCTGTCCCACGGTGAAGCCTTGCGCCTGTACCGATTGCGCTTCCCACTGGCCAGTCAGGACGGCTTGGTTCCGCAAGCCGAGCAGGCCGGTATCGAACCCGCCTGGGCCTATGGGTTGTTGCGCGCCGAGAGCGCCTGGATGAGCGATGCACGCTCCGGCGCCGATGCGCGCGGCTTGATGCAGCTGTTACCGCAAACTGCGGCGCTGGTTGCGCAGCAAAACAATATGGACTGGGGGGGCGGCAAGACGCTCTACGACCCTCGCGTGAACATTGCCTTGGGCACCCGCTATCTCGCGCAAATGGCCGCACGCTTCGGTGGTTCACCCTGGCTCGCCAGCGCGGCGTACAACGCCGGCCCCAACCGTGTCGACCAATGGTTGCAGGCCCGCGGGACACTGCCTCCCGATATCTTCATCGCAACGATTCCGTTCAAGGAAACGCGCGAATACGTCGCCCGCGTCATGGCCTTCAGCGTCATCTATGATTGGCGCCTGCATGGCAGGGTCACCCCGATGAGTGCGCGCTTGAATGCCATAGGTACTAACTACACACGCCAAACGACGGTCCTCCCGCGCAAAGCCGTTCAATGCCCGGTTGCTGCGGAGGCCGTTCCCGCGCGTGCGCCGGAGGCAGCGCCCTCGATCAGCGCACGGTGAGGTGACGGTTGCGGATCGCGCCCGCGGTCGCAGCCGCCCCGGTCGCAAAGAAAAACCCCCACCGTTGCCGGTGAG
>JASBTI010000006.1 GCA_030148505.1 Rhodanobacter sp.
GAGCTGCACGCCCGGCTGACGGGTCAGCCCGACCGCCTCACGCTTGAACTCGTCGTTAAACTTTCTTCGCTTGGACATGACACTCCTTTTTGACCATGATCGGTCTTCTTGGAAGTGTCCGCGTTAACGGGGTAGAACCCGTAGAACCCACCCATATCCTCGGCTATGGGATACGCAATTCGAGAGCAAGCTCAGAGCTTTCCTAACTGTAAAGTAGGACGGTCGCCTTGAGCCGTGCGCGGCGGCGCCCCGGTATATGCAGCCCATAAACGAAAACCCCGCCGAAGCGGGGTTTTTCCAGCATAACGCTGCGAATTACTTAGACCTGCTTCCTGCGACGACTAAACGCGAGTCCCGCCAAGCCGAGGCCGAAGAGCACAAGGGTCGGGGGTTCCGGGACGGTGGCCGTTCCGAACACCTGCACATTCACGTCAGAAGGCTTGTCCCAGCCCCCATTGGGGCCAAATGAACTCCAAGTTCCGACACTTAAGGGATTAAAGGTCCCGCCAACGACGTTTGCATAGAGCATCAAGCCATTCGCCCCATCCTGGGGAGAGCCGCTCAAGGGCGCATTGGATGCATGCACAAAAGGAATTCCATAACTACCGCCGGTCCCATCAAGGAAAAAATCATAGGTCTGCCCGGGCGCCAGCAGGACACTAACGGCAAAATCAAGCTGGTACATCGCGCTGTATGCGCCGGTGTCGCCTTGGTACGAGCTTCCATCCGCGTAGGTAGCGTTTGATACGGCGCCGGACCCTGGCAGGAGGCCCATGGTTGAGCCGTGAATTCCACCCCAGAGCGCTGCGCTGCCGGTGGCCTCCACCGACCACAGCCGGATCGTGTCGATAGCCCAGGTTTGCGAGCCTGTGTTGGTGAAAGTGTCACCCACCATCCAGTAGTCCGTTGGCGACCCACCAAATACCCAGGCAACATTGGAGCGGCTTGGGCCTGCGATGTTGTTGAGGTTGGTGGTGGGAAGCCCGCGGTCTACGAGCATCGTCGCATGGGCGCTCGTTATGCCTGCCAAGCAAGAGGCGAGCGTAAGCGCGGCTGCGCCCAGCCAGGACGCCGATTTCCTTTTCATAGCCATTTCCCCACTATTGAGAATTCCCCCGCCCCGATCTGCTAAACCCCGAGCATAAATCGAGCCAAATATCAATAAACACATATAATCAATGGGTTGTAATGGTATATAAATGCGGGGCGGCTCCGAAGTGAGCAAAAATGTAAAGATAACCGACGCTGCGGTCGCGGCGCCTACGGAGACCTTTTCCCCGACAAGGCGTGGAAGTTGCCTTATTACTCCCTCAAGCTGAAGCCCCTTCGTAGCGTGGCTTAATGCGGAGGTGAGGGTTTATCGGAGCGCTCATGGAAGTCCGGATCGTCGAATTCCCTGCGACGCCGGTGGCCGCCGTTGAGCACCTCGGCCCACCACAGCGGGAGTACGAAACGTCCCAGCGTCTCATCCGCTGGCGGATACGCAATGGCATCTCCCCGCAGTCAGCGCAAACCTACGGTGTGCATTACACCAACCCCTTGGCGGTGTCGCCCGATCAGCACAGGGTGGACTTCTGCGTCTCGTTTGCCGGGCCGGTTTCGCCCAACGATGAAGGTGTCGTGGCCAAGCTCATCCCGCGGCTGCGGTGCGCCGTCGCGACGCATCTCGGCTCACGCCGGATCAACACGACAGCGCAGTACCTGGGGCAGGTGTGGCTGCCGCAAAGCGGCGAGGTGGCTGGGGACTTCCCGATCTTCTTCCACTACGTAAACGTCGGCCCCGGCGTCCAGGAGCATGCGATGGTCACGCAGGTGTATCTGCCGCTGGGGCCGGTGGCCGCAGCCTGACCGGGACCTCGACTCCTGGCGTGATGCCACCAAGAAGTAGCGACCTCCCTCAAGGACAATCCCGTGCTAATCAAAATGCGCCGGGAGCAGAACGCCGCGATCCTGCGCGACACGCCGTCCGGCGTGGCCGCCGCGGCAGCTCTCGCGAATACGGCATCAGTGGGCCAGCGTCTTCTCGTAGCGCCATGCGTCCATGCCGTCCTGGTAATACTGCGGTAGCTGGCCGATGCGCCGGAACGCCAGTTGTTCGTAGAGGCGAATGGCGCTGGCGTTGTCGGTGCGCACTTCCAGACGCAGGGCGCGGCAATGTCGATCTGTGGCGGCGCGAATGGCGGCTTGCAGCAAGGAAGAGCCGACGCCCTTGCCACGCGCGGCGGGCTGGGTGGCCAGCGAGTAAAGCCGCGCGATCGTGCTGCCCTTACGAAAAAACAGCACGGCGGTGCCGAGGAAGTGGCGGTGATTGGCACTGGCCACCAGTACCAGCGCAGACGCGCTGTCCAGGTGGCGGCGGTATTGCGCCCGGCTGAGTCGGTCGCTGTCGAAGCTGCGTTGTTCCAGTGCAATCAGGTCGTCGAGATCCGTGTTGTCGGCGCGACGCACGCGTACGGTGGCAGAGGCTGGAGGTGGTTTCATGCGAGCGTGATCGATCTGGCGACAGCGCGAGCCCGTGCCCGGATAGCTGACGGATGGCGCGAACTTTAGCAGCCGTTACCGAGATCGTGGCCCCGTTGTGCATCGGTCAGGGAGGCGTTTATTCAGCCTTCAGCGCGATGGCTTGTGCGCGGCCACGCCTGTGCCACACTGCGCGCCTGGTTCGGTCCATCGCGCCAGGCCGGGGTATTCTGGCCCGGACCAACCTGTTCGAGGGATCCCATGACCCGTCTGGTCATCGTTGTCGAAAAGGCCTCAGACTGGGGCTCATACTACCCATCCGTCGATGTGATGAGCGCGATGGACTACCTGCGCAGCCCGGTGGGCGGCGACGACGAACGCACCCACGTACTGAATCTGTGCCGCAGCTACAAGTACCTGGGTACCGGCTATTACGTGTCGCTGCTGGCCGAGGCGCGTGGGCATCGGGTGATGCCGTCGGTGCGCACTGTCAATGACCTTCGCCGGCGCTCGCTGTACGGTCTGGACATCGAGGACCTGAACCAGAAGCTGACGCACTTTCTGCCCGCCGGCGGTCGGGACACCACCGACTTCGGCATCCTGGTCTACTTCGGCGAGACGGCTTACCCGGCGCTGCAGGATTTGGCGCGGCAGGTATTCGAGATGTTTCCCTGTCCGCTGCTGCGGATCGAGTTCGAGCGCGATCGCGTGTGGCAGGTGAGTTCGATCAAACCGGTCGGGTTGCAGACGCTGGACGACGCGCAGGAAGATGCCTTTGCCGAGGAGCTCGACCGTTTCTCCAAGAAGCTGTGGCGCAAGCCGCGGGCACGCAAGTTGTACCGCTACGACATTGCGATGCTGGTCGACCCGAAGGAGGCGATGCCGCCGTCGAACAAGAAGGCATTGAAGGCGTTCATTGCGGCCGGCAAGTCGTTGGGTATCGAGGTCGACCCGATCGGCAAGAACGACTACCAGCGGCTGGCCGAATACGATGGCTTGTTCATTCGCGAGACTACCGCCAGCGACAATCACACCTATCGTTTCGCCCATCGGGCCGAGAAGGAAGGGATGGTGGTAATCGACGACCCGACCTCGATCCTGCGCTGTACCAACAAGATCTTCCTCAACGATGTGATGGTTGCGCGCAAGCTGGCGGTGCCGCGCACCGAAATTCTGTATCGCGATGACGCCAAGGGGATCAAGGAGGTCGTCGCCAAACTCGGTTTTCCGCTGGTGCTGAAAATCCCTGACGGCTCATTTTCGCGTGGCGTGGTCAAGGTGGAAAACGAGGCGGCGCTGTCGCAGGCGGCCAGCGGCCTGTTTCAGCACAGCGCCTTGTTGCTGGCGCAGGAGTACGTGTACACCGAATTCGACTGGCGCATTGGCGTGCTCAACCGTGAGCCGCTGTATGCCTGCAAGTACTACATGTCGCGTGGCCACTGGCAGATCTACAACCACGGTGCCAAGGGCTCGGCGAAAACCGGCGGCTTCGAGGCCGTCGCGATCGGCAATGCCCCCGCCGAAGTGGTCAAGCTGGCGCTGAAGGCGACCCAGCCGATCGGCGACGGCCTGTACGGGGTGGATCTGAAGCAGGTCGGTGACAAGCCGGTGGTGATCGAGGTGAATGACAACCCCTCGATCGATGCCGGCGTCGAAGACGGACAGATCGGCGATCAACTGTATCTGCGCGTGATGCAGGAGTTCCTGCGTCGGATGGAGCGCAAGCGGCAAGGCCTGGCCGGTATGGGAAAGGTCTGAGCCGGCTGGCGACGCCGGTATCGGCTGAGGCAGTCAGTTTTCTGGGGGCAGTCCCCCGTTCCACCGGCAAAGATGCCGCGCCAACGGCCAGTCAGTGCCAGATCGGATCATGTCGGGTACGTCGCCGCGCGCGCCGCTGTGCCACGAGTTGCCGCGGCAGCGAGGGCTCCAGGGCCAGCAGCACGATGAGCGGTGCGCCCAGCAGCCAAAACGCAGGTGCCCAGCCGAGCAGTGTCGTATGAAACGGAACCAGGGTGCTGAGCAGCAAGCTGCCGCCGCCGAGCAACCACACCAGGGAGGCGCCGAGCAGGTAGCTGTGATGGGGCGACGTTGAGGGAGGCATGCGCATGTCGGGTGTCCCTTCGTTGGATGGTGTCGGCAGCCTGCCGGGTCCTGATCTCAGTACTTGCGACTCTCGGCCGTTGCGCTGTCGCTGCGCGGTAGAATGAAAGCCATGACATGCGCCGCACCCCGGCGCGGGAAGGGGAGCGGTAGTTTCCATGAAAGCCATGCAGTTTGCCGTCTTCGGTCACCCGATCAGCCACAGCCTTTCGCCGGTGATCCACCAGGCGTTCGCCGGGCAGTTCGGGATCCGGCTCGATTACACGGCCATCGATGCGGCGCCGGACGAGTTTGCCGAGGCAGTGCAGCGGTTCTTTGCCGCGGGAGGACAAGGCGTCAACGTTACCTTGCCCCATAAGGCGGCGGCATTCGCGCTGGCCAGCAAGCACAGCGTGCAGGCGACCCGGGTGGGCAGCGCCAATGTGTTGACCCGTCTGCCGGACGGTAGCCTGGCGGCACACAATACCGATGGCGCGGGCATGGTGCGGGACATCACCGAACGTCACCAGGTGGATTTGCGCGGCCACGACGCCTTGCTGCTGGGCGCCGGTGGCGCCGCCCATGGCGTGGCCTGGAACCTGCTGGATGCGGGCGTCGCGTCGCTGACCATCGTCAACCGCTCGCCCGAGGCCGCCGATGCGCTGGCCGATGCCATCGGCGACCCCGGTCGCGTGCATACCCGGTATTGGAAGGATCTGGGCAACATCGGCAGTTACGACCTGATCGTCAATGCCACTTCCGCCGGAGTGCTGGGAACCTCGTTGCGACTGCCGTTTTCGCTGGCCGGTGCGCGCGCGCTTTGCTATGACTTGTCGTATGGCGTGGCCGCCAGCGATTTTCTGGCCTGGGCCAGAACAGCGGGGGCCCGCCATGCCCTCGATGGTCTCGGCATGTTGCTGGAAACCGCCGCCGATGCGTTCGAGTTGTGGCATGGCAAGCGGCCGGATACCGATCCGGTCTACCAGTCATTGCGCCGGCAGTACGAGTAGGCTCCAAGCCAGCCGGCTCGGTGTCTACCCGTGTGGCAGCGATGCGTGGATCAAACCGCGCTTGCCTCAGCGCGCGGTGCGTCCTCGACCCGCCACAGTGGCGGTCACGCTTCGGCCAGGTAGGTATTCTTCAAAAGCACGTATTGCTCGGCGGAGTAGTGCAACTGCGCGATCTGGTGGTCGCTTAGCCGGCGCACGAACTTTGCCGGATTGCCCAGCCATAGCTCGCCTTCACCAACGATCTTGCCGGGAGGCACCACGCTGCCGGCACCGACAAAGCCGTGCGGCTTCACCACGGCGCCATCGAGCACGGTGGCGTGCATACCGATCAGGCAGTGGTCGCCGAGCGTGCAGGCGTGAATCACCGCGCCATGGCCGATGGTGACGCCGACGCCGATCAGGCAGGGAAAACCACCCGGCGAATTCGGACCATCATGGGTTACGTGGACGATGCTGCCGTCCTGGATATTGGTCCCCGCACCGACCCGGATGCGGTGTACATCGCCGCGCAGCACCGCGCCAGGCCAGATCGAGACGTCGTCGCCGAGGACCACATCGCCGATGACCGTGGCAGCCGGATCGACATAGACCCGGGCGCCGAGCGTCGGCAGCACGCCTTTATATCTGCGGAGGGGATTCATCGCCTCATTTTACCCTCCTGCGGGGCGGCACGCTTGATTTCGGGCGGTCGCATCGCCACGCTGGTGGCCTCAAGGAGAACCCATGAACCACGACAATCCGCTGTTGGCCGACGAGGTCTTGCCGACCTTTTCCCGCATCCGCCCCGATCAGGTGGTGCCGGCCATCGAAAGCCTGCTCGCCGACTATCGCGATGACATCGACGCGTTGACCGCGGCCGATGCGCCACGTGACTTCGCCTCCGTAATGCTGGCGCAGGAGCGGCTGGAACAGCGGCTTGCGCGCGCGTGGGCGCCGATCAGCCACCTGCACTCGGTAGCCGACAACGAAGCCTTGCGCGCGGTCTACGGGCCGGCCGAGGAGGCGCTCACCGAGCACGCGATCGAACTGGGCCAGAATCGCGAGCTGTATGCCGCTGTGCAGGCGCCGGCCGATGCGGCCGGGTTCGCCGACCTGCCGTGTCCCGAACGCGCCCTAGTCGAACATGCCTTGCGCGACTTCAAGCTGTCCGGCGTGGCGCTGAAGGAGCCGGCGCGCACGCGGTTTCGCGAAATTGGCGTGGAGCTTTCACGCTTGTCCACCGAGTTTTCCAATGCGGTACTCGATGCCAGCGAAGCGTGGCACGAGCACGTTACCGACGAACGCGATCTTGCCGGTATCCCGGAGTCCGCTCACGCAGTGCTGCACCAGTATGCTGTGGACCAGGGTCTGGACGGCTATCTGGTCAACCTGAAGCAACCCAGTGTGCAGGCCGTGCTCAGCTATGCCGACAATCGGGGATTGCGCGAGCGCGTCTATTGGGCCTATCAGACTCGCGCGTCCGACCAGGGGCCGAATGCGGGAAAGTTCGACAACTCCGCACGAATCGAGAAGATCATGGCATTGCGTCATGAAGCAGCGCAGCTGCTGGGCTTTGCCAACGCAGCGGAAGAATCGCTGGCCACCAAGATGGCCGCTTCGCCTACCGAGGTGATGGAGTTCCTGCACGATCTGGCCGCGCGCGCCAGGCCGGTGGCTCAGCGTGAACTGGCGAGCTTGCGTGAATTTGCCGCCGCCGAGCTCAAGTTGGACAACCTCGAAGCCTGGGATGTCGGCTATGCCTCCGAAAAACTTCGCCAGCAGCGTTATGCGCTGGATGAGGAACAGCTTAAACCCTATTTTCCGCTGCCGGCGGTCATCGACGGTCTTTTTGGTCTCATCCACAAACTCTACGGCATCACTCTGTCGCGGCGGGAAGGGGTCGATGTATGGCACCCGGATGTGCGCTTCTACGATGTCCACGACGCCGACGGCCACGTGTTCGCGGGAGCCTATCTCGACCTTTATGCGCGCAACGGCAAGCGTGGCGGCGCCTGGATGGATGTCTGTCGCGCCCGTTTCGACGACGGCTCCCGGGTACAGTTGCCGGTGGCTTTTCTCACCTGCAATTTTCCGCCGCCTACAGAGGGCAAGCCGGCCCTGCTCACCCATGACGATGTGCTGACCCTGTTTCATGAATTCGGTCACGGACTGCATCACCTGCTGACCGAGATCAACCTGCCCTCGATCGGCGGTATCGACGGCGTCGAGTGGGATGCGGTGGAGTTGCCCAGCCAGTTCATGGAGAATTTTGGCTGGCATCGCGAGGCCCTCGATCTGTTCGCCCGGCACTACCAGACTGGCGAGAAGCTGCCGGACGAGCTGTTTCAGCGAATGCTTGCCGCACGGCACTTCCACGCCGGCCTGTTCCTGGTGCGCCAGCTCGAATTCGCGATGTTCGACTTCATGCTGCATCTGGAATATGACCCCGCCGCGGGTGCGCGCCCGATGGCGGTACTGGGCGAGGTGCGCAAGCAGGTTGCGGTGCTGCATCCGCCGGCATGGCAGCGGTTTCCGCATGGTTTCAGCCACATATTTGCCGGTGGCTATGCGGCGGGTTACTACAGCTACCTCTGGGCGGAGCTGCTGTCAGCCGATGCTTTTGGCGCCTTCGAAGAGCACACCGGCGCATGCGGCAGCGTGATCGATGGCACCAAGGGCGATCGTTTTCGTCGGGAAATCCTCGCCGTGGGGGCCAGTCGTCCGGCGCTGGAGAGCTTCATCGCCTTCCGCGGGCGCAAGCCCCAGCCGGAAGCCTTGTTGCGCAGCCATGGACTGGCCACTTGATCGCCCCTGGCCCTGGCGCGTTCGGATGAACCGACGGGGTTGGCGCTTCTGCCCGCGAACACAAAAAAAGCCCGCCGAAGCGGGCTTTTTCAGATCAACTCAAGTCCGGGTGGACTCAGGCAACCTGGACTTCTTCAGCCTGCAGGCCTTTCTGGCCCTTGGTGACGACGAACGTGACGCGCTGACCTTCCTGCAAGGACTTGAAGCCCGTGCCCTGGATCGCGCGAAAATGCACGAACAGGTCATCACCGCTTTCCGGGGTGATGAAGCCAAAACCCTTGGCGTCGTTGAACCACTTGACTGTACCGCTCTGACGATCCGACATGTAACATACCTTTGAAGCATTGATGGTTTGCGGCTTGGAGCATATTGCCACTGACCGCAAAAGAAGCAGGAAATCCAATTTCTCAGACTCTTGCTCGGCCAGCATACACCGAAATGCTAGGTTTTGGTAAAAGTCTTGGTGCGTCGCCGTTCAGGCTTCGGAAGAACCCGCCGGTCGCCCGCGGTTTTGCTCTCCGGCGCCGTCACCGCGCCATCTGATGGCGGCGTGTACGCCCCCCGCCGGAGACCGCCACGAGGATTTCGCCTCGTCTTGTCCGGGTCGAGGCAGGTCATCCCTTACAATGACGCGATGAAAATCGCCTCGTGGAATGTGAATTCGTTGAAAGTGCGGCTGCCGCACCTGACCCAATGGCTGGCGGATGCGCAGCCGGACATTATGGCGCTGCAGGAAACCAAGCTTGAAGACGCCAAGTTTCCCGTCGATGAGCTGGCGTCCGCCGGCTACCGCGTCGCCTACTCGGGCCAGAAAACCTACAACGGCGTGGCGATTCTCGCGCGGGAGGAGCCAAGGGGCATCGTGACCGACATTCCCGGCTTCGACGATCCGCAGCGTCGAATCCTCGCGGCCAGCATCGGCGATCTGCGCGTCGTCAACCTGTACGTGGTCAATGGCAAGGCGGTCGGTGACGAAAAATACGCCTACAAGCTCACCTGGCTGAGCAAGGTGCGCGACTTTCTGGCCGCGGAACTTGAGCGCTACCCCAACCTGGTGGTGTTGGGTGATTTCAACATCTGTCCCGATGCGCGTGATGTCTACGATCCGCTGGCCTGGGGTGACGACATCCTGTGCTCGCCGCCGGAGCGGGCCGGGCTCAAGGCAATCACGGAGCTCGGTCTGCACGACAGTTTCCGCCTTTTCGAGCAGGGCAATCAGCACTTCAGCTGGTGGGACTACCGTCAGGCCGGGTTTCGTCGCAACCTGGGCTTGCGCATCGATCTGATCCTGATCAGTGAATCGCTGAGGGCCGCCGCTACCGGTGCCGCGATTGACATCACCCCGCGACGCTGGGAGCGCCCCTCGGATCACACCCCGGTGACGCTGGACCTGGAGCGCGACGGGTGGTCCCGGTGAACGCGTCCAGCGCCAGGGCCTCACCGGGCCGCACCGCAACGTACACTCTCCCGTTCTTCACTCCCCGCGGCGCAGGCGGTTCGTGGCGCTGGCCGCGGGGAGATCAACAGCAGGTTTCCGTATGACCGCAAAAACTGAATGGCCCAGCTCGCTGGATGACGATGAGCTGGCCGAGCTGGACCGCTATCTGCGGGCGCATGCTGGCGAGGGTGACTTGCTGCTCGATGGTGTGCATGGTTTGCTCAGCGTCCTGGCCGTAGGGCCCCTGCCGGTCCTGCCTGAGGAGTGGCTGCCGGAGGTCTTGCACGAACCCTTCGCCGACGAGGTCGAGGGCAATCGGGTATTGGCGCTACTGGCCCAGCTCAATGACTCGATCAGCGCCGAGCTGGACGTGGATGCCTACGAGCCGATTCTCGGCGAGGTCGAGCTGGAGCAAGGACCGATGCTGTCGGCAGCAGGATGGTGTGAGGGCTTCAGTCGTGGCATCGATCTGCGCGCCAGTTTGTGGGAAAGCCGCCTTGCTGAAGATCCGCAGCTGATGGAATTGCTTGGACCGGTCATGGCGCTTGCCGTGGATGAAGGCATCCTCAGCGCCGAGACCGAGTTCGAGAAGCTCAGTGAAGACGAATACGACAGCTGCCTGGCGCAGGTGCCGATCGTGCTCGCGGCAGTAGCCCAGTATTGGCGTGCCAAACCTGCCAGCGAGGCGGAAATCGAAGCGATGGTGCAGCATTCGCCGGACGAGAATAATGGTGACAATACGCCACCACGTCATCGCAGTGGCCACTGGGTGCACTGAACTATCGGCTCGCGACCGATCGGTACCGGCTCTGCGTGGGTCGAGTGTCGCGGCGGGGGAACAATCTGTTCGCGTGGTGGCGCTTGGACAAGCTCGCGGTAAAGACCATCTTGACGAACAGACTTTCTGCACCGGAGCACTTCATGAGCGACCGCCATATCACCCGCCGCGTACGCGGCACCGACACCTCCGACGGCGCCGGCGTAAAACTGAAGCGGATCATCGGCCAGCCCGCGCTGGACATGCTCGACCCGTTTCTGTTGCTGGACGAGTTTCGTTCCGACCAGGCCGGTGACTACATCGCCGGTTTTCCCGAGCATCCGCACCGCGGCTTCGAGACCGTCACCTATATGCTTGCCGGCCACATGCAGCACCAGGACAACCACGGCAACCGCGGTGACTTGTCGCCGGGCAGCGTGCAGTGGATGACAGCCGGCCGCGGCATCCTGCACTCGGAAATGCCGCAGCAGGAAAATGGGCTGATGTGGGGTTTCCAGCTGTGGGTGAATTTGCCGGCGAAGGACAAGATGACGGCGCCGCGCTACCAGGACATCGCGCCCGAGCGCATCCCCGTGGTGCATCCGGCTGACGGCGTCGAGGTGAAGGTGATCGCTGGCGAGCTGGGCGGTGCCACGGGGCCGGTCGAGGGTATCGCCACCGCACCGGTGTATCTGGACGTGAGCCTGCAGCCCGGCGCCCAGCTGATCCTGCATCTGCCAGCCGGCCATCTCGGCTTCGCCTATGTGTTCGAGGGCGAGTCGGTCCTGGTCGGTGGCGAACGGCTGCAACGCAGCGAGCTGGGCGTGCTGTCCGACGGCGAGCGCTTGCCGCTGGCCGCCGGCCACATGCCATCGCGGTTGCTGGTTGTGGCGGGCAAGCCGTTGCAGGAGAGCGTGGCGCGGTACGGTCCGTTCGTGATGAACACCCAGGCCGAGATCCAAGAGGCGATCGCCGACTTCCGCGCCGGTAAATTCTGAGTAGCGAAACGCGCTTCTTGCCCTCGCTTCCCCTTCTCGCCGGGAAGGGGGATGAGGAGAGGTGCAGGTGTTCGCGCAGATCTTCCAGCAAAGGCGAATCCCGCCAGCCACGGCGCGTGATGGCGCTTCGTGTGCCGGTCTTGTCCACACTGCGGAGGATCGCCCGGTTTTGCATCGGGGCGCCTCCAGGACAGGTTTTCGGCCCACGCCGCCCGCTGGCGCCGGGTATTTCCTGCAACCGCATTGCTCGAACTTTTCGGGGGATAAAGTCCAGGCGCGCACGGGCTTTTACGGCCGATCCGGCCTCGTGATTCGGAGCCCGCTTCGAACTGGGCACGGGGCAACAGTAGCCTCTTACCCCACCCTCTCCCCGGGAAAGACAGGGGCAAGCGCGAAAGACACCTCTGAGCGAATCGTTCAGCCTTTCACGCTGCCCACCAGCAGCCCCTGCAGGTAGTGTCGTTGCAGCGCAAGGAACAGCAGCAGTACCGGCAGCACGGTGACCACCGAACCGGCCATCATCAGTTCGCTGTCTTGGGCGTGCTCGCGCGCGAGTGAGGCCAGCGCCAGCGGCAAGGTGTAGTGCTCCTGCCCGGTAAGCACGATCAGCGGCCACATGAAGTCGTTCCAGGCCGCCAGAAAGGTGAAGATTGCCAGCGTCACCATGATCGGCTTCAGCAACGGCAGCACGATCTGCCCGAAAATGCGCCACTCGCCGGCGCCGTCGATGCGCGCCGCTTCAAGCAGCTCGTCGGGCACGCCGCGGGCATACTGGCGTACCAGGTAAATCCCAAAAATGCTGGCCATGCTGGGCACGATTACCCCGGCATAGCTGTCGATCAGGCCGAGGTACTTCAACAGCAGGAACAGCGGCAGCATGGCCACCTGCGCCGGGATCACCAGCGCGCCGATAAGCGCCTGGAACAAGCGCTCGCGACCGGCAAAGCGCAGCTTGGCGAAGGCGTAGCCGGCCATCAGGTTGCTGGCCAGCGAAAGCACCGTGATCGCGCTGGCTACCAGCAGGCTGTTCAACAGGTAGCGACCCATGCCGGCATGCGCGAAAAGTTCGCGGTAATTGCCCAGCGTGGCATGCGCGGGCAACAGCGGCACCGGTAGCGCGCTGGCTTCGCCCGGCGTCATGAAGCTCACCGACAGCATCCACAGCAGGGGCAACAGGGCGGCTGCGGTGGCTCCCAGCAGCAGACCATTGATCAGTAGTCGTGCCAGTCGTGGATTCATGCTCGCCCGCCCGCCGCGCGTTCGCCGCGCCGGGCGAACCACAGCAGCAGCATGGTCACCGCAAAAATGATCACGAACAGGGTGAACGCCACGGCCGAGGCGACGCCGAGATTCCACCACTTGAAGCCATCCTGGTACATCAGGTAAAGCACGCTCATGGTGCTCTGCAGCGGTCCGCCCTCGGTCATCACGTAAGGTTCGGCGAACAGCTGGAAGTAGCCGGCGACGGTGAGGATCGTCACCATCAGCATGGTGGGTCGCAGCATGGGCAAGGTGATATGCCAGAACTGCCGTGGCGCACTGGCGCCATCGATGCGCGCGGCCTCGTACAAGTCGGGTGGGATCGCCTGCAGTCCGGCGAGGATGATGATCATGTTGTAGCCGAAGTTCTTCCACACCGCGAACGCGATGATGGTTGGCATCGCCCAGTGAGGGTCGCCTAGCCAGTCGACCGGATGCAGGCCGATTTCACCCAGCGCGTAGTTGACCAGTCCGTACTTGGTGTTGAACATGTAGCGCCAGATCACCGCTACCGCGACAACCGTGGTGACCACTGGCGCAAACAACGCGGTGCGAAAAAACGGTTTGCAGCGCGCCAGCGGCGAATTGAGCAACAACGCGGTAGCCAGCGAGGTGCCGATCGACAGCGGTACCCCGACGGCGACGAAATAGAAGGTATTGCCCAGTGCCGACCAGAAAAGCGGCCGATGCAGCAATGCCCAGTAATTGTGCAGCCCGACGAAGCGCAGGTTGTGGAGGTTGGCCAGCGCGTAGAGGTCGTAGTCGGTGAGGCTCAGCCCCAGTGCGGCGATCACCGGCACCAGAAAGAACACCCCGAGCACCAGCAGTGCCGGTGCCAGGAACAGCCACGCGGTACGGTGTGGATTCACGGGTCCCGGCCTTGGTGGTGGGCAAGCATCCAGCGACGCTTCTCCAGTATGGCATTCGTGCGTCGGTCAAGCTCGGCGGTGGCCTGGTCCACGGTCAACTCGCCATGCGCGGCGCGATCGGCAATCAACTGCATTTCGGTGACAATGCGTTCCCACTCGGGGATGGCCGGGGTTGGCTTGACCCGTTCCAGCTGGCTGCGGAATGCCTGCGCCGCAGGATCGTTGCGCAATACGCTACCGCGCCACGAAGAGCGCCGCGGAGGCATGTCGCCGAGCAGGGCGTAGAACTTCTGCTGGATCTTCGGCTGCGACAGGTATTCGATCAGTGCCCAGGCTTGCCCTTTGTGCGGCGAGCTGCGGAAGATCACCAGGCTCGAACCTCCGGCGATGCCCGCTCCCGGCCCGTCCGGGCCGGGTAACGGTGCAGTGGCCCAGTCACCTTGTTGCGATGCAGGTAGCCTCCGCCGGAATTCATTGATGTTCCACGCCCCGGACAGGTAGAACGCGTAGACGCCATGGCCGATTTCGGTCCAGGGGTTGGGCACCTCGGTATTGGCCAGCAATGGCGCTTGCTTGCGGCGGAATATATCGACATAGAAGCGCAGCGCATGTTTGAAGCCGGCGCTCTCGAAATTGCCGTAGCAATTGTTGTCGCGAAGCAGTGGGGCGTCCTGCTGCAAGGCCAGTGACAACAATTGCTCGAACTCGTTGACAGGGAGCAGGATCGCGTAGTGATTGGGTCCGGGTCGTCGGGTCAACGCCGCCATTTGCTCCGACCATTCCGCCCAGTCGCGTGGCGGCTGCGCGAAGCCGGCTGCCTTGAGCATGTCTTTGCGGTAGAACAGCAGGCGCGTATCGATGTACCACGGCA
Source organism: Rhodanobacter sp. (assembly GCA_030148505.1). Lineage (GTDB taxonomy): Bacteria > Pseudomonadota > Gammaproteobacteria > Xanthomonadales > Rhodanobacteraceae > Rhodanobacter. Next base: position 14,527 of record JASBTI010000006.1, read on the forward strand.
CGCCGTAGAGGGTGCCGTCGATGCGGTTGGTGGCCCAGATGCCGGGAAAGTAGTCGGCGGGCCGTACCACCTTGGAGTGTGTCACATACGGTTGCAGCGGCTGCAGGGCGTGGAGCGCATCAAGCTCGGCAATCCAGGTGTTGCCCAGCTGGGCGAGGTCGGGCGTGGTGCCGCCGGCGAAGGCCGTCAGCAGCTTCTGGTGTGCCTCTTTCCACGGCAGCACCTGCACGTCGACATGAATCTCCGGATGCATGCGCTCAAACGCCGGCAGTAGCTGGATCACTGCCTCGCCTTCGCGACCCATGGCCCAGAAGGTCAGCGTCTTGGCCTGATCGCTCTGGTGCCCACAGGCAGACACCAGGGCGAGCGTGCCGGCCAGCAGCCACAAAAAGTGCCAGCGTCGCCACCGCGGCGTGGTCGGACGCCCCTGGCCCTCGTGGCGGGTCACCGCACCGCTGGCTTCGCGTCCAGCCAGCCGCCGGTGAAACCGGCGCGTTCGAGACCGCGGCGGATGTACGCGTTGCGACGCATCACTTTCCACACGAAACCGCTGCGGTAGTTTTCCAGCATCAGCAGGATCGGTCCCTGATCGATGCCCAGATAGTCACGCGCGACCCAGCCGAAACCCGGAATCACGGTTCCGCTGGATGACACTCCTGCGACGTGAAAGCTCATGTTGAACGCATCCTTGAAGCCGTACTTGCCGTAGATATATTTGCCATAACGTTGGCGCATGGCCACGATCGCGGGAATCGCAATACGCGGCGCGAAACCGATCGAGGCGGCGGCGGCGGTCGGTGCGATGGTGCCGTCGTCGCGCACATCGTTGAGGGCCACGCCGCGCGCCCAGTAGCCATGGAACACCCGCTTGATGCCATTTTGCACCAAGCTTACGTGGCCTGGACCGTCGGAGGCGGTCAAACCCCATATGTCCGGACCGTAACCGGTCCAGTGCTGGGGGTTGGCGATGGCATACTCGCGTTGTGCATAGGCTGCACGGCGGCTGTTCCGGAAGTAAGTCAGGTCATGCTTGCGCATGTAGGCGTCCTGGATGTCGCGGTAGTCGATCCACGACTCGCTGTACTGGTGCCCGAACAGCGGCGCGAATCCGAGCTGCATCTGACCGTTGAAGCGGCCCCAGCTCTTTGCGTAGGTTTTCGTCCAGGCCGTCCAGGCGGCCGGTGCGAGCGGATGAGTCGGCGAGCCCAGCGCCATCACGTACAAAATCATCCCTTCGTCGTAGCCCTTCCAGTCGGCCGGGATAAACCCGCTTTCCGGGTGCCAGCCCATGCTGACCAGAGGTGCATGGTGCTGGGCGGCAGTCCAGTCGACGCGTCGGTAGATCTTGTCGGCCAGAGCCCGGATCTCGCGTTCGCTCGGGGTGTCCCGATCGTAGAACGATTGCGCGAACAACACGCCGCCCAGCAGCAGCGTGGTGTCGATGGTGGACAGTTCGGTGCGACCGAAGCGGCGGCCGGTCTTCATGTCCAGGAAGTGATAGTAGAAACCCTTATAGCCGGTTTCGCCGGTGGGTGCAGGCCCCATCGGCGCCCTGGCGAAAAACTTCAAGGTGGTCAGGGTGCGCTGGATTGCCTGCTCGCGGCTGATATAACCGCGCTCGACGCCGATACCGTAGGCGGTGAGACCAAAGCCTACCGCGGCGATGCTGGACGGCGATTTGGACGGCGCGCGATCGGGCACCAGGCCGTTGGCCGGGTTGGTATTGTCCCAGAACCAATCGAAGGTGCGCCGCTCGAGGTCATCCAGGATGACTTGCTGGGTGGGTGTTGGCCGGTAACCGGTAGCGTCTCGCGATAAGGCGGCCGTCGGCCAACCTGTACCGAAGGCAAGCAGCGCGACTGCCAGATTGACAAGCAGTGCTCGGGAAAAACGATAGGTCATCTTGGACACTCTCGACAGTTTCATGCAAAAAGGGATCAGGGGAAACGAGTGGCCTGGGCAGCTCGCCGGTCACGTCTACGCAAGGGAACGAAGATCACCCGCGAGCTCAGCTACCTGCCCTGGCAGCGCAATAGCGCTCGATAAAGGCGGCATGGGGCGGCATCGCATCGACGCAACTGGCGACCACCTTGCCGACCCCAGCGATAAACGCCTGCAGATCCTGCATCGGCATTTGATCGACCAGCGGGTGATATGTCTGTGGCGTGATGTGCTGCCCCAGCATCACCTGGACCCAGCTGACGGCCGCAAACATCTCCTCGGCACTGCGGAAAAATCGGCCGCTGTCCCTGAACAGGCGGATATTGTCCTGAAGCGTGTCGGGAATCGACATCGTGCGGCAGTCGTTCCAGAACGGGGTGTCGTCGCGTTCGGTGGCACAGTAATGCAGGATCAGGAAATCGCGTATGCGCTCGAACTCGAACACCGACTGGGCGTTGTAGCGCTCGATCAGGGTCTCGCTGAAGTCCCGCTGCGGAAACAGGTTGAGGAACTTGGCGATGCCCGACTGGATCAGGTAGATGCTGGTCGATTCCAGCGGCTCCATGAAGCCGCTGGCCAGACCCAGTGCCACCACGTTCTTGTTCCAGAATTTTTTGCGCATGCCGGTGGTGAAGCGCAGCACGCGGGGGTCGCCCAGCGCGCGGCCATCGAGATTTCCCAGCAGAGTCGCCGCCGCTTCGTCGTCGCTGATGTGCGCACTCGAATAGACATGGCCGTTGCCGGTGCGATGCTGCAGGGGAATACGCCACTGCCATCCGGCGGCCTGTGCGGTGGAGCGGGTGTAGGGTGTCGGCGGTCCGGTGATTTCGCTCGGTACTACCACCGCGCGATCGCAGGGCAACCAGTGGGTGAAGTCCGTGTAGCCGGTATGCAAGGCTTGCTCGATCAGCAAGCCATGAAAGCCGGAGCAGTCGACGAACAGCTCGCCCTCGATCCGCTCGCCATTTTCCAGCACCAGTGCCTCGACGAAGCCGTTGTCGGTACGTAACAGCGTCTGCGCGACCTTGCCCTCGGTACGCTGTACACCGCGCTGTTCGGCGTACCCGCGTAAATACTGCGCATACAGCCCCGCATCGAAATGATAGGCATAGGCAATGTTCGCCAGCGGCGAGGTGGCCGGCACATCGGTGGCCGAGACCATGAACTTGCCGCGCGGTGCCGCTACGGTATTGAGCGAGTACGCCCCGATATCGTCGGCCTTGCCAGCCTGTCTGGCCTTGATCCAGTACTGATGAAACGGCAATAACCCCACGTCGTGGCCGATCGTGCCGAAGCCATGGACATAGGAATCGCCGAGCCGCCCCCAATCGTTGAACTGGATACCGAGCTTGAAGGTGGCACGAGTCTGCCGGACGAACTGGCTCTCGTCGATTTCCAGCAGATTGTTGAACAGCTTCAGATGCGGCACCGTCGCCTCGCCCACACCGACGGTGCCTATGTCCTCGGACTCCACCAGCCGTATCGCGTAATGGGGACCGAGTACCTTGGCAAAGGCTGCGGCGGCCATCCAGCCAGCGGTACCACCGCCGACGATCACGATGTTTTTCAGACGTGGATCATTCATGGGCTCGGGGTCAGTGTTCACTCGTGTCGCTCCGAAAAAAGCAAGGCCCGCCATCGAAGCGGGCCTTGCCAGGTAACCGCAGTTACGCCATGCGTTCCCTCGGGCGCGGAAGGTTCAGAACTTCAGCCCAACTGTAAACCTCACCGTGCGCGGCACAAAGGTGATGTTGCCGGTGGTGTTGTAGGACACAAACGGGTGATTCAACACCCCGTTCGAGCCGAAGTTGTACAGGTAGTCGGAGTAGTTGCGGAAGTTGAACACATTGAGCACGTCAAACCGCCCATACAGTTTCACGCCGTGGCCGACATCGAAATCCTTGGTCGCCTGAAAATCGACATCGCGGTAACCAAAAATCTTGCCGCCGATCAGGAATCGGCCATTGCCCGCCGGAGTGCCCGCGATTGGCGTGCAGGCGCTGCCGGTGGGGTAGGTGGCGCCGTAGCAGGCGATCTGATTGCCCGGGATCGGCGTCGCCAGGGTCACCTTGGCCGAGATGTTGATGCCCCAGGGGATGTCGAGATCCGCGACGGCGACCAGGCGATTGCGCGCCGCCGCGTTCGAGGTGATGAACGGGTATTGATGGATGGTCGCCTCATCGAACGAGTAGTGTTCGTTGATGTCGCGATTCTGCTTGGCATTGGTAAAGGTATAGGCAAAGGTTGCGCCCCAGCCCGACTCCTTGGTGTACGGCTTGCTGAGCGAAAGCAGCAGCTGGGTGGTACGCGTCTGGATGCCGTTGTTGCCGATGATCAGCGGACCGAAGCCGGGTACCCCATTGCCCCAGGGTTGGCTGTTGTTTTTGAAGAACGCGCCATTCGGGTAGCGATTGCCCAGGGTGAACGCGAAGCCGTTGTAACTGAGGATACGGGCAACCGTGGCACTGGTGTTCCACTCACCGATGCGGTTGCGCATACCGATGCTGAACTGGTCCGAATACGGCGCTTTCAGGTTGTTGTTGATCGCATCGACTTCCTGGCCGGCATTGGTGGATGTGACCAGGCTTTGCAGGTTGCCCACGCCATTGAGGTATTTCGGATCCCAGGCGAAGCAGGGCGTGCCGTTCTGGTAGCACTGGCCGGTGGCGGGGTCCTGAAAGTAGACGGTGGACTCCGGCAGCGCAGCCTTGGTCTGCTCCAGCTGCAGGTAGTCATACAGGTCGCGATCGTAGGCACGGCCGGCGCCGCCGAAAATCACATGGTCCTGGTCACCGTTAAGGTCGTAGGAGAAGCCGAGCCGTGGCTGGATCTCGTTCTTCTGCGCCTTGCGGTTGTGGCCGTTGCTGATGTAATCGCTGACGTTGACGCCGCCGAGCGCCAGTGCCTGTGCGTAAGTCTGTCCGGCTGGCGCGCTCGGGTCCGGGTTGGGGCCGTACAGGGCGGCGACGACATTGGCGGGCGTGACATAGTTGAGATAGGACGGGTTTTTCTCGTAGTCCCAACGCACACCCAGGTTCAGGGTGAGTTTGTCGTTGACGGCCCAGTCATCCTGCACATACATGCCCAGCTGCTTGTCCGACGTCTTTGCCACCGGGCTCAGGCCGGGCACCGGGTTGGGGAAGAACGCCTTGTAGGGGGTTGCATGGGTGCCGGCGGGATTGACGTTGTAGTAGAACTGCGCATTGCTGGTGCCCGCATCCTGCGCGTTCAGGTCCACCGCCTTGTACTTCACGCCCATCTTGATGACATGGTCGCCATGCCACTCGAAGTCGTTGAACGTCAGGTCGTCCTGGATCGCCGGGCCACGCTGCCCCTTCCGCTGGGTTGCCAGCGCGTTGGCGGCGCCGGTCAACAGGATCGTCTGGTTGTTATTGGGATCCCACGTATAAGCCTGTCCGCTGCCGCTGCCGAGCGATGTCGGGTTGTTGTAGGCGTTTTCATGCGTGAACAGTACTTCGTTGAAGTAGCTATAGCCGCTGTGCTGCCAACGCAGGGCCAGACGGGTGTCGTTGTTGATCGTATCGATACCGGCCGATGCGGCCGTTGCGCCACCGATGTTGTCGTACTGGTTTTCCTTGCGCACCTGTGCGCTCAGCTCGAAGCGATCCTTGTCGGTCGGTTCCCAGTCGATCTTGCCGAAATACAAGTTTTCCGTGAATGGCAGGTTCGACGGGCCGAGCTGGGCCGCGGCCGATGGCGGCAGGAAGGCGGCGGTATTCGTTACCCCCGGCACCACCGTGACCGGCGTGTTGAAGCGCTTTGCTTCGTAGGTGACGAAGAAGTGCATCTTGTCCTTGATGATCGGACCGCCCAGCGCGAAACCGTAGCCTTTCTCCTTGGATTTCACTTTCTTGCCCGCGGCATCCTCGGCAGGCGTCGCTGCGCGCATGTTGTCATTGGTGTAGTCGCCGAAGACCTGGCCATGAAACTCGTTGGTACCGGATTTGGTCTCTGCCACCACGGCGGCGCTGGAAATCTGCCCGTACTCGGCTTTGTAGTTCGAGGTAATCACCTTGTACTGGCCAATCGCCAGCTGCGGGAACGGATTGCCCTGGCTGGAGAACTGGCCGCTGACGCCGCCTTGCTTGACGTAGCTTTTCTGGCCCACACCGTCGATGTAAACGTTTACAGAACTATCGTTCTGAGCGCCGCCCCGCAAGGAGGTATGGCCCCGGGAGTCAACGCTGAAAACCATCCCCGGCACGGTGTCGGCAAACTCCAGGAAGTTGCGTGATACCTGCGGAATAGTGTTGATCTGATGCAGCGAAATTGTCTCTCCCACTTGGGACGTCTTGACGTCGCCCAGGGTCGTCGCCGTGACCGAGACACCGGATAGCGTGGTGGGCGCAAGATTGATCGTGGCGGTCGATGCCACGGTTAGTGTAATCGTGCGCTGTATCCCCGGTCCGGCATCGATCTGGTAGGTGCCAGGCGGAAGACCCACCAACGCAAAACTGCCGTCGGTACTGGTCTTGGTGCGCCGGGTGGCGCCGGTGGCGATGTTACGAGCCGTTATCTCGACATTGGCCGGGCCGGTGCCACGCAAGGTGGCGTCGGCGGTTTGCGCCAAGGACGTCACCGGGGCCCCGGCCAGCGCGGCCACCGACGCGCCGACCAGACTGGCCAGTAGTTTCTTTTTGAAGTGCAAAGGCGTTTTCATGATTCCCTCCCGATCTCAATTGATTGTGGATTTATCTTGTTGGTTTTGTTGAATGACAGCAGTCTCTGGTCAACGGGTCTTGCGGTTTGCGCCGGACGATTCCCGGACAACGATTTCGCAACCCAGCGTGTGTGGGGATGCCGCGGATGGTTCGGTGTTTTCGAGTAAGGCGGCGAGCCGCTCAAGGGCCGTTCGTCCAAGATCCACAATGCGTACGCGGACCGTGGTGAGCGTGGGTGCGATATAGCGAGTGATGGGAATATCGTCGAATCCGGCCAGGGCGATGTCTCGCGGTACGTCGAGGCCCGCCTGCTTGAAGGCGTTCATGCAGCCGACCGCCATCATGTCGTTGGCGGCAAACACGGCTTGCGGGCGCACTTTCTGGCGCAGCAACTCCAGGCCGGCGCGATAGCCTGATTCTTCGCTGAAGTCGCCGGAAATGACATTGGCTGACACCTCTGCCGCGTATTGGGCCATGGCCGCGCGGTAGCCCTTGTCACGCTGCCTCGCATCGTAGTTGTGCTCGGGACCGGCGATGAAGGCTATGCGTTGATGACCGACCTCGCGCAGATGCTTCACCATGGCACTGGCGCCGGCGAAATTATCGACATTGAGCACGTCATACGCGCTGCTTTTCACGGCGCTGTTGAGCAGCACCGCCGGCAGGTGTTTGGGCAGGTTGCTGCGCAGGAACGCCGCATCGACATGCTCGGACAGGATCAGCATCCCGTCCACGCGCCCCTGCATCGCCCGTAAGGCAGCTGCAGCCTCGGCAACGCCGTCATGTGAGCTCGATATCAGCAGATGCAGGCCACGCGCCCGCGCTGCCAGGTCGATGCCGCGGATCAGCTCGGAAAAAAATTCACCATAAAGATCTGGCAGCAATGCGCCGATGGTATTGCTGCGCCGGGTAATCAGCATGCGTGCCGCGGCGTGGGGAATGTAGTGCAACTTCGCGGCGGCTTCGCGCACGCGCTGCCCGGTCTCTTCGGTGACACCGCTGCCGCCATTCAGGGCGCGCGACACCGACGCTACCGATACCTTGGCCTCGCGAGCTACATCTTTGATGGTGATCGTCGCCATTGTCGTGACCTGCGTGAGACCCCGAAACCCCTTTCCAGCCTGTATGTAAACGTTTTCATGCGCGATGTAAAGTGTTTGTAGAGGTGCGGAATTATTGCGTCGCAACAGCTTTTCCACAGATGGCAGGTGCTGTTTTTCGGGAAGGTAACGGCAGTGCGGCAAAACGGATGAACTGCATCGGTGCTGGCGAAGCTGCGGCGCAACATTGCCGCGCCCGCACCGAGGCGAAAATTTTCGGTGGAGCGTTGGGCACGTGATTTGCATCACATTCCCTGCCGTTCCTGAACAGGTATAAGTATCGTTAAATCTGGGTTAATCCAAAGGGGCTCAGTCTTGTGTACTCTTAAGTTCCATCTCACGTTAAGAACAGACTTATAAATCACTGATTTTAATTCAATGATCACGCCACTGACCCTCTCTCTCTTGTTTTCGGCCGTGCTGATCGCCAGCGCGGTCCGGCATGTGCCGCTGGGTCAGGTGTACAGCGTCTATCGGCATGGCAAGCTGGCCCGCGTGTTGCGTCCCGGCATGCATCTGGTACTGCCGTTGCTGGACAGGGTCGGTCACAAGATCGATCTTGCCGGTCAGATGCTGCGGTTCGAGGAAGCCTTGACGGGCGCCTATGACATACGCGGTACGGTGTACTGGCAGGTACTTGAGCCGGAACGGGCGGATGCCGTGCTGGAGCAGGTGGACACGATGATTCGCACCGGAGCGCGTGAGGCCTTGCAGGGCGAGCCAGCTATCGATGGTGTTGACCGGCGTGATCTGAGTGCTCGACTGAAGGAGCGCTTGAATCAGGCGTTGCGCGAGCGTGGCATGATGGTAACCCGGGTCGAACTCGATATGCCGTGAGACGCGGCGGCGACAAGTTGCCTTGCCGTGGGTCGGACGATATCGGTCCTAGGTTTTAGCCAGCGCGCCCGAGAGCGCCGGCGGCACAGGGGATTTGCTGCGCTTGCAACCCGCTTCGGCGGGTTTTTCTTGGGCCCCGCATGCTGGCGTCGTGGCCGCTACGCCAGGATACTGCGCGGCCTTCGCATCATTACAGGAATCCCCATGAGCGTGCGCGAATCCTTGCAGATTCAATTGGAGCGGGGCATCGCCGAGCTGGACCTGGACTTGCCCATCGGCGCAGTGCCGCGATTGCTCGACTACCAGGCGCTGCTGGAACGCTGGAACAAGGCTTATAACCTCACGGCCGTGCGTGATGCGGGGGCCATGGTGACTCGCCATCTGCTCGATTCGCTGGCGATCCTGCCCCATGTTCGCGGCGCCACACTTGCCGATCTGGGGACCGGGCCGGGGCTGCCGGGCATTCCGCTGGCCATTGCTGAGCCGGGCCGGCAGATCCTGCTGGTCGATTCCAACGGCAAGAAGGTGCGCTTTCTGCGCGAAGCCATCCGTGAGCTGAAGCTTGAAGGCGTGCGCGCGCAACAATCACGGGTGGAGGATGTGCGCGAGCAGTTCGATTGCATCACGGCGCGCGCGTTCGCCAGCCTGGCCGACATGCTGGGGTGGGGCGGTCATCTGCTGGCTCCCGGCGGTGTGTGGCTGGCGATGAAGGGCAAACGGCCCGACGACGAGTTGCCGAATATTCCGCGCGGCTTCGAGTTGCGGGCGACGCATGCATTGTCGGTACCCGGACTGTCGGCCGAACGCCATCTTTTGGTGCTGGGCCGAAGCTGACGGTTGCAGGTGTCAGACCTCAATTATTCGTCCAGGACGCTGCCGTTGCTCTCGATCACCCGGGCGTAAAGTTTCGCGCTGGCTTTGGCGGTCCGCCGCTGGGTGGCGAAGTCGACGTGGTAGAGCCCGAAGCGTTTGGAGAAGCCCAGCGACCATTCCAGGTTGTCCAGCAAGGACCAGGCGTAATAACCCTTCAGGTTGACCCCGGCGTCGATGGCGTGATGCATCGCCTTGAGGTGCTTGCGCAAATAGTCCGCGCGCAGCGGATCGTCCAGCACGTCCCCTTCGGCGACCGGGGGGTCGTAGAAAGCCGAGCCGTTTTCGGTGACGTATAGCGGAATGTCGCCATAGCGGGCCCTGAAGCCGGTGAGCGTATCGGTCAGCCCTTGCGCGAAGACTTCCCAGCCGGTTTCCGTATAGGTACGGTTCGGCTGCGGCACCGGTGTGGCCTTGAGCGGATACGCCTGCGGGTCATGCCTGACCACGGCGCGGGTGTAGTAGTTGATGCCGACGAAATCGACCTTCTGCCGGGTCAGCTGAAAATCCTCCTGCGGAAAGTCCGGCCATGCGTCGCCGAAAATCTCCTTCAGCTCGGGCGGGTAGCTGCCGAGCAGTGCCGGGTCCGCAAACTGCTGGTTCATGTAGGCATGCGCGCGTTGGCAGGCTGCGAGATCCGCGGCGCTGTCCGAGGCCGGGTATTTCGGCTCGATGTTGAACACCACGCCGATCTCGTGCTGGCCATGGGCACGGTAGGCCTGAATGCCGGCGCCACTGGCGCGCATCAGGTTGTGGGCTGCGATCGGCGCCTCGTACTTGCTGCGGTGTCCCGGCGCGAGCGCGCCGTGCAGATAGCCGCCATCGGTCACCACCCATGGCTCATTGATCGTGGACCAGCGCGGTACCCGGTCGTCCAGCGCCTTGAACATCACTTCGGCGTAGTCGGCAAACCAGTGGGCGATATCGCGGTTGAGCCAGCCGCCCCGATCGTCCAGTGCCGCCGGAAGATCCCAGTGGAACAGCGTCACATTGGGTGCGATGCCGTTTTCCAGCAGTTCGTCGACCAGTCGCGAGTAAAAATCCAGACCTTTCCGATTGATGCGGCCGGTGCCGTCGGGCATGACGCGCGCCCAGTTGATGCTGAAACGGTAACCCTGCAGGCCCAGCGCCCGCATCAATTGCACGTCTTCCCGGTAGCGCCGGTAGTGGTCGCAGGCGACATCGCCGGTATCGCCGTTGGCCATCATGCCTGGCGTGTGGGCAAAACGTTGCCAGATGCTGGGCCCGGCGCCGTCGGCCAGCGGCGAGCCTTCGATCTGGTAGGCCGAGGTGGCCGCGCCCCAGTGAAAGCCCTCGGGGAATCGGAAGCTGCGGCGAGTCATGTATCTCCCTGTGGCTCGAAGGCACTTGATGTAAACGATTACGCGGGCAGAATAGCCCAACCTTCGTCCGATGTGCATAAGCTGCATGCTGTGGCGAACCGGCCGATGGGGTCGAACGCACCGGAGACGTGGATGGCTGCCGTAAGTCTGAACCAGTTGCGTAAGGTTTACCCCAACGGCCATGTGGCCGTGGCGGGCGCAAGCTTCGAGATGGCCGATGGCGAACTGCTGGTGCTGGTGGGACCTTCCGGTTGCGGCAAGACGACGCTGCTGCGGATGATCGCCGGGCTGGAATCGATCAGCTCCGGCACGCTGAGCATCGACGGTCGAGAGGTCAACGACGTCGCACCGAAAGATCGCGACATTGCCATGGTGTTCCAGAATTACGCGCTGTATCCGCACATGACCGTGGCCGAAAATCTCGGGTTTGGTTTGCGTCTGCGCGGGCACAAGCAGGCCGATATCGACCGTCGTGTGGCGGAGGCTGCGTGCACCCTGGAACTGGAGGCCAGGCTGGGCTCGCGGCCGGCGGCGCTGTCCGGCGGGCAGCGACAGAGGGTGGCGCTGGGCCGTGCGCTGGTCCGGGACCCCAAGGTATTTCTGCTCGATGAGCCGCTTTCCAACCTCGATGCCAAGCTGCGACTGTCGATGCGGGTGGAAATCGCCAGGCTGCACCGACAGCTCAAGGCCAGCATGATTTACGTCACCCACGACCAGATCGAGGCAATGACGTTGGGCCAGCGCATCGTGGTGCTCGACGGCGGGGTGATCCAGCAGATCGACTCTCCGATGAATCTGTACGACCGGCCGGCGAACCTGTTCGTGGCCGGTTTCGTCGGCAGCCCTGCGATGAACCTGCTGCAGGGCGCGCTGCATGTCGACCGCGGCTGGCGGTTGGCCACCGCCGATGGCGATATTGCCTTGGGCGAGCCGCCACAGGCAGCCGCCTGGGCGCCCTGGGCCGGTCGCCAGGTGGTGCTGGGAATTCGTCCTGAGGGTCTGCTGCCGCAGCCACCAGAGGTCGGAGATGTTGCGCTCAGCGCCCAGTTGGAAGTGCTCGAACCGGTTGGCAACGAGGTTTTTCTCAACCTGCGTTTCGGTGCCAAGGCCCTGGTGTCCAGGGTCGCCACCCGCGACCTGCCCGAGCCGGGCAGCACCGTGCGGCTGTCCGTGGACCCCTCGCGTCTGCACCTATTCGATGCCGAAAAGGGCATGCGGATCAACGATTGAGGCCATCGGCCGCGGCGCGGCGCGCTGGGAGGCGGATGACCGGGCGAGGCATTACACTAGGCCTCCCTTGCGTTCGGTAAGCATTCCTACATGGCCCGCATCATCGCTGTTGCCAACCAGAAAGGCGGCGTCGGCAAGACCACCACTGCCGTCAATCTCGCTGCCGCACTGGCTGCTGCGAAGCGCAAGGTATTGTTGGTCGACCTCGACCCGCAGGGCAATGCGACGATGGCTTCGGGCATCAACAAACGCGAGATCACGCACAGTGGCTGCGAAGTCCTGCTGGAAGAGGTGGAGATTGCCGCGGCCATCGTCTCGACCGAAGGCCACTACGATCTATTGCCAGGCAACGGCGACCTTACCGCGGCCGAATTGAAGTTGATGGATGCGTTGGCGCGCGAGCATCGCTTGAAGGAGCAACTGGCGAAAATTTCGGCCAACTACCACACGATCCTGATCGACTGTCCGCCATCGCTGAACCTGCTGACCCTGAATGCGCTGACGGCTGCCGACGGCGTGTTGATCCCGGTGCAATGCGAGTATTTCGCGCTGGAAGGATTGTCGAGTCTGCTGGAAACCGTCAAGGCGGTGCGCCAGCGCCTGAATCCCGCGCTGCAGGTCGAAGGTCTGTTGCGCACCATGTACGACGTCCGCAACAACCTCGGCAACGAGGTCTCGGCCCAGCTCACTCAGCATTTCGGCGACAAGGTGCTGCGCTCGATCATTCCGCGTAACGTACGCCTTGCCGAGGCCCCAAGCCATGGTCAGCCGATCCATCTTTACGACCGCAGCTCACGCGGCGCGATCGCCTACATCGGCCTGGCCGGTGAAGTGATCCGGCGTGAGCGCGGCTTGCCGCAGGCCGGGCCCCCGAAGCCCGTCGACCCTATCGAACCGCCAATGCACGGCGGCAGTGGCATGGCGCTGAAGGCGCCGGCCACCCATCATCAGGAATAAAGCATGGCTGCTGCGAAAAAACGTGGGTTGGGACGTGGGCTCGATGCGCTGCTTGGCGGTGACGCTGATGGTTCGCCGTCGCCATCATCCGGCCAGGAAGGCGAACTGCGCCTGCTGCCGATCCAGCAGATCCAGCCTGGCAAGTATCAACCGCGACGGCACTGGAACGACGAGGCGTTGGACGAGCTGGCGTCGTCAATCAAGGCGCAGGGGCTGATCCAGCCGGTTGTGGTGCGGTCTCTCGGTAAGGACAGCTATGAGCTTATCGCCGGCGAGCGTCGCTGGCGTGCGGCACAACGTGCCCAGCTGGCCGAATTGCCGGCGCTAGTCAAGACCGTCGCCGAGGCATCGGTGCCGGCGATGGCCCTGATCGAGAACATCCAGCGCGAGGATCTCACGCCACTGGAAGAAGCCGACGCGCTGAAACGCCTGATCGACGACTTCGACCTCACCCATCAGCAAGCTGCCGACGCCGTCGGCCGTTCGCGCGCCGCGGTTTCCAATCTGCTGCGCCTGACCGAGTTGCCGGTATCGATCAAGAAGCTGCTGGACGAGGGCAAGCTGGAGATGGGCCATGCGCGTTGCCTGCTGACCTTGCCCCAGCGCGACGCCGAGACGCTGGCGCTGGAGGCGGCGCGGCATGGCTGGACGGTGCGCGAGCTGGAAGAGGCCGCGCGGCGCGCGCAACTGGCACCCCAGGGCAAGGCCAAAGGCCGTGCCACGCGCGATCCGAATATCCTCGATCTGGAACGCGAGCTGGGCGAACGTTTCGCCACACGGGTCGAGCTGGCCCAAGGGCGGGGTGGGCAGGGCAAGCTGGTGATCCACTATCACAGCCACGACGAGCTGGACGGTATTCTCGGCAAGCTCCGTTGAGCGGCCAGACCCGCGACCACGGATGACCGGTTTCCGCGTTGGCGCGGTGTCTGCATCAGGCCGCCAGTGCCAGAAATGAGGCCAGAGTCTCTCCATCGTCTCCCGTGATCACCGTTTCTCGCCGCTGACATACCCACGCTTTAGAATCCCTCGGCGCATGCGCCCGTATCCGTGAAAGGTTCTCCCATGCCACAACTGTCCGTCGTCGTTCCGGTTTTCAACGAGCGCGACAACATCCCGCCGCTGCTTGCCGAGATCGCCGCCGCTCTGCGCGGCAAGATCGCATACGAAGTCATCTACATCGATGACGACTCGCGGGACGACAGCCGTGCCGTGCTCGCGGCACAGAAGACACTTCATCCCGAGCTGCGCGTGCTGCACCACCTCACGCGCAGCGGTCAGAGCACGGCGGTGTGGAACGGCGTGCGGGCGGCCAAATCATCGTGGATCGCCACCCTCGATGGCGATGGCCAGAACGACCCGGCGGATATCCCCAAGTTGCTGATAGCCCGCGATGCGGCGCCGAAGGACATGCGGTTGTTCGCCGGTTGGCGCACCACCCGCCGTGACAGTTTCAACAAGCGGGTATCTTCGAAGGTCGCCAACGCGGTGCGTTCGCGGATGCTGAAGGACGCGACCCCGGATACCGGTTGCGGCCTCAAGCTTTTCGAACGCGAGGTATTCCTGCGACTGCCGTATTTCGACCACATGCATCGCTATCTCCCGGCCTTGGTCAAGCGCGCCGGCTTTGCCTGCCAGAGCGTACCGGTTGCCCACCGGCCGCGTACCGCTGGCGTCTCCAAATACGGCATGCTGGATCGGCTATGGGTAGGCTTGGCTGATTTGCGCGGGGTCGCCTGGCTGATGCGGCGCGGCAAGGTGACCGGGGTCGAGGAGCTCTGATCCAGATCACCTCACGTTGTCCCCCGCATCGTATGCTGTCGGTCCGTCGCTGGGAGACCGCGCATGGGTATCGCCATCAAGCGAATCTACGAACCGCCCGACAAGGCGGACGGCTACAGGGTGCTGATCGACCGGTTATGGCCGCGCGGCCTGAAGAAAGAAGCGGCAGCGCTGGACCTGTGGGCCAAGGAGTTGGCACCGTCCCCGACATTGCGGCAGTGGTTTGGCCATGATCCGGCTCGTTGGGATGGCTTCCGCCATCGCTATGCCTCCGAGCTGGATGCACTTGCCGAGTACTGGCGTCCGCTGGCCGAGCGCTCGGTACGCCATGCGGTAACCCTGCTCTACGCCGCGCGCGACGAAGACCACAATAATGCGCTGGTGTTGCAGCACTACCTGCAGAACTGGCTGCATACACATGGGCCGCGTTGAACCCATCGGCGACGCCACCACTCAGGATTCGCGCAAGGGCGTGCTGGAAGCCGGCCAGTCGGCCAGGGCCTCGCGTGCCTGGGCGCGGCCGCGTTCGATCAGTTCGCTGGCGCGGTAGAACTCGTAGACGTCGGCGACATTGCGTGGCAACTGGATCAACAGGTCAGGCTCGTACGCGGCCAGGCGCAGCCGCGAGAGATTGGCTTGCATCAAGTCCATCGCCTGGGTCAGCGTCTCGAAGGCCCCCGGTTCTCGGGGTTTGCCCCTGGCATGCGGCAGCAATCCGTCGATGAACCCGCCGATCCGTGCCCGCATCCCCTTTTCCTCGGCACTTTCGGGCGTGGCGGTCTCGATGCTCGCGGGGGATTCAGATGGACCGTCCACGCTGACCGCAATCAGGTAATCGGTACGTTCGCGAATCAGCGGGGTCACCGGCACCGGATTGAGCAAGGCACCATCAACCAGGCGACGACCGTCGAGGGTGTGCGGACGAAATATCGTGGGCACCGCAATCGAGGCACGAATGGCTTCGAACAGGCTGCCGCGGCTGAGCCATACCTCGCGCTCGCGGTCGAGGTCAGTGGCGACTGCGGTAAAGGAAATCGGCAAGTCTTCGATCCGGGTGTCGCCGATCAGGCTGCGCAAGGTACCGATGATGCGCTCACCCTTGATCAAGCCGCCCCCGGAAAAGGTCCAGTCGAGCAGGCGCAGTACGTCGAATTTCGCCAGCGCACAGACCCAGTCGCGGTAGGCGTCAAGTTTGCCCATCGCATGGATACCGCCGATCAATGCCCCCATCGAGCTGCCGGCAATGGCCACGATCTGGAAGCCCTGGCGTTCGACTTCCTCGATCACCCCGATGTGCGCCAAGCCCTTCGCACCGCCGGCGCCCAGCGCCAGCGCAACGGTCGGCTTTCGCCTGTCGGGGCTGTCTTTGGGGGCGGAGGTTGCGGAGGCGCTCATGAGCAAGATGCCTCAGGCCAGCGGGGACTGGTAACCGCCTAGCGCCAGTTGCAGCAGGATCTTCATTTCCTCACGCAGCGACAGCGGTGCAACGATCTCGGCATCGGGCCCGTACTTGAGCACGTCCATCAGCAGCTCGCGGGAGTTGGAATAGGGCAGCTTCAATTCGTAGCGTCCATCGGACAACCATTCGCCCTGCTGTTGCGAGTGCCAGTGTTCATCGGCTACCCAGCGCGCCGCATGTGGCGAAAAGCGAATGGTGGCCCAGGCCTTCGGCTTGCCGGCGAAAATGCCATAACTCGATGCCAGCAGATCGTTGAGATCGCCCTCGCCGACATCGGTAGCGGGCTGTTCCAGCGCCCGGGGTTCGGCGATACGGTCGACCGCAAAGCTGCGCAATGCCTCGCGGTCGTGATCCCACACGTCCAGATACCAATTGTCGCGGTAGTGGGTAAGTCGCTGCGGCGATACCGTGCGGTGGCTGGCCGCATTGGTGGTGCGGGCGCGATAGCGAAAGCGCAACTGATGCCGCTCCAGCACCGCACCGGCGACGATGCGGAACACCTGCTGGTCGAGCTTGCGCTCCCCCCAGGGGATGACCCGGATGCGCTCGATCGGCAGCGCCTTGCCGCTGCCCTGATCGGACAGCAGGCCTTCGATGCGTGCCTTGAACGGCGCCAGTGCGCCGGCCAGCACGCCGGGGCCGGAGCGGCTGATCAGCTCGTTCAAGGCGAGCAGTGCGGCCAGTTCGTCCGAGGTCAGCCACAGGCCCGGCAGTTCGAAGCGCTCCCCCTCACCGACTTCGTAGCGGAATGCCGCCTGTTCGGTGCCGGCACTTTCGATCGGCGCGCCCAGCGCATCGCGCAGGAAGGCGACGTCGCGATACAACGTCGCGCGCGAGCACTCGAGTTCGTCCAGCAGACGGGTCAGCGGAATCGGGTAATGCGCCGATTTCAACAGTCGGTGCAAGGTCAGTATGCGTTCGTAGCGATCCATGTAGTGGGCCAGCACCTTGGGGGAAGTTGCTCACGGCATAGCATGGTAGTGCCCCGCGCTGGCCGCAAGTCGGCGCACAGTGATCGCACTCAGGCCCCGGATCTTGCACGGATGCGGCGAGCCGGGGCAGGATCATGCCCGGACCGGATACGATTCATTGCAAGTTCAAATTGTTGCGTTAGTGTTAATGGCTTGCGTGGCTCAACAATGGACTACACCCTATGAAGAAGCGATTTATCGCTGGCGTCTTGCTGGCAGTGCTGGCGAGCTTTGCGGCACAGGCCCAGGAGGCATCGTCATCGAGCAGCCGCGCGGGTTCCAGCAATTACGGCGGTTGGAGCGGGTCGGGTGAATTCGGATTTGCTTCCTCCACCGGCAATTCGCGCTCCCAGAACCTCAATGCGAAACTGGGGCTGAAGAAAGAAAACGACCTCTGGAAGAACAACTTTTTTCTTGATGCGTTGCGCTCGAAGAGCCAGCAGAGTGTCGTCGACGCGGCAGGCAACACCGTAGAGAAGTTGAACACCACGGCAAACCGCTACTCTGCGGGTGCCTCGGTGGGCATCAAGCTCGACCCGCGCAGCTATATCGTCGGAGCCGGCCGTTACGACCATGACGACTTTGGCGCCAACCTGTGGCAAGGCACGGTGTCGCTCGGCTACGGTTACATTGCGCTGAAAGACGAGCGCAACGAGCTGTCGTTCGAAATCGGTCCCGGTTTCAAGCGTTATCGTCCGGCGGACACTACCGTACTGGTCAACAATGTTCCGGTGCGACGCGCGCAGCCGATTCAGAGCGAGCCGGTGGCCCGCGGTCTGGTCAACTACAAGTTCAAGATTACCGACAACACCTCGTTCGAGAATACGTTGCTGATGGAAGCGGGTTCCAAGAACACCTACCTGCAGAACGATGCCGGCTTGTCGGTCAGCATCACCCGGAAGATGGCGTTGAAAGTGGCCTTTCAGGTGCGTCACAACAGCACGGTGCGGGCCGGTATCAAGAATACCGATACCTTGACCACTACCAACCTGGTCTACAGCTTCTGAGCGAAGCCGGGCGACGTCTCATCGCCAATGCCGTTGATTCCGTCCCCGGACTCATTTTTCCAGCAGATCGCCGGCACCCTGCTCCAGCAGTGCGGCGGCGACCCGCTGCCCCAGGGCTTCGGCCTGATCGGTCGCGGCTTGCGCCTCGGCCAGCAACAGGCGGCCGCTGGCCGCGTCGCCTACCAGTCCACGCAGATGCAGGCCATGTTCGCCCAGGATGCACCAGGCTCCGACGGGCACCGTGCAGCTGCCGCCCAGGGCGTGGTTCATCGCCCGCTCGGCGGTGATCGTGAGCCGGGTGTCGGAGTCGTCCAGCGCGGCCAACAGCTGCAACACGGCCGGTCGTTCACTGCGCGCCTCGATGGCGATCGCCGCCTGACCAGGGGCCGGCAACCAGTCGGGCGCAGCCAGCCGCGAACGTATGCGTGAGGCCATTCCGAGCCTTTCGAGTCCGGCACAGGCCAGCAGGATCGCGTCATAATGCCCGCCATCCAACTTGCCCAGCCGCGTGCCGACATTGCCGCGCAAATCTCTCAGCTGCAGATCGGGGCGCAGCGCACGCAGTTGCGCCTGCCGCCGCAGCGATGAGGTGCCGACGCGTGCACCCGCTGGCAAGGCTGCAAGATCAGGATAGTCGTTGCTGACAAAGGCATCGGCGGCATCGGCCCGAGGCAGGATCGCGGGCAGGCTGAAACCGGGTTCCAGCGTAGCCGGCACGTCCTTCAGGGAGTGCACCGCCAGATCGGCCCGATCTTCCAGCATGGCCACTTCGAGCTCCTTCAGGAACAAGCCCTTGCCGCCGATCGTTGCCAGCGGCTGATCGAGGATCTCGTCGCCGCGGGTGGTCATCGGTACCAACGCAACCTGCAGGTCGGGGTACCTCGATTGCAACAGCGCGGCCACATGCTCGGCCTGCCACAGCGCCAGGGCGCTTTGACGGGTGGCGATACGCAGCAGAGAGGGATTCATCGGAACTCCGGGATATTCGGCAGTGTCCTATTGTCGCGTAGTTTGCACTTCCCGACGGGGACGTCATGTCGCAGTCGCGGGAGGAGAAGTGCAGCATGCCGGCGGCGAACCGGCAAAACGGTGCGTCGGCAAGATAGGATGACGCCATATCACGGGAGCAATTCATGCGTAGCGGTAATCCGACACTCAACAAGAATACCTTTCTCGATGCCGCCAGTGGCGCGGTGGTATCGCATGGCGACGATGTCATGACGATCAACGGTACCGTCAACAAGACCGGCTTGCTGCTGATCCTGGCATTGATCGGCGCGATGTACAGCTGGAGTCATTACACCGGTCCGACCAGTTTGCCGGCGCTCTATCCCTTGCTCATCGGCGGCGCGCTCGGTGGCTTGGTGCTGGCTCTGGTCACGGTTTTCAAGAAGACCTGGTCCCCCTATACCGCACCGATGTATGCGTTGGTGGAAGGCGTCTTTATCGGCGGCCTGTCGGCAATCTTCGAGACACGTTATCCCGGTATCGTGCTGCAGGCAGTCGGTCTGACCTTCGGCACCATGGCGGCATTGCTGATGGCGTATCGCAGCGGTCTGATCCGCGCCACCGAAAAATTCAAGCTCGGTGTGGTCGCTGCCACCGGCGGCGTGATGTTGCTGTACCTGGCCAATATGGCGATGGGCTTCTTTGGTCATTCGATGGGTTTCATCAACGGTCACAGCGGTATCGGCATTGCCTTCAGCGCCGTGGTGGTGGTGATCGCGGCACTCAACCTGATCCTCGATTTCGACATGATCGAATCCGGCGTCAATGCCCGCGCCCCGAAATACATGGAGTGGTACGGTGCGTTTGCCCTGGTGGTCACCCTGGTCTGGCTGTATTTGGAGCTGCTGCGCTTGCTGTCGAAATTGCAGTCGCGCAACTAAGCGGTCTTTACGCGCGGGAGGCCCACGAGAGGCCTGCACAGGCTTCGCCTCCCCGCCACCGCGGCTACGGCGCATCTCCCGCCCGGGTAGACGGCGCTATGCGGATTGCAGCTGGGGGTCGCCCGCGGGCTTGCCGCCGTGATGGTCGGCGGCCAGCAGCATGTAGAACGCGGGCACCACGAACAGGGTGAACACGGTGCCGATAGCCAGCCCGCTGGAAATCACCAGGCCCATGTTGAAGCGTCCGGCGGCGCCTGCGCCGGACGCGATCACCAGCGGCAGCACCCCCAGCACCATTGCCGCGGTAGTCATCAGGATCGGCCGCAGGCGCACCGCGGCAGCGTGCTCGATGGCCTCGCGTTTGCTCATGCCGGCCAGCTGCGACTGGTTGGCAAACTGCACGATCAGGATGCCATGCTTGCTGATCAGGCCCATCAGGGTCACCAGGCCGACCTCGGTGTAGATATTGAGGCTGGTCAGCAGGTTGACAAAGATCAGCGCGCCGAACAGTGCCAACGGTACCGAGACCAGAATCACGATCGGATCGCGCAAGCTGTTGAACTGTGCCGCCAGCGCCAGGAACACAATGATGACCGCGAACAGCAAGGTGGTGCCGAAGCCGCCGGCTTCCTGCATGAACTGTCGCGACTGTCCGGCGTAGTCCACCGAATACCCGCTGGGCGCGACTTGGTGCACCAGATCGCGCAGATAGCTCAGCGCCTCGCCTTGCGACAGGCCGGAGACGCCGGAAATCGTTGCCGAGTTCAGCTGCTGGAAGCGGCTCAGCGATTGCGGCACCACCTGATGGGTGATTTTCGCCACTGTCGCGGCGGGAATCATCGAACCATCCGGCACGCGAATGTAGTAATCAAGCACCTGGTCTGGGTTCAGCCGATCAGCCTGGAGAACTTGCGGAATTACCCGGTAGGAGCGTCCGGCGATCGAGAAATAATTGACGTAGCCGCCGCCGAGCGCAGCACTGAGCGAGGAGCCGACATCCTGCTGGGTCAGTCCCAGCGTAGTGATCATGTTGCGGTCGAGGCTGACCGTGGCCTGCGGCTTGTCGATTTTGAGATCCGAATCGATAAAGTAGAACTTGCCGCTGGCCTGCGCTTTCTGCAAGACCTGCTGGGCTACCTCGTAGAGGTTCTGGAAAGGTTCGGTAGTGGTGATCACCAGCTGGACCGGCAACCCCTGGGCGCCGGGTAGCGGTGGAAACTGGAATGCGGCTACTCGCGCGCCGGCGATCCCATTCCATTTTTTCTGCAACTCCTGCTGTACCTGCTGCGCGCTGCGATGGCGCTGGTCCCAGGGCTTCAACATCACCCCGCCGATGCCCTGGTTGACGGTGGGCACGCCGGTAAGCTGAAACATCTGCTGGTATTCCGGCAGCTGTCTGGCCAGCGTGAACATCTGTTCTGCATAGACGCTCATCTGTTGCGCCGTGGCGTTCGGCGCGCCGACCACCTGACCGACCACAATGCCCTGATCCTCCGCGGGTGCCAGTTCCGACTTCGCGGTTAGGCCAAGCGCGATGGTGGCCAGTAGCAATATACCGGCCATTACGATCACTACCGACCAGGTCGACAGCGTGTTGTGCAGCGCGCGCTGGTAACCATGATGGACGCGATCGAACTGACGATCGATGAACTGCACGAAGCGACCGTTCTCCTGGTCGCCACGGAAAAACTTGGCGCACATCATCGGCGACAAGGTCAGCGCGACCACCGCCGACACCGTAACCGCACCGGCCAGGGTGAAGGCGAATTCGCTGAACAGCGCGCCGGTCAGCCCCTTTTGAAAGCCGATCGGCACGTATACCGCGATCAGCACGATAGTCATCGCCAGGATCGGACCACCGAGCTCGCGCGCGGCCAGCAAGGCCGCCTGCAGCGGCGTCTTGCCCTCCTCTTTCATATGACGGTCGACGTTTTCCACCACGATGATCGCATCGTCCACCACCAGGCCGATGGCCAGCACCAGGGCCAGCAGGGTCAGCAGGTTGATCGAGTAACCCAGCACCAGCATTACGAAGAAGGTGCCGATCAGCGACAGCGGCATCGCGATTACCGGAATGATCACCGCGCGCAGGCTGCCAAGGAACAGGAAAATCACCAGGGTCACGATCAGCAGCGCTTCGATCAAGGTCTTCACAACCTCGTGGATCGAGCTGTTCACGAAGCCGGTGGCGTCATAGACGATGGCGCCGGTCAGGCCACTCGGCAGCTGGCTGCGAATATCGGGGAAGGCATCGCGTACCCGCTTGGCGACATCGAGAATATTGGCATCGGGTGCGACTTTGACGCCGATGAACACCGAGCGCTTGCCGCTGAAGGCGACGTTGAAGTCGTAGTTTTCCGAGCCGAGGTTGACCTTGGCCACGTCCTGCAGCCGCACGATCGAGCCATTTTTCTGCTTGATCGCCAACTGCTTGAACTCATCGACGGTGTGCAGGTTGCTGTCGGTGGTCAGGTCAACCGTCACCGCCTGACCCTTGGTCGAACCCACGGCGGCCAGGTAGTTGTTGGCCGCCAGCGCGCTGTAGACATCGCTGCCGGTGACGCCGTGGGCGGCCATCTTGGCCGGGTCAAGCCACGCACGCAGGGCAAACTGGCGTGCCCCGAGGATCTCGGCGGTTTGCACGCCTTCGATCGAATCGAGCTTTGGCTTGACCACCCGCGTCAGGTAGTCGGTGATGCTGTTGGTCGGCAGCTCGTCGCTGTAGAAGCCCATGTACATCGCGTCGACGGTTTGCCCGGTCTGCACATGGATTACCGGTTGCTGCGCCTGGGGCGGCAACTGGTTTTTCACCGAATTGATCTGGGTGGTGATCTCGGTCAGCGCGCGGTTGGCGTCGTAGTTGAGGCGCAACGTGGCGGTAATCGAGGAGACGCCGGCGACGCTGCTGGATGACAGGTAGTCGATACCCTGCGCTTGTGCGATCGCCTGCTCCAGCGGCTGCGTGATGAAGCCAGCCATGGTCTGTGCATCGGCGCCGTAATACGCCGTGGAAACCGTGACCGTGGCGTTCTCGGTTTTCGGATACTGGCGCACGGTCAGGCTGGTTACCGCGCGCAGGCCGAGCACCAGAATCAGCAGGCTGGCCACAATCGCCAGCACCGGCTTGTTGATGAACAGGTCGGTGAATTTCATCGCGTCGGCTCAGTGTTCTTGCGGCGTGGGGTGCGACTGGTCGGCCGGCTGCACGCTGTTGTCGATGACGATCGGCGCATCATTCTTCAGTTTCAGCTGGCCGCTGGTTACCACCACCGTGCCCGGGGCAATGCCCTTGAGGATCGCCACCTGGTCACCGCGTGTCTCGCCGGGAGTCACGAAGGTCTGCTCAACCGTCAACGGCAGCGCCTTGCCATCCTCCCCCTTGCCCTTGGACGAATGCACCACATACACCGTGTCGCCGTACGGGTTGTAGACGATGGCCGCCTGCGGCAGGGTCAGCAACTCACGTGTGCGGCCGATATCCACGGCGACCTTGGCAAACATGCCGGGGATCAGCGTCTTGTCGTGGTTGGGCACGGTAGCCTCGACCTGCACGTTGCGGGTGTCGACATTCACCTTGGGGTCGATCGCGCTGAGCTTGCCCGTGAACGTGCGCCCGCTGTAGGCATCCAGCGTGAGGCTCACCGTCTGGCCGACCTTCACGCGACCGAGTTCGCGCTGGGGCACGCTGAAATCGACATACAACGGGTCGAGTTGCTGCAAGGTCACCACGCTGGTGCCGATGCTGAGGTAATCGCCGGGGCTGGTGGTGATGATCCCGGCGCGGCCGGCGAACGGCGCGCGCAGCTGCTTTTTGGAAACCACCACTTTCTGCTGCGCCACGGCGGCCTGGTTGGCCTTGAAATCGGCGGCGGCCGTGTCGTAGGCGGCCTTGCTGATGGCTTGCGCCTGCAGTTGCTGACGGGCGCGCTGGAAGGTGATCTGCGACAGCCGGGCATTGGCCTCGAGCTGGTGCAGCTTGGCCACCTCGTCGCCATCGCGCAATTGCAGCAGCAGCTGGCCTTTGGCAACCCGGTCACCGGACTTGAGATTGACGGCGGTGACCACGCCAGCGGCATCCAGTGCCAAGTCCGCACCCTGTACTGCGCGCAGCGTGCCGACCGACTGCAGCGCAGGTTGCCACGGCTGCATTTTCGCGGTGATCGTGCTGACCGTGGAGGGGCCGGGTTTGGGCATGTTGGCGATCATCCGCATCACCAGAAGTACCTTGATGCCGGCAATCAGGGCGATCAACAGCAGCACCCCCGCGATCATCCAGATCATGCGCTTGGTGGTGCTGGGTTGGCGATCAGCGCGCGTGGGCATGCGCGGACTCCTCAGTTCGATGCGGTGGAGGGTGTGGATGCCGTGGGCTTGCTGCCGGCTTCACGATGCCAGTTGCCCCCGAGTGCGGCGTACAGGGCGGCGGTATCGGAAAGTCGCGCGGTGCGTGCCTGAATCAGTCCGATGCGTGCCTGCTGGAAACCGCGTTCGGCATTGAGCAGGTTGAGGTAGCCGGTGGCGCCGAGCCGGTACTGACGGCGAATCAGGTGCAGTTGCCGCGTCGCGGTCTGCGCTGCGGTGGCCTGCGCAGCCAGCCCCTGTGCGTCGAACTGCAGCGCCTGCAGGGCATCGGCAACGTTCTGGAAGGCGGCCAGTACGACGCCTTGCCAGTCTGCCAGTGCCTTGTCCAGGCCCGCCTGGGCCGCGCGCTTTCGGGAAATCAGCTGGCCGCCATGGAACAGCGGCTGGGTCAATCCAAGCCCCAGCGACCACGCGCCGGTGCCGGCGGAAAATAGATCGCCGGCACGCAGTGCCGAGGAGCCGGCGCTGGCGGACAGGCTGATCTGCGGCAACATCGCCGCCGTCGCCACGCCAACCTGGGCCGTCGCTGCATGCAGCTGTGCTGAGGCTGCCTGAATATCAGGGCGTTGTGCGACCAGTCTCGATGGCAGACTGACCGGGATATCACGCGGCAAGTGCACCGTATCGAGGCGCAGCGGCTGCATCTCCAACTGTGCCGGCGTGACCCCCAGGTAGGTGGCCAGCTGATTGCGGGTTACCGCCAGCTGCTTGCGCAACGGCGGCAACAACGTTTGCGTGTTGGTCAGCTGGGCGCGGACGGCCAGTGTGTCGGTCAGCGAAGTCGCACCGATGGCCTGCTGCTTCTGCGCGATGGCGAGCTGTTGGCGCTGCATCGCGACGATTTGTTCGGTAGCGTGCAGTTGTTCGCGCAACGAGGCCTCCTGCAACGAGGCGGTAACGACGTTGGCCGCCAAAGTCAGGTAGGTCGCTTCCAGCTGCGCCCGCTGATAGTCGGCCAGCGCCGCCTGGGCTTCGATGCCGCGGCGCACACCGCCGAACAGGTCGAACACATAGCCGATCTTGACTGAGGTGTTGTAGACCGTCAGCGGGGGGAACGTGAAGGCGCCACCGAAGGACGCGCCGGACTGTTTCTGGCGGGTGACACCGGCGTTGGCATCAAGCGAGGGGTACAGGTCGCCACGCGCTGCGCCGACATTTTCCTGCGCCTGCCGCAAGGCGGCGCGGGCTGCGGTGATGGAGGGGCTATGCGCCAGTGCGGTGTCCACCCGCCGGGTCAGCTCGTCGTTGTCGAACGTTGTCCACCAGCGCGCGGGAACGTCGCGGCCCAGCAAAAACCGCTGAGCATCGCCGTCAGTGCCGCGTGCGGCTGCGGTGATGGCGGGCAACGGTTTCGCGGTATAGCGATCCACTGCGGGTGCGGCAGGGCGTCGATAATCGGGGCCGACGGCGCAGCCGGCCATTGACACCACGACCAGCATGCCCAGGGCGCACGCGACGCTGGCCAGCGCATCGGACTTCACGTCGAAACAGGGTCGAGACACAGTGGCCGTCCGCACGGAAGAGGAGCCCGCAGGACAATATCACACCAATGAGTTTAGATATATATGGAAACGTAAAATATTGCGGATCTTCCGCAGCATGCCGGCCGATACTCGCCGCTGCCCGCGATCGCCCGAGCATGGCGTTACCGGACAGCAGCGATCACGGCCTCAACAAGGCTTTCGCACGTTTCACCACGTTGTCGACGCTGAAGCCGTATTCACGCAGCAATACGGCGGCTGGTGCCGATGCCCCGAAGCGATCGATGCCCAAGACGGCGCCGCTGGCTCCAACGTAGCGGTCCCAACCTTGCGCCACCCCAAGCTCCACCGCCA
Organism: Rhodanobacter sp.; assembly: GCA_030148505.1. Classification (GTDB taxonomy): domain Bacteria; phylum Pseudomonadota; class Gammaproteobacteria; order Xanthomonadales; family Rhodanobacteraceae; genus Rhodanobacter. Next base: position 40,789 of record JASBTI010000006.1, read on the forward strand.
ACCGTGCCGTCACCTCGGGCGGCAGCACGCGATCGCGATAGGCCTGCGGCTGGGCTTCGAACAGATCCCAGCTGGGCATCGACACACAGCGCACCGCCACACCCTCGCCGCTTAGCCGTTCGGCGGCGTCCAGCATCAGGCTGACCTCGGAACCGCTGGCCAGCAAGATTAGCGTGGGCTTGCCGTCCTCGGCGTCGCGCAGCACGTAAGCACCCTGGCGCAGGCCGTCGGCACTGGCGCAATGGCGGCGGTCCAGCGTGGGCAGATTTTGGCGGGTCAGCGCCAACAGTACCGGGCGATTTTGCGAGGCTACGGCCACTTTCCACGCTACCGCAGTCTCGTTCGCATCGGCTGGGCGGATCACGGTAAGGTTGGGTATCGCGCGCAGGCTGGCCAGCTGCTCCACCGGCTGGTGGGTGGGACCGTCCTCGCCGAGCGCGATGCTGTCATGGGTAAACACGTGGACGACGTGCAAGCCCATCAGTGCGGCCAGCCGGATCGATGGCCGCAGGTAGTCGGAGAAGATCAGAAAGGTCGAGCCATAGGGCAGAAAGCCGCCGTGCACCGCTAGGCCGTTGGCGATCGCGCCCATCGCGTGTTCGCGTACGCCGAAGTGCAGGTTGCGCCCGGCATGGCTCCAGCCGGCCTCGTCGGAACCCTGGGTATCCTGGTTCGTTGTCGCCGTCGGATTGAAATCGCCCAGACCCTTCAGATTGGTGTGGGTGGAGGAATCCAGGTCCGCCGAGCCACCGAACAGCGCGACAAGTTTCCGCGCGATCGCATTCATCACCTGGCCACTGGCGACCCGAGTCGCGATGCCCTTGGCATCGGCGGGAAACACCGGAATATCCGCGTCCCAGTCCGGCGGTAACTCACCGCGCAGACGGCCGTCCAGCTCCTGCGCGAGTTCGGGAAATGCCTTGGTATACCCATCCAGACGGCTCTGCCAGTCGCTCTGAGCCTGCCTGCCGTGATCAAGCGCCTTGCGGAAGTGCCGCCGTACCGACTCGGGCACCAGGAAGTCGGGCTCCCGCGGCCAACCCAGCCTTTCCTTGGTCTTTCTCACATCCTCGACGCCCAGTGGCGCGCCGTGGGCCTTGAACGAATCCTGCTCGGGCGACCCGTAGCCGATATGTGTGCGCACCAGGATCAGCGAGGGCCGCGAGGTCTCGGCCCGGGCGGTGCTCAGCGCCGCGTCGATGGCTGCCACGTCGTTGCCATCGTCTACCTTGATCGTCTGCCAGCCGTAGGCGGCGAAGCGAGCGGCGCGGTCTTCCGAGAACGTGATGTCGGTACCGGCGGCCAGCGTCACATAGTTGTCGTCGTACAGGCAGATCAGTTTGCCGAGTTTCAGGTGCCCGGCCAGGGAGGCCGCCTCGCTGGCCACGCCTTCCATCAGGTCGCCGTCGCTGACAATCGCCCAGGTGCGATGGTCGATCACTTCGTGGCCATCGCGATTGTAGCGCGCCGCCAGATGCGCTTCGCCGATCGCCATGCCGACGGCATTGGCCAGGCCCTGGCCAAGCGGCCCGGTGGTGATCTCCACGCCCGGGGTATGGCCGTATTCGGGATGTCCCGGCGCCTTGCTGCCCCACTGGCGGAACTGCTTGAGGTCGTCCAGCGAGAGCTCATATCCGGTTACGTGCAGCAGGCTGTAGAGCAGGGCCGAGCCGTGGCCGGCGGACAAGACGAAGCGGTCCCGATCAACCCAGTGCGGATCGGCCGGATGGTGCTTCAGGTGCTTCGTCCATAGCACGTACGCCATCGGCGCGGCGCCGAGCGGCAGGCCGGGATGCCCACTGTTGGCGTTCTGCACCATATCCACCGAGAGGAAGCGGAGCGTGTTGATGCATTGCTGATCGAGGTCGCTGGACATGTTGGGTCTCCCGGATGCGGGTGGTGGTACGGAGCTGGACGGATGGCAACCTCCGCTCAGCGTCTACCGCTGGATCGGGGCTCTGGCGGCGATCGCGCGTTTCGTTGTCGCCAGCAGAACCGGGGCGACAACGAGGCTCACTGGTTAGCTTGGCCAGTGCTTTCGTCGCTCGATTCAAGCGGTTTGGACTCGGCTGAATCCTGCTGTCGCAAAAAAACACTGAGTACCACAAACAATGCAATCGTCAGATACTCGGCCTGCCAGGTCTGCAGGTTTGATGACCAGAATTGCGCCGAACGCAGAAAGGCCTCGAACGATATCGGCGACTGACCGGCCAGAGCTCTTTGTGCGTTGTAGGCGCGGGCACCGAACAGGGCATGCAGCGCCAGCGAGAGGGCAAAAAACAGGGCAAAAGCCAGCGAAAGCGAATGACGGTACAGCCAGCTGAAACGGCGCGTATGCGCGCGCTGCTTTGACGGGTTCTTGTCGGGATCCCGGGAATGCGGCGCGCCGCGCTGGTAGAAGATGCCGCTGAATACGATCAAGGTGGCAAGCTGCAGGAAGGCCGCCTGCCAATTGCTGGCAAGTCCATCCAGAAAACTGCTGCTTGCCAGGTTGTGCCAGTAACTGATCAGGGCCTTTCCATGCGCCGCCAACACCTCATTCTGCTGACGCCAGCCGACCACACTTTGTGCACAGATGCATACGGCGAAAAGGGCGAACAAGGAGATCGTAAGCGAGTTGCTCTTGACCGGGTGGAGGGCACGCCACGGTCTAGGATGCATTTCAACTTTCATCACACCGACGCCTTACGGTCGCAAATCCAGCACCGCGCCTCTGTCGAGGTATCTGGAAAGGCTGGACACCGGTAGAAGCATGGACATGCGAGGGTCAAATTGCCGTCAACAACATGTCGCAACAGTGAGGAGTTAACCCACGGTGCTGAACAGTGTACCGACGCCGGCGGTAATCGCCATGGCCAGTGCGCCCCAGAAGGTGATGCGCATCGCGCCGGTCATGATCTTCGCGCCGCCAGCCTTCGCCGCCACACCGCCGAGCACCGCCAGAAACAGCAGGGAGGTGATGAAGACGGAGCCCAGCCGCATCGTGCCGGGCGTCAAGGCGACCACCAGCAAGGGCAACGCGGCGCCCACCGCAAAGCTCAGTGCCGACGCGCCGGCCGCTTGCAACGGGCGTGCGCGCAACGCATCGGTGATGCCCAGTTCGTCGCGTGCATGCGCATCCAGGGCATCATGGGCCATCAACTGTTCGGCAACCCGTCGCGCCAGCTCCGGATCAAGACCCCGCGCGGCATAGATGCTGGCCAGCTCCTTGTGCTCGCCTTCGGCATCGTTCTGCAGTTCAAGTCGTTCTTTTTCCAGTTCGGCATGCTCGCTGTCCGCTTGCGAATGCACGGATACATACTCCCCGGCGGCCATCGACATCGCGCCAGCGACGAGTCCCGCACTGCCTGCAATCAAAATGTTCTGCGGGCTGCCGTGCGCCGCCGCCACGCCCAGGACCAGGCTGGCGGTGGAGACGATGCCGTCATTGGCGCCAAGTACCCCCGCCCGCAGCCAGCCCATGCGTCCGGTCTTGTGGCGTTCGCGATGACGTGGTTGCATGAGGCGGTCTCCATCTGTGGTGCGTGCCTGGAACATGGGGTGTGCGACGTGTAGTGTACGAAACGACGTCGGTTCAGAGCATTCGCTGCAAAGTGTCGTCCTTGCGCATGTAGTGATGCCACAGTGCGGCGAGGATGTGCAGCCCGATCACCCAGTAAAAGATGGTGCCGACCCAGCTGTGGATGTTTTCCAGCTGGTGTGAAAGCGCACGATCAGGCGGTCCCAGCAGTGGTGGTAGCAACGTTACGCCGAATAGCTTTACCGGCTGCCCGCCGGTCTGTACGGTGAGGATGCCCAGCACCGGCTGCACCAGCAGGAACAGATACAAGGCGAAGTGGGTGATCTTGCCCATCCACTCGGTCAACGGTGCCAGCGGCGGGGTGATCGTCGGTCGCGCATGTCGGGTTCGCAACCATAACCGGGGAAAGACCAGCAGTAGTACCGCGATGCCGACAGTGAAATGTGCGGCCAGGATATTGGCACGCGTCAGGCTGCCCTTGGGAAACAAGTCAAAGATATTGATAAACAGATAGGCCAGCAGCACCAGCGCAAAAATCACCCAGTGCAGCCAGCGACGCGGAGCGGCATAGCGGGGGCGCAAATCAGTCGATGGCATAAATACTCTCCGAGTGAGGCGGGCGGTCGGCCGCGGCAGGGATCATTACCCAGCGGACATTATGGCAGCGGCGTGCTTAGAAATTGCTTTGAAGCGAGCGCGGAGGGGAGAGGGGCACAGGGCTGGATCAGTCATCGGCAATGGCTTGGTCGACGATTTCCTGCGCTTCGCCCAGTAGCGTTTGCAAGTGCTGTTGGCTTTCGAAGCTCTCTGCGTAGATCTTGTAGATCGCCTCGGTGCCGGACGGCCGTGCGGCAAACCAACCACTGCGGGTGCTCACTTTGATACCGCCGATGGCGGCCTGGTTGCCGGGTGCCTTGTCGATCATTCGCTCGATCTTTTCGCCTGCTAGTGTTTCGTGCTGCACCTGCTCGGGTGACAGCCGCGCAAGCCGCGCCTTCTGCGCCGTACTGGCGGTGGCCTCGATGCGATCGGCAAATGGCTGGCCCAGTTCTGCGGTCAGCTGTGCATACAGCTCCCCCGGGTCCTTGCCAGTGCGTGCACTGATCTCCGCCGACAGCAGTGCCGGCACCAGGCCGTCCTTGTCGGTAGTCCATACCGTGCCATCGCGGCGCAGTATCGAGGCGCCGGCGCTTTCTTCGCCAGCAAAGCCCAACGAACCGTTGAACAGACCGGGCGAAAACCATTTGAAGCCGACGGGCACTTCGTAAAGTTCACGTCCCAGTCGCTTGACCACCCGGTCGATCATCGAGGTGCTGACCACGGTCTTGCCGATCGCCGCCGTCGCACTCCACTGTGGACGGTGGCGAAACAGGTAGTCGATCATCACCGACTGGTAGTGGTTGGCTTCGATCAGCCCGTGACTGCGGGTGACAATGCCGTGGCGATCGTGGTCAGTATCGCAAGCGAAGGCGACGTCGTAGTCGTCCTTCTTGCCGATCAGCTGCTGCATTGCGTACTTCGACGACGGGTCCATGCGGATGCTGCCGTCCCAGTCGACCGTCATGAAGGCAAACTGAGGATCGACCGTTTCGCTGATCACCGTCAGTGCCAGTTGGTACCGATCGGCGATGGGTGCCCAGTAGTGCACACCGGCCCCGCCCAGCGGGTCCACACCCATCCGGATACCGGCCCCGCGGATCGCCTCGAAATCGATCACGTTGGCGAGGTCCGCGACATAGTGGTTGAGGAAGTCGTGTGGGTGCGTGGTCGCCGCCTTGCGCGCCTGTGCCAGCGGCATCCGCTTCACGCCGCGCAGGCCGTTTTCCAGCAGGGCATTGGCACGCTGCTGCACCCAGCCGGTGATTTCGGTGTCGGCCGGCCCGCCATTGGGTGGGTTGTACTTGAAGCCACCATTGTCCGGCGGGTTATGCGACGGCGTGATCACGATGCCGTCGGCGAAGCCATCGCTGCGGCCGCGGTTGTAGACCAGGATGGCGTGCGAGATGGCCGGGGTCGGAGTGAACTCGTCGCCGCTGGCGATCATCGTCTGCACGCGGTTGGCAGCCAGCACCTCCAGCGCGCTGTCGAAGGCCGGCCGCGAAAGCGCATGGGTATCGAAGCCGATGAACAACGGCCCGTCGATGCCCTTGCTATGACGGTAGTCGCAGATCGCCTGGGTGGTCGCCAGAATGTGCCACTCGTTGAAACTGCGCGTAAACGAACTGCCGCGATGGCCCGACGTGCCGAACGCCACGCGTTGCGCCGCTTCGGCGGGGTCCGGCTGCAGGTCGGCATAGGCCGCCAGCAGTTTGGGGATGTCGACAAGGATCGATGCCGGTGCCCGTTTGCCGGCCAGTGGGCTGATCTGCTGGCTCATGTCTTTTCGAAAATCCTTCGTTTGGTATTTACAGGCGCGGCGCCGACTGTAGGAGCGCACCCCGTGCGCGATTGCTCTCGCAACATCACGAAAAGCATCGCGCACAGGGTGCGCTCCTACAGCCAAGGCAACGTCATCCTCGACTGTCGCGTAACTGGCGGTATCGTCGGATCAGGGTGTTGGTCGAGCTGTCATGGTGAAGCTCGGGCAGGTCTTGGGCGGTGAGCTCGGCAATCGTGGTTTTGGCCAATTGCTTGCCCAGCTCCACACCCCATTGGTCGAATGAGTCGATGTCCCAGATCACGCCCTGCACGAACACGCTGTGCTCGTACAAGGCGATCAGCGTGCCCAGTATGTGCGGCGTCAAGCTGCTGGCGAGGATCGTGGTGCTGGGTCGGTTGCCCTCGAAGGTGCGGTGCGCGACCAGCGCCTCGTCGACCCCCTCGGCGCGAACCTGGTCGGCGGTCTTGCCGAAAGCCAGCGCCTCGCCCTGGGCAATCAGGTTGGCCATCAGCAGGTCGTGCTGGTCACCACCGGTTGACGTGGGCACCGGCTGCAGCGGCCGGCCGAAGCCAATGAAGTCACATGGCACCAGCCGGGTGCCCTGATGAATCAGCTGGTAGAAGGAGTGTTGCCCGTTGGTACCCGGCTCGCCCCAGTAGATCGGGCCGGTGGCGTAGTCGACCGGGCTGCCGTCATGGGTGACGTACTTGCCGTTGCTCTCCATTGTCAACTGCTGCAGGTAGGCGGGAAAACGCTTCAGGTACTGCTCGTACGGCAGTACCGCGACCGTGGCGGCGTCGAGGAAATTGGTATTCCAGATGCCCAACAGACCCATCAGTACCGGCAGGTTGCGTTCCAGCGGTGTATGTCGGAAATGCTCGTCCATCGCGTAGAAGCCGGCCAGCATTTCGCGAAAGTGATCGGGGCCGATCGCCAGCATGGTCGACAGGCCGATCGCCGAATCCATCGAGTAGCGGCCACCGACCCAGTCCCAGAACCCAAACATGTGGGCGGTGTCGATACCGAATTTCTGCACCTCATCGGCGTTGGTGGAGACGGCGACGAAGTGTCTGGCAATGGCCTTGTCGTCGCCACCGAGCGCATTGAGGCACCAGGCGCGGGCGGCTTGGGCGTTGCTCAGTGTCTCCAGCGTGGTGAACGTCTTGGAGCAGACGACGAACAATGTCTCGGCCGCGTCCAGGTCGTGTGTGGCTTCGACGAAATCGGTACCGTCGACATTCGACACGAAGCGGAAGGTCATCTCCCGCTCGCTGTAGTCACGCAAGGCCTCATACGCCATCACCGGGCCCAGATCCGAGCCGCCGATACCGATGCTGATCACGTTGCGAATGCGCTTGCCGCTGTGACCGCGCCAGCTGCCGCTGCGTACCTGATCGGCAAAGGCTCGCATGCGGTCCAGCACTTCGTGCACGTCAGGTACGACGTCGTGGCCGTCGACCATGATCTTCTCGCCGGCCGGTGCCCGCAGGGCCACATGCAGCACGGCGCGGTTTTCGGTGGTGTTGATTTTCTCGCCGCGAAACATTGCTTCGGTACGCTGCCGCAGTTCGCAGGCTTCGGCCAGCTCGCACAACAACTGCACGGTGTCGCTGCTGACGCGCTGCTTCGAATAGTCCATGTACAGCCCGACCGCCTCGGCGGTCAGCTGCTCGCCTCGTTGCGGGTCCGCGGCAAACAGCTCACGCAGGGATTGCGATCCGGTCTGGGCGAAATGTTGTTGCAGCGCATGCCACTGTGGCAGCGAGGTAAGCTTGGCGGGCTTCATAGGGTGATCGTTCCCTGTGCCTTGCTGTCGAGTGCGCTCGCCTTGTCGGCGATCCGTTGCAGCAATTGCTTCCAGGAGGTGACGAAGGCCTCGGCACCCTCGTCCTGCAGCGTGCTTGCCATCGCGTCGATATCCACGCCGGCCTCGGCGATCCGCGCCAGCATCGTCTCCGCATCGCCGCCGTCGTCCGCCAGCGGGCCATGCAGTTCGCCGTGGTCGGCAAACGCCTGCAGGGTTTTTTCCGGCATCGTGTCGACGGTATCCGGGGCGGCCAGCGCGCTGACGTACAGCGTGTCGGGTGCGGACGGGTCCTTGGTGCCGGTGCTTGCCCATAGCAGGCGTTGTGGCAGCGCGCCGGCGGCGGCGAGCTTCTGCCAGCGCGGTGACGCCAGCAGCGCGCGGTAGGCGCGATAGGTTTGCTGGCCCACCGCGATACCGAGTTTGTTGTGCAGCGCGTCCGGCAGCTGCTTGTTGCTGGCCACATCCCAGCGACTGATAAACAGTGAGGCGACCGAGCCCACACGAGGGCTGAGTCCAGCCTCGATGCGGCGTTCGATGCCCCGCAGATAGGCTTCGGCGGCAGCCTGATAGTGCGCGCAGGAAAACAGCAGGGTCACGTTGATCGGAATGCCGAGAAAAATCGCCTCCTCGATCGCCGGTAGGCCTTCCGGCGTGCCGGGGATCTTGACGAACAGGTTTTCGCGTTGCGCCTGCGCAAAGATCTGCTTGGCCGCGGCAATCGAGCCAGCGGTATCGGCGGCCAACAGCGGTGAGACCTCCATCGATACCCAGCCGTCTACCTGGCCGCTGGCCTCGAAGATCGGCCGAAACAGGTCGGCCGCCCGGCGCAGGTCTTCCAGCGCCAGCGCCACAAACAATTTCTCGCCCGACAGCCCAGCCAGCGCCTTGGCATGAATGCCGGCGTCGTAGGCATCCCCACCGCCGATGGCGGCATCGAAAATACTGGGGTTGGAGGTCAACCCGGTGACCGAATCCTCGGCGATATAGCGCGCCAGCGTGCCGTCATCGAGCAGGGTACGGGTGATGTTGTCCAGCCACAGGCTCTGGCCGAGTTCGTGAAGTTGGCGGGTTGCTTTCATGGGGGCTCCAGGGATCTGACGAAGTGCGAAATCTGTCCGCTGCCAGTGCGGGTCAATCGGGTGGCGTGGCCAGTGTCGACAGCCTTGGCAGCAGATCGACCAGTTTACGCCCGCCCAGCTGGTCGATGCGGGCAATCTCCAGATCGGCGGCGGGATAGTCCGTGCCAGCGGCCGCGGCGTAGTGGCCTTGCTGTACGAAGACGGTGCTTAGTCGCGCACCCAGATGTTGCCTCATGCTGGCCAGCAGTTCGGGCTTGTCGTCGACCATCACGTAGTGGCTTGCCGGGTAACGTCGTTCGATCGACGCCCAGCGATGCTGCTTGTGCCGGTAGATCAACACTTCGCCGCGACAGGCGTCCCACAGGCCGGAGCGGGCAATCTTGCGCGGTTGAAACACCACGTCGCCGTCGGACAGGATCACCGGCTTACCCAGTGTGCGCAGGTGTGCGATGGTCTCCAGTGCATGCGGATAAAGCCGTTCGGCGAACGGATAGTCGAGCAGCCATGCCGACATCTGCAGCAGCGCCGGATGGTCCTCCAGCCCCTCGCGAAAGCGTTGCAAGCTGGCGAGATAGTCGGCGTAGCCGAGCTCATCGCGCAGGCCGTCGTAAATCGCCCAGTAACGCAGGCGTTCGTTGGCACCGAACGCCTGCTCGAGGTGATTGCCGAGATCGTCGGCAAAGCGGTCGTTGTCGAGCAAGGTGTTGTCGACATCGAGCAGAAATACCACGGTATCAGCGCAGCTCATCGCGGCGGCTCGTCGAGCACCGGGTTGTGCCAGCCGCCATCGGCGGCGATCAGCGCATCGGCCTGCTTCGGCCCCCAGCTGCCAGCGCGGTAGGGAATCGCGGGACGGTGGTTGTGCAGCACGGGCTCGACCACCCTCCAGGCTGCTTCGACCGCGGCCTCGCGGGTAAACAGTGCGCCATCGCCGGCGATGGCGTCGCCCAGCAGACGCTCGTACGGCGACTCCTGTCCGGTCTCCTGTTCCATCAGGTAAAGCTCGCGTTGGTCGCCAATAAACTCTTTGCCCGCACGCTTGACCCGTGCGGCCAGGGCCACCGCCGTGTTCGGCGAAAGCCGGAAGCGCACATAGTTGGCGCGTCCGGCCTCGGTGACGGCATCGTCGAACAATTTCTGCGGCGGTGGCTTCAGCTCCACGGTGATCTCGGCCACCGTATCGGCCAGGCATTTGCCGGAGCGCAGATACCACGGCACGCCGCCCCAACGCCACGAATCGATGAACAGCCGCAGGGCACAATAGGTCTCCACGTCGGAGCCTTTTTGCACCCCTGGCTCCTTGCGATAGCCGCGATACTGGCCGCGCACCAGGTCATCGGGTTGCAGCGGACGCATCGCCTGAAACACCTTGGCCTTCTCCGCGTGCACCGCGCCGAAACCCTGGTAGGCGGGTGGCTCCATCGCCAGCAGCGCCACGATCTGCAGCAGATGGTTCTGGATCACATCGCGCAGGCAGCCGGTGCCGTCATAGAACGAGCCGCGGCCCTGCACACCGAACTGCTCCGCCAGCGTTACCTCCACGCTGGCGATGTTGTTGCGGTTCCAGATCGGCTCCAGGAACGAGTTGGCGAAGCGGAAATACAGGATATTCATGATCGCCTCCTTGCCCAGGAAGTGATCGATGCGAAAGATCGCGTCGTCGGCAAAGACCGATCGCAGCGTTTGGTTGAGTGCCTGCGCCGAAGCCAGGTCATGACCGAACGGTTTCTCCACTACCACGCGCGCGTGCTTGGCGCAGCCGGCCTGCTGCAGACCCTGCACCACGGTGCCGAACAGGCTGGGCGGAATCGCCAGGTAATGCAGCGGTCGCTTGGCCTTGCCCAGTGCCTGCTTCAAGCGGGCGAACGTGGCTGCGTCCTGGTAATCGCCATCGACGTATTGCAGTTGCGCCGAGAGCCGGTCGAAAGCGGCCTTGTCGATTTTGCCGCCGCTGTCCTTCGCGGCCTGCTTCACGCTGTCGCGGGCGCGCTGGCGCAGCTGCTTCACGTTCCAGCCGGAATGCGCCACGCCAATGATCGGCAGGTCCAAGCCATCGCGTTGCACCATCGCCAGCAGCGCGGGAAAGATTTTCTTGTAAGCAAGGTCGCCGGTGGCGCCGAAAAAGACCAGTGCGTCCGAGCGGGATGTTGTCATGGCGAGAATGCGCTCCAAATGGCCGCCGAATAGCCCTGCTACGGGGCCTTGTGCGGGTTATCAGACTGCACGGCCGCAGGGAGGTTCCTCGGGGCATGCGACCAGCGGCAGATTGCATGCCACGAGGTTAAGTCGATGCATAGGACACAGGCTGCGGTTGTTGACGCCCCACTTTTGGTCAGTTTGGGCTGACGTGGTCAGCCAAGCGCTTCTGCCGAGGTGGGCTGGATGCACGTGGGCTTCACCGCATCTCTGGGATACCTGCAGCCCGGGCCGCGACAAAGGAGGGCAAAGAAGCCCTTCGCGCCAACCATGTCGCGATGACTCAACTACAGGAGTATCAACCATGACTAAAAAAATAAGAGCGCCTCGCATCCTTGCTTTTTCGGCCTTGCTTGTTCTTGGCTCCCCGTTGGCATTCGCCCAGCAATCCATGCCGGGGATGTCGGGATCGTCCTCTTCGGTGGACAACACCCGAATGAACCAGCGGGACAGGTCAGCTCAGACGCTGAAGCCGACCGACCAGCCGAACAATCGCACCGATATCAAGTTGGCGGCTGCAGTACGCCGCGCGATTGTGCACGACAAGACCCTGTCCATGAAGGCGCATAACGTGAAGCTTATCGCCAGGGGTGGCGTGGTGACGCTGCGGGGGCCGGTGGCAAGCGAACAGGAAAAGATGAAAGTCGCGGCCCTGGTTGCTCGCGTTGCCGGGGTAACCCGCGTCGATAACCAATTGGATGTAAAAACCCACACGAGGAACACACCATGAAAGCATCCGTGTACTGCACCACGAAAACCCTCGAGCAGGCTGAAAGCATTGTCAGCGACCTGAAGCGCGCAGGGTTCACCAGCAACGACGTGTCTGCCCTTCTTCCCGACAAGCGAGGAACCAAGGATTTTGCCCACGAACACCACACCAAGGCACCCGAAGGCGCTACGGCTGGTGGTATCGCCGGGTTAGGCGTGGGAGCCGGACTTGGTTGGCTGGCGGGCATTGGCGCGCTTGCCATTCCGGGTGTGGGGCCCTTCATTGCCGCTGGCCCCATCATGGCGGCACTCGGTGGCGCTGCGGTAGGCACTGCTACCGGCGGCGTGGTGGGAGCCCTGGTAGGCATGGGCATTCCGGAGTTTGAGGCCAAGCGCTACGACGCAAAGGTCAAGGAAGGGAATATCCTGATCTCCGTACATACCGATGACGGCGACCAGCGGAAGGCGGCCAAGGAGATATTCGAACGCCACAACGCGGAGGATATTTCCACGGGTTCCGAAGCCAGTCCCTGACGCGGAGCGGCGGCTACTGCAGCCAACCGCACGAATAGGTTCCTGCGGTTGGTCGCCGCGTCCATTTTGCACTCCGCTACGGACGTTCTGCCGTCTGTCGTCGACAAGCGTGGCAGGCCGCTGATTGCTGATAGGCCTCGCGGCCGCAGTTGCCGATAGGATTTCGGGGAAGGGTCGCAAATCTGTGGGCTGCACGAGGTCTGCGTATGCAGCCCGCCCCGGCTTGCCGCCATCAGCTGCCTGCAGGCCGTCAGCCCTATGAGGGGTGCAGCATGTGGATCATCATCGTTACGGCACTGGTGAGTGTGCTCGTCACTTTCGCGGCGATGAATTTTCATCGGCCGGAAAAAGACGTGCGGCGCAAGGTGGCGCACTGCCATGCGATCGACGATCCCCAATTTCGACGCGAAATGGACGCGATGCTGGGCCCGGATGTATTGGAGGGCAATCAGTTAGTCCCTCTGCAGAATGGCGATGAAATCTTTCCTGCCATGCTGGAGGCGATTCGTGCGGCCAAGCGCAGTATTACCTTTGAGACCTACATCTACTGGTCGGGGGAAATCGGCCGGGTATTCGCCGACGCCCTGGAAGAGCGTGCGCGGGCGGGCATACCTGTCCACGTGATGCTTGATTGGGCCGGAAGCAAGAAAATGGAGCAGCGATTGCTCGATCAGTTGACCGATAGTGGCGTAGAAGTAGAGCGCTATCACCCGTTGCGTTGGCACAGTATCAACCGCATCAACAACCGCACGCATCGAAAATTGCTGATTGTCGATGGCTGTATCGGCTTCACCGGGGGGGTAGGCATCGCGGACCAATGGCAGGGACATGCTCAGGACGCGAAACACTGGCGCGATATCCATTTCCGGATTGAGGGTCCGGTGGTTGCGCAGCTGCAGGCGGCCTTCATGGACAACTGGATCAAGACCACCGGTATCGTATTGCACAGTGAGGTGTACTACCCCGCGCTGCAGCCCTGCGGCGACAAGGGTGCCCACCTTTTCGTCAGCTCGCCTGCCGGCGGCAGTGCCAGCATGCATCTGATGTACCTGCTGGCGGTGGCGGGGGTCACCCGTTCGCTGGATCTGCAGGCAGCCTACTTCGCCCCCGACGCGATCATGATAGAGGCGCTGTTGGCTGCTAGGAAGCGCGGCGCACGGATTCGCATCCTGGTGCCCGGCAAGCATATCGATTCCGTGCTGGTGCGAATTTCATCCAAGCGAGCATGGGGTGAGCTGCTCGCAAGCGGCGTGGAATTTTATGAGTACCAGACCAGCATGATGCACAATAAAATGCTGATCCTGGACGGGCACCTGGTATCGGTGGGCTCGACCAATTTCGACATGCGTTCGTTCGAACTCAATGACGAAGCCAGCCTCAACATCTATTCCGATGCATTCGCCGCTCACATGACCCAGGTAATGGAGGCGGATCTTGAGAGCAGTCGACCCTACACACTGGCGATGTGGAACCGTCGATCCTGGAGCCAGCGCATCGGAGAGGCCGTGACGTTGCCACTCAAGTCGCAACTGTGAGAGAGGGCAACCGGCATATCACGGTGTACGTCCCCCGACCTCGACCAGTCTACGCGCAGAACCTCCATGGAAATGCTGATGCAACGGTTGATACTACGCATACGGTGGTCGCGCACAATGAGAGCATTGCCGCCCACCGACAAGGCTTTCTCCTTGAGTGAGGGCAACGCATCGGTGACGGATGGCACGCGGGAATTCGGCGGATAGTAGTAGTCGAAATCGGAGGTGCCGAGAATCTTTTAATCGGCTTGCGGATAACGGTATAGGACACGCACCCCCGCCTTTGACGCGGATTGCGGATTCGACGTGGCCGGCATCGTGGAGCATGCCGACAGCGAAAGCAGAAAGACTAATGCAAGCCCAATTTGCCTCATCATGGTGCTCCAAGAGTTCCTACGTAAAAGCGAACACCGGTTGTTAGGAGATCTTCTCCAAACCATAAGGAAGCGCGGGAACATTCAGCGCTCACAAGGCATGACGGTGCTAGACAGCTATTCATTCAACGTGCTTGAACTGTTGCAGCCAAACTCTGGCTAGCTGCTCGCTGGCAAAGCTCTTCATAGGTATCGGCGGTTTCCTCAGATGGAAAAGGACATTCATTATGACTTTGCCGAGACCGCCTTGCGACACCATCGCCATTGCGGTGTAGAGATCTGGCAGCTCCCTCGCAACAAGATTTCTGGTTGCTTGGCTGGGTATCGGCGAAGGACAGAGAAAGGCGATATGGGCAACTCGCCTATCTTTGGTGATTCTTTTTACAAGAGCCATACTCGCCGTGACATTTTCTACGGTCCGGACGACGCTATTTGAGATCGAGTTCAGTACCCCATCGTCATCGAGCCAGTAAGTCGCAATTTCGCTCTTGTATAGCTCGACGCCCACAGGGGGAGTGACACCGTTGTTTGAAAGTTTGTTCATTCCGCTGACCTTACATTTCACCTAAGGAAGGTCTGAACAAGCCGATCTGAAATAGCCGTCCATGCGTTTTCGCGAAACTTGTGTCATTGCACGCAAGTGGGCGTGATCAAGGTCGGAATTCATCGTGTTTGTGGGCCTTTTTGCACGAATCTGCCGCAAGCCCCGAATCATGGGCGCACCTCCCCTGCGGCCAGCAACGTACTTCGCGCCATCCACAGGTTGGCCAGGGCAAACAACATCTGGATCTGTGTGGTGTTCTTGGCCAGGCCCTTGAAGCGCACTTTCTGATAGCCGAACTGGCGCTTGATTACCCGGAACGGGTGTTCCACCTTCGCCCGGATCGATGCCTTGAGGTGTTCGATCTGTTGGGTCAGGTCGCGTAGTTGATCATCGTCGATCGCCTTGACCTTGCTGCGCTTGGCAGCCACGTACCATCGCCGCCCGCGTTTGTGCGCCCGCTTCTGGGCACCGATGTACCCCGCATCGGCATACACCACCTTTTCCTTGCCATGCAGCAGCTTGTCCACCTCGGCAACATCGGCCACGTTGGCTGCCGTCGTGGTTACGCTGTGGGTCAGGCCCGATTCGGCATCCACCCCGATGTGCGCCTTCATGCCGAAGAACCACTGGTTGCCCTTCTTCGTCTGGTGCATCTCGGGGTCGCGGGCCTTGTCCCTGTTCTTGGTCGAAGGTGGCGCATGGATGATGGTGGCATCGACGATCGTGCCCTGGCGCAGCAACAAGCCCTTGTCGGTCAGGTGGGTGTTGACCGCCGCCAACAGCCTGGGCGCCAAGTCGTTCTGTTCCAGCAGGCGCCGGAAGTTCAGGATGGTGGTCTCGTCCGGCACGCTGCCGCGTGTCAGCGACAGGCCGGCAAAGCGACGCAGCGGCGCGACCTCATACAGCGCCTCCTCCATGGCCGGGTCGCTGTAGCCGAACCAGTTCTGCATCAGGTGGATGCGCAGCATGGTCTTCAGCAGATACGGGCGGCATCCATTGCCAGCCTTGGGGTACGCCGGCTCGATCAGCGACAGCAGGACCTTCCAAGGCACCACCTGATCCATCTCCTCCAGGAACTTCTCGCGTCGCGTACGCTTGCGTTTGCCGGCATACTCGGCATCGGAGAAGCTCAACTGGGTCATCGGACGGCCTTCGCGTTTGGACGGCTAATTGTAGCTTGGGCGGGGGACTTGTTCAGAGGTTCCCTAACGTCGCAGCTCAGGGGCGCGCTGCTTGCAGCACGGAGAGTTCCTCCGCAAAAGTCGGACACTGACCGGTTAGCCGCATTGGGCTTCGAACTCGATGGGAGAACGATAGCCCCGGGCAGAGTGTAAGCGCTTGTTGTTGTAGAAATCGATGTAGTTGCGCACGGCGGTTCGCAACGAACTTTCGGCGTTGAAGCACTGGCGGTGATACATGTTCGATTTCATCGACTTGCTCCACGACTCCATATGCGCGCTGTCGGTCATGCGATGCGGCCGGTTCACGCTCTGCACCAAGCCCGCCTTGACCAGCATCCGCTTGAAGTCGCTGGCCAGAACTCCACCCCACGATCACTGTGCAGCAACGTACCGGCTGGTGGTTTGCGTTGGCGCAACGCCGCCGCCAACGCCCGGCGCATCAGGTTGGCCGTGCCGGCAGCGCCCGACGGATTCGCCGTCGCGTCGCAGGCCGGCGTGGACCTGCGGGCTGCCGTAAGTTTGCCGGCCCTCGGCGTGCACGTGGCGAATGCCCTCAAGCAGTCGTGTATCGTCCTACGCACGCGCCGCTCAACAGTCGATCCCGCCACACGTAATAGCCGCTCATACTGACGCCGTACAGCCGGCACAACAGCCTCACCGGATGCTGCTCTTGCTGACGGATGAAGGCGAAGAGGTCGGCCTTGGAGTGGAAGTGAACGCAATCGCCTTTTTTAAAGAGGTCATGGTCGATCTTCAACTGCTCGTAAGCCTCCTTCACCCGGCGCGGCTTCTTCTTTCTCCGGCTCATAGGTAGCAATCGCAACACCGGTGGACGATATAACACAGTCTGTCAACCGCAGCGCCAGCTTCATTTGTTCTGGAAAAAGGCGCCGACCGGTCCCGAGAACCAGTGGGTGGATCATCAGCAAGTATTCGTCAATCACGTCAGCCGACAACAGGGTTTTAATCAGTTCCCCGCTACCCATGATTCCCAGCACACCGTTCGTTTGATTCCTGAGTGCCCGCACGACTTCCGGAACATCGCCGCGTAGCAGCGTCGAATTTGGCCATGGCAGAGCGTCCGTGAGGGTGGTCGACACGACATATTTTGGCGTCTGATTAAGCGCATCCTTAAATGGCCCCCCCACGCGGTTCCAGTGTCCTAGCAGGTCGTCGTAGGTCCGTCGTCCGAACAGCCATCCTGCCAATCCGCCCCCGGCTGCCATCCGCTGGCTCATCGCCTTGCCCATCTCGTCACCAGCAGTTGCGGACAAGTGAGCCCAACCACCATGCGCGAAATTGCCACGAGTATCCTCGTCCGGACGGCCCGGACCTTGCATCACCCCATCTAATGTCAGATGGTTTATAACAACGATTCGACCCACGGAAACCTCCTATGATCCAGTCAGACTGTTATGCTCCCTAACGCTCACATAAAGCGCGCGAGCGTCCGGCGACCTGAGGGAGCGAATTTAATGGGCTTGTCAGGCTTTCTCTTCACCTTCAAGCAGAGCCTTTAATGACTTTATAATTTCCGGCCAGGCACTGCTACGGGCAGCATAAACCTTGCTCGAAGGTTGGAAATTACGGTGGAGCACTACGATACGAGGAGTGGGGTCTGCCTCTTTTAAAATAATGCTTACCAATGACGGTAATTCTTCTTGGAACTCGCCGAACATTGGCTTGAACGTGCGCTCCATGAGTCTATGGGGAACAATTTCGAGAAATTCCTGTTCGTCCATGATCTCACTGTCACGGCGGAACAGATTACGAATCCTTTTGTCTACTAAGATCTATTCGCGTACCACCCCGGTATTTTCCTGTGATGTTCACGTTGGTCAAAGCGTCCCATACGATGTATAACCCGAATAGGTACGGTTGATTTGCCTAACGACTAAGCTCCGGCAAGGCGCCGTGACAGCGGCGACTTCGGCGGGAGCGAATGGGTTGGCCTCATTTGATAAAGCCAAATATGAGCCATATACCTGAAATCAGAAATGCTATGTGCTGTACGGTCACGCCTATGGCGCTATGACTATGAATTGCCCCGGGTTTCGTGGAGGCTCCAACTCTTGAGAAGATGGAGCTATGAACAAGTCGAACAAGTTCTCACCTGAGGTCCGCGAGCGCGCTGTGCGTAGGGTGCAGGAGCATTGTGGAGAGTATCCGTCGCTGTGGGCTGCTGTGGAGTCGATGGCGCCGAAGATCGGCTGTGTGCCGCAGACCTTGCTGGGCTGGGTGCAGCGGCAGGGTTCACCACCGACTGCTCGGACCCATCGGCTATACCCCGCCGGCAGAGGCTGAGGCAAACTACTACCGGCAACTCGCCCGCCCGCCCGCTGCCGTGGCGGCCTGACTTAAACCAAATGGCCTCCACGGAACCCGGGGCGATTCACTCAGTGAAGTATGCCCGTGGAGAGCCCGGAGGCGAAGCCGACGCACCAAAAGGCTGCCGCAACTAAGAGGGATCGCATGAAGCCGCGCGCATAGCGAGCCGCTGGCTCTGCACTGCAAAGCTTGCCCCACAACGTAACGTCCTGCATGCGAAAGTGTTTGGGTTGAGCCCTAGCAGCGAACAAGCGAAGCCAAAAGAAAAAGCCGACACAACATGACCCGAGAAAGGCCGCCGTAGAAATCCAAAAAATTGACCGGCCGAGAAGATGCATGTGGGCTCTAACGCTGGAGTTACTAAGAAGAACATAAGTAAGCGAACATTTACTCTCTGATGCTGTCCAAGGATAGGATGGGAATCAGGAGAGGAAAATGCACGAGACCGATGGCAGAAAGTTGTCGCATGAGACGCTGGAGGCGATGCGCATCCGGG
>JASBTI010000020.1 GCA_030148505.1 Rhodanobacter sp.
GCACGGCAGCCCCAAACGCGATGGCTGGTTCCGCTTCGTAGGTAGTGGTGCCGGTGGGGCGGCCCCTTTGGATCGAACGCTTTGGCATTGCCAAGAGCGTCGAACACGGTCACGATTTAAACCACGTTAAACTTAACTCATTCAACGGCTTCGAGATCAGTTGCCACGACTTCACCGCCTGGGGGGAGCTGGACGTGGAATCGAGTGACATCACCGCCGAAATTCGCATGGCCGTCCTCGGCGAATGGGTGCCTCCCCAGCTCGCCGACGTGCTCGCCCTGCAGCGCGCCGAAGAGCCGGAGACTCATGCCGTCCTGGCCGGATGGACAGATCCCGGTCGAGGCGCGGAGCTGCCGGGCGACGGCTTCGACTTCGCCTTGTCTGCGGCTGCCCGGCAGTGGCCTGGCTGGATATGCGAGCCGCTGTGGCATGACACGCTGGCGGTCGCCGTGGCCAAGCGCTCCCACCTGCTGGCCTACCGTGAAGTGCCGTGCGAGGAAGTGCTCAAGCAGCCCTTGATCTGCTCGCAGTCCACGGCCGATGAACCATGGCGCGTGACCGTGCAGCGCGTGTTCGAAAACGCGCTGCAGGAGCGGGAGCAAACGGTGGAGACATTCGATGTGGCGATGACGCTGGTTGCTGCCGGGTACGGGATCGCCATTGCGCCTGCCGCGAGACTGGCGAGCTACCTACGCCGAGGCATCGCCGTACGGCCGCTGGCCGGCGCACCAATGATCGTGATGGCTTACCTGCTCCGCCGCAACGCTACCTTGTCGGACACCCAGGCAAGATTCGCCCGCCGCGCGCGCTTGGTGTCCTGACTGATGCGCTGGCCTTCCCATTGATGCGTAACGGCCGGAACTGCACGTCTTCGGCCCTCCGGCTCTGCCGCCATACGTAGTCGCCGATCAAATTGATGTGCTCCCAGCCCAGCGGCGACAGGTATTGCAGCAACCCGTCGTCGATCCCGTTGCCGGAGTCGCGCAGCGCCTGCGTCGCAGCTCATCCTGACAACAATCTACCCTTGTTACCCTTGTCTCGAATTTCAAGGAACCTAGCGATCAAACAGCCGACTCCGATGGAGATCGCAACATCGGCGAGGTTGAACGCGGGCCAGTGCATGCCCTGCCAGTGGAAGTCGAGGAAGTCCACAACCTGACCGCGCAGCAGGCGATCCACCACGTTGCCAAGTGCCCCGCCAAGAATGAGGCTGTAGCCGACGGCTTCGAAGCGCGGCAGCGTCTGCTTCAGTTGTCGGATGAGCCAGACCGCGACGAGCAGTCCTAACGTGATGAAGAAGTAACGTTGCCAGCCACTCGCTCCGGCCAAAAAGCTGAACGCGGCGCCCGGATTGAGCACATGCACGAGGTTGAAGAACGGCGTGATCTCGACCTGTTTGCCATAGACGAACGCCCGTTCGATCGAGAGCTTGGCTGCCTGATCAGCAGCAACCGCTGCCGCAGCCACCCCGTACCACGGCAAGGCCGGCGCGAGCAGCCCCTTTGCGCGCGCCGCAGTGGCGAACGAGATCAGCCACCGCGAGAGCACGGTGCAGCCCAAGCCCAGCCCCCAGCCTGCCAGCACGTCGCCCGGGAAGTGCATACCTGCCGCCATGCGTGACCAGCCAACCAGGGCGGCATACATCAACAGGCAACCGCGACCGCGCCAGGCCAGCAGCGGCCACAACGCAGCGGCCACCAGCGCCGCGTAGGTCGCGTGCCCGCTGGGCAGGCTGTAATGCAGCTCCACAGCGCCGATGACATGCACCGCTGCGCCCAGCACCGCATGCGGGCGCGGAAAGTCGAGCCACCACTTCAAGGCCGACGCCGCCGCCAAGGCCAGCAAGAACGCGACGCCGAAGTGCAACAAACGGCTCCGCACTAGCCGAACGCGGGCCGGATCGGAAGATGCCTTTGACCATGCCCATAGGCCCAGTACGGTTAGGGGCGCGGTCCAGTAGCTGCCGATTAGGCTGAAGAGCGACGCCAGCGGCCACAGCACTGCGGGCGTCCCAGCATTGATCGCTTGAAATAGCGCGAGATTCAGACCGGCCCAGTCATACAGCACGAATTTCCAACTCATCGGCGCAGCAGCCTCAAGCCATTGCCCACCACCAGCAGGCTAGCTCCCATGTCGGCGAACACCGCCATCCACATGGTCGCGTGGCCGGTGAAGGTGAGCACCAGGAACACGGCCTTGATGCCCAGCGCAAGCGCGATGTTCTGTGTGAGCACCTGTGCCGTGGTGCGGGACAGCCGCACGAAGGTCGGAATCTTGCGCAGGTCATCGTCCATCAGCGCCACGTCGGCCGTCTCGATGGCCGTGTCGGTGCCCGCCGCGCCCATCGCGAAGCCAATGTCGGCACGAGCCAACGCCGGAGCGTCGTTGATTCCATCACCGACCATGCCGACCCCGCCGGACTGGGCAAGCGCTTCGATCTCGCGCAGTTTGTCATCGGGGAGCAGGTTGCCTTGTGCGCGGTCGATCCCGGCCTGTGTGGCAATCGCCTTGGCGGTGTGTGGGTTGTCGCCGGTCAGCATCATGGTCTGGATGCCCAGCGCGTGCAGTTCGGCCACGGCGCTCCGGCTGCTGTCCTTGATGGTGTCGGCCACTGCCATGAGCGCCTGCACGCCCTCGGGCTCCACCAGCATCACCGCCGTCTTACCCTCGGCTTCCAGTGCGGTGATGCGTTGTTCCATTGCGGGGGAGCAATGTCCCAGCTCGTCGAGCATCCGATGGTTGCCGAGGTGATAGGCCACTCCGTCGATCACGCCGCGCACGCCTCGGCCGGGCAATGCGGCGAATTCCGCGACTTCGCGCAGCGCCACGCCGTCGGCAAGGGCGGCTTGCGCGATTGCCTTGGACACCGGATGGTCGGAGCGGCTGGCCAGGCTGGCCGCGAGACTACGGGCGTGCTGGGGCGAAGCGTTACCCAAGGCAACGAAGTCGGTCTGCGCGGGCTTGCCGTGGGTGATGGTGCCGGTCTTGTCCAAGGCCAGCCAGCGCAGCTTGCGGCCCTCTTCCAAATACACGCCGCCCTTGATGAGAATGCCGTGGCGTGCCGCTGCGGCCAACCCGCTGACGATGCTGACGGGTGTCGAAATCACCAGCGCGCACGGGCAGGCGATCACCAGCAAAACCAGCGCCCGATAGATCCAATCCAGCCATGCCGCTCCCACAAAGAGCGGCGGCACCAGTGCGACGACCACGGCCAAGGCGAATACGGCGGGCGTGTACCAGCGCGCGAACTGATCCACGAAGCGCTGGGTCGGCGCGCGGCTGCCTTGTGCGGCCTCCACCGCATGAATGATGCGGGCCAGCGTGGAGTTGTTCGCCAGCGCCGTGACACGGTACTCGAACGAGCCTGACTCGTTGAGGGAACCCGCAAAGACGGGATCGCCTAGGCCCTTGTCGACGGGCAGACTCTCCCCGGTGATCGGCGCTTGGTTCACGGTCGAGCGGCCTTCTACGACCTCCCCATCGAGGGCGATGCGTTCGCCAGGCCGCACTCGCACCCGGCTGCCGATCGCAACCTGCTTGGCATCCACCTCGCGCCATGAGCCATCGGGCTGTTGCACCGTGGCTCGCTCCGGGGCCAGATCGAGCAGCCCCGCGATGGCGTTGCGGGCGCGGTCCAGCGACTTGGCCTCGATGACCTCGGCCAAAGCGAACAACACCATCACCATCGCCGCCTCCGGCCAGTGCCCGATCAACATGGCCCCGGTGACGGCAATCGACATCAGGGCGTTCATGTTGAGGTTGCGGTTCTTGAGGGCAATCCATCCTTTCTTGTAGGTGGACAGGCCACCGGTGAGGATGGCGACCAGAGCCAGAACCATCACCGACCAATGATTGCCGCCTTGGAGCCAGTACACGGCCTCCGCCGCAACAGCGGCGACTAGCGAGATGCCGAGCGGCCACCAATGGGTCGTGGTCTGCCCCGGTGCTGATGACGCAGGCGTGCGGTTGGCTTCTTCGAGCACTTGGGCCTCGAAGCCGAGCGATTGCAGAGCACCCAGCACGTCAGGCAGCACGGCTGGGGCATGGCGCACGGTGAGCGTGCGTTGCATCAGGTTGAAGTCGAGATCGATCACACCGGCCAGCGTGGCGAGATTGCTGCGGATCAGCGCCTCCTCGGACGGACAATCCATCTTGGCGATGGCAAGGCGGGTGGTCTGCACCGCCGAGCGGTCGTCCTGTCGCACCGCCTGCATATCGACAGCCGCCAAGGCTTGTTCCACGGGGGCCAACGACGCCAGGGTGTGCCGCACGGTCAAGGTGCGCCGCATCAGGTTGAAATCGAGCTCCACCACGCCGGGCACGCCGCCCAGCTTGCCCCGGATCAGCGCTTCTTCCGTGGGGCAGTCCATGTTCTCGATGTGATAGACGGCAACCGCCACCCCGGTAGTGGCGCTGGTCTGTGTTTCTGATTTGAGAACGGGAGCATCAGCACAACCGTACCCGCTTGATCCGCAACTCATAGCAATTCCTCGGCGTCGTCATTCGTTCAAATGCATTAAAATCCCTATAGTGGCTATAGGGTCAAGCATTGGAGGACCAGCATGGAAATCAGGATCGGCGAACTGGCGCAGCGCACGGGATGCGAGGTCGTGACCATTCGTTACTACGAAAAGGAAGGGCTATTGCCTGAGCCGGCGCGAAGCAGCGGGAACTATCGGCTGTACGGCGAGGAGCAAGTCAAGCGCATGCAGTTCATTCGCCACTGCCGTTCGCTGGACATGTCGCTGGGCGAGATTCGGACCTTACTGAACCTGTGGGACAGCCCCACCCAGGATTGCGGAAAAGTGAATGCCCTGCTGGATGACCATATCCGGCAGGTGGAGGCGCGGGTCGAGGCGTTGTTGCAGCTAAGGCTGCATTTGACGGCCTTGCGTGAAAAGTGCGCCGGCGCACGACCCGTCGAGGCGTGCGGCATTCTTCAAGGGCTCGTGAATTGTTCTTGCCATACCGTCAGCACCCGAGACGAGGCCAGCGCTGGCGTTTAGCGTACGATTTTTCCCAAATTCTGTGGCTTCCCCTGCTAGGCGACCCCGACTCGCGGCGGGGTCCATTCGCTTTCCTTCACGGCCGTGCTCACTGCCATGGCGAGCTTGTCGAGATTGCTGGCAGTCACGCCCTCCAGTGCCGAACGCCCCCGCAGCATCGAGCGCGGTTGCAGCAGTGCATGGTAGATCTGCCAAGGGTCCGCATCCCTGGTCAGCTTCAGGACGGACTGGATCAGCTCGTGCTTGAGCGGGTCGAGGTGCCAGTCCGGCACGCGCTGGCCGCGGTTGCCTACGTTCAAAGCCAGCAAGTTGCCCGCCTTGATCTCGTAGCTGATCCACCTGCGGGATTTGCCTGCCATCTTGGCAAACGCAGCGACGGGAAGGTTGTGCGGCGCTTCGAAGACATCGAACAGCTCCATCCGCTCGCGCTGAATGTCCGAAGGCACCAGCGGCGCGGCCGATCGAGGGGGCGGAACCGCCGGCAGCCGATGTGCGGCGGCAGAAACCAACGGCATGGCGTCACCCGGCTTTGTCACGAGCAGGATTGGCGAAGCAGCAACCGGCGTAGAGGGGGCGTTTGCGGTTTGCTCACTCGGGAATGCGGGCACGCCTTCCAGATGCACGGTGAGGGGCATGCTGGCCGCCTCGACCTGGTTCTGCTCGAAGAGGTCGAGCCGATCGGCCCAGTCCTGCATCATGCGGCGACGCTGCTCCACGTACTCGGCATGGTTGTAGGTTGCGCTGACCTTGTTGGGATCGACATGCGAGAGCTGTGCATCCACCCAGACCTTCGGGTAGCCGATCTCGTTGAGCGCAGTGGACATCGTGCCGCGGATACCGTGTCCGGTCAGGCGTTCCTGATAGCCCATGCGTTTGAGCGCACCATTGAGCGTGTTCTCGCTGATGCGCTTCTTCAAGTCGCTGTCGTGCCGGAACAGGTAGCGCTGGGCCGGCTTGAACTCATCCAGCAGGTGCCGGACGATCTCCATGGCCTGAATCGACAGCGGCACGATGTAGGGCGGGATGTCCTTCGGCTGCTGCCGCTTCTTGCGCATATCCACCTGGAGTTGCTTCACGACGTCGGGCGGGATGATCCACAGTCCACGGTCCAGATCGAATTGATCCGGCATCGCCTGTCGCAGCTCTCCGGTTCGCACGCCGGTCAGCAGCAGTAGCCGCAGCCCGAGCTGGGTCTGCCGCCTGCCGCGATAGCTGCGCAGCCTCTGCAACAGCTTCGGCAACTCGGCCATGCGCAGGAACGGGTTGTGGTTGACGGGTGGCAGTGGCAGCGCCACCACATCGAGATCGGAGGCAGGGTTCTGCTCCAGGCCCGGCACGATCACCAGCGCGTAGCGGAACAGTTGGTTGAACCACGTCCTGACTTTCTCGGCGACGGAGAGCGCCCTGCGCTTCTCGATCTTGGCGATCACCTCCAAGAGGTCGGGACGCTTGATCTCATAGATCGAGCGCTTGCCCAAGGTGGGCAGCACGTCCTTGTCGAAGATGCGCGGAAGGATCGAGAGGGTCGTCTGCCGGCCTTCCTTGAGGCTGAGCCCGCGATGCTTGAGCCACTTGCGATACACCGCCTCGAAGGTGTTTTCGTCGGCGAGCCGGACAGCGGTGCGCTTCTGCTTGCGGTGAACGCGAGGATTGGTGCCTTTGGCCAGCAGGGCGCGCGCTTCGTCGCGCAGGCTGCGGGCCTCGCGAAGCGTCACCTCCGGGTAGGTGCCGAGCGACATCCGCTTCTGCTTGCCCGCCCAGTAGTAGCGGAAGTGCCAAGTC
>JASBTI010000025.1 GCA_030148505.1 Rhodanobacter sp.
CAGCGAGTTCGGCTTCGCTCAGTCGCCGGGGTCCGGTCGCACCAAAACCATCCAGTGCCAGCCCCCAGGGATTGGCCTCCGGGTCAACGGAAAGACGCACGACGCGAAGCGGATAACGGATGGTCGTCTTCTTCACCGTCATCCCTTTCACCGACTCGAAAAGGTCAATATCCAGCCACACTACCCAGACACCCGGTGCAAGCACATCCACCCGACGTTCCTCATAACCATGACCGGGCACCTCTTGCACGCCACGTACACGGTAGGCCAACTCACCCTGTTTGCCTTTCAACTCCATATCGGCGATGAGGTCGGCCCGATAGCGCGGCGTGACATACGGCGAAATACGAAAGATCGCTTTGCCATAATCCTGAGCACCGTCTTCCGACCAGTGATTGAGTTGCTGGAAGATATAGAAGGCGAAGGCGTAGACGTTGGCTGGCGGCACTTGGTCGATGGTCTGCGTTGCACCGGAGCGCAGATCCGGTGGGACGTGCACGGTGAGATGTTTGGGTGACTGACTCCAGCCAAACCACAGCGCCAGGATAATCACAACCTGCACACCGATAATGATCCACAGCGAGCGCAAATTAGCACGGACGTTATCGATCTCGTACCGGTATCGTCGCATCCCAGGTCCTCCCGATATCCCAGGCGCCAGAGCGCCGAACGAATGCCGAACGACGCAAGCCGTGGTCATCCAGCCAGATCATGATCTGTTGCTGGTAATAGCCGTCCGGTCGGCCTCGCTTGAGACGTTGAAACAGACTGGCCATCACGATGACCGTGGCGACCACACCCACCCCGGCAATCCCAAAACCCATGGTGACCACGCCCATCAACCATGCCAGGAGGAGACTGACAGGCAACCAGATGAGCGCGGCCACACCAACAATGACGCCCAGTTCGGACGACGAACAACCCTTGAATATCGCCGGCTCAACATTGAGCCGGTCAGCCAGAATGTCACCTCGATGTGCCATCCTGTTAGATGACGCCCGCGTCTTCCGTCAGCAGGTAGCTTGCGAAGATCAGCACGATCGCACCGACGATGCCCAGCACACCGACCTCGGCCCACTCGGCCTTGCCTTGTCGTGCCTCATTGAACTTCGAAAATCCGAGATAGGCGATCCACAGAAACCCGAGCACTGCGATAGCGAGCCCGAGCACGAGCCCACCGTCTTTGATATAGCCCTTGATCAACGAGATCCAGTCACCCGCCGCCGGCGCGGTACTGGGTGCCACCGGTGTCGGCAAGGCCGCCCACACCGACTGATACGCAGACATCGCCAGCAGCCCAATTGCTGCTGTTCCTTTTTTGATTGACTTCATCATGATTACTTTTCCTCCGAGGTAACGGGGCCATTCCCCAAATCTTTGACGCAGTGATGGCCAACGCCTCACCGCAGATAAAATCCCAACACCATGAGTACGATGCTCGCGCGCAGTGCATTCCAAATCACATCGAACAAGACCACTTGACCGTTCTGCCAGGCCCGGAAGGTGCCCAACGTCACCCAGATCACCCAGACAAAGGCGAGTACTAGCACCACGGATGCGATAGCTGTCAGCAGCGTCGGGGCGGTGACTCCGGAACCTGCCTGAAATGCGGTGTTCTGAGCGGGCGTCATGGTCATCCATCACTGGCGATAGTCGCCACGCAATGGCGGGAAAGTTCGTGGCTCTGCCCGAGGCACATCAATGTGTTCCTGAATGCCCTGCTGGGTTCTGGACAGATCCTGACGCAACCAGTCGTAGCGGAACCGAATACGGGCATCCGGGTTGGCTTGAGCCTCGGCTTCACGGATCAACGGTTCGAGCGCCTCAAGCTCATGGACAATTCTTGCCAGCGCCGCGCGTTCACCATCGGTATCAGCGAAGGCGAACTGAGTTGGTAAGGCAGTGCTGAGAAGTCCTGCTATCAGGACATGGGCAATTCGCATCGATGTTTTCCTCATGATGTTCATGAGGCGCAATGGTGCGGCATCAGATTAGGATGGGATACGGAAAATCAATTCCGTAAGGTGCGGGGTTTTGTACCTACGACAATCGCAACGAGATTGCCGACTTTCAAGTTAGAGCGATCGTGCGCGCGGAGGTATAGGCGAGAACTTGATCACTAGCATGCCGTGACTGGCCACAGTTACTGAAAGCAGTCAATCAGATTTAGAATGCGACCGACAGCCCACGACCCTTTGGAGACGGTCAGCGCGATTGCTACGATCGGCTGCTCTTCGGCCGAAGCAGCCGGTCCCCACTTTCCACACCCGGTCATTCAGGAACGTCTGCTTCTGAAGATGCCGAATCGTCATTTTCGACTCATTGCAGACGGGTTGATGGAGAACGCCAGTCTTAAACGGACAATCACCGATTGCAGCATCGCATGTGCCCACACAAAATCGAAGGGCTGCGCGCCGTTATCTGGGCACAGCCTTTATCATTGCCAACCACCGCCGAGCACCTTGTACAGCGTCACTCGGTTGGCGGCGTCGGCCAGCCGCACGATGATCAACTCCTGTTCGGCAAGGTAAAGCGAGCGCTGAGCGTCGAGCAAGCCCAGGTAGCTGTCCGCCCCGCCCTTGTAACGCGCATCCGACAGGCGGAAAGCTGCCTGCGTGGCCTCAACCTGCTGGTACCGGGCGTCAAGCCGTTCGGTGAGCGAGGCACGGTCTGCCAGCGCATCGGCCACCTCCCGGAAGGCGCTCTGGATAGCCTTCTCGTACTGCGCCACATTGATGTCGCGCTGCACCTCGGCTACGTCCAGGCTCGCCTCCAGGCGGCCCGCCTCGAAAACCGGAATGCGGATCAGCGGGATGAAGCTCCAGGCTCCCGATCCGCCGCTGAACAGGCCGTCCAGGGTGCTGCTGGCGGTGCCGGCGGCGGCGGTCAGCGTAATGCTTGGGAAGAAAGCAGCGCGGGCGGCGCCGATGCTGGCATTGGCAGCACGCAGCACGCGTTCGGCCTGCAGGATATCGGGGCGTCGGGTGAGTACGTCGGAAGGCAAGCCAGTTGGCAATTCGGCCACAGTGCTGACCGTGTCGGTGAGCGTGGCGGGCAGCAGGTCGGCCGACACTGGGGCGCCGACAACGAGTGCGAGTGCGTTTTCGTCCTGAGCGGCGAAGCTGTTATAACGCGCAACGTCGGCACGAGCGCTTTGCAGCAGCTGCTGCGACTGGTTCAGGTCAAGCGCCGAGACCGCACCGGCTTCGAAACTGCGTCGGATCAGGTCGTGGGATTTCTGCCGTGTCTCGTAGGTGCTGCGCGCCAGCGCCAGGCGTTCGTTGTCAAACGCAAGCGTCAACCAGGTGCCGGCAACTTCGGCCACCAGGCTTATCTGGGCGCTGCGGCGCGCTTCCTCGGTGCCGAGATATTGCTCCAGCGCTGCTGCGTTGAGACTGCGGATGCGGCCGAAGAAATCCAGCTCGTAAGCGGAGAAACCGATCGTGGCGTTGTACTGGCGACTGATCCCAGCCTCACCGCTGCTGGTCAGTTCGCCCGGCAGGCGCTGTGCGGTTTGTTCGCCAATCGCGCCGACAGAGGGAAATAGGTCAGCGCGCTGGATGCGGTACTGCGCGCGCGCCTGCTCGATGTTGAGTGCAGCTACACGCAGGTCGCGGTTGTTGGCGAGCGCCAGCGCAATCACGTCGCGCAGTTGTGCATTGGCGAAATAGTCGCGCCAGATGATGGCGTCGGCCGGCGTTGCCTCAGCTGCCTGGGGCGCATTCGGAAAACTCGCCGGCACCGGCGCCACGGGCCGCTGGTATTCCGGGATCATCGTGCAGGCGCTCGCCAGGCTGGCGGCAATTGCGACGGTCAGGGTCGTAACGGGCTCATCACTTGACCTCCAGTTGGGCTGCTGCAGAGGCTGTTTCTGCCGCCTGTGGCTTGCTCTTGAACAGGCGCATGATCACCACGTAGAACAGCGGGATGAAGAAAAGGCCAAGCAATGTGCCGGCGAGGGTGCCGCCGAGCACACCGGTGCCGATCGCGTTCTGGCTGCCCGAGCCGGCACCGGTGGCGATCGCCAGCGGCAGCACGCCAAGGCCGAAAGCGAGCGAAGTCATCAGGATCGGGCGCAGTCGCATGCGCACCGCTTCGAGCGTGGCGCTGATCAGGTCCTTGCCCTCCTGCTCCATCTGCGCCTTGGCGAATTCCACGATGAGGATCGCGTTCTTCGACGACAGGCCGATGGTGGCGAGCAGGGCGACCTGGAAATAGACGTCGTTCGACAGCCCGCGGCTGGTCGCCGCCAGCACGGCGCCGACCACCCCGAGCGGCACCACCAGCATGACGGCGAACGGCACCGACCAGCTTTCGTACAGCGCGGCCAGGGACAGGAACACCACCAGCAGCGAAAGCGCGTAGAGTCCCGGCGCCTGGGTGCCTGAGCGACGCTCCTCGTAGGAGGTGCCGCTCCATTCGTAGCCGATGCCGGGCGGCAGCTTGGCGATGATCTCCTCGACCGCCGCCATCGCGTCGCCCGACGACAGGCCGGGCGCGGCCTGTCCTTGCAACTCAACCGACGGCTGGCCGTTGAAGCGCTCCAGCCGCGGTGAACCATAGACCCAGTGCGCGGTGGCGAATGCCGACAAGGGCACCATCTCGCCCTGCTGGTTGCGCAGGTACCACTTGGCCAGATCGTCCGGCTTCATGCGCGCGTCGGCGTCGGCCTGCAGATACACCTTCTTGATGCGGCCACGATCGATGAAGTCGTTGACATAGGTGCCGCCCCAGGCGGTGGCGAGCGTGTCGTTGATGTCCGCGACCGACACACCGAGCGCACCGGCCTTGGCATGGTCGATGTCGAGCTGGTACTCGGCGACGTCGTCCTGGCCGTTGGGGCGCACCGCGACCAGGCGCTTGTCCTGCGACGCCATGCCGAGGAACTGGTTGCGCGCCGCGATCAGCGCGTCGTGGCCGAGACCGGCACGGTCCTGCAACTGCACGTTGAAACCGCTGGCGGTGCCGAGCTCAAGCACCGCCGGCGGCACGAAAGCGAACACCATCGCCTCGCGGATCTGCGAGAACGCCGCCATCGCACGGCCGGCGACCGATTTCACGTCCTGCCCCGGCTCGGGGCGTTCGTCCCAGTGCTTCATGCTGACGAAGCCCAGGCCCATGTTCTGGCCCGTGCCCCCGAAGCTGAAGCCGGCTATGGTGAAAATCGAGTTCACGTTGTCCTTCTCGCCCTCAAGGAAGTGGTGCTCGACCTTCTTCAGCACCTCGACGGTGCGCTCCTGGGTCGCGCCGGCCGGCAGCATGATCTGGGTAAACATCAGACCTTGGTCTTCCTCCGGCAGGAAGGACGTCTGCAGGCGGAAGAACAGCAGCACCAGCACGCCGATGATGGCGACGTAGATCGCCAGGAAGCGCAGGCTGCGCGCGAGGATCTTGCCCACCGCCGATTCGTAGCGCTCGGTATTGCGGGCGAACATGCGGTTGAACCAGTGGAAGAATTTCCCGAATACCCCGCCCTCGCCCGGCTCGTGGCCTTTCTCGACCGGCTTCAGCATGGTTGCGCACAGCGCCGGCGTGAACACGATCGCCACCAGCACCGACAGCGCCATCGCCGCAACGATGGTGATCGAGAACTGGCGATAGATGACGCCGGTGGAGCCGCCGAAGAAGGCCATCGGCACGAACACCGCGGACAGCACCAGGCCGATGCCGACCAGCGCGCCGGTGATCTGGCGCATCGATTTCCTGGTCGCCTCCTTCGGCGACAGGCCTTCCTCGCTCATGATGCGCTCGACGTTTTCGACCACCACGATGGCGTCGTCCACCAGCAGGCCGATGGCGAGGACCAGGCCGAACATGGTCAGCGTGTTGATCGAGAAGCCGAACGCCGCCATCACGCCGAAGGTGCCGAGCAACACCACCGGCACGGCGATGGTAGGGATGATCGTGGCGCGGAAGTTCTGCAGGAACAGGTACATCACCAGGAACACCAGGATGATCGCCTCGACCAGCGTCTCCACCACGTTCATGATGGAAATCTTGACGAAGGGTGTGGTGTCGTAGGGCACCACCACGTCGACGCCCGCCGGGAAATACGGCTTCATCTGCTCGATCTTGGCGCGCACTGCATCCGCGGTATCGAGCGCGTTGGCGCCGGCAGCGAGCTTGATGCCGATACCTGCGGCGGGCTGGCCGTTGTAGCGGGTGAGGAAACCGTAGTTCTCGGAGCCGATCTCGACCCTTGCGACATCCTTCAGGCGCACCTCACCGCCCTGCGCCGAACTGTGCAGAAGGATCTGCTCGAACTGCTCGACGGTTTGCAGCCGGCTTTGTGCCGTGACCGATGCGGTGAAGCCCTGCCCCGCCACTGCCGGCGTGCCGCCGAGCTGGCCGGCCGACACCTGGGCGTTCTGCGCCCGGATTGCGGCCTGCACGTCGCCCGGCGTGAGCCTGAAGCTGTTCAGCCTGGCGGGGTCGAGCCACACGCGCATGGCGTACTGCGAGCCGAACACCTGCACCTCGCCGACCCCGGTGACGCGCGACAGCGGATCCTGCACCGTGGCGCTGAGGAAATCAGCGAGGTCCTCCCGATTCTGGCTGCCGTCCCTGGAGACGAAGCCGATCACCATGAGGAAGTTGCGCGCCGATTTTGCGACCTGCACGCCCTGCTGCTGCACCGCCAGCGGCAGCAGCGGCAATCCGGTCTGCAGCTTGTTCTGCACCTGCACCTGGGCGATGTCGGGATTGGTGCCGGCGTCAAAGGTCAGACTCAGCGTGGCGCGGCCGAAGGAATCGGACTGCGAGCTCATGTAGAGCAGGTTGTCGAGGCCAGTCATCTTCTGCTCGATGATCTGGGTGACGGAATCTTCCACCGTCTTCGCCGAGGCGCCGGGATAGACGGCGTTGACGGCGATAGTAGGCGGGGCGATGGCCGGATACTGCGACACCGGCAGTGCCAGGATAGACAGCCCGCCGGCGAGCATGATGACGATGGCGATGACCCACGCGAAGATGGGGCGGTCGATGAAGAAGCTGGCCATGGTCCGTTACCTCACTTTGCCACGGTCGCGGCGGCAGGCGCTGAACCGGCCTCCTGCGCCTGCACTGGCGCACCCGGTTTCACCTTCTGCAGGCCTTCGACGATGACACGGTCACCCGCAGCGAGGCCCTCGGTCACCACCCATTTGTCGACGATCGATTGCTCTGCCTTGACGGCGCGCGGCTCGACCTTGTTCTCGGCGTTCACCACCATCACCTGCGCTTCGCCGCGTGGCGTGCGGCTGACGGCCGCGTGCGGCACCAGCATGGCAGCGCGATTCACGCCCTGTGTCAGGCGTGCGCGAACATACATGCCGGGCAACAAATCACCCTTCGGATTGGGAAACACCGCGCGCAGCGTCACGCTGCCGGTGCCTTCGTCGACAGATACTTCCGAGAACGCCAGCCGGCCTTCGGCACCGTAGACGCTACCGTCTTCCAGCACCAGTTGCACCGGTACAGTATTGCCCGTCGCGCGCTGCAGCTTACCGGATTCGAGATCGCGTTTCAGGCCCAGCAGCTTGGCGCTGGATTGCGTCACGTCGACAAAAATGGGATCGAGTTGCTGCACCGTGGCGAGCGCTGCTTCCTGGTTGGCGGTGACCAGCGCCCCCGCCGTCACAGTCGAACGGCCAATGCGTCCGGCAATCGGCGAGCTAACGCGGGTGAAGTCGAGATCGACGCGCGCCTTGTCGAGTGCCGCCTTCGCCGTGCCGACATCAGCCTGTGCCTGCTTCTGCGCGGCCTGGGCTTCCTCGTTGGCCTGTGCGCTCACTGCTTCGATCTTCACAAGGTCGGCGTAGCGAACGGCCTTCTGCCGCGCGACTTCCAGGTTGGCATCCGCCCGCGCCAGACTCGCGCGTGCACTGTTATAGACCGCCTGATAGGTCGACGGATCGATCCGGTACAGCACTTGGCCAGCCGCGACATCGCTGCCTTCCTTGAACATTCGCTCTTTGACAATGCCGCTCACCTGCGGCCGCAATTCAGCCACCATGTAAGGTCTGGTACGGCCTGGCAATTCAGCTGTTATCGGCACAGATTCGGGCTGCACCGTCATCACCGTAACTGCAGGCGCCCCTTGCATGCCGCCGGCAGGCGCGTTCTGTTGCTCACCGCTGCAAGCGTTGAGTAGCAGGGTGCTTGCCAGTGCCAAACCTAAGGGTAGTAATCGCAGGATGCGTGGGGACTGCATGGATAGCCTTTCGTGAATGTGTGCCGTCTGCATTGGTAGGCATCCTGATGAAGGGTTAATTTAATACAATATAGATTGAACATTCAATCTAGAATAAATGTTCAATCTATACTAGTATTGAAACAAATGCAAGATTTGAATTGCCTTCCCGCACTTCTGCGCCTCCCACTTTGGAGATCAAACATGACCGCCACTCACGACCAAGCAACCGACACTTCGCGAGCCGATGCGCGACGCACACAGATCCGCACAGCTGCAGCTGACTGCTTCCGCCAACACGGCTTTCACGGCACCAGCATTGCGCAGATATCAAAAACGGCCGGCATGAGCACCGGCCACATCTATCATTACTTCGAGAATAAGGAGGAGATCATTGCCGACATCGTCGCCCAGGACCTGGAGCGGCTACTGACGCTGACCGCTGAACTGCGTGCAGCAAGCGACGTCAAAGCGGCCATGATCGAGCGTGCTGTCGAGGGGGTACGGGCCAATCTCGACTCGAGTACGGCGGGACTACAAATGGAAATCATCGCCGAAGCCGCACGCAATCCACATATCGCCGGGATCGTGCGCGCGGCCGACAAACAGTGCCGGGACAGCCTCGCCGAAACCATCCGTGCTACACGACGGCAAGCCGCCGGCCATGAGGACAATGCGGCCACGCTAGCAGGTATGGTGGAAGCCATTTCGGCCATGTTCGAAGGATTGCGTATTCGAGCAATCCGCAATCCTGACATTGATCGGGATGGCGTGGTGAGGGTGTTCCGGCGCATGGTCAGCGACCTCCTCACGCAAACGTGAGCGCGGACGAGCGAAGGCAACGACCACTCGCCACGGTGGCCATACGCAATTAACCGGCCCAGAATTTATCGAACAACACCACGCAAGGTAAAAACAACGATGACCCCACAGCAAAAGACATGGTTAATCCGAACGGTGGCCGTGCTGGTCGCCGGTGTGGTGGCATTTTTCGCCTGGCAGCACTATGGACTCAAGGAAACCGAAACCGGACTGGTCAGCGGCAATGGCCGTATCGAGGCCGTCGAGATCGACGTCGCAAGTCGGACCGCCGGCCGGGTGAAAGAAATACGCGTGCGTGAAGGCGACTTCGTCAGCGCAGGACAGGTGGTGGCGCTGATGGATACCGAGGTGCTCGACGCCCAGCGCCGGCAGGCCGAGGCGCAACTGCAGCAGGCGATCAGCGCGGTGGCCACGGCGGGTAGTCAGGTTGCACAGCGCGAAAGTGACAAGGCGATGGCGCAGGCGGTGGTGGCGCAGCGTGAAGTGGAACTCAAGGCCGCCCGATCGCATCTGACGCGTTCAATGGCGCTTGCCGAGAAGAACCTCATATCTCCCCAGACAGTGGACGACGAGCGGGCACGGGTCGAAAACGCCCGCGCCGCCCTTGCTGCGGCGCGGGCACAAGTCGCTGCCGCGGAGTCGGCAATCGTCAGCGCGCGTTCCCAAGTCACCGGCGCGCAATCAACCGCCGTGGCCGCGCAGGCCAACATCGAGCGCATTCAGGCCGACATCGACGACACGACGCTGAAGTCGCCGCGCGACGGCCGGGTGCAGTACATCGTCGCCCGGCCCGGGGAAGTGATATCCAGCGGCGGACGCGTGCTGAATCTGGTGGATCTGAGCGACGTGTACATGACCTTCTTCCTGCCGACTGCCGTGGCGGGGCAGATGGCGATCGGCACCGAAGTGCGTATCGTGCTTGATGCCGCCCCCCAGTACGTGATCCCGGCGAACGTATCCTTCGTCGCCGACGTCGCGCAATTCACGCCCAAAACGGTGGAGACGGCGAGCGAGCGTGAAAAACTGATGTTCCGCGTGCGCGCGCAGCTCCCGTCCGACCTGCTCAAAAAGCACATCCTCAAGGTGAAAACCGGCCTTCCCGGCATCGCTTACGTGCGCAGTGATCCCAATGCCACCTGGCCCGTTCATCTCCAGGTGAAGCTACCGCAATGAGCGAACGCGACGGCGTCGCCCCCTCGCCGGACGTTGCGTCCGTGGTTCGCATCAGTGGACTCGGTCTGCGCTATGGCAAGGAACGCGTACTGGACGCCATTAGCCTCGAGTTGCCGGAAGGTTGCATGATCGGTGTCATCGGGCCGGATGGCGTCGGCAAATCGAGCCTGTTCTCGCTCATCGCCGGCGCGCGGGCGATCCAGACGGGACGGGTCGAGGTGCTGGGCGGCGACATGGCCGATGCGCAACACCGCCGCACGGTGTGCCCGCGCATCGCCTACATGCCGCAGGGCCTCGGCAAGAATTTGTATCCGACGCTTTCAGTATTTGAGAACGTGGACTTCTTCGGGAGGCTTTTTGGACACGGCCGCCGCGAGCGCGAACGGCGTATCAATGAGCTACTGAACGCTACCGGACTCGCCCCGTTCACGGACCGCCCCGCCGGTAAGCTGTCCGGCGGCATGAAGCAGAAGCTCGGCCTCTGTTGCGCACTAATCCACGACCCTGACCTACTAATCCTGGATGAGCCCACCACCGGCGTCGATCCGCTGTCGCGGCGGCAGTTCTGGGAGTTGATCGAGCGTATCCGCGCAGAGCGGCCCGGCATGAGTGTGCTAGTCGCCACTGCCTACATGGAAGAAGCTGCGCGCTTCGACTGGCTGGTCGCCATGAACGACGGACGGGTGCTTGCCACCGGCACGCCGCAGGATCTGCTGGCGCGCACCGAAACCCGTACGCTCGAAGAGGCCTTCATCGCGCTGCTGCCGGAGGTGCAGCGCGAAGGCTACCAGCCCGTGGCAATCCTCCCCCTGGAGGCAGGTGAGGAAACGGAGGTGGCCATCGAGGCGCGCGATCTCACCATGCGCTTCGGCAGCTTCACGGCGGTCGATCATGTCAGCTTCCGGATCAGGAAGGGGGAAATCTTCGGCTTCCTCGGCTCCAACGGCTGCGGCAAGACCACCACCATGAAGATGCTCACCGGGCTGCTGCCTGCGAGCGAAGGACAGGCGTGGCTGTTCGGCCACCCGCTGGATCCCCATGACATCGACACGCGCCGCCGCGTTGGCTACATGACCCAGTCCTTCTCGCTCTATGGCGAACTCACCGTGCGTCAGAACCTGGTGCTGCACGCGCGGCTGTTCGGCATACCGTCGGCACGTATCGGGCCAAGGGTGCAGGAGATGGCCGAGCACTTCGGGCTTACCGAAATGATGGATGATTTGCCGGCCGTGCTACCCCTGGGCGAGCGCCAGCGCCTGTCGCTTGCGGTCGCCATGATCCACGGGCCGGAGATGCTGATCCTCGACGAACCGACCTCCGGCGTCGACCCGGTGGCGCGCGATGCTTTCTGGCGAATCCTGATCGACTTGGCACGCCGCGACAACGTCACCATTTTCATCTCGACCCATTTTATGAACGAGGCCGAGCGCTGCGACCGCATTTCGCTGATGCACGCCGGCCAGGTGCTGGTGAGCGATACGCCGGCAGCGATCATCGAGAAACGCGGCGCGCGCAACCTCGAAGAGGCGTTTATCAGCCATCTCGAGGAAGCGGTGGCGAAGAACCCGCCGGCACCTCCGGCTGCCGGAGCCCCCCGGCAACCGCAGGTGCAGGCGGCTCCTGCGGCAGCAAACCTGGCCCCACGCCGCCAGGGTTTTAGTTGGCGTCGTTTGTTCAGCTACACCCGGCGCGAATCGCTCGAACTGCGCCGCGACCCCATTCGTCTCACGCTGGCTTCACTGGGCAGCGTGATGCTCATGCTGGTGCTGGGCTACGGCATCAGCATGGACGTGGAAGACCTCGCCTTTGCCGTGCTCGACCAGGACCAGACCACTCTGAGCCGCGACTACGCCCTCAATCTCGCCGGCTCGCGCTACTTCATCGAACATCCGCCAATCCGAAACCACGCCGAGTTGGACCAGCGCATGCGCGCCGGCGAGATCAGCCTGGCCATCGAGATTCCGCCCGGCTTCGCACGCGACATCGCACGCGGCACGCCGGTGCAGATCGGCGCCTGGATCGATGGCGCCATGCCGATGCGCGCCGAGACGGTGCGCGGCTATGTCCAGGGCATTCACCAGCACTGGCTCACCGCCAAGGCGCGCGAGGCTTACGGTTCAGCGGCGACAGCCGGGCTGTTCAGCATCGAAACGCGCTTTCGCTACAACCCGGAGGTGACCAGCCTGCCGGCCATGGTGCCGGCGGTGATCCCGCTATTGCTGATGCTGATCCCGGCGATCCTGAGCGCACTGTCGGTGGTGCGTGAGAAAGAGCTGGGCTCCATCGTCAATCTTTACGTCACCCCGGTCACCCGGCTAGAGTTTCTGCTCGGCAAGCAGATCCCCTACATCGCGCTTGCCATGATCAATTTCCTGCTGCTCACCGCGCTGGCCGTCTCCCTGTTCGGCGTGCCGCTAAAGGGGAGCTTCCTCGCCCTGGCAGCCGCGGCATTGCTCTATGTGATCGCAGCCACCGCCTTCGGGCTGCTGATGTCGGCCTTCGTGCGCAGCCAGGTCGCCGCCCTGTTCGGCACCGCTCTGCTGACCATTCTTCCGGCCGTGCAGTTCTCCGGGCTGATCGATCCCGTCTCCACCCTGGAGGGTGTGGGCGCCTTGATCGGGCAGATCTATCCGACCACCCACTTCGTGACGATTGCGCGCGGCACGTTCTCGAAAGGGCTCGGGTTCATGGATCTCCAGGATTCCTTTATTCCCCTGTTGATCGCCGTGCCCGTGCTCATCGGGCTCGGCGCGGCCCTGCTCAGGAAGCAGGAGCGATAGGCATGCGAGCCGCACACAACATCTTCCACCTTGGCATCAAGGAACTGCGCAGCCTCGTGCGCGACCCCATCATGCTTGTTTTGATCGTTTACGCGTTCACGTTTTCGATCTACACCGCCGCCACGGCGATGCCGGAAACGCTGCACAAGGCACCCATCGCCATCGTCGACGAGGACCGCTCTGCGCTTTCCAACCGTATCATCGACGACTTCTATCCGCCGTATTTCCTGCCGCCGGCCCTGATCACGACAGCCGAGATGGACGCCCGGATGGATGCAGGACTCGACACCTTCGCCCTGCACATCCCGTCCGGTTTCCAGCGCGATCTTCTTGCGGGACGCAGCCCCGCGCTACAACTTAATGTCGATGCCACCCGAATGAGCCAGGGCTTTACCGGCAGCAGCTATATCCAGGCGATCGTCTCGGGCGAGGTGAATGATTTCGTGCGGGGGTATCGTGCCGAAACGGTTCCAGCGGTCGATCTGGTTTTACGGGCACGCTTCAACCCCGAGCTGGACAAGTCCTGGTTCGGCGCCGTCATGGAGATCATCAGCGCCATCACCATGCTTTCCATCGTCCTCACCGGTGCCGCCCTCATCCGCGAGCGCGAGCACGGGACGGTGGAACACCTGCTGGTAATGCCGGTGACGCCTTTCGAGATTATGAGCAGCAAGGTTTTGGCCATGGCCCTGGTCGTGCTCGCGGCCTCGTGGATCTCGTTGACCTTCGTCGTCCGCGGCCTGCTGGCAGTCCCCATCGAAGGCTCGGTAGCGCTGTTTTTCGCAGGCGCAACGCTGCACCTGTTCGCCACCACCTCCATGGGTATCTTCCTCGCCACCCTCGCCCGCACGATGCCGCAGTTCGGGCTGCTGCTGTTGATGTTCCTGCTGCCGCTGCAGGTCCTGTCGGGTGGCATGACGCCGCGCGAAAGCATGCCTGACGCCGTCCAGTTCATCATGCAGGCCGCGCCCAACACCCATTTCGTCATGCTCTCCCAGGCCATTCTCTATCGTGGCGCCGGGCTGGACGTGGTCTGGCCGCAGTTCCTCAGCCTGGCGGCAATCGGTGCGGTCCTGTTCACGCTGGCCCTGGCGCGCTTCCGTAAAACGCTGGCAACGATGGCATGAGTTCGCGCACCGAACAAACTTCGCCTCGTTCGCGCGTCCCGGGCAAATGGCGCGCACTGCCGACTGGCATCTGGGCACTCGGATTCGGCTCACTGTTCATGGACATTTCATCCGAGATGATCCATAGCCTCCTGCCGGTCTTCATGGTCACCGTACTGGGCGCCTCCATGGTGACCGTCGGCGTTATCGAAGGGATTGCAGAGGCTACGGCAGCCATCTTGAAAGTGTTCTCGGGTGCGCTGAGCGACTATCTTGGCAAGCGCAAATTCCTGATGATCCTTGGCTACGGACTCGCGGCATTCACCAAGCCCATTTTTCCGCTGGCCTCGTCGATCGGCTGGGTGTTCACGGCGCGTTTCGTCGATCGCATCGGCAAAGGCATTCGCGGGGCGCCGCGCGACGCCCTGATTGCCGACATTTCGCCAGCACCATTGCGCGGCGCGGCCTATGGTTTGCGGCAGGCGCTTGATTCGGTGGGCGCCCTGCTCGGTCCGCTGCTGGCGGTGGCCTTCATGATATGGCTTGCCGATGACATCCGTGCGGTGATGTGGATAGCCGTGGTGCCAGCCTTCATTGCGGTGGCGCTGCTCATGATTTACGTACGCGACCCTGAGCGCACGCATGCAACCGGCGACGTAAAATCCCCACTCGCACGGGCCAACATCAAGCGCCTGCCGCTGCGCTACTGGCTGGTTGTGCTGTTGGGGGCGGTCTTTACGCTCGCCCGCTTCAGCGACGCCTTTCTGGTGCTGCGGGCACAGGACATTGGCCTCGCGCTCGGCTATGTGCCGGTGGTCATGGTCGTGATGAACGTTTTCTATGCCGGCGCCGCCTATCCGGCCGGGGCCGCCGCTGACCGCTTCCACCCGCGCACCTTGTTGCTGATCGGACTCGCGCTGCTCATCGCAGCGGACATGGTGCTGGCCGCGGCCCGAGGCGCACTGGGCGTCTTGGCCGGTGTCGCGCTGTGGGGCATGCACATGGCCTTTACCCAGGGCCTGTTGTCGAAACTCGTCGCTGACACGGTGCCGACGCAATTGCGCGGCACCGGGTTCGGCATCTTCAATCTCGTCAGCGGCGGCGCGCTACTGCTCGCCAGCGTGCTGGCTGGCGTTCTGTGGAGCGCTATTGGACCTGCTGCGACGTTCCTGGCCGGTGCCGGTTTCGCTGCCCTCGCCGCAATCGGGCTCCTGACTGTGGACGCCGGGCATCGCAATCGAGACAAGGAATGACATGGGCAGACCTGTTCCCCCTGCACCCGGCGCGATCCCTCATAACACTGGCAACGATGGCATGAAAAGAATAGTCGGACTCATAGCGTGGCTTGTTATCGAGGGCGCCAGCCCGGCTGTGGCCTGGTCGGTGGAACCGGAAAAGACTGGAATGCTGAGCTTCGTACTCGAAAACGACATGTTCCAGGGGAGCGACGGCCACTACACGAACGGCGTGCGGGTGGTCTGGGTACCGAGACCGGATGCCTCCACACAGGAATGGGCCATCAAACTGGCCCGCCTCGTGCCGTGGTTCCCCGAGCAAGGCGAGGTTCGCCATGGCTATGCCTTCGGCCAAAGCATGTTCGTGCCGAGTGATATCACCATCGCAGATCCGCCCCCAGGGGAACGCCCCTATGCAGGCTGGCTGTATGGGACGGTGGGCCTGGGCGTGGAGTCGGGAAAGCAGCTTGATCTGTTCGCGTTTACCCTCGGCGTGGTCGGCCCGGCCTCCCTGGCCGCGCAGAGCCAGAAATTCGTCCATAAAGTCGTGGGTACCGATAAGCCCCAAGGCTGGGACACACAGCTCGGGAATGAGCCAGGCTTCATCGCGACCTACCAGCGAAGCTGGCGGGGGCTCGCCACCACAACCTTCTTGGGAAACAGCCTGGATTTCACGCCCCACACGGGGTTTGCACTTGGCAACGTGTTCACCTACGGCAATACGGGGGTCACCATGCGCTACGGCAAACGGCTACCAAACGACTACGGGCCGCCACGCATTCAGCCCGGCCTGTTGGGCTCGGGGAGTTCGCTCCGGTGTCAAATTTCGGCTGGTACCTGTTCGCCGGCGTCGAGGGGCGGGCCGTTGCACGCAACATCTTTCTCGACGGCAACACCTTCCGCGACAGCCGCAGCGTGGACAAAAAACCCCTGGTCGGCGACCTGCAGTTCGGCCTGGTACTGGACTGGTCCGATATTCGTTTCAGTTACACCCACATACTGCGCACGCGCGAGTTCCGAACCCAGGAGAAATTCGACGGCTTTGGCGCGCTCAGCGTATCGATAAAGTTTTAAGCCATCCTGCACCATGGAGCGTAAATTGCCCCGCAAACCATACGGACTTGCAGATGGCCGATGGCTAGAATGACCTTTTTGCGCAGGAGCCCCATGTCCGAACCGTTGTATACGACCGCAATCTCGCCGAACTCGAACCCGGCGAATACTGGTGGTGCTCGTGCGGCCGCTCGATGACGCGACCGTTCTGCGACGGCTCGCACGAAGGCACCGACATGGAGCCGATGTCGATCGTCATCGAAGAAAAAACCACGGTATGGCTGTGCAGATGGCTCTCGGCTGAGAGCCCCCAAAAAAACCGCACTTCAATCGGCTCGGAGTTATCGGAAAAGCAGGGACGATTCAGGATTGTTTGTGACAAAGAAAAAATAGCACCGACGGCGCTTGTCAGGGAAACCGGGACATCAAGAACGTCCTGAGTGAGCTCGCGACTATCCCGGCGGATATCCGACCGGGGGTGCCAATCCGCTTCCAGCCGCAATGGGAGGCCTTGCCGACGGCCCCGGAGCCTGAGCTTGGGCGTTGACGATCGGCTTTTGACAGACAATCAGACCTTCTCCGAGATTTACCGGGTCGTTCGTTCCTGGCCGAACGCAGAAGCTCAAGGCCGACATCCACTACGATTCGCGCCTGCGTCTGCTATCAGGAAAGACCTACTTCCGATCCCGACCCTGAAGAGGCCTTCAGTCGTCTGATTTGTGACTGCGACACGGCATCCTCCTAAACGAATCGTGCAGGAGGATGCCGGCTAAACGCTGGCCTCTTGTCACACTAGCAAGCCACCAATATAATAAGTACTGCTTACTATTAGAGAGGTGACTCGTGGAATTGCGACAAGACAGTCTCGGCTTTCTGCTGACGGATGTTTCCCGCCTGATGCGTCGGGCCTTCCAGCAACGCCTGGAAGGAAGCTCTCTCACACTGGCGCAGGCGCGTGCACTCGTTTACGTCTCTCGCCATGAGGGTGTTCGCCAGGTCGATTTGGCGGAAATGCTGGAAGTCCAACCCATCACGCTCGCCCGTTTGATTGACCAGCTCACGGATGCCGGTTTAGTCGAACGTCGCCCTGATCCCAACGATCGGCGGGCATATCGGGTGTTTCTGACGCCTGCCGCCGTCCCCCATCTGGCCGCAATCGAGCAGGTCGCAGCGGTGATCCGGACGGTCGCTCTGCACGATCTGGACAAGCAGCAAGCCGCCACGCTCCTCCTCGCCTTGAACAAGATGCGCGACAACCTGGCCTCGCGCTAACGCCTTTCAGCAGAACATTTATCCCGGAGTATTAAGTTCATGAGAGATGTCCCAACCAGTGACGAATCATCTCGCACCGAGGTGGCACGTCCGTCGAAACGCCGCCTGAAACGGCTGGTCCTGCTTGTCGTGGTGCCGCTGATCGTCGCACTCGTCATCGGGGTCGTGTACCTCAGGAGCGGCCGTTTCGTCGATACCGACAACGCCTACGTCAAGGCCGACATGGTGCCGGTCAGTGCCGAGGTGTCCGGAACGATCAAGCAGGTGCTGGTCCTGGAAAACCAGTCTGTCGCTGCGGGTCAGCCGCTGTTCCGGATCGACCCGGCGCCGTTTCAGGTGGCGGTCGCCAAAGCCGAAGCCAAACTGGCGCAGGTGCGCGTCGATCTTGCAGCAACGAAGGCGGGCTTTCGCGAAAAGCAGGCCGAAATTGCCCTGGCGCAA
Organism: Rhodanobacter sp.; assembly: GCA_030148505.1. GTDB lineage: Bacteria > Pseudomonadota > Gammaproteobacteria > Xanthomonadales > Rhodanobacteraceae > Rhodanobacter. Next base: position 18,053 of record JASBTI010000025.1, read on the forward strand.
ACCCGCTACGCCTTTGCGCGAAAAGACCAGCAACGACAGGCCGATCTGGTAGCACGCAAATTCATTTCGCCTTCCCGGTTCGACGACGCGAAACAAACCACCGACCTCGCCGGGCAACAAATCGGCGCGCTGAATCAGGATCTGAAACGCATCGCGGAAACCCTGGGCGGCAGCGTCGATGCGCCGGTCGAGCGCCATCCGGCGTATCTCGCCGCGCTGGCCGAACTCGATCAAGCGAAGCTCGATCTGGCGCGCGTCGAAGTACGCGCCTCGTTGCCCGGCACCGTGAGCAAACCGCCCAAGCCCGGGCAGTTCGTCGCCGCGGGCGCGACGACGATGGCCCTGGTGGTCAGCGGCCTTGCGTGGATCGAGGCCAATTTCACCGAGACCGATCTCACCTACGTTCATCCGGGGCAGCCGGTCACGATTCATATCGACACCTACCCCGACGCAGAATGGACAGGCACGGTGGACAGCCTGAGCCCGGCCACCGGTGCGGAGTTCTCGGTCATCCCCGCGCAGAACGCCACCGGAAACTGGGTCAAGATCGCCCAGCGGGTGGCAGTGCGGATCAGACTCGACGCCGCGCCGGATCTGCCGCAATTGCGCGCGGGCCTGAGCGCGGTGGTCGAGATCGACACCGGCCATCGCCGTCGCCTGTTCGGATACGCTCTGAGGCCGCGCGCATGAACGCGCCTGCGGCAGCCGTCCAACCGGAAAGCGCCAAGCGCATCTGGGTCGCCATGTCGGTGATGCTGGCGACCATCATGCAGGCGCTGGACACCACCATCGCGAATGTGGCCTTGCCTCACATGCAGGGCGCGATGGGCGCGACCCAGGATCAGATTTCCTGGGTGCTCACGTCCTACATTGTGGCAGCGGCCATCTTCATGCCGCTGACCGGATTTCTCACTGCGCGCTGGGGGCGCAAGCGCGTCTTCATGTGGTCAGTGGTCGGCTTCACGCTGGCGTCGATGCTGTGCGGCGCGGCGCAAACCCTCCCCGAGATCGTGTTGTTCCGTCTGCTGCAAGGGATTTTTGGCGCAAGTCTGGTGCCGCTGTCGCAGGCCGTGCTGCTCGACACCTACCCGCCCGAACAACACGGCAAAGCCATGGCGATGTGGGGCGTGGGCGTGATGGTGGGGCCGATCCTCGGACCCACGCTCGGCGGCTGGCTGACCGAGTACTACAACTGGCGCTGGGTGTTTTACATCAACCTGCCGTTTGGCGTGCTGGCCTGGCTCGGTCTCGCGGCTTTTGTTCGTGAAACGCCCATCGACCGCACCCGGCGGTTCGATCTGCTCGGCTTCGCACTGCTGAGCCTGGGCATCGGCGCGCTGCAAATGATGCTGGATCGCGGGCAATCGCTGGACTGGTTCGCCAACCCGGAAATCATCATCGAAGCGCTGCTCGCAGGCCTGGCGCTGTATCTCTTTGTCGCCCACATCTTCACCCACGATCATCCTTTCATCGAGCCGGGGCTGTTCAAGGATCGCAACTTCAGCGTCGGCCTTGTGCTTATCTTCATCGTCGGCATCATCCTGCTCGCCACCATGGCCCTGCTGCCGCCGTTCATGCAAAGCCTGTTGGGATTCCCCGTGATCGATGTCGGCTATCTGCTGGCTCCGCGCGGCGTGGGCACCATGATTGCCATGATGATGGTCGGCAAATTCTCAGGACGGGTGGATGTGCGCTACATGATTTTTTTCGGCCTCATCCTGACCAGCCTGTCGCTGTGGGAAATGACCCTGTTCAATGCAAACATTGATGGCTGGGACATCGTGCGCACCGGCGTCACGCAGGGGTTTGGCCTCGGCTTCATCTTCGTGCCGCTGTCCACCATCACCTTCGCTTCGCTGGCGGCGCGCTACCGCAATGAGGGCACGGCGCTGTTCAGCCTGATGCGCAACATCGGCAGCAGCATCGGCATCTCGGTGGTGATGACTTATCTGGCACAACGCACGCAAGCCAATCATGCCGCATTCGCCGACTACATCAATCCGTTCAATCTGGCGCTCAGGCAGGCGGTCGAAGCAGGTGCCTACAACCTGACCACACCCCAGGGACTTGCGGCAATCAACGGCGAGGTGACGCGGCAAGCCGCCATGCTGGCCTATTTGCAAGACTTCAGACTGATGATGTGGATCACGCTGATCGCGATCCCGCTGGTTGTGCTACTGCGGGCGCCGGTCAAGCAGGCTGCCGCGAGCGGGGCGCACGCGGCAATAGACTGACTGAAGCACGGTTGGGCAGTATGAGCAGCTATGCCCGCCCGATTGCTCAAACGCTTACAATGCTATCGGAGGAAGATGCACATGTTCCAGACCATTATTTTTGCCTACGACGGCAGCGCCGAGTGCCAGGACGCGCTCGAGGAAGGGATCGCCCTGGCAAGCCGCTTCAACGCCCGCTGTCATCTGCTGGCGGTCATTCCGCCGCCGCCCGCCATGGCTTTGGCGAACGGTCCGCTGCCCGGCGAATACATCGAGGAACAGCAAGCTCGCGTCAATGCCATTCTCGAGACAGGGCTCGCGCGCCTGCGCCAGGCCGGGGTGGAAGCGACAGGCATCCTGAGGACGGACGAATCGTCTGTCGAAGCCATCGGAGCTGTCGCCCATGAGACCGGTGCCGATCTCGTCGTCGTCGGCCATCACCAACGCTCGGCCCTCGACCGCTGGTGGCACGGCTCGGTCGGCCACTCTCTGCTGGATCATCTGCCATGCAGTCTGCTTGTTTCCATGCCGGGTGGCATGGTGATGAAGGCGGACGCCAAAGGCATATAGCACGCCGCCTGACTGGCGCGACCGCATGGGGATTCATGGCATCAACTGAAAATTGCCTGGACCCAAGCCTTGGTGAGTTCCCCGGGATGGTCGGGAACTTGCCTCGATGAATTGATTGGCGAGGCTGTCCTTCCGGGCGTCACTCACCTGTCGTCGAGTGGCACAGCCGAGCAAATGGAACCGCTTCTCCTGGTGTGTGAGTGGCTCGCACTTTTCACGCTACCCGATTCACTCATCATGTCCGCCCAAATCCAGACAATGGTGCGGTTGGAATTAGAGTCTACCGAACTAACTACTATAGCTTCACGGTTTTCATGCCAGGAGTATCGATGCGAATGGAGAAAGCGTCTTCTAAGCCGCTGAGATCGGATGGGGTGTCGATGTCGGCAAAAATGCCGGGATCCTCGCATTCAAGCATCTGAATCCGCCCGGCATGGGCGGCGAGCAAAGGGTGCGCGCCCTGGTCGCTGCTGAGTTGGGCGAGGTCGTGGAAAAATGCTCGCGCAAAACCGACCGGGTGGCCGCGCCGTCCCTGGTAGCGGGGTGCCGCGATCGACGCGCCGGCTCGAAGCAGGCTGGCTACGCCGTGGATGGTGTCATGCTGGATGAACGGCATGTCGGCCAGGGCGATCAGCCATCCGTCCTCGTCCGGCGCGGCAGTCACGCCGAAAGCAAGGCTGGTTCCCATGCCGGTTTCTGCTCCGGGACAGAATGCCACCTGCATCCCTTCCGCTTCCAGTAGATGCGCAAGCTGCCGATCTGACGGACGCAGCACCGCAACGCCATGATCAACGCCGCTTAGCAGGTTGCGCGCCGCCTGTACGCCGACCGGGGTGCCGTCGGCCAGGGGGAACAACAGTTTGTCGCCGCCAAAGCGCGTTCCAGTACCCGCCGCCAGCAGAATGCCGACGATCATATGGCTGCGGCCATCGACTGGCGCGAGGTGTGATTCCCGCTTGCTGTGGCAGGCAGAACGCCAAGCCGGATGCCGTGTCGCACCGCGGTCAATTCCGCCAGAATGGATATGGCGATTTCCGGCGGGGTGCGGCTGCCGATAGGCAGACCCACCGGCCCATGCAGGCGGTCAATTTCCGCTTTCGAAAGATCGAACAGGCTCAACCGTTCGCGCCGTCTCAGGTTATTGGCGTTCGAGCCGACGGCGCCGACATAGAATGCCGGCGATTTGAGCGCTTCCAGCAAAGCCATGTCATCCAGCTTGGGATCATGGGTCAAGGCCACCACTGCACAGCGGGCATCGGGCATCAGGGCGTTCACCGCGTCGTCCGGCATGCCGGGAACGAGTTCGGCACCCGCAACATCCCAGGCTGCGCTGTATTCCTCGCGGGGATCGCACACCAGCACCTGATAATCCAGGGCTTGGGCGATCTGCGCCAGATGGCAGGATATCTGGCCGGCGCCCATCACGAGCAGCCGCCAGCGCGGCCCATGCACGGCGATCAGCGTCTGCCCGTCGAACTGCGTGGTTTCGTCGATGTGCGGGGTGTAAAGGTGGATACCGCCGGTGACGAGATCGAGGCGCCGCCCGATCAGCCTGTGCTGCGCGATGTCCTCCTGGATCGCTTGCAGCAGGGGCTTACCAGGCGCCGGCTCCAGCACCAGTTGCAGCGCGCCGCCGCAGGGCAGGCGGAAACGCTCGCATGCCTCGGCGGAGCCGCCGTAAATGAGCACTTCCGGCCGGATGGGCGGCGCGGCGCGCACCCGCTTGATCAGATCGGCCTCGATGCAGCCGCCGGAAACCGATCCGGCAAGCAGTCCATCGTCGCGCACTGCGAGCATGGCGCCCACCGGGCGCGGGGATGACCCCCAGGTTTGGGTGACGGTGGCGAGCGTCACGCGATGGCCGTCATGCTGCCATTGCAGGCACGTGCGCAGGACTTCCAGGTCCGAGCTTTCCATCATGCACTCCGCAGTTCCGAGGTTTCGAACGGCAGCTTGCGCAGGCGCTTGCCGGTCGCGGCGAACAGCGCGTTGGCGACCGCCGGCGCAAGCGGCGGCACGCCCGGTTCGCCGACGCCGGTGGGCGCCGCTTGAGACGGCACGATGTGTACCTCGACCCGGGGCATTTCGCTGATGCGCAGCAGCGGATAATCATGGAAGTTGGATTGCTCGACGCGTCCCGCCTTGAGGGTGATGGCGCTGTGCAGGGCTGCGGAAAGCCCGAAGCCGATGCCGCCTTCCATCTGTGCCCTGACCTGGTCCGGATTGACCGCGATGCCGCAGTCCACGGCGCATATCACACGATCCACGCTGAACGAACCATCCGGCCTGACGCTGAGTTCCGCCACCTCGGCGACAAAGGAGTTGAACGATTCATGCACCGCGATGCCGCGCCCGCGCCGCACCCCGCTTTTCGGCGCCAGCGGTGTGCCCCAGCCGGCCTTGGTCGCGGCCAGTTCCAGCACGCCCTTGAGACGCGGATGTTGAATCAGTGCGCGGCGGAACGCATAAGGATCCTTGCCTGCCGCCGCTGCCAACTCGTCGATGAAAATCTCGGTCGAGAAAGCGGTGTGGGTATGGCCGACGCTGCGCCACCACAGCACCGGCACGCCCAGCTTGGGCGAATGCAGCTCAACGTGCAGATTGGGGATGGCGTAGGCGAGGTTAGATGCGCCCTCGACCGACGTCATGTCGATGCCGTCCTTGACCAGCCCACCTTCGAACGCCGTGCCGGCGGCAATCGACTGGCCAACCAGTCGCTGGTTCCAGGCTACCGGGTTGCCTTGGGCATCCAGCCCTGCGCTGATGGCGTGGACGAACATGGGCCGGTAATAGCCGCCGCGGATATCGTCCTCGCGCGTCCACATGAGGTGGATCGGCGCGCTGAGATCGCGTGTGGCCTTCGCCACCGAGACGGCTTCCGCGATGTAGTCGGAGGCGGGATTGGCGCGCCGGCCGAAGCTGCCGCCGGCCAGCAGGGTATGGATTTTCACCTGCTCCGGCTTGATCCCCAAAATTTGGGCAGCGGTGGCCTGATCGCTGGTCTGCGATTGGGAGCCGGCCCAGATTTCGCAACCGCTGTCCTTCAATTGCACGACACAACTGAGCGGCTCCATCGGTGCGTGGGCGAGATAGGGGAATTCGAATGTCGCTTCCAGTTTTTTTGCCGCCTGGGCGAGGGCCTGCGCCGCATCGCCTTCGCTGCGTGCCACCTTGCCGGGCTGATTCAGCAGCGCCAGGTACTGGTCGCGTTGTTCAGTCGTCGAAACTCGTGCGCCGCCCGATTCGTCCCACTCGATTTGCAGCGCGTCGCGGCCTTTCTTGGCCGACCAGAAGTCCGTCGCGATTACCGCGACGCCTTGCGGCACTTCGACTACGGCACGCACACCGGATACCGCCTTCGCCCGCTCGGTTTGGACGCGCCTGAGCCTGGCGCCGAAGACCGACGGGCGCGCAAGCAAAGCGGTGAGCTGGCCGGGAAGCCGCACGTCGGAGGCGAATTGGGCGCTGCCGTTGGATTTTGCCTTCGAGTCGGTGCGCTTGAACTGCTTGCCGATGTACTTGAAATCCTGGGGTGATTTGAGTGCTACTTCGGCGGGCTGGGGCATCGTTGCCGCCTTCTCCGCCAGTTGTCCGTAGCTTGCTTTGCGGCCGCTGGGGCGGTGCAGCACCATGCCATCCAGGGTGACGAGGGTGTTGGCATCCACTTTCCAGTTATCCGCCGCTGCCGCGATCAGCATGGCGCGCGCGGTGGCGCCCGCCCGGCGCAACTGCTCGAATGAATTGGCCATGGCGGTACTGCCGCCGGTGCCCTGCATCGGCCCCCAGAGCAGGTTGTTATACAGCTTGGCGTCAGCCGGCGCTGATTCGACCCTGATCTTTTCCCAGGGCACGTCCAGTTCCTCGGCCACCAGGGTCGGCAGACCGGTATTGACCCCTTGCCCCATTTCCAGATGCTTGACGATCGCCGTCACGGTGTCGTCGGGCGCGATCCGGACAAAGGCATTGGGCGCAAAGGGTTTGTCTGTGCCTTGGCCCGCCTTCATCCTGGCGGCGCCGCCGACAGGCAGGTAGAACGCGAGGGTGAGGCCGACGCCCAAGGTGGTGCCGGTTTTCAGGAACGCGCGCCGGCTCGGGTTAATGATTTTGTCCATGGCTCATCCCCTCATCGTGCTGGCAGCTTGATGCACCGCCGCGCGTATGCGCTGATAGGTGGCGCAGCGGCACAGGTTGCCGTCCAGCGCCGTGTCGATGTCGGCATCCGTCGGCTGGGGGTTGTCCGCGAGCAGCGCCGCCGCCGACATGATCTGCCCCGACTGGCAATAGCCGCATTGCGGCACGTCGAGCTTGACCCAGGCATCCTGCAGGGCTTTCACGGCCTTGCCCTGGGCGCCTTCGATGGTGGTGATCTTCTGCCCGGCGGCAGCGGAAACCGGCGTCATGCAGGCGCCGCACTGGGCCATGCCGCAACCGAATTTGGTGCCGGTCAGGCCCAGATTGTCGCGCAGCACCCAGAGCAGCGGTGTGTCCGGTGTGGCATCGACGCTGCGCGGCGTGCCGCTGACGATAATAGGGATCATGCGTATTCCCTCCGTTACAGGTTGTATAGAAGATGGAAAATCGAGGATAGCGAGGCTGACGGGTAGCGCGTTACGTCATGAGTTCAAAATTAGTGAGTTCAAAGTTAGATTCTAGATAATTTGTCAGCGAATCGCCCAAGAGGCCCTGTAATCTGTAATCGCATACTAGGGCGTCCAACTCAGCGTACACACGTTCTTTTCCGTTGCAGTCATCACGCAAGGTGATCAGAAGCATGCGCCCGAAGATGCCTCAGGAACTCGTCCAGCAACTGCTTTAGTGCGATCGCCTTGTCGGGATCAAAGCCCAGCCTTTTCTGCATCTCGGTTGGTATGCAGGCGCATTTCGATTTCAACGCACGGCCGTGCTCGGTCAAGGCGATCATCACGACACGCTCATCGCCCGAATCGCGTGTGCGGGTGATTACACCCTGCTGTTCGAGGCGCTTGAGCAGCGGCGTCAGCGTGTTCGAGTTAAGCAATGCCCGCTCGCCGATTTCGGTGACCGAACACGGCGTTTTTTCCCACAGGATTATCAGCACGATGTACTGCGGATAAGTCAACCCGTACCGTTCCAGCAACGGTTGATAAATGCGGGTCAGCAGTCGCGAGGCCGCATACAGTGGAAAACACAGTTGCTTGTCGAGATCCAGCAGCGTAGCCGTGTCGGGGGGCGTTGCGAGAGCTACCTTCATGTCATTCTCCGAGGGCTTCACAAATGGCACGCTCCAGTTTTTCCGGTTTCGTTACAGGCGCGAAGCGATTGAGCGGCGCGCCATCGCGGCCAATCAGAAACTTTGTGAAGTTCCATTTAACCGCCTTGCCGAGCACGCCGGGCAGTTGGTCTAGAAGATAACGGAAGATCGGGTGTGCGCCCGCGCCATTGACATCCACTTTCGCGAACACGGGGAAGGTCACGCCATAATTCTTCTCGCAGAAAGCGCCGATCTCTTCTTTCTTTCCCGGCTCCTGGGCGCCAAACTGGTTGCAGGGAAAGCCGAGCACGACCAGGCCCTTGTCGGCATACTTCTCGTGCAGTTTCTGGAGTCCTTCATACTGCGGCGTCAGGCCGCATTTGCTCGCGGTATTGACGACCAGAACCACCTTCCCGGCGTAGCGCTGCATAGGGATTTCCTCATCTTGCAGGCTCTTCGCTGAGAAGCGATGAAACGCGTTCATGGTGAACACTCCTTCTGAAAAAAGACGTGGATCAGACACGCCGCCGACATGCTGGATCAGATCATCACTAGATCGACAGCGATTATATCGCACAAGATATAATCGCTGTCGATTATTGTCAACATCTGATCGCGCGCTTCTAAGATTCGCAATTCGGGGGTGACGAGCCTATTGATCCGGTCGGATGAAGAAGATGCGGAATCGGAAGTGAACATACGGCCATTGACTATAGTCCTAACCCAAACTATATTGGTTCGCACTAGAACTACATGAAGGCATCCCATGGTCGAAGCCCCGTTTCTGCCGAGCCTGCGTGCGCTGGTACGCTGTTACCAGGCCTTCTCCACCCGTTCGGCGGCGCACCTGCGCACCCTCGGCCTTACGCCGCCCCAATTCGACATCGTCGCCACCCTGGGTAATACGCCGGGTATGACGCCCAAAGAGTTGGGCGAAAAAACTCTGATCACCAAGGGCACGCTGACCGGGGTGGTGGACCGGCTGGAGGAGAAAGGGCTCATCAGGCGCATTCCCAGCGCGCTGGATGGCCGCAGCCAGATCGTGCAGTTGACGAAAAAGGGCGAGCGCCTGTTCGACAAGGTATTCCCGGCGCATGTGGCGTATTTCAGCCGCGCTTTCGCGGATTGGAAAGCGGAAGACTACGCCCGCATCGAAGCCGCCTTGCATGACTTGCGCGCCGTTTTCGAGTCAAGTCGAATCAAGCAATAAACCCCGCCGCCGGGCAGTACACCCGTACCGCCTGTTGCCGTCCAATTGGAGGAAAAATATGAGCCAGACACCCGATTCGAACATCACGCTTTTCTCGTCGATCCAGCTCGGCCCCTACGCGCTGAAAAACCGCATGGTGATGGCGCCGATGACGCGCAACCGCGCCGGGGCAGGCAACGCGCCGCAGCCGCTAAATGTGGAATACTACGTGCAGCGCGCCAGTGCCGGATTGATCATCACCGAAGGTTCGCAGGTCGCAGCGGAAGCGGTGGGTTATCCCGCGACGCCGGGCATCCACAGCGCCGAGCAAGTGGCAGGCTGGAAGAAAATCACCGACGCGGTGCATGCCCAGGGCGGCAGGATTTTCCTGCAGTTGTGGCATTGCGGACGCATTTCACACCCATCGCTGCTGCCCGGCGGCATGCTGCCGGTAGCGCCTTCGGCGATCAAGCCGTCCGGCCAGGCGGTCACCCCTGAGGGGATGAAGCCCTTCGAAACGCCGCATGCGCTGGCACTCTCGGGAATTCCGGGCATCATCGAGCAATTTCGCAGTGGCGCCAGGAACGCGCTTGATGCCGGTTTCGACGGCGTCGAAATCCACGGCGCCAACGGCTATTTGCCCGACCAGTTTTTGCGCGACGGCTCCAACCAGCGCAGCGACGCCTACGGCGGCTCGATTGCCAACCGCGCGCGCTTGATGCTGGAAGTGGTCGATGCGGTATGCGGCGTGTGGGGCGCGAATCGTGTCGGCATCCGCTTGTCGCCGTTGCAGCCGTTCAACGACATGCGCGATTCCAATCCCGAAGCGACGTTCGCCTACATTGTCGAACAGCTCAACCGCTTTGGGCTGGCTTATCTGCACGTCACCGAAATGGGCAAGGAGTCGCCCGGTGCCGCCGGCCCCGCGTTTGATTTGCAGAAGCTGCGCACAATCTGGCAAGGCGTGTACATGACCAACGGCGGCTATGACCTGGCGCGCGGCAATGCTGCGCTGGCTTTAGGTTTCGCCGACATGATCGCATTCGGCGTGCCGTTTCTGGCCAATCCGGATTTGCCAGCGCGCTACGCCAAATCGGCGCCGCTCAACGAACCCGACCCGGCGACGTTCTACGGCGGCGCTGAGCAGGGCTACACCGACTATCCGTTTCTCTTAGCTTAAGGAGGCAATACCATGAAACTCTATTACAGCCCGGGAGCCTGCTCCCTTTCCCCCCACATCGTGGCGATCGAGACTGGCGCACCCGTGGAACTGGTGCGCGTCGACCTCGGGACCGGCCAAACGGAAAGCGGCCAAGACTACCGCAAGATCAATCCGGACGGCTATGTGCCCGCCCTGGTTCTGGCGGACGGCGATGTGCTCACGGAAGGTCCGGCCATCGTGCAGTATCTGGCGGATCAGGCTGCGGAAAAGGGGCTCGCGCCGCCGCCCGGCAGCCGGGAGCGTTACCACCTCATGCAATGGCTGAACTTCATCTCTACCGAGTTGCATAAAACCTACGCAGCCCTGTTCGATCCGCGCGTCCAACCTGACTGCAAAGCCCTGTTCACGGAACGACTCACTCAGCGTTTCGCTCACGTCGCGGCGGTGCTGGAGACGCAGCCCTACCTCATGGGCGAGCGCTTCACCGTGGCGGACGCCTACCTCTTCACGGTGAGTTCCTGGGCCCCTTATGTCGGCTTCGATCTCTCGCCCTGGCCCGCGCTGACCGCCTATCAGGGCCGCGTGGCAGCGCGACCGGCGGTGCAGCAGGCGCTGGCCGAGGAAGGGCTGCTCAAGTAAACCGGATGGCCGCATGAATTCGGAGATGATCGCGGCTGCGCGCCAGCCCGTGCTGTTCATTCCGCACGGCGGCGGGCCCTGTTTTTTCATGGAATGGACCCTGGGGCCGCCGGATACCTGGGATCGTATGGCGGCCTGGCTGCGCGGCCTCGCCGCCACCCTGCCGAGCCGGCCCACCGCCGTGGTGGTGGTCTCCGCCCATTGGGAAGAAGACGCCTTCGCCGTGACGCGCGCCGCCCATCCGCCGCTGATCTACGACTATTCCGGATTTCCCCAACACACCTATCGCCTCGCCTATCCGGCGCCCGGCGATCCAGCCTTGGCAGAGCGGATCATCGCGCTGTTGACCGAGGCCGATTTGCCTGCCCGCGCCGACGATCGTCGCGGCTTCGATCACGGTGTGTTCGTTCCCTTCAAGCTCATCTTTCCCGATGCCGATGTGCCGATCGTGCAGGTGTCCTTGCATCGAAGCCTGGATCCGGCCCTGCATATCGAGGCGGGTCGCGCACTGGCCCGGTTGCGGCAGGAGGGCGTATTGGTGGTGGGCAGCGGCATGAGCTTTCACAACATGCGCGGCTTCGGCGACCCGCGCTTCGCACCCGTCGCCGACGCGTTCGATGCCTGGCTCGTGGAAGCGCTTGGTCAGGCCGATGCCGACCGCAGACACGAGGCGCTCAAGGCTTGGGGGCAAGCGCCTGCTGCGCGTCTGGCTCATCCGCGCGAGGAGCACCTCCTGCCGCTGATGGTGGCGGCCGGGGTGGGCGAAGCAAGTGCCGGTGTACAGGTTCTAGTGGATCGCCCGATGGGGAATCGTGTCTCGGCCTTCCGCTTTGCCTAGACGGCGATAGCCTGGCCGGAGATGCGTCCGGCTTGCCGCGCGTCAGGACGCGCCCGATAAAAACAAGAGCAGGTCAACGCGAACGTGGTTTACTTCAGACCCAGCCCATCCAGAAAGTCCGTCACCGCCTTCACCATCGCGTCCTCCTTGCCGGCGAAGAAGTGATCCGTGTCCGGCACCACCACCTGCTTTCCGCTCACATTACCCTTGAGCGAGGCGCTCCGCTGCTTCGCGGTGGATAGCACCACCGGCAGGTCATGTGCGCCGTACAGGTCGAGCACCGGCGCCTTGATCCCGGCGTAGGTTTCCGTCCCACCCAAACCCAGAGCGGCCCACGCCCTGATATCGCCGGGGTTCTGCGCCATGAACGCATGGCGCAGAACCCATGCTGTGCGAGACGATGGCGATATTGCGGTAGCCCTTGCCCTTCAGATGGTTTGTCGCGATTCGCAGGCGTTCGACCGCCCCCGGATAAGTCGGCGGATAGGCTTCGGGCTGGTGCATCCACCGCGAGGATGGGCATCTGGATCGAGAGCGTCGTGCGCTACTTGGGTATTGAGGTAGACGACGCGCGCTGGAGATCTCGGAACAAACAGAAATTTAATTTATAGGGAAGGTTCGGCGCCGCTCTGTGTCGGCGGCGTCGGGGTGGCGTGGTAAATGGGGGCTTGGGGCATGATCGAGTTTCGACTTCCAATCGGACGCGGCAATTCAGCATTTTTGTAAGCGGACGTTGGTCAGTGTCCAGTGGTGGCGGGGCGTGGCTGACCGCAATGGCCGAAGAGCAGCCGATCGTAGCAATCGCGCTGACCGTCTCCAAAGGGTCGAAACCGCCAGTTGCCTTTCTTATCGCCAACGTCCGGTTTCGCTGTTGCTCGCAACATTAGCACCCCCTTAAGTATCGATTTGGACAAGTACAGAAGGAATCTTGATTTTCATATGTACTTCTTAAAGGTGCTTGCAGTCACTGCCACGGTAAACGCGAATAGCGTTCGGCAATCGGCCGAGATGAGAAGAGTAAGCAACTTATCGTTAACAGCCCCTCCTTTTTCGCCTGAGATTTCGTCATCGCCATTCCTTCACCAAACATTAAGAAAGAGAAAGCGCCGCCTTCAGTTCCTCATGTTCAAAGGCTGAGGCCATGCGATCAATCTCGGCTCGCGTAAGACTTAGTTGCGCAGCCTCTTCACGCCAGGTTGTCACGGCCTTCCCGACCTCGGCGGCGATCACGCGAGCCTTACCTTCATCCAACTCGAAATAGCCCACCACACTCATCGCCAGATCCAGAGAGGCCGAACCATCATCGAGATCGATGGCCGTGGTCAGAATGCGTGGTTTAATATCCGTGGGTACCGGATTGAGGTCATAGGCCGGGGCCAAGCGCCAACCGTCCGGGCCGGTATAAAGGAAAGCGTGATTACGCAAGTGGTCATCCGTGTTGGAAATCAGAATATTGAAGACGATACGTCGCCACAGCTCATGCATATCCTGTTTCGGGCTGGCGCCATAGCGGCGCAGCGCATCGACAAATTCCAGGTAACTGCGTGACTCGTTGTCGCTGGCCCCGAGCATACTCATGGCCGAAAGAAACGGAATTCGTTGACCTTGTTCCCGGTCGAATCGACGCAGCAACAGCACCGGCTTGTTCAGTACCTGTTCAATTCGCCAGTCGGGCACAGGGATACTGGCCTTTGCCGCAAGCCGAAGCGCAACCGCCTCCCACAGAACCGTATTGATTTCGTCGTCCTTGTGCGGAAACTTGGCGATGGCGAGATGCCCGTCCCGGTCGCGAACAGACGCCTTGGGACGCGCACCGCCCAATGATGAGCCGGGGGCCAGCAGCAGACGCAGATCCTCGTCGCTATCCGTGTCACCCACGACATGCTCCGCCGCCGACAGCAATTGAGGCAGATCGATCAGCGGCGGTATGCGAGCGGCTTCATGTTCGGCAAGAAACGGACCCCCTTCATACCTGGCAAAGCGAAGGGCGCCTTGTCGGGCTTCATCATCAACCATGAGCAGATAGTCGATTTCCATCAAGGTGCGCGGCGTCTCTCCCGCGCGCTCTGCCCGTCGCCGTTCAGCCCGGCGCATCAGCACCCGCCCCCAGCGGTCGGGCGCGGAGTCGCCGATGGTACCGAAAAGGGGTTTACCTGAAGGCGTATGAAAGGGACCCGGACCCAGCGTCAGAGCCGGTTCCAGGGAGAAACGATCTGCATTCTCAAGCCAGCCCGGATCATATTCGAACGTGGCACTTTCCCTGCCTTTTCGCACGCGCGCCCACAGTCGCCCAGCCAGATGCGGCGTACCAGCAATATCCACATAGACGTACACTTCTGTTTCCATCACGCTTTACTCTTCTGTCCAGACCGAGGCGACTTGCGGATGCGTTGCGGCAAACGCTCCTCTTCAAGCCCAAGACCCACCGTATCCGTCTTGACGTCCGCCAGGTCACCCAACCGCTCCGCCATGCCCAACACAAAGAGCACATTGGCGTAGTTACCCAGCGAAACGCCGGGGTCACCCTTTTCTATCTTGTTCAGGGTTGTTCGGCTGATAGAGGCCCGTTCGGCCATAACAGCCGTTGGAATACGCCGCCTGAGTCGGGCATCACGGATATCCTGTCCAAGCTTACGCACCGCCCGCCTCACCGGAATCGGCACCATCAAGTCTAGTTGGGTTTTTCTCATTTATCGTCCATTTCTATGGTCACTATGGATAATAGTGTATACAATTATGGACGTTATATCAATATATCCCCAGTAATCCCAACATGATCGTGACGTCCACTATTCTGGACGTTAATTACGTTAATACCCAGAATCGTGAACATTTCCAGAATATTATGGACCCCTGGCCAGGATCACCTGCATCGGGGAAACTGCTCCATCCCGAGCGTGTTTTTCAAAGGTATTTCTTAAACGTGCTCGCGGTCACTGCCACAGCAAATGCAAACAGTGCGGCGAAGGGAATCACGATAAAGGTAGGATGCAGGCTGAAAGGAAGTGCCAGATACGTTACCCAGGTGATCACTATGAGCGGCAGCACGGCCTTCTTGGCATAGTGGTACACGAATGAACTCTCCCGCCCTCCTCCCCAGCGGCGAAGATCCCGTCGCACCAGACCGTCAACCAAAGCCACCAGACTGAACAACAGGAACACCGGTGTCGCCAAACTGAGAATCGCCAGGCGTACCGAGAACACCTGGGTCACCTGCATGGCCGCGATGACGAACTCGGCGAGTGGCCGGTAGATTTTGTGCAGTGTTGGCCGCATGCCTTG
>JASBTI010000026.1 GCA_030148505.1 Rhodanobacter sp.
GGCGCTCGGGCAGAAATTCCAGTTGCGACTGGGTGCCGTTCATCCAGCCCTTGCCGTAGATGCCGCCGGAGCCGATGGCGATCTTCGATTTGATGATGTGGTAGCCGGCGCCCAGGGGGTCGCTTTCCGGGTTGAGGAAGGTGATCACCCGCTGGCGTTGGTAGTAGTGCATCAGATACAAGACCGCCGGCAGGGCGGCGCCAGCCAACACCAGCGCGCCGATGACGACGCGCCAACGGATGCCGGCCATAAACAAGGCGAAGATACCGGCGCTGGCGACCAACAACGCGGTACCCAGGTCCGGTTGCTTGGCGATCATCAAGGCCGGAATCGCAATGATCAGGCCGGCGATCAGCATCACCCGTCCGTTGGGTGGCAGCGGCTTGTCCGCCAGGTACCAAGCCACCATCATCGGCACCGCCAGCTTGACCAGTTCCGAGGGCTGAAAGCGGAATACGCCCAGATTGAGCCAGCGCTGGGCGCCATTGCCGATCTCGCCGACGATCAGCACCGCCGCCAGCATCAACAGCCCCAGGGTGAACACCGCTGGCGTCCACCGCTTCAAGGTGGCGGGATTGATCTGGGCCATCAGCAGCATGGCGGTGAACGCCATGCCCAGTCGTACCAGTTGGCGTTCCACCTGCGCCAGGTTCTCGCCGGACGCGGAATACAGCACGATCAAGCCGAAGGCGCACAGTACCAGCAGACCGGTAAGCAGCGGCAGATCCAGGTGGAACACCGCCAGCGGACCGAGGCGACGGTTCGGGTTGCTGGGCGCCAGGCCGCTGGGCGAACGCGGGGTCGGGTTCATCATGGCGTGGCCTCCTGCCCCAGATACACATCCATCACCCGGCGCACGATGGGGGCGGCGACCGAGCTGCCGTGGCCGCAGTTTTCCACGATCACGGCAACGGCAATGGTGGGGTTGTCCACAGGCGCGTAGCCGACGAACAGGGCGTGATCACGCAGTTTTTTCGCCACCGTCTCCTCGTCGTATTCCTCTTCCTGCGCCACGCTGAACACCTGTGCCGTTCCGGTCTTGCCCGCGATCCGGTATGCCGGGGTCTGGATCCGCTTAGCGGTGCCTCGCGCGCCCTCGACCACGTGCAGCATCGAGGTCGCCACCTCTTCCCAGTTGGCGCGGTTCTTGATCGGAATGGTGCGGGTATCGCCGATCACCGCCTCGTGCAGACCGGTTTCCTTGTCCAGCAGTTCCGCGCCGACCCGGGGAGTGTGGAAGACACCACCATTGGCGAACGCAGCGGTTGAAGCGGCCAGCTGCATCGGCGTGGTCAGGAAGTAACCTTGACCGATTCCCATGATAAGCGTCTCGCCGGGATACCAGGGTTGGCGCTTGCGCGCCTGTTTCCATTCCCGCGACGGCAGCAAACCGCCCAGTTCGCCGGTCAGATCGACGCCGGTGGGTTTGCCGAAGCCGAACTCCGCCAGAAAGGGTGCCAGCCTGTCCACGCCCATGTCGTGCGCCAGTTGGTAGAAATACACGTCGCACGATTGGGTGATGGCGGCATCCAGGTTCACCGGCCCGTGGCCGCCCTTTTTCCAGTCACGGTATTTGTGATCGTGACCGGGCAGCTGATAGTAACCGGGGCAATACAGCTTGGTTGCCGCGCGGACCACGTCGGTCTCCAGCCCGCCAAGGCCGATAAAGGGTTTTACCGTCGAACCCGGCGGGTACTGGCCGCGCAGTGCGCGGTTGTACAGCGGCTTGTCGGGATCGTGCTGGAGCTGGTTGTAGTCGGCGACGCTGATGCCCTGCACGAACAGATTGGGGTCGAAGCCCGGCTTGCTCACCATCGCCAACACACTGCCGTCACGGGGGTCCATGGCCACCAATGCGCCGCTGGTATCGCCGAAGGCCGCCAACGCCGCCTCCTGCAGACGGATATCCAGATGCAAACGCAGGTCCCGGCCGGGGATTGGCGGTTGGCGTTCCAGCACCCGGACGGTGCGACCGAGCACGTTCACCTCCACCCGCTCCAGTCCCACCCGGCCATGCAGCTGTTCCTCGTAGGTCTTTTCGATACCGAGCTTGCCGATGTGGGTGGTGCCGGCGTACTGGGACTGGTCGATGCGCTCCAGATCGCTGCGACTAATGCGCCCGACATAGCCGAGCACATGCGCCGCTTCGGCCTTTTGCGGATAAAAGCGCACCAGGCGCGCCTCGATGTCCACGCCGGGGAAACGGTGGCGTTGCACGGCGAAGGCGGCGGCTTCCTCGTTGCTGAGTTGCAAACGCACCGGAATGCTCTCAAAGCGCCGTCGTCGTTTGCGCAGTTTGTGGAATCGCGCCAGATCGTCGTCGCTGATATGCACCACCTTGGCCAGCTGTTCCAGGGTGATATCCAGGTCCTTGACCTGTTCGGGCGTGATTTCCAGGCTGTAGGCCGGTCGGTTGCCCGCCAGCAGCACGCCGTTACGGTCGTAGATCAGGCCGCGGGTCGGCGGGATCGGCACTACTTTGACGCGGTTGTCCCGCGACAGGGTGGTGAAGTGCTCATGGGAGATCACCTGCAGGTAGACCAGGCGCGCCACCAGTCCGCCCAGCAGCACCAGTACCAGCACGGCGGCGAACAGTGCGCGTCCGATGAACTGCTGGCCTTCGCGGATGTGATCCTTGAAGTCGCTACGGGACATGGCTCAGCGCACGTGAAAGCGGCGACGCAGGTCGCGCAGCACGACAAATACCCAGGGCCAGAGCAATGCACCGATCGGCGGCACTGCCCAGTAGATCAGCCCCGGAGGTCGTTCGTTGATGGCTCCCATCACCCACAGTGCCAGCAGGTGCTCCACCACCAGCAGCACCAGCACCACCAGGGATTGTTGCCAGAGCGGAAACACCCGGACGCGCTGGTGAAGCTTCACCGTGGCAAAGGCCACTACCGACAGCCCCAGGGCGTGCTGCCCCAGTAGCGTGCCGGTGAGCACGTCCAACAGGATGCCGAAGGAAAAGCCGAATCCCACCCCCACCCGGTGGGGCAGCGCCATGCACCAGTAGATCAACACCAGGGCGACCCATTGGGGGCGGAACTCCCGCACCGATTCGGGGAGCGGCAGGATGGTCAGGGTGAGTGCGATGCACAGGGTGATCAGGATCACCAGGCCGCCGCGGGCGGGGAACAGGCTCATGGCCGCACCTCTTCGGCGTCAGCGGCGGCGCTGGCACCGACCGGTACCTCGGCCACCGGCCAGACCAGCAGCACTTCGCGGCTGCGGTCCAGGTGCGCCATGGGACGCGCCACCACTTGGGCGAACGGCTGTTCTGGCTGGCGGCGCACCGCAATCACCTGGGCAACCGGGTAGCCGGCGGGAAATTTTCCGCCCAGCCCGGAACTGACCAGCAGGTCGCCGGGTTCGATATCCGCGTCGTTTGGCAGGTAGGGGAGATCCAGCTGGCCGGCGAGCCCGGTGCCCACGGCGATGGTGCGCAGGCCGCTGCGCAGGACTTCCACCGGCAGCGCGTGACTGATGTCGCTGATCAACAGCACCGTGGAACTGAAGGGCGAGGTATGCGTGACTTGGCCGACGATGCCGTGGGCGTCCACCACGGCCTGGCCGTCATAGACCCCGGCGGACTTGCCGCGATTGATGCTGATCTGCTGCTTGTAGGGATCCAGGTCGACGGACGACAGTTCCGCGATCAGCACTCGGTCGCCGACCTTGATGGACGATCCGAGCAAGTCGCGCAAGCGCCGATTCTCCGCCTCCAGGGTGTCGAATTTCTGCAGTACGCCGCGCAGCTCCAGATTTTCGGCCTGCAGGCGTTGATTGTCCCGCGCAAGATCCAGCCGGGTGGCGAACAACTCGCTGACCCAGCGGCTGGCGGTGTTGGGCAGGTCCGCCAGCAGATACAGCGGATAGGTCAGCACCGACAGGCCGGCGCGCAAGGACTCCAACTGGTGGTAGCGGTGGTCCACCGCCATGAGGGTCACGGACAGTAGCACAGCCACCACCAGTCGGGTGGCTTGCGAGGGGCCTTGTGCAAAGATGAGCTTGATGTCGTGCTCCCCCTGAGCGGGTCGGGCTGGGACGAATTAAGGAACCTCTGAAAATTCAGAGGTTGAAGCAAGCTGCAAATCGCGCTTGCAGCACAGCGTCCGCTGAGCAGTCCAGGATGGACTTGTGCAGCGCTTCCTTAAGGGGGCGGCGGGCTCACTCCAGGCTGAAGAAGTCTCCGCCGCGCTCGTCGATCAGTTCCAGTGCCCGGCCGCCGCCGCGGGCCACACAGGTCAGCGGGTCGTCGGCGATCAGCACCGGCAGGCCGGTTTCCTCCTCGATCAGGCGATCCAGGTCACGCAGCAGGGCGCCGCCGCCGGTCAGCACGATGCCGCGCTCGGCGACGTCCGCGCCCAGTTCCGGCGGGGTCTGTTCCAGGGCCTTGCGCACCGCGTCCACGATACCGGATAGCGGCTCCTGCAACGCCTCGAGGATCTCGTTGCTGTTGAGAGTGAAGCTGCGCGGGATGCCTTCGGCCAGATTGCGGCCTTTGACCTCCATCTCACGCACCTCGTTCCCCGGATAGGCGGAACCGATTTCCTTCTTGATGCGCTCGGCGGTGGATTCGCCGATCAGGGTGCCGTAGTTGCGGCGCACGTAGTTGATGATGGCTTCATCGAACTTGTCGCCGCCGATACGCACCGAATTGGAGTACACGATGCCGTTCAGCGAGATCACCGCCACCTCGGAGGTGCCGCCGCCGATGTCCAGCACCATGGAGCCGCGGGCCTCGTCCACCGGCAGGCCGGCGCCGATGGCGGCGGACATGGGTTCCTCGATCAGATACACCTCGCGGGCACCGGCGCCGGCGGCCGATTCCTTGATGGCGCGGCGTTCCACCTGGGTGGAGCCGCAAGGCACGCAGATCAGTACCCGGGGGCTGGGGCGGATGATCTTGGATTCATGGACCTTGTGGATGAAGTACTGCAACATCTTTTCCGTGACCGTGAAGTCTGCGATCACGCCTTCCTTCATCGGCCGGATGGCGACGATGTTGGCCGGGGTGCGGCCAAGCATCTTCTTGGCCTCCTCACCGACAGCGGCGACGGACTTGGACCCGCCCGGTCGCATGTCCTGACGGATCGCAACCACGGAGGGTTCGTTAAGCACGATGCCCTGGTCGCGGGTATAGATCAGGGTGTTGGCGGTGCCCAGGTCGATGGACAGGTCGTTCGAGAAAAGGCCGCGGAGGCGACGAAAGAGCATGTGGGGGCTTCCGGTGCAGCGTCGTTATAGGAATGCCCCGCAGCAACGGCGGGGCTTTCGACAATCGCGCTAATCTAGCAATGGTGGGGGCCGTGGGCAAGGTTGGTGCACGTGTCAGTGCCGGGTATTTGTGATAATTTCGCGCCCCTTCGCAGGCTTTTGCCAAACACATCGCTGAACTGACCGGGATCGCCCATGTCGCTCGAACGCGCCGATGTACAAAAGATCGCCCACCTGGCCCGCCTGGCGGTGTCCGATACCGAGGCCGAGGCCCTGGTGAAGGACCTGGGCAATATCCTCGATCTGGTGGCCCAGATGGATGCCGTGGACACCGAAACCGTGTCGCCCATGGCGCATCCCACCGACATGGCCCAGCGTCTGCGTCCCGACGAGGTCACCGAGACCGACCAGCGCGAGGCCTTCCAGGCCCATGCGCCGGCGGTGGAGAACGGCCTGTTCCTGGTGCCCAAGGTCATCGAGTGACCTGATCCAGACAATTCCGCCCCCCTCTCCCGGGGGGAGAGGGGCTTTAAGCCCAGCATTTCAAGTAGCCCAACGCCATGCATGACAAGAGCATCGCCGAACTGTCCGCCGGTCTGAAGGCCGGGGAATATTCCAGTGTCGAGCTGACCCGCCACTTCCTGGACCGTATCGCGGCCCACGACGGCCAGCTCAACAGCTTCATCACGGTCACCGAGGCGGGGGCCCTCGCCCAGGCCGAGGCGGCGGACGCGCGCATCAAGGCCGGCGAGGCGGGCCCGCTGACCGGCATCCCCATCGCCCACAAGGACATCTTCTGTACCCGGGGGGTGCGCACCTCCTGTGCATCGAAGATGCTCGATCCCTTTGTCGCGCCCTACGACGCTACCGTGGTGACCAACCTGGCCGCCGCCGGCGTGGTGATGCTGGGCAAGACCAATATGGACGAGTTCGCCATGGGGTCGTCCAACGAGACCTCGTTCTATGGCCCGGTCAGCAACCCGTGGGACACCGACCGGGTGCCCGGTGGTTCCTCCGGCGGCTCGGCCGCCGCGGTGGCGGCGCGGTTGTGCGTGGCGGCCACCGGTACCGATACCGGCGGTTCGATCCGCCAGCCGGCCTCCTACTGCGGCATCACCGGTCTCAAGCCGACCTATGGGCGGGTATCGCGCTACGGCATGATCGCCTTCGCTTCCAGCCTGGATCAGGCAGGGCCCATGACCCGCTCGGCCGAGGACGCGGCGCTGTTGCTCACCGGCATGAGCGGCTTCGACCCCAAGGACTCCACCAGTATCGAGCGGCCGGTGGAGGACTATGCCGCGGCCCTGGGCAAGGACCTGAAGGGCTTGAAGGTCGGTGTGGTGAAGGAGTTCTTCGGTGACGGCCTGGACGGCGGCGTGGCGGGCTCGGTACAGGCCGCCATCGATGCGTTGAAAAAACTCGGTGCCGAGGTGGTCGAGGTCAGCCTGCCCAATTCCGGCCTGAGCGTGCCCGCCTACTATGTCGTTGCGCCCGCCGAGTGCTCGTCCAACCTGTCGCGCATGGACGGCGTACGTTTCGGCCATCGCTGTGAGGATTCCAAGGACCTGATGGACCTGTACGAGCGGTCCCGCTCCGAGGGCTTTGGCGACGAGGTGAAGCGCCGTATCCTGATCGGCACCTACGCGCTGTCCGCCGGTTACTACGACGCCTATTATCTGAAGGCACAGAAGATCCGCCGGCTGATCTCCGACGACTTCAAACGCGCCTTTGAGCAGGTCGACGTGCTGGTGGGCCCCGCCGCGCCGGACACCGCCTTCGTCAAGGGCGCCAAGTCGGACGACCCGGTGGCCATGTACCTGTCGGATATCTACACCATCGCGGTGAATCTGGCCGGTCTGCCCGGCATGTCCGTGCCCGTGGTGCCGGCGGGCGGTTTGCCGGTGGGGCTGCAGATCATCGGCAACTATTTCGAGGAAGGTCGCCTGCTCAACGTGGCCCACCAACTGCAACTGGCCACCGATTGGCACCAGGCCGCGCCCGCCGGCTTCGCGTAAGGGGAAATCGACATGCAATGGGAAACCGTCATCGGGCTGGAGATTCACACCCAGCTGGCCACCAGGTCGAAGATATTCTCCGGCGCCTCCACGGCGTTCGGTGCGGCGCCCAATACCCAGGCCTGCGCGGTGGATCTGGGTCTGCCCGGGGTGCTGCCGGTACTGAATGCCGAGGCGGTGAAGATGGCAGTGCGCTTCGGCAAGGCGATCGGGGCCCACGTGGCCGAGCGCAGCGTGTTTGCGCGCAAGAACTACTTCTATCCCGACCTGCCCAAGGGCTACCAGATCAGTCAGTTCGAGTTGCCCATCGTCGGCATGGGTGAGGTGAAGATCGACCTCGGTGACGGCCTGCACAAGACCGTCGGTGTCACCCGCGCCCACCTGGAAGAGGACGCCGGCAAGTCGCTGCACGAAGACTTCCACGGTATGACCGGCATCGACTTGAACCGGGCAGGCACGCCGCTGTTAGAGATCGTTTCAGAGCCAGATATGCGCAGTGCGAAAGAAGCGGCCGCCTATCTCAAAGCGATTCACTCCATCGTCACCTATCTGGGCATTTCCGACGGCAACATGGCCGAAGGCTCGATGCGTTGCGACGTCAACGTGTCGGTACGCCCTAAAGGGCAAG
Organism: Rhodanobacter sp.; assembly: GCA_030148505.1. Classification (GTDB taxonomy): domain Bacteria; phylum Pseudomonadota; class Gammaproteobacteria; order Xanthomonadales; family Rhodanobacteraceae; genus Rhodanobacter. The sequence goes on from JASBTI010000026.1 coordinate 7,864, forward strand.
AAGCGTTTGGGACT
>JASBTI010000028.1 GCA_030148505.1 Rhodanobacter sp.
CAACACCAGCGTCTTGGAAGGCATGAACAATCGCATCAAGGTCATCAAGCGTATGGCCTATGGCTATCGCGACTCCGCCTACTTCTTCCTCAAAATCAAGGCTGCCTTTCCCGGTAAGGCGCGATGAACCTTTTTTTTTGCCTGTGCGGGGAGGTCCGCGCCAACGACGCGCATGATTGGTGCTAGCGAGGTGACACGCGAATCGGCATGGCAGCTGAACAGCGCGAGTGGGGACATGAGCAGGCGTTGTCGCAGCTCCCGATCCTGTGTATCATCTGTATTCTTGTATTAATGCATTAGTACATTATGAAGCGTCGATCACTGGATCCGGAAACTCCCGCCGAATCGGCCGAGCAGAGCCTGTGCGAGGCATTGCTCTCGCTGAAGAGCGCGGACGAAATGAGCGCGTTCCTCAGTGACCTTTGCACCCCGGCAGAGCTGGAGGTATTGGTGGATCGCTGGCGCGTGGTACCGCATTTGCTGGAAGGCCGATCGTATCGGGAGATCCATGAGCGCACGGCGGTAAGCATCACTACCATCGGGCGGGTTGCGCGTTATCTCAATCAAGGAAGTGGTGGCTATCTCGCCGCGGCGGCACGCGCAGCGCGACGTCAATCACTCGCAGAAAAAAGGGCAGGAGCATGAAAACGCGTGATCGTTTGCGCATCGCGATGCAGAAATCCGGTCGGCTCACCGAGCCGGCGCTGGACCTGCTCAACCGTTGCGGCCTCAGCTTCCGCCAAAGCCGCGACAAGCTGTTCTGTTTTGGCGAGGGTGAGCCCGTCGATCTGTTGCTGGTGCGTGATGACGACATCCCGGGCCTGATCGCGCAAGGTGTCTGCGATCTCGGCATTGTGGGCCGCAATGTATTGCGCGAGTTCCAGCTGGTTGGCGGCCGGGACGAGCCGCCGCTGCACGAGTGGCGTCCGCTGGGCTTCGGTCGCTGTCGCCTGTCGATCGCGGTGCCGCAGGAAATCGACTACCAGAGTCCACAAACCTTGTCGGGACAGCGCATCGCCACCTCTTACCCGGGTCTGCTCGGGGAATGGCTGCGCACACAGCAGGTGGATGCCGGAGTGATGACCTTGGCCGGGTCGGTCGAGATTGCGCCGAAGCTCGGCACCGCCGATGCGATCTGCGATCTGGTGCAGAGTGGCGGCACCTTGGTGGCCAACCAGTTGCGCGAAACCGAGGTGCTGCTGGAGAGCGAGGCCGTATTGGCCGGTCCGCAGACACTGCCGGCGGATGAGCGCGGCGACATGATCGAGTTGCTGCTGAAGCGCCTGGACGGCGTGATCCAGGTTCGCGAGTCGCGCTTGCTGCTGCTGCAGACATCCCGGCACTCACTCGAAGCGGTGACCCGCCTGCTGCCGGGGGGCCCGCAACCGACCCTGTTGCCGGTAGCCGGCCAGCCGGACCAGTTGATGTTGCAGGCGCTGTGTGCCGGCGAGGTGAGCTGGCGCCAGCTGGAGGAAATCAAGCTGGCCGGTGCGCGCGAAATGTTCGTGCTGCCGGTGGAAAAAATGTTGGCTTGAAGCAGGCTGGCTAGGAGCAGGTCGGCCTGCTGCAGATGGTTGAAAAACGGGCTCGCACGAAAGGTTGGCTGAGATGAATCGATTGAATTGGAATGCACTGGACGAGGTATCGCGCCGCGAAGCGCTGGCGCGTCCTGCCCAGGCACGGGCTGACGAATTGCGTGGCGGGGTGGAGCAGATCATCGCCGCGGTGCGCGAAGGTGGTGACGCAACGCTGCTTGAGCTGAGCGCGAAATACGATCACTGCACACTGCAAGTCGTCGAGGTCGGCGAGGCCGAGTTTGCCGCCGCCGAAGCGGGACTCGACCCCGCATTGAAGGCGGCGATCGACGAGGCTGCCTCACGTATCCAGGCCTTTCATCAGGCTACCGCGCCGACGCCGGCAAGTGTCGAGACCGCGCACGGTGTGCAGGTGGAGCGCATGCTGCGGCCGATCAGCCGTGTTGGCCTGTATGTGCCGGCAGGGACCGCGCCGCTGCCGTCCACGGCGCTGATGCTGGGGATCCCCGCCCGCATCGCCGGCTGTCCTCAGGTGGTGCTGTGTTCGCCGGCCCGGGCCGACGGTCGCTGTGACGAAGCGGTGCTTTATGTCGCGCGTATCTGCGGGGTGCACCGGGTGTTCAAGCTCGGCGGCGCGCAGGCGATTGCGGCGATGGCCTATGGCACGGCGAGCGTGCCCAAGTGCGACAAGCTGTTCGGTCCCGGCAACAGCTGGGTGACCGAAGCCAAGCTGCAGGTATCCGGTGACCCCGAGGGCGCGGCGATCGACATGCCGGCCGGACCGTCCGAGGTGCTGGTGATTGCCGATGCGGCGGCCAATCCGGTGTTTGTCGCCGCCGACCTGCTGTCGCAGGCGGAGCACGGGCCGGATTCTCAGGTGATCCTGCTCAGCCCGTCCCCCGACCTGCTGGATAAGGTGGCGGCCGAGGTCGATCGGCAATGCGCCGCCTTGCCGCGAGCGGCGATTGCCGCCCGTGCGCTGGCGCAGAGCCGGTTGATCCAGGTCGAGTCGCTGGCGCAGGCCGTCGACGTCAGCAATCGCTATGCCCCGGAGCACCTGATTCTGCAGGTCGCCGAGCCGCGTGCGTTGCTCGATGGCATCGAGAGCGCCGGATCGGTTTTCCTTGGTGCGTGGACGCCCGAGTCGGTGGGCGATTATTGCAGCGGCAGCAACCACGTCTTGCCGACCTACGGTTATGCGCGCAGCTACAGCGGCGTGTCGGTGGCGAGCTTCCAGAAGCAGATCACTGTGCAGGAAGTCAGCGCCGACGGCTTGCGTGCGATCGGTCCGTGCACCGCCACGCTGGCCGCCGCCGAGCAACTGGAGGCGCATCGGCGGGCGATCACTCTGCGTCTGGCGGTGCTGGAGCGCGGCGCATGAGCGTGCTTGATCTCGCCCGCGAGGAAATTCGCGCGATGCAGCCATATTCCTCGGCCCGGATGGAGGCCAGTGGTGGCCAGGTATTGCTCAACGCCAACGAGTCGGCATGGGTGCCGACCGGTGACGACGGCCTGGGCTGCAACCGTTACCCCGATCCCCAGCCCGCCGCGTTGATCGATGCGCTGGCGGCGCTGTATGCCGTGCGCCAGGAACAAGTGCTGGTGGGGCGCGGCAGCGACGAGGCGATCGATCTGCTGGTGCGCGCCTTCTGCCGCGCCGGCCAGGATGCGATCCTGATCCAGCCGCCCACCTTCGGCATGTACGCGGTGAGCGCGCGGATCCAGAACGCCGGGGTGATCGAGGTACCGCTGGCCGACGATTTCACGCTGGATGTCGAGGCCGTACTGGCGGCGCTCATGCCCGCGGTCAAGCTGGTCTTCGTGTGCACGCCGAACAACCCCACCGGGCAGACGGTATCGCGCGCGCAGATCGAACAGCTGGCACAGGCGTTGAGCGGGCGCGCGCTGCTGGTCGTCGATGAAGCCTATGTCGAGTTTGCTGATGACGGCAGCGTGGCCGACCTGCTTGATGACTACGACAACCTCGCGGTGTTGCGCACCTTGTCCAAGGCCTGGGCGCTGGCCGGCGCGCGCATCGGCTGCCTGCTGGCGAATGCCGCAGTAGTTGCCTTGCTGCGCCGGATCATGGCGCCGTATCCGTTGCCGTTGCCTTGCGTAGCGGCGGCGCTGGCAGTGTTGTCGCCGCAGGGCCAGGCGACCGCACGCGAACATCTGGCCGTGGTGCGGGCGCAGCGTGCGCTGATGCGCGAGGCGATGCTTACGCTGCCCGGCGTGCGGGCGGTGCTGCCTTCGCAGGCCAATTTCCTCGCGCTGCGTTTCGACGATGCCGGCGCGGTCTACCGGCGACTGCTGGCCGCCGGCATCGTGGTGCGTGACGTGCGCCGCTATCCAAACCTCGGCGACGCCTTGCGCATCACTCTGGGCACGCCCGAAGAGAATGCCCGCGTGCTGGCCGTACTCAACGGAGGTGCGGCATGAGCCGCAAGATACTTTTTCTCGATCGCGACGGCTGCCTGATCGAAGAGCCTGCCGACCAGCAGATCGACAGTTACGAAAAGCTTGCCCTGCTGCCGGGCGTGATCGCCGCCTTGCAGCGCTTCGTGGCGGCCGGCTACGAACTGGTGATGGTCACCAACCAGGACGGCCTGGGTACCGACAGCTTTCCGGAGCTGCACTTCAACGGCCCGCACCAGTTGCTGCTGCGGATTCTGGATTCGCAGGGCATCCGTTTCCACGAGGTATTGGTCGATCGCAGTTTTCCGCATCAGGGCCTGGATACCTGCAAACCGGGCACGGCGATGCTGCGCCATTACCTGGCCGACGACAGCTGGAGTCGCGCGATGTCGGCGATGGTGGGCGATCGCGAAACCGACCTGCAGTTTGCCGCCAACATGGGCGTACGCGGTGTACGGGTCGGCCCGCAGGGCATTGCCTGGCAGGATGTGGCGCATCAGCTGCTCGACGCACCGCGTACCGCGAGCGTGACCCGCAACACCCGGGAAACCCGCATTATCGTCGGCGTCGATCTGGACCGGTCTGCCGAGCCGAAGGTACACACCGGGCTGGGCTTTTTCGACCACATGCTGGAGCAGATCGGCAAGCACGGCGGTTTCGCGCTGGAGCTGCGTTGCGACGGCGACACCCATATCGATGAGCACCACACCATCGAGGATTGCGCCCTGGCGCTGGGCCAGGCGCTGAAACAGGCGCTGGGCGACAAGCGCGGCATCGGCCGCTACGGTTTCACCCTGCCGATGGACGAAGCCCGGGCCAGTGCCGAACTGGACCTGTCCGGGCGACCGTACTTCGTGTTCGAGGGCGCGTTCCCGCGCGAGCGCGTCGGCGACGTGCCCACCGAGCTGGTGCCGCATTTCTTCCGTTCACTGTGCGAGACGCTGGGCGCGAACCTGCACCTGACGGTGCGCGGCGACAACGCCCACCACATGGTCGAGGCCTGTTTCAAGGTGGTGGCGCGCACCCTGCGTCAGGCGGTCCGTCGCGAGGGCAGCGAGCTGCCCAGCACCAAGGGGACGCTGTAATGGCGGTCGTCCTGGTCGATGCCGGCGGTACCAATATCGGCTCGGTGCGCTATGCCTTGCAGCGGCTTGGCGTGGACGCGTCGCTGACCGCCGATCCGGCGGCCATTCGCGCGGCAGACAAGGTGATCCTCCCCGGCGTCGGGGCAGCGGCCCCCGGCATGGCGCGATTGCAGGCCTTGAATCTGGTCGAGTTGATGCGCGGGTTGACCCAGCCGGTGCTCGGTGTCTGCCTCGGCATGCAGCTGCTGTGCGAGCATTCGGAGGAGAGCGATACTCCCTGCCTGGGCCTGATCCCCGCCGTGGTCAGGCGTTTCGTCGACTCGCCCGAGCTGCGCGTGCCGCACATGGGCTGGAACTCGCTGACGCGGAAACAGCCGCATCCGCTGCTGGACGGGCTCGACGACGGCGACTGGGCGTACTTCGTGCACAGTTATGCGGTGCCGGTCGGCGACTACACCCTGGCCACCGCCGATTACGCCGGCGAATTCTCCGCCGTGGTTGCCCGCGGCAACTTCCACGGCATGCAGTTTCACCCCGAGCGTTCCGCCGCCGTCGGCGCCACGCTGCTCAGGAATTTTCTCGCCTTATGAGTTTCGACGTGATCCCCGCCATCGACCTGCGTGCCGGTCAGGTGGTGCGCCTGAAGCAGGGCGACTATGCGCAGCAGACCACCTATGCCGCCGACCCACGCGAGCTGGCTTCGCGTTATCGACAGGCGGGGGCGAGTTGGCTGCATCTGGTCGATCTCGACGGCGCGCGCTCAGGCGGCCTCGACAATCTGACGGTGATCGAAGCGATCGCCAGCGACGGCATGCAAGTGCAGGCCGGTGGCGGCGTGCGCCGCGAGCAGGATCTGCAGCGACTGTTCGATGCCGGCGTGAAGCGCGTGGTGCTGGGCAGCGTGGCGATTCGCGAGCCGGAGCAGGTAGCCGGCTGGCTGGCATCGTATGGCAGCGAGCGGATCACCATCGCGCTCGACACGCGCCGCATCGACGACTGCTGGGCCTTGCCCAGCGCCGGCTGGACCGAGCTTGAATCGCGCACGCTGGACGAGCTGGCACCCTGGTACGCGGCGCGCGGCGCCCGCCATCTGTTGTGCACCGACATCGACCGCGACGGCATGCTGGCCGGCTTCAACCTCGATCTCTACCGCCACCTGGCCGAACAGGTGCCGCAGCTGGCGGTGCAGGCATCCGGCGGCGTGCGTTCGCTGGACGACATCCGCGCCGCACGCACCGCCGGCGCGCACGGCGTGATTCTCGGCAAGGCCTTGCTCGAAGGCCGATTCACCGTTCAGGAGGCGCTGGCATGTTGAGTCGCCGCATCATTCCCTGTCTCGACGTGCGCGACGGGCAGGTGGTCAAGGGGGTTCGGTTTCGCGATCACGTGGTGATGGGCGAGATCGTGGATCTGGCCTTGCGCTATCGCGACGAAGGCGCCGACGAGCTGGTGTTCTACGACATCACCGCCAGCCCCCAGGGGCGCAGCGTCGATCGCGGCTGGGTCGAGCGGGTCGCGCGGGTACTCGACATTCCGTTTTGCGTGGCCGGCGGCATTCGCAGCGTGGACGAGGCACGTGCCGTGCTGCATGCCGGCGCCGACAAGATTTCCGTCAACTCACCGGCGCTGGCCCGGCCCGAGCTGATCGACGAGCTGTCCGCCGCCTTCGGCGTGCAGTGCGTGGTGGTCGGTGTCGATTCCCTGCGCGATGCGGATGGCGAGTGGCACGTGCGCCAGTACACCGGCGACCCCGACAAGACCCAGGCCTTGGCACGCGGCACCATGGACTGGATCATCGAGGCGCAGCAGCGCGGTGCGGGTGAAATCGTGCTCAACTGCATGGGCAGCGACGGCGTGCGCAGCGGCTACGACATGGAGCAGCTCAGTGTGGCTCGTGCGATCTGCCACGTGCCGTTGATCGCCTCGGGCGGCGCCGGCACCATGGCGCATTTCCACGAAGCCTTCGCCGATGCCGATGTCGACGGCGCGCTGGCGGCTAGCGTATTCCATGCCGGCAGCATCGCCATCCCCGATCTCAAGCGCTATCTGCGCGAGCAGGGCGTGATGGTACGGCTCAGCGAGGAGTGAGTGTGGAGAAGAGAGAGACGAGCAAGAGCCTGTGCCCACTGCGCGCTCTTTGCTCATCCCTCTGCACGCATTTTTCCAAACAACGAGAGAACCGATGAACACCAACGACGCCGATCTGCAAGCACTGAACTGGGCCAAGGGCGACGGCCTGCTGCCCGCCGTCGTACAGCATTGGCAAAGCGGCGAAGTGCTGATGCTCGGCTACATGAATGCCGAGGCGCTGGCCGAAACGCAGCGCAGCGGCCACGTCACCTTCCACAGCCGCAGCAAAAACCGGCTGTGGACCAAGGGCGAAAGCTCCGGACACGTCTTGCAGCTCAAGTCGATCCGCGTCGACTGCGACGCCGACACCTTGCTGGTGCAGGCCGATCCCCACGGGCCGACCTGTCACACCGGCACCTCCAGCTGCTTCGGCAACGCGGTGCGCCCGCCGCTCGGCTTTCTCGCCGAACTCGACGCCCTGGTCGCGCAGCGCCACGCCGACCGCCCCGAGGGCAGTTACACCACCAGCCTGTTCGAGGGCGGCATCCGCCGGATGGCGCAGAAGGTGGGCGAGGAGGGCGTCGAGACCGCGCTGGCCGCCGTCGCCCAGGACGATGCCGAACTGCTCGGCGAGGCCGCCGACCTGCTCTTCCATCTCACCGTGGTATTGCGCGCCCGCGGCCTGTCGCTAGGCGACGTTGCCGGTCTGCTGGCCGAGCGGCACACGGCGCGGTGAGAGGCTTGGGGTGGTTGGGGGCTACCTTCGACCCAGGCTGTGTGAAAACTCCGCCATCGGATAAAATTGGCGCGTCGAATCGACGAGAGCCAGCCGATGAGCCGATTTGTAGAAGGAGTGGATCGCTCGCAGAGTGTGCTGTTCCCCGAGCGGCTTGAAGATTACGTCGGTGA
>JASBTI010000032.1 GCA_030148505.1 Rhodanobacter sp.
CGGGCCGATTCAGCGCCTGTGGCTGTCGGCGCTCAACGATGCGTCGATCCGCAAAGCGCTGGGTGCGCTCAAGCCGTCCGCCGAGACGCTGCCGCTGTATTTCTCCGCACTCGCCCGATCGCGCGCCGACTGGCTGATCGGGATGAACCTGAGCCGCTTGTTCACACTGCTGGGGCGCCAGGCCGGCTATACCGGCGTACTGTCGGTAGGGCGCGTGCAGACGCCGACGCTGAAGTTGGTCGTGGACCGCGATCGCGAGATCGCACGCTTCGTCTCCGTGCCGTATTGGGCCGTGGACGTGCTGCTATCCCATGCCGGCCAGTCCTTCACCGCGAGCTGGATACCGCCCGAAGGCAGCACGGATGCAGCGGGTCGCTGCCTTCAGCAGCCGGTGGCGCACCAGGCTGCGGATCGCATTCGCGCGGCACGCGATGCGCAGATCGTGTCGGTGGACACTGAGCGCGTGCGCGAGGTACCGCCGCTGCCGTTCGACCTGGGCACCTTGCAGGAAGTGTGTTCGCGTCAGCTCGGCCTCGATGTGCAGGAGACGCTGGACATCGCGCAGGCGCTGTACGAGACGCACAAGGCGACGACCTATCCGCGCAGCGACTCGGGATACCTGCCCGAAAGCATGCTCGCCGAAGTGCCGGCGGTGCTCGATGCACTGCTCGCCACCGATCCCAGCCTACGGCCCTTGATCGGTCAGCTCGACCGCAACCAGCGTTCGCGCGCCTGGAACGACGGCAAGGTGACGGCTCACCACGGCATCATCCCGACGCTGGAGCCCGCCAACCTGTCGGCCATGAACGAGAAGGAGCTGGCCGTCTACCGGCTGATCCGCGCCCATTACCTCGCGCAGTTCCTCCCGCACCATGAGTTCGACCGCACGGTGGCGCAGCTCGCTTGCGGCGGCCAGTCGCTCCTGGCGGTGGGCAAGCAGATCGCCGTGATCGGCTGGCGCCAGGTACTGGCGACACCGGAGCGGGACGCTGCCGATGGCGAGGAAGCGCAGCGCAGCCAGGTGCTGCCGCCACTGGCGAGCGGATCGCGCTGCGGGGTCGAGCAGGTCGAGCTGAAGGCGTTGAAAACGCTGCCGCCGAAGCCCTACACCCAGGGCGAACTGGTCAAGGCAATGAAGGGCGTGGCCAAGCTGGTGGACGACCCGCGTCTGAAGCAGAAGCTGAAGGAGACGACGGGAATCGGCACCGAGGCCACGCGCGCCAGCACGATCACGGGCCTGCTCGATCGCGGCTACTTGCTGAAGAAGGGCCGCGCCATCCGCGCGTCGGATGCGGCCTTCACGCTCATCGACGCTGTGCCGGCAGCCATCGCCGATCCCGGCATGACCGCCATCTGGGAGCAGGCGCTCGACATGATTGAGGCCGGCCAGATGACGCTGGATACGTTCATCGCCAAGCAATCCGCCTGGGTGGCCCAGCTCGTGCAGCAGCATCGGGGCGCGACGCTTTCCATCGCGCTGCCCCCGTCGCCGCCCTGCCCGCAGTGCGGCGCGCCGATGCGCCAGCGTACCGGCAAGAGCGGCGCGTTCTGGTCGTGCAGCCGTTATCCAGACTGCAAGGGCACGCTGCCGGGCGAATCCTCGGCAGGCAAGCGCGGAGCGCCACGCAAGCGGCGCGCAGTACCCAAGGCGTCCTGACGCCTACGCATCCCTCTGCCACGCCGGCCGCTTTCCTGGCGGCGGGGCAAACGTCCCGCGTATGGCGGGACTCCAAAGCGCGCGTCTCCTTCTGCAACGGTGTGCGCGCCCCGTCTGCCCGCCATCGGGCGACGGGGCGAGAAGGTCATTGCTCCACGAATCGCGCCCGCCGCCATTCCCTTGATCGGTGTGCCTTGCCTCGGCCACGAGAGGCTTCCTGACGCCTTGCCGCCGCGCGAGCCGTGAGGAGGCCCCTTGGGCCGAGGGTAGTCCGTGCCGGTGCCCGCCGGCGGAACAACGGGCTCCCTTTGTGCGCGTATGCGTGCCAAAGGTTTCCGGCCCCAGCCACGAAACGGGCCGGGTGCGATTGCTGACGCAGCGAACGGCTTTGACGACGGCCTGCGCTGACGCAGCCCACAGGTGGTTTTCCTTTCTTTTCAGCCGAAGGCCCGCGTGGCCTTCGGCGCCCT
>JASBTI010000033.1 GCA_030148505.1 Rhodanobacter sp.
GCAACTCGCTCAGTGTGACGCGCGATGTGCGGATGGCCCCGGGCCAGACTCAGCACATCGGCGGCTACGATTTCCGTTTCGATGGCGCACAGCGCACCACCGGACCCAACTGGCGGGCCGATCAGGGGCTCATCACGGTGACCCGCGATGGCGAGTCGGTGGCGGTGATGAAACCGCAAAAACGTACCTACCCGCGGGGTCAGGTGCAGACCGAATCGGCCGTGGATGCCGGCTTCACCCGTGACCTCTATGTGGCACTGGGCGAACCGATGGACGCCAACAACATCGAGGGTGCATGGTCGATGCGGCTGTACTACAAGCCCTTCATCCGCTGGATCTGGGGCGGCGGCCTGCTGATGATGCTCGGAGGCTTCACCGCCGCGGCCGACAAGCGCTTCCGCATCAAGCGCCGCGCCGTCGACGCGCCGACTGAGGAGCTGGTCCTGCAGGAACAACGCGCATGAGCCGTTTACTGCCGTTCTTGGGCTTCATGCTGCTGGCGGGCTTGTTCGGCTTCGGCATCTGGTGGAACACCCAGCACGATCCGCGCGAGGTTCCTTCACCGTTGATCAATAAGCCGGCCCCGGCGTTCAACCTGCCCCGGCTCGATGACCCCACGCAGACCGTGAGCAAGGCCAGCCTGCTCGGCAAACCTTACCTGCTCAACGTATTTGCCAGCTGGTGCGTAGCCTGCGCCGAAGAGCATCCGACCCTGATGGCCGAAGGCTCGCAACTCGGCATCCTGTTGCTTGGGTACGACTACAAGGACGACCCGGGCGACGCAAAGAACTGGCTGCGCGAACATGGCAACCCCTACGGCGAGGTGATCACCGACCGCTCGGGACGCACTGCCATCGACTTCGGTGTATACGGCGCACCGGAAAGCTTCCTGATCGACGCCAAGGGAGTGATCCGTTACAAGCATATCGGGCCACTGACCCCCGAGGTGATCGCCAAGAAACTGCAACCGGCGATTGCCGCACTGAAGAAGGAAACACCGTGATGCGTCCGCTACTGCAATGGTTGCTGGTGGCAGGGCTGACGTTCGCCGGGATCGCACACAGTCAGGCCATCGAACCGCTGCCGTTCAAGAATCACGCCGAAGAAGTGCGATTCCAGCACCTCACCGGCCAATTGCGCTGTCTGGTCTGCCAGAACGAGAGTCTGGCCGACTCCAACGCCGAGCTGGCCCGTGACCTGCGTCTGGACGTATTTCAGCAGATGCAGCATGGCAAGAGCGACGCCCAGATCAAGCAGTATCTGGTGGCCCGCTATTCCGATTTCGTGTTGTACGACCCCCCACTGAAACCCGATACCTGGCTACTCTGGTTCGGCCCGCTGCTGATCCTTTTCGGCGGCGCCGTGGTCGTGGCGGTCGCCATCCGCAAACGCAATCGCGACGGCGTTTCCGTCGAAGCACCGCCTATCGACAACGGGGATGACTGGTGAAAATCGCTTTCTACATGATCGCCGCAGTGATGATCGCTGTGGCGCTGGGCGTGTTGTTGTTGCCGATGGTGCGGCAGGGCCGCCGCGACGGGTCGTCACGGGGGGTGTTTGCCCTGGTCCTGGCGATTGCCTTTGCCCTGCCGCTGGCTACCCTCGGGCTGTATTTCCTGGTCGGCACGCCGCGAGCCCTCAATGGCGTGACGGCCCAGAGCCAGCCGCCGCTGACCATGCAGCAAGCGGTCACCGAACTGCATGCGCATCTGGCACAGCAACCGGACGATCTGCAGGCATGGCTGTTGCTGGCGCAAACCAGCGCCTTGCAACACAAGCCCGCCGACGCCCGCGACGCCTACGGGCACGTACTCAAGCTCGATCCCAACAATGCCGACGCCATGATCGGCTGGGCCGAGAATGACTCGATACTGCGCAGCGATCACGTGATCGAGGGGCGCGCACTGACCCTGCTTAAACGCGCCGTACTGCTGCAGCCGGACAGTCAACGCGGCCTATGGTTGCTCGGCATCGGCAACTTCCAGCACGGTCAGTATCGTGAGGCAGCCGCCACCTGGCGCCTGCTCCAGCCTCAACTCGAACCGGGCTCGAAAGTAGCCAAGGCGATCGCCGAGCAGATCGCCATCGCCGATAAACGGGCAGCCAGCGAACCGGCAAGCGCGTCGTCAAGCACGGGCAATCCGGGCACGGTCGCCGCGGTCGCTTCGCTGCAGGTACACGTCACGCTGGCGCCAGCGCTCAGCTCGAAATTACGTGCCGGAGACACCTTGTACGTCTATGCGCGTGCCCCCCAAGGACCGCCGATGCCCCTGGCCGTGGCCAAGCTCGCTGCCAGCCGTCTACCCACCACGGTCACGCTCGATGATGCCATGGCAATGCGTCCCAATTTCAAACTTTCCTCGGTGCGCAAGGTATTTGTCGGTGCCAGGATAAGTCACAGCGGACAACCGATTGCTCAACCAGGCGATCTTGAAGGCAATGCCGGTGTCGTCGCCGTGGACAGCAAAACACCCATCAACATCCGCATCGACAAGGTGCATTGATGGCGCAGGACACGCAACCCGGTGACGCCAGGCTCTACTTTGCGTTGCCTTCACCGTTTCCGATGAAGCGCGGCGGTCAATTGCACGACGCCCACATCGCCTACGAGACATGGGGAGACCTGAATCCGGCACACGACAATGCCGTGTTGATCCTGACCGGGCTATCGCCCAGCGCCCACGCCGCATCCAGCCCCCGCGACCCCACTCCCGGCTGGTGGGAGGCGATGATCGGCCCGGGCAAGGCGATCGACACCGATCGCTGGTTTGTGATTTGCGTGAATTCGCTAGGCAGCGACAAGGGCTCGACCTGCCCCACCTCGATCGACCCGGCCAGCGGCAAGCCTTATCGGCTGAGCTTCCCCGCGCTGACACTGGAGGACGTCGCCAACGCCGCCCATGCCACTGTCAGCCATCTCGGCATCGCGCGCCTGGCCTGCCTGATCGGATGTTCGATGGGCGGCATGAGTGCCCTGGCCTATATGCTCTTGCATCCCGGCAGCGTATGCGCGCACATCAGCGTGGACACGGCCCCGCAAGCCCAGCCGTTCGCGATTGCCATCCGCTCCTTGCAACGCGAGGCGATCCGGCTCGACCCACGTTGGGATGAAGGCAACTACGACATCCATGCCGAAGACGGCAGCCATTACCCGGATACCGGCATGAGCATCGCGCGCAAGCTCGGCGTGATCACCTACCGCTCGGCAATGGAGTGGAACGGGCGCTTCGCCCGTATCCGGCTGGATGCGGAGCAACGCAACGACGAACCTTTCGCCCGCGAATTCCAGGTCGAATCCTATCTTGAAGGTCACGCCCGCCGGTTTGTGCGCCACTTCGACCCCAACAGTTACCTCTACCTGTCGCGCGCCAGCGACTGGTTCGATATCGCCGAGTACGGTGAGGGAAGCGTGCTGGAGGGCCTCAAGCGTATTCGCATCGACTGCGCCATGGTGATCGGCGTCAGCACCGACATCCTGTTTCCGTTACAACAGCAGGAACAGATCGCCGAGGGCCTGCAAGCGGCCGGTGCCAGCGTGGAATTCGTGGCCCTGGACTCGCCCCAAGGTCATGATGCCTTTCTAGTCGACATCGACAACTACAGCCGAGCCATCGGTGGCTTCCTGAACCGGCTTGCCGGCGCCTCCGGACCCCGCTGCTAAGATAACCCGCATCACGCCTCACCCGAGAACCGCATGCTCACCGTGGATTTCCCTGGCAGTCGCGCCTTGATCGACGCGATCGACACTGCCGTCGTCAAACCGACCACCGCCGAACTTACCGACAGCCTGCGCAACAGCCTGTGCCAGCTGATCCTCAACCAGGAGGTCACCTTGCCCGCGTGCGTGTTTGAGGCCCATGCCGAGCACTATGCGCGGCGCGAGCTCTACCGCAGCGAGCAGCACGGCTATTGCGTGGTGGCGATGACCTGGGCCCCCGGCCAGGGCACACCGATCCATGACCATGACGGCATGTGGTGCGTCGAGGGCGTATGGAACGGGGCCCTGGAAATCGTGCAGTATGACTTGATGGAACACGATGCCCAGCGTTACTGCTTTCAGCCCATCGGCTCGATCCAGGCAGGCGCCGGCTCGGCCGGCAGCCTGATCCCCCCGCACGAGTACCACAGCATCCGCAACCCCAGCGGCACCGAGGTTACCGTCAGCCTGCATATCTATTCCGGCGCCATGCTTCGCTGCGCGGTATTCCAGCCGCTACCGGAGGATCGTTGGTACGAACGCGATGTGCGCGTGCTGGGACTCGACCGCGTGCATTGAACTGGGCATAATGTCCCGCTCACATGCCGGTGTGGCGGAATGGTAGACGCGGCGGACTCAAAATCCGCTTGTGGTGACACAGTGGAGGTTCGAGTCCTCTCACCGGTACCAAGTAAAGGTTTTAGCCCATATCAGCTCGAACCAGGAAACATCGGAAGCCCGCCTGAGAGCGGGCTTTTTGATGTTCACCATGGATTGGATTCCCGGTGATCCACCGCGCTACGCCGCTGTGTCGCTGCGGGCGGAAATCACCGAAGCCCGTGCGCACCGATAAGGTTATCGGGCATCGGCCAGGGCCGCATGCAGCACCATCGCCCGCAGACCCTTCATGAACGGCAAGCCCGAACTGAGGCGCAACGGGACCGTGGCGCGCTCCATCACCTCTTCGAAGCCGTTCAATGCGGCCCGGTAACCGGGCCAACCCGTCCGATCGATGCCATAACGTGCCCATAGCGACTTCCATACGGCGATAAATCGCGCTACCACCTGCTCAACCAGGTCAAGTTGCGGATGCGCACGCACATCGGCGAGCAGAAACATCAAGTGCTCGCGCAGCTCCCACGGCGTCATCACCTCGGGGAGGTTCACCGACTCGTAGATCAACGCCGATCGTGCTGCCGAGTTCGGCTCGACCGACGCCGCCCGCCATTCGGTGGAAGAGGCCTGTCCCCATGCCTGTCCACGATCGACCAGCGCCCAGAACGGCTCGCTGCCGACCGTATCTGCCACCAAGTGAATCCGCTCATCGTCATCGCCATTGATGACCTGATGCATGAGCCAGGTGTTGAATATCCAACACTCGCCGGCCGCCATGTTGACCTCTGCCTCGCCACACAAAAAACGCACGGTCGGCTTGGTCACTATCGGCACATGCACGCGCACCCGGTCGCGCCAGTAGTAGCTGATATCCGTATGCCGATTGACGTTCGCGCGCCCACTGAGCTTCATCAGCCGTGTTCGTCCCCATACCCCACCGAGTCGATCGAGCACCTGCATCAGGTACGGGCACGCCATCAGTGAAGGCGTCGGTCGCATCGGGCCGGCAAAGGCGTCGCTGTGTGGATCACCTTCCACGGAGATCAATGGCAGGGCGAAGTTGCCGGGAAACTTCTGCGGGTGCTCGAGCCAGCACGCGGGATCCAACGCACTCACTTCGGCGAGTAGTCGCCCGGCATCGAACTGGAGCGGCAACTGGACAAACGGGGCGGGCAGCTTCACAGGTCTTTCCTCACTCGCAGTCAGGGGTTTCGCAGGTCGATACGCACCGGGAACATTATGCCCCGACGCCAAGCGGCACCGGAGCCGAGGTCCCGAAGGCCGCCCCGTGCGGCCGGGTAAGCCGCTGCGACCGCATGCAACGCGCCGCAGCGGGCTTTTCATGGTCACCGGGCGCGAGTGCAGCGAGCGACTCCGATAACCCGACCAGGCCACCCCGCCGGGTGAGACCGCACGGATACAGCAGCCGAAGATACATACCCTGCAGGGTATGGTAAAAACTGACATACTCAGGGGTGCTGGCGAAATCCGGGCACCCGTTTTCGCCCCCTAACGCGAGGAAATGTCGCATGATGAAATATGTCCTTTCAGCGTTGCTAGTGTGCAGCGGGCTGCTGTCCGGGCAGGCATCCGCGAATCCCGATGTCGTCGGCGTCGCCCGCAACCTGCACGCCGATGCACAACTGGCCAAGCGCGACGACAAGCCGGTATTGATCATCTTTACCAGCCCGTCTTGCGTCTATTGCGAACGCGTCATCAGCTACTACCTGGTGCCGATGCAACGCAATCCGGACTACGCCAAAAAGGTGTTGATCCGACAGATGGACATCACCAGTAAGCGGCCGCTGATCGACTTTCATGGCAAGCCGACCACCGAGCAGCAATATGCCGCCCGCATGAACATTACCTTCGCCCCGACCATCATCGTATTCACGCCCGACGGCAAACCTGCAGGCAAGCGCCTGGTCGGTCTGGGATCGAAAGACTATTACGGCGGGTACATGGACCAGGCCATCGATGCGGGACTGACACGGATGCGCGCCACCCACCAGTAAGGACAGATTGCGGCATCAAATTGGCGTCCGGGGGCGGTCGATCGCCGGCAGCGGTCTTCGCGTCATTCACGGCTTGGCATTACACTGGGTCGCCATGCAGGAGAAACAGCCTTGGCCAAGCCCAACTACTCGTTCGAAAAGCGACAGCGCGAAATCGCCAAGAAAAAGAAGCAGGAACAGAAAGACGCGCTCAAGCACGAGGCGCGCGAAGCGGCCAGGCTGGCAGCAGCCGGTACAAACCCGACGGGACCCGACACCCCCTAGCCACCCATGGGGCGTGTCACCTGGCCATCTGCCCGCAAAGACAATACCGGTGGCGCGGCGATGGTCGATGCTCCTCCACCAAGCCCCAGGCCACGTGCACCGCTTGCGGCAAATGGGCATTGCGCCACACTTTCATATCCCGGCCCATGCCAATATCGTCATCGATGTCTTCCAAAAACGGAGGCGCGTGAACAAACGCCGGGACTGCACACAGTGGCCCCACACCGCTGAAAGGTAACTTCCCCTCAAGCCCGATGCCCATCGGGTTTTTTTTGCGACGACCCGAGGGGAGCAGGCGACGGCTGTCGAGCTTGTGGCCTATCCGAACGGCTCAGACCCACGAGGCGGGCACGTGCCCGCCTCGTGATTTGCCTGTCGCGCACATCCGCGCGCAACCTATACCTAGTCGTGGTCCTCGCTTTCATCGCGCTCGTCATGGTGTTCCTCCACCGCCTCATACACCGCGGCGCTAGCATTGAGGATACCGGCGCCGATCGAACGGCGCTTCTCCGGGGTGACCACCGGGGTATAAGCCGTCTCTCTCAACACGGCTAGCACCTGCTTCGGCTTCAGTGGACGCAAACCCAGGCTCTTGCGGGCGCTCTGCATCAGCGCGACAACACCCGCAACATGCGGCGCTGCCTGCGAGGTACCCGCGTAGCCGCTGTAACGGGTGCCCAGCGGCACCGGCGTCGTAGTGCCGTTGTTCAGCGCCTGCCAGACGAAGCCATCGTATGAGATGACCCCGGTGGCAGGATCGTCATCCTGGTAGACGCCACCACCCGGTGCGGCAATTTCCACGGTCCGACCGTAGTTGGAATAGTAGGCGCGACGGCTGGTGATTCCGGTTGCTGCCACCGTAATCACGCCCGGGCAACTGGCCGGCGTGTAGTTGCGGGCATCGTCGTTGCTGTTGCCGGCGGAAACCACCACCACCGCGCCCAATTTATTCGCCTCCTGCACCGCACGCCCGGTCGGATCGGAGCGTCGGCAATGGCCGCCGCCGCCCAGGCTGAGATTGATCACGTCCGCCGGGTTCGGATTGTCCGGCACACCATCGACATGCCCTCCCGCTGCCCAGACGATGGCATCGGCGATATCACTGGTATAGCCACCACAGTGGCCGAGCACGCGTACCGGCAATACCCTGGCGTTGTAGGCGATGCCCGCCATGCCCCGAGCATTATTGGTCAACTCGGCGCCAGCGGTACTGGCCACATGGGTTCCGTGCCAGGAGCTGTTTGATGCCGGACTGCCGGCGTAGCACTCCCCCGCCGTGGTCCAGTCGCCCAGATCCCAGCCTCCGGGCACCCGGGCATTGCTCGGGCGACCGGAGACAAAGGCGTCAGAGATGAAGTCGTAGCCGGCATCGGCCATCGAGGTATCCACGTCGACGTGCCGGGTAATGCCGGTATCCAGTATCGCAATCACGGTGCCGGTGCCGTCCGACACGCTCCAGGCGCTATCGACGCCGATCCCGCCGAGATTGGCATCACCGAAATACGTCGTCGTGCCATCCGGCACCTTGAAGTGCCACTGGTAATACGGGTAATAGGTATCGTCGGGCGTGAAGGTCGCCGGTCGAAGAGATTGTGGCGTGGGAATATCGCGGCCGCGGTGAAGCATGGCATCGGGTGTCACGCTGACCACGGCGGGATCGGAGGCGATCTGCTGCATCAGCGTTTCAGCCTCGGCACGATCCAGTTTGCGAGACGTGCGGACCAGCTTGCCGCCGATCGCGAGTCTGCGTTTGAACGATGCCCGGATCTGCTCGCCGGATCTCCCACCGGCACGCACGGTGGCGCGATTCATGCCGGTACGGTCGATCGCGGCATCGATATGCTGCAGCGCCGCTGCGTCATCGATCTGCTCGGTACTGCCGTCGCGATACGTGACAATGAAACGATCGTACTGGCCACCCGTCTGGAGCGCGCTGGTATTCGCGCGCGAGCTGATCGTTGTGCCCGGAGCCGCCGCATGGGCGGAGAACGAAAACACCGCGGCCATCGAGGCAAGCAACGCGGTCTTGATCGCGAAACGCAGATTCATCATGGAGAGTCCCTTTGAAGTGATGATGCCGACGACGCAACGCGAAGCCGGCCATAGCATGCTGTCGTGGTGAAAACACGACCCGAACAACGCCGGAGACCCAGCTGTGCCTGTCCCCTGACAGACACGTTCAACCACCCCAAAGCGATCCCCAACGCCACCGTTGACCCTAGGGAGCCGTTTGTAAATTTAGGATTAAATATACGTAATATATTGCGACAAATCCGCAAAAAGACGCGCCGGATTCATCGCACCCGACGGACCCGGAGGGAACCCCGCCAGGATCCCGCCGCGGCGACTTCGATAACGTAGCGATACCCGCTCCATCCCTAGGGGTAAGCCATACAGCCGGATCTGCCCGCCATGCGCAGGGAGGGACGCCAAAACGTGCGCGCCATGCGGGTTGTCCGCATAGCGCGCCGATCCGGCCGCTCGCCGTCGCTCAGCTTTGTGGCGACAGCAGGGCGTCTAGCCGGGGCTTCTGCTCCGCAAAGCGACCCCACAACGCCTCGTCGCCGATCACCGTGATGGGCGCAATGCGCACGCCGTAACGCACCTTGGCTTCATCGGCAACGCCAGGCGCCGTCACGTCGCGTTCCTCAAAAGCCACTCCGTGCTGGTCCAGGTAGTGACGAACAGCGGCGCAATCGGGACAACCGGGGCTGGTGTAGAGCACGACGGAAGGCTTGGATATAGCCGAGCCGCTGGCGGGGCTCAATTCCTCACCTGCGCCAGGTAACCCTCTTCCTCGACGGCTTTGACCAGCGCGTCGGGATCCGCGTCGCCGTGAATCACCGCCGCACCCGGCGTCAGTGTCACATCAGCGTGGGTCACCCCGGGTACGCCTTCGAGGGCCTTGGTCGCCGCACTTACGCAATGCCCACAGGTCATGCCAGTGATATCCAGTGTTATCTCGGTCATGGTGCTCTCCTGTCAAAAAAGATACGGTGTCGAAGATTCGCCCCTTTGTTCACGCGCTCACCGCATGGGCTACCCGCTGCAGCTTTTCGCGCACCTCGGTACCGAGCGCGTCGATGGCGGGCTTGTCGACCATGCCGAGCACGGCAGCCGGGTCCATGAATACGACGCTCACCTTGTCGTCCTCTTCCACGCGTACCACCACGTTGCAGGGCAAGAGGGCGCCGATATCCGGATCAGCCTGCAGCGCCTGGTGCGCAAACTGCGGATTGCAGGCACCGAGGATCAGGTAAGGCTTTTTCTCGAGGCCCAGCTTGGCCTTGAGCGTGGCGGCCACGTCGATGGTACTGAGCACCCCGAAGCCTTCGGCCGCGAGTGCTTCGGTCACCTGGGTCACGGTAGCGGCGAAGTCGCCGCGGGCGGGTACGGAAAATACAAATGAACTCATGAAAATCTCCTGGTGGGGGAAAGGATCGGAAATCAACGATGTGCGCCAGCGTGTGCCGGGCTATCGGGTATGGTGTCTTTCAACGGCGCCACCGTCGGTGGCCGGTAAGCCTTGAGCCGCTTCAGACGCAAACTGTTGCCGAGCACGAAGACCGAGGACAGGCCCATCGCCACGCCGGCGACCATCGGGTTGAGGTGAATGCCGATCGGTACCGCCACACCGGCGGCAATCGGGATCAGCAGGATATTGTAGAAAAATGCCCAGACCAGGTTGCCACGGATATTGCCCAGGGTGCGGCGCGCCGCATCCAGCGCGGTGATCACCTCGCCCAACTGGCCGTGGGTGAGCGTCACATCGGCGGCCTCAATGGCGATGTCGGTGCCCGAGGCCAACGCCATGCCGACATCGGCCTGGGCCAGCGCCGGGGCGTCATTGATGCCGTCACCGACGAAAGCCACCCGGCGCTGCCGCTGCTGCAGGGCCGTGACAACCTGCGTCTTGTCCTGCGGCAACACGTCGGCATGCACCTCGTCGATGCCGAGCTCGGCGGCCACGGCCTTTGCCGTGCCACGGGCGTCACCGGTCACCATCGCCACCTGCACGCCGCGTTCGGTCAGGGCCTGCACTACGGCTCGCGCTTCGGGCTTGATCCGGTCGGCAATCGCCAGCCAGCCCAGCAGCTCCGTGCCGGTGGCGACGAACACGACCGTGTGCCCGCCAGCTTCCAGGCGCGTGGCGGTGTCCTGGGCATCGCCGAGAGCGATGTTTTCCCGTTCCATGAAGCGCCGCGCACCCACCCGTACCGTGCGCCCCTCGACCTGGCCTTCGATACCGAAACCGGCCACGGCGCGAAAATCCTCGACCACCGGCAACGCCAGCGACTGCTCCTTTGCCGCCGCGACGATCGCGCGACCGAGCGGGTGTTCCGAAGCGCCTTCCAGCGCTGCGGCCAGCCGCAGCGCTGCCGCCGCATCGGCACCGCCGCGGTCGGCCAGGGTTGGCCGGCCTTCGGTCAGCGTGCCAGTCTTGTCGAACAGCACCGTATCGACATGCGAGAGCGCCTCCAGTGCCTCACCCTTGCGAAACAACACGCCAAGCTCAGCCGCGCGCCCGGTGCCGACCATGATCGCCGCCGGTGTCGCCAACCCCATCGCACACGGACAGGCCACCACCAGCACCGCCACGGCAGCCACTAGCGCCATGCTGATGTTGCCGCCTATCGCCATCCATACCGCAAAGGTCAGCACGGCAATCAGCAACACCACGGGGGTGAACACACGCACCACCCGATCGGCCAGTCCCTGGATCGGCAGCTTACCGGTCTGCGCGCTTTCCACCAGCTTGATGATTTGCGCCAGCACCGTGTCGCGACCGACCGAGGTGGCTTCGAATACCAAGCGACCGTCCTGACAGACGGTGCCGCCGACCACGTCGTCGCCCTCACCCTTGGATACCGGCAGCGGCTCGCCTGTCAGCATCGCCTGGTCGACATGCGCACGCCCCTCGACCACGCGGCCGTCCACCGGCAGGCGTTCGCCCGGGCGCACCACGATCCGGTCACCGGTGTGCAGGGTCGATACCGGCACATCGTGCTCATTACCGCTTTCATCGAGCCTGTGTGCCGTCTTCGCCTGCAGTCCCACCAGCTTGCGAATCGCTGCCGAGGTGCGGCCCTTGGCCAACTCCTCCAGGTACTTGCCGCCAAGCACGGCGGCAATCACCACCGCCGCCGAATCGAAGTACACATGCCGTGCCACCAGCGGAAACAACGCCGGTGCGAGCAAGACCAGGGCACTGTAGGCCCAGGCCGCGCCGGTGCCTGTGGCCACCAGGGAGTTCATGTCTGGCGACAGATGGCGGTAAGCGATCAGACCCGGCCGAAAGAAGCGTCGCCCCGGGCCGAACAACACCACGCTGGCCAGCGCAAACTGCACCCACTCCCAGAAATCCGTGAACGGACGCGTGGCGATTAGCACGCGATCCAGCGCCGGGATATATGTGGCACCCATCGACAACACCATGATGACTATCGCCAACCCGGCCGCCACCATCACATCGCGGCGCATGGCCCAAAGGCTGGCACGGCGTTTGTCCGCTTCCTCGGATCCACCCGCACCCGGTTCGCCCAGCGGATGCGCGGCATAACCAGCATCGCTCACTGCAGCGGCCAGCTCATCCACGCCGATCATCGCCGGGACAAAGCGCACCTGCGCGCGCTCGGTGGCCAGATTCACGGTGGCCTCCAACACGCCCGGGAGGCGTGAGAGGGCGCGTTCCACCCTTCCCACGCAGGACGCGCACGTCATCCCCTCGACCGCCAGCTCCGCCTCATCCAGTATCGGTGTGTAGCCGGTTTCGCGAATGCTCGCGGCGATCTGTGCCGCATCGACCTGCCGCGGGTCGAAACGTACCTCGGCGCGCTCGGTAGCCAGGTTCACACTGGCCGCCTGCACGCCGGATACCTTGCCCAAGGCCCGTTCAACCCGCGCGCTGCACGAGGCACAAGTCATGCCTTCGACGCCAATATCCAGCGCTTGCAGGTCGGCGTCTTTCACCTTCGCGTTCGAGTTCATCAATGAATCTCCTCAAGCAGCGCGCTCAGAATCGGACATTCGGCCGTCTTGCCATGGCCCGGGCATTGTGCCGACAAGGCCGTGAGGCCCGTCTTCATGCGTTGCAGATCCGCAATCTTTGCCTCGATGACGGCAATGCGGCTCTGGGCCAGCGCCTTGACCTCACCCATATCCATGTCAGGTTGTTGATGCAGTGAGAGCAACTCGCCGATTTCAGCCAACGAAAAGCCCAATGCCTGCGCCCGGCGGATAAAACGCAGGCGCCGCACCGCGGTGATGTCGTACAACCGGTAGTTCGAGGCGCTGCGCCGGCTCGGCGCAATCAAGCCCTGGCGCTCGTAGTAGCGCAGCGTCTCAGTCGCCAGACCTTCGTTTTTCGCCAACACACCAATCGTGAAACCGCCTGTCATGCCGTCGTACTCCATAAGGGTCTGCGGATGATTCTAAACCTTAAACCATACTGTAAGGTCAAGTGTCGCCATTCCAAGCTGGCGGAATCGGGGCGCATGCGGTGGGTTACGATGTTGCCTCTTGACCGGCGCGCGGCCCGCCACCACCGCTTCAGGAGATTGCCCCGTGTCACATCGCTCCGGCCCTCTGCTCACCCGCCCCATCGCTGAGGCACTGCTGCTGGCGCGCGACGCCGGCATGGATGAATGGCGTGGCTCACTGGACCTGGGCATCTGCGACGACGACGCCTTGCTGAAGCCGGAAACCTGGCAGTGGCACGGCCAGCGCTATCCGTATCCGCCGAAACTGAAGGACCGCACGATCTACCACTGGGACGGCGAGGCCTTCGCGCCGGTGGCGCGTTTTGCCGGCGCACTGATCAAGCTGGTTCCCACCGCCTGGGGCGCACCGACCTTCGAGATCGACGGCATCAAGATGCTGCCGACCTCCAAGACATCACCGTTCGAGGATGCGCGTCGCAAGGTGGCGCTGATCGAGCCTCGCGGCAAAGTGGTACTCGATACCTGCGGTGGCCTGGGCTACTTCGCGGCGTGTTGCCTGGAGGCAGGTGCGGCCCACATCCACTCGTTCGAGAAGAACGCCGAGGTGTTGTGGCTGCGTACGCTCAACCCCTGGTCGCCCGACCCCGACGCGCCGGCCAGCGGCGGTCGCCTGCAACTAAGCCATGCCGACATCTCCGAGGCAATCACCCAGTTTGACGAGGCCTCGGTGGATGCTCTGCTGCACGATCCGCCGCGTTTCGGCATCGCCGGCGAGCTGTACTCGCAGGCCTTCTACGATCAGCTGGCACGTGTGCTGCGCCGCGGTGGTCGCCTGTTCCACTACACCGGTAGTCCCAACAAGCTCACCAGTGGCCGGGATGTACCCCGCGAAGTGGCGACGCGGCTGGCCAAGGCCGGATTCAAGGCACAGCCGGCGATGGACGGGGTATTGGCTACACGACGCTGAAGATGCGGTGGCTGGCTGGCATGACGATCTTCCGGACCGTAAACCGCGTTCCGCAGCTCGATTTGTCGCATCGCGGCATGAACTCTCGCGGTTACAGGATTAGTGTGGCTCGCAACACCACCACTGCAGGGGTAATCGTGACATGAGCTTCCAGCCCAGCACGCTGATCAGCCTGATCGCCGTTGTCGTGATGTTCGCCTGCCTAGTACAGGTGCTGCGCCTGGGAAAATCGGTGCCGGGCGGCATCGTCGGGCGCGCCTGGAAGCAGCTCAGGGCCATGGTCGTGGTGTTCACGATCGGCTTCCTGGTGACGCCGTTCTTTCCGTTGTTGCCCCATCAGATCGTCAACCCGGTCGTCGCGACTATCTTCCTGCTGGGCGCCATCTATGTCTGGATAACCATCCGCCTGATCCATCGCATCATCAGCGAACTGGCAGCATAAGCCTATGCAACCCGACCTGGTCCTGGTCAAGACGGCCAAAGGTCTCGCCGAGTTCGAACACCGCTCCAGCACGTTGACCATGCTCATGCGCCGCCTGCTGATCATGGTCGACGGCCAGCACACGGTGGCCGCGCTGATTCACTTCCATGCCGGTTCATTCGACGTGGTCGCCGCGCTGGAGCAGCTGGCGGCCGCGGGATTGATCGCTTCGGCCGACGGCGCCGCCGTCCCAGCCCCGGATACCCGCGCAAGCAAGACGCCACGCCAGGCACTGATCCACATGGCGGCATCCCTGCTGGGTTCCGATCAGGCCGAAAGAGTCATTGGCAAACTGCAAGGGGCCGAGGATGAAAACACCGCGCTCAAACCGGTGGTGGAAAGCTGTGAGCGCCTGATCCGCCTTACTATCGACGAGGCCAAGGCCGGCGATTTCCGACTGCAGGCAAATCTTATCCTGGGCAAGAAAGCCAACGACGAACAATAAGTCGGCGGGGTTCTGCGCCTGGCTGGTCGCATGACCGAGCCCGCGCGTCGTCAAGCAACCCCGCCACTTTGCTAGAGGCGCGATGGGGCTTCGCCCATCGCGCCGGTTACGCTCGCTTCCGAGACCCGGGCTTCAGGGCTGGATGCTGGAGATTCGCGTGGCCCAGTTGCTGAAGGCGCCCCGGGTGCCCCCGCACTGGAACAGCGGTGCCGTCAGGAAGTCGGTCAAGGTGCACGTCTGGGCAATATATTCCGATGCCGTCCAGATCGTGTTGCCATCGGTCGCGGCCGCGCCGTAGTCGCCCCAACGCGGCCGACCACCGCCGAGATAGGGGATGCCGGTAAAGCCATCCCAGGGACCTGCACCGGCCGCGGCAATATGGACGTCGCCAGCGCCGATCTTCGCATCCAGGCCCGCATATCCCGCGCTGGGATAGTCATTGGGACCCACCACGGTAAACGCGATCACGCCGCGTCCGCTCTGCGTCACGGCGGCGGCGCCGTAGGTCAGGTTTGCATCCGGCAAGGCCAGCGTGCCGTTGGCGAAGAGGCCCCCGGACTGCGGGTTGATGACGAAGTAGTTGATGCCCGAACCATGACTGCCATCGGCCAGCAGCACATCGGTATCCAGGGTGCCCCAGAGTTTGCCGTTGGCGTACGTCACCTGCTGCATGCGCGAGTCGTTCACGGCCATCGGACGCGGCGTCGGATAGACAATGTTCGGAAAGCCGAAATAGGTTGGCGCACACCCGGTCACCGCAAAGCAGTCGCGCAGCGGTGCGTTGCCTGGCTTCTGCTGAACCAGACTGCTCGGCACGGCATATTCCTGCACGGTCAGCGGCTGGACATTCAGCGTCAACGCCTGGGGCGCGCTATCGATGTCTCGGGTATTGGACACCGCCCACAACCACAATGTGTTCGATGTACCGGAGTTATAGAACACCGCGTCCGAACTGAGGAGGTACTCGGTTCCGCCATGGGCGCCGGCATACTGCCCACCGGACGAAATAGCCGGCCATACCGTGAACGCGGGCGCGGGAATGCTCGGGTCGCCGCCATTGAACAGCACCACATTCGGCGACGCGGTACCCGCTACCAGGGCCTGCTTGGAGATGGCATAGATCTGCGCGCCGTAGAAGCCGGGGCCGAACAGCGCGAACTCGTTGGTGGTGAGGAAGATGGCGTGGGCGTCAGCGCCAATGTGCGGATAGTCGCCAAGACAATAACCCCCAGTGCACCCGTGATCCGGTGTGCCCTGGGTGCCGTTGTTCTGCACCGGCAGGTGGTAAATGGTCCAGGCACCGGTGGGGTTGGCGGTCTGACTGACCGCGATGTCCAGGTGATTGGTCCCGGCCAGCGACGACGACGAGCCTACCCGATCCAGCGTCAGCACGACCTGAAACCAACGCTGCGTGCCGGCATCGTAGTAACACGACGGGTCGGTAATGCTGGGCCCGTATGCCCCGGTGCTGCGATCGATCGCCGCGGGGTAACCGTAAAACGTGTTCAGATCGACGGGCCCTACCAGCTTGTTGCCCGCCTGGTCATAGATCGCCAATACATCGTTGACGCTCTCCATGACAAACCCATTGCCGGCACACAAGCCTTGATCCGGCGGCTCTACCGAGAACTGATTGCCATGGTTGGCGTAACGCTGATCGTGGAAATTGAGGCCGTCGAAGCCACCCAGCAGTTGCGGGTTCGACTTCGCTCGGCCGCTGGTTCCCATTTTTTGGCTGCCCGCGTGGCCACGGGCAATGCTGCGGTTCACCACAGGCTGGGCGCCAAGTGAACCACCCTTTCCTGAATCGGCGGCCCCGGCGGTCATCGCCGGGTCCTGTTCCAGATTTGTCAGCGGCGCACCGCCCAGGGGCGTCGTCACCGGTACCGTGGTGCCACCGCGCTGCAGCGTGAGGGTGGTTGGTGGCGTACCAAACGCACAGGTGGCGAACGCCATGGCGGCTACCGCCATAAGCAGTCGAGTCTTCATAACACCGTTCTCCCTTTCGTTGGTTAGATGACTACGCCCCCCTTGTAAGCGCTGCTATCGGCGACACCGAATGAGCGCCGGCGCAAGTACGCATAGTTGACCTATGCGCCCTCATTACATTACGCGCATGAAAGAGAATCCACCATCGCCGAAAACCCTCGCCCGATAAAAAATCCGGACGACGTTGAAACACCGGCATCCACGTCCCGGAGGCAACAGCTGCATACCGATCCATCGCCGTATATCAACCCGGAAGACCGGGTCCTACGGCAGTCGAGCGGAACGCCGGTCACCCGCCTCGCGCCGGTCGCGGTTTTGCCGTTTGGCCTATGCTCAAGGTTTCCGGCCAGCCGAACGCATGCCCTACGGTGCCGGTGCCCCCTCCATGGATACCCCACAGATGCAACCCTTTTTCGAGGAACTCGACTATTGCCCTACACCGATCGGGGCGGTAAGTCTCAGGCATCGTCTCGAGCTGACGCTCAAGCGCGAGGTCTACGAAATCAAGCTGGATGACGAGTTTCTGATGTCCAGCCTGTTCACCGTGTCCGAGGAGGCGCTGGCGCGGCTGGGTCTGGCCGCGATCGAGGGCGAGCAGCTCGACGTGGTGGTGGGTGGACTGGGTCTGGGCTACACCGCGCGCACCGTGCTGGAGCACGCCAAGGTCGCTTCGCTGAGCGTGGTCGAAATGCTGGCGCCGGTAATCCAGTGGCATCGCACAGGACTGCTGCCGCTGGGTGCGGGGCTGGTGGCCGATCCGCGCTGCCGCTTGGTGCAGGGTGATTTCTTCGCGCTCGCGGCATCGGAAGCCGGCTTTGACACGGACATGCCCGGACGGCGTTTCGATGCGATCCTGCTCGACATCGACCACTCACCCGAGGCCTTGCTCGACCCACGCAGCACCGGCTTTTATCAGCCCGACGGCCTGCGCGCCATGGCAGCCCACCTTGCGCCCGGCGGGCTGTTCGGCCTGTGGTCCAACGACCGTCCCGACCCCGTTTTCACCGAGCGTCTTGCCGGTGTCTTTGCCGAGGCCTGGGCCGAACCGGTCACCTTCGACAACCCGCTGCAGGGACGACCGTTCACGCAGGCAGTCTATCTGGCCCGCTGCGGCCACTGACCCAAACAAGCATGATTTTTCCCGGCACATACCTCTGCCTCCTTTCCGGGGGATTTACGTCTCGTCATGTAAACGTTTACATTTAGCTTCTATTCGCCCCGTGCGCTTGGCGCCCTCCAGGAAACCGCAATGACCCATCCCTGCACATCCCGTCGGCGCTCTGCGCTGTGGTCGTCCATCGCCGCCTGCACCTTGACCCTGGTCGCGGCGCAGGGCGCAGCAGCACAGTGTCAGCCACACCAGCTTCCTCTGGCCAGGCACCCCTCGAATGCGCAACTCGCCTCCCCCGCGATCACCCGCAAGGTCGACGCGCTGCTCAAGAAAATGACGCTGGCCGAGAAAATCGGCCAGTTGGTCCAGTACAACGACCAGGGCGCCTCGGCACCGACGGCCGCGGACGCCAATGCGGCAATCGCGGTGAACCCGGAAACCCGTGACCATGTCGATGCGATGGCACTGGCCAAGAAGGGCGAGCTAGGCTCCATGCTCAACGTGATCGGCGCTGCCAAGACCCGGCGTTTTCAGGAGGCGGCGATGCACAGCCGCCTGGGCATCCCGATCCTGTTCGGTGCCGATGTCATCCACGGCTATCGCACCATCTATCCGGTGCCACTGGGCCTGTCCGCCTCCTGGGATCCGCAACTGGTGCAGGAGGTGTCGCACATGGCCGCGGTGGAAGCCACCACCGCTGGGGTGAAGTGGTTCTATTCCCCGATGGTCGACATCTCGCGTGATGCACGCTGGGGCCGTTCGACTGAAGGTGCCGGCGAAGACGCTTACCTCGGCTCGGCGATGGCGCGTGCCTATATCCGCGGCTACCAGGGCAACGACTTGTCCCAGCCGACCAGCGTGGCAGCGTCGGTCAAGCACTTCGCCGCCTACGGTGCGGTCGAGGCCGGGCGTGAATACAACACCACCGACATGTCCGATATCCGCCTGCGCCAAGTCTACCTGCCGCCTTACAAGGCAGCGGTGGAAGCCGGCGCCGCCACGATGATGAGTGCGTTCAACGCGCTCAACGGGATTCCGGCCACCGCCGACCCCTATCTGATGGACGAGATCCTGCGCAAGGAGTGGGGCTTCAACGGCTTCGTGGTCAGCGACTACACCGCGGTGATGGAGCTGACCCATCACGGCATCGCGCTGAACGCCGCCACCGCCACCCAAAAAGCGCTGGAAGCCGGCGTCGACGTCGACATGATGTCGCACTTCTACGACACCCAGATTCCCAAGCTGCTGAAAGAACACAAACTCTCGATGGCGACAGTGAACGAGGCGGTACGCCGCGTGCTGAGGGTGAAATTTGCGCTCGGTCTGTTTGAACATCCGTATGCGCGCGGCACCGAGGTAACCCGCGCCGTGGCCGCGCACCGTCCGCTGGCGCGACGTGCCGCCGAAGAGTCGTTCGTGCTGCTGAAGAACGGTGGTGATGGCGCGGCGCCGGTGCTGCCGTTCGCGGCCACGGTGAAAAAAATCGCACTGATCGGTCCGCTCGCCGACAACGCCGGCGAAATGCAGGGTGCCTGGGGCGGCGCGCAGCACCGGTCGGATGTGATCACGGTGCGGGCCGGCCTGCAGGCACGCCTGAAGAAGGTCGGTGGTGAGTTGCTCTACGCCAAAGGTACCGAGATCGACGGCCATTCCGACGCCGGTTTCGCTGCGGCGAAACGCGCCGCCGAGCAGGCCGATGTGGTGGTGATGGCGCTGGGCGAATCCAGCAGCATGAGCGGTGAAGCAGGCTCCCGCGCCCACCTGGATTTGCCGGGCAACCAGCAGCAACTGCTCGAAGCGATCACCGCGACCGGCAAGCCGGTCGTGCTGCTGGTGTTCTCCGGTCGTCCCCTGGTGTTGAACTGGGCCGCCGCCCATGTCCCGGCGATCATGGCCGTCTGGTTTCCGGGCACTGAAGCGGGTTCGGCGATTGCAAGCACGCTGTTCGGCGACGTGTCGCCCAGCGGCAAACTGACCATGAGCTTCCCGCGGGCGGTTGGCCAGGAGCCGCTCTACTACAACCAGTTCCCCACCGGCCGACCGGCCGGCAATGCCGATCTCAGTAAGCCGCCTGGCGGCGACACGCGCTTCATCTCGCGCTACATCGACGTACCCAATGACGCGCTGTATCCGTTTGGCTATGGCCTGAGCTACACCACCTTCGCCTACTCCGGCGTGCACGTCTCACGCACCACCATACCGCTGGCCGAAGCCGACCGTACCGCTGCCAGGAATCTGGTTACGGTGACCGCCACGGTAAAGAACACCGGCCAGCGCGAAGGCACCGAGGTGGCACAACTCTACGTCCGCAATCTCGGCGCCAGCGTCGAACAGCCGGTGCGCAGCCTGAAGGGTTTCACACGAGTAACGCTGAAACCCGGCCAGTCGCGGCAAGTCACGTTCCAGCTCGGTTTCCCGGAGCTGTCGTTCTGGAACGTCAAGAGCCGGCAGGTCGTCGAGCCCACGCACTACACCGTGTGGGTCGGTGGCAGTTCGCTGGCCAGCCAACGCGCGGCTTTCGTCGTCACGCCGTGATCTAACGCTGACCTGTCGGGTCCGGGAACGGCAGTCGCGAGGCTGCCGTTCTCATGTGAGTAGCCGCATGACGTCAGGACCATGCCCCCACGACACCCCTGTTCGACGTTTTCCCGCACCGCCCGTGTGGGATAGTCTGCGCCGATACCCACCGGACCTCTCGCCATGCGCCTGACCCGACTTTCCCCACGATCCGGAAGCCTGGCGATTTTGCTCTTGCTGGCGTTGGCCCGACTGCTGCTGCATGTGCTGGCCGACGCTCACTACGGCTTTCATCGTGACGAGCTGGCGGTCCTGGACGACGCGCGGCATCTGGCCTGGGGCTATGTCGCCTACCCGCCGTTGACACCGTTCCTCGGTCGTATAGAGCTCATCCTGTTCGGCACCTCGCTGGCTGGCTTCCGCTTCTTCGCGGCGCTTGCTCAATGCACGGCGATGGTGCTGGCCGGCTTGATCGCGCGCGAACTGGGTGGCCGTCGTGGCGCCCAGCTGGTTGCCGCGCTGGCCACTGCCTTCATGCCGTTCTCGATGCTGGCCGCCAGCGAATTCATGTACGTCACGTTCGACCTGCTGTGGTGGGTGTTGCTGGCATGGCTGGTACTGCGACTGGTCAACACGGCCAATCCGCGCTGGTGGCTGGCGATCGGCACGGTGATCGGGCTCGGTATGCTGACCCGCTACACCATGCTGTTCTGCGTCGCGGGGCTGGTTGCCGGCGTGCTCGCCACACCGCTGCGGCGGCAGCTTCGCAGCCGTTGGCTTTGGCTCGGTGTGGCGCTATCCCTGCTGCTGTTCCTGCCGAACCTGCTGTGGCAAGTCAGCCACGATTTCATCTATCTGGATTTCGTGCGGCACATCCACGAACGCGACATCGCGCTCGGGCGCACCAAGGGGTTTTTCGTCCAGCAACTGTTCGCCAATGCCAGCGTGTTCACCCTGCCCTTGTGGCTTGGCGGCCTGGCTTATCTGCTGCTGGCGAGAGACGCAAAACCGTATCGCATCCTGGCCTGGTGGTACCTGGTGCCGCTGATACTGTTCGCTCTCGCCCAGGGGCGCGGCTACTACATGGCACCGGCCTACCCGATGCTGCTGGCGGCCGGCGCCGTTGGCTTCGAGCGCTGGCTGGCCTTGCGCCGCCCGACCACCGCGCTGGCTTCGCGGATCGGCATGGGCAGCCTGCTGGCCTGCGCCGGCCTGAGCAGCGCGGTGATCGGGTTGCCGCTGGCGCCGATCAATTCACCCGGCTGGCGGATCAGCCGGTCTGCCCACGACAACTTCGCCGAGCAGGTTGGCTGGCGGGAGCTGGTCGGCCAGGTGGCGACGATCTACCACGCGCTGCCGGCAGACGAACGCACCCGCACCGGCATCCTCGCCAACAACTATGGCGAAGCGGGCGCGATCGACCTGTATGGTCCCGCGCTGGGCCTCCCGCGCGTCATCAGCGGCGTCAACTCCTACTGGTATCGTGGCTATGGCAATCCGCCGCCGAGCACCTTGATCGTGCTCGGCGCCAGCCCCGAAGCGATCCGCCGCGCACCCGCCGATTGCACCCCGGCAGGCCGCGTCAGCAACCGTTACGGGGTCGAGAACGAGGAGACCCGCGACCACCCGGAAATCTACCTGTGCCGGCATTTGCGGATTACCTGGCCAACGATCTGGCCGAAATTACGCAGCTTTGGCTGAGCCGCCATCACAGCGGGCCCGCAATTCGCCCGTCCCGACTTTCCGAGCCAATTGGCAACTCGAGAAAATCATGAGCAGACGAAAGAGACTGACCTTCTGGGGTGCCGACGAGAACGATGACAGTCTTGTCCGCAGTGTCATGGATGGTCGCAAGACCGTCACCGCCGACGCCGTCGCCGATTACTACAACCCGTATGGTGAGTATGGTGACGGCAGCTATGCACCCGGCGATGTCATTGAAGTCTACGACGGGAAGCAACGGCTTCGTTGCATCATCAAGGCAACCAAGGTCTACACGATCGAATTCGGGAATATTCCGGAAGAAGTATGGCGTGGCGAAACGTTTTCCAGTGCAGAGGCATTCCGTGAGTGCCACATTCGCTGCTTGCCGCATCTACATCTGCATGAGCACTTCGAGATGGTGACACTGCACTTTGAACTGCTCGAGATCATTGCGTTGGAAGCCGCCCCCTGACGACGCCAAACGCGGACAAGTTTCGTAGCCAAGTCGCTCCATAGGGACCAATGCAACCGGCCCTGTTTCCCTTGACCGGCGGCCGACAGGGCCAACCAGCGTACGCCGCGACTCATCGAACCCTTGCCGGACAGGATATGAAACCCGGCCTCTGCCAGCGGATGGGGGAAGTTACGGGAAAGCGAGAGCTCCATGCCGTAGGGTCGGGACTGCATGTCGCCCTGCAACTCATGGTTGCCGTCAATCAGGCTGGGGCTTCTGGTCGTTCGCCAACAAGCCGCTGAGCAGCTCGTCGGAGACTTCGTGCTTGCGTATTGTTCCATGGTATTTCCGGGTCAAAAGGCAGTTGCCTGCCTGTGGCCCGTTTACCCAAAATCCCGGACACCCTCCGACACTCCACTCCAAAATTGCCGGATCAACGGGATATCCCGGCATCACTCCGTGGAAAAACCTCAGACTCCGAGCGCTGTTTTTTGTCTTGAGAAAGTGCACTCTGACCCTGATGCTCTTGATTCTACGACTCCCTCCGGCCGGTGGCCATGTTCGACAAAATCAGAAGCTGGCGCGTACGGCGCATCCTCGCCCGGCACCCGATCACCGAATCGCTCTGGCGCGACGCGCTGCAGCGCTGTACTCCGGCGCGTCGGCTTGGCGCTTCCGACCAGGCCACGCTGCGTGTGCTGGCGACCTTGTTTCTGGACGGCAAGTCGCTGGAGCCGGTCAAGGACTTGCAGCTTGACGACGCCGACCGTGTCTTGCTTGCGACCCACGCTTGCGTTCCCATCCTGAAACTGGGCATTGACTGGTACGACGGCTGGCACAGCGTCATCGTGTACCCGGACGCCTTCATGCCACATCGCACCCACATGGATGCGGCCGGGGTGGTTCACCAGACCAACAGCGCGCTGACAGGTGAGGCATGGGGGCGTGGACCGGTGATCCTGTCATGGGCGGATGTGCTGAATATCGGGCAGGCACCCGGACACAACGTGGTCATCCACGAAATGGCGCACAAGCTCGATATGCTCAACGGCGCCGCCAATGGCTTTCCACCACTGCACCGGCGCATGGATCGCCGCGTGTGGTGGAAGGCCTTGTCGAGCGCGTGGGATCGCCTGCACGAGGCGCAACGCAACGGTGCCGACGTGCCGCTGGACCCGTACGCGCTGGAAAGCCCGGCCGAGTTCTTTGCGGTTGCCAGTGAGCAATTTTTCGAGAGCCCGGCAATCTTGCGCCAGCATTTGCCAGACGTCTATCGGCAACTCACCCGGTTTTACCGGCAACATCCAATCTAAACCGCAAAACCGGGACGGAAGAAGCTTGGCGAGGGCCGGAGCGTATGCGCTCGGCAGGCGACCCGTGCGGTGAGTTGCGCGGGGTATCGGGATGCCCCGCGGGGGCCGTGTAGCGGCTTTTGCATTGCTGCGCAATCTTTCGGGATGACAGCGATCGCTCCACTATGCGCATTTGCACCTGCGTTGCGACCGTGCCGCAAGACACGGACAGTGCCATCCACGCGGCCGTCCGTACCCGGGCAAACCAGCGCTTGCGGGCGATGGCGAAAAAGACCTTGCCATGCGGCGAGCGTGGGCCAAGCCTGGGGGCAGGCCTTTCACTTCCTCCGTTCCAGTTTCCATGCTGTTTCTGCTTTCTTAGCTCTCGCCAGCCTCGACCAGTGACTCTCTCAATGGCCGCTTGCGGTAGTTGCGGATGTGGCCGCTGCGAACGCGGGCGAAGTAGCTGTCGGCATCGCGTTTGACCACCGGCGCCAGCAAGTACAAGCCGATGACATTGGGCAGCGCCATCACGAAAATCATCGCATCCGAGAAGTTGACCACTGCCGTCATGTTGCTGGCCGCCCCGATCACGATGAACACGCAGAACATCAGCTTGTACCCGAGCGCAACCCGCTTCGATTCACCAAACAGGTAACAGGCAGACTTCTCGCCGTAGTAGGACCACGCCAACATGGTGGAAAACGCAAACATCGACACTGCGGCAGTCAGCAGATACGGGAACCATGGCAGTACCGACGAATACGCCATCGACGTCATGGCGACGCCGTCGCCAATGTCTTCGCGCTGATACATGCCGCTAATGACGATGACCAGGGCGGTCATGGTGCAGATCACCACCGTGTCGAGGAACGGCTCCCACAGCGCGACCAA
The DNA here is from genome assembly GCA_030148505.1 of Rhodanobacter sp. Classification (GTDB taxonomy): domain Bacteria; phylum Pseudomonadota; class Gammaproteobacteria; order Xanthomonadales; family Rhodanobacteraceae; genus Rhodanobacter. The sequence continues at coordinate 24,886 of JASBTI010000033.1, forward strand.
CCCTTCGGTGACCGGCTCCTTGGTGCGCACGGCCGAATGGGCGATTGCCGCCGAGCCGATGCCCGCCTCATTGGAGAATGCCGCGCGACGAAAGCCCTGGATCAGGACCCCGACGATGCCGCCGTAGCCCGCCTCCGGGGTAAAGGCACCAGCGACAATGGCTTGAAAAGCCTGACCTGCAAACCGGATGTCGGCAAAAATCACCCATAGGCTGCAGGCAACGTAGAGGATCGCCATGAGCGGCACCAGCTTGCTGGTGACCCGCGCGATCGACTTGATTCCGCCGATGATCACAACGCCAACCAGCACGGCCATCACCAAGCCGAACAGCCAGCCCTTGTCGGCCAGAAAGCTGCTCTCACCACCGGTTGTGCTGACGAATTGCTGAAACGTCTGGTTGGCCTGAAACATATTGCCGCCGCCCAGCGAGCCGCCAATGCAGCAGATCGCGAACACGATCGCCAGCAACTTGCCCAACGACTTCAGGCGCGGATGGTGCTCGGCAATGCCGCGGCTGAGGTAATGCATCGGGCCACCGGAGACACTGCCGTCAGGGTTGTGTCGGCGATACTTGACGCCCAGGGTGCATTCCACAAACTTGGAACTCATGCCCAGCAAGCCGGCCACGATCATCCAGAACGTGGCGCCGGGACCACCGATGCTGATGGCGATGGCGACGCCGGCAATGTTGCCCAGACCAACCGTCCCTGACAACGCCGTCGCCAAAGCCTGGAAGTGGGTGACCTCGCCCTTGTCGTGACCGTGGGAATAATCTCCGCGGATCAAACGCAGCCCCTGCAGAAAGCCGCGCACGTTGATAAAGCGGAAGTACAGGGTAAAAAAGCTCGCCGCGACGATCAACCAGAGCACCATCGCCGGCATGCTGTAACCACTTCCCAGTGGGACCGGATAGAAAACCACGTCGGAGATGGTCTTGGCGACCGGGCCAAACAACGCATTGATGCGTTCATCGGGTGTGGTGGCAGCCCGTGCCGAGGTACTGAAAAAACCGGCCGCCACAGCGGCCAGACTCCCAAAGCGGAAAGAGCGAAGAACGCGCGCCGTGACTGGCGCATCATCCAACGCGGTGGTTGTCACACTAGGGCCATGAGTCATCGGTGCTCCCCGATCGGCAGTTGGAGGGGGTCGAAATGCAGACCCTCGAAGAAACTGTGAGGAGCAGACATGGCAACGCTAACCCCGCCCCCTTACTGCCGATACTGCCACGTTCGGACCGACAATCGGAAAAAGGGATCGGCGCGTCCCCGTCGGGTCAACAGGCTGGCCAAGGCCTGTTGCAGGCACTTATCGCAGAAACGTATCCTCCCATCCTTATCGTATTGCCATTGATCCCCAGCGGTTGTGTTTCATGCAGCGCCAGGATTGCACCCGTCGTCGCTTCGGTCAGGGGCGCGCAGCGAAATCGGCATCACCCCTGCCCTGCTCACCGCTCATTTCACGCGCTCCCCCGCCGCCACGCGAACGGCGTTCACGTCCACCTGTTCGGGAAGGATGACCCAGCGCAAGCGACCGCCATCCCGGGACAGACGCAGATGGCGATGTCTCACGAGATACGCCAGCGCTACCGCGGCTGCCGCAACGCCCGCCAGCGCACCGACGCCCAACGCCCAGCGAGCGCCGAAGCGATCGACCACCCAGCCCACCAGCGGCGCACCGATCGGGGTGCCGCCCATGACCACGGCAATCCGCAGCGCCATCACCCGACCGCGCATGGCGCGCTCGGTAGTAAGTTGCATCATCGAATTGCTGGCCGTCATGAAGGTAAGCGCGGCCAGACCGACGAAAAACAGCACCACCGCGAACAGCGAGGGACTGGGCATCGCCGCCGCCACCGCCAGGGTGACACCGAAGGCCGCCGCCGCCGTGCCCATCAGCACCATGCCTGGAAATTGGCGGCGTGCCGACAACAGGGCCCCGCCCAGGGTGCCCGCCGCCATCGCCGAGGTCAGCAGGCCGTACTGGCTGGCGTTGCCGTGGAACACCGTGACCGACATCGTCGAAATAAAGATGGCAAAGTTGAAGCCAAAGGTGCCGATCAGGAAAAGCATCACCAGTACCGCCACCAGATCGGGACGCCGCCATACGTAGCGGAAGCCCGCCATCATGCTGCCGCGCGCGCTGGCAGGCCGTGCTTCGGTATGCAGCTCGTGCACCCTGAGCAGCCACAGCGACACCATCACAGCCGCATAAGAGCCGGCGTTGATCAAGAACAGCCAACCCTCACCGACGGCGGCAATCAGCAAACCTGCCGCCGCCGGGCCGATCATGCGTGCGGCATTGAATGAGGTGGAGTTCAGAGCCACGGCGTTGGCCAGGTCGTCGTCGCAGACCAGATCCGATACAAACGCCTGTCGGGCCGGCGCGTCGAACGCGGTGACGCAGCCCAGCAGCAGCGCGAAGCCGTACACCTGCCATAGCTGTACCACGCCGGTGAGGGTCACCAAGCCCAGACCCAGCGCCAGCAGACCGGCGACGGCCTGGGTGAAGAGCAGCAGTTTTCGCCGGTCCAGATGATCGGCGGCAAGGCCGGTCAGCGGCAAGAGCAGCAACGGTGGCCCAAACTGCAGTGCCATCACCGTGCCCACCGCCGTCGCGCTGTGGTGGGTGAGCACGGTAAGCACCAACCAGTCCTGCCCGACGCGCTGCATCCAGGTGCCGACATTGGACAACAGCGCGCCACCGGCCCACAGCCGGTAGTTGTAGCTCCTGAGCGAATGGAACATGCGGTTCATAGGAAAAGGGGACGGAGGTAGGTAGATTGCGATAATTCCTGCCGTCTTTTTTTTGGTTCATCGCGGGAAAGCGGGAAAGATCGTGTTGACGAATAACGAGATAGGTGAAGGCGGCAAACGGCGGATAAGCTGAAAGCTCTCACACCCACAGCGGATCGGCCGCTGCCGCCTTCATGCATGATGCTA
>JASBTI010000002.1 GCA_030148505.1 Rhodanobacter sp.
GCACGTGGCAGATATTCACGCGCATGAGCTGGCGCGATCGACGCATGGTGGCCATCAGCCAAGCCGGGCTGATCGAAAAATTTGTCGACGCGCTGGTGTGGGTGGTCTATCCGGCCTACCTCTATGGCAAAGGCGTAAGTCTGGTTGATATCGGTTGGGTGGTCGGCACCTATGGCATGGTCTGGGGTGTATCTCAGTTGGTGACCGGCAGACTCTCCGACCATATTGGACGGCACAAACCGATTGTTTGGGGAATGTGGTTGTGCGCGGCCGGAGTCGGCATGATGTTGTTGCGCGACCAGGTCTGGTGGTGGACATTTTCTGCCGCCATAACCGGCTTCGGCATGGCGCTTCTCTACCCGAACCTTTCAGCGGCAATCGCCGATCTCGCGCATCCCAATTGGCGCGGCACCGCTATCGGCATTTATCGGTTCTGGCGCGATATTGGCTACGGCATCGGCGCCCTGGCGTTGGGCGCGGTCGCGCATCTAAGCGGACACCTGGCGTCGGGGTTGTGGTTCGTAGCGCTCGCCATGCTGCTGTCCGGACTCGCCGTTTGGTGGTGGAGCGAAGAAACTCATCCGCAGCTCAAGCCCGGCAACTAAACCCTCCACAGCGAACCACTCAGTTATCGAGGATCGAAATACCGAGACACTGGATAGTGGCTTGCCTAGCAACCGCGTTCGACGCCGCCTAGCCGGCGTCGAACCCGATCTCGCCGCGCTTATCGCGGCTATCACCAATCACCTCATCATCCAGCGACCCGTTTGCTTGAACGAAATCCTGCGCGGACCCAGAGACCGGCCGGTACATTAGCCCCCTCGATACGAATAAACCTCCTTAACTCATGGGTCTTGACATGGAGTCCACTCCAGAGCCTAGTCTTGCTGCAACCGCCATACTCAAAGGCAATAACGAATCAAGGCCGAAGGCGGCATGATCACGGGCAACGGTCGGTGCTCGGGCCCCAGCGTCGCATACAGGAGAACGAACGATGAAGACAGTGACATTCACCGTCGAAGGCATGCACTGCAACGGCTGCGCCACAGTGATACAAGCACTGCTGCAACGCAGCGCCGGTGTGCGCAAAGTGTCGGCGTCGTTTGACGACGGCTTGGTGCGTGTGCTTTACGACCCGCAAAACACCAGTGTCGAGCAACTGAGCGCGACAATTCAGCAAGGCGCTTATCGCGTCACCGGTCACCGCGATGACTGATTTCTCCTGGCTGCAGCAGATCGCCCTACCGATCGGATTGGGCCTATTCGGCTTTGTCGAACCCTGCTCGATCGGCTCGACCTTGGTGTTCATCAAAACCCTGGAGGGACGTGACCGCGCCGCGAAGATTCACCAGGTCACGGTGTTTACCCTGGTGCGCGGCCTGTTCATGGGCTTACTCGGACTCGCCGCCGCCGCCATCGGCATGGTCTTGTTCGGCGCACAAAAAATCGCTTGGATCGGTTTCGGACTGATCTATGTCGCCCTAGGTGCAGTCTACCTCGTCGGCAAA